>NZ_JACCHQ010000006.1 GCF_016031655.1 Bradyrhizobium glycinis
GGTGACGGTCAGATCCGCACCTGTCGAGCTCCTCAGCGTGACGGCGCCGCCCACAACGGTCGAGGCGGTCTGGCCGACGCTCGTGGCGATCGTCGCAGCACCGGAGCTGATGGCAACTGTCTTGACGCCGCTGGCGAGATCGATCGCGGTGAACAGATCGTCGACGGTTGCAAGCGTTGCCGGCGTGCCGGTGCTACCGAGATAGACGGTGGTGTTGCCGCTGCCGTCGGTGACGAGATGGCCGCTGACGCCCGAACCGGCGGGAACACCGGTCGCCGCCGGCGCGACGCCGGCGCGGAAGGTGATGGTCTTGCCGTTCACGGTCAGGGTGTCGCCGTCGGCGGGCTGGGCGTTGCCGGCCAGACCGCTGGCGCTCGTGCCGTTGGTGGCGATCAGGGTGATGGTGCCTTCCAGGGTCGTGGTACCGCCGGCGCCGGTCGTTGCGCCAGTGCCTGCGAAGACGCCGATGCTGGCGCCGAGCGTGCTGGTGCCGGTCGCCGCGGTGATGCCGCCGGCCGCGCCGCTATAGAGCACGTTGCTGCTCGCGGTGGCGCTGGCGAAGCTCGTCGTGCCACGCAGGTCGGCCGCCGTCGCTCCGGAGATGGTGGCGGAGACGTTGGACTTGGTGGAATAGCCGACCGTGGTCTGCAGCGCCTGGTTGGCGATCGACTTGGCAGAGTCGATCAGCTTCTGCAGCGAGGTGATGCCGGTGTTGGCAGCCTGCAGCACCTGCACGCCGTTGGCGATGCCGTCAAGCAGGTTGTTGATGTCGCTGGCGCGGTTGTCGAGCGACTGGGCGGTGAAGAAGTTGGTGGGATTGTCCAGGGCCGAGTTGACGCTCTTGCCGGTCGACAGACGGTTCTGCGTGGTGGCGAGAAGGTCAGCGGTGGACTGGAGAGACAGCAGGTTCTGACGAACCGATGCGGAGAGGACGATACCGGACATGACTCTGTTACCTTTCTGGTAAACGACGCTACTGTTACACGTCTGCTTGGATCGCGATGGACCCAGCGACGGCGGACCGTGGCGCCGAGACCTCTAACGAAACATGAAATGAAACCCGCGCTTTTGCCCGGTCACGCGTGATTCGGTCCCGGAAGCAACGCCCATGGCTGCACCGCCGCACGGAGCTCGCGCTTGAAAGCATTGAGCTTTTTGGCGCGAAAAGCCCAGATTTACAGCTCGTTAACTAGTTGCGAGCGAGAATCGCGTCCTGACAGGCCGCAACGAACGCTCGGTTACGAAAGCGTTGATGGAGAACAGGAATGGCCCTCAAGGTCGAGCTCAAACCGCACGAACGCATCATCGTCGGCAATTCCGTGATCACCAACACCGACCAGCGGGCCCGTCTCCTGATCGATGGCGAGAACGTGCCGATCCTGCGCGAGCGCGACATCCTCACGCCGGAGACCGCCAACACGCCTGCCAAGCTCGTCTATCTGGCGGTCCAGCTTATGTACATCTCCCCAGATCCGCAGACCCAGCACGGCACTTATTTCAATCTGGTGCGGGACATCGTCACCGCGGTGCCGAGCTCCTGGCCGATCATCGAAGGCATCAACAACAATATCCTGAACGGCGACCTCTACCGGGCGCTGAAGGAAGCCCGCAAGCTGATCGCCTATGAGGAGAAGCTGCGCAACCAGTTCGAGGCCACTCATCCCAAGGCGGCAGCGGACAAGGACGACGTCAGCACCGCGGCCTAATACAGGCATTCGCGCCAACGACAACGGCCCCGGATCGCCTTCGGGGCCGTTGTCGTTTCAGGCGTTCGTCAAGCTATTGCGCCGCAAGCGGCGGCGCGTCGACCTCGATCACTCCGCCGCTCCGCTGTCCACCGAACTGCAGCACGGCCGCGACCAGCGCATCGATGTCCGCCTCCTCTGTGCGGTGATTGACGATCGCGGCGCGGATCGCGAACTTTCCGTCCAGCGTCGTGCTCGAGGGCGCGGCGATGCCGGACTCCTGGACGTCGGCGACGATCTCGCGATTGACCGCATCGCCGCTGCGGTAGCGGAAGCAGACGATGTTGAGATTGACCGGCGCCAGCAATTCCAGCCGCGGTTCGGCCAGCACCCGGGCCTCTAGATATCTGGCGAGCGCGCAGCTTCGTGCGATTGCCCGGCCCAGCCGATCGGTGCCGAACGTCTTCAGCGTGAACCACGTCTTCAGCGCGCGAAAGCCGCGCGACAGATCGGGACCGAGATCGCAAGGCCAGACCGCGCCCGCCGCAAGCCCCCTCGCCGCGCGACTGAGATAGGCCGCCGGCTGCGCGAAGGCCTGCCGATGCTGCTCGCCGTCGCGCACCAGCAGGAAGCCAGCGTCGTACGGAACCTGCCCCCATTTGTGGAAATCGAGTGCGATGGAATCCGCAAGCTCGATGCCGCCGAGCAGGGGCGCAAGCTCCGGCGACAGGATTGCGAGCGCACCGAAAGCGCCGTCGACGTGAAACCAGATTCCTTCCTCGCGGCATAGTGCAGCAATCGCCCTGAGGTCGTCGATCGCCCCGATATCGACCGTGCCGGCGGATGCGACCACCAGGAAAGGCTTGAAGCCGACCTCGCAATCGACCGCGATCTGCGCGCGCAATGCGGCAACGTCGATGCGATGATCGGCATCGACTGCGATCTTGCGCAGCGCATCGGTGCCGAGCCCGGCAATGTCCATCGCCCTCGAGATGCAGCCATGCGCTGCCCGCGACGTATAGGCCGTGAGCAGCGCACCGTCATTGCCGATGCCGTGCTGCCGCGCCAGCGTGCCGAGCGCGGTGGTGCGCGCCACCAGCACGGCCATCAGATTGGCCATCGACGTGCCCGTGACGAAGACGCCGCTTGCGCTCTCGGGAAAGAGGAACAGGCGGCGCATCCAGTCGACGATCTGGCGCTCCACCTCGATCGGCATGTGGTCGCGTCCGCCGAGATTGGCGTTGAGGCCGGCGGCGAGCATCTCCGCGATCATGCCGACGGCGGTGCCGCCGCCATGCACCCAGCCCATGAAGCCGGGATGGACGTTGCCGGTCGCATAGGGCGCGACATGCTCGGAATATTCGCGATAGACCTCGGCGAGGTCGCTCGCCTCGCGCGGCACGTCCGACCTGAATGCCGCGCGGACGTCATCTGGGATCGGCCGCCAGACGGGGCGCGCCCGGACGTTGGCGATGCCGTCGATCGTCTCGTCCAGCATGCGATGGGCCAGCGCGCGAAACTCGCTCCAGTCCTGCGGATCGAGCGGGGTATCCGTGACGGAGCTTTGCGTATTGCGGATGATCTCGTTCATGCTGCGCTTTCCCTGCCCGTCTTTGCGTGCCGCGACAGCATCGCCGTGAACGCGACAAAGATCTTGCGCATCTGCGGCGGCTTGTAGGGAAACACGACCGGCGAATCCATGTTGTGCACGACGGCGGTGTTGTCGGCCTCGAACACCAGAAGCTCGCCGGCCGCGTTCTCGGCGCAATCGACGATGAAATAGTCGAGGCCGACGCGCCGGCTCATCTCCTCCAGCGCGTTTCCGTGGCGCGCGCCGAAGGCATGGTCGAAGTCGCGCATGAAGACGGCTTCCTCGGCCCGCTTCTCTTCGCTGAAGGCCATGTACGCGTTGAGATACCAGATGTCCCAACGGTCGGCGATCGCCATGTGGCACGCGTACGGCTTGCCGTCGACGATGGCGAGGCGATACTTGCGGTAGAGCCCGTCGGGGCTCACATAATCGACGAAGCGTGCGACGAAGAAGTCCTGCTCTTTCCGTTCGGCGAGATAGGCCGCGATAGCTGCCGCATCGTCGAGCTTCGCGAGCCCGACGCCGGCATGCGAGCCGCGCGGCCGTGCGATCATCGGAAAGTGCAATTCGCCCGCAATGTCCTCGCATGCGATCCGCGCCTGCGCGAGATCCGATAATTGCGCGCGCGTTGCGTGGATGGTCGCGGGAATGTCGAGGCCGGGCACGTCCATCAGCAGCCGATACAGCTTGTCGCGATCGAGATTGCCGATGCGATCGGGGCGATTGAGCAGCGGCCGCGGCCAGTGCGGCGCGGCCTCTTCGATCAGCGCGAGCGCCTCACGGCATTCCTCGGAATCGGACGCGACCACGATGGCCACGTCGTGCTCCGGCAAGGTCTCGGGCAAACCGACGCCCTTGATCACATAGAGGGTCAACAGCTCGACATCGGAGCCTTCGAGCAGGAAATCAATCGGCGTGTTGCCGCCCATGTCGATGTCGGCTGCAAGCGCGAGCAGGCGCAGGCCCGACTTCGGAGCCGCGCTAGGCGTTCGGAACAATTGATGGAAGGCCAGCACCTCGGATTGGATCGCAAGCCCCCGATCCTTGTCGCCCAGCAGCTGGGTGATCAACGACAGGTCCAGCCCCTCGCCCGCCAGCGCGGTCCCCGCCGCGATGCGCGCGACGAGCTGGTCGCGCAACGGATGCAGATCGACGCCTTCGAAGGCCCGGCGCGTCAGCTCTGCAAAGCCGATGCGGTCGGCATAGTTCGCTGCGGCGAGGCCGACCGGCGCGGAAACCGGATGCTGCATCTCACACCTCGAACGCGGACTTTACCGGCACGGCCGCCGCTGCGCCACCGGCGAGCAGCAGCTCGATCTTCACCAGGACGTGGGCGATCTGGTCGAGGAGGTGCTGCACATTGTGTTGCGCCTCCGCCCTGTCCGGCGACCAGGCCTCAGTCACGAGCCGCGCGCCGACGCAGAGGCGCAGCACGGCCTGCGGCGTCTCGTCCTGCCGCTCCAGCCGCACCGACTGGCCGATCAGGCAGCGCTGCGCGGCGACCTGACGGTCCTCCGCGCTGCCGTTGATCTCTTCGCTGACGTCACGCGCCAGCGCGCGATGAACAGAAGTGGTGTCGGCAATAGACACTGGCTTGCCGCCGCGCAGCAGCATGAACGGAAAGATGGTCGGTTGCGCGAATTCCTCGTCGTCGATGCCGGCCACGTGGGTCGTGGCCGAAACAGCGCGCAACGACGGCGACAATGCGATCATGCTGTCGATGCCGGCAGCGAGCTCGGCGAGCATCCCGGCGCGGAAAGCCGCGGGCACGGCGTAGTAGCGGCCGATCTCGGCCAGCGCCGCCTCCCAGCGCAGCCATTGACCGAAATTCGGACGACGTTCGAAGCGCGAACGCAGCGCCGTCCAGGCCATCGGCCAGTCGCAGCGGCCGGCGTAGTCGAAGATGCCAGGCGCGATTCCCTCGATGCGATCGATCGATCGCGAGAGGCCCTTCGGCACCAGCAGCGCACCGCTGAAGGCAGGTCCGCCGAAGAATTTTGAGCCGGTGATCAGCACCATATAGCCGCGGTCGAGATAGGAGCGCAGCCGCCGGCGGCCGAGCCGGGCCTGGCAGGCGTCGATGACGATCTGGACCTTGCGCGGCCAGCGTCGCGCGATGTCGTCGAGGCAGGCCGTGCTGGGTGCACGCCATCCGAGCTTGGAGCAATCCATGATCTGGAGCAGCACGGGCGCGCCTTGCGCGATCGTGGCCTCGACCGCATGCAGCACCGCTTCATCGGCATCGGCGCGCATCGCGATCCCGGCCCCCGGCGCGCGCAATGGCAGCGAGATGCTGGCGCCGGCCAGCCCCGCGACCGCGCCGTCCTTGCGAACCGCAAAGCCGCTCGCCGTCAGGGTGCTGAAATGATGTCCACGCGCGGTATGGGCCGTGCCGCTGCCGGTCTGGTCGGCGCCGACCACGATCGTCACAGGCCGCGCGCCGAGCATCGTGCTCGCCAGGAAAAGGGCATGGAGCTGGGAGTCCGTGCCGGATGGCGAGAACACCACGTCGACGCGCGGCGAGAGCTGGAGATGACCGCGCAGCTCGTGGCGCATATCCTCGCAGCGTGCATCGAAAGCGAGCTCGACCTCGTCGAGCAGGCACTTGTGCATCAGCTCTTCGCACGCCAGCGCGGCTCGGTCATAGGCCGCCTGCGAGATCGTCGACGCGGTCGAGGAGGCGAAATTCCAGACCTCCGGCTCCGGTGAAGCCGGGCAGCCATAGGCGTTGACGCGGCCCGTGGGATCGAGCGCCAGGCGCGGATCTCCGCCGGAAACGAGCAGCGTGTCGAGCGGCGTGAAGAGGTCGCGCAGGCGATAACGCGAGCCGCCGTCGGCGGCGCGTTGCATCTCAGGCCGAGGGGATGCGCCGCCGCTCATCCCGAAGGGCTCACGCCGCGGCATCGGCCGCCGCCGCAGGCGCGGCTGCGAATTGCGAGGCGACGTCGCCGTGGAACACCGACGGCCCGACGTGGTCGAGCGGGCTCTGAATGTCGGCCCAGATCTCGCCGCCGATGTCGGTCCAGCGCTTGCAGAAGGCGAAGTCCTCGGACAGATACGTGCCGGTCGCCGGATCGATGATACATTCGAACAGCGCGAACCGGTTCCGGCTCGCCGCCAGCGTATCGTTCGAATGCTCGCGGAAGAATTGCAGGCTCGCATAGTCCGGGTGGCGGCACATCGCCTCCAGCACGTGACGCCGGATCATCAGGAAGCCGGTGCCGGCATAGCGCACGCGGGTGAATCCGTTGACCACCACGATGCGGTCGGGATCCTCGATCTCGAGCACGTAGTCGAGCGAGGCGGCCGGCACGTCGGCCCGACCTGCCTGGATCGCCCGCGCGGCCTTGTCCCAGTTGACCCGCTTGATCGGATAGCAGCCGGCGACGACGTCCGCGCCGCATTCGATCAGGCGGAACACCTGCTCCGGCTTGAAGCCGATATCGGCATCGATGAACAGGAAATGCGTCGCCTTCGGATCGTCCAGAAACATCGCGGCCAGATTGGCGCGCGCACGGGTGATCAGCGCGTCGCCGTCCCGCAAGAGAACCTTGAGCTCGAGATTGGACATGCCGTGCACGGCCCGCTGCAGCGCGAAGATCGAGCTCGCATAGATGCTCGACACCTGCCCGCCGAAGCAAGGCGTCGCCACCACCAGCTGCATCTTGTCCGACATCGATCGCTCCGCCCCGCCGCATTCCTCACCAAGAGGTAAACAGGCATGGTTAACGGCGTGTTAACGCCTCCTTACAGGAACTTGACGAGCGAGAGCTGCGCCAGGTTCGAGGTCACTTGGTAGGACGCCTGCAGAGCGTTCTGCAGCGCCAGGATCTCGCTCGCGACCTGGTCGGGCGACGCCGATTCCGCCTGGTCGATGACGGTCTGGAGCTGCGCCTTGGCCTGGGTCTGGCGCGTGCTTGCGTCCTTCATCGTGTTCTGGGCCATAGCGATGTCGGTCTGGATGTCCTCGATGCGCTGCTGTCCGGGCTGCTGGGTCAGCGCCTGGGTCACCCGCAAGCTCAGCGCCGAGACCTGCCCGCCCGAATATTGCCCGGTCGGCGAGGTCGAGAAGGTGCCGAACACCGCGATCGCCTGCAATTGCCGCCGGATCGCATCCTCATTCGCCTGGGCGCCGTACTGCACCGTCACGGCATCGTCGACCCGCGCCATCGCGGTCGAGCGCGGCGAGCCGGGCCCGTCATTGCCGAGGTACCACTTCACGGTGGTGGCCGAGCCGTTCACCAGCGTGGTCGCCGAGCTCGCCGGCGAGGAGCCGACGCGCAGCGGCGGCTGCGTGGCGGTCACCGGCGTCGAGCCGAACCCGAGCGCGCTCAGCGCGCCGGTGTTCGACGTCGTGATGTTGAGGCTCGCCGCATCGTCGGTGTTGATCGTGATCGAGCCGCCATGGACCGTCGAGGGCTTCGACGTCCCGGTGATCGCGTCGACCTTGCTCAGCAGGGTCTGGATGCTGTCGGTGACGTTGAGCTGGTTGCCGGTCGCGCCCGAGGCCACGAAGGTCAGCGTGGTGCCGTTGACGGTGATGGTATCGCCCGCGACGAAGCCCGGCGAGATCGAGTCCGAGGGGCTCGCGCCCGACAGCGCCGTCGCGCCGGTGACCGGGGTCGCCGGCGCCGCCTGGTTGTTGACGGGGGTGCCGATCGCAGAGCTCGCGGTGTTGAAGAAGTTGTCGCCCGCAACGATCGCCGATGCCGCCACCAGCGAGGTGTTGGCGAGCTTCTGGATCGCGGTGTTGAGCGCCGTGTTGAGGTTCGTGGCGGTATTGTTCGGGTTGACGGGCGTGCTCGCATCGATCGCGAAGCTGCCGAGCGGCGTCGGCATCGCCGAGGACGCCGTCAGGTCGATCTGCTCGGTCGTGCCGTCCGGCAGGGTGAACTGAATGCTGAGCTTGTCGCCGTTGTTCGGATTGACGCCGTTGAGATCGACCGAGAACGACACCGGCGAGCCGCTCGGGCCGGTGACGGTCGCGCCTGATAGCGTCGAGGACACCGCCTTGATCTTGAGGCCGAACGGCGACCCGGCGACGTCCTCCGACACCTGCACGGAGCTTGCCGTCGGCTGCGTCTGCACCAGGCGGCCCATGCCGCTGGCCCCTAAGTCCGCGGCCTGGCGCTCGGCCATGACGATCTTGAAGCCGGCCTGCGTCGTGGTGCCGTTGATGATGTCGCCGGCATTGGCCACCGACTGGGTGTTGACGGCCGTTCCGGAGAACAGATAGCGGTTGCCGGTCTGCGTGTTGAGGACGCCGACCATCGAGCCGAACTGAGCCGCCGCGGTGTTCTGCGCGATCGTCTGGCCGTTGACGTTGAGATCCTGCGCGGTGTTGGCGGAGCCCGTCTGCACCGTGCTGCGGATCTTGGTCAGCGATTGCAGCGCGGTGTTGGCGAGGTTGATGCTGACGTTGACGTTGGTGATCGTGTCGGTATAGGCGGCGATGTTGGAGAGCTGCGCGCGGCCGGCGATCGCAAAGCCCTCGTTGGTGCCCATGCCGGAATAGTTCTGCGACAGCTTGCCGGTCGAAAGCTGCGTCGAGAGGTCGGTGAGCTGCTGATTGATGTTGCGGATCTGGGCGCCGAGAATCGACGAGGAGTAGTTGATGCTGGCGATCGACATGTTTCAGAGCCCTGTTACTGTTTACAGTTGAGCCTGGATCAACGTGTTCATCATGCTCTGCACCACCGACATGACATGGGCGTTGGCGGCGTAGGCATTCTGCAGCTGGATCAGGTTCGACATCTCCGCGTCCAGGTTGACCTTGGAGGTCGAGTCGAACTTGGCCTGAAGCGTCGAGACCACCACGCTCTGGCCTTGCTGAAGCTGCGTCGCCTGGGTCGCGGCGTTGGCCTGCACGCTCAGGAACTGCTGGAGGAAGTTCGAGACGCTGCCGGTGAAGGGCTGGGTCGCCGAGCCGAGACCGCTCTGCGGCGAATAGGAGAACACCGCACTGGTGAGCTGGGAATAGAGATAGTCCGAACGCGTGGTGTCGCCCGCGGGCGTCACCGGCGAGGTGTTGTAGACCGACATCCTGGTCGGGTCGGCGACCAGCTGCGTGTTGACGGCGATGCGTCCGGCAAGGCCGGTCATCTGCGAGCCCGATGCCGTGATCGCGCCGGTGTAGAGCGCCTGCCCGCCGTCGGTGAATAGCGGCAGCTGCGGATTGCCCGAGGTCAGCGACGAGATCGTCTTGGTGGTCGAGGCCGAGTTGATCTTAGCAAGACCGGTGTTGTCGTCGGTCACCCGCAACGTCGTCGCGGTCGCCGGCGACGGGGCGGCGGAGAACGACAGATGCGTGCCCGACAGCGCGGTGTTGAGCGCAGAGGCGATCGCGCCCATGCCGCCGGCGAAGTTGACGCCGATCCGCATCGGGTTGGCGTTCGTCGTGTTCTGAAGCGGCAGCGCCGCGGGGTCGGTGACGTTGACCAGCGTGATCTGGCGCTGCGTGTTGGTGGCCGTGTCCGTGTAGGTGATGTTGACGGTGTTGCCCGGCAACGCACCGGCAAGCTCCAGGTCGAAACCGGCCGGCGGGCCGGAGACGGTGCTGCCGGCCGTGGTCTTGTCGGACAAAGCGCTCGCCATCGTGGCGGCGAGCTGGTCGATCTGGTTCTGCGCCTGCACCAGCGTCTCGTCGCGCAACTTCAGATCGGCCGCGATCTGCCCCGACGAGACCACGTTGTTGGCGACGACGTCCACCTGCGAGCCGTTCGGCAGCTTGATGTTGAGCGCGCCGACGCCGGACTTGGCCGGGTCGATGTTGTAGAGCGAGGTCGCCGACAGCGCGCCGGCGGAGGCAAAGGAGAATTCCGAGGCGAGCCCCGCGCCGACCAGCTGAATGCCGGTCGTGGTGTAGATGTTGGTCTGGTTCGAGCCGTCGGTGGTGACGCGGACGTCGACATATTTCGACAGCGTATTGATGGCCTGGTCGCGCTGATCCATCAGCGTGGCGGCCGAGGGATCGTTGGGCGACAGGCCCTGGAGCTTGGTGTTGATGGCGGCGATCTGCTGCATCGCCGCGTTGGCGGCCCGTGCCGAATTGCCGAGATCCTGCTCGACGTTGGAACGCAGCGACTGGATGCCCTTGGTGGTGACGTTGAGCTGCGTCGCGAGCGCCTGTGCCGCACCGAGGGCGACCGTTTGCGCCGACGACGCACCCGAGCTGGTCGACAGCGCCTGCAGCGCGGTGGTGAATTTGTTGAGCGCGGATTCGAGCGTGCCACTGTTGCCGGGCGTGCCATAGACATTCTGAAGCTGCTTCAGGATGTTGGCCATCTGGTCGGCGTAACCGCTGCCGCCGGTCTCGGTTCGCAACTGGTTCAGCACATAGGCGTCGAGCTCGCGGCTGACGCCGGTCGTCATCGCGGTCGCGCCGAACTCGCCGGTGGTGACCTCGATCTGGTTCGGCGTCTGGACGACGTAACCCGGCGTCTGCGCATTGGCGACGTTCGAGGAGACGATCGAGAGCGCGGCCTGGTTGGCACGCAGACCGCTCATCGCACTGGCGAGGGCTGAACTCAAACCCATATCACTGGCCCGCCTTTGGTTACGTCACGCGCCGATCAGCGCAACACGTTGAGGAGATCCTGCACCATCGAATTCGCCGTCGTGATCACTTTGGTGTTGGCCGAATAGGCCTGCTGGGTCACGATCAGCTTGGTGAATTCGTCGGCGATGTCGGTGTTGGATCCCTCCAGCGACGAACCGGCGATGGTGCCCGAAGCGCCGTCGATGGCGTCGCCCGATTGTTCGGTCGCGGCATAGGCGCCGCCGTCCATCGCCTTCAGATAGTTGGTGCCGTTGAAATGCGACAGCTGCACCTGGGCGAGGTTGAGGTTCTGGCCATTGGAGAAGGTGCCGACCACGGTGCCGTTGTTGTTGACGGCGACCGAGCGGAGCTGACCGGCGGCGTAGCCGTTCTGGGTGATGGTGTTGATCGTCACCGCGCCGCTGGTGCTGGCATATTGCGTCAGGCCGCCCGAGGAGATGTTGAAGGCGACCGAGCCGAGCGACTGGCCGCTGACGGTGACGTTGTTGATGGTGATGCCCGAGCCGCTCGGCGAGGTCAGCGAGCCGTCGGCGGCAAAGGTGAAGGTCTGGCCGGTGTTGACCCAGCCGACCGTGGTGCCGGTCGCGTTCGGGTCGGTCTGGTAGAACAGGTTCCAGCTGTCCGAATGACCCGCACCCAGCGAGGCACTGTCGGTCTTGGCCCAGCGCAATTGCAGGTTCACCGGCGTGCCGGCGGCGTTGTAGGCCGTCACCGCGCCGCCGCTGATCGATTCCTTGGTGAAGGTCGCGATGTCGTTGCCGATCACGCCGCCGGTGCCGGCGGTGCCGCCACCGTCGCGATTCTTGGTGATGGTCGAGGTGAAGCCGAGTGCGGCGAAGGCGGCGCTGTTGGAGCTGGACACCACGAGGTTGGAGACGGTGCCGGTGTTGAGCGTGATCACGCCTCCGCTGCTGACCGACGACCCCGAGGCGCCCGAGAGCGCGTCGATCTTGCCGAGCAGGGTGGTGATGTTGTCGGTAATGTTGATCTGGTTCGGGCCCGAGGCACCCGAGGCGACGAAGGTCAGCGTCTGACCGTTGACGGTGATCGTGTCGGCGGGCGGGCCCGCCGAGAAGCCCGATGTGAGCACCTGGGCGCCGCCGGCGGTCGCCGTGCCGCTCAGCACCGTTGCGCCCGAGATCGGTGGCGAGGACAGCACGTTGCCGCCGCGCGTCACGCTGCTGATGCCAAGCGCGGTGGCGGCCGTACCGCTGCCGACCGCCACGTCGGTGCCGGTGCCGGTCGAGATCTGGATATTGCCGCTCACCGAGAGCGAAGCGGTGACGCCAGCGCCGCCGGCAGTCTGGATCGCGTTCAGGATGTCGGCCACCGTCGCCGTGGTGCCGGCACCGAGACCGATCGTGGTGTTGCTGCCGACGGTCGAGACCGTGGTGCCGCCGTTGAACGTGATGGTGTTGCCGTTGATGGTCAGCGTCTGGCCGCTCAACGCAGTGAGGATGCTGGAGGCGAGATGCGTGCCCGCGGCGTTGTCGAGGGACGTGGTCGTCGAGGCGACTGCCGACGAATTGTTCTGGAGCGCAACCGTGCCCGTGGCCGTCGTCGACGAATAGGCCGAGCGGATGTTGCCGGTTGCAGCCGCGCCTGACACGGTCGCATTGGCGTAGGGCGCCGGCGGCGTGCCGACCGGCAGCGGGTTGGCGGCGAAATCGGACGGGTTGAGTCCGCCGGCCGCGAGCAGCGTGCCGCTCGAGGCCGTGGTTTTCGCCACCGTGTTCGGCTGGGTCGGCAGGTTGGCCGCGTACTGGATCGAGGTGGTCGCCTGCGCCGGAATGAAGTTGTTCTGGAATTGCAGAACGCTTGCCACGCTGCCGGTCGGGTTGCCGGTCTTCGGGTCGACCGTGACGCCCATCAAATAATAGCCGGCGCCGTTGACCAGGTTGCCGTTGGCATTGAGCTGGAAGTCGCCGCGCCGCGTGTAGTAGGTGACCCCGGTGAAGACAGGCACGTTGTCGACGACGCCGCTCGCCTTCTGGATCGAGAAGAAGCCGTCGCCGGTGATCGCCATGTTGGTGGCGACGCTGGAGGACGAGATCGTGCCCTGGGTGGTGATGGTGGCCTTGGCGTTGGCCGTCACGCCGCCTGCCACCTGCTTACTCGGGACCGAGGAGTCCGGAATGAGGTCGACGAAGCTGGTGCCGATGCCCTTGTAACCGGTGGTGGATGAGTTCGCGATGTTGCCGGAAATGTTCTGCAGCGCGAAAGACTGCGCCTGCAGGCCACCCACCGAGGTGTTCATTGCATCGAAGATACCCATAACTTTGTCTCCAAATCCGATCTCGGCGGCCGGTCGACCATGTGGCCGCAATCGGGAGAGACGTCGCAAGGCCTATGCCAATGCGGGTAATTTCAGGAAATCAATGACTTAATGAAAAAGCCCCGGCCTGACGACCGGGGCACATTTGCCGGGACCGGCAACAATTGCCGGGGCGAGCGTCGTTCCGGAGCGATGCAAAGCATCGAATCCGGAACCTCGAGATTCCGGGTCTGGTCCTTCGGACCATCCCGGAATGACGGCTTGATTGTCTACGTCGCCGACGCCGCAGCCGGGTGGAAGACCAAGCCGAAACCGTCGATGCAATAGCGCAATCCGGTCGGCTTCGGGCCGTCGTCGAAGACATGGCCGAGATGGCCGCCGCAGCGCCGGCAATGCACCTCGGTGCGGACCATGCCATAGGTGCGGTCCTCGGTCTTGCCGACATTGCCCTCGATCGGCGCATAGAAGCTTGGCCAGCCCGTGCCGCTCTCGAACTTGGTCTCCGACGTAAACAGGGGCAGGTCGCAGCCGGCGCAGGCGAAGATGCCCTTGCGGTGCTCCTTCAACAGCGGGCTGGAGCCGGGCCGCTCAGTGCCGTGGTTGCGCAGGATCTCATATTGCTGCGGCGTGAGCTGGGCGCGCCATTCGGCCTCCGTCTTGGTGATCTCGAACTTTTGCGCGGCCTTCTCGCCGGCCTCGGCAGGTGTTCCTCTCAGCCAGCGGAAGGCCGAAAGGCCGAACAGGCCGGCGACAGTCGTGAGCAGGATGCGGCGGTCAAGCATGTCATTCTCCGTGCGCGGGAAGTCCACGCCCTGAGATACGGGCTTCTGTCAGCCGAAGTTACACGTCCGGGCGGAATTTCTCTCAACTTATTGCGAGACGCGGTCGTCGTGCACGACCGGTTCCGCAGCGCCGGCCGCAGCTTTCGGCGCTGGCGCCGGCCGAGGCTGCACGTCGGGCGGCGCACGGCGCGGACCGGTGCCGGCGGCACGGTTGGCTTCGGCGAGGCGGGCCTCGCGTTGCCTGTCCTTGACCCTCGCGCGCTCGCGATAGCGGGCGAGCGCTCCGGCGGCGGCGGAGCTCGCCCTGCCCCAGATCCCGACCAGCTGCCCGGCGACGCGCCCCGTGGCGCCGCCCGCCCAGACCAGCTCGAACGGCGAGAACAGCTTCCAGCGCTCATCGCCCCACAAAATGCTGCGCGCGATCATCTGTCCGGCCATGGCGGAGGTGTTCATGCCCTGGCGGCCGAACCCGCTCGCCACCCACAGGCCTTTGCGCAGCTGGCCGATCTGCGGCATGCCGTGCACGGTCTGGCCGGTGGCGCCGCCGAACGTCTCGGTGATCTCGACATTGCCGAGCTCGGGAAAGATCGTCCGGATCCGCCGCCCGACGACGCCAGCGAAGCGCTGCGGACGCGCGGCCCAGGTGGTCTCCGGGCTCTCCCACATCAACCGGTCGCCGTCGACGATCCGGAAATGGTCGACACCGTCGGAATCCATCACCGATCCCTTGAAAGCGATAATCTCGTGCAGGCGCTCGCCGAGCGGCGCGGTCACGCCGGCATAGCGCCAGACCGGCAGCAACGTCTCCGACAGGCGCTTCAACGGCGTGCCGAGATGAATGTTGCCGGCGAGCACGATGTGGCTCGCGCGCAGCCGCGCCGAGGGCGTGACGATGCGCTTGCGGACGCCGGAATGATCGATGCTGACGACCGGCGTATCCTCGAAGATGCGGGCGCCTGCCCGCCGTGCCAGCGCCGCAAGGCCGTGCACGTATTTCCGGCCGTCGACCTGGAACGCCTTTGGATAATACACGCCGTGGAAGTAACGATCGGTCTTGAGCGTCTCGCGCACGCGATCGACCTGCCAGCCCTCGACCTCGGTATCGAAATCCTCGTTCAGCATCTGCAACCGGCTGATCAGCCGGTCGCCGGCATCGACGTTGGAGACCTCCAGCACGCCATCGCTGCGGCCGATCCCCGGCATGTTCTCTTCGCTCGCATTGGCCCGGACGAACTCGGCGCCCTCCTTCGACAGCGTCCACAATTCGCGGGCGTCCTCGAAGCCGATGCGCTCGATCAGGTCGTTGAGTGGCAGCGCGAAGCCCGGCATCACGGTGCCGAGCTGGTTGCCGGAGGCGTTCCAGCCGATATGCCGGCCCTCGAGCACCGCGACGCTGGCCCCGAGCCGGGCTGCTTCCAGCGCGATGGAAAGCCCGGCAAGCCCCGCCCCGATCACACAAATGTCGGCATCGAGATCGAACGACAGCCGCACGCGATCGCGAAAGCCGGCTTCTTCCTGGGACACGCTTGTGAAAGTCTCGCTCATAGCGTTTCTTAAGATACCAACCGGGCGCCTGTCACCTTGTCCTCAACCGGCGCCTGTAGATTATCCTGGACGTGGAACGATTCGAGAATGCCATGCGCCGTTTGATGCTGCTGCGTCACGCCAAGACCGAGACCGACGCACCGAGCGGCCGTGACCAGGACCGCCGGCTCGACGACCGCGGCCACAAGGATGCCGCGCAGATGGGCGACTGGATCGCCGCCCATCCGCCCTTCCCCGATACCGTATTGGTGTCACACGCCGTACGGGCCCGGCAGACCTGGGACATCGCCTGGCAGGCGATGAAGGACCGCGTCCCGGCGCCGCAGATTGAAGTCGTGCCGGAACTCTACGGCGCCGATCCCGCACAGATCCTGGACACGATTCGCACGGCAACCGCCCCGGCCGATCCGAAGCGGTTGCTGCTGATTGGCCACAATCCCGGCATGCACGAGGTCGCCCTGATGCTGATCGGCGGCGGTGATCCCAATGGCGCCAAAGCACTCGGCCACAACCTGCCCACAGCAGGGCTTGCGATCTTCGACTTTGACGTCAAGGATTGGGATGACGTGGCTTACCGCCGCGGCAAGCTGGTGCTGTTCGTCAGCCCCAAGCTGCTTCGATCGGGCTAGAGACGCGCGGGCGCCGTCTCGACCGTTGCTTCAGCTTGGTCACATCAGCGTTTTCGAGCGAAGTGGGGACCGGTTCGCGTAAAGAAAACGCGTCCAAATAGGAAGCTAGAGCCCCGTTCCGATTCCATCGGAACGGAAAGAACTCTAGACTTCCTGACCGCAAGACCGGAGGCGCAGATGTTCAAGTCCATCCTCGTGCCCATCGACCTCGCCGACACCGATCTCGCCAAGCCGGCGATCGCAACCGCAGCGACGTTGTCGCAGACCTGGAGCGGCAACGTGCGCCTGCTCAACGTGCTGCCGATGACGCCGGTGATGCTGGCCGAATACGTCCCGGCCGATTTCGACGAGCAGCAGCGCCAGACCTCGGAAGAGGCCCTCGCCATCGTCGCCCGCGAATCCGGCATCGAGCCTTCCCGCATCTCCAGCGTGGTGCGCCAGGGCGGCATCTATCACGAGATCCTGGAGGAAGCCGCGCAGATGAAGGCCGATCTGATCGTGATGACCTCGCACCGGCCGGCGATGCGCACCTATTTCCTCGGCTCCAACGCCGGCCACGTCGTGCGCTACGCCAAGTGCTCGGTGCTGGTGGTGAGGCATTGAAGGGCAGCAGACTCCGTCATTGCGAACGCAGAGAAGCAATCCAGAATCTTTCCGCGGCGACAATCTGGATTGCTTCGCTGCGCTCGCAATGACGAAGTGTACGCCAAACCCCACCAGTGCCTCGGACGCTGCGCAGCACGCAGTAATGCGCTGCAGAGCCGGGGCCTATGCATCAGCGAGTGTTATGGCCTGCTGGGTCCCGGCTCTGCGCAGCAACGCTAAGGGCGTTGCAGCGCGTCCGGGACACTGGAGTCGCTCACAGATACCGCGACAGCTCGGTCTTGAACTGCCCGTACACGGCATCTTCGATCTGGCTGCGGGTGATGCCGATGTCGCGCAGGGCGCGGTCGTCGAGCTCGTTCAGCGTCTTGACCGCGGAGCGGCGCTCCAGGCGATCGAAGAGCGCGGTGACGCCGCAGGCGAGTGCACTGAAAAATCCGCCCGACGAGGATGGGCGTAAAGTCCGCCCGGCAGTTTGCGAGATCGTGGTCATTCTTCTTCTCCGGCCTATCGTCCCGCGCGGCGAAGCAGGTGCCGTTGGCGCGGGCGCTTGTGGGCGCCTGCACCTCAATTGCCGTCGGATTGCTCTAGCTCTCCTCGGCTCAATCGCGGAACTTGATGGAACCAAAATGCTCCAGTACACTCCTCGGAGCAAGCAAAACATTGCTCTCGGTGCAATATGTCCAAGTTCGAGTACGTGAAGCTCGCCGATGCCATTGCGGCCGATATCACTAACGGCACGTTAAGGCCCGGCGACCGGCTGCCGCCGCAGCGCAATTTTGCCTATGACCGCGGCATCGCGGTCTCGACCGCGAGCCGGGTTTATACGGAATTGCTCCGCCGCGGCCTTGTGGTCGGCGAGGTCGGGCGCGGCACGTTCATCTCCGGCGACGTCAGGCGTGAAGTCGAGACCATGCGCGAGCCGGCCGACGTGCGCATCAATCTCGAGGTCAATTACCCGCTATTGCCGCAGCAATGGGCGATGATCGCCAAGAGCCTCGCGGGGCTCGAGCGCATCGACGCGCTCGAATCCGCGCTGCGGGTTTCGACCAGCACCGGCACCAAGAGTGCGCGCGTTGCCGCCGCTGGCTATCTCGCACGCAAGGATTTTGCGCCGCAGCCCGAGCAGATCTTCTTCACTGCCAACGGCAAGCAATCGCTCGCGGCCGCGCTTGCCGCGCTCGTGCCCACCGGCGGCCGCTGCGGCGTCGAGGCGCTGACCTATCCTTACGTCAAGAGCATCGCCGCGCGGCTAGGTGTGACCCTGGTCCCGATCCCCATGGACGAGTTCGGCGCGCGGCCCGACGCCATCCAGAAGGCCCACCGCGAGGCGCATTTGTCGGCGCTGTATCTGCAGCCCATCATCCAGAACCCGCTCGGCGTCACCATGAACGCGACGCGGCGCGCCGACATCATGCGCGTCGCCGAGAAGCTCGATCTCACCATCATCGAGGACGCGGTCTACGGCTTTCTCGCCGACGACACGCCGCTGGCGGCGCTCGGGCCCGACCGCTGCTTCGTGATCGACAGCCTGTCCAAGAAGGTCGCGCCGGGGCTCGCGCTCGGCATGCTGGTAGCGCCGCCTCACATGCGCGAAAGCGTGATGGGCGCGGTGCGCACCGGGGGCTGGATCGCTTCGGGCTACGCGCTCGCGGCCGGGCAGCGGCTGATGGCCGATGGCACCGTCGCCGAACTGACCCGGCTGAAACGCATCGACGCCGCGCGCCGCCAGCAGACCGCCGCACGTATACTCGCCGGCTACCAGCTCGCCGCCGATCCGCGCTCCTATCATCTCTGGCTGACGCTGCCGCCGCACTGGCGCTCGCAGACCTTCGTCGCCGCAGCAGCAAGGCGCGGCATCGCGCTGACGCCGTCCTCGACCTTCGCGATCGCGCACGGTCATGCGCCGAATGCGGTGCGGCTCGCGCTCGCCCCGCCCTCGCCCGAGCAGCTCGATGCCGGCCTGCGCACCATTGTCTCGCTGCTCGGCACCAAGGAGGACGATTTCGATTCGACGGAGTAGGGCTCAGGCCTCCGGCCAGTCCGCGATAAAGCCTCTCGCCTTGTAAGGTTCGATCTTGTCCCATTCGTGCAGCATGCGGCGGCGAAATTCGGCGTCGGTATGCCAGAGTGCACGCGGTGTCGCGAAACTGTCGACCGTGACCAGCATCTTCTCGACCGCCGGCCAATGCCGATGCAGCGTCATGGGGTAACGCCGCGCGGTCCAGGTGTTGCCGAGGCAGATCACAGTGCGGATATTCTGGAGCCCGAGCGCCGCATCGATGATCGGAAGCGAGAAGATGACGTTCTCGCCGGTGTTCATCGCGCGATGCTCCTCGAGGATGAGGTCCGCCGGAATGCCCGCCGCAACCATCGCGGCCTTGATGATGCTGCACTCGGATTGCTCCGAGCCCGGCGTCACACCGCCGCTGACAATCGACCAGCGAAACAGGCCCTCGCGCCACAGCCTTGCGGCGGTGTCGGCACGCAGACCAGCGTCCTCGCGGGTGCCGAACACGAACAGCAGGTCGGCTGGCCGAAGCGGCGTGTCGATCATATGCGTGCGGTTGATTCTGGCGATCTCATCTGCCGTTGGCAGACGGGTGCTGCGGTCCATGGCTGACATGACCACAAGATGCGACGACGACAGTGGGACGCGAAGTCACGTTTGATTGCGGCCGATTGCACCTAGGGCAAGAGGGCCTTCGGCACGCGATCGAAACTGTAGCTCTGCGGCCGGTTGCGCCGGACGAAGCCGCCGACCTGCCAGGCGAACAGCGCGGCGAAGCCGAGGATGAACAGCACGCCGGCGAACTCGCCAGTCAGAAGCGCGCGGATCAGGAGTCCCGCCATCGCCACGGCGAGCACGGCCAGGAACGCCAGCACCGCCGCATAGGTCTTGCGACCGAGCCCCGCGGTCAATTCGGCGCGGCTGCCCGCTTTCGCCATCCGCGCATGCAGCTCGATCAGGAAATCGCGAAAGCCGTTGTCCTGCGGCGCCATCAGGGCCGCGGTCTGCCAGCTCGTCGACAGGATCGCGATGCGGCCGCCGCCAGTGCGGCTGATATCGGCGCGGAAGCGGTGCTGCTGCATCGACACCGGGCGGAACGACAGCCGGATCGCCGAGATCTCGTCATAGTGCCACAGCGAGGAGCGGCCGGCGATGTGCCAGGACAGCCCCTGCTCCGTCAGCTCGAAGCGATGCGCCGAGCCGATCAGCGAGGCCTTGTAGGCATAGCTCGTGGCCGAACCCGCTTCAGCTCCCGGCATGTCGATCAACGATCCCATCGGCGATCGGCTTGCGCGATCGCCCTCGGCCATCCTACAAGCGAGGCATGGCTGAGACGACCTTTTTTCCGCGCCACCTGATTCTCGGCGCCGCAATGATCTCCGGTGTGTTGCTCGCGCTCGCGGTACACATGCTGGGCGCGCGCTACGGTCTCGATCTTGGCGGCCTCTGGCGCTCCGACACGCACGAGTTCATTCCGGCGGGCGCCGCGATCGCCTGGTGGCTGATCGCAACCGTCGGCTTCTCGGGCGGCTACTTCACGGCGAGCCTGATGCAGAGCGTCGTCTCCGGACAAATCCCCCAGCGGATGCGGCAATTCCTGATCGCGGTCGGCGTGCTCCTGCTTGCGGGAGCGGGCCAGGCGGCGTCGGCGCCGAGCCCGATCCCGACCGTCTCGGGCGTGCTCGCCGGGCTTGCCGCCTTGTGTCTCGGCGCCGTGATGGCGTTCTGCGGCGCGCATTTCGCGCTGCGCCGAAGCTGACCTGTCAAGCCGACGCGCGCAGTCGCGGCCGCTCCAGCATCATCGCGACATCCGAGGCGGGCCGCGGCTTGCTGAACAGATAACCCTGCGCCTGGGTGCAGCCCTCGCGCCGGAGCAGCTCGAGCTGGGCGTCGTTCTCGACGCCTTCCGCCGTGGTGACGATGCCGAGGCTGCGGCCGAGGCCGGTCACGGCGCGAATGATCGCCATGGAATCTTCGCGCGTCGCCAACTCCGACACGAAGGAGCGGTCGATCTTGATCTTGTCGAACGGGAAGCTGCGCAGATAGCTCAGCGACGAATACCCGGTGCCGAAATCATCGAGCGAGATCCGCACGCCCATGGCACGCAGCTCGTGCAACGTCGTCAGCGTCGCCTCACTGTTCTGGAGCAGGACGGATTCGGTGATCTCGAGCTCGAGACGGCGCGCACCCAGTCCCGAGGCGGCCAACGCCTCCGTCACGGATGCGATCAGGTTCGGGCTCTTGAACTGCACCGGCGACAAATTGACGGCGACGTCGACATCGTCCGGCCAGGTGGCCGCGTCGGTGCAGGCGGAGCGCAGCACGAACTCGCCGAGATGAACGATGAGCCCGGTCTCCTCGGCGAGCGGGATGAAGCTGATGGGGGCGATCAGCCCGCGCTGCGGATGATTCCAGCGGAGCAGCGCCTCGAAGGCGACCACGCGACCGCTGGCGACCTCACGGATCGGCTGGTAATAGACCTGAAACTCGTCGCGTTGCAGCGCCGCGCGCAGATCCATTTCCAGAAGGCGCCGCGCCTGCGCGCGCGCATCCATGCCGGTCTCGAAGAAGCGATAGGTACCGCGGCCGTCCGCCTTGGCGCGGTAGAGCGCCAGGTCCGCGTTCTTCAACAGCTCGTCCGGATTGCTGCCGTCCTGCGGCGACAGCGAGATGCCGATCGAGACGCCGATCACGATCTGATGGTCGTCGATCTGGTAAGGCGCAGAGATCACCTCGACGAGGCGCCCGGCAAGCGATCGCGCGGCGATCTCCTCAGAGCGTCCGGTCTGGACCACCGCGAACTCGTCGCCGCCGAGCCGCGCCACGGTGTCCTGTTCGCCGACCGTGGCCTCGAGCCTGCGGCCGACCTCCTTGAGCAGCGCATCGCCGACGGGATGGCCGAGCGAGTCGTTGATGTCCTTGAAGTGATCGAGATCGAGGCAAAGCACCGCGAGCTGGTCGCCCGACCTGGTCTGGCGCAGCCCCTGCTCGAGCTGTTCGTGGAACAGCACCCGGTTCGGCAGGCTGGTCAGCGCGCCATGTGCGAGATCTTGGCCTGCGCCTCCAGCCATTCGGTGATGTCCTCGAACGTCGCGACCCAGCCGCCGCCCTGCATCGGCTGATTGACGACCCGGATCGAGCGGCCGAACCGGTTGACGACGTCGGTCGTGGTGCGGCCCTCGCGGGCGTCGGCGACGAGGCGGGCGAAGAATTCGTCCGCATCGCCCTGCCACAGGCCCTTGGCCTGCTCTTCCCTGAGCACGTCGACCAGCAAGCGGCCGGTGAGCGGCACGTCGGTACGACGGAGCATCGCCGCATAGCGCTCGTTGAACAGGATGATCTTGCCGTCGGCGTCGAACATGCACAGCCCCTGCGACATGTTCTCCAGCGCGCTGTCGAGCACGATCTGCTGACGGCCCAGTTCGCCCTTGGCGCGGCGGTCGAGCAGCGCGGCGACCAATGCGATCACGATGATCGCAGCCGCGGCGCTCGCGGTCAGAACCGACAGCGTCGTGGTCGGGATCGACAGCCCGCTCACCGCCAGGGTCGGATCCGGCGTCAGCTGCACCGCTCCCATCGCCGTGAAATGATGCGACACGATGGCGACCGTCAGCAACACCGCAGCGCCGAGTGCGCCGGACAAGTTGCCACGCCGTTCAGCGACATGGAGCGCGAGGGCGCCAAAAACCACCCCGAGCAGAATCGATGTGGCGACCGTGCCCGGCGCCCAGCTGACGCGTGCGGGGATCTCGAGTGCCATCATGCCAGTGTAGTGCATCGCCGCCACGCCGCCGCCGACGACCGCCCCGCCAAGGGCAACGAGGCCCGACCGCATGGTCGAGACCGCAACGCTCAAGCCGACAAAGGTGACGGCGATGGCGAAGATCAACGATAACAGCGTCACCGGGACATTATAGGCGCCGCTGGCACCGGGTCCGTAGGCCAGCATTGCGATGAAGTGCGTCGCCCAGATACCGCAGCCGGCGACGACTGCATCAAGCGCCAGCCAGACCAGGCGCGCCGATCCCAGCGTCGCGCGCGCCCGGTGAAACAGGCTGATCGCGGCTGTGCTGGCGAGCAGGCACACCGCGCCACCAAGTACGACCAGTCGCCAGTCATGTTCGTCAGTGAGACAATAAAGCACCTGGTACATAAGCTTTCCCCAAACCTGCCATCACCAGAGCGGTGAAGTGGTGGATTTTGGGTAACGAAGGAAGACGGGCTTGTCGGATGGTGAACAGGTGCTTCCAAAATCAACCGATTGTTGCCGACGGGACGGCGTTCGCTCTCGTATTTCAACGAGGGATGAGGCCCTCCCCTAAATATCAATCTTGACGCGCGCGCATGCCAGCCGCGCCGGGTGCACAGGGAACGAGGATGATTCCTTCGAGTTGGCCGCGGGACTACATCCAGAGGTTAA
Organism: Bradyrhizobium glycinis; assembly: GCF_016031655.1. Taxonomy (GTDB): domain Bacteria; phylum Pseudomonadota; class Alphaproteobacteria; order Rhizobiales; family Xanthobacteraceae; genus Bradyrhizobium; species Bradyrhizobium glycinis. Next base: position 23,100 of record NZ_JACCHQ010000006.1, read on the forward strand.
GTATGGCAACGAAGCACTACTCCATTCCATCGCACAGTGGGTCCGAGTTCGCCAAGCAGGCTACGCTTGCAATCGTCGCCGGCCTGATCGGCGTGCTGTTCGCGGGCAGCACCCTGGTGACGCCGCTTTATGTGATCTACGAGCGACAGTTCGGCTTTTCGCAGATCACCCTGACCCTGATCTACGCGGCCTATGTGATCGGCAATCTGGCCGCGCTGCTGGTGTTCGGGCGCGTCTCGGACCAGATTGGACGCCGCCGGACAGCGCTCACTGCAACGGTCGTCGCCATCATCGGCGCGCTGGTGTTCCTGTTTGCGCACGGCGTCGCCGCGCTCTATGTCGGGCGGGTGCTGAGCGGGCTCGCGATCGGCATTGGCGCCGGAACCGGCACGGCGTGGATTTCGGAGCTGATTGGCGAGACGGACAAATCCCGAGCCACCGTCCTTGCGACGGCTGCAAACTTCGCCGGCCTCGGGATCGGCGCCCTGATCGCGGGGCTGCTCGCCGAGTACGCGCCGCATCCGCTGAGGATGCCCTTCATTGTCTATGTGACGGCGTTGCTGCTGATCGCCATCGCGCTTGCTTTCGCCAGGGAGACGGTTCTCCGGCCGCTTGATGCGCTGCTGCGGATCTCGCTCCGTCCGCGCGCGGCCGTGCCTGCCGCTGTTCGCACGGCATTCGTCGCGCCGGCGGTGACGGGCTTCGGCGCAATGGCGCTGGTGGCGTTCTTTGCCGCGCTGGTGCCGAGCATGCTCGCCAACGAGCTGCACCAGACCAGCCACGCCGTGGCCGGGGCAGTCTTCCTCGAGCTGGCCGCAGTGGTGGCCATCGTTATCGCGCTGACGCGCTCGCTGTCGAACCGCGCGGCCATGCTGTGCTCCCTCGGCCTCATGCTCCCGAGCGTAGCGCTGATCGTCGCCGCACAATTTCGGGCCTCGATGGCCCTGATGATCGCGGCAACTATGCTATGCGCAGTTGCGGTGGGGCTGGGTTATCGCGGCAGCCTTCAGGTGGTGAACCAGATCGCGCCGGAGGATCGTCGCGCGGAAATCGTCTCGGCCTATTTCATCTGCTGCTTTCTCGGCAACGCGCTGCCGGTGATCGGCATCGGCGTGATCTCGACGCTGGCAAGCCCGCGCCTCGCGAGTCTCGTCTTCGCCGCGATGATCGCGGCCTTTGCCGTGGTCGCGCTCGGCTTCGGGCTCAAATATACGGACCGCTGAATCATGAACGCCGCGCTCACGGCGCGGCGTTCTCGGCATCGGTCAGCTGGGCTCAGCTCGCCGCGCGCAGGTTCACCTTGCTCTCGGCGAGCGTCGTCAGCTTCTTGTCGGTCGCCTTCTCCTCCTCGAGCGTCTTGGCGAGCACCGCCGCACAATCGTTGCGGCCGAGCTGCTTGGCCCAGGCGATCAGGCTGCCGTAGCGGGCGATCTCGTAGTGCTCCGCGGCCTGCGCCGCATTGATCAAGGCCGCGTCGAGCACCGCCTTGTCGGCGACTTCGCCGGCGGTCTCGTCGGCTTCCTCGATGATGCCGTCGATGGCCGGGCAATCGACCGCCTTCACCGCGACGCCGTGCATCTTGAACACCTCCTCGAGCCGCGCAATTTGCTGCTTGGTTTCCTCGAGGTGCGTCAAAAAGCCCTGTTTCAGCTGCGGATCAGTGGCCTTGCTCGCCATTTTCGGCAGCGCCTTCGTGAGCTGCTGCTCGGCGTAATAGATGTCCTGGAGCTGATGCACGAACAGGTCGTTCATGGTCTTGATGTCTTGTGTGAACAGTCCCATTGTTCCGATCCTCTCGGGTCTTGGGAACACGGAGGCGCCGGCTCGCACGAAAAAGCCGCGTATTCCACCATGTTCGATTGCTGATGGAGCCTAACGACCACGCGGCATCGACGTTCCAAACGCCGAGACGGCTTGCACTGGAACAACGCCGACAGCGCCAGGATTTGAGATCGTTCGGCACGATGAATGCGCGGACGGAGCCGGGTTTCGCGACTCATATGCTTAACGCGCCGCCGATATGAACCGCGTATGACAGAGTTGCCGGCCGAACGCAGAACCTATTGTTGTCAAGGGCTGCACAAGCCGCTGATTTTGCCTTAAATGAGCCGGATCATTGCCTAGCGATCGGTGCCAGCCTTTTGGCCGTGATCGCACCCGACCGGCCAATGTCTGGCCCGATCGGTTTTGCCCCCCGCCGGGAGGATGAATGCACGGACTGCTGCCCGCGCTGAAACGCGGCTTCAAGAGATGGATCGGCTGGCGACGGCTCGGAGTCGCCGCGAGCATCTTCATCATCGCGTTTGCGATCACCACGCTGGTGCGGACCCTCAAGGGCATCGATACCGGGGTCATCCTGACCGCGTTGACGGAGATTCCCCGCGGCAACATCGGGCTGGCGGCGGTCTGCGTCTTCTTCGCGTTCTGTACGCTGACCTTCTACGACTTTTTTGCGCTGCGAACGATCGGTAAGAAGCACGTGCCCTATCGCATCGCGGCGCTGTCCAGCTTCACGTCCTATTCGATCGGCCACAACATCGGCGCCACGGTCTTCACCGGCGGCGCGATCCGTTTCCGGATCTATTCGGACTACGGACTGAACGCGATCGACGTCGCGAAGATCTGCTTCCTGTCGGGCCTGACCTTCTGGCTCGGTAACATCTTCGTGCTCTCGATCGGCATGGCCATCCATCCGGATGCGGCCTCCTCGATGGATCAGCTGCCCTCCTCGCTCAACCGGTTGATCGCCCTTGGCGGCCTTGCATCGATCGGCGCGTATCTGGTCTGGCTCTGCATGGGCGAGAAGCGCCGCGAGCTCGGCCAGAAAGGCTGGAAGGTGGTGCTGCCCTCGGCGCCGCTGACCTTGGTGCAGATCCTGATCGGCGTCGTCGATCTCGGCTTCTGCGCCACCGCGATGTACCTCTTGATGCCGGCCAACCCGCCGATCGACTTCATGTCGCTCGCAGTCGTGTTCATCCTGGCGACCCTGATCGGCTTTGCCAGCCACGCGCCTGGCTCGATCGGCGTGTTCGATGCCGCCATGCTGGTGGCGCTGCCCCAGTTCAGCCGCGAGGAGCTTCTGGCGACGCTGCTGGTGTTCCGTATTCTCTATTTCGTGATCCCGTTCGGCCTTGCCATCTCCATCATGGGCACGCGCGAGCTCTGGATGAATGTGGTCGCGCCGTGGCAGGAGCGGCGGCGGCTGGCGGAAGCCTGCGCGCAGGCCAACCTGCCGAAGGAGGTGACGCCGATGGAGCGCGAACGGCTGCTGCGGCGGGTCAGCAAGCGCTGAGACGCCGAAGGCACCTCGGAATCATCAGGCAAAGGTTGCAGGCCGGCGCGCAATCCTCTCTTATTTCCGCCTCAACTTTGCCGTTGAAGACGCGGGCCATGATTTCCGTATTCCTTCGCACCCTCTCGGCCGGCGCCGTGCTGCTTGCCGGCCTCCTCGCTTGGCCCGAGCGTGCCGCCGCGCAAGACGCCGGCACCATGCAGATCAGCTGGGAGGTGCGTAACCGCTTCCGGCTATTCCGCGAGGAGCGCGACTTCCTGCTCCATGTCGAGAACGCGCGTAACCGCAGCATTCTCGCCGCCGAGCAGTCCCTGGAGCTCCAGAGCGAGGGCCGCGGCTGGGCCCGCAACATGGTCAACCGGCTGTGCATCGACCTGCAGGGCAGGGTCAACCAGCCCTGCACTCGGGACAATGTCAAAGAGAACTACCTCACGCCGATCGACCATCCGGTCACGGTGCGTCTGACCGGCGCGGTGCCGGTCGGCGCCACCTGCGCCTGGTCGTTCGATGACGGCGACGGCCCGCAGACCTCGACCTTCGACTGCGCCGAGCCGATCAATTTGCGCGTCCGCTACGGCAAGCAGACGGTTGCGACCGTCGATGTCTCTGCCGGCTCGGATCCGACCCAGCGGGTCCAGACCGAGATCCAGGTCCGCGACATCTTCATCGCAGGTCTAGGCGACAGCATCGCCTCCGGCGAAGGCAACCCGGACCGGCCGCTGGCGCTGTCGGACGAAGGTTTTTGCTTCCGCTCCTATCTCGGCACCGCCGGCGCGCAGTACTACCGGCCGAGCCGCCACGGCTTCAAGGGCGGCCGCGCCTGCGAGGCGCCGGATACGCTCGCCAACTGGCAACGCTACAGCGCGCTCTGGTTCAATGCGCCCTGCCATCGCTCGCTCTATAGCTATCAGGCGCGCACCGCGCTGGCGCTCGCGGTGCGCTACACCCACGTCGCCGTGACCTTCCTGCCGCTCGCCTGTACCGGCGCCAGCATTGGCGACGGGCTGCTCGGCTCGCAGCGCGCCCGCGAATGTCCGCCTGGCAAGACCGGCGTCTGCAACACCAGCGTGAACGCGCAAGTCGCCGAGCTGCGGGAAGCCGTCACCGCGGCGAAGAAGCGCCAGCCCGATCGCACGCTCGATCTCGTGCTGCTCTCGGTCGGCGCCAACGACGTCTATTTCTCCGGTCTCGTCGCCGACGTCATCGTCGACACCGCGACGGAGCGCGCGCTGTTCCGCCGCTCCGGCGTGATGGCGAGCGTCGACGATTCCCGCGATGCGCTCCAACGCGAGCTGCCGCAGAATTTCGTCAAGCTGCGCGAGGCGCTGAAGCCGCTGGTCGGCGGCGACCTCTCGCGCGTGGTCTATGTCTCCTACGCCAATCCTGCGCTCGCCGAAGGCGGCGCGCCCTGCCGCGGCGGCCGAGCCGGCTTCGACATCCACCCGTCCTTCAACACCGATCCGCAGCGTCTCGCCCGCGTCTCCGCCTTCGTCGACACCGAATTCCTGCCGCAGCTGAAGGGGCTCGCCACCTGCACCCGCGGTGCGCTGTGCCGCGATCCCGAAGCCGACCGCATGACCTTCGTCGACGCGCACCAGGCCGCGTTCGCCGACCACGGCTTCTGCGCCCGTTCCGGCAACGATCCCGAATTCGACCGCAGCTGCTTTGCCGAGAACGGCCAGAGCTTCGATCCCGATATTGTCAGCGCGGCGAGCCAGCCGATGCTGTGTGGCCGCGGCGCCTCGGAGTACCGCGCCTACCTGCCCCGCGCGCGCTGGGTCCGGGACGCCAATGACAGCTATTTCGCCGCCATGACTTATCCGCAGGGCCTGCCGGCCGCAAGCCAGCCGACCGACATCCACGACGCGACCTGGGGCGTGCTCTCCGCCGTCTATGGCGGCGCGGTGCATCCGAGCGCCGAGGGCCATGCCGCGATGGCCGATGCCGCGCTGCCAGCGGCGAGCGCCGTGCTCGGGCTGGATGCCGTGCCGCCGAACGTGACGCGCGGATTTTTGCCGCAGCTATTGCCGAGCGCGCAGCAGTAGAAGCAAACGCGGCCCTCTCCACGAGTTTGTGGCACGCGTGACCCACGCCCTCCCTGTCACCGCCGTTCCATCAATCCAAAAACGGCATCGATCGATGCTGCCTTGAACTTGGACACTTCGCCGCGCGCGCCTCTAGGACTCCTGTCAGGGAGACGGGAACGAGATTTAGGAGAGGCGCGCAATGAGCGCAGCGGTGTCCGCAGCGGACGCGAGGCGGTCTCGCATCAGGCTGTTCCTCCTGAGGGCTCCCACGGGAGCTTGACCAGGCAACTCAACGGCGGCCCACAAAGCCGCCGTCTTTGTTTTGGGGGTGATCGATGCTAGAAGTGCCAGCGAAACGCCTTATTCATCTAAGGCATGTATCGATGTTCGACCTCAACCAGCTCCGCTGTTTCGTCACGGTGGCGGAGGAATTGCATTTCGGCCGCGCCGCCGTGCGGCTCAACATGACGCAGCCGCCGCTGTCCCGGCAGATCCAGGTGCTCGAGCACATCATCGATGCGCCGCTGCTCGAGCGCACCAGCCGCTCGGTGCGTCTCACCCCGGCTGGACGCAGTTTCCTGCCGGAGGCGCGCCGCATCCTCAAGCTTGCCGAAAGCGCCTCGCAGGTCGCCCGCCGCATCGCGCTCGGCAAGACCGGCTCGCTGAAGGTCGGCTTCACCGCGGCCGCGGCCTATGGCTTTCTGCCCGAGCTCATCGCCGCCTGCCGCGCCAAGCTGCCCGAGGTGGACTTCTCGCTGAAGGAGATGGTGTCGGGCGACCAATTCGAGGCGCTGACCTCGGGCCAGATCGACGCCGGGCTGCTGCGGCCGCCGATCGCGCGGCCCGAGCTTGCCAGCCGCCGCGTCGTCGCCGAGCCCCTCCTCGCCGCGATCCCGAAGAAGCATCCGCTAGCGAACGCCGACGGCATCACCATCAAGGATTTCGACGACCAGCCCTTCGTGATGTATTCGCCCTATGAGAGCCGCTACTTCCACGACCTGCTGGTGGCGCTGTTCACCCGCGCCGACGTGCTGCCGCGCTACGTCCAGCATCTCAGCCAGATCCACTCGATCCTCGCCATGGTACGCGCCGGCCTCGGCCTTGCCATCGTACCGGCGGCGGCGGCGAGCCTGAAGATATCCGATGTGCGCCTGCGTCCCCTGAAGCTGCGCACCCGCGTGCCCGTCGAGCTGTTCATGGTGTGGCGGCGCGAGGACGAGAACCCGCTGCTGTCGGCGCTGGTCAAAATCGCCGGCGAATTGTCCTCCGCGGAGCTGGCTGAGGATTGATGCTCAATCCGCATCGGTCGATATAGGCTTTGGCTTGGACGCGCATCGAACGGTCTCCTAAACCACGGCGCATGGACGCGCGACTTCTGCTTGCGTCCTCCGCAACACGAGAAGGGAGCGCCCATGAGCAAGATGACCCCGCAGGAAATGGCCCAGAAGATCGGATCGGGCCTTTTGTCCTTCCCCGTCACGCCGTTCAGGGCTGACTACTCCTTCGACGAGGTGACCTATCGCGCCAACATGGACTGGCTGTGCGGTTATGAGGTCGCAGGTCTCTTCGCCGCCGGCGGCACCGGCGAGTTCTTCTCGCTGACACCATCAGAGGTTCCTGAGGTCGTCAAGGTCGCGGTAGACGAGACCAAGGGCCGCGTGCCCGTGCTCGCCGGCACCGGCTACGGCACCGCGATCGCGCGCGAGATCGCGATCAGTGCGGAAAAGGCCGGCGCCGACGGCCTCCTGCTGCTGCCGCCCTACCTCACCCATTCCGAGCAGGAAGGCCTTGCCGCCCACGTCGAGGCGGTCTGCGCCGCCGTGAAGATCGGCGTCATCGTCTATAACCGCGACAATGCCATCCTCCAGCCCGACACGCTCGCGCGCCTTGCCGAGCGCTGCCCGAACCTCGTCGGCTACAAGGACGGCATCGGCGACATCGAGCTGATGACCCGCGTCTACACCAAGCTCGGCGACCGCCTCACCTATGTCGGGGGCCTGCCGACCGCCGAGACCTTCGCACTGCCCTATCTCGACATGGGCGTGACGACCTATTCCTCGGCCGTGTTCAACTTCGTGCCGGAATTCGCCACCAACTTCTACGCGGCGGTGCGCAAGCGCGACCACGCCACGATCCAGTCCGGCCTGAAGGACTTCATCCTGCCGCTGATTGCGATCCGCAACCGCAAGAAGGGTTACGCGGTCTCGATCATCAAGGCCGGCATGAAGGTGATCGGCCGCGATTCCGGCCCGGTCCGTCCGCCGCTGACCGATCTCACCGAGCAGGAGATGGCGGAGCTGACCGCGCTGGTGCACAAGCTGCCCGCCGCACGATCGTCACAACAGGCTGCAGAATAGCAAGACAACAGGGAGGAGCCTGCGATGGCCCAAACTGAGATTTCCGGCGCGTCAGTCGCCGGAGCACCTGTTATCACGGCGATGCAGGTCATTCCGGTTGCGGGCCGCGACAGCATGCTCCTCAACCTGAGCGGCGCGCATGCGCCGTTCTTCACCCGCAACATCGTCATCCTCACCGACAATGCCGGCCACACCGGCGTCGGCGAGGTGCCGGGCGGGCAGAAGATCTGGCAGACGCTGCAGGACGCCCGCGACCTCGTGATCGGCAAGACCGTCGGCGCGATGAACAACATCCTCGCCGACATCCGTACCGCCTTCGCCGACCGCGACGCCGGCGGGCGCGGCAAGCAGACTTTTGATCTTCGCGTCATGATCCACGCAGTCACCGCCGTTGAATCCGCGTTGCTCGACCTGCTCGGCCAGTACCTTGGGCTGCCCGTCGCAGCCCTGCTCGGCGAAGGCCAGCAGCGCAACAGCGTCGAGACGCTCGGCTATCTCTTCTTCGTCGGCGACCGCCGCAAGTCGAAGCTCGACTATGTCACGGGCGAGACCGGCAAGCCCGACTGGTTCAACCTCCGCCACCAGGAGGCGATGACGCCCGAGACCGTGGTGCGGCTCGCGGAGGCCACCCACGACCATTACGGCTTCGCCGATTTCAAGCTCAAGGGCGGCGTCCTCCGCGGCGAGCAGGAGATCGAGGCCGTCACCGCGATTGCAAAGCGCTTTCCCAGCGCGCGCGTCACGCTGGACCCCAACGGCGCCTGGTCGCTGGATGAGGCGATCAGCCTCTGCAAGGGCATGCATGGCATCCTCGCCTATGCCGAGGACCCCTGCGGCGCCGAGGCCGGCTTCTCCGGCCGCGAGATCATGGCCGAGTTCCGCCGTGCAACTGGCCTGCCGACCGCCACCAACATGATCGCCACGGACTGGCGGCAGCTCTCCCATGCGCTGCGGCTCGGGGCCGTGGACATCCCGCTGGCCGATCCCCATTTCTGGACGATGCAGGGCTCGGTGCGCGTGGCCCAGACCTGCCGTGACAACGGCCTGACCTGGGGCTCGCACTCCAACAACCATTTCGACATTTCTCTCGCCATGTTCACCCATGTCGGCGCCGCCGCTCCGGGGAAGGTCACCGCGATCGACACCCACTGGATCTGGCAGGACGGCCAGGCGCTGACGAAGGAGCCGCTCCAGATCAAGGGCGGCAAGATCGCCGTCCCGGACCGCCCCGGGCTCGGCATCGAGATCGACCGCGCCGCCATCGAGGCCGCGCACGAGCTCTACAAGAAGCATGGACTCGGCGGGCGGGATGACGCTATGGCCATGCAGGACCTGATCCCCGGCTGGACGTTTGACGACAAGCGTCCTTGCCTCGTCCGTTAATAAGAGCGTTCCCCTGGAGGAAAAAGATGACAGCGATCCTGAAGAACTTCATCGGCGGCGAATGGGTCGACGGCTCCGGCGTCACCAAGAACATCAACCCCTCCAACACCAATGATCTCGTCGGCGAATACGCCAAGGCCGACAAGGCGCAGACCGAAAAGGCGATCGCCGCCGCCAAGGCCGCCTTCCCCGCCTGGGCGCGCTCGACGCCGCAGGAGCGCTATGACGCCCTGAACAAGGTGTCCGCCGAGATCCTCTCCCGCAAGGAAGAGCTCGGCCGCCTGCTCGCCCGCGAGGAAGGCAAGACCCTGCCGGAAGGCATCGGCGAGGTCGCGCGCGCCGGCCAGATCTTCGCCTTCTTTGCCGGCGAGGCGCTGCGCCTGATCGGCGAGAAGGGCGCCTCGGTGCGTCCCGGCCTCGACGTCGAGCTCACCCGCGAGCCGGTCGGCGTCGTCGGCATGATCACGCCCTGGAATTTCCCGATCGCGATCCCCGCCTGGAAGATCGCGCCGGCGCTCTGCTACGGCAACACCGTGGTGTTCAAGCCCGCCGAGCTGGTGCCCGGCTCGGCGCATGCGCTGGCCGAAATCATCACCCGGTCCGGCATTCCCGCGGGCGTGTTCAACCTCGTCGTCGGCTCCGGCTCGGTGGTCGGCCAGACCCTGCTCGAGCATCCGGACGTCGCCGCGATCTCCTTCACCGGCTCGGTGCAGACGGGACGCAAGATCGCGCAGGCCTGCGTGCTGTCGAATCCCATGAAGAAGTTCCAGCTCGAGATGGGCGGCAAGAACCCGCTGGTCGTGCTCGACGACGCCGACCTCAAGACCGCCGTCGAGGTTGCCGTCAACGGCGCCTATTTCTCGACCGGCCAGCGCTGCACCGCCTCGTCCCGCCTGATCGTCACCGAGGGCATCCACGACCGCTTCGTCGCCGCCATGGCCGAGCGCCTGAACAGCCTGTCGGTCGACGATGCGCTCAAGGCCGGCGTGCATATCGGCCCCGTGGTGGACCAGAACCAGCTCGACCAGGATCTGCGCTACATCAAGATCGGCCAGGACGAAGGCGCCAAGCTCGCCTTCGGCGGCGAGCTGCTGAAGCGCGAGAATCCCGGCCACTACCTGCAGCCGGCGCTGTTCACCGAGGCCAACAACAACATGCGCATCGCGCGCGAGGAGATTTTTGGCCCGGTCGCCGCCGTCATTCGTGCCAAGAATTACGAAGAGGCGCTCGCCATCTCCAACGATACCGAGTTCGGCCTCGCCTCCGGCATCTGCACCACCAGCCTGAAATACGCCTCGCACTACAAGCGCAACAGCGAGTCCGGCATGGTGATGGTCAATCTGCCGACCGCCGGCGTCGACTATCACGTGCCGTTTGGCGGCCGGAAGGGCTCGAGCTATGGCGCCCGCGAGCAGGGCTCCTATGCGCGCGAGTTCTACACCACGGTGAAGACGGCCTACACCAATCCGGGGTGAGATATCGTAGGGTGGGCAAGCGAAGCGTGCCCACCACTTACGTTCGGTGTGAAGACGGTGGGCACGGCGCGTTGCGCCTTTGCCCACCCTACGACTTCTGAGGCAAGCGCAGATGGACCAGGACGTCGCCGCGAAAGAGCAGCCCCGCTACATCAAGCTCAACGAGCGCGACAATGTGGCGATCGTGGTGAATGATTTCGGGCTCCCCGCCGGCGCGCGCTTTGCCAGCGGCTTGACGCTGCGCGCCTTCGTCCCACAGGGACACAAGACGGCTTTGGTCGACATCGCCGAAGGCGAACCGATCATCCGTTACGGCGAGATCATCGGCTACGCGCTGTCGCCGATCCTGGCCGGCGAATGGGTGGACGAGGCGCGCATCCGTATGCCGGAGGCCCCTGCCCTCGACAAGCTCGAAATCTCGACCGCAGTCCCCGCACCGCTGCCGCCCCTCGAAGGCTTCACCTTCGAGGGCTACCGCAATCCGGATGGTTCGGTCGGCACCAAGAACATCCTCGGCATCTCCTCCTCCGTGCAATGCGTCAAGGGCACGATGGAATATGCGGTGAAGCGCATCCGTGCCGAGCTGCTGCCGAAATATCCCAACGTCGACGACGTCGTGCCGTTGACGCACGCCTATGGCTGCGGTGTCGCGATCTCCGCGCCCGACGCGGTGGTGCCGATCCGCACCCTGCAGAACCTCGCGCTCAATCCGAATTTCGGCGGCGAGATCCTCGTTGTCGGCCTTGGCTGCGAGAAGCTCGCGCCCGAGCGGCTGGTGCCGGAAGGCGTCGGTGACGCCATCGTGCGCATGCAGGATGAGGCTTTCGACGGCTTTGGTGCCATCGTCGAGGCGATCATGACCCAGGCCGAGGCGCGACTGAAGGTTCTCAACACCCGCAAGCGCGAGACCTGCCCTGCGTCCGATCTTGTCATCGGGCTGCAATGCGGCGGCAGCGATGCCTTCTCCGGCGTCACCGCCAATCCCGCCGTCGGCTTCGCCGCGGACCTCCTGGTGCGCGCCGGCGCCACTGTGATGTTCTCGGAGGTCACCGAGGTGCGCGACGCGATCCAGCTCCTCACCCGCCGCGCCATCAACGAGGACGTCGGCCGCGCGCTGGTGCGCGAGATGGCCTGGTACGATTCCTATCTGGCCCGCGGCGGCGCCGACCGCAGCGCCAACACCACGCCCGGCAACAAGAAGGGGGGCCTCGCCAACATCGTCGAGAAATCGCTCGGCTCCATCGTCAAGTCCGGCTCGAGCGCAATCACAGGCGTGCTCTCGCCCGGCGAGAAGGCAACGCAGAAGGGCATGCTGTTCGCCGCGACGCCCGCCTCGGACTTCATCTGCGGCACGCTGCAGCTCGCCTCGGGCATGACGTTGCAAGTGTTCACCACCGGCCGCGGCACGCCTTACGGCCTTGCGGCAGCCCCCGTGATCAAGGTCGCGACGCGCAGCGAGCTCGCGCGGCGCTGGAAAGACCTGATCGACTTCGATGCCGGCAAGATCGCGACCGGCGAGAAGACCATCGAGGAGACCGGCTGGGACCTGTTCCGCCTGATCCTCGACGTCGCCTCTGGCCGCATCAAACCCTGGTCGGACCGCTGGGGCATCCACAACGACCTCACGCTGTTCAATCCCGCGCCGGTGACCTGAAGCGTTTTCGAGCGAAGTGGATCCCGGTTCGCGACAAGAAAACGCGTCAAAACAGAACCGTCACTGGCCCTCGATCAGGTGCATGTCGCCCAGCGTGAGCGGCAGGCTGCGGACGATGAGGTTCGCGATCGCTGCGCGCAGCCGCTCGCTCGAACCCGCACCCTCGAACGTCGCTTCGATCGGTCCGCTCGGGCCGGCGATCCGCACGGTTCCGGTGTTGTCGAGCGGCGCGGCCGCCCTCTTCTCGATCACGTCGAACGACTTGCCCTCGATGATGCGAACCTCATACAACGCGTGGATCAGTCCGTAGTCCGCAAGCAGCGTCCGATATTCGGCGAACCCGACGCCCTCGATGTTGCGGCCGTTTCCAAGCTTCGATCTCGCCCGGGTGATGACGATATACGCGTCCACTCCCTGCGGCGTGACATCGCTGCGAACCAGCTCCTTGAACGGGTCGCTCCGCAGCAGATTGACCGGCGCGACCGCCGAATCCCTGATCGCGGCGAAGGCCGCGCGCCGGTAGCTCACCGGTTGCACCTGAAACCGTCCGCTCAGCAGCTTCGTCGCCTCCTGGACGATCAGCTCGTCCAGCCCCCATGCGCTGATCGAGGCGGTCTGCGCGGCGTTGTCGAGCGCGGTCAGGCCGGCTCGCGTCAGGCTGATCTCCTCGCCAATGGCCGAGATGATGCCGACGGTCTTGATCGCCTGGAGCCGGCTCGCACGCGTCTCAAACGCCGCGGCGGCGCCGAGCGCGACGCAAGCGATCGCACAGGCGAGAATGAGGATGACCTTGCCGCGCATGATCTATCGGATCCTGAAATCGAACGAATAGGACGCACCGAGACCGACGGTGGTCTGGTTCGAGGATCCCCGCAGCTTCACCAGCGGGCTGTCCGCGGCATCGCCGAGTAGCTTCTCGTATTCGACATAGGCATGGACCTCCCACTGCGGATTGATGCGGTAGGAGATCTGGCTGCCGAAACCGACCGAGTGCGCACCGCCCCTGGCATCATATCTCGACAGCCCTGATGCCAGCGCCTGCACGTCATCGACGCCAAAATACGGCGCGGTGGCCTTGGTGCTCTTCCAGGTGAAGCGCGGGCCGGCGGAGATCGTCAGCCTTTGAATCAGCGGCACGATGACGTCGGCAGAGACATCCGCCACGGTGCCGGTATGGCCGCCCATGGCCTGGCGCAATTCGCTGCGCAGGCGCAGCCAGTCGACCGGATAATATTCGACGAAGCCGCCGAGCTCGTAGGCAGCCTTGACGTCACCAAGGCCGGTCAGCTCCGCATATTTGCCGCTCTTGCGCGAGGATACGTATTTGAACGCAGGACCCGCGCGAAAATTGCCGACGTCGAGCAGCGCGATGCTGGCGCTGTCGCGCGGTCCGCGAAACTGGTCGACCGATCCGGCGCGGCGGATGGAGAAGATCGGGATCGGAACAAACCTTCCGTTGTTCGATCCGACGAACTCGGGCTTGTATTCGCCGCCGATGCCGACCATGACGGTCCAGTTTCCCGATGGCGAGGGCAGCATCGGCAGCTCGAACGGCGGCGCCGGCAGCGTGAACGCGGTCTGCGCCGATACTGATGGCGCAGTTGCCATGATCGCACCGAGCGTGGCGAGACAGGTGGTCGTCCGCCGCACAATCACCGTGAGGCGGAGAGCGGCTTCTTCGAAATCATTCATTGCAGGGGCCCCGGACCGGCCTTGCAGGCCGAGTCGACTGATGTGGTTCGGAGCCACAGCATCTGGTCCGGCAAAATTGCCCCAAGATTGCAAGGTGCGATCCAATGCCTCGGGGATATGTCCGGTGCTGGCCAGGCGCGCCACCGGACCAACATTGCCCCAACATTGCACGGCCGCGATCACGCCCTCGAAACTTGACGGGCCATGCCCGCGAGCTCACCCGTTCCTGCCTTTTATTCGCCAAGCTCGCTGCCTTAATGGGACCCCTCGCGCACGAGCCGAAACGCCAGAATTCGGCCAGGGAGCGTCACGGTCAGGGTTTTGATGCCCCAGAGAGTCAAGGACGACCTACGTGCGCTCCCTCGTGATCGAAGACGAACCACAGATCGGTGCCTATGTCAGCCGGCTGCTCGGGCAATTGCACGGCATCGTCGACCTCGTCGGCTCGATCGCCGATGCCCGCCAGGCGCTGGACAATTTCAAGTATGATCTGGCGATCGTCGACCGGATGCTGCCCGACGGAGATGCGCTCCAGGTGGTCACGGCCCTGAGCCAATCACCGGAACGGCCCGCAATCATCATGCTGACGTCCAAGGACGCCAAGGAGGATGTCGTCGAAGGACTCAACGGCGGGGCCGACGACTATCTCGGCAAGCCGTTTGAGCCGCAGGAACTGATTGCGCGGGTGCGCGCGGTGCTGCGCCGGCCCCGGCTGCTCTCGCCATCGGTGCTGTCGCTCGGCAACGTCGAACTGCACCTCGGCAGCAACGAGGCGGTGGTCGCCGACACCAGGATCCTGTTGCGCCGGCGCGAGGCGCTGATCCTGGGGGCGCTGCTGATGCGGCGCGACCGCGTCATCACCCGCGCCGCGCTGATCGAGGAGATCTACGGCTTCGACGACGAGATCGAGTCCAACACGCTCGAGGCACAGGTCTCGCGCCTGCGCAAGAAACTGGCCGAGCTCGGCGGCGACGTCGAGATCCGCAGCATGCGGGGGATCGGCTACATCCTGCGGCTGACAACGCCGCGATGAGGTCGATCGCGCGAACCTTTGCTCTGTCGCTCGGCATCGCCGCGACGACGGTCTTCCTGATCATGGTCGCGATCTTCGTCTCGAAGTATCCGATGGAGGAACGCGAGTTCAGAGCCTGCCGGGTCGTGGCTGCCATTCTCGATCGCGCCACTGATATCAATGGTCAAAACCTCACGGTACGCTCGACTCCCGCGCTCGAGGAATTGAAAGCGGACAGTCCGAACCTCTGGTACGTGGTGTCAGTGGGCGACCTTGTCAGCGAGTACGGAAGCGAGCACCGGCCGCCGCTTCCTTTCGCATTCCCCTATCGCGGGCCCGTCGGCTTGTCCGTCTTCAGCACCCAGGACCAGAACAGCACGTTCTGTCTCGCCGTTGCGCAACGGGGCCCCCTGCGGCTCACGACGATGGTCGGCGAGCCTCAGGTCCGCTTCGGCCGGATCGCAAGAAACTTCCTCGTCCGCAACACTTTTTCGATCGCCGTGGTGGCGCTGGCCTTTGCGACGACCGTTGCCGTTGGTTCAGCGCTTGCCGCACGTTTCGTCTCGCGCGGCATCGAACGGGTGGCACGCCGCGCGCTCGCGATCGATCCTTCGGCGCCGCAAGGCCTGATCTCCCTGTCCGAGGTCCCTCGCGAGCTGAAGCCACTGATCGAGGCGCTGAACCGCGCTTTCGGCGAGATCGACGCCTATATCCGGATGCAGCGCCGCTTTCTCGGCAATGCCGCCCATCAGCTCCGCACGCCGCTGACGCTGCTGCGCGCCAAGATCGACGATGTGCCTGATCCAGCCCTGAAGGCCGAGCTGGTGCGCGACGTCCGCCGGCTGACCTCGCTGGTCTCGGCGATGCTGGACCTGGCGCGATTGCAAAATCATGCGAGCGAGAAGCGTCCGATCGATCTGGCCCAGATCACGCTGGACGTGCTGGCCGATTTCAGCCCGTCGGCGCTGGACGCCGGCATCGAGCTTGCGCTGGAGCACGATGGAGAAGGTCCATTCGTGGTGCAGGGCGTGGACGCCGCGATCCGAAGTGCGCTTGCCAATCTCGTCGGCAACGCGCTCATCCACGCCCATGGCGCGCGGCGCATCGTTGCCACGGTCAGCTGCGATGGCGTGTCGATTCACGATGATGGTGCGGGCCTGCCCGACGGCGCCGAACACAGGCTGACCGAGCCGTTTCAGACCGGGAGTGCCGCAGGTGAAGGCGCCGGTCTCGGCCTGTCGATCGTCCGCGAGATCATGGCGGCCCATGGCGGGGAGTTGCTCGTCGCTTCCGCGCCCGGCTGCGGCACGACGATGCGCCTGCGCTTTGCCGCGGCCGCCGCGCCGGCGAGATCTCCGCAGCTCGATCTGCAAGAGCATTGAGCGGTGCCCATCGGCGCCTTCTGCGAAACCGTCCGGAAACATTGGCGCGGAAAACTTCTTCCGCGTTTCGTCCCTTCGCATCAAGCAATCAATATCTGCGCCGAAGACAACGGGAATGTTCGCGCACGAGCGAACCTGTGCCGCCATCGCGGCGACCAAACCATCGATTGACATCTTCCACGGAGATTTTCCAATGCGTGTTCTCTCGATGATTGCCGTTGCCGGTGCCATGATTGCGAGCTCGGCCGCCGCGTTCGCCAGCGAGCTTCCCTCCTACGAAGTGACGTCGTTTCCGATCACGACAACGCAAGTGCAGGTGCTCGGCGGCGCCGGCGTCGAGGAGCAGTCTGCGAGCCCTGCGATGATCGTCGCCGGCATGCCAGCCTCGCCCGTGCAGGTCTCCGTGCTGTCGCCGCGGATCAAGCAGCTCGCGAGCACGGGTTCGAATAACCAGGCGCACTAAGCTTGGCTCGTCAAACGACAACGATCACTTCTTGCGCGCTGAATTTCCCACCACGTCATGGCCGGGCTTGTCCCGGCCATCCACGTCTCACTCGGCGGCACCAAGAACGTGGATGCCCGGGACGAGCCCGGGCATGACGGCCTCTTCCACCTCACGCGAATGACGCGCGTCTACGTCATGCTGCCCGGCATGAAGCAGCGCACGCGCGGATGGCCGTCGATATAGTGCTTCCACACCATGGTGCGGCCGATCTTGTTCGGCACGGTGATCACGGCGCCGTCGGGCACCACGACCCACTCGTCGTCGATGCGCACGCGGTAGCGACCGCGATCGGACTCCCAATCGACATCGGCGATGACGTAGCCGTCCGCATCCGAGCAGCATTGCCCGAACTCGCTACGCAGGCTCTCGAACCAGGGTTTCAGGGGCGAGTTGGCGAAGCGGCCGTCGTCGCGTGCCAGCGCGGAATGCGTCAGAACCGTCAGCCCCAGCAGCACGGCGGCACACTGTCTTGCAGGTTTCATGTGATCTCCGCGGTCGAAGTGATCACCGCAGGGCAAACGCTGCCGTCCGCCGTCCGCATGGTGCGCGGCAGGCGTGGAGACGGCGACTCGCTCCCCCAGCAGCTTTGCCGGAAGCTATGCAAATCCAGCGCCAGCGCGCATTCCGGGGAACTACTGGAGCAGGTCCGAGGCGCGTTTGCTCATCGGCGAAGATGGCCGCACAGGCTGGAGACCCTGCGCCAGGGCGAGAGCTTTTGAGGCAGCGCAGCGCGGCTTGCGCCCTTACTGCTTTGCCGGGGCCATCATCGCGCCGCCCTTCTTCGCCGCGGGCGCCGGTTGCTTGGCGGCTGCAGCCTGCGCGGGCAAGTATTTTGCGACGATGGCAGGATCGACCTGCGCGATGTAGGCATCGGGCAGGCGCGTCCAGGTCTCGTCCTTGCCGAGCAGGGCGATGCCGAGATAGCCGCGCAGCGTCAGGGTCTGGCCGTCGGGGCTGACTCGCATGTTGGCCTTCCAGATCTGGCCGTCGCGCGGATTGAGCACGTTACCGCCTTCGTACTTCAATCCTTCGCGCTTCATGTTGCGGACGAAGGAGATGCCGAGCACCGGCGCGTTCTTGCGATCGTCGGTGCACTTCGAGCAGACCTCGTTCGGATCGTCGGCCGGCCGCGGGAAGGTTTTGGCGATCACGCCTTCGAAGACACCGTTGCGATCAATGAAGAGGAACCATCCGACCGTCCTGCCGTCTTCCACCTTCTGCCAGAGCCCCGCAGCCGTGGGCTCGGCGGTCTGCGCCGCACACGGCGTCACCGTCGCGAGCGACAATGCGAGCGCCAGGAAGGAGAGCAGCCGAAAGCTGGAAACGAGAGTCCGCATTATCATCACCTTGCTGAGCCAATCACCTTGCGGAGCCAAGACCTTGCTGAGCCACACTTGCTAAGCCAAAAACCTGGCCAAGCCTACGACCGGAATGGCCGCAGACTAAGGCGATTTCGCGAACGGTTCCAGCACCAGAAACATGGGGCATCGCCGCCCCGAGGGCTTCCGTCAGTTGACACCGAGCTTCTTTTGCAGGCTGGAGGACGAGGTCGTGTACTGGAACACGAGCCGCTTCTCCGGATAGACATAACGATGGGCTTTTTGCGACATCAGCGCGCCCTCGTGGAAGCCGCACAGGATCAACTTGATCTTGCCGGGATAGGTGTTGATGTCGCCGATCGCGAAGATACCGGGCACATTGGTCTCGAACGCGGACGTCTCGACCGGCACCAGATTGTTCTCCAGCGCGATGCCCCAATTCGCGACCGGGCCGAGCTTCATGGTGAGCCCGAAGAACGGCAGCATGGTGTCGCAGGCGATTTCGGTGACGCTGTTGTCGTTGCCCTTGACGGTCGCGCCGGTGAGCTTGCCGTCAGCGCCGGAGAGCGAGGTGACTTGGCCGAGCCGCAGATCCATCTTGCCGCCGGCAACCAGCGCGCGCATCTGCTCGACGCTATGGGGCGCGGCGCGAAACTCGTCGCGACGATGCAGCAGCGTGATGCGCTTCGCAATGGGATGCAGATTGAGCGTCCAGTCGAGCGCGGAATCACCGCCGCCGACGATCAGCACGTTCTTGTCGCGGAACGTCTCCATCTTGCGTACGGCGTAATGCACCGAGGTGCCTTCGTAAGCCTCGATGCCCGGCACCGGCGGGCGCTTGGGCTGGAACGAGCCTCCGCCGGCCGCGATCACCACCACCTTGCATTCGAACACCTTGCCGGCATCGGTGGTGCAGCGAAACAAGGGATCGCCGATCTTCTCCACGGTCTCGACCATCTCGCCGAGATGGAAGGTCGGATGAAACGGCTTGATCTGCTCCATCAGCGCGTCGGTAAGCCCCTGCCCCGAAACCTGCGGAATGCCGGGAATGTCGTAAATCGGCTTTTCCGGATAGAGCTCGGCACACTGGCCGCCGACCTTGTCGAGGATGTCGACGAAATGCGCCTTCATGTCGAGAAGGCCGAGCTCGAAGGCGGCGAACAGACCGCACGGGCCGGCGCCAATAATCAGCACATCGGTTTTGATCACGTCGCTCATGTCGTCTCTTTATCGATCGTTATCGGTTGGACGGCGCCCGTTGGGCAGAGGTGACCCTGCCTGTCTAGCCAACGGGGATGGAACAGGGAAGGCATAAAAGCGGGATCGCCCCGCAGCCGCGCCCACTTGCCGGGCCAAAATAACTGGGCTGTAACGAGGATGGATATGACGGAGATCAATCGGTGAACGCACCAGCCCGCCTCGACACGACCCCGCGCCTTGAGGACTTTCCGTTTCGCCTCAGCGACAACGTCCGGTTCGGCGACTTAGACCCGAACCAGCACGTCAACAACGCGGTCTACGCCACCTATTTCGAGACCGGCCGTGTCACGCTGATGAAGCTTCCCGAATACGGGCTGACCCCTCCGGGGCTCGCCTGGATCATGGTGCGCCTCGACATGCATTTTCGCGCCGAGCTGCACTGGCCGGGCAAGATCGAGCTCGGCCTCGGCGTGGTCAAGCTCGGGCGAACGTCGGTGACATTCGAGCAGGTCGTGTTCTCGAACGGCACCTGCATCGCGTCGGCGACGTCCGTCGGCGTCCTGCTCGACGAGGCGACGCGGCGACCGGTGCCGCTCACCGCAGAGGTGATCGAGAAGCTCAGACCCTGGCACAAGCGCGGCATCGAGGTCGCGCCGCCGGGCATTTAGAGCATGATCCGGAAAAAGTGTGTAGCGGTTTTCCGAAGAGATCATGCTCAAACAATAACCTAAAGCGCGATGACGATTCATCCCAATCGCATCGCGCTTTAGTCGACTTGGATAGTCTACTTGAAGACGGATCAGGCCTGACGCTCGGGCGTCGCCACGACGAGACCGTCGAGCTCGTCGGAGACCTTGATCTGGCAAGACAGGCGCGAATTCGGGCGCACGTCGAAGCCGAAGTCGAGCATGTCCTCTTCCATCGGCGTCGGGCTGCCGACCTTCTCGCGCCAGGCTTCGTCGACATAGACATGGCAGGTTGCGCAGGCGCAGGCGCCGCCGCATTCGGCCTCGATGCCGGGAATGCTGTTGCGGATCGCAGCTTCCATCACGGTTGCGCCGTTCTCGATTTCCACCGTGCGGGTTTCGCCCTTGTGGTCGACAAAGTGAATCTTGGCCATGTGTGCTCGTGCTGCCGCGGTGCTTTGAATGAAGGAGGGTCCCGGCTGTCCTATAACGGGTCGGTCAGCCCGGCGCCATAGCGTTTTGTGACGAATTGAATCCCTGCTTTGCAGGAAGAAAACGCGTCAAAACAAGCGACTAAAGCCTAGCTCCGGCCGTATCGGCTCAACGCTTCAGCATCGCCGCGATGGCAGCGCGGGCCTCGGCCACCGCCTCTTTCAGCGCGGCGAAGGCGTGGGGCCGGCCATGGCCGGTCCGGATCGCAGTCTCCAGGCTGGCAGCGGCATCGGCCACCGCAAAGGCGCCGATCCCGCGCGCCGAGCCCTTGAGCTTGTGCGCGAGCGTGCCGGTCTCGGCGGGCGATGCCGTCATCGCCGCGAGCAGACGGGCCGCCTGCTCCGCGAACATGGCCAGCACTTCCTGCTCCAGCTCAGCGTCGCCGAGCGTCATCCGGGAGAGGTGATCGAGGTCGAGCGGGCTGTCGATGGGCGCAAGCGGGGGCGAAGGCATCCAGTCCATCCCTTGCAGTTCAGGCGTCATGGCGCAGGCCCCGGCATCGCGCGACGGCCGCCGGTCCGGCGGGTCAGGTTCCCCTCACCCAAGCATGGAAATGGTTAACGAAATGTTTGGGGGATTTGACGTAGATCCGCCGGTTTATTGACGAAAAGTTGCCGCAATTGGCTTGGTCCGGCTGAGAATTGCGTTGATTGCTAAGGCGTTACGGCGCGATCCTGTTAACGATGATTAAGAATGTCTTAATCGCGGGCATTTCATTCGCGACGCTCTGCCAATAGGATGTTGCAGAAATTGGCGGACAAGCCGTCCGGGTGGGGACGGCTCGGAGATCCGCGCAAGCGGCATGATCCGGTCTGTGGGCTTGCGCCGCGCGCAGGGCTCGCGGGGGGACGCGTACAAGTAACGAGGGCTCGGACTGAACATGGCGAACACTCCGAAAAAGGTCAAAGACCCTACAGAAGTTGCGCTTTCTGCGATTCAGGAAGCCCTGAACATCAGCGACACGGCGGCCGATACCAGCCGCAACGCCGCGATGCGCAACGAAGCGGCGCCCCCGGTGCCGCCGGCCGCGCCTCCCGTCTTCGACGAGCCGAGCTTCGAGCCGCGCCCCGCCGCCAATGAGCGGTCGACCGTGTTCGACCCGATCGAGGAGCCGCGCACCGCGCGCCGCGCCGCCAACGACGATCGCGAGACCATCGGCCAGTTGCTCCAGGCGCTGCAGAAGGGCCGCCCCGCCCGCAGCGTCTACACCTTCGCCACCATCTTCGCGGGCATCTGGCTCGCCGCCTGCGCCGCGCTGACCGTCGGCTTCCTGCCCTCGATCCAGGCCGCCATGGGCCAGAGCGGCGGCGTGCTCGTGATCGCCGGCCTCGTCGCGATGTTCTTCGCGCCGATCATGCTGTTCTACTTCCTCGCGAGCCTGGTCTGGCGCGGCCAGGAAATGCGCATGATCGCACAGGCGATGGCGCAGGTCGCGATCCGCTTCTCCGAGCCGGAAGGCTCGGCCTCCGATTCCATGGTCACCGTCGGCCAGGCCATCCGCCGCGAGGTTGCGGCGATGGGCGACGGCATCGAGCGTGCGATCGCGCGCGCCGGCGAGCTCGAGACGCTGGTGGCCAACGAGGTCGCCGCGCTCGAACGCGCCTATTCCGACAACGAGGTGCGCATCCGCGCTCTGCTCCAGGACATCGCGCATCAGCGCGACAACCTGGTCGGCCAGGCCGAGCAGGTCCGCAGCGCCATTTCCGGCGTGCAGATCGACCTGCGCCACGACATCGCGCTGATCTCGGACGCGATCGCCTCCCGCGTCGACGAGGTGGCCAAGTCCATCACCGGCGCTCTGGAAGAGCGCGGCGCCCACATCACCCAGGCGCTGAGCAATGCCGGCGACAACATGATCCTGGCGCTCGGCGAGCGCGGCGGTGACCTGCTCGACCGCCTCGAGGAAGCCAGCAACGAGACCACGCGCGCCGTGCTCGACGCCAGCGAGCGGCTGACCACCAGCCTCAACTTCAAGACCGGCCACGTCCACGACGAGTTCGTCGACCTCGCCGACCGCGTCCACGAGATGCTGAACGAGCGCATCGACCGCATCACCGGCGAGTTCGAGCAGCGTTCCGCCGCGATCGTCGACGGCATCTCCGAGCGCACCGAGCAGGTGCACGATAGCCTGAAGAACTCGTCGGACTCGCTGCTGCTCGAGCTCGAGCTGCGGTCCAACGACATCTCCGCCAAGATCGACGACGCCGGCAACCGCCTCGCCGGCCAGATCATGACGAGCGGCGACAAGGCCAGCGAGGCGCTCGACGCCACCGTCAACGCCCTGGTCACCAAGGTGGTCAGCCAGACCGAGACCGCGCACGATTCGCTGTCGCTGCAGATGAGCGCGTTCGACGAGCTGGTGAGGAACCAGGGCACCGAGCTGGTCGAGAAGTTCGCCCGCGATTCCGGCACGCTGGGCGCTCTGATCACCCGCCACATCTCCGAGTTCGACCGCACCGTGAAGACCTTCGGCGGCGAGATCGTCGAGCGCATGGGCCAGCGCACGCAGGACATCGCCGAGACGCTGAAGACCTATGTCGACGGTTTCGACACCCGCTTCACGTCGAACGGCGGCCAGATCACGGCGGTGCTCGACCAGCGCCTCGCGCAGTTCGAGACCACGATCGGCGAACGCATCGGCAATATCGACGCCTCGCTGAACGGCAAGATCGCCAGCCTCGACGGCACCATCCAAGGCCACATCAGGACCTTCGACGAGCAGCTCGTCGGCCGCGTCGCCGCGCTCGAGCAGTCGTTCGACGGCCGCGCGAAGTCGATGACCGAAACGATCGACGGGCGCATCAACACGCTGGCGGCGTCGCTGACCGACGGTGCCGCGCAGGCGATCCAGTCGATCGACTCCCGCCTCACCCACCTCACGACCTCGCTGACCGACGGCGCATCGCAGACCATCCAGACGATCGATACGCGCCTGACGCACCTCACGACGACGCTGACGGGCAATGCGACGCAGGCACTCGAGTCCATCGACTCGCGCCTCACCTACCTGACTACGGCCGTGACCAACGGCGCATCCCAGGCCGTGCAGTCGATCGACACGCGCCTGACGCTGCTGACCTCGACGCTCACCGACGGCACCGCGCAGGCGATCGAGGCGGTCGACCGCCGCATTACCGGCGTCACCGAGGTCATCGACGGCCGCAGCACGCATCTGACCGACACGGTCACGGCACGCTTCCAGGAGATCCAGCAGGCCATCGAGACCAAGGTCGGCTCGGTCGCCAGCGATATCGACGTGCGCGTGGCGCAGTTCGAGGACCTGCTCGGCTCGCGCGTCGAGGCCGTCGCCGGCCGCATCGAAAGCAGCGGTCGCCAGGCCAGCGAGGACATGATGTCCCGCGCCGAGATGATCTCGACCGCGATCCGCTCGCATGTCGAGGACGCCGAGCGCTCGCTCACCAACCTCGTCGTCAACACCAGCGAGACCATCCAGACCGGCGCGCGCACCGCTCAGCAGTCGCTGCTGACGGTCTCCTCCGACGTTAACGCCCAGCTCAAGATGACCTCGGCCGAGGTCGAGCAGGCGCTGACCGCGGTCGGCACCGGTGCGGCGAACTCGATCCTGACCAGCGCACGCGAAGCGCAGTCGACGCTGGTCGCGGCCTCGGGCGAAGCCTCCACCCAGCTCAAGGGGCTCGCGGCCGACGTCGAGCGCACGCTTTCGGCGGCGGGCTCTGCCACCGCGGCCTCGATCCTGGCCGGCGCCCGCGAGGTGCAGACCACCCTCGTCACCACGTCCTCGGATGCGGCAAGCCAGGTCAAGACGCTCACCGCCGACGTGCAGCGCTCGCTGTCGATGGCCGGCACCGCCACGGCGGAGTCGATCACCGCCGGCGCCCGCGATGCGCAGAGCACGCTGATCGCCGCCTCGACCGAGACCGCCAACCAGATCAAGGCGCTGTCCTCGGACGTGCAGCGCTCGCTGACGATGGCGGGCACCTCGACGGCCGAGACCATCATGAGCGGCGCCCGCGAGGCCCAGAGCACGCTGGTGACGGCATCCTCGGATGCGGCGAGCCAGGTCAAGTCGCTCGCGGCCGAAGTGCATCGCTCGCTCTCGCAGGTCGGCCAGACCACTGCCGAGACGATCACCACCAGCGCCCGCGACGCCCAGACCACCCTGCTCGCGGTTTCGGCCGAGCAGACCAGCCAGGTCCGTTCGCTCGCGGCCGAGATGCAGCGCGCGCTGGCGACCGCCGGCGGCGCTACCATCGAGGCGCTCACCAGCGGCGTTCGCGAGGCCCAGGGCACGCTGATCTCCGCTTCGACCGATGCGGCGAGCCAGATCAAGTCGCTGACCACAGACATCGAGCGCACGCTGACCGCGGTCGGCGCCGACACCGCCTCGACCATCCTCAACAGCGCGCGTGAGGCCCAGATCTCGCTAACCTCGACCTCGGCCGACGCCGCGAGCCAGATCCGCACGATCTCGACCGAGATCGAGCGCACGCTGAGCGCGGCCACCGCCAACGCGACCAACGACATCCAGACCAGCGCGCTCAACGCCCAGAACGCGCTGATCTCGGCCTCCAACGAGGCGAGCTCGCGCGTCAAGTCGAGCTCGGCCGACGTCGAGCGCTCGGTGCTCGCCGCCAGCTCCAGCTTCGGCCAGGCCATGACCGGCAAGACCGACGAGATCGTCACCTACGTGCAGCAGCAGGCCGACCGTCTGTCGAACATGATCGACGCCAAGCGCGGCGCGCTGGTGGACGCGATCGGCTCGAAGACCAGCCAGCTCACGCTCGACATCGACCGCGTCACCTCGGATGCGCTGAAGTCGATCGAGACGCGCGGCCAGGCGTTCTCGCAGACCATGATGGGCAACGGCTCGGAAGTCGCCCGCACCATCAACGCGGCGAGCGAGGTCGCCACCACCGCGGTAGCCAAGTCGCTCAAGGACCTCGAGCAGGCCTCGCGTTCGGCGATCGACCAGTCGCGCCAGGTCTCGATCGCGGCCGTCACTGAGATGCAGGAGACCAGCAAGATCCTGCGTACCGACACCGTCGCCCTGTTCGAGCGCCTGCGCGAAGGCAACATCCTGCTGCAGGAGGTGCTGACCGGTGCGCACGACAACCTCAACTCGCTCGAGCGGGCGCTGGTGACCCGCGTCGCCGACTTCGTCTCGGCGATGAACGACGTCACCTCGCGCAACGGCGCGGCGACGCAGAACCTGGAAGAGCAGCTCAACGTCTTCAACAGCAAGACCACGAAGGCGCTGCAGGATCTCGGCGAGCTGTCGGTCCAGTTCGACAAGCACGGCCAGGCGCTGGTCGAGGCCGCGCAGGTCGTCGAGCAGAGCAACAAGAACACCACCGCCTCGCTCGCCGAGCGCAAGCAGGCGCTGGAATCGCTCGTCACCACGATCGACCTGCGCACGGCCGATCTCGACCAGCGGCTGTCGCGCTTCACCGGCCTGCTCGATGAATCGCTTGCCGCGGCCGAAGAGCGCGCCCGCGACATCGCGCGCGTCGTCGCCGAGACCGCCGGCGCAGGCTCGGCCGCGATCACCCGTCAGTTCGAGGCGGTGCGCGCGGCGTCCGAAGAGGAGCACCGGCAGACCATCGAGGCGATGCACGACATCTACCGCCAGACCACGGATGAGGCGGATGCGATGTTCAAGCAGTCGACCGAGAAGTTCACCAACCTCGTCGCCAGCATGAAGCAGATGGCTCTCGAGATGCACAACGAGCTCGAAGCCACCCGCAACGAGCTGCGCCGCGGCGTGCTGGAAATGCCGCAGGAGGCCGCCGAGAGCACGGCGCAGATGCGCAAGGTGATCGTCGACCAGATCGAGGCGCTCGCCGAGCTCAACCGCATCGTGGCCCAGCACGGCCGCGGGCTCGACGTCACCACGGCGGGCCGCGCCAGCGTGCAGCGCCAGGACGAGCCGGTGCTGGCCGCCGTCGGCGGCCGCGCTCCCGAGACCCGCATGCGCGACATCGGCAGCGCCTCGACGCTGCCGCCGCCGGACCTCGGCATGCCGGCCGCACGCCGCACCGAAGCGCCACCGGTTGCGCCCGGAAACAACGACCAGGGCCGTGACGGCTGGCTGTCGGACCTGCTCAACCGCACCGACGCCAATCAGGGCGCGCCGGCCGGTCAGGCTCCCCGCGGCCGCGCGGCCCCCGCGCCGCAGCCGCAGGCCCCGCAAGCGAGCAGCAATCCGCTGGAATCGCTGTCGCTCGACATCGGCCGGCTGATGGACCGCAACCTCGCGGCCGAGATGTGGGACCGCTACCAGCGCGGCGAGAACAAGGCCTTCACCAAGCGCCTCTACACGCCCGCCGGCCAGAAGGCCTTCGACGAGGTCGCCCGCAAGTACCGCGCCGACCGCAACTTCAAGGGCACGGTCGACCGCTACGTCGCCGAGTTCGAGCGCCTGCTCGACGAAGTCGCCCGCGACGGCCGCGGCCCGCAGGAGCTGCGCAGCCACCTGATCTCGGAGACGGGTCTGGTGTACACGCTGCTGGCCCACGCGGCCGGCCGGCTGGGGTAAGCTG
The DNA here is from genome assembly GCF_016031655.1 of Bradyrhizobium glycinis. GTDB lineage: Bacteria > Pseudomonadota > Alphaproteobacteria > Rhizobiales > Xanthobacteraceae > Bradyrhizobium > Bradyrhizobium glycinis. Next base: position 50,097 of record NZ_JACCHQ010000006.1, read on the forward strand.
CGGATAACAACGAACGACGAATGAAAACGGAGGCCTCACGGCCTCCGTTTTGTTTGGGCAATCGTAGCCCGCATAGAGCGAAGCGGAATGCAGGGCAAGTTTCCTGGATTGCGCTTCGCTCCATCCGGGCTACGCAGCTGACTCCTACAAGTTCGTCATTGCGAGGAGCTCTTGCGACGAAGCAATCCAGACTGCTGCCGCAGAGACAAGTCTGGATTGCTTCGCTTCGCTCGCAATGACGGATGGAGAGAGCATGAACACTCTCCCCTCTCGCGCGAACGCTCCCGCTTTCCTACCGCCTCGGCGCTGCCGCCGGCTTGGGCGGCTCGGGCGGCGGGGCTGCTTGCGACGAATTGCTGGCGCCGAACAGCACGCGGGTCGGGTTGCGGTCGAAATTGTTCACGGCGCGGCTGATGTCGCCGAGGGTGCGACGGCCATCGGCCATCAATGCGCCGGAGCGCTTGTCGAAATCCTCGGCGAGCTCGCGAATCGACTTCACCGCCTGGAACAGCTCGCCGCCGTCCTTGCCGCCGGCCAGCGTGTTGAGGCCGAGCATGAGGTTGTCGGCCTTGAGCATGACGCCGTCGACCTTGGCCATCACGGCGTCGATTTTCTCGGAATTGCGCGCCAGCGAGTTGGTGAAGGTCTCGAGGTTCTTCAGCGAGTTCTTCACCGATTCCTGATTGTCGGCGACGATCTTGTTGACGTTCTGCAGCGTGGCGCGGATCGCCTCGGTGACGTCCTGGAGCTTGTTGGGGTCGGCCATGAGCGTCGGGATGCCGTCCTGGTCGAGTGGTGGCGGGGCCGCAGCCTCCTCGCCGCCCTTGAGCGAAATCGCGGCGACGCCCGTGAGGCCCTGGAATTCGAGGCCGACGAGCGTGTCCTTGCGGATCGGGGCGTTGTTCTCGATCATCGCGAGTGCGACAACCCGCCGCGGGTTGTCCAGCTTCACCGAGACCACCTCGCCCACCCTGATACCGTTGAAATTGACGCTGCCGCCGTTGCGCAGGCCCGCCGCCGGCCCTTCGAACACGACGCGCAGCGGGCTGCGCTGCTTGGTGGTGTGCAGCGACTGAAACCACAGCACGAAGCCGATCGCGGCGGCGATCACCGCCAGCGTGAACGAGCCGATCAATATGTAATTCGCCCGCGTTTCCATCAGGTGCTCCGGCTACTCGATCCAGCTATTCAACCCATGACCGCGCGGGCGCGCTTGCCATGAAAATACTGCCTCAGCCAGGGATGCTGCGAGGCCTGCATGTCCGCGATCGACCCTGCCGCAATGATCTTACCGTTCCCTAAAACGGCGATGCGGTCACATGCGGTGTAGAGGCTGTCGAGGTCGTGGGTTACCATGAAAACGGTCAGCCCCAAAGTGCGCTGGAGGGTCCGGACCAGCTCGTCGAAATCGCCGGCGCCGATCGGATCGAGACCCGACGTCGGCTCGTCGAGGAAGACGAGGTCGGGATCGAGCGACAGCGCGCGCGCCAGCGCCACGCGCTTGATCATGCCGCCGGAGAGCTCGGACGGGAAACGCTCGGCGACCTCGGGCTTGAGGCCGACCATGGTGAGCTTGGCCATGGTGATCTCGTCCATCAGCCGTTGCGAGACGCGCAAATATTCGCGCATCGGAAACTGGATGTTCTGCCGCACGGTCAGGGAGGAGAACAGCGCGCCCTGCTGGAACAGGACGCCCCAGCGCCGCTCGACGTTGCGCCGCTGCGACGCACCGGAGGAATCGAGATCGACGCCGAACACTTCGATGGAGCCCGCGACCTTCGGCACGAGGCCGATGATTGTGCGCGTCAGCACCGACTTGCCCGCGCCGGAGGGACCGACGAAGCCCAGGATCTCGCCGCGCTTGACGTCGAGGTTGAGCCCGTCCAGCACGCGTGTAGCGCCGAACTGCACGGTGATGTCGCGGACGCGGATGATGGGATTTTGAATCTCGCCAGCCATCGTCACATCCCGATCGAGGCGAAGAAGATGGCGAAGACGCCGTCCATGACGATGACGAAGAAGATGCCTTTCACCACCGACGCGGTCGTGTGCTGCCCGAGCGATTCCGCGCTGCCCTGCACGGCGAGCCCTTCGACGCAGGCGACGATGCCGATCACGGCGGCCATGACGGGCGCCTTGACGATGCCGACGATGAAATGGTCGATGGAGATGGCATCGCGCAGGCGCAGCAGGAAGGCCTCAGGCTGAACGCCGCCGTAGAGCCAGGCCACCAGACCGCCGCCATAGAGCGCGGCCATGGCGCCGAGAAATGCGAGGATCGGCAGCGCCAGCACCAGCGCCATCATGCGCGGCAGCACCAGGACCTCGATCGGATCGAATCCCATCGTGCGCAGCGCGTCGATCTCCTCGCGCATCTTCATCGAGCCGAGCTCGGCGGTGTAGGCGCTGCCCGAGCGGCCCGCCACCATGATCGCGACCAGGAGCACGCCGATCTCGCGCAGCACCAGCACGCCGAGCATGTCGACGACGAAGATGTCGGCGCCGAATCTTCGGAAATGGAAGATGCCCTGCTGCGCGATGATGCAGCCGATCAGGAAGGTGATCAGCACGATGATCGGCACCGCGCGCCAGCAGACCTGCTCCATGTGGTGCACGGTCGAGGTCAGGCGGAACGAGCGCGGATGGATCAGGACGCGAAACCACGCCGCGAGCACGGCGCCCAGCATGTCGACGAGGCCCGCCACCGTGCCGGCGACGCCGGCCACGGCCCGTCCGATCTGCTCCAGCATGCCGGAGATGGTGATCGGGTTGCTGTCGACCACGGCCGTCGCCCTGACCCGCCGCACCTCGTCCACGAGGCTGGAATAATTGGCGGAGAGGCCCGCGATCTGCGCCTCGACGGGTCCCTTGGTCAGGCTGCGGCGCAGCCGCTCGATCAGCCAGGCGCCGAACGTGTCGAGCTGGGCGATCTCGGAGACGTCGATGAAGATGCTTTGCGGGGTGCCTGCGAGCTTCTCGGCCTCAGTCACCATCCGCTCCAGGACCGGCGCAAAGCTCGCGGTCCAGGTGCCGGTGGCGCACAGTGCCAGCGCGTTGCCCCTGGCAATCCGTTCCAGCTTCGGATCGCCACTCATGTCCGCTCCCGTGCCGAGGCGGAGAAAATCAGATGGTTGCGCACGCGCCCTTACCCAGAGAAGGTATCCCCAAGGGGTTAATGTTAGTTGCTAGAGGTAACTAGCAGGTTCAGATTTCGCCAGAGTTCAAAATGACTTCCATGAAATTTGCAGCTTTGGCGGCGCGAATCGAGCGCTTCCCGATCGCCGGCAGTTTTACCATCAGTCGGGGCGCCAAGACCGAGGCCGTCGCGGTCGTGGCGGAGGTCAGCCGGGACGGCCTGACCGGCCGCGGCGAGTGCGTGCCCTATCCCCGCTACGGCGAGACGCCTGAGGCGACGCTGGCCGCGATCCAGGCCATGCAGGAGGCCGTCGCGGACGGGCTGACGCGAGAGGCCCTCCAGGCCGCCATGCCATCAGGCGCGGCCCGCAACGCCCTCGATTGCGCATTGATCGACCTCGAAGCCAAGGCGGCTGGCTTGCGCGCCTGGAAACTGCTGGGCCGCCCGGCGCCTCGGGAGCGCACCACGGCCTACACGATTTCGTTAGGCGATCCCGAGGCCATGGCCGCCGCGACCGCCAGGGCGGCACACCGTCCGCTGCTCAAGATCAAGCTCGGCGGCGACGGCGATCCCGAGCGCATCGCGGCCGTGCGCAAGGCCGCGCCCGAATCCGAGCTGATCGTCGATGCCAACGAGGCCTGGACCGAGGCCAATCTGGAAGCCAATCTCGCCGCCTGCGCCGCTTCCGGCGCCACCCTGGTGGAGCAGCCGCTGCCGGCAGGCCGCGACGAGGCGCTGGCGCGCATCAGGCGCCCGCTCGCCGTCTGCGCGGACGAGAGCGTGCATGACCGCTCTTCCCTCGCGCCCTTGCGCGAACGCTACGACGCCGTGAACATCAAGCTCGACAAGACCGGCGGCCTCTCCGAGGCGCTGGCCATGGCCGATGCTGCCCAGGCGCTCGGCTTCGAGATCATGATCGGCTGCATGGTCGCGACCTCGTTGTCGATGGCGCCGGCGATGCTGGTGACGCCGCAGGCGCGCTTCGTCGATCTCGACGGCCCCTTGCTGCTGGCGCGCGACCGCGACCATGGCCTGCGTTATGACGGCAGCCTGGTCTACCCGCCGGACGCTTCGCTCTGGGGCTGAGCCGTGAGGCGATGCCGCGCCGACCAGATCAGGATGGCACCGGCAGCGGCCATCGCGGCCATGACGTGATAGATATTGTCGCCGATGCGGGCATAGATCGCGCCGGACGCGATCGAGGTCGCCGCGCCCAGGAGCCCGTTGCAGGCGGCGTAATAGCCCTGCCCGCGCGCGATCTGATGCGAAGACACGCGCTGCACCAGGAGGTTCATGGTGCCGAGGATGGTCATGCCGAAGCTAAAGCCGTGGCCGAGCTGGGCGATCGCGAGCAGCACGAGCGGCGGCTCGCTCGCGGTGATGATCCAGCGCAGCACGGCGATCACGCCGCCGATCGCCATCAGCGTGGACGGCTGCAGCGAAAAGCGCGGCGACAGCGCGAACACGACGATCTCCGCCATCACGCCCAGCGTCCACAACACAGCGATGGTCAGCCCGCTGATGCCATGGAGCTGCCAGTCGATGGCCGAGAAGGTGTAGAAGGCGATGTGACTGCTCTGGATCAGCGCCGCCGACGCGATCACGGCCCAGAAGCCGGCATCACGCAGCAGCGGCTTGCCGGCGTGCCGCTCCGGCGTCCTCCGCCTGAGATCGTCGAGCGGCTGCAGCAGCAGGCTGGCTGCGACCGCGACGACGGCCCAGGCTACGATGACCCAGATCAGCTCGCGCGGAGCGACGACGTCGACGAGATAGCCGCAGGCGAGCGAGCCGGCGGCAAACGCCGCCGACCCCCACAGCCGCAGGGGTCCGTAGTCGAGCCCGTAGCGGGCGACACCGCGCAGCGCATAGGCATCGGTCAGCGGCATCGTCGGCGTCCACATCATGCAGGTCAGCGCGTAGATCAGGAACAGCGCCAGCGGCTGCTGCTGCAGGCCGACCGCCGTAAATCCGATCGCGGTTGCCAGCGCCGACACCATGATGGCGGCGCGAATGGCCTGTCGCTTTTCGGCAAAGGCGGTCACTTGCGGCAGCGTGGTGAAACGCGTGATCGCCGGCAGCGCGTTGATGATGCCGATCCAGGCCGCGTCGATGCCGATCGCCTTCAGCCAGACCGGGAAGAACGGCATATGCGTGCCCAGAACCGCAAAGAAGGCCGAATAGAACACGGCGAGGCTCACGGCGAATCGCCGCTTGGTCGCTGCCGCGATGGGGATTTGTGATTCGGACTGCATCAAACCAATTGCGATTCGGTCGATATCGTGATGATCGTTACAGTAACGCGCACTGATTTGCGCGACGAGATTGTCATGGCCAACGAAGCATTCGCCCTCTCGCCCATGTCTGCCCGCGCGGCCGCGCCGAACGAGCAGGATTACGAAGCGATCCGCGAAGCCTTCATGGAGACCGCGCGCGGCCGCTGGTTCCTCGGCGAGTATGCCAAGCGCAACCGCAATGCCGACACAAGCATGGTGCTGGATGCGGTCGCCAGAATCGAGGAAACCCTTGCGGCACAGCGGCAACCGGTCGTCGAGGACCGCTTGCCCGAGGCGCTGGTCGAGATCCGCCGCGCCATCCGCGAGGCTGAGACGATCGCATTCGCTGCATTCGATCCCGGCGCGATCGAGGCTTGTCTCGCGCCGATCCCGCGCGGGGTGCGCATCATCAAGGAGATCTCATGGCGCTGGCGCGAGATCGGCGCCGACGGGCGAATCTGCGACCTCATTGATTCGCAGCTGGCTTCGATCGAGGCCGCCTGCGGGCAGATCTCGACCCTCGATCCCCGCGTCGAGCTCAAGGCTGCGTTCGATCTGTTGAAGGACCGCGTCGAGCAGCTCGACGGCGACGCAACGCCGCAGGCCGCGCCCGCTGCGGCGCAGGAGGCGCCCTCATCGGTCGCAGAAGCCTCGCCCGTCGAGACGGCGCCTGCGGCGATGTCGGGCGATGCACCCGTGGCTTTTACGGAGACGCGCGAAGAGATCGCAGCAGCTCCGGAACTCGATGCAGCCGTCGAATCTGCGGCCGTCGCTGAAACCGCCGCCATGGCCGAGCAGGCGATCGACGCAGGCGCCGCACGGGAGATCGCGGCCGAAAGCCAGCTCCCTGCCGAAAGCGCGGTGCTCGAAAACGTCGCGTCTGATGATGCCGAGCTCGAAGCCGTCGCGTTTGAAGATCCGGCCGCTCAGCCGGAGGCCTTGACGGAAGCAAGCGATGAGTTCTCGCTCGATGCCGCTGCCGAGGCCGAGGACGAAGCCATCCTCGAGGCCATCGCGATGGAGATGGCCGCGCCCGATCCCCACTTCGACGAAATCATCGAGCCGGCGGAGATGGCAGCCGCGACGCCGGGGCCGGTGCCCTCGGATATCGTGACGCCGATTGCCACCGAGCATCCGGAGCCGGTCGCAGCCGAGCCGGTCGTCGCAGCCATCGCCGAAGAGCCCGCTGCGGACGCGCCGATCGCGCTGGACTCGCTCGCGCGCCTCACCGACGCCATCGCGGAAGCCGCCGCCGAAGTGATGGAGCAGCAGGCACCGGCCATGGCCGCGGCATCATTGGCGGCAGCTCCGACCGCGACGCTGCCGATGCCCTCGCCCCTGCCCGCGTCCAAGTCCGCATCCATGTCCGACGCCTCGCTCGGCGCCACCATCCTCGCCAGCGGCATCCTGCAAAAACCCCGCACACCGGCCAACGACCCGCTCGCCCCGATCCGCCGCATGACCCAGGCCGAGAAGATTGCGTTCTTCTCGTAAGGGGGCGCGCACGCTCCCACACCGTCATTGCGAGCGCAGCGAAGCAATCCAGGCTGTGTCCGCGGAGGGATTCTGGATTGCTTCGCTGCGCTCGCAATGACGATGCTTGATCTTGGACCTCACGAACATGTTCCGCACCGAAGACACCCTCATCCTCTGGCGGCCCGTTGGTCCAAAAGAGCTGGAGCTAATCCAGCAATCCGGCATGCGCGCATTTCCGCCGCGCCTGCCGGACCAGCCGATCTTCTATCCGGTGCTGACCGAAGATTACGCCATCAAGATCGCGCGCGACTGGAATGTCCCGGCGAGTGGCGCGGGCTTCGTGACGCGCTTTGCCGTCAAACGCAGCTTCATCGAAAAATACGACGTGCAAGAAGCGGGCGGGCGCTCACATCTGGAATACTGGATTCCGGCCGAGGACCTCGATGCGTTCAACGGCGCAATTGTCGGCTTGATCGAGGTCGTCCGCAGGTTTCCCTGACCGCCGCGCCTCACCCGCAATTCCAGATCGGACCGATCGGCGTGCGCGTCCAGCACGGGCCAAAACTGCCGCCGTTGTAGCGACCGCCGTTGAAGCCCGGGCGGCCGAAATAGTGCCACTCGCCGTCCCAGCGATAATATTGCGGAACCGGGTCGATGTACCAAGGGCGCCGGTCGGCGCGCGACAGGCGGCGCATCGCGTCTTTCTGCTTGTAGAGCGGAATGCTGTTGCTGAGCGGCTGCCGATAGCCCGGCAGAAAGCCGTAGCCCTTCCAGACCGGCTTGGCGCGCTTTTGCACGGGCTCGGCGGACGCGACAGCGGGCAGCAGCGACAGGACGACAGCAACAAAGAAACACAGAAGGCGAGACATGGATCGACGATAGACGCCCGCCTGCTCGAAGGCCACTCAAATTCGAGTGCTGGCAGATGGTCGCCGTGCGCGGGAGCATCGCACAGGATAACTCGGCGGCTCTGCATCAGGCGGTACGCCGATCGAACGCAGCTCCGCTAGCTGATCACGCCCTTGCGGATCAGGAAGCAGCCATAGCCCCTGCTGTCACCGACCTGCACCACGCCAAAGCCGGCCGCTGCCGCGCGATAGAAGTCGGGACGCGCGAGCTTGCCAGGTGCAACGGCGCGGCCAACAGCGCGCTCGATCTCCGCGAGCACCGCGCGCTGCACCACGGGCACGCGGTCGGGATCGTCGACCGGCATCATCACACGCACCGGATCGGGATCGAAATCGTCGAGCGGATAGACCGACATGATGGCGCGGATGGCGACCTCCATCGTCATGCCCGGCAATTGGATCAGGCGTTGCGACGAGGTGCTCTGCGCGATGCGGGTGGCGGGATGATTGGCATCGACGAAGACGAGGTCGTCGCCATGGCCCATCGCGGCGAGCAGCCAAAGCAAATCGGGGGTGAGGATCGGATCGATCGATTTCAGCATGTGACGGACTTCCCTCCCAATCGATCGCTCACCATAGCAGGTTCCGAGCGTGATTCAGATCACGGAGGCGACCATGGTGACAGGGATCACGGACCGCAAGGCTCGAACGCGGCCAAGCTTGCGCGCAACCAATCTCGCATCGAGATGAGTGCCAAAGGAGCACGCCATGTTCCGCCTAAAGCCCTTCTTCATGACAGCGAGCCTGTTGGGAAGCCTGTTCGGCTTCGCCTGCGGGCCCGTTTCCGCGCAAGTTGCCCCGGTGCAGCCTGCCCCCACCGCGCTGCAAGGTCCGGAGCAGCGGGTGGCGCTGGTGATCGGCAATGCGAAGTACCAGAACGCGCCGCAGCTTGCGAACCCCGACGATGACGCGCAGTCAATGGCGCAGTTCCTGAACTCCGCCGGGTTCGAAGTGGTCGCCGCGACCGACTTGACCCAGAACGACATGCTCCGCGTCGTCCAGGACTTTTCCGCCAAGGTCGCCTCGCGCGGTCCGAACACGGTGGCGATGGTCTATTACGCCGGCCACGGCGTGCAGCTCGCCGGCGAGAACTATCTCGTTCCGGTCGACGCCAAGGTCTCGAGCCCGACCGAGCTCGTCAACAATTCGCTGCGCCTCGTCGACGTGATGTCGACGCTGGAGACGATCCCGAGCCGCATGCGCATCGTCATCCTCGATGCCTGCCGCAACAACCCGTTCCCTGAAGTCAACGACGCCGGCCGAGGCCTTGCCATCGTAGATGCGCCGAACGGCTCGATCGTCGGCTACTCGACCGCGCCGGGCACTGAGGCGCTCGACGGCACCAATGGTCACAGCCCCTACACGCAAGCGTTCCTGAACATCGCGCGCGAGCCCAACGTGCCGATCGAGCAGCTGTTCAAGCGCGTGCGTCTGCAGGTCAACCAGGCCACCAGCGGCGCGCAGATCCCGTGGGAGAGCTCGTCACTGACGAGCGACTTCACCTTCTTCGGCGACACTGCAATTGCCGCCACACGCGCGCCGGTGAATGCGCCGGTCGTGCAGATGGCTTCCAATCTGCCGAGCCGCTCGACGCGCCAGGCCTATGATTACGTCGTGTCCGAAGGCCGTCCGGAATATTATCAGGAGTTCATCCAGATGTATCCGCACGACCCGCTGTGCGACCACATCCGCTGGCTGCTCAAGAACCTCCTGATCTCGCAGGCCTGGCACAAGGCGGTGCTCGCCAACTCGCCGCTCGCCTACAAGAGCTTCTATGACAGCTACGGCAACAGCCCCTATGCGCAGGTCGCGCTGAAGCTGCAGGCGCAGCCGAAGCAGATCCCCCTGATGCAGGCGACCAAGTTCCTGGCGCCGCAGAACATCGCTCCGACGATCAAGATCGGCAATCTCGGCCAGCCCAAATACATGCCGCTCATGCAGCAGGGCAACGGCGCGCAGGTGAACGGCAATCTGCCGCTCGTCCAGAAGCCGCTCGACGGCAACGTCATCGGCAAGCTCGGCAATGGCGGCCAGATCGTTACCCCGCCTGCCGGCAACAACCAGCCGAACCAGCAGAACGGCACGCCGTCGCAGCCCCCGGGCAAGATCGTCACCCTGCCCGCGCCGACCAATACCATCAACGGCAAGGTCGGCATCGGCAAGATCGTGACGCTGCCTGCGACCAACAATCCGCAGAACGGCGGCAACAATACCGGCACACCCAACGGTGTTCCGCCCAAAATCGTGAGCATGCCGGTGAATGTCGGTAAAGGCGGCGACAAGATCGACGTGAAGCCGATCAACGTTCAGACGCAGAACCAGCCGATCCGCGTCAACAACGGCAACACCGGCATCGTGAAGCCCAACAATATCCCGATCAACAAGGTGCAAGTACAGACTAACGTGCAGACCAACCGTCCGCAGCTCAACACGATGCCGAACCGCATGGTCAACAGCAACAACAGCTTCCGGCAGTCGATGAACCAGGCGCCCAGCATGAGCAATGGCGGCAACCGTCGCGGCGGCTTCATGCACTGATTGCCGCTAAGAAGGTGCGCTCCCTCCCCCGCTTGCGGGGGAGGGCTGGGGAGAGGGTCTCTCCACAACGGGACAATCCCCAACAGGAAAAAGCCCTCACCCGGCACTGCGTGCCGACCTCTCCCGCAAGCGGGAGAGGTTGCACCGAGCAAGCGTAGAGTTCGATCTCAAGATCGACAAACACAAGAAGGGGCAGAAGCGATATTGCTCTCCCCCTTCTTCATGTCAGCTATTAGACGTCGTCATTCCGGGATGCGCCGTAAGGCGCAGGCCCGGAATCCATAATCCCAGGCTGTGGTTATGGATTCCGGGCCCACGCTACGCGTGCCACGGAATGACGACTAGGCCACCAGCTCGGCGAACAGGTCGGCATCCACATTGCCGCCTGACAGCACGATGACGACGTTCTTGCCGGCCACATCAAGGCGGCCCGCAAGCAGCGCGGCGAGGCCAACGGCGCCGCCGGGCTCCACCACGAGCTTCAGCTCACGATAGGCGAAGGCGACGGCCGCGCCGACTTCGGCATCGGAAGCCGTGATGCCGCGCGCGAGCAGCTTGCTGTTGATCGCAAACGTCATCTCGCCGGGCATCAGAGCCATCAGCGCATCGCAGATGGTGCGGCCGGCCGGCGGATGCGGCTCGCGATGGCCTGCGCTGAGTGAAATGCCGTGATCGTCGAACGCCTCGGGCTCGGCGACCACGATCTCGGCTTGCGGATAGCGCGCCTTCACCGCCGTGGCGACGCCCGCGATCAGGCCGCCGCCGGAGGCCGGCGCCACCACGATGTCCGGGCTGAGGCCGAGCGTTGCCATGTCCTCGGCGATCTCGCGGCCGGCGGTGCCCTGCCCTGCGATCACGAAGGGATCGTCGTAGGGCTTGACCAGCGTCGCGCCGCGCTTCTCGGCGATGCCGCGCGAAATCGCCTCGCGGTCGTCCTTGTCGCGGTCGTACAGCACGACCTCGGCGCCGTAGGATTTTGTGCGCTCGCGCTTCGACAGCGGGGCGTCCGCCGGCATCACGATGGTGGCCTGCATGTCCAGGATCTTTGCCGCCGCCGCCACGCCCTGCGCGTGGTTGCCGGAGGAGAACGCAACGACGCCGCCGGCGCGCTTGTCCTGCGGGATCGAGAACACCTTGTTGAAGGCGCCGCGGAACTTGAACGAGCCGGTGCGCTGAAGCATCTCCGGCTTCAAGAACACTTTCGCACCGACGCGCTCGTTGAGCACGGGGAAGGATAACAGCGGGGTGCGGATGGCGTAAGGCGCGATCACGCGCGCTGCGGCATCGATGTCGGCAGGGCCGACCGGAAGGGCCTGTTCGGTCATGGCGGAATGTTATCGCGGCCGATCAGGCCCCGGCAAGACACCTCCGCGAGAGGATTTCCCCCATAGCGTTTCAAGCGAAGTGGATCCCGGTTCGCGTGAAGAAAACGCGTCAAAACAAGAATCTAGAGCTATTTCGATCCATCGGATCGAGATAGCTCTAGGCGACCTCGCGCGGCTGTTCCGCGCCGGTCCGGCCGGGCAGCACCGCCCCGACCGCCAAAATGCTGTCGATAAAGAGCCGCGCCGAGGCTTCCCAGGTGTAATTGGCGGCAAAGGCAACGCAATCCTGCCGGGAGATGTCGAGCGCCGCGAAGCAGGCATCGCGCAGATCGTGATCGAGCGCGCCGACCGGCGCATCGCCGATGACGTCGCGGGGACCCTTCACGGGGAAGGCCGCGACCGGCAGGCCGCTAGCCAGCGCCTCCAGCAGGACCAGACCGAAGGTGTCCGTCTTGCTCGGGAACACGAACACATCCGCGGCCGCGTAGATGGCCCCCAGTTCGTCGCCGTGCTTCTCGCCGAGGAAGATCGCATCGGGATAGGCTTCTTCCAGCGAGGCGCGCGCCGGGCCGTCGCCGACGACCACCTTGGTGCCGGGCAGGTCGAGGTCGAGGAACGCCTCGAGATTCTTCTCAACTGCGACGCGGCCGACCGACAGGAACACGGGCGCCGGCAGGCAGAGATCAACGACGCGGGGGTGGAACAACGTGGTGTCCACGCCGCGCGGCCACAGCACGACATTGTCGAAGCTGCGCTCGGTCAGTTCGCGTGCGAGCGCCGGCGTCGCGGCCATCACGGCGCGGCTGGCGCTGTGGAAGCGCCGCAGCGCCCGCCAGATCAGCGAGCCCGGCACCGGCACGCGGGCGCGGACATATTCGGGAAAGCGGGTATGGAAGCTGGTCGTGAACGGCAGCTTGCGCTGGCGGCAATAGCGGCGGACCATCAGGCCGATCGGCCCTTCGGTCGCGATGTGGATGCTGTCGGGACGCGCCTCCTCGATCAGCCTCGCGATTCGCGCCGGACGCGGCATGGCGAGGCGCACGTCGCGATAGCTCGGCATCGCGAAGGTGCGGAACGATTGCGGCGTCAGGAACGTGAACTCGACGCCGAGCCCTTCAATGCTAAGCCCTTTTGCAGCGTCAGCCAGCTTGGTCAGCGTCCGAACCACACCGTTGACTTGCGGGTGCCAGGCGTCGGTCGCGACCAGAATGCGCATCAGGCCGCCCTTGCCGCGACCTGTGGCACCTGCTCCGGTTTCCGCAACTGATCCGCCCAGGTAATGATCTCGAAATGACCGTCGTCATGCTCGACCAGGGCGGTGCAGCTCTCCACCCAGTCGCCGCAATTCATGTAGCGGATGCCGTCCTCGTCGCGGATCACGGCGTAGTGGATGTGGCCGCAGATCACGCCGTCGGCCTCGTGACGCCGTGCCTCGGCGGCGAGCGCCTGCTCGAACGCGCCGATATAGTTGACTGCGTTCTTGACCTTCTGCTTGGCCCATTGCGACAGCGACCAATAGGGCACGCCGAACAGCCGGCGGAAGAAGTTGACCAGGCGGTTCATCTGGATCGCGAAGTCGTAGGCCTTGTCGCCGAGATGGGCGAGCCAGCGCGCGTTCTGCACCACGAGATCGAAGATGTCGCCGTGAATGACGAGATAGCGCTTGCCGTCGGCGCCGGTGTGAACCGTGTTCTCGACCACGTCGATGCCGCCGAAATGCGTGCCGTAATAGTTGCGCAGGAACTCGTCGTGATTGCCCGGAATGTAGATGATCTTGGCGCCCTTGCGCGCCTTGCGCAAAAGCTTCTGGACGAGATCGTTATGCGATTGCGGCCAGTGCCAGCTCGATTTCAGCGCCCAACCGTCGACGATGTCGCCGACGAGATAGATCGTGTCGGCATCATGGTAGCGCAGGAAGTCGAGCAGAAGATCGGCTTGTGAACCGCGGGCTCCGAGATGGACGTCGGAGATGAACAACGTGCGAAAGCGCCGCTCCGGGCTCTCGTCACTCACATCGTAACTTCCCATGCGCCAGCCTGTAACAATGTCCCGTGACAGGGGGATGACCGATTGAACCCTTGAGGCACCTTCAAATACGAATCACGCCTTGCCTCGCCCTCCCGCGAATATCAGTCGCATGCGACAATCAGGCGACATGGCGCCGCAGGGGGCGCAAGACCCCAAAAAGGCCAAGTTGAACTCTTACCCTCCCCTGGAGGGGCCCTGGAGGGGGAGGGTGAACTAGCCCTACGCAGGTGGCGCTGAACAGATGAACGGCTACGCTTCCGCAGGGCCCCCGCCTCAATAGAACTTGTGGAAATGATGGATCGGCCCATGGCCGTGGCCGACGCTGAAGCGGTCGGCGGCGGCGATCGCGGCGCTGATCCAGGCCTTGGCGTTGCGGACGGCGGCCTCGAGGTCCTCGCCCTTGGCCAGCCCCGCCGCGATGGCGGAGGACAGCGAGCAACCGGTGCCATGGGTGTTGCGGGTGGCCACGCGCGGGGCGGCGAGCGCGATCGCAGTCTCGGCAGTGACGAGATAGTCGATGCTTTCGGCGCCCTCGCCGTGCCCGCCCTTGATCAGGACGGCGCGGCACCCCAGCCGCAGCAGGCGTCGTCCCTGACGTTCGATTTCGGCCTCGCTCGCCGCCACCGGCGCATCGAGCAGGGCCGCAGCCTCCGGCAGGTTCGGTGTGATCACGGCAGCCAGCGGTATCAGCCTGGTGCGCAGGGCGTCGACGGCTTCAGCGGCAAGCAGGCGGTCGCCGGAGGTCGCCACCATGACGGGATCGAGCACGACATGCCGGGGCGACCAGCGTGACAGCGCGGCCGCGATGGCATCGATGCTGGCGGCCTGGGCCACCATGCCGATCTTCACCGCACCAATGTCGAGGTCGCAGAACACCGCGTCGATCTGCTCGGTGACGAACCCGGCCGGCACCGCGTGAATGCCGGTCACGCCGCGCGTGTTCTGCGCTGTCAGCGCCGTGATCACGGAGGCGCCGTAGACGCCGAGCGCGGCGAAGGTCTTCAGGTCCGCCTGGATGCCGGCGCCGCCGCTCGAATCGGAACCGGCGATGGTGAGTGCGACCGGGGTCGTCATCGCGGGAGACATGTGCTTGAGGACGCCGTCATGGCCTGTCCTAGCGCGACCGTGGAACGCCAGCAAGCGCGCCGGAACGCCGCCAAGCGTGATTCGGGAATCAATTGCGCGCCTCGCGAATCGGTCGGACACAGCGCGGTCCAGGGCCCGCAATGATGCGGGCTTGAAAATGCAACGGCGCCGGACCCTTGGTATAGTCGCGTACCTAAGCGTGCTTCGCCGGTTACGCGAGACGTCAGGTGGTGGAACCGTCCAGCGCCCCCATGTTACGGGTCGCCCCGGCCCCGCAAGCCGCCTGAACAAGATTCCTGGGGTGGAACGATGTGGGCCTTCTTCGAACGTCTCCTCGACTCGTCCATGCTGTCGCCGCACGGCATCTGCCTGTTGTGGGAGCCCGAGCTGATCTGGCTTCACGTCGTTTCCGACGCCTGCATTGCCGCCGCCTATTTCTCGATCCCGTTCGCCCTCGCCATCCTCGTCACCAGGCGGCGCGACCTCAAGTTCGGCTGGGTCTACTGGGCGTTCGCGATCTTCATCTTGGCGTGCGGCCTGACCCATGTGCTGTCGATCTACACGCTCTGGGTTCCGATCTATGGCATCGAGGGCATTGTCAAGGCCGCCACGGCGGTCGCGTCGGTCTTCACCGCCGCCGCACTCTGGCCGCTGCTGCCGAAGATCCTGACGATCCCCTCGCCGTTCGAGCTGCGACAGGTGCAGGCCGCGCTCGAGGAGGAGGAAATCAAGAGCCGCGACGCCACGCTGCTGCTGCAGCAGGTCCGCGACGCCCAGCGCGCGATGCGCGAGAGCGTGGCGCGCCTCACCGCGATCGTCGAGACCGCGGTCGACGGCGTCATCCTGCTCGATGCGCAGGACCGCATCCTGCTGTTCAATCCGGCCTGCGAGCGCTTGTTCGGCTACCGTGCCGACGAGGTGATGAACCGCAACGTCGGCATGCTGATGCCCGAGGCGGACGCGGCGCCCGACCGCAAGGCGCGGCGTTTCGCGACCGGCGGCGAGGCCGTCGGCCTGCGCAAGGACGGCACGACGTTTCCGATGGATTTGTCGGTCGGCGAGGCACGACAGGACGGCGAATTGATCTTCGTCGGCATCGTCCACGACCTGACCGCGCGCAAGCTGACCGAGCAGCAGCTTCAGCAGGCGCAGAAGATGGAGACGGTCGGCCAGCTCTCCGGCGGCATCGCGCACGACTTCAACAATCTGCTGACCGTCATCATCGGCAATGCCGAGCACCTGAGCGAGCAGCTGAAGGCGAGGCCGGACCTCGGGCGCTTTGCCGACGACATCTGCCAATCGGGCGAACGGGGCGCCGAGCTGACGCAGCGCCTGCTCGCCTTCAGCCGCCGCCAATTGCTGCGGCCTCAGACGATCGACTGCCGGAGCCTGCTCGACTCCATGTTCAAGCTGCTCAAGCGCACCTTGCGCGAAGACATCGAGATCAGGACGACCTCGGGGCCCGGCACGATCCTGGCCTTTGCCGACCGCGCCCAGCTCGAATCCGCCGTGCTCAATCTCGCGCTCAACGCGCAGGATGCCATGCCATCGGGAGGCCACCTCACGCTGGCCACGGAGCTGGTCACGATCGACGCTGATGACGGTGCCCTTCATCCGGAGGTCGCACCCGGCAGCTACGCCCTGATCGCGGTCACCGACGACGGCGAAGGCATGACGCCCGAGGTCGCCGCACGCGCGTTCGAGCCGTTCTTCACCACCAAGGAGGTCGGCAAGGGCTCGGGCCTCGGCCTCAGCATGGTCTATGGCTTTGCAAAGCAGTCAGGCGGCCATGTCTCGATCTACAGCGAGGCTGGCCTTGGGACCACGGTCAGGATCTACCTGCCGCGCGCGAGCACCGGCAGGTCGCAAGCCGATCTTCCCGACGGCGAGGACACGGCGCCGCGAGGCTACGAAACGATCCTGATCGTCGAGGACGATCCGTTCGTCCGCTCCTCCGTCATTCGCAGGGTGGAAGCGCTCGGATATCGCGTCGTCGCCGCGGTCAACGGCAAGGATGCCTTGCAGCAGCTGCAGGGCGATCCCGGCATCGACTTGCTGTTCACCGATATCGTGATGCCGGGCGGCATGAGCGGCTGGGAGCTCGCCGATCAGGCGCGGCGGGTGCTTCCCGGCTTGCCGGTCCTGTTCACCTCGGGCTACGCGCTGGAGACCCTGGTCGAGCAGGGCCGCGCGCAGGCGCATGCGATCGTGCTGACCAAGCCCTACCGCAAGGTCGAGCTCGCCCAGCGCCTGAGGGATGCATTGGCCGCAGCAGTGGTCCCATCCTAGCATCGCGCCCGAATGCGCTTCGGGCAGTCCAGCAAGTTCGCTTGCTAAATCCGGCCGGTTTTGGCCTATTAGCCAGAAGAATCCGCTTTCGGAGTGCCTGCGATGGTTCCTTTTTTCGTTCAAATCAAGTGCAAGCTCGGCCAATCCTATACGGTGGCCAATGCGCTTGCCGAAGCCGAGATCGCCTCCGAGATCTACTCCACGGCCGGCCAATACGACCTCCTGGTGAAGTTCTACGTCGACAAGGATACCGATATCGGCCACTTCGTGAATGAGAAGGTGCAGGTGCTGCCGGGCATCCAGGACACCCTCACCATCATCACCTTCAAGGCATTCGGCACGGGCTAGATCATGCGCATAACAACGACCGACGCGCGTTGATGATTGGTCGGTCTGCGATCGCGCTTGGGCGCCGGCAGCGCTAGCCGCCCTCCTTGCGCTTGGGCGGTGTCGGTCCCTGCACCGGCGGCAGCGACTTCAGATAGGCGGCCATCGCGGCGCGGTCTTCCGCCGTCAGTTGCGCCAGATTCTTGATCACCGGCCGCATCGCGCCCGAAGCGCTGTCGCCCTCGGGCATGTCGCCGGTCTCGAGAAAATCCGCGATATCCTTCTCGCTCCAGCTGCCGATGCCCTGCTGCGTGATGTTGGGCACCCAGCCCTCCCCTTCCGGATTGGGCCCACCGGCAAAGCGCTGGCCGGCGATGATGCCGCCGAGCGCATTGCGCGGGCTGTGGCATTCGGCGCAATGACCGAAACCGTTCACCAGATAGGCTCCGCGATTCCATTGCGGCGAGCGCGTGGCGTCCGCGACGAACGGCGCGGTGTCCATGAACAGCAGCTTCCAGATGCCGACATTGCGGCGGATGTTGAACGGAAACGGCAGCGCGTGGTCGCCCACTCTGCCGGATACCGGCGGAAGCGTCTTCAGATAGGCGAAGAGATCGCGGACGTCGTCGATGCTGGCCAGATGATAGGACGTGTAGGGAAACGCGGGGAAATAGTGCGTGCCCGCGGGCGAGATGCCGCGCATCACGGCGTTGACGAAATCAGCCTCACTCCAGCGGCCGATCCCGTCAGCCGGGTCGGGGGAAATATTGGGGGCGTAGAACGTCCCGAACGGCGAGCCCAGCGCCAGTCCGCCGCCGAGCCGCAGGCGATCGGACTGATTGGGGGTAGCATGACAGGACGAGCAGCCGCCGGCGTTGAACAGCTCCTGCCCGTTGGCGAGATCGGGGGTGCGTGTCGGCGCCGGCACAGCCAGCACGGCTGGGGCGGTCAACCACCAATAGAGGGCGAACGCCGCGGCAGCGGCGATCAGGGCGGCAAGAAGCGTTCGTCGCAGCATTCGATGATTCCATCGTGAGCGCGCGAACTTAAGGGGCATGCCGCGCCCGATCCAACCACGAATAATTTAGACGGCCGGGCTGTAATGCCGGAATAAACCGCACGACGCACTGTTTGAAGAGCAATCAGGCGTCAACAGGAGAGACCCATGACCAAAGCCGTTTTTGCCACACTGGTACTCGGAGCTGCCGTTGCGTTCGCCGCCCCGGCCGGCGCGGAGAAACTGAAGGCGACGCTGGACGGCAAATCCGAAGTCCCCGCCAACACCAGCAGCGCCACCGGAACGGCCGACCTGGACTATGACGCTGCCAGCAAGAAGCTGTCCTGGACCGTCACCTATTCCGGTCTCTCGGGCCCCGCCACCGCCGCGCATTTCCACGGGCCTGCCGAAGCCGGCAAGAACGCCGGCGTCGCGGTCCCGATCCCGAATGCAGCCTCGAGCCCGGTCAAGGGCGAAGCCACCCTCACGGACGCGCAGGCCGCCGATCTGCTCGGCGGCAAGTACTACATCAACATCCATACCGCCGCGAACCCGGGCGGCGAGATCCGCGGTCAGGTGACGAAGTAAAGCGAAAACGCTGTTTCGTTGAGCGAAGGCCGGACGCAGGAGGGGCGTCCGGCCTTTTCGCTTCGGAGCGAGGACCTGCTCGCTCAAGCCGCGTTGAGCGCCTGCGTGAGGTCGGCGATCAGGTCCGATGGATTCTCGATGCCGATCGACAGCCGGATCGTGGAATCGAGCACGCCGATCTTTTGGCGGATGTCGGCGGGAACGCCGGAATGGGTCATCGTCGCCGGCAGGCTTGCGAGCGATTCCGTGCCGCCAAGGCTCACCGCCAGCTTGAGGATCTGCAGCGCGTTGAGGAATTTCACCGCCGCCTCCTTGCCGCCGACGATGTCGAACGAGAACGTCGAGCCCGCGCCCAGGCATTGCCGCGCGAACACGCGGCCGGAGAGCGAGCCCTGCTCGTGATGACCGAGGTAGTGCACCTTGGCGACCTTCGGGTGGTCGCGCAGGAAATCCGCCACGAGCCGCGCATTCGCATCGGCCTTCTCCATCCGCAGGCTGAGCGTCTCGAGCGAGCGGTTGATCATCCAGCAGGAATGCGGATCGAGCTGGGTGCCGATGGCGCCGCGCAGCGCCTTGATGCCTTTCATGATCGCCTTCGATCCGAGCGCGGCGCCCGCGATCAGGTCGGAATGGCCGCCAACATATTTGGTCAGCGAATACAGCGACAGATCCGCGCCGTGCTCGATCGGCCGCTGAAACACCGGCCCGAGCAGCGTGTTGTCGCAGGCGATGACCGGCGTGTGTCCCTGGGCCTTGCCGATGGAATCGGCGGTGCGGCAGATCATTGCGATGTCGACGAGGCCGTTGGTCGGATTGGCGGGCGTCTCGATCAGGATCATCGAAACCCGCCCCTTGCCCATGGCCTCCTCCGAGGCCTGCTTGACTGCCGTCTCGTCGATGCCGTCGGCAAAGCCGACGGCGCCGATCGAGAGGCGCGCGAGCGTATTCGTCAGCAGTGTCTCCGTCCCGCCATAGAGCGGCTGAGAATGCAGGATGACGTCGCCGGGGCGAACGAAGGCCAGGATCGTGGTTGCGATCGCCGCCATGCCGGAGGAGAACAGCGCGCAACTCTCCGTGCGCTCGTAGATCGCGAGCCTGTCCTCGACGATTTCGCTATTGGGATGATTGAAGCGCGAATAGACCAGGCCCGCGCCCATGCCTTCCGGCGGCTCGCGGCGTCCGGCGACGTAGTCGAAGAAGTCCTGCCCGTCTTCGGCGGTCTTGAACACGAAGGTGGAGGTCAGGAACACCGGCGGCTTGATGGCGCCCTCCGACAATTGCGGATCATAGCCATAGGTCAGCATCAGGGTTTCTGGATGCAGCATATGATTGCCGATATGGGTCTTGGACGGGAACGGTTTTGCCATGGCCTGTCTCGCTGTTGAATGAGCTGCTCGCCGCGCGTTGGGAACCCCGACCTGAGGGTGCCGGGAGGAGACTCGTGTGAGCGCACGGCCGTTGGCGCAAAGATAGCCGCTCTCGCGGCACTCCGTCAGGCCTTGCGGACAGAAGTTCCTGCGGGCCGCGGTCAAAAAAGGGCGGTTGCTTTCGCAACCGCCCTTTCTGAAGTCCTTGGTCGCCCTGATGGAGCGCAGCGCAATCTGGGACAAGTCCATCGAGTCACGCAGGCTTCCCGGATTGCGCTGCGCTCCATGCGGGCTACAAACGATAACTCCGCCAATTATTTCAGCTTCACGCGATAGGTTTCGTGACAATCATTGCAGCGGTCGTTGATCGCCGTGTAGGCGGCCTTCAGGCTGGCGACATTGGTGATCTTGCCTTTGACGTCGGCAATCGCCTTCTGCACCGGCGGGATCTTGGAATCGAAATCGGCCTTGTTCTGCCAGACCTTCGGCGAGGAGCCGTAGGACGCATTCACGACGTCCTGCTTGGGATTGATCTCGAAGGTCTTGGCGATCTTGGCGACGTCCGCCTCCAGGCTGGCAATCGCCTCGTCGACGGCCTTCTGGTTGTAGGGAATGTCGCCCTTGGACATCTTCTGAATGACCGAGTACAGGCTCTTTGCCTGCGAGCGCATCAGATTGTCCTGCTGGACGGCAATTTCCTGCTGCGCCATGACGGCGCCCGCGCCCAGCACGAGGACGCCCGCGACAATCATCGTCCGTTTCATTGGTTCGTTTCTCTCCGGCTATCGAGACGTTCAGGGAATAAGACGTCACCGGCTTCTCGTGAAGCCGGGACTCATCAAGGGTAGAACCCCGCGCGGCGCGTTTATTCCCGTGCGCGCGGAGAGCGGCTTCACAAGCTGTGACGGCGGTGATGCTCGCTGATCGCGATCCACACCCGCTCGGGCGTTGCCGGCATGTCGATGTGGTCGATCTTGTATTCGCGCCAGAGCGCATCGACGATGGCGTTGACGACGGCCGGACAGGAGCCGATCGCGCCGGCCTCGCCGGCCCCCTTCACGCCCATCGGATTGGTCTTGCAGGGGACGTTATGGGTCTCGAACACGAAGGCCGGCCCATCCGCCGCGCGCGGCAGCGCATAATCCATGAAGGTCGCGGTGATGAGCTGGCCGTCGGTCGGTCCATACACCACCTGCTCCATCAAGGCCTGGCCAATGCCCTGCATGGCGCCGCCATGCACCTGGCCGGCCAGAAGCAGCGGATTGAGCGTCTTGCCGAAGTCGTCGACGATCACGTAGTTGACGATTCTGATGATCCCGGTCGCCGGGTCGATCTCGACCTCCGCAACATGGGTGCCGTTGGGATAGGTGCCGTCGGCGCTGGCAAAGGTCGCGCTGCCGTTCAGCTTCGCCGCATCGACCCCTGGCCGCTTGGCGAGGTCGGCGAACGAGATCGAGCGGTCGGTGCCGGCGATGCGCACCATGCCTTCCGAAATCTCGAGGTCGCCGGCGCTGGCTTCCAGCGCCTGCGCCGCGATCTCCTTCAGCTTCGAGCCGAGCTCGCGCGTGGCGCGCTCGACGCTGACGCCGCCGGAGGGAATCGAGGCCGAGCCGCCGGTGCCGAGGCCGGTCGCGATCTCGTCGGTATCGCCCTGGCGAACATGCACGCGCTCGGGCGCGACGCCGAACTGCTCGGCGACGATCTGCGCATAGGCGGTCTGATGGCCCTGCCCGCTCGATTGCGTGCCGATCAGCACAGTGACGTCGCCATTGGGATCGAGGCGAACGTTGGCCGTCTCCTCACCCATGACGCCGCAAATCTCGACATAGCTCGCAAGGCCGATGCCGCGGATAAGCCCCTGCTTCTTGGCCGCCTTGGCACGCTTGGGGAATTCTTTCCATTCCGCGATCTCCATCGCGCGCTTCAGATGCGCGGCGAAGTCGCCGGAATCGTAGACCTTGCCTGTCGCGGTCTTGTAGGGGAGCGCCTTCGGCGGGATGAAATTCTTGCGGCGGATGGCATCCGGCGTCATGTCGAGCTTTCGAGCGCAGGCATCGACGAGGCGCTCGATGACATAGGCAGCTTCAGGCCGGCCCGCGCCGCGATAGGCATCGACCGGCACGCTGTGGGTAAAGATGGTGCGCACCCGGCAATGGAAGGCCTGGATGTCGTAGAGACCCGGCAGCATGCCGGCGCCGCCATGCGGGATGTAGGGCCCGAAGGTCGACAGATACGCGCCCATGTCGCCCATGAGGTCGCAATCCATCGCGAGGAACTTGCCGTCTTCGGCCAGCGCCATCTTGGCGGTGGTGACGTTGTCGCGGCCCTGCGCATCGCCCATGAAATGCTCGGAGCGGTCGGCCGCCCACTTCACCGCCTTCTTCAGTTTGCGCGCAGCGACCGCCATCAGGGCATATTCCCGATACGGAAACAGTTTTGTGCCGAACCCGCCGCCGACGTCGGGGCAGATCACCCGCATCTTGTCGGTGGGGATGTTGAGCACGTTCTGGCAGAGGATGTCGCGCAGGCGGTGGCTGCCCTGGCTGCCGACCGTCAGCGTCAGATGGTCGCGCTTGGCATCGTATTCGCAGACCGCCGCCCGCGTCTCCATGAAGCTTGCAACCACGCGCGGATTGACGATGGAGATCTCGGCGACCGCATGCGCCTTGGCAAAGGCGGCCTCCACCGCCGCCTTGTCGCCGATCGAGACGTCGAACAGCACGTTGCCGGGCTTGTCGGGCCAGACCTGCGGCGCGCCCTTCTTCACGGCGTTGACGACGCCGGTCACCGCAGGTAGCGGCGACCAATTGACCTCGATCGCCTCGATCGCGTCGCGGGCCAGGTCGATGGTCTCGGCGACCACGAAGGCGATGGCGTCGCCGACATGACGCACCTCGTCCTTGGCCAGGATCGGGTAAGGCGGGCCGGTGAACGGATCGGTCTCGAGGTTGAACAGGCAGGGCAGATTGCCGAGATCCGTGACGTCATCGGCCGTCAGGATCAACGCAACGCCGGGCAGTGTGCGGGCGCGGCTCGCATCGATAGTGTATTTGGCATGCGCATGCGGCGAGCGCAGCACCAGGCAGCGGAGCGCGGCCTGCGGCGCGTAATCGTCGGTATAGCGCCCCTTGCCGCGGATGAGCGCGTCATCCTCCTTGCGCAGCACGCTTTGGCCAACGCCGAACTTGATGGGAGCCGCCATTTGATCTTCCCGTTCTCATGGTTGTTTTGTGGGCATATTGCCGTGGAAAAAGTGGCGCGTCAAAGCCCGGCCATCGGCCTCGTAGACCTCGATGGTCGTCGGCTCCGAGACGAGCGGTCGCAGCGCACGGGCAAAGTCGCGCGAGGCCGGAACTGCGAAATGCGCAAGCAGCGCAGCGCGATCTGCCCATTGCTCGACGAATACGAACTTGAGGGGATTCTCGCAGTCGACATGCACCGCATGCGAGATGCCGCCGGGCTCAGCGCGCGAGCGTTGGACGTGTTGCAGGCTTAGTCTCCGGACCTCATCGATCGAGTCCTGCCTTGCGATTGCGCTGCCGGTCACCAGGATCATGTCACCTTCCTCTCCGCTCAGCGGAGTGTCCCATGGACACGGTCGGGGAGTCCAGCCGAGCGGCAGGGACCACGACAGACGCTTTCAAGGCGACGGTCTCGACGCCGAGACCACGCATTTCGCCGCCGCACCAGCAGCCCCGATGGGCCAAACCGGGCCGACGTTATTGGCTGAACGTCCTGACCATAAGGTATTTGTCGTATGTGACGCCGCCCACGCGGACGGCTCGAGGATCCGTACCGTAGACCTCGAACCCGTTGCGCCTGTAGGCCTTGATCGCTGCACTTGCCGTCGAGAGCACCTCGAGATGCACCTGTTCGACGCACGCTTGGGCATGGCTAAGAAGTTCTTTGATGAGCCGATCTCCAACACCTCGGCCCCGGCCCTTCTCCGTGACATAGACCGAGTAGATGCGGCCCCTGTGCCGTGTTCTTTTGTCCGCGGAGACATAGAAGCCCGCGAGCCCTATCAAGCTCCCGCATCCAAAGGCGCCGAACATGGTGCCGCCGAGCCAATGGCGATAGGCAGCCAGCATGGCATCGCCGCCGTCGTCCTCTTCAGGCGATCCAAACGTCTGCGGATGCCTCTGGAGTGCCTCTCCGCGGAGCTCGCGAAAGATATCCAGGTCATCGAGGGTCAATCGCCGGATCTCCACGTCCACCTCGGCAGAGTGCGAATGTGACGTCATGGTCGCTGTCCTTCTAGGGTCGCATCGCAGATCGCATCGGCAGGGATTGCCGATCGCTCACATTCCGCGGCTCAACAGATACCTCGTACTATCTCTGAACGTATCGATCGCCCGCCCGGGTGCGAGATAGTCGATTTCGGCGCGCGTCAGGCCGATGTCCATCAGCTGTCTGTCACTCAGATCCAGCAAACTGACGCGCGGGTGCAGGCGCCACTTCCCGAAAGCAGGCCAATGTCGCTTGAGCAGGCCGAGGAGGCTTTGCGCCGGCGCGGCTGCGGCTCCGGCAGCTCCCCCCGCCGACAAGGCATGGCCCGGCGTTGCAACGGACACGTTGAGGCGAGCCGCTGCCGCTAGGACCTCGTCCATGGCCGCCTTCGCCAGCGCAATGGATCGGTCGAGGCGAAGCACCGCGGCATCGTGCTCGGCCTCGGGTGAGATCTTCGTCAGTTGTGGTGGCATCGGACGCTCCTGCTGTTGTGCCGGCAGGGAGCGTGGCCAAACAAAAGGCCCCGTCCGATGCCGGCGGGGCCTGGTGGAAAAGATGTCGTCGAAATCCTAGCGCACGACTCCTCCCACCGCCCAGCCGAAGCGGGTGATGTGATTGCGGGAGACTTGGCGCGACGATTTAATCATGAGACGCCTGTAGCACGGCGACGTCGCAAAATCAAGGGATGCACGGAGCCCGATTGCATCCTGAAGGCGACACCTCACGCCGGCCAATTTGTTTTTCAAGCTGACGCGAAGGAGGTTTGCGCCAACCGCGCACAACGGACCAGCTCCGCGAAGAGCGCTTGAGGCGCGCGACCGTTTAGAGCGGCGGCTGACCGAACGGCGACAGTCGTGACCCGTGATATGCGCGTCCGCCCATTATGTAGGCAGCTCTGTCGGCGCCGCGCACAACGGCGGCACGATAGCCCGTCGCCTTCAATTCGCTGCTTCCGCGACGCATGGAGAGCTAACGCGCTTGCGAGCATTTCGGCGGCTTGCCACTTTCTGAAGGGCTTGTCGCAGGGCTCCCGTTCGGCCACACTCGTCGCATTTCAAGTAATTGTTTGGAAGGGTGACCTCATGCCCGAAGCATTGGAAAGCCTATTGTGGTGTGCCGCGCTCGCGACGTGGCTGATGCTCTTCTCCAGGATCCTAGGTGAACACCTCAAGCCCTTCTCGAAACACCTCGGCCATCTGATTGCGGTTGCTTTCAGGCTCAGGACGAAGTGACGCAAAACGGCCTCGGCGCGGCTTGGCAGCTGTCAAACTGGCAGAACTGCTCGTCACGTTGTTGCTGGCGTGAAGCGAACGGACCAGCCGCGCGCATCCTGCGGCCGCACTGTTTCGTGGCTCAGCGGGTGCGGTGAAGCTGCTAAAGCGCGATACGATTAGAATGAATCGTCATCGCGCTTTAGGTCATTGTTTGAGCATGATCTTTTCGGAAAACCGCTAAACACTTTTCCGATTCATGCTCTAGCGTCCCACCCTCCGGTCGAGGGAGAACCGCCCTCCTCCGGTGACCAGGATCAACAGAGCGCCTCCCATGATGGAGATGTTCTTCAAGAAGTTATTGTACTGGCCAATCTGTTGCGGACCGGCGGGATACTCCCAGTAACGATGTCCAATCGCAGTGGCCGACAATACAAACAGAAACGTCAAAATTGCGCAGTAGCGCGTGCCGATGCCGAGTATCAAGCCAACCGATATCACGATTTCCAGTACGAGGTTGATCGTCGTGAACAGCTGGGGCACCGGGAGGTTCAGCGACCGAAAATAGCTCACCGAGCCACTGAAGTTGGTGAGTGCTCCATAGGCGCTTCCAACGAAGACCCATGCAAGCAGGACACGGCCGATGAGGATGAGCAGGTCGGCGTTGCTGGTGGCGAACTCGTCGATCCGCGGGGGTGAGCGGAATGGCATGGTAGCTGCCTCGTCTCCTGAGCAGGGCACCCGAATATCAGGGAAATCGTATCACGATCGGCGGACCTTATGAAGGATTCCGGTCGCCGGTGCCCGCCGTGTGAGGCAACCGTAAATAGATAAATCTGGATGCGACCCTAGCCGCGCACCAGCGAGACCAGCCAGCTGCGGCCGAACAGCACGAGGATCGCGAGCGCGTAGACGATCGTGCCGCCGACGGCGAGCAGGAGCAGCGTCAATTCATCGTGGAAAGGCACCGAGGCGAGAGATGAAGCGCTGAAGCGCGCGATCAGCCAGAACGCCGCCGCGAGGATCAGTCCGGTCAGCAGAAATTTGGCCAGCGACAGCAGCCAGGCGCGGTCGAGCACGAGAAAGCCGCGCCGCACGGCGAAGAACAGCACCAGCAACAGATTGGTCCAGATTCCGACAGCAGTCGCGAGCGCAAGGCCGATCTGGGCGAGCGTGCCCATCAGCGCGAATTTCAGCGCGACGTTAACGGCGATGCCCGTCAGCGAAGCGCGGACCGGCGTTGCCGTATCCTTGCGCGCATAGAACGTCGCAACCGCGCTGCGGATCAACACAGCGGGGATCAAGGCGACCGCATAGGCCGCGAGCGTCGCACCGGCGGCGGCCGCATCCGCCCTGGAGAACGCGCCGTGGGCAAACAGGGCGCGCATGATCTCTTGAGGCACAGTGAGGAAGGCCGCGACGAACGGTACGGAGAACAGGAGCGTGAAGTCGAAGGCCCGACGCTGCGACTTCATCGCACCATCATTGTCGCTAGCCGTGATTCGCCGCGACATCTCCGGCAGCAGCACTGTGCCGATGGCAATGCCGATCACGCCTATCGGCAATTGATACAGCCGGTCGGCATAATAGAGCGCCGACAGAGCTCCCGCAGGGAGGAAAGTCGCAATGATGGTGTCGGCGAACATCGCGACCTGAGTCCCCATCGAGCCCAGCGTTGCCGGACCGAGCGCCTTGAAGAAACCACGGACATCCTCATCAAGCTTCAAAGGCGCAAAGCGCGGCAGGCCGCCGTGGCGGGCGAGATCGCCGGCGAGCAGGAAATATTGCAGGAAGCCGGAGATCAGCACGCCCCAGGCCGCGGCATGGCCCGCGGTCGGAAACCAGACCGCAACCGCCAGCGTCATCATCATGGCGACGTTGAGGAAGATTGAGGCGGCCGCGGCGCTGGCAAAGCGCTGCATCACGTTGAGCATGCCGCCATAGAGCGTCACCAGCGTGATCAACAGCAGATAGGGAAAGGTGATCCGGGTCAGCTCGATCGCGAGCTTGCGCTGCTCGGCATCGTCACTAAAGCCGGGCGCGAGAATGCTCATGGCCTGCGGCATGAACAGCCAGGCGGCGATCAGCAGCACGACTTGCGAAGTTAGCAGCAGCGTGAAGATGCGGTCGGCGAACAAATGGGCCGCCGCCTCGCCCTTCTCGCCATGGACATGGGCATAGGCCGGCACCCAGGCGGCGTTGAAGGCGCCCTCGGCGAAGATCGCGCGGAAATGGTTGGGCAGCCGCAGCGCCACGAAAAAGGCGTCGGCCACCGGGCCGGCGCCGAGGATCGCCGCGAGCATGATGTCGCGGGCAAATCCCGTCAGCCGCGACAGCAGCGTGTAACCACCGACCGTGAAGATGCGTCCGAGCATGCGGATTGTTTTAGAGCATGGCGCGACCAGGTCTAGGTGCTAGCGACGATGGGGGTGCGCTCCCTCCCCCGCTTGCGGGGGAGGGCTGGGGAGAGGGTGTCTCGACGACGAAGATTCCCCCAGAGGAGAGAGCCCTCACCCGGCGCGCGGGACGATGCTTCGCATCGCCCGGACGCGCCGACCTCTCCCGCAAGCGAGAGAGGTGAGAAAGCACATTCACCCCGCCAGCGCGCCGCGCACGGCGGCGATGATTCGCTCCTGGTCGACTTCGGTCAAATAAGCATGCATCGGCAGGCTGATGACGTCCTGCGACAAGCTCTCGCAACCCGGCAATCCGCCCTCGGCGACCGGATATTGCTTGTAGGCGGTCTGCTGGTGCATCGACTTGCCGTAATAGATCGCGGTCGGCACGCCCTGGGCCTTGAGCGCGGCGGCAAAGCCGTCGCGGTCGGTGCCTTTGGGCAGGCGAATGGTGTACTGCGCCCAGACCGAGGTGTTGCCAGGCGCAAGGCGCGGCACGGTGACGACATTGGACAGACCCCGCGCATAGCGCTCGGCGACCCTGTTGCGGGCCGCGATCTCGTCGTCAAAAATCTTCAGCTTCTCGATCAGGACCGCGGCCTGCATGGTGTCGAGCCGGCCGGTGAGGCCGAGGCGAATGTTGTCGTACTTGTCGACGCCCTGCCCGTGCACGCGGATGCTGCGCAAGGTGGCCGCGAGCTCGTCGTCGTCGGTGAAGATCGCCCCGCCGTCGCCGAAGCAGCCGAGCGGCTTTGCCGGGAAGAAGCTGGTCGCGGTGGCGTGACTGAGGGTGCCGAGCTTGCGGCCCTTGTAGCTCGCGCCAAAACCTTGCGCGGCGTCGTCGAGCACGAACAGGCCTTCGGCCCTGGCGATCTCGGCAATGGCGTCATGATCGGCGGGCTGGCCAAACAAATCGACCGGAATCACCGCGACGGGCTTGAGGCCGGCCTTGCGGGCGGTGGCGATGCCACGTTTGAGCGATTCCGGGCTCATGTTGAAGGTGGTCTCGTCGACGTCGACATAAACCGGCGTCGCGCCGGTCCGTGCCACCGGCGAGGCGGTCGCGATGAAGGTGAAGGACGGACACAGCACGGCATCGCCGGGCCCGACATTCTTCGCCATCATCACCATCAGGATCGCATCGGTGCCGCTGGCGCAGCCGATCGCGTGCTTGGCGCCGCAATAAGCCGCAAGCTGCTTCTCGAGCTCAAAGACCTCCGGCCCGTTGACGAATTGGCAATGGTCCATCACGCGCTTGACGGCGGCATCGAGCGAGGCGCCGAGCCTGCGGCGCTGCGAGGCGACGTCGATGAAGGGAATCGGTTCGGAACGTAGGTGCTGGTTCATGACCTGATTCTTGGCGCCTTGTGACGTTTGAGCGGTCGGCATGGAAAGGGATCAGCCGGCGACGCGGCGCGGCCCCTTGCGCGCGGGTGATGCGGCGGCAGGACGCGAGGGCGTCTCCAGGCACTGCGTCGCGATCTCGAGGCTGGCGACGCCCTCGTCGCCCGTCACCGCCGGCGTCTCGCCGTTGCGCACCGCCTTGAGGAACGCGATCAGCTCGGCGCGAAGCGGCTCGTCATGGCCGACCGGCAGATGCCGCATCGAGTAGCTGCCGTCCGGCTTGAAGCCGAAGCATTCGGTGACCTGGCGCGTCAAGAGATCGCCCATCACGTATTTGCCGCGCGTTGCGACCGTGACGCTGCGCGCCTTGAACGGCGTCAGCCAGTTGGTGTTGATGTGGGCGAGCACGCCGCTCTCGGTGCGGAACTGCAGCAGCGCGATGTCCTCGCGCTCGGCGACCGCGCTCGACAATTGCGGCTGCACCTCGACGATGTCGGATTCGGTGAACCAACGGATCAAATCGATGTCGTGCACGGCAAGGTCGATGACGACGCCGACATTGGACATGCGCGGCGGGAACGGGCCGACGCGGGTGATCGCGATGGAGAGAATGTCCTCGCCCGCGATCGCCTGCTTGACCGCGGCGACCGCCGGATTGAAGCGCTCGACATGGCCGATCATCAGCGTGACGCCGGCCTTGTGCGCGGCGGCGACGATCTCGCGGCCCTCT
The DNA here is from genome assembly GCF_016031655.1 of Bradyrhizobium glycinis. GTDB lineage: Bacteria > Pseudomonadota > Alphaproteobacteria > Rhizobiales > Xanthobacteraceae > Bradyrhizobium > Bradyrhizobium glycinis. Next base: position 80,346 of record NZ_JACCHQ010000006.1, read on the forward strand.
TCCACCGTGGATGCGATCGGCTTCTCGACCAGCACGTGGATATTCTCAGCGATGCAGGCGAGCGCGACCTCGTGATGCAGATGGGTCGGCGCCGCGATGGTGACGGCATCGACGCCTTCGGCGAACAGCTGGTCGAGCGTCTCGAAGCTTTCGCAATTGGCGAGTTCGGTTGCCCGCGCGCGATGTGCCGGCGAGGGATCGACGACGCCGACGAGGCTGACGCCGGGCATGCCGCTGAGCACGCGCGCATGGTTGCTGCCCATCACGCCGGCACCAATGACACCGACGCGCAAGCCGGCTCTTGCCGGTGCAGACCCTTTGGAACTCATCTGAGCAAACCCCGATTCAACCCAAATCCCCGGGCCGCTTCTAGCACGGACGCCACATTTGTGGCGAATGCCGCCCTCGCGGGCCGGACACGATTTGATTCAAAAAGTTACACGTTGCCCGGGCCTTAGGCCGAAAAAGATACCGCTTCTCGGCCCGGGTCGCGTGATTCGGAGCTTGCTGGTTACGACCTTTGATAGTCGTCTTCAATCCGGATGATGTCGTCTTCCCCGAGATAAGAGCCGGTCTGGACCTCGATCAGCTCCAGCTGGATCTTGCCCGGATTCTCCATCCGGTGGACGGCGCCCATCGGGATGTAGATCGACTCGTTCTCGTGCACCGTCTTCACCGTCTCGTTGACGGTGACCTGCGCCGTGCCGCGGACCACGATCCAGTGCTCGGCACGATGATGGTGCTTCTGCAGCGACAGCCGCCCGCCCGGCTTCACCACGATGCGCTTGACCTGGTGGCGCTCGCCATTGTCGACGGACTGATAGCTGCCCCAGGGCCGGTGCACCTTGAGATGCTCCTCGGTGACTTTCGGCGCCACCGTCTTCAGCTTGGTCACCAGGCGCTTCAGCCCGTTGGTATCCTTCTGGCGCGAGACGAGGATCGCGTCCGCGGTCGCGACCACGACGAGATCGTCGACGCCTTCGAGCGCGACCAGCGCGGAATCGGTGGTGACATTGCAGTTGCGGGAATCCTCGAACACGGCGGTGCCGTGCGCGGCATTGCCTTGCGCGTCCTTCTCCGACAACTCCCACACCGCGTGCCAGGAGCCGACGTCGGACCAGCCGCACGACACCGGCACGACGGCGGCGCGCGAGGTCTTCTCCATCACCGCATAATCGATCGAGATCGCCTTGGCCGCGCCGAACGCCTCGGGCTCCAGCGTGACGAAGCCGAGATCGCGGCCGGCATTGTTGACCGCATTGGTGACCGCCTCGACGCTTGCCGCGTCCACCTTACGATATTCGTCGAGCAGCACGCTCGCCGGGAACATGAAATTGCCGCTGTTCCAGAGATAGCCTGAATTGACATAGTCGGAGGCCTTCACCGCGTCCGGCTTCTCGACGAAGCGTGCGACTGCGTGCATCTCGCCCGAGATCACCTCGCCCGGATTGATATAGCCGTATTCGGTCGCCGGCCGCTCCGGCTTGACGCCGAAGGTGACGATGCGCCCGGCATTCGCGGCGGTGAGGCCTTCGCGGCAGGCGGCGACGAAGGCGGCATTATTCTGCACGACGTGATCGGCGGCGAGCGCGAGCACGATCGCCTCGCTGGCGCGGTTCTGCGCGAACACCGCGCCGGCCGCGATCGCGGGGCCGGAATCGCGCCGCATCGACTCGAGGATCACGTCGGCCTCGACGCCGATCTCGGCGAGTTGCTCCAGCACCATGAAGCGGTACGCCGCATTGGTGATGACGATCGGCCGGTCGAACAGCTGCGGATCGGACACGCGCAGCAGCGTGTCCTGGAACGTCGAGCGTGCGCCGAACAGCGGCAGGAACTGCTTGGGCCGAACCTCGCGCGAAGCCGGCCACAGCCGCGTGCCGGCACCGCCGCACATGATCAGGGGGATTATGCGTTTGTCCATCGTGATCTCAAACCTTGAAATAGTCCCGATACCAGGTGACGAAGTTATGGACCCCATGCTCGATCGGCGTTGACGGTGCAAAGCCGGTATCGCGCATCAGATCATCGACATCCGCGAACGTTTCCAGCACATCTCCCGGCTGCATCGGCAGCAATTCTTTGATCGCCGTCCGGCCCAGCTCCCGCTCCAGAAGACCGACGACGTGCATCAGTTCCTCCGGATGATGATTGCCGACATTGTAGAGCTTAAACGGCGCATTTGCGGCAGCCGGATCGTCCGCAGGCACGAGATCGATCAGCTTGGACACGACGCGCGTCACATCGTCGATATAGGTGAAATCGCGGCGCATTTTGCCATGGTTGAACAGCCGGATCGGCTTGCCAGCCATGATGGCGCTCGCGAACAGAAACATGGCCATGTCGGGGCGGCCCCATGGCCCGTAAATGGTGAAGAAGCGCAGCCCCGTGACCGGCAGGCGATAGAGATGGCTGTAGGACTGCGCCATCACCTCGTTCGCCTTCTTGGTCGCGGCGTAGAAGCTGACCGGATGGTCGGTGCGGTCCGCGACCGCAAATGGCAGTTTTGTGTTGGCGCCGTAAACGGAGGATGACGAGGCGTAGACCAGATGACTGCAGCCATTGTTGCGGCAGCCCTCCAGCACGTTGAGAAAGCCGACGAGATTGGAATCGGCGTAGGTCTGCGGCTGCTCGATCGAGTAGCGCACGCCGGCCTGCGCCGCGAGATGCACGACTTTGGCAAAACGATGTTGCGCGAACAGTGCCGCCATGGCCTCGCGGTCGGCGAGATCGGCCTCGACGAACGAGAAACCGGCCTCGTCCCTGAGCAGAGCAAGGCGCGCTTTCTTCAGCGCCGGATCGTAATAGCTGTTGAGATTGTCGAGCCCAATGACGATGCCGCCTTCGCCCAGAAGCTGCCGGGCGACGTGGAAGCCGATGAAGCCGGCGGCACCCGTGACCAAAATCGCCTGATCCGTCATCCTGTTCCCTGGGGATCGCTCGCCCGATCCTGTTTAGCGGCCACCTCGACGGGGTCGCAATAGGCTCGCCGCTCCTTCGCGAGGTCTCGTCATGGCGTCCTTAACGGCGGCTCTAATGACGGCTCTAATGACGGCTATTGCAAGATCGGCGCCAAAACCATACCAAAGCGGCCGAATTCGGCGCCTCGCGTCGGGTTGCCTCAAATCTTCGCAAACCCTGTTCATGCGGACGAGATGCGCCGAATCCTGTTGTCGACGGCCAAGATCCTGATTTCCGCGGCGCTGCTCTATCTGGCGCTGCGCAAGGTCGACCTGTCCGAGCTGTTTTCCCGATTCACCCTGACCAGCCTGTTCTGGCTCGGTGTGGCGATCGCGGTCACGTTCCTGCAGATCTTCGTCGGCGTGCTGCGCTGGCGCGAGATCAGCGCCGCCTGCGGCGCGCCGCTCGAGCTCGGCCGCGCCATGCGATACAATGTGATCGGCTCGTTCTTCAACCAGACGCTGCCGTCGGCGATCGGCGGCGATGCGGTGCGGCTGTGGCTGGTCGCCCGCGCCGGCGCCGGCTGGCGCACGGCGACCTACTCGATCTTCGTCGACCGCGCCATCGGCCTCATCGCGCTCGCGATCGTGATCGTCGCCAGCCTGCCCTGGAGCTACACCCTCATCACCGATCCGCACGGGCGCTCGGCGCTGCTGCTCATCGACCTCCTGGCGCTCGCCGGCGGCCTCGGCTTCCTGATCTTCGGCGCGCTGAAATGGCGATGGCTGAAGACCTGGTGGGCAACGCATCACATCCACGCCTGCGCCGTCATCGCCGATCGCGTGATCTTCAGCCGCACCAGCGGCCCCATCGTCGCGATCCTGTCGGTCCTCGTTCACGTGCTCGCCGTCGTCATCGCCTGGTGCGTCGTGCAGTCGATTGGGGCCCCGGTTCGCTTCAGCGACGTCTTTCTGCTCGTGCCGCCGGTGATGCTGATCACGATGATGCCGATCTCGATCGCCGGCTGGGGCGTGCGTGAAGCCACGATGAGCCTTGCGTTCGGCTTCGCGGGACTTTCCGCCAACGAGGGCGTCAACGTCTCGCTGCTGTTCGGCGCCGTCTTCTTCCTGGTCGGGGCAGTCGGCGGCCTGGTCTGGATCCTCAGCGCCGAGAAAGCCGCGCAAGGGTCGGCCCCGATCGGAGTGCCGGAGTGAGCTCGACCGCCGATGTGCTCGCCGGCGCGGCCCTGCTGCTTGCCGTTGCGGCCGCCGCGCTGATCTCGGCGCTCGTCACCTGGACCAGCCGCCCCCTGCTGCAGCGCTACGCGCTGGCGCGGCCGAACGCGCGCTCCTCACATCGCGTCCCGACCCCGCAGGGCGCCGGCATCGCGGTGATCGCCGCGACGCTGATCGTTGCCTCGCTGTGGGCGGCCTCCGCCAATGTCGCGATCCCGCCGGCGCTGGTCGCCGCGACCGTCGTGATCGCGCTGGTCGGCTTCGCCGATGACATCGTGTCGCTGCCCGTGCTGGTGCGACTGGTGCTGCAGGCCGCCTGCGTCGGCGCCGTGGTGTTCACCGCCCCCGACACCGCGCGCATCGTGCCGGCGCTGCCGCTCGCGCTGGAGCGCGGCCTCATCGTCCTTGCCGGCGTCTGGTTCGTGAACCTCGTCAACTTCATGGACGGGCTCGACCTGATGACGGTGGCGGAAGTCGTTCCGGTCACCGCTGCGCTGCTGCTGCTGGGAATGCTCGGGGATCTCTCATGGCCGGCCATGCTGATCGCCACCGCGCTGTGCGGCGCCATGCTCGGCTTTGCGCCGTTCAACCGTCCGGTCGCAAGAGTCTTCCTGGGCGATGTCGGCAGCCTGCCGATCGGCCTCCTGCTCGGCTGGTGCCTGTTGGAGCTTGCGTTTCGGGGGCAGCCGGCCGCGGCGCTGCTGTTGCCTGCCTATTATCTTGCCGACTCCACCATCACGCTGTTTCGGCGCATCATCCGGCGCGAACCGTTCTGGTCGGCGCACCGCACCCACTTTTATCAGCGTGCGACCGATAACGGATTCACGGTGAAGCGCGTGGTCGGCGAAGCATTCGCGCTCAATCTCGTACTGGCAATGCTCGCCATCGCTATCGTTCGCTCCGGCTCGATGGCGGTCACGATCGTCTGCCTCATCGCAGGGGCGGCCGCCGTCGCATTCTCCTTGCGGCGTTTCTCCGGCGCTCAGGTGACTTGAGCCGAAACGGCGAGCCGCAGCCCCTCGTCGAGGGAAACCTCCGGCCGCCAACCGGTCGCGAGCGCCTTGGAGACGTCGAGCTCGAGCGAGCCGATCAGGCTGTCATGCATGTCCTGCCGGCCGATCACGCGGAAAAGCGCGCTGAGCAGGCCCGGCGGCATGCCGAACAGTCGCGGCCTCTTGCCGGACGCCTTCGCCAGACGCGCGATGAATTCGGGCGTCGAGAACTGCTCGCTGTCGGCGAGCAGGAAGATCTCGAAATGGCCGGCCGCATCTGGATGAGCGAGCCGATGCAGGATGAAGGACGACAGGTTCTGCACGGCAAGGAAGGCGCGGCGATTGCGGATCGCGGCGAACGGCAACGGCACCCCAAGGTTCATCGCGCGCATCAACAGAGCGAAGCTTCCCTTGGCGCTCGCGCCATAGACCATGGGCGGCCTGATCACGGAGATCTTCATGTCGCTCTCGCGCGCGAGCGTCCTCAGGCCCGCCTCGGCCGCGGCCTTGGACGTCCCGTAGAGGCCGCGAGGCGTCAAGACGTCGTTCTCGCTGAACGGGGCCCTGCCCTCGTTGCTGCGGCCATGCACCAGCACGGTGCTGATGAAGATGAAATGGCGCACGCCCGCCATCGCCGCGCTGCGCGCCAGGCGCACGGTGCCGGCGGTGTTGACGTCCTGGTAGAGCTGGGCAGCATGCTCCTCGCGCCTGTGATGCACGCGCGCGGCAAGGTGGACGACCGCCTCCACCCCCTTGAGCGCGGCCTGCCAGTCGGTGTCGGGGCCGATCGATTCGATCACGACCTCGCCGTCGATGCCCTGCCGCTTGCGGACCGCGGGGCGGACCGACCATCCCTCGCACGCCAGCGCCTGCCCGAGATGACGGCCGATGAAGCCGTTCGCTCCCGTCACCAGCACGACTGGCTTACGTTCGCTCATCGTTGATCCCCGAGCGCGAGATCGCGCAACAATGGTCAGGCGGCGGTCGACCCGAATTCGGGGACCGCGTCCTTCAGGATGGTCCTGATGGTGGCGCGATCGTCGCGTATGATCGCCTGCTCCAGCGCCGCGATCCATTTGCGCAGCGTCAGCATCGGCGGTTCGTTCGGCTGCGCAGCCATGATTCCGGGGACGCCGATTTCGCGGGTCGGCTCCTCCGAGGCGAACAGGATCTCGTGCAGGCGTTCGCCCGGGCGCATGCCGGTGAACACGATCTCGATGTCGTAGCCGGGCTGCAGACCGGACAGGCGGATCATGCGCTCGGCGAGGTCGACGATCTTCACCGGCTGGCCCATGTTGAGCACGTAGACGGAGACGTCGGGACGCTGGGTTCCGAGCGCATGCGTGGCCGCGGTGATCACGAGATCGCAGGCCTCGCGGATCGTCATGAAGTAGCGGACCATGTCGGGATGCGTCACGGTCACTGGGCCGCCGGCCTCGATCTGGGCCTTGAACTTCGGCACCACCGAGCCGTTCGAGGCCAGCACGTTGCCGAACCGCACCGAGATCAGCCGCATCGGCGGCTTGGCCCCGCGCGCGCCGGCGGCGAGGTCGTGATCCAGCGCCTGGCAGTACATCTCCGCGAAACGCTTGGTCAGGCCGAGCATCGACACCGGCTCGATCGCCTTGTCGGTCGAGATCATCACCATCGCCTCGGCGCCGGCCGCCACCGCGGCGTCCGCAACGTTGATCGAGCCGAAGATGTTGGTCTTGACGCCCTCGCTCCAGTCGCGTTCGAGGATCGGAACGTGCTTGAGCGCCGCGGCGTGAAATACGATGTCCGGCTTGAACTCCGCCATCACGCGCATGATGCGCTCACGGTCGCGGATGTCGGCGATCCGCGCCTCGATGGCGGCTGCCGCCCGGCGGGCGGCGAGCGCTTCGGAGATCGCATAGAGCGCCGGCTCCGAGTTCTCCACGATCAGGAGCCGGGCTGCGCCGAAGGCCACGACGCGCTCGCAGATCTCCGAGCCGATCGAGCCACCGCCACCGGTGACGAGCACGGCCTTGCCCCTGATCAGGGCCTCGAGGCGCGCATAGTCGATCTTCTCGCTCGGCCGCAGCAGGAGGTCCTCGACCGCAACCGCCGTGAGCCGCGGCGTGTCGCCGCTCTCCAGCGAGGGCATCCGGTTGACGATCACGCCGAGCTTGCGCGCCCGCATCAGGATCGATTCCGGATGGGCCTCCGGCTCGAACGCCGACGGCGTCATGATGAGGCGCGCGATCGGCTTGTTGCGCTTGGCGAAGTCGGCGATGACGTCCTCGACGTCGTCGATGCCCCCCAGCACCGGCACGGTGCGGATGAACTGGCCGCGGTCGGCGTTCGACGGCGACAGCACGCCGACCGGCCAGATCCGCTTGATCGCCCCGCTCTCGATCCCGCGCAGCAGCACCTCGGCATCCGCGGCGCGGCCGATCAGCAGCGTTGGCGCCGCATCACCGGTCCTCGCATCACGGCGCACCCGCGTATAGCGGAAGTAGCGGTAGGTCATGCGCAGCGCGCTGAGGAAGGAGATCTCGAGGAACCAGTAGAGGACGATCGTCACCTTGCCGAGGAAAAAGGCGCCGCGGACGTTGGGGGCAACGAAGATGTAGTCGAGCACGAGCAGCGCAACCGTCAGCACGGTCGCCGCACGAATGATGTTCAGCGCATCCGGCAGCGAGATGAAGCGCCATTTCGTCGTGGTCAGGTTGAGGACGAAGAAAACGACCACGCTGAAGGCGAGGAAGTAGGGCAGGATCTGGAACAGCAGCGGCAGGCGCTCGAAGAAGCCCTCGCCACCCTCGAATCGCAGATAGAAGGCGGCAAAAAGCGCCGCCGTGGTCGCGAGCAGGTCGTGGAGCGCGATCAGGAAATTGCGCGAGGTGAGATGCGAAAGCCGCGTCATCCGCCGACCGATGAAATCCCCATTGGATACAACCTGACCGAGCTGATAGCCTATCTGGACAAGACTTGCCAGCCGCGCGGCCCCTCAGAAACCGGCTTCCCCCATCTTCGCCCCGAGCTGTTGTTCCCGGATCACCATTCCGCCGGCGACGCCGACGCCAATGATGTACATCCAGCCCTCGTGGAAATCGAACAAATGCGAGTTGAACAGTGAGGTGAAGACGTTCTGCACCACCACCAGCAGCCCGATCCAGTTGGCAAGCCCGTCGCCGCGGAACAACCGGAGATGCAATATCCAGATCGCGTAGAGAATGACGATGCCGATTGCTCCCCATTGCACAGCAACGTTGAGCGTCTGGTTGTGCGGGTTGCCAATCACCTCGGCTGACGCCCGGCGCTCACCGGCGGGCGTCGCGACGCGTTCGAACAACCCGCGGGTCGAACCGGTGCCGTGCCCCATGATCGGCGCCTCCGCGAAGAAGCCGAGCGACTTGCGCCAGAATTCGAGCCGCATGCCCATGGAGGTTGCTTCGCCTCGCTCCACATAACCGCTGTAATCGGTGGTAAACCGCTCGGCGGTATGGCGCAATTGCGGCGAGGCCTGCCAGGCGAGAACGGCGCCGACGAGCAGCGCGCCGGAGATGATCGCGATGCTGCGCCATCTGAGGTGAAGCAGCGCAAAGACCCCGAGCATGATCGGAATGGTGACGAGCGCGGTGCGTGACACCACCACGAAGGTCATGTTGATGAAGAAGCTCAGTGCCAGCGCCGTCAGCAGCCCGGCGAGCCAATAGCGCTTCTCGCGCAACAGCATCACGATCGGATAGGCCAGCGCGACCGCGCAGAGCGCGAATTCCTGGCTCTGGTCGATGTAGTTCTTGACGAAGATGCCGCGTTCGGGCGGATCGGTCTTGAGCGCAAGGTTCGGGTAGAACGCGACCAGCCAGGACATCACCGACAACAAGGCGCAGGACACCAGAAAGGCGATGAAGACCCAGTGTCCGCGCGGCGAGCGCTCGAAATGATAGAGCAGGACCGGCAGCACGAGCAGCTTGACGGTTGGATTGACCGCGTAGAGGCGCGCACCCCAGGCCGCGTCCGACCACAGCGTCCCCAGCAGCGCGAGAAAGACGAGCGCGATCGGCGCGATGCAGATCGGGCGCTTCAGCGATTGCAGGAACGCGCGCAAATCGAGGAACGGCACCATGCAGAGCAGCATCAGCGCGTTGAAGATGCCGGCAAGCGAGGTCGACCAGGGCAGCGAGGCCGCGGTCAGGATCGCAAACAGATCGACGGTCTCGCGCCAGGCAGCGGGGCTGCGCAGGCGGCGATTCAACATTTCGCTGGTCGTTTCGCGTGCGAGCGCCGTCACTTGCTCTCTCCCCTGGCGCGATGCACCAGCGCCGTCGTGCTGAAGCCCTGGAGAATGTCGACCAGCACGACCGCCCCGCCCGCGGCCTCGACCACCTCGTGGCCGACCACCTGTTCGCGGGTGTAGTCGCCGCCCTTCACCAGCACGCCGGGCTTGATCCTGGTGATCAGGTCGATCGGCGTGTCCTCCGCGAAGATGACGACGAGGTCGACGGCCTCCAGTGCGGCGAGCACCTCGGCGCGCGCGCGCTCGTCCTGGACCGGACGATCGGCACCCTTCAGCCGCCGCACCGAGGCGTCGCTGTTGAGCCCCACGATCAGGCGGTCGCAGGCGGCGCGCGCCGCGGTCAGCACCTTGACGTGGCCGGGATGAAGGATGTCGAAACAGCCGTTGGTGAAGCCGACGCGCAGGCCCTGCCTTTTCCATTCGGCGAGCTGCGCGTCGAGTGCGGCCGGATCGAGCACGATCTTCTCCTCGGCCGCGAGCGTGGCATGCGGCAGGATCTTGCGTCGCAGCTCGGCCGCGCTGACGCTGGCGGTGCCCTGCTTGCCGACGGCGACGGCGGCGGCGGCATTGGCCATGCGCAGCGCCGTGTCCCAGTCCGCGCCGGCCGCGAGCGACACCGCAAGCGCAGCGGCGACGGTGTCACCGGCGCCGGAGACGTCGCGCACCTTCACCGGGACGGCCGGCACGTGAACGGCCCCGCCATTCCGCGGCACCAAGGTCATGCCGTGCTCGCCCTGGGTGACCAGGATCGCCTCGCAATCGGCGAGCCGCATCACGTCCTCGCTGGCCTCGACGATGCTCTGCACCGTTTCGGCGCGGCTGCGGGTCGCTTCCGAGAATTCCTTGCGGTTGGGCGTGAGCAGCGTGGCGCCGCGATAGATCGCCCAGTTCAGGCTCTTGGGATCGACGATGACGGGCTTGCCGAGCTTGCGCGCGGCATCGATGGTGTGGCGGATCACGCGCGCTGTCAGCACGCCCTTGGCATAGTCGGACAGCAGCACGATGTCGGCGCGCGCGATCTGCGGCAGGATCGCGTCGATCAGTTTCGTTTCGACGTCGTCGGACGCAGCCAGCGCCTGCTCCCAATCCGCGCGCAGCATGTGCGTGGAAAAATGTTCGGAGACGAAACGGACTTTTCGCGTGGTCGGCCGCGAGGCGTCGCGCACCAGCACGCTCTCGATGCCGGCTTGATCATTGAGCGCTGCCTCGAGCCGCATACCGGCGTCGTCCTCGCCGATCAGGCCGACGAAGATGCAGCGCGCGCCGAGCGAAGCGACGTTGCGCGCGACGTTGCCGGCGCCGCCGACGTGGGTCTCGCTGCGCTGGGCGGCGATGACGGGCGCCGGCGCTTCCGGCGAGATCCGCGACACCTCGCCGTAGACGAACTCGTCCAGCATGATGTCGCCGATGCACAGCACCGTACGGCCTGAGATGGCTTGCGCAAGGGCATCGAAATCGAGAATGGGCGTCGGCATGGTCGAAAGGGCCTCAGCGAAAGCGATCGGGCCGGTCGAGATAATCCCCGACATAGGCCTTCACCGCGTCCTCGAGCGTCGTGAAGCCGCCGTTATAGCCGGCGCGGAGCAGACGATCGACCTCGCTCTGGGTGAAATACTGATAGCTGCCCCGGATCTGCTCGGGCATGTCGACGTATTCGATGTTGGGCCTGGTGCCGAGCGCCGCATAGGCAGCCAGCATGAGGTCCTTGAAGCTGCGCGCCTTGCCGGTGCCGACGTTGAACAGGCCCGACACCGACGGCTTCGCGAGCAGCCACAGGACGACGCGCACGACGTCGTCGACATAGATGAAATCGCGACGCTGATCGCCGTCCTCGATGCCCTCGCGATGCGACTTGAACAGCTGCACGACGCGGCCTGCCCTCACGTCGTCAAAGCGCCGCGCCAGCACGCTCATCATCGAGCCTTTGTGATATTCGTTCGGGCCGAACACGTTGAAGAATTTGAGGCCGGCCCATTGCGGCGGCAGGCGATCGCCGCGCACCAGACGTTCGGCAACAGCAAGATCGAACAGGTGCTTGCTCCAGCCGTAGAGATTCATGGGCCGCAATTTCTTCAGCGCCGAAAGCGAGGAATCGTCGTCGAAGCCTTCCGTGCCGTCGCCATAGGTCGCCGCCGAAGACGCGTAGATGAACGGCACCGCGTTCATCGTGCACCAGTCCAGAAGGCGCATCGACAGGCGGAAATTGGTCTCGATGACGAGATCGCCGTCGGTGGCTGTGGTCGCGGAAATCGCCCCGAGATGGATCATGGCCTCCAGATTGCGGCCCTTCAGCCAGTCCATCAGCTCGGCCGGGGGAACGATATCCACAAGCTGCCGCTTGGCGAGGTTGCGCCACTTGCCTTCGGTTCCGAGGAGATCGCAGATCACGACGTCGCTGCGACCGGCCTCGTTCAGCGCGGCCACGACATTCGATCCGATAAAACCGGCCCCGCCGGTCACCAGCAACATTCCACCTACCTGCCCGATTTTAGTGCCCGATCCTGCCCTAGCGCATGATCCGCCAAAGTGTAAGCGGTTTTGGGATAGCGGTTCTGCCGGCTTTACCTATCGGCCCGGAGCGGCTAACCGAACCGCGATATCGGCACGCGCTCGGCCCCCATAACGAATGAATATTGATTCGCAACTTGGTAGTGATGCAGACCGGAGCGACACGCGCCCGATCCTGATCGTTCCCTACATGTGGATCGGCGATTTCGTGCGGAACCACACCGTCGTGCGGGTCCTGAAGGAGCGCTGGCCGAACCGGCCGGTCGATCTTCTCACCACGTCCCTGTGCGCCCCGCTGGTCGATTACATGCCCGGGGTGCGCGCCGGTATCGTCTGGGACATGCCGCGCAGCCGGCTGGCCGTCGCACGCCAGTTCGGCCTGGCCGAGCTGCTGCGGAAACGGAACTACGGCACTGCCCTGGTGCTGCCCCGGACCTGGAAGGCGGCCATCGCGCCCGCACTCGCCGGTATTCCTGAACGGATCGGCTTCGTCGGCGAGTTCCGGTTCGGCCTGCTCAACCGCTGGCGCTGGGGCGAGAAGAAGCTGCCCCGCTTCATCGACAAGAACGCCGCCCTCGCCGAGCCCGACGGCGCGCCCCTGCCGGCGGAATGGCCGGTGCCGCAACTGCGCGTCCCGGCCGAGGAGATCGCCCGCTGGCGCGAGGCCAATGGTCTCGGCGCCGGCGCCGCGGTGGCGCTCGCCCCGGGCTCGGTCGGCGTCTCCAAGCGCTGGACCTATTATCCCGAAGCTGCCCGCCTGCTGGTCGAGCGCGGCCTCGAGGTCTGGGTGGTCGGCGGCCCCGCCGAAAAGGGCCTCGCCCAGGAGATCGTCGCCGCCGGCCGCCCCGGCGTCCGCGATCTCACCGGCACCGACTTGCGCAACGGCGTCCTCGCAATGGCCGCCGCCAGCGTTGCGATCTCCAACGATTCCGGCCTGATGCACATCGCAGCCGCCCTGGGCACGCCGACCATGGGCATCTTCGGTCCCACCAGCCCCTACCTCTGGGCCCCGCTGAACGGCCTCGCCGCGACAATGGTGCAGGACAAGGAAGCGTTGCCCTGCCAGCCCTGCCAGAGCACGGTCTGTAAGGTGAACGACCACCGCTGCATGCGGAATATTGCGGCGAGCGAGGTGGTGGGGATCGCGCAGCGTGTGCTGGGGGAGACCGGAGCGCGGGCAAACAGCTGAGGCGATCGCGGCTCGCGCCAATGATGGCATTCTGCCAGTGTTTTGCCCGACGAGTCAAAAGCGATTCGAAAAATCCGCAGTCGAGCGAGCTCTCGGCCAAGTCCTTGATTTTGCTGACCCCGGCTACTGTGCATGGGGTTGTTTTCGCAGTTTTTGTTTTGCGCCCCAGGAGCCGTGCTTACAGCAGCGGCCGATAGACCTCGCCGATGCGCGCTGCTTCGGCATCGAGGCTGAATCTCTCGAGGACGCGCTGTCGAGCACGCTCGCCCATCGTCGTCGCCGCGGCCACATCGCGCATCAGCGGCTCGAGCGCTGCCGCTAGCGCGTCGGCATCTCCCGTCGGGATCAGCACGCCCGTGACACCATCCTCGACGACGAGCTCGGCCGCGCCGGCGCGTGCGGCAACCAGCGCACTACCCGCCGCCATCGCCTCGATCAGCGTCAGCCCAAAGCCTTCGTTGCGCGAGGTGAAGGCGTAGATCGTCAGGCGCTGATACCAGCGCTGCACCGCTTCGATCGGCAATTCGCCGGTGATGACGATGCGCGATTGCAGGCCGGCTGCCTCGATCCGCTTCTTCAGGTCGTTGGCAAAGGGCGTCTGCTCCGCCGTCACCTGCCCGACGATGACGGCGGTGAAATCCGGATAGCGCGGCAGCAGACGGCACATCGCATCGACGAACACGTCGGTGCCCTTCTGCGCCCGCACGCGGCCGAAGCAGCCGATGGCGTAGCGGCCCGGCAGCGCGGCTTCGGCGAACGCAGCGGCGCGATTCTCCGGCGGCGCGTAGACGTCGGTGTCGACGCCATGCGGGATCACCGTCGCCTTCACCTTCAGGAACGAGGCCGAGAGATCTGAGGTTGCGATGATCGCGTCCATGCGCCGGATCAGCCAGCGCGTGATCCAGCTGTGATGCCGCTGCGCCGCCGAGGTGAACACGAGCTTGAGCGGCCAGCCGAGCGCGCGCAAGCCAACGCCGGCGATCATCTCGTTGTTGCGGCGCGCATGCCAGATCAGCGGCGCCTTGCGGCGCCACAGCTTGAGGAAATCTCCAATGCTCAGGCGCGCGATCCCCGCCGGCGCGTCGGAGCCAAACCAGGCGGCGCGGTACAGCTTTGCCAGCCGCGGCGCCACCATCCGGTTGGTCGCGGTGACCCCGGAATAGCGCCTGTGCAGATTTGGCACGATCACCTCGAGATCGCCGGGGGAATTCGCCACGACACGCTCCATTTTGCAAAGTCCCTATACGCAACATTAAGCATAGTGACCAGTTCAGGGCTGCCGATACCCCCTCTTCACCACGCAAGCGCTAGCCTTGCGCGTTGATGGAAGACGGGTGAGATCATGACTGTGCTAGTCACCGGCGGCGCCGGCTACATCGGAAGTCACACGGTCCTGGCGCTGGCGGAAGCCGGCGAGGACGTCGTCGTGATCGACGATCTCTCCACCGGTTTCTCGGCGTATCTGCCCGAAGGCGTGCCGCTGTTCATCGGCGATGCCGGCGACGAGAACCTGCTCGAAGGCGTGATCGCCCAGCACGACATCGAGAGCATCATCCATTTCGCGGGCTCCGTCGTCGTACCGGATTCGATGCGCGATCCGCTCGGCTATTACCGCAACAACTTCACGACCGCGCGCAACCTGCTCAACGTGGCGGTCAAGCGCGGCATTGGCCGCTTCATCTTCTCCTCGACCGCTGCCGTCTACGGCAATCCGGACCAGGTGCCGGTGCCGGAGCACGCGCCGACGCGGCCGCTGTCGCCTTATGGCTCTTCGAAGCTGATGACGGAGATCATGCTGCACGACGTTGCTGCCGCCTACGGCATGCAATACGTGACCTTGCGCTATTTCAACGTCGCCGGCGCCGATCCGCAGGCGCGCATCGGGCTTGCCACCGTCGGCGCCACGCATCTGCTCAAGATCGCGGTGGAGGCCGCCACCGGCCAGCGCGCCAAGATCGACGTGTTCGGCACCGACTATCCGACCCCCGACGGTAGCTGCATCCGCGACTTCATCCACGTCACGGACCTGTCTCAGGCCCATCGCTCGGCCCTCGCTTATCTGCGCAATGGCGGCGCTTCGACCACGCTGAATTGCGGCTATGGCCGCGGCTATTCGGTGCTGGAGACCATCGACGCGGTGCGCCGGGTTTCGGGCCGCAGCTTCGCCGTGCAATACGCCCCGCGCCGGCCCGGCGACATCATGACCATGGTTGCCGACACCAGCCGGATCCGCAGCCTGCTCGACTGGCGGCCGCAATACGAGGACCTCGAGACCATCGCGGCCCATGCACTGGCCTGGGAGGACAAGCTGTTCCGCGAGCGCCATGGCGAGCTCCGCCACGCCGCCTCCGCCTAGAATCATCCCAAGCGCAAGCCCTTAATTGGACTTGAAAAACCGTAGCTGAGCGGGCACAGAGGCCCATCGATCCCTGACGCGCGGGCAGGCTTTTGTCCTGCGCCGTCAATGGACACCGGATGGCCCAGTTTCCAAAGAAAATCACCGACGATCCCTACGCGGCAGCGGTCCTGATTCGCCGCCTGATCACAGAACAGGGAATCGTCTACTGGCGACGCTACCTCGCCGCCTTCGCACTGATGGCGCTCGCCGCCGGTGCGACCGCTGCTGCGACCTACGTCCTCGGCCAGGTCATCAACCAGGCCTATGTCGACAAGAACATCCCGGGCATCGCGATGTTCTCAGGGATCACGGTCGCTCTGCTGTTCGTCAAGGGCGTGGCGACCTACGGCCACATGGTGATCCTGACCAAGATCAGCAACGCGATCCTTGCCACCAATCAGCGCCAGCTGTTCGCAAAATTGATGCGCGAAAGCGTCGGCTTCTTCTCCGAGCGGCACTCCTCTGAATTTCTCGCGCGGCTGACCGCCGGCGCCAAGTCGATCACCGACGTGTTGAACATGCTGGTGAACGCGATCGGGCGCGATCTCTTGATGTTGCTCGCCATGATCGGCGTAATGGTCTGGCAGGACCCGCTGATGTCATTCATCGGCCTCGTCGCGGTGCCGCCGGCGATGCTGGTGCTGCGCAAGCTGGTCAAGCGCATCAAGGGCCTCGCCTTCAACCAGTTCACCGGCACCGCCGACATCATGGAGACGATGCAGGAATCGCTGCAGGGCATCCGCACAGTCAAGGCGTTCACGCTCGAAGAGACCATGCAAAAGCGCATCGACGAGAACATCGCCATCGTCGAGCGCAACGCCAACAAGATGGCCCGCGTCGCCAACCGCTCCAACCCGCTGATGGAAATGCTCGGCGGCTTCGCGGTCGCGGGCTGCCTGATGTACGGCGGCTATGCCGTGGTCGCGCTCAACGCCACGCCCGGCGCGTTCTTCTCCTTCATGACCGCGTTCCTGATGGCGACCGAGCCGGCCAAGCGGCTGGCCAGGCTCAACATCGATCTCAACAGCCAGCTCGTCGGCGCCCGCATGCTGCTCGAAGTCGTCGACAGCCCCGCGAGCGAGCAGTCCGACGACGACAAGCCGGCGCTGAAGCTGACCGATGCCCGCATCGAGCTGCGCGACGTCAGCTTCTGCTACCGCTCGGGCGAGACCGTGCTCAACCGCATGAGCTTCGTCGCCGAGCCCGGCAAGGTGACTGCGCTGGTCGGCCCTTCCGGCGGCGGCAAGTCGACCGTGCTGGGGCTGCTCCTACGCTTCTACGAGGTGACGCAGGGCGACATCGTGATCGACGGCCAGTCGATCTCGTCGGTCTCGCGCAAATCGCTGCGCGCCCAGACCGCCTATGTCGGCCAGGACGTCTATCTGTTCCGCGACACCATCCGCAACAACATCGCCTTCGGCAAGCCAGGCGCCAGCGAGGACGAGATCGTCGAGGCGGCGAAGGCGGCCTGCGCGCACGACTTCATCACGGGCTTTCCGCTCGGCTACGACACGCCGGTCGGCGAGCACGGGACGCAACTCTCGGGCGGACAGCGCCAGCGCATTGCCGTCGCGCGCGCGCTGCTCAAGAACGCGCCGATCATCCTCTTGGACGAAGCCACCGCAGCCCTCGATTCCGAATCCGAACGGCAGGTGCAGGAGGCGATCGAGCATCTCTGCCAGAACCGCACCACCATCGTGATCGCGCACCGCCTGCACACCATCATGCACGCAGACAGCATCCTGGTGGTCGAGGGCGGCGAGATCGTCGAGCAGGGCCGCCATGACGAGCTGCTCCGCCGCGGCGGCCGCTATGCCTCGTTCTTCCGGCTGCAGCAACACGGCAGCAGCCCCTTGGGGCTGGCGCCGATCAGTGCAACCGCCTAGAGTTTTCTTCACCCCAAGACCACCGCAAGACCAGCGAGACCGCTCCATGAACGCCGCCTCCTACGTCATCCCGCTTCCGCCCCAGGCTTCGCTTCCCGTCGTCGGCGAGAGCGGCCGCTATCCGGTGCGCCGCATCTGGTGCGTCGGCCGCAACTATCTCGAGCACATCCGAGAGATGGGCAATGACGAGCGCGCCCCGCCGTTCTTCTTCGCCAAGCATGCCGACATGCTGGTGCCCGACGGCGCCACCATTCCCTACCCGCCGCTGACCAAGGATCTGCATCACGAGGTCGAGCTGATCGTCGCGATGAAGAGCGGTGGACTGAACATTCCCGCGGATAAGGCGCTGGATCACGTCTACGGCTACGGCGTCGGCATCGACCTTACCCGCCGCGACCTCCAGATCGCCTCGCGCAAGAAGGAGCGCCCGTGGGAGATCGGCAAGTCGTTCGACTATTCGGCGCCCTGCTCCGCGCTGCAGCCGGCCTCGAAGATCGGCCATCCCGCCAAGGGCAAGATCTGGCTGACGGTCAACGGCAAGGAAGCGCAGAAGGGCGACCTGACCGAATTGATCTGGAACGTGCCCGAGATCATCTGGCAGCTCTCCCAGCAGGTGAAGCTCGCCGCCGGCGACATCATCATGACCGGCACGCCCGCCGGCGTGTCGCAGCTCCAGCCCGGCGACAAGCTCGAATGCGGCGTCGACGGCGTCGGCACGCTGAAGGTGAGCATCGGCCAGCCGGAATAAGGGTTGCTCCAGCTCGGACTCAAAAGGCCCCGGAATGGGGCCTTTTGCATGTCGATCGTGCACGTGGTCGAACTACCAGGCCTTCACCGGCCGATTGGCATGGCTCGCCTGCGGCACACCGCGGTTGAGCGACATGTGCGAATGCACGCACAGCCAGCCATCGCCGTTCCTCGAAAACACCATCGTCGCGCGGCCGGGGCGCGCGAACGTGCTGCCATCGGGATGATAGCCTGTGCTCGTCCACGGCGCGATCACGGTTGCCATCATGCCGTCCGGTGATGCCAGAACGGACGTCTGATCGAGGACGAAACGGAAGTCGGCCGTCTTCGGCCAGACATTGTCCCATTGCGTCTTGACCCATTGATCGAGGCCGGGGATGACGTCGTTATGGGTGCCGAAGGCGAGCACGTCCGGATGGAAGAGCGGCCGCGCCGAGGCGTAATCGACCTCGCGGACATACCCTGCGAAGGTGTCCAGCCAATGATGGAAGAACTCCACGATCCCTGGCGTTGCGACCGGCAAGGAGCTCATCGGGATGCGCCGATCAACTGATTGCCGAATACACGATCAGGCCGAGGATCAGCGCCGTCAGCGAGTATTTCAGCGCGTAATAGACGTTGCGGTTCCACTCCTTCACCTTGCGGCTGGCGAGATGGATTTCGTAAAGCTTGCCGAACACCTTGTTGAGCACGCCGACATGCTCACCATCGACGTTCTGGGTCGCCGACGCCTTGACGATGTGATGGCTGACCCAGCGGTTGATCGCGGTCATGAAGCCGTACTTCATCGGGCGCTCGACGTCGCAGAACAGGATGATGCGGTTGACCTCAGTCGCATTCTCGGCACTGTGGATGAAGGTCTCGTCGAACATGAAGGCTTCGCCATCGCGCCATACGCATTCGACGCCGTCGACGAGGATCCGGCACTTGTTCGAGTTCGGCGTGACCAGGCCAAGGTGATAGCGCAGAGAGCCGGCGAAGGGATCACGGTGAGCGCCGAGCTTGCCGCCGGGCGGCAGCATCGCGAACATCGCGCCATGCACGCTCGGGATCGACTTGAGCAGCTCCACCGTCCTCGGACACAGCGTGTTCGCCGACGGCAGGAAGTCGTCGTACCACTTCAGGTAAAACCGCTTCCAGCCGCTCTTGAAGAACGAGTAGAAGCCCCAGTCGTTGTTCTTCGCCGCCGCGCGGATAAAACCTTCATCGAACAGGCGCACGGCCTCGTCGCGGATGGTCTCCCAGTTCTCGCTGAGGGGCTTCAGCTCCGGAAACTGATCGACCGAGATCACCGGCTTGTTCGGCACCGCCGAGCCCGCATACATCAGCACATTGTAAGGTGCGAGATAGGTCGAGTGATCGCCGAGCTGGCGCGCGAAGCGCAGCCGCTGCTTGCCGCGGAAGTGAACGTAAATCGTCGAGGCCGCAAGCACATACAAAATGACGAGCTGCGGCGCAAAAAGCTGTTTCAGCATTTCCCCAATCCCAAGTGACCCAGCCGGGGTGTCGTGTAGCCCGACCCGGCCCGAGCGGCAAGATATTCACCGGTGGGTTGCAATCACGCCGGGGAGAGCAAGGGGATGGAACTCGGGTCAAAAACCGGCCGAAACGAGCCGAATCAGGCCCGCGACAGCGCCTGCAGGCCCTTGAAGGTCAGGCGCTTGGGGTCGGTGACGCCGGCGAGGTAAAGCCGGCGGATGAAGGCGATGACGGCGTCGCGGTCGCAATCGGTCAGCGCGACGACGGCGTCGACCGCTATTCTCTGGGCTTCCATTGGGCTCACCTCGGCCTTGCGAGTAACCCCGGCCGAGACAGGCTAGGACTCATCCGTTAAATCGGCGTTAACCGTTCCGGAACCATCGCCGATTCAGCCAAGCGGCCGAATACGCGAAACAACGCATTGCCGGGCGCGATCAGGAATACTGCATCACGCCGTCGTCGATCCGGCCGAAGCGCAACGAGACGATGTCGAGCGCGTAGTTCTGGTGGAGCCGCCACGGCCGCTTCGACCCCTGCTTCGGCATTTTGGCGATCGAGCGCTGCACGTAGCCCGAGGTGAAATCGAGCGAAGGCTGCGCCGTGATGGTGGGATCGTCATTGTGCGGCATGCACTGGCGGAAATTGTGCCGGTCCATGTAATTGATGAGCCGGCAGACATATTCGCAAGTGAGGTCGCATTTCAGCGTCCAGGACGCGTTGGTGTAGCCGAAGGCCGAAGCCATGTTCGGCACGTCGGCATACATCATGCCCTTGTAGGTCAACGTGTTGGCGAAATCGACGGAGCGGCCGTCGACGCTGACCTCGAGGCCGCCGACGACCTGGAGCACCAGCCCGGTCGCCGTCACGATGATGTCGGCGGCCAGCTCGCGGCCGTCCTTCAGCCGAATGCCGTCACGCGTGAAGGTGTCGATCTCGCTGGTGACGACGCTGGCGCGCTGCTCGCGGATCGCCTTGAAGAGGTCGCCATCGGGCACGAGGCACAGCCGCTGGTCCCAGGGATTGTAGCGTGGCGTGAAGTGGGTCGCGACGTCGTAGTCCGGGCCGAGCGCGATTCTCACGCCCTTGAGGATAAGATCCTTCACCTTCGCCGGCCTGCGCCGGCTGAGCTGGAAGAAGAACATTCCCCACATCACGTTGCGCCAGCGGATCAGGTGATAGGCGAATCGCGCCGGCAGATTGCGGCGCAGCTTGTTCGCGAGGGGATCCTGCGCCGGCCGCGACACCACATAGGTCGGCGAGCGCTGCAGCATGGTGACCTGCGTCGCCTTCCTGGCGAGCTCCGGCACCAGCGTCACCGCTGTCGCGCCCGAGCCGATCACGACGACACGCTTGCCCGCGTAGTCGATGTCCTCGGTCCACTTCTGCGGATGCACGATGCGGCCGGCGAAATCCGCCACGCCCTTGAACTCCGGCGTATAGCCCGCCTCGTATTTATAATAGCCCGAGCACATGAACAGGAAGTTGCAGGTGAACCGCACGAGCTCGGCCGCGCCCTCGCCAGAGATTCGCTCGGCTTCCACCGTCCAGCGCGCGTCCGGTGTCGACCACGCCGCGCGCTTGACGCGATGATGATAGCGGATGTGCTTGTCGATGCCGTTCTCGCTAGCAGTCTCGCGCACATAGTTCAGGATTTGCGGGCCGTCGGCGATCGCCTTCGGGTCGGTCCACGGCTTGAACGAATAGCCGAGCGTGAACATGTCGCTGTCCGAGCGGATGCCGGGATAGCGAAACAGGTCCCAGGTGCCGCCGATGCAGTCGCGGCCTTCGAGGATGACGTAGCTCTTGGCCGGACACTTGGTCTGCAGATGATAGCCGGCGCCGATGCCTGATAGCCCGGCGCCGACGATCAGCACGTCGAAATGTTCTTGTTGCATGGCTTCCTCCGCCGGGGCGGATTGTCCGCCTGCCGCTGCTGGCCGTCAATCGGCAATCAGAGTGCCCCAACTGCAAAGCGAGTTGAATTCCATGTCCCGAAACAACAAAGCCCCGGATCGCTCCGGGGCTTTGGGTCGATGGTTCGTCGAACCTGTGGCTCAATAGCGGTAGTGATCCGACTTGTACGGGCCTTCCTGCTTCACGCCGATATAGTCGGCCTGGTCCTTGCGCAGCTGGGTGAGCTTGACACCGATCTTGGAGAGGTGCAGGCGGGCGACCTTCTCGTCGAGCGTCTTGGGCAGCACGTAGACCTTCTTCTCGTACTTGCCGTCCTTGTTGTTGGCGAACAGCTCGATCTGCGCCAGCGTCTGGTTGGTGAAGGACGCCGACATCACGAAGGACGGATGGCCCATCGCGTTGCCGAGGTTCACGAGGCGGCCCTCCGACAGCAGGATGATGCGGTGCTTGTCGGGGAATTCGATCTCGTCGACCTGCGGCTTGATGTTGGTCCACTTCAGATTACGCAGAGACGCGATCTGGATCTCGTTGTCGAAGTGACCGATGTTGCAGACGATGGCGCGATCCTTCATCGCGCGCATGTGCTCGATGGTGATGATGTCCTTGTTGCCGGTGGCGGTGACGAAGATGTCGGCCCGCGGCGCGGCGTCTTCCATGGTCACGACCTCGTAGCCTTCCATCGCCGCCTGCAGCGCGCAGATCGGATCGACTTCCGAGACCATGACGCGGCAGCCGGCCTGGCGCAGCGAGGCGGCCGAGCCCTTGCCGACGTCGCCGAAGCCCGCGACCATCGCGACCTTGCCCGACAGCATCACGTCGGTGCCGCGGCGGATGCCGTCGACCAGCGATTCACGGCAACCATAGAGGTTGTCGAACTTAGACTTGGTGACGCTGTCGTTGACGTTGATGGCCGGCCACAGCAGCGTGCCTGCCTTCTGCATGTCATAGAGACGATGCACGCCCGTCGTGGTCTCCTCGGAGACGCCCTTGATGCTGTTGGCGATCCCGGCGAAGTAGCCCTTCGGCTTTTCCTTGAGCTGCTTCTTCAGAAGCGCGAAGAAGACCTCCTCTTCCTCGGAGCCGGGCTTGTCGAGGAAGGCGGTATCGCCGTTCTCGGCACGCAGGCCGAGATGGACGTACATGGTGGCGTCACCGCCGTCGTCGAGGATCATGTTCGGGTGACCGCCGCCGTGCCAGTCGAACAGCTTGGCGGTGTAGTCCCAGTACTCGGTCAGCGTCTCGCCCTTGACGGCGAAGACGGGAATGCCGGCGGCCGCGATCGCAGCGGCAGCGTGATCCTGCGTCGAGTAGATGTTGCAGGAGACCCAGCGGATGTCGGCGCCGAGCGCGGCGAGCGTCTCGATCAACACGCCGGTCTGGATCGTCATGTGCAGCGAGCCGGCGATGCGTGCGCCCTTCAGCGGCTGCTTCGGGCCGTACTCCTCGCGGGTGGCCATCAGGCCGGGCATCTCGGTCTCGGCCAGCGAGAGCTCCTTGCGGCCGAAATCGGCGAGCGAAATGTCCTTGACGATGTAATCGGTGAAGCCGGGCTTCGCGTTCATGAGAGGTTCCTGTTTGTTTGGCTCGTCATTCCGGGGCGCTCGAGAAACGAGCGACCCGGAATCCGCAAGGTGCAAAACTCCGGGTTCGCCGTTGTTGCGGCGCCCCGGAACGACGCAAGTGAATCAGAGCGCGCGCTTGAGCTGCTCGACGAGGTCGGTCTTCTCCCAGGAGAAGCCGCCCTCGTTGTCGGGCGTGCGGCCGAAATGACCGTAGGCCGAGGTGCGCGCGTAGATCGGCCGGTTGAGATCGAGATGCGTGCGGATGCCGCGCGGGGTGAGGTCCATCGCCTTGGCCGCGGCCTTCTCGAGCTGGTCTTCCGAAACCTTGCCGGTGCCATGGGTGTCGATGTAGATCGACAGCGGACGTGCCACGCCGATGGCGTAGGCCAGCTGCAGCGTGCAGCGGTCGGCAAGGCCGGCGGCGACGATGTTCTTGGCGACGTAGCGTGCGGCGTAGGCCGCGGAGCGGTCAACCTTGGTCGGATCCTTGCCGGAAAAGGCGCCGCCGCCATGCGGGGCCGCGCCGCCATAGGTGTCGACGATGATCTTGCGGCCGGTCAGGCCGGAATCGCCGTCGGGACCACCGATGTAGAACTTGCCGGTCGGGTTGATGTGCCAGATCGTCTTCGGGGTGATCCAGTCCTTCGGCAGCGCCTCGCGCACATAGGGCTCGACGATTTCCCGGACCTGGTTCGAGGTGAGGTCGGGAACCAGATGCTGGTGCGAGACCACGATCTCGCGCACGCCGACCGGCTTGCCGTTCTCGTATTGCACGGTGACCTGGCTCTTGGAGTCCGGACCCAGCACCTTCTCCTTGCCGGAGTGACGGGCTTCGGAGATCAGACGCAGGATCTTGTGGGCGTAGAAGATCGGCGCCGGCATCAGATCGGGGGTCTCGTTGGTGGCGTAGCCGAACATGATGCCCTGGTCGCCCGCGCCTTCTTCCTTGACCTCACCCGGCTGCAGCGCGTCGACGCCCTGGGCGATGTCGGCCGATTGCGGGTGCAAGAGGATCTCGATATCGCAGGTCTTCCAGTGGAAGCCTTCCTGCTCGTAGCCGATGTCCTTGATCGCGCCGCGCACGACGCTCTCGATCTGCTCGTTGGTGACCGACTTCGGCCCGCGGGTCTCGCCGGCGATCACCACCTTGTTGGTGGTCGCGAGCGTTTCGCAGGCGGCACGGATCTGCCAGGGGTCGATGCCGGCTTTCGGCCCTTCGCGGTAGAACAGATCCACGATCTCGTCGGAGATCCGGTCACAGACCTTGTCCGGATGGCCTTCGGACACGGACTCGCTGGTGAAGAGATAGGACGCGCGCATCAGTAACCCCTTGTTCCGCCGCTAGCCGGCGGGCGTTTGCGATGTTTACTTTTAATGATGTCAATCACGCCGGCGCGAGATGACGTAGGATTCGTCGAGAAACCAGAGCCCGTTATACTTCCGCAGCACATCCCTGGCGGCATCCAGAGTGCGGCCGTTTTGAGTCATTTCTGTCAATCGGTCGTCCTCAATCTGAGCGACATACACCGCCGCATTCCACGCTGCAAAAGCCGTCGAGGTTCCGATAGAGCCCGTTACCTCGTTGGGCAGCGCTTCCATATCATACCTGAAGATCGAGCGGTTGTCCGCATAAGCATTAAAATTTAAGTCGCGGCCCACCGATCCAAGTTCATACTTAACTGCACGCAGTAGCTCATGACGGCTGACTGAGAAAGGATTTTCTCCGGGCCAGATCGCCTGGATCATTTCCATGCCTGGATCCTGCCCATGGGAGTGGATTCCGATCAGCCTGCCGCCCGGCCGAAGCGCCCGCGCCAAAGGCGCAATGATCCGCTTGGCCCGGAAATTGACCGAGGACAGGGCCCGGTAGGGCTGGGATGCTATGACGAGGTCGAAATTGGCCTCAGTCTGGCCCGGCCGCGGAATGGTCGAATCCAGCAGGAACCTGTGGTCCTCGCGATAGAGCACAAGGACGACCGGCCGTTCGTAGAGCGGCATGGCCGTGCGCGGGCTGATCGCCGCGCGCCAGTTCTGCTCCAGAAAAGGCCTCAGCTCCGCAATTTGCTGCTCGAATTCACCCGACGAAGCGCCGCGGAGCGGCACTTCGTGCCAGACGGTGGCCGCCGCCGCGGCAGGCGACGCCGGCGTCAGCCAGGGCGCCTCGGCGTAGAACATATTGGTGAACACGAACACCGATGCCGGGTGCTCGAAAATGCGGTCCGGCACCTTCTCCAGCGTCAGGCGCAGGTCCTCCAGGCTGAGCTCCTTGCCGGCGACGTAGAACGGCATGTGCGGAAAGCGCTGGTGCGTGGCGCGCAGCACTCGCGCCAGCACCGTTCCGTCGCCGACGCCGGCGTCGAACAGGCGCAGCGCCGGTGGACGCGGATGAATGGAGGCAAGCTCCAGCGCGACGCGGTCCGCGATCACCCGCTTTTCGCTGCAGGTGTGGACGAACAGCAGGTATTTCTGGCGGTTCTCGAAGAAGCGGAAATTGCCGCGTGGATCGCGCTTCTCGGGGGGCACCTGAAGTCCCCGCGGCGGCGGCACGCCGCCGGCCATCGACGCCGCCATATAGGCCTGAATCCGCTCCAGCGTGTCGATGGTGATGCGCTTTCCCTCGCGCAGGCGGTGCACCAGCTTCCCATCGTTCACCGCGCGTCGGCCGAACGTCGATTCCGCCATGTCCGCCTTGCGGCAGAAGTCGGTGATCTGGCTCAGGATTTCGTCGTTCTTCATGAGTGGGAAATCGGTGGGCAGACGGGTTGGGACTTGCGTCTTAGCAAATTCTGCCCACTCAGGGAATAGCGGATGCGGGCCTTATGTGCCCCCGGGGAGAGCTGAACCCCTGCGGCTGGCCGGGCAACAAACAAGCGCCCCTCCTCTCGCATGAGACACCACCATGCGCCGCCTCCTCGTCACGCTCTGCCTGCTCATGTTCGCGCACTGGTCCGCGCCGGCGGCGGCGCAGCCGCGCAACCAGCTCGGCCCGCTCTGCACCACCGAGACCACGCCGGCGGACAAGATGGTCGACGCCTGCACCAAGATCATCGCGCTAAAGGTCTTCAAGGGCGAGCAACTCGCCACCGTGTATTTCTGGCGCGCGGTTGGCTGGAACAAGAAGGGCGACTACGCCAAGGTCATCGCCGATGCGACGGACGCGATCCGGCTGCAGCCGAGCCAGGCGGTCTATAACCTCAGGGGTTCGGCCTATTACGACAAGGGCGACTACGACATCGCGATCGCCGATTTCGACGATGCGCTGAAGCTCGGCCCGCCCAACGGCGCCATCTTCCACAATCGGGGCAACGCCTGGCGCGGCAAGCACGATTATGCCAAGGCGATCGCCGACTACGACATGGCCATCAAGGCCGATCCGAAATCGACGTTCTCGTTCCAGAACCGCGGCATCTCGAAGGAAGCGCTCGGAGATCTCGACGGTGCGCTCGCCGACATCAACCAGGCGATCCGGCTCGATCCCTCGCTGCCGCAGCCGCTGATCAATCGCACCGCAATCTGGCGCGCCAGGGGCGATCTCGATCGCGCCATCGCCGACGGCAGCGAGGCGATCCGGCTCGCCAAGGAGAAGCCGCCGGTCAACATCATGACGCCGCCCAACAGCGTGCTGATCTCCGGCTACACGCACCGCGCGCTGGCCTATGAAGCCAAGGGCGACTACGCCCGCGCCGGCGAGGACTATAAGGCAACCTTGGCGATTGTGGCGTCTGATGCCGGCAGCAAGGCCAACCAGGCCACAGCACGCGTGCGCCTGTCGCTGCTGACGGACGCGGCCGCGCCGATCCCGCGCGATGCGCCCTCACCGACGACCCAGCCGACCTCCGCCCCCGCCGCGCAACAGACCGGCGCGGCACCGACACAATTGCCCGCCCCGGCCGTTCGCGGCACACGCATGGCGCTGGTGATCGGCAACGGCGCCTATACCCACGTCAAGGCGCTGCCCAATCCACCCAACGATGCACGCGCGGTCGCCAAGAGCCTGCGCGACATCGGCTTCAGCGTATCGGAAGGTGTCGATCTCGATCGCGCCGCGATGCAAAAGATGACGCGCGACTTTCTTCGCGAGGCCGCGCGGGCGCAGGTGGCATTGGTCTATTATGCCGGCCATGGCGTGCAGGTCGACGGCCGCAACTATCTCATTCCGGTCGACGTCGCGCTCAAGCCCGGCGCGAGCCTGACGGAGGCGATGATCGACATGGACACGATCATGGCCGGCCTCGACGACCAGGTCCGCACCAACATCCTGATCTTCGATGCATGCCGCAACAATCCGATGGCGCAGCAGATCGCATCTGCCGGAAACAGTCGCGGCATCGAGGGCGCCTCGGGCCTCGCCGCGCCGACGAGTCTTGGCACCGGTGCGACACTGGGGGCCGGCACGCTGATTGCGTTCGCGACCGCGCCGGGCCAGGTGGCGCTCGACGGCGAAGGCGCCAACTCGCCGTTTTCCGCCGCCCTCTCGCGCCATATCGGCACGCCAGGGCTGGAGGTGCAGCAGATGCTCACGCGGGTGCGGGCCGAGGTGGTCTCGACCACCAAGAACAAGCAGGTGCCGTGGTCGAATTCGTCGCTGCTGGGTGAGGTCTATCTGGCGGAGAAGTGACGGCGCACTATACCGCCCCGTGATGCCGGGATGGTGCGCAAGCACCAGACCTCAGGTGCGCAATTGCGCACCGGGGGATCTCGAGATTCCGGGTTCGCGCTAGGCGCGCCCCGGAATGACGCCATCCTCAATTACCCCACACTTCCTTCGCGATCTCGACCGCGAGGCTGAGCTTGGCCCACTGCTCCTCCTCGGAGAGGATGTTGCCCTCTTCCGTCGAGGCAAAGCCGCATTGCGGGGACAGCGCGAGCTGCTCCAAGGGCGCGAACTTGGCGGCTTCTTCCAGGCGGCGCTTGATATCGTCCTTTTTCTCGAGCTCGCCGAACTTCGAGGTAATGACGCCGACCACGACGACCTTGTTGCCCTTGGGCAGGAAGCGCAGCGGCTCGAATCCGCCGGCGCGGTCGGAGTCGTATTCCAGGAAGTAGCCGTCGTAATTGGTGCCGGCGAGCATGGTCTCGGCAACAGGCTCGTAGCCGCCCGAAGAAATCCAGGTCGAGCGGAAATTGCCGCGGCAGACATGCGTGGTCACAACCATGTCGGCCGGCTTCTCCGCCAGCGCATAGTTGATGATGCGGGCATAGATCTGCTGCAGGCCATCCGGGTTATCGCCGCGCTCACGCGCCTTCTGCAATTCGTCCTGCGAGCAGAGATAGGCCCAGACGGTGTCGTCGAACTGGAGATAGCGGCAGCCGGCGTCGTAGAACGCCTTCACGGCCTTGCGATAGGTCTTGCCGAGATCTTCGTAAAAGGGTTCGAGATCGGGGTAGACGTCCTTGGAGATCGACTTGCGCCCGCCGCGGAAGTGGAGCACCGCCGGCGAAGGAATCGTCATCTTGGCGGTGACGTGGGCCTGATCGGCGACCTTCTTCAGGAAGCGGAAGTGATCCAGCATCGGATGGCTATCGGGAAAGTCGAGCTTGCCGATGACGCGGACCGCATCGTGACGGGTCTGCACGCCCGTGAACTGGATGCCGGTGTCGGGGTGAAACAGCTCGCAGCCCGTGAGCTTGGACAGGAAGTCGAAATGCCACCAGGAGCGGCGGAATTCGCCGTCGGTGGCGAGCTTCAGCCCGATCGAGGCCTGCTTGTGCACGACCTTCTCGATCTCCATGTCCTCGATCTTGCGCAGATCGTCAGCCGAGATCTCGCCATTCTCCAGCCGGCTACGGGCTTCCTTGATCTTGGGCGGACGCAGGAGGCTGCCAACTTCGTCGGCGCGGAAGGGGGCTTTGGTTCGCTGC
Source organism: Bradyrhizobium glycinis (assembly GCF_016031655.1). Lineage (GTDB taxonomy): Bacteria > Pseudomonadota > Alphaproteobacteria > Rhizobiales > Xanthobacteraceae > Bradyrhizobium > Bradyrhizobium glycinis. Next base: position 109,283 of record NZ_JACCHQ010000006.1, read on the forward strand.
ATGTGTCACTCCCTGGACATCTTAGTGGGCGCTCGCCCCGGCGACGCCGAGATGGCGCTCCAGGACAGAGGGGTCGGTCTTCAGCGCGGCGCTCGGAGCGTCGTGGACGATCGTTCCGCGCTCCAATATCACAACGCGGTCGGCGAGCCCCAGAATCTTTTGCGCATTCTGCTCGACAATGATCGAGCAGATGCCCCCGGACCGGGTGATGGTCCCGATCGCCTTCAAGAGTTCCTCAACGATGATGGGCGCAAGACCCTCGGTCGGTTCGTCCAGCAGCAGGACTTTCGGATTGAGGGTGAGTGCGCGGCCGATCGCCAGCATCTGTTGCTCGCCGCCGGAGAGCTGGTTGCCGAAATTGCTCCGCCGCTCCTTCAGCCGCGGGAACATCTCGTAGACCTTCTCGACCGTCCAGGGACCGGGCTGCGCCACGGCGGTCATGTTCTCTTCCACCGTCAGCGAGCGGAAGATGTTGCGCTCCTGCGGCACCCAGCCGATGCCGGCGCGCGCCCGCTGGTCGGGCCGCATCGCCGTGACGTCGGTGCCGGCAAGCGCAATGGAGCCTGAGAAGCGGCGCGTGACGCCGACGATCGAGTTGATCAGCGTGGTCTTGCCGGTGCCGTTGCGTCCGAGCAGCGCCAACACCTGTCCTTCGGCGAGACGGAGCGTCATCTTCGGCAGCACCACCGCCTCGCCGTAGCCGGCGCGAAGTGAATCGATCGCGAGCAGGTCAGACATCGACCGCCTCCTCGCCGAGATAGACCGCCTTCACCTGCGGATCGCGCGCGACCTCTTCGGGCCGGCCTTCGGTCAGCAGCGCGCCCGAGACCAGCACCGAGATGCGATCGGCAAAGGAGAACACGAGGTCCATGTCGTGCTCGATCAGGAGCACGGTGACGTCCCGCGGCAGGCTGCCCACGACGGCGAGAATGTCGTGGCGCTCGCTCTCGGGCACGCCGGCGGCGGGCTCGTCGAGCAGCAGCACGCGCGGCTTGGCTGCAATGGCGACCGCAATCTCGAGCAGGCGCTGCTTGCCGTAGGGCAGCGTCACCGTCTGCTCGTTCATGACGTCGAGCAGGTGGAAACGGGAGAGCAGATCGGCGATCTCGCCATTGACGTCATTGCGCGTGCCCATCCGCCGCCACCAGTCGCCGCCATGGCCGAGACGTTCGGAGACCGCGAGCCCGATGGTCTCCAGGGGAGTCAGGTCCGGGTAGAGCTGGTTGATCTGGAACGTGCGCGACAGTCCGCGCAGCACGCGCTTGTGCACAGGCAGATCGGTGATGTCGTGGCCTTCGAGCAGGATGCGGCCCGAGTTCGGCTTCAGCACGCCGGTGAGCTGGTTGATGACCGTGGTCTTGCCGGCACCGTTCGGGCCGATCAGCGCGTGGCGGGCACCCTGCTCGACCTTCAGGGACAGATCGCGAGTGACGCGCAGGCCACCGAACTGCTTTTCGAGATTTTGGGTTTCGAGCGCGATGGTCATGAATCGCTCTCCGGCACGGCGACGATCGCCTTGCGGCCTGCAATCTGCCTGATGATCAGGTTCGGCACATACAGCACCCAGCGATGCAGGCGCTGGCGGCCGACCAGCACGATCACGACCAGCACGAGGCCGATCCAGAACTGCCAGTATTGCGGCGTGATGGTCGAGAACAATTCCTGGAGCATGCGGAAGATCACCGCGCCGATCAGCCCACCATAGAGATAGCCGGTGCCGCCGATCACGAGCACCAGCATCAGGTCCGCGGAGCGCTCCATGGAAAACACGTCGAGCGAGGCGATCGCGGTCGTCTGGGTGAACAGCGCTCCCGCAATGCCGGCATAGAACGCGGCGAGCGTATAGATCGCGATCAGGCGACGGTTGACGGGAATGCCAATGGCGGCGGCCCGGAGGGGATTGTTCTTGATGGCGCGCAGCGACAGGCCGAACGGGGAATGCACGACGCGGCGGGCGAACAGGAACAGCAGGAACAACACGGCCAGCGAATAGAAGAAGCCGGCCTTGCCGAACATATCGAACGGGATCTCGCCGAAGATCGGCTGCATCTCGATGCCTTGCAGGCCGTCGGTACCGCCGGTGATATTGGAGAAGCGCTCGGCGAGCGCTTCCAGCAGCAGCGCAATGCCGAGCGTCACCATCAGGCGCGTCAGGTCGACGCCGCGGATCACCAGAAAGCTGGTGGCAAAGCCGAGCACCATGGCGGCAAGGCCGGCGACGATCAGCGCCAGCACGGGCTCCTTGACGATGCCGTGAAGCGCCAGCAGCCCCGCGGCATAGGCGCCGACGCCGAAGAAGGCGGCATGGCCCAGCGACACGATGCCGGCATAGCCGAGGATGAGATCGAGCGACATCGCAAACAGCGCGAGGCGCAGGATGTCGGTCATGATGAGATAGCGCGACGGAAACGCGAAGCCGCAGGCCAGCACGACCAGCCAGAAGGCGATTTCGCCGTAGTGCCAGCGCGCCTGCCGCTGGGCATGATGGCCGACGTCGGAAGCAGCGCTCATCGGCGAACTCAACGCGCGGCCGTGCGGCCGAACAGGCCGTTCGGGCGCCAGATCAGGATCACGATCATCATGGTGTAGATCACGAAGGGGCCCATCTTCGGCACGTAATATTTGCCGGCGACGTCGCCAATGCCGAGCAGCAGCGAGGCGAGGAATGGGCCTGTTATCGAGGACGAGCCGCCGACGGTGACCACGATCAGGAAGTAGATCATGAACTTCAGCGGGAAATACGGATCGAGGCCGAGGATCTCGGCGCTGAGCGCGCCGCCGAGGCCGGCGAGCCCGCAACCGAAGGCAAAGGTGAAGGCGAACACCTGCGGCACGTTGATGCCGAGACCGCTCGCGGCGCGGGGGTCATCGACGGCCGCGCGCAGGCGGCTGCCGAAACGCGTCTTCGCCAGCACCATTTGAAGCGCGATGGTCAGCAGGCCGCAGATCACGATGATCATCAGCCGGTAGCGGCCGATGCCGACGCCGAACAGGTCGAACTGGCCCTGGAGCGCGGCGGGTAAATTGATGAAGACCCGCGAGGATCCCTGGATGTAATCGACGGCTGCCACCGACATGAAGGTCAGGCCGATCGTGAACAGCACCTGGTCGAGATGGCTGCGGGTGTAGAGATGACGGTACAGCGTGCGCTCGAGCGCGATGCCGATTGCAGCCGAGGAGACGAAAGCGAGCGGCAGGGCCGCGAAGAACGGCCAGCCCATCCGGTTGACCAGCACCATGCAGACATAGCCCCCGGCCATCGCGAAGGCGCCGTGGGCGAGATTGACGAAGTTCATCAGGCCGAGCGTGACCGCGAGCCCGCAGGCGAGCACGAATAGCAGCATGCCGTAGGCGACGCCATCGAACAGGTTGGTGAGGATTGCGGTCATCGATAGCCGGAAATAGCCCTAGATGTATCCAAGTGCCTTACTGCGCCCCCTCCCCCTCTTGCGGGGGAGGGTCGGGGAGAGGGTGTTTCCGCAATGGGGCAATCCCCAAGAGGAGACAGCCCTCACCCGGCGCTTTGCGATAGCCGAGGCTTCGCCTCGGCGTCTCTTAAAGGACGGCAGCCGAAGGCGGCCTACGCTCTCCCGCAAGCGAGAGAGGTTCAGAAGAGCGCGTCACTTCTTGGTCTTGCCGAGATCCTTGACGGCCTCGAAGGTCGCGAACTCGACATTGTAGAGTTCGCCATCCACCTTCTCGACCTTGCGGATGTAGATGTTCTGCACGATGTCGCGGGTCTCGGGGTCGATCGAGATCGGACCGCGCGGGCTCTCCCACTTCTGGCCCTTCATGGCCTCGATCAGCTTGTCGCCGTTGGTGTCGCCACCGGTCTTCTTCAGCGCCTCGTAGATCAGGTGGATGCCGTCATAGCCGCCCACGGCCATGAAGCCCGGACGGTTGCCGAAGGCCTTCTTGTAAGCCGCGACGAAGTCCTTGTTCATCTGCGATGGGTGCGCCGCCGAATAGAGATGCGCGGTGACCGTGCCGAGTACGGCGTCGCCCATGTTGTTGAGCAGATCGTCGTCCGTGACGTCGCCCGGCCCGATCACCTTGATGCCGGCCTTGTCGAGGCCACGCTCGGCATATTGCTTCATGAAGTTGCCGCCCTGGCCCGCCGGCACGAACACGAAGATCGCGTCCGGCTTTGCGTCCTTCATGCGCTGCAGGAACGGAGCGAAGTCGGGGTTCTGCAGCGGCACCTTGACCTCTTCCACCACCTCACCGCCTCCGGCCGTGAAATGCTGCTTGAAGAAGTTGAGGGCGTCATTGCCCGGCGCGTAGTCCGAGGTCAGCGTCGCGACCTTCTTGATGCCGTTCTTCGCCGCCCAGTCGGCGATGATGGTCGAGGATTGCGCCAGCGTGAAGCTGGTGCGCACGATATAGGGCGAACGCTCGGTGATGATGGAGGTGCCCGCCGCCATCACGACTTCCGGGATCTTGGCCTGGGTTGCGAGCGGCGCGGCGGCGAGCGCGGCCGGCGTCACGCCGAAGCCGGCGATGAAATTGACCTTGTCGTTGACGATCAGCTCCTGAGCGGCGGTCTTGGTCTTGTCCGGAATTGCGGCGTCGTCCTTGACGATGACCTCGACCTTCTTGCCGGCGACGGTCTCGCCCTTCTGCTGCATGTAGAGCTTGATCGCGTTCTCGATCTGCTTGCCGGTCGAGGCCTGGCCGCCGGTCATCGGCAGGATCAGCCCGATCTTGACCGTGTCTTCCGCCTTGGCGGGCGCGACGGCCGCAAGGCCCGCGATAGCGACAACCGCTGCGGTGCGTGAAAAAATCCTGCGTTCGAACATCAGATGTCCCTCCCCTTCATTCCTCACTCTTGTGCGCCGGACCGAGTACCCGGTCCTTGCCGCGCTTCACTCACGGACAAGCCATGCCGTGCGGCCACATGGCGTCCTCTGCAACCCCGTTGTCAATCGGACGTTGGGCGACCATTCGGCGCAAGCCGCGTGATCTGCCTCAACGACGGCAGGGAGAGATTTGTACGATTGTACAAATAAAATGGTCCTGTCAACGAAAAAGCCCCGCCTTGTGGCGCGGCCCCGCCCCGATGACCGTCACGACCATCGCGCAGTGTATACCGTACCAACTGCAGCTCCCCCATCAAGCTCAAAATATGACTATTATAATACCTTTCTTGTATACAGCTTCGTCCACCCTCGAATAGGCCAATTTTACATATTGAGAGCTATGGTTTGCCGCCGACGCCTATCCGGCGCTCCACCATCTGCGCCCCAATCGGGGCACGACCAGAGATATTCATGCGCTCCCGTTCGCTTTCGATCGCCGCCGCACTGGCCCTGCTCGCTCCCAATCTTGCAGGCTGCGGGACGATCAATGAAAAGCTCTCCGGCGGCATGGGCGACTACGTCCCGCAATGGGCCGGCGGCCTGCCCGCTGATGCGCCGCCGCGACCCGGCTCGCCGCAATACGACGCCTACATGAAGGAACGCGAGCGCAAGCGGCTGATGCCGGCGGCCGATCGCGAGAAGGAAGAACAGGCCCAGAAGGGCGCGACGGGGACAAATTCGGGAAACGCGGTGCGTTGAGACGCCGCCGTCATTCCGGGGCGATGCGTCAGCATCGAACCCGGAATCTCGAGATTCCGGATTCGCGCTTCGCGCGCTCCGTCTAATCCACGAACACCACGGTCTTGCGGCCGTTGAGGATCACGCGGTCGTCGAGATGGTAGCGGATGGCCCGAGCCAGCACGCGGCGCTCGATGTCGCGGCCTTTGCGGACCAGATCTTCCGGCGTGTCGCGATGGCTGATGCGCTCGACGTCCTGGTCGATGATCGGGCCCTCGTCGAGGTCGCGCGTGACGTAATGCGCGGTGGCGCCGATCAGCTTGACGCCGCGCTCATGAGCCTGGTGATAGGGCTTGGCGCCCTTGAAGCCCGGCAGAAACGAGTGGTGGATGTTGATGCAGCGCCCCGACAGCTTTGCCGAGAGATCGTCGGACAGGATCTGCATGTAGCGGGCGAGCACCACCAGATCGGTCGTCGTCTTGCCGACGAGGTCCATGATCTGCGCCTCTTGCTCGCGCTTGGTCTCCTTGGTGACGGGCAAATGGTGGAACGGGATGCCGCCGAAATCGAGCCCGGCATAGACCTCGCGCGGATGGTTGGAGACGATCGCGGTCGGAACCATCGGCAATTCGCCGGTGCGCCAGCGGTAGAGGATGTCGACCAGGCAATGATCGGACTTCGACACCAGCAGCATCACTTTGCGATGCGCGGCGCGGTCACGCATCTGCCATTCCATGCCGAAACGCTCGGCGATCGCGGCAAAGCCGGTCTGCAGCGCCGACAGCTCCACGGCAAGATCGGCCGCTGTGAACACCACCCGCATGAAGAACTTCTTGGTCTCGACGTCGTCGAACTGCTGGGCGTCGAGGATGTTCTGTCCGTTATGAGCAAGAAACGTCGACACCGCCGAGACGATGCCGGGGCGATCCGGGCAGGACAGGGTCAGGACATATTGATGGTCGGGCAAGGCTCGGCTCTTGATGAAGGTTTGTGCAGCGGAACATTCCTGCGATTTGCGCCCTGCTCTAGCACCGACCCCGCCCTTGCGCCAATCCCGACCGCGGAGTCAGGATGAACGGACAATTGCGAATTTTCATCGGAGCATCCTCATGGCCGACCGCTTGAACGGCTACCGCATCCTGATCCTGGAAACGCGCGAGGAGGCGCAGTTCTCCAAGCTTCTGGCCGAGCAAGGCGCCGAGGTCGTGCAATGCCCGATGTTCACCATCCATGATGCACCGGACCCGGCTCCGGTCGAGGCCTGGATCCGCCGCGCCATCGACAATCCCTTCGACGATCTCGTGCTGATGACCGGCGAAGGCTTGCGTCGCATCATGAAGCTCGCCCGTGCCCGCGGGCTCGACGCCGGCCTTGTCGCGGCGCTCGCCAAGGCGCGCAAATTCACCCGCGGCCCGAAGCCGGGCAAGGCACTGCGCGAGATCGGCCTCGAGGCGCAACAGACCACCGATAAGCCGACGACCGAAGGCGTGATCGAGATGTTGGCCGGGCTCGACCTGAAGGGGCGGCGCCTAGGTCTCCAGCTCTATCCCGACAAGGACCACAGCGCGCTGATCGGCGCGCTGGCCGAGCAAGGCGCCGCCGTCGATACCGTGCTGCCCTACGTCTACGATTCCAAGGCCGCCGATGCCAACATCGTCGCCGCCATTGACGACATGGCAGAGGGACGCATCGACTCGATCGCCCTGACCAATCTCGGCCAGGTCCGCCGGCTGATCGAGGCTGCCAAGGCGCATGGCAGCGAGACGAAGCTGCGCTCAGGCCTCGAACGCACACTGATCGCATCGGTCGGTCCAGCGGTTTCCGGCGAACTCGCAGCGCATGGCTTGCGTACCGATGTCTCGCCCGCCGACGAAGCCTATTTCATGCGTCCACTGATCTCGGCCATGGCGCTAGCCCTCGCGGAGAAACGGCCGCACGCGGCAGGCTCGTCGCCGGACGGCGACAACTAGCTCGCCACCTGCGACGCGGCCGACATCAGTTCCTGTGGGCTCGGCGCTCCGAACATGCGCTGGCCGCCGTCAGGGACCTCGGTAAACGTCCAGCGCACGATCCCTTCCCGATCGAGCAGGAACTGGCCGAACAGCTGGCCCGTGCCGGCCGCCGCCATGCGCTGATCGGCTTCGGTCATCTCGTAACCGTCCTTGTTGTTGAGGTACTCGGCGGCCGCCGGCCGATTCATCGGGCGAGGCAGTTCGCCGGGCATGTCGACATTCATGCTCATGACAACGTCCATACCCACCTTGCGCGGCCACTCGGTTTCGTTCTCCGTGAACTCGATGGTGGGCAGGCCGAACGCGCGATGCGAGATCCGGTCGGGGTCGGACGCGGCAAGCAAATTGGGCAAGGGATGATAGCGGAAGTAGAGCCGCGCCCGGTCGATCGGCGTATTGACGACCGTGAGACTTTCGATGCCCTTCCCGCGCAACTCACCGTCGAGCTGTGCCTGCGCGGCGATATGGCGCCGGCAAAACGGGCAGTGCAGGCCACGAAACAGGCCGACCAGTATCGGACTATGCCCGCGATAATCCTCGAGCGCGATCTTTCCTTCGCGCGTGATGGCGTCCAGCACGATGTTCGGTGCGCGATCGCCTGGCTGAAGTGGTGCATCGACGTGACGGTCTGACATGGTTGAACTCCCTCACATTGGCTAGTCAAGAAATGGCAATACGATCAGCCCTGCGGGATCGAGGTCGTGCCGGGCGCAGACATCATGGGCCAACGCGAAATACCGCTCGGCCTCGGGCATGTCGCCTCGATCAAGGTTCAGTGTCGCAAGACCATCATAACACGGAAACAGCTGCTGCGGCTCCCCGGTCTCGGTCGCGACCTCGATGGCCTCGTCGTAGCAGCGCGCTGCGAGGTCAGGGCGGAAGTGGCATTGATGGATCTGCCCGAGCACGATCAGGGGAACCGGAAGATGCTCGCGCTGATCGAGCGCACGGTCGATCTCGATCGCCTTCTCGGCGGCCGGCACCCCTTCCTCGGTGCATCTGTCCGTGAAGGTGCAACAGGCGACAGCAAAATTGGCCAGCAGGCGCGCCTGGAAGCCGAGGTCGCCGATACGGTGCGCGACATCGAGCCCGCGTCTGCAAACCTCCATCGCTTTCGCCGGGTCGACGATCGTGTAGAGCACGCCAAGGTTGGTGTAGCCGCGACACGCCACGTTGAGGAGGCCGGCGGCTTCGGCTGCCGCGACACTTTGCTCCACCTCGCGCACCGCCTCCTGGTGTCGCCCAAGCCGCGCCAGCGCAACCCCCTTGGTGTTGAGGGCCTCCGCAATGGCGCGCGCCGCCTCGGCCCCGGCCTGCTCGTCCCCGTTCGCCGGCGCGGACCGCGCGAAGCCGAGCGCCTCGTCTGCCCACCTCGCGGCCGCGACGTGATCCCCCACACGAAACGCGAGACGGCCGCGCTCCTGCAGGAGGTGGGCCCACTCGATGGGCGCGTCCGTCCCGCCAAGCCGCTCGGCCGCCTCAGCATAATGCGACTCCGCGCTGGTGCGCTTGCCGGCGTCCCACAACAAGTGGCCGAGCTTGCGAAGAATTCGCGCTTCGCCGATTCGATCCCGGGCCGTGCGATGCTCCTCGAGGGCGCGGCGGTAGTGCTCCTCGGCCATGCTTCGGCGGCCAGCCACGCGACAGAGGTCCGCAATCCGTTCATAGAGGACTAGGCGTTCCGGGTCCCGATCGCCGCCGGCGAGCAGAACGGCGAGAGACTGCTGATAGAAGCGGATGGCATCGTCGTTGGCATAGCTCGCGCGTGCGCGATCGCCGGCGGCGCGCAGATAGCGCGCGCCTTTCGGCTTGCTTGCGCTGAGACTGAAATGGTGTCCAAGCAGGACGAGATCTTCGAGCCGCTCGGGCTCGTTGCCGTGGAGCCGCTCCAGCGCGACGCCGATCCGTCCGTGGAGCTCGATCCGGCGCTGCAGAAGCAGGTTCTGATAGATCACGTCCTGAAGCATGGTCTGCGTGAAGCGGTAGGTCCGCAGCGAAATCGAATTCGAGCCTGCGACCTCCTCGACGATCTCGGCGTCGCACAGAAGTTCGAGCCCCGCCTCGACCCTTGCCGGCTCGGTTGCCGCCGCACCGAGAACGGCCGCATCGAAGCGCGGGCCAATCACCGCGGCTTCCTGAGCCAGGTGCCTCACCTGATGCGGCAACCGATCCAGGCGCGCCAGCAACAACGCCTGAATGCTCGCCGGAATTTCGGCGGCGGCTTCGTCCGACGTCATCCGCCACTGCGCACCGTCACGTACGAGGGCGCCGGCTTCGATGAGGCCACGGATGATCTCCTCGAGGAAAAGCGGATTGCCGCCGGCACGCTCGAGGATACGGCTGAACAAATGTCCCGGCGATTCACGCAGGCCGTGACTGAAGTACGCCGCGAGCAGCCTTCGTCCGTCAGCGTCGCCAAGCGGAGCCAGTCGAAGAGTGGTGTGACTGATCCGGCTCGAACCGAACTGGTCCAGCTCAAGCATCGGCCGATGTGTGAACAGCAGCATCAGCCGCGACCGCTCCAGCCGCTCCATCAGGAACCGCAAAGCTTCGAGCGACACCGCATCGGCCCAATGCAGATCCTCGACGATGATCAGCAGCGGCGACTGCGCGAGCCGGCGTTCGAAGACGGTGCGGATCGCGAAAAAGATCTGCCGACGGAGCTGTTCGGGCTCGACGTGCCTGAGCACGGCGTCGCGGTCGCCGTGGCCAAGAACGTGCAGATAGAGAGGCATCAGGCGGTCAGCCTCGTCAGTCGCGAGGCCAAGCTCCGACAGCGCTTCGGCAACTCTCGCCTCCGCCTCCGCGGCGCCGGCCTTGTGTGCGATACCATAGGCGCTGCGCAGCACGGCGGCCAGTGTGCCGTAGGATTGTTCGCCGAGCGGCGAGCAGACCGCCTGCCGGATCGCCACGCCTGCGAAGCGATCCTCTTCGCCGATGCGGGTGACGAATTCGCTCACCAGGCGCGTCTTCCCGATGCCGGCCTCGCCGACCAGCCGCACCAGCTGAGCCGCGCCGCTGCACGCGCGATCGAGACTGCCGATCACGCGCGCAAGTTCGGCGTCGCGTCCGATCAGCGGCGCATCGAGGCCCAGCGTGTCGAGGCCTCGTGCCGCACGGGGCGTCTCGAGCGGTCCCTTCAGACGATGGACCAGAACGCTGCCCATCTTGCCCTTGAGTGAGACCTCGCCAAGCGAATCATAGGCGAACGCATGCCGCGTCAGACGGTAGGTCAACGGTCCGACCAGCACCTCGCCCGGAGGCGCCATCGACTGCAGTCGCTGGGCGGTATTCACGGTGTCGCCGGTGACCGAATAGGATTTGGCAACGCCCACGCCCAGCCCGCCCGCAACGACGTGCCCGGTGTTGATGCCGACATGGAGCAGCAGCGGCGAACCAGCATAGGCCTTCGCGCGCTCGCTAAGTCGCGCCGACCGGATGATCATGTCGAGGGCTGCGCGAACCGCGCGCTCCGGGTCGTCCTCGTGCGCGGCTGGCGCACCAAACAGTGCGAGCAGCGCATCGCCGATGAATTTGTCCACGAAGCCGCCAAAGCTCTGCACCGCGGCCGTCAGCTCCGCGAACAATTCGTTCTGAAGCGTCTGCATGACCTCGGGGTCGAGCCGCTCGCTCATCGCCGTGAAGCCGCTGAGGTCGGCAAAAAGCACGGTGACAGTGCGGCGGTTCGCTTCGCTATCGATTTTGTCCGACGGCGGTCGAAATGCGTGTTGCGCCTCGGGCGTGAGCACGAGCGGTGGCGAAGAGGAGCTCGATGGGACGGCCGTCGAGTCCGTCCGCACCGCTGCCTGCCCGCCGCCTTTGGCTGCCGCAGCGACGAGAGTGCCGCATTTCGGGCAATACGCGAAATCAGATGCGCATGGAAAACCGCAACCAGGGCACGGGCTCGGCTGCTTCGTGCCGCAGTGCGGACAGAAGGCAAAGCCGCTCTGAACCTCGAAACCGCAACCCGAGCAGTTCATGGCCCAATACCTCGCGAGAGCCGCGATGGGGCTATCCGCTGGGCCCGACCTCATGGGCCCAGGATGCGGACCAGAATGGGCTCGACACACCCGAAGAGCAAGCGGCTGAGACTGGTCTACCCCTTCGTCGCGGATTGGACCGCGAAGCAATGCTGCGGGTGCACCGGCCGATCGAACGCCGCCCGCAGCGCGACGCGATTCATGGCGCAGCGCAAATTGTCGGCAAGCATGGCGGCTTGCCGTAGCGTCAATTGACACGCGCGTCGCCGGTACTACGCTCACGAACAGAAGAACGAATAAGAAGGGCAGGGAATCGCCGTGAAACCCGTCATCGCATCTTGAGCACAGCCGTACGACCTTCCGCGCTCGCGCCATTCCGCATCCGCAACTATCGCTTCCAGTGGCCGTCCGACCTGCTCACCTCCTGGGCGTTCGAGGTCGAGACGCTGGTGCTCGGCTGGTACATCCTGGTCGAGACCGGCTCGGTGCTGCTGCTCACCGTGCTCGCTTCACTCCAGTTCGTCGGAACATTGGTCGCGCCCGTGTTCGGCATGATCGGCGACCGCATGGGTCATCGCGATCTCCTGGTCGCGATGCGCCTTGCCTATACGGCGCTGTCGTCGACCATCATGGTCCTGGCGCTGAGCGGTCATCTGTCGCCGCTGAGCGTCATGATGATCGTCACGATCATGGGCCTGATCCGCCCCTCCGATCTCGGCGTTCGCGGCGCGCTGCTGGCCGATATCATGCCGGCCGAGCAGCTGGTAGGCGCCATCAGCGTTGCACGCACGACTCAGGACAGCGCGCGCATTGCCGGAGCGTTGACGGGCGCCGGGCTGTTCGCCGTCCTCGGTATCGGCCTCGTCTATGTGGCGATCGCCTGCCTTTATTTCACGGCAGCGCTGCTCATGCTCTGCCTGACCCGGCCGAAAAGGACCGTCACGACGAGCGATCTTCCCGCGAACAGCCATGCCGTTTCGCGGCTGTTTGGCGACCTCAAAGAGGGGATCGTCTATGCCTGGAACGGCCCGGGAATGCGCGCGGCGCTGTGCGTCGCTTTCCTGGCCAATCTTACCGCGTTTCCCTTCACGGGCGGATTGTTGCCCTACATCGCGCGGGAGATCTTTCATACCGACCAGACCGGCCTCGGTTATCTCTCGGCGAGCTTCGCCGTCGGCTCGCTGATCGGCTCCATCACGCTCAGCCTGGTCAGTGGCGTGCGCATCGCGCGGCTTCTGATCGGGGCAACGTTGGCCTGGTACGCCATGCTGCTGGTATTCGTGGAGGTCCGGGCGATGCCGGTGGCGATAGGCTGCCTCGTCCTCGCCGGCATCGCCCAGAGCATGTCGATGATCTCGGCTGCCGTCATCCTGATGCGCACCGCGAGCCCACATCTGCGCGGCCGCGTCATGGGCGTGCGCATGATGGTGATCTACGGCTTGCCCATCGGACTGCTCGCGGCCGGCAGCCTGATCGACGTCATCGGCTATTCCGCGACGGGCTCGCTCTATGCCGTCGCAGGATTCGTCGCGATGCTCGCCATTGCGATCCGTTGGCGTACCGACCTATGGCCGGTGCATGCGCCCGCCAACGCACGATGACGAGACTTCTAATCCCCATACCCGCGCAGCCGCTCGATATCGAGGATCGTGACCCCGCCATATTCCAGTCGCAGCAGCCCTTCTTTCTCCAGGCGGTTCAGCGCGCGGTTGGCGTTCTGGCGGGACATGCCGGAGAGCGCGCCGATCTCCTCCTGGGTGATCTCCAGATGCGCGGTCGATTCCGGATAGAGGATCGGGTTGAACAGCGAGGCGATGCTGCGGGCGAGGCGCGCGGTGGCATCGAGCGTGCGGTTGACCTCGAGCATGCCGATGAACTGGCCGAGCCGCTCGTTGAGCTGGCGCACCAGGAAGCGGTTGAAACCTACGCTGTTCTCGAACAGCCACATGAAGGCGCTGCGTTCCATCAGCGCGACGCGGCTGTCGCGCAGCGCGACCACGTCATAGCGGCGCGGCTCGTTCTTGAGCACGCTCCCTTCGCCGAACCAGGCCCCCGCCGTCAGCCCGGCAAGGCTGGTCTCCTTGCCGTCGCGCGAGACCCCGCCCATACGGGCAAGGCCGCCCACCATGCCGGCCCAATAGGCAAAAATATCGCCGCGCATGAACACGCTCTCGCCGGTGCCGTAGGACCGCTCCGTGATTCCGGCGCGCGCGACCTCGATCTCGGCTGGTGTGAGCTCGCGCGACCAGGCGGCAATGCGCTTCAGATGATCCTCTGAAATCATGATCTCGAAGCCAGCCGCACCGTTCTGTCACCCCATGCTCCTGTTGCACTGCAACAGAACCGCTTCGGCCATCCATCCGACGAAAGATGAAGACCCGCTCGGCCCGACAAACTTTGTCGCAGAATTGTCAGGCCGGAGACATTTCAAAATAGCGATTTCCCCTATTGAGGACCACCTCGGGCGACGCGGCTTTTGATCCCTCACGGGAACGAAGGCGGCGCCGGTCCGGTCGAGACCAATAGCTGCATGGTCTGGCCGGCACGACCGTACTAGGATTGCCCGACAGGAACGGACGAAGAGCGCCAATCAAGCGCCATGACCGGGAGGGATTCGTTTGGTGGCTACCAGTCTCGAAGTGCGCGGCGTGTCCTTGCGATTCGGCGGCGTCCGTGCGCTGACCGACGTCAGCTTCGCCATCAGGGAAGGCGAGCTGTTCTCGATCATCGGCCCCAACGGCGCCGGCAAGACCTCGATCGTGAACTGTATTTCCGGCCGCTACAAGCCGACCGAAGGCCAGCTGTTCTATCAGGGCCGCGATATCACCGGCCTGACGCCGAATGCCCGCGCCTCGCTCGGCATCGGCCGCACCTTCCAGAATCTTGCGCTGTTCCACCACATGAGCGTGCTCGACAACGTCATGGTCGGTCGCCATCACCTGCTGAAGAACAATTTCCTCACGGGCTCGCTGTACTGGCTCACCGGCGCCCGCAAGGAGGAGCTCGAGCACCGCCGCAAGGTGGAAGAGATCATCGACTTCCTCGATCTGCAGTCGGTGCGCAAGGCCACCGCCGGCACCCTCTCCTACGGCCTGCGCAAGCGCGTGGAGCTCGCCCGTGCCATGGCGCTCGAGCCGCGCCTGATCCTCCTCGACGAGCCCATGGCCGGCATGAATTTCGAGGAGAAGGAGGACATGGCCCGCTACATCGTCGATCTCAACGAGGAGTTCGGGATGACGGTGGTGATGATCGAGCACGATATGGGCGTGGTGATGGACATCTCCCACCGCGTCATGGTGCTGGATTTCGGCAAGAAGATCGCCGAGGGCGATCCGGCGACCGTGCTCGCCGATCCACACGTCAGGCGCGCTTATCTCGGCGAAGAGGACGAGGTGCTGGTCGATCCCGATGATGCCTCTCACGCGCAGGAGAGCGCGGCATGATGGATTATGCGGGCCGCGTCGCGCAGGCCGACACCTATCCGAAGATGCTCCGGCTCAATGCCAGGGAGCACGGCAACGAAATCGCGCTGCGCGAGAAGGATCTCGGGCTCTGGCGCATCTTCACCTGGAACGACTATCAGGCCCGCGCGCGTGATTTCGCGCTCGGCCTCATCGAGCTCGGCCTGGGCCGCGGTGATGTCATCGGCCTTATCGGCGACAACCGGCCGGACTGGGTCGCGGCAGAAATTGCAACACATGCCATTGGCGGCCTCAGCCTTGGGCTCTATCGCGACGTCCTGGATGAGGAGGCTTCCTATCTCCTCAATTACGGCGAGGCGCAGCTGGTCTTCGCTGAGGACGAGGAGCAGGTCGACAAGCTGCTTACCCTTGCCGAGCGCGTGCCGAAGCTGAAGCACATCATCTATTCCGATCCGCGCGGGATGCGGAAATACGACGACCCGCGCCTGATGTCGGCGGAGAGGTTTGCCGAGCTCGGCCGTGCCCGCGCCAGACGCGAGCCGGAGCTCTACGACAGATTGGTCGATGCCACCAAGGGCGAGGACGTCGCGATCCTCTGCACCACGTCCGGCACCACCTCGCATCCGAAGCTCGCGATGCTCGCCGCCGGACGCGTGCTCGGCCATTGCGCGACCTATCTCGCCTTCGACCCCAAGGGTCCCGGTGACGAATATGTCTCGGTGCTGCCGCTGCCCTGGATCATGGAACAGGTCTACGTGCTCGGCAAAGGTCTGCTGTGCCGGATGAAGATCAACTTCGTCGAAGAGCCCGACACGATGATGAACGATCTGCGCGAGATCGCACCGACCTTCGTGCTGTTCGCGCCGCGCGTCTGGGAATCCATTGCCGCCGACGTCCGTGCCAAGGTGATGGACGCAACGCCCTTCAAGCAGCGCCTGTTCGACATCGGCATGAAGTCGGGCCTTGCCGCACTCGAACAGGGGAGGCGCTCGGGCTTTGCCGACGCGATCCTGTTCCGCGCGCTGCGCGACCGCCTCGGCTTCACCCGGTTGCGCTCGGCCGCGACCGGCGGCGCAGCGCTCGGGCCTGACACCTTCAAGTTCTTCCAGGCCATGGGCGTGCCGCTGCGCACGCTCTACGGCCAGACCGAGCTGCTCGGGGCCTACACGCTGCACCCCGAGGGCAAGGTCGACCCTGATACCACCGGCGTGCCGATGGCCGACAGCGTCGAGATCCGCATCGACAATGCCGACGTCCACGGCGTCGGCGAGATCGTCGTGCGGCACCCCAACATGTTCCTCGGCTACTACAAGAATCCCGAGGCCAGCGTCGCCGACCTCAAGGACGGCTGGCTGTGCTCCGGCGATGCCGGCTATTTCAATGAAGACAACCAGCTGGTCGTCATCGACCGCATCAAAGATCTCGCCGAGACCTCCCGCGGCGAGCGCTTCTCGCCGCAGTTCATCGAGAACAAGCTGAAATTCTCGCCCTATATCGCCGAAGCCGTGGTGCTCGGCGCCGGCCGCGACGCGCTCGCGGCAATGATCTGCATCCGCTACTCCATCATCTCGAAATGGGCGGAGAAGAACCGCCTCTCCTTCACGACCTATAGCGACCTCGCCTCACGGCCGGAGGTCTACGCGCTGCTGCAGAAGGAGGTCGAGACCGTCAACGCCACGCTGCCGCCGGCCCAGCGCATCTCGCGCTTCCTGCTGCTCTACAAGGAGCTTGACGCCGACGACGGCGAGCTCACCCGGACGCGAAAGGTTCGCCGCGGCGTCATCAACGAGAAATACGCCGGCATCATCGACGCCATTTACCGCGGCGATTCCGACATCCCCGTCGACACCGTGATCCGCTTCCAGGACGGCACCACGCAGCGGGTGCGAACGACGCTGCGCGTGGTGGACCTCGGCGGGCACGGGCACATGGCGGAGGCTGCGGAGTGATACAGATAGTCGTCATGCGCGGGCTTGACCCGCGCATCCATCCTCTTCCGAACAGTCTTCCTTCCTCGATGGATTGCCGGATCAAGCCCGGCAATGACGAGCTGAGTCACCCGATATGAACACCGCCTTCCTCATCCAGCTCCTGGTCAATGGCCTCGTGGTCGGCACGCTCTATGGCGTGGTCGCGATGTCGTTCGTGCTGATCTACAAGGCGACGCAGGTCGTCAACTTTGCGCAAGGCGAGCTGCTGCTGGTCGGCGCCTGGGTGTGCTGGGCGTTACTGGCGAAATACCAGGTGCCGTTCTGGATCGGCATGCCGATCACGCTGGTGTTCATGTTCGTGTTCGGCATTGCGGTGCAGGTGCTGATCCTGCGGCCGATGATCGGCGAGCCGATCATTTCCGTTATCATGGTGACGATCGGCCTCTCCACCGTGCTGCAGGCGACGCTAAAATGGATGTTCGGCGTCAATCCGCAGCCGTTCCCGCGCGTGTTCGAAAGCCAGTCGGTCAACCTGTTCGGACTGCAGATCCAGACCGTCTACGTCATGAGCCTCGTGGTGTCGGTCGCCATGATGATCGGCATGGCCTGGTTCTTCCGCGCGTCGAAGTACGGCCTTGCGATGCGCGCCACCGCGTTCAACCAACAGGTGGCGCAGTCGCTCGGCATTTCCGTCAAGAGCGTGTTCGCGATGGCCTGGGCGATCTCGGCGACCGTCTCGGCGGTCGCGGGCGTCGTCGTGGCCGTGGTCAATGGCGTGTCCTCGGGCCTTGCTGCCTACGGCATCAAGGTGTTCCCGGCGGCGATCCTCGGCGGACTCGACTCCGTCGGCGGCGCCGTGCTGGGCGGCATCATCATCGGGCTGCTGGAGAATGTCGCCCAATATGTCGACAGCCAATATCTGCACTGGGGCAATCTCTACGAGATCGCGCCGTTCTACGTCCTCATCATCGTGCTGATGATCAAGCCCTACGGCCTGTTCGGCACCCACGACATCGAGCGGATCTGACCCATGGCCGGCCCTGCCCTCATCCCCGCTGGTGATTTCCGCACCTCTTACGCAGCGGACACCACGATCTTCCCGACCACCACCAGCCGCAACTTCGCGATAGCAGGCGTCGCGCTGCTCTGCCTCGCGCCGCAATTCTTCAGCGGCTACTGGCTCAGCATATTGATTCAGATCGGCATCTTCTCGATCGCGGCGCTCGGCCTCAACATCCTGGTCGGCTTCACCGGCCAGATCTCGATCGGACACGCGGCCTTCTTCCTGCTCGGCGCCTTCACTTCGGCCTACATCTCCAACAATGCGCCGATCCCGGTGTTCTTCGCGATCCCGCTCGCGGGACTCGTGACGGCGCTGGTCGGACTGATCTTCGGCATTCCCGCAGCGCGGCTGAAAGGACTCTATCTCGTCATCGCGACGCTGGCCGCGCAATACATCCTGCTCGACTTCTTCTCCCGCGCCGAATGGTTCTCCGGCGGCTCGGTGCCGGCAAGCGCCGAGCCGTTCTCGGTCTTCGGTTACACGCTGCGGGGCGACCGGCAGTATTTCTACGTCGTGCTGGCCTATGTGCTCCTGAGCTACATCCTCGTCACCAATCTGATGCGCACGCGCGACGGCCGCGCGCTGGTGGCGATCCGCGACCACTATCTCTCCGCGGAGATCATGGGCATCAACCTCACCAAGTACCGCACATTGTCGTTCGGTCTCGCCGCCTTCTTCGCCGGCATCGCGGGCGCGCTCTATGCGCACTATCAGCTCGTCGTCTCCCAGGAAGGTTTCGGGATCGAGCGCTCGATCCTGTTCCTTGCCATGATCATCATCGGCGGCACCGGCTCGATCATGGGCACGCTGATGGGCACCGCCTTCGTGGTGCTCCTGCCGGAGTCGATGGAATGGATCAGCCTGCATTTGAAGGGCGGCGCGATTGACAAGGCGCTGTCGCTCAACACCAACATCACCTTCCTGCGCGAGATCGCGATCGGAGTGATCATCATCGCGTTCCTGATGTTCGAGCCTGACGGGCTCGCGCATCGCTGGCGGCAGATCAAGGCGTACTGGAAACTCTACCCGTTCTCGCATTGAGCACGGAAACTTCACTTAAGCAATAACAGGAGGAACCGACCCATGAAGACCAAATCGCTTTTGAGCACCGCGGCGCTCGCGTTTGCGATCGCCGGTTTTGCGGCCAGTGCGCAGGCCCAAATCGCCGTCGGCCATCTCGCCGATTATTCCGGTGCGACTTCGGACGTCGGCACGCCCTACGGCCAAGCCGTTGCCGACACATTTGCCTGGATCAACAAGAACGGCGGCATCGGCGGCAAGCAGGTCAACCTCGATAGCAACGACTACGGCTATCAGGTTCCGCGCGCGATCGCGCTCTACAAGAAGTGGTCGGCGCCGGATGGCAAGGTTGCCGCGATCATGGGCTGGGGTACCGCCGACACCGAAGCGCTGACCGGCTTTGTCGCGCAGGACAAGATTCCCTATATCTCGGCCTCCTACGCGGCGGCGCTGACCGATCCGGAAGGCGTGAGCGGCAAGGCCAAGCCCGCGCCTTATAATTTCTTCTACGGACCGAGCTATTCGGACGCGATGCGGGCATTGGTGACCTGGGCGGCGGAAGACTGGAAGGCCAAGGGCAAGAGCGGCAAGCCGAAATTCGTCCATATGGGCGGCAATCATCCGTATCCGAACGCGCCGAAGGCCGCAGGCGAGGCGATCGCCAATGAGCTCGGCTTCGAAGTGCTGCCGCCGATCGTGTTCGCGCTGACGCCAGGCGATTACTCCGCGCAATGCCTCAGCCTGAAGAGCTCCGGCGCGAACTACGCCTATCTCGGCAACACCGCAGCCTCGAACATCTCCGTGCTCAAGGCCTGTAAGGCCGCCGGCGTGGACGTGCAGTTCCTCGGCAATGTCTGGGGCATGGACGAGAACGCGGCCAAGACCGCGGCTGACGCCGCCGACGGTGTCGTCTTCCCGCTGCGCACGGCCGTGACCTGGGGCGGCAACGCGCCAGGCATGAAGACGGTGATGGAAATCTCGAAAATGTCGGATGCGAGCGGCAAGGCCTATCGCCCGGTGCACTATATCGCAGGCGTCTGTAGCGCGTTCTACACCAGAGAAGCGCTCGATTGGGCCGCCAAGAACGGCGGCGCCACCGGGGAGAACGTCGCCAAGGGCTTCTACCAGAAGAAGGACTGGGTGCCGGCCGGGATGGAAGGCGTCTGCAATCCCTCGACCTGGACCGACAAGGACCACCGCGGCACGCTGAAGGTCGACCTCTATCGCACCAAGGTCTCAGGTGCGACCGATGGCGATCTCAACGACCTCATGGCCAAGGGCACGATCAAGCTCGAGAAGGTCAAGACCATCGAACTGCCGCGCAAGCCGGAATGGCTGGGGTGGTGAGCCCCCGCTTTCGCCCCTCACACAACCGTCATCCCCCGCGAAGGCGGGGGATCCAGTACGCCGCGGCTTCTCGAGGAATCTCCGGCGTCTCTGGAATACTGGGTCGCCCGGTCAAGCCGGGCGACGACAGCGGAGTAACAAATTATGACCGAGACCGCAGAAGCCGTTCGTCCCTCGCCAAGCATCGTCCCCGCACCGCCCCTCCTCGCGGTGCGCAACATCGAGGTCGTCTATGACGACGTCATCCTGGTGCTGCGCGGCCTCAGCCTCGACGTGCCCAAGGGCGCGATCGTGGCGCTGCTCGGGGCCAACGGCGCCGGCAAGTCGACGACGCTCAAGGCGATCTCGGGGCTGCTCAAGACCGAGGATGGCGAGGTGACGCGCGGCGAGATCCTGTTCGATGGCGAGCGGATCAACGGCATCGATCCCGACAAGATCGTCCGCCGCGGCATCTTCCAGGTGATGGAGGGCCGGCGCATCGTCGCCGACATGACGTCGCTCGAGAATCTCAAGCTCGGCGCCTTCACTCGCCGGGACCGCGAGGTCGATGCCGACCTCGACATGGTCTTCAACTATTTCCCGCGCTTGAAGGAGCGCACCGGCCTTGCCGGTTATCTTTCCGGCGGAGAGCAGCAGATGCTCGCGATCGGCCGCGCGCTGATGGCGCGCCCGAAGATGATCCTGATGGACGAGCCTTCGATGGGCCTGTCGCCGCTGCTGGTGAAAGAGGTGTTCTCGATCATCCAGAAGATCAACCGCGATCTCGGCGTCACCATTCTCCTGGTCGAGCAGAACGCACGCGCTGCGCTCTCCGTGGCGAGCCACGGCTATATCATGGAACAGGGCAAGGTCGTGCTCGACGGCAGCGCCGACGAATTGCGCGACAACGAGGACGTCAAGGAATTTTACCTCGGCGGCGCCGGTGACCAGCGCAAGAGCTTCAAGAACCTCAAGAGCTTCAAGCGGCGCAAGCGCTGGCTGTGATCCACAAGGAGCCTAGCCGAGCACCTGCTCGGCTTCCGTGACCGCGCAGAGAACATGATAGAACGACGACGCAGGAATGGTGTCGATCAGCGATTTGCCGTCGCGATCGAACTGGTCGTACCAGCCGCCCTTGACCGGATGGCTGAGATAATGCCGTTCGAGCCGTGCCAGCGCCGCGCGCGCCTCGTCCGCCGCTCCCGCCTCGCCGGATTCGGCCTGCGCGATCCACGCCTTGGCGATCTCTGTTTGCGGCCACAGCCGGCGCGTGCTGCGGCGGATGTTGCCGCTTGCGTCGCCCTCGTCGACGAGGCAGCCCGTCGCCTCGTCACGATAGCGCAGCGAGGTCTCCAGCAGTTCCGCACGCCGCTGGCCGGTCGGGCAACCTGTAATGCGTTCAAAACCCTTGAGCAGCCAGACCCATTCCGCCTGGTGGCCCGGCTCGACGCTGACCGGCTCGATCTTCGACCAATCCTCCTCGAAATACTCCGACAAGACGTGCTTCTGCTTGTCGTAGAGATTGGCGAGGAACAGTGCGAAGAATTCTCCGGCACGGTTCTGGAACGACAGATCGTGGGTCGCATCGAAGCACGCGATCATCGCCTCGAACAGATGCATCTGCGGGTTCTGCCGGCGCGGCAGCGAGACCGGAAGACCTTCGTGAACGCCGCCATGCGGCGAGCGCAGGTGGGCGTCGAGGAAGGCGAGCAGCGCATCGATC
Organism: Bradyrhizobium glycinis; assembly: GCF_016031655.1. Lineage (GTDB taxonomy): Bacteria > Pseudomonadota > Alphaproteobacteria > Rhizobiales > Xanthobacteraceae > Bradyrhizobium > Bradyrhizobium glycinis. The sequence continues at coordinate 131,297 of NZ_JACCHQ010000006.1, forward strand.
TCGGCGCGGACCTGCGCATCCTGGTCGAGCGCATAGACGCCGGCGAGCGCAAACAGGATGAAGGCGTGGTCATAGGCATCGCGCCGGGCATCCAGCACCGACCCGTCCGGCGTCAGCCGGTGCACATAGCCGGGTCGGCCATCGGGCGCCTTCGCTTTGGCCAGCAGGTGCTCCAGCCCCTTCAGCGCAATCATGCGCCCCTCGGGATACCAGCCCATCTGGGCCGCCTTGGCGTAGCACCAGATCTGGCGGGCTTGCACGAACACGCGCCGGGGCGCGGCCGCATCCGCTGCGCCATCGCGATGCAGCCTGTCGATGAAGCCGCCTGCGGCGTGATCCCAGCCGATTGTCGACCACAGCGGCAGCGCCTCGTCGATCATACGGCGCTTCAGGCGCGCAACGACGTTCGACGCCTTGTCCGCCGCAATGATTCCTTCGTCCGCCATCGGATCCCTTTCAAGCCTCGCCAATGGCGGTCTGATAGCCATGCCGGTGGCGGCGCGCAACGGATGCCAACACGGAAAGAACAGCCATGACCGCCCATTACGACGCCCGCGAGACGCGTGAGCAAGCCGCGCGCGAGGCCGACCTGTTCGCCCGTCTCCCGGACGTCCTGCGAGCCGCGATGGCCGCCCCGGCGTATGCCGAGCGGCTCAAAGGCTTCGATCCCGCCGCCGTGACCTCCAGGGCGGCTCTGGCGGATCTGCCGGTGTTGCGCAAGTCGGAACTGCCCGCCCTGCATAAGGCCTCTGCGCCCTTCGGAGGCTTCGTGGCGGGGGCGCCTGGCTCGTTCGCCCGCCTCTTCACCTCGCCAGGCCCGATCTTCGAGCCGGAAGGGCGACAGGCCGACCCCTGGCGCGGCGCAAGGGCGCTGTTCGCAGCCGGGTTCCGCCCCGACGACATCGTCCTCAATACCTTCAGCTATCATCTCACCCCCGGCGGTTTCATCTTCGACGCGTCGGCGCGCGCGCTCGGCTGCGCGGTGATTCCGGCCGGCCCCGGCAACACAGAACAGCAATTCGAGCTGATCGAGGCCTACCGACCTGTGGGCTACAGCGGCACGCCGGATTTTTTGAAGATCCTGCTCGATGCCGCGGCAAGCTCGGGCCGTGACGTTTCCTCGATCAAGCGCGCGCTGGTCTCGGGCGCTGCGTTCCCGCCCTCGCTGCAGGCCGAGATCAAGGGGCGCGGCATCGACGCCTACCAAGCCTTCGGCACCGCCGATCTCGGCCTCATCGCCTTCGAGACCGAGGCACGCGAAGGCATGGTCGTGAACGAGGACCTGATCCTGGAGATCGTCAAGCCCGGCACAGGGGATCCGGTCGCGCCGGGCGACGTCGGCGAGATCGTCGTGACGTCGCTGGACCCGCACCATCCCTGGATCCGGCTCGCGCTCGGCGACCTCACGGCGGCCTTGCCCGGCACGAGCCCGTGCGGGCGTACCAACATGCGCATCAAGGGCTGGATGGGCCGCGCCGACCAGACCACCAAGATCAAGGGCATGTTCGTCCGGCCCGAGCAGATCGCCGAGATCGGCAAGCGCCACGCCGGGCTCGGAAGACTTCGTCTCGTCGTCACACGTCAAGGCGAGACCGATGCCATGACGTTGAGAGCGGAAGCCGCGACTGCTAGCGACTCGCTTCGCGACGAGATTGCGGCCAGCTTGCGCGCCGTGACGAAGCTCGGAGGAGCCGTCGAGCTGGTCCGTCCGGGCACGCTGCCGAATGACGGCAAGGTCATCGCGGACGAGCGCTAGCTTCAGCTCAATTTCGACAGCAGGTCGTTGCCGAGGCCGAGCATATCCCTCCGCGAAGCCGGAGCGCGGAACGAGCTCTCGGCATGACGAAGATGACGAGCGTAGAGCCTGGTCTTCGGGCCATGACTGCGATACCGCAGGGCGCAGGAACCTTGCATCGTCCCTGCCGCTCCCGTATTACCAGACCCTGCTGCGATATGGCCGGAATCGGCCCTTTCTGGACCCCAAAACGTGCTTGACCGAACACTCGTCACCATCGCCGAGACCGAGACCATTGAGGAAGCCTTCCGGCGCCTGAACGCGAACATGCTCGGCATCCTGTTCGCGCAGGACGCAACTGGGCGAATCGTCGGCGCGGTGACGGACGGCGACATCCGCAGGCGCATGCTGACCGGCATCACGATCCAGGACCGGGTTGTATCCTGCATCAATCGCAACTTCGTCTGGGCGCCGACCGGTGGGCCACGCGAGCAGATCCTCAAGCTGCTCGACCAGCGCGTCCACGTGGTGCCGATCCTCGATGGCGAGGGCCGGCTGGTCGACGTGTTTAGCCGCGAGCTGTTCAACCTGTCGGAAGAGAGCGAAGTGTTCGCGCGCGCCCGCTCGCCGGTGCGGATCAGCTTCTCCGGCGGCGGCACCGACCTGACGCATTACTTCGTGGCGAATGACGGGGGCGCGGTCATCAGCGCCACGATCAAGATGTACGCTCACGCGACGCTGCGGCGCCGGAGCGATCCCAGCATCCGGATCTACTCGCACGACTTCCGCCGCACGGTCGAGGCCGACAATCTCGCAGAGCTCGGAACGGGCGGAGATCTCGCACTGATCAAGTCGGTCGTGCGCCTGATCAAGCCGACTTACGGCTTCGAGCTCGAAGTGTCCGCCGACTTTCCGGTCGGCTCCGGCCTCGGCGGCTCCGCGGTGGTCTCGTCGGCGATCATCGGCTGCTTCAATGAATTTCGCAGCGACCAGTGGGACCGCCACGAGATCGCGGAGATGGCGTTCCAGGCCGAGCGGCTGATGCTTAACATCCCCGGCGGCTGGCAGGATCAGTACGCCACCGTGTTCGGCGGATTCAATCACATGGAGTTCTTCTCCGACCAGAACACCATCGTGCCGCTGCGTCTCGACCCCAACATCATCGCCGAGCTCGAGGAGAGCCTGGTGCTCTGTTACGTCGGCGCGGGGCGCGATTCCGGCGCCATTCACCGCGACCAGAAGGCTCAGCACGAGACAAGCGACGCGGTGGCCGCCGCTGCCAAGCAGAAGGAAGTGACGCGCGACATCAGGCGGCATCTGCTGCGCGGCCAACTGCTGGAATGCGGCCGGCTGATCGACGAGGCCTGGCACGCCAAGCGGAAGCTGAGCTCCAAGATCTCGTCGGACGCGATCGACGCGATCTACGATTTCGCCAAGCAGCATGGCGCGGTCGGCGGCAAGTTGCTTGGCGCGGGCGGCGGCGGTTACTTCATGTTCTTCGTCCGCCCGTTCGAACGCTACCAGCTGATCGCGGCGCTGGAACAGCAGGGGCACAGCTGTTCGCGCATCATGTTCGAGGAGAACGGGCTGCGGACGTGGAAATCGCGTGTTCCCGCCCAGCTAGCCTGACGCATATGAGACGAGAATGTTGATGACATCGCCCAAACAGCCTGCTCCGGTCCGCATCGGCAACCGTCTTCTGGGCGATGGCGAACCCTGCTACGTCATCGCAGAGATCGGCAACAACCATAATGGCGATTTCGACCGCGCCATTGCGCTGGTGGACGCCGCGGTCGCCGCTGGCGCCGATTGCGCCAAATTCCAGATGCGCAAGCTCGACGAGGTCTATCGCGCCTCGAGCCTGTCCGGGAAGGACGACGACCTCGCCGTCGAATATACGCTCGATCTTCTGCGCCGCTTCGAGCTGCCGACCGCACAGCAGAAGAAGATCGCCGAGTACTGCGCAGCCAAGGGCATCGAGTACCTCTGCACGCCCTGGGACCCGAAGAGCGTCGCCGTGCTCGAAGGCTTCGGCGTAGAGGCCTACAAGGTCGCCTCGGCCGACCTGACCAACCTGCCGCTGCTCGCCCGCCTCACCGCCACCGGAAAGACGCTGATCGTCTCGACCGGAATGAGCACGACGGACGAGATCAAGGCCGCGGCGAAGTTCCTCGACGACCGCAATGCCAGCTACGTGCTGCTGCATTGCCAGAGCACGTATCCGGCCGCGCTCCACAACATTCATTTGCGTTTCATGGAAACGCTGCGCGAGATCCATCCGATCGTCGGCTATTCCGGCCACGAGCGGGGCATTGCCGTCTCGACGGCCGCCGTCGCGCTCGGCGCCGTCGTCATCGAACGCCACATCACGCTCGATCGCGAGATGGAAGGTCCGGACCATGCCGCAAGCCTCGAGCCGGAGGAATTCAAGGCGCTCGTCTCCGGCATTCGCGAGGTGGAAGCGGCCCGCGGCGAGAAGCTCGCCGAGCGCGCGCTGAGCCAGGGTGAGCTGATCAACCGCGAAAACCTCGCCAAGAGCCTGGTGGCCGCGCGCGACCTGTCGGTCGCCACCGTGATCTCCGAAAGCGACATCGCCGTGAAGAGTCCGGGACAGGGCTTATCGCCGCTGAAGATGCCGGCGCTGCTCGGCCGCAAGCTGACGCGAACGATGGCGGCCGACGACTATTTCTTCCAGAGCGACCTCAATGAAGGCGCCGCGAAGGCGCGGCGCTATCGGTTCGACCGCCCCTGGGGCGTGCCGGTGCGCTATCACGATACCGAGCGCTTCCTGGAGATCTGCGAGCCCGACATCATCGAATTTCATCTCAGCTACAGCGACATGGAGCGCGATCCGGCAGCCTATCTGTCGGGCACCTATGATCTCGGTTTCGTCGTACATGCACCGGAGCTGTTTGCCGGCTCCAAGCTAATGGACCTCGCAACGCCCGACGAGGCGCTTCGGCGCTACTCGCTGGAGCAGACCCAGGCGGTGATCGACATCACCCGCGGCCTGAAGAAGTTCTTCCCCAAGACCAAGCGTCCGCCCATCGTCGCCAATATCGGCGGCTTCACTATGGACGAGCCGCTGCCGCCGGAGGAGAAAGCCGAGCGCTATCGCATCTTCGCGCAGAGCCTGACCGAGCTCGACATGGAAGGCGTCGAGCTGACGCCGCAGACCATGGCGCCGTTCCCCTGGCATTTCGGCGGCCAGCGACACCAAAACATCTTCATCTTCCCCGAGGAATCGGCCGCGTTCTGCGCCAAGCATGGTTTGCGCATGTGCGTCGATATCTCCCACACCAAGCTCGCCGCCAATCATTTCGGCTTCAACTTCGCGCAAGGCCTCGCCCAGCTCGGGCCGCACACCGCGCATCTGCATTTCGGCGACGCCAAGGGCCTCGACGGCGAAGGTCTCCAGATCGGCGAAGGCGAGATCGATTTCGACGAGATCGGACAGGTGCTGCGCAAGCATGCACCGGCGGCGTCGTTCATTCCTGAGATATGGCAGGGCCACAAGAACATGGGCGAAGGCTTCTGGATCGCGCTCGAGCGTCTGGAGGGACACATCTGATGGCGCGCAAGACGCTGGCCGTGATCGCCGCGCGCGGCGGCTCCAAGGGCATCCCGCACAAGAACCTGCTCGATCTCTGCGGCAGGCCACTGATCGCCTGGACCGTGGAACAGGCCCGCGCGGCTCGCGGCGTCGACGTCGTGGCGGTCTCTTCGGACAGCGACGCGATCCTCGCTGCGGCCGAGGCCGCCGGCGCCGTCGGCGTGCAGCGTCCGGACGACATTTCGGGCGACCTCGCCTCCTCCGAATCCGCCTGGCTGCATGCCCTCGATGCGACCGAGGCGCAAATGGGCCGGTTCGAACGCGTGGTCGCGCTTCAGGCGACATCGCCGATCCGCGAGCCCAGCGACATCGAGAACGCACTGGCCACCTTCGATCGCGACCATCTCGACAGCCTGCTGTCGGTCTGCGAGGTCGAGGACTACTTCAATTGGCGGATCGGCGCGAACGGCCCGGAGCCGATCAATTACGATTATCGCAACCGCCGCATGCGCCAGCAGATCGAGAAGCGCTACCTCGAGAACGGCTCGTTCTACGTCCTGATCCCATCCCTCCTGCGCGAGCAGAACAATCGTCTCGGCGGCAAGATCGGCTTCCACGTCATGGATCGTCACAAGATGTTCCAGATCGACCGGCCCGAGGACGTCAAGCTTTGCGCCGCCATCATGCGCAGTTACGGTTATGCCTGATCTCAGCGCCTTCTCGCTCGCAGGCAAGATCGCGGTGGTCACCGGCGCCTCGCGCGGCATTGGCGCGGCGATCGCGAGCGGCCTCAAGGATGCCGGAGCCACCGTGTTCGGCCTCAGCCGGTCCGGAACCGCGCCGCAGGGCGTCAGCGCCATTGCCTGCGATCTCTCGGACGATGGCGCGATCGAAGGCGCATTCCGCAGCATCGCGGCAAAAGGCGATCGCATCGACGCACTCGTGAATGCCGCCGGCATCAGTCTTCCGGCCCAAAGCGGCGAAAGCGAACTCGCACGCTTCCGCGCCACGGTCGCAACCGATCTCACCGGCGTCTACGCCACCATCCTCGCCGCCTATCCGCTCCTGAAGAACGCGGGCTCGGCGGCGATCGTCAACGTCACCAGCATCAATTCTGTGCGCGGCTTCCCCGGCAATCCCGGCTACGTCGCGGCAAAGGCGGGTCTTGCCGGGCTGACGCGCGCTCTCGCGGCCGACTACGCACCGGACGGCATCCGCGTCAACGCACTTGCGCCGGGCTACGTCGCGACCGAGATGACCGCGAAGAGCTATGCCGATCCCGTCATGCACGAGGATCGGCGCCGCCACACCATGCTCGGCCGCTGGGGGCAGCCCGCCGACATGGTGGGAGCCACCGTCTTTCTGGCCTCTGAAGCCTCCGCCTATGTGACCGGCCAGGAAATCTTCGTTGACGGCGGCTGGATCGCCAAGGGCCTCGCCATCAGTTCGGATAGCACATCGTGACCGCAACGCTCGAACGCATCGGCTTCATGCAGGGACGCCTGTCGGCCCCAGTCGACGGCAAGATCCAGGCGTTCCCGTGGAACGAATGGCGCGAGGAATTTCCCCGCGCCAAGGCGCTCGGCCTGACACGGATGGAATGGACCATCGACCAGGAGCGCCTGCGCGAAAACCCGCTGATGACCGAGCCGGGACAACAGGAAATCCTGACGCTGGCGCCCGAGAATGGCGTGCGCATCCCGAGCCTGACCGGCGATTGCTTCATGCAAGCGCCGTTCTGGAAGGTCGATGCGGTCGTGCGCGATGCTCTCGTCAACGATCTCGATCTCCTGATTGCCGCCTGCAGCCGCATCGACATCGAGTTCATCGTGGTCCCGCTGGTCGACAACGGCAAGATCGAGCGCGAGAGCGAGAGCGACACGCTCAAGCGGGTGCTGGTCGCCCGCCGCGAGCAGCTCGTGAGGCAGAACGTCAAGATCGTCTTCGAGTCCGATCTGCCGCCGCGCGACCTCGCCCGCTTCATGGAGGCGTTTCCGGCGGATGTCTTCGGCATCAACTACGACAGCGGCAACAGCGCTTCGCTGGGCTATGACAGCGCCGAGGAGATCGAGGCCTACGCGCCCCGCATTCTCAACGTCCATGTGAAGGACCGCGTGCGCGGCGGCACCACCGTGCCGCTCGGCACCGGCAACGCTGATCTCGCCAAGACGATCCGGCTGATCGAGCGCTCCGGCTACAGGGGACAATACATCCTGCAAACCGCGCGGGCCAGCGATGGCGATCACGCCGGCGTGCTGGCGAAATATCGCGACATGACGGTTCGCTGGATCGAGGATGCCGCGCGATGAAGCTCGAGTTGGATGACCGCGTCGCGCTCGTCACCGGCGCCAGCCGTGGGATCGGGCTCGCGATCGCGACGACACTCGCCGCAGAAGGCGCCAGAGTCGCGCTGGCGGCGCGCGGCGCAGATGCGCTCGATGCCGCGCGAGGTACGGTCGGCGGCAGCACGTCGGTACACGTGGCCGATGTCACTGATCCGGCCGCCGCAGCGAGGCTGCTGCACGAAGTCGAACGGCAGTGGGGCCGCCTCGACGTTCTCGTCTGCAACGTCGGCAGCGGCGCTTCCGTGCCGCCCGGGCAGGAAAATGCGGCGGAATGGTCGCGGGTGATGGACCTCAATCTCTTTACCACGACCAACATGATCGAGGCCGCACGGCCGCTGATGGCGCGCGGCAACGGCGACCGGTCGATCGTCTGCATCTCCTCGATCGCCGGCATGGCGGCGCTGGGCGCCCCCGTCACCTACTATGCCGCGAAGGCCGCGCTGAACGCCACCGTGCGCGGGCTGGCGCGCCCGCTCGCGCTCGAGGGCATCCGCATCAATGCGGTTGCGCCCGGCAACATCCTCGCCGCCGACGGTACCTGGGCGCGCAAGCTCGCCGAGAACAAGGCCGCGGTCGAGGACATGCTTGTTCGCGAGGTGGCACTGCGTCGGCTCGGCAAGCCGGAAGAGGTCGCCGACCTCGTCGCGTTCCTCGCCTCGCCGCGTGCGGCGTTCATTACCGGCAGCGTCGTGGTCGCCGACGGCGGCCAATTGCGCAGCTGAACAGGAGCTCCCGATGGCAAGCCCGTCCTCACGCTATGACCTGATCGGCCGTACCGCTCTCGTGACCGGTGCAGGCGGCCTGCTCGGCCGGCAGCATGTCGCCGCGCTCTCCGAGGCGGGCGCGCGCGTCGTCGTTACCGACGTCGGGCTTGCGCAGGCCGAAGCCGCCGTTGCCGCGCTCAAGCAGACTGCGCCGTCCGCCGACCTGATCGCGCTTGCGATCGACGTCACCACACTCGATTCGGTGCGCGCTGCGCACGAGCAACTTTCCGGCCGCGGCATCTCCATCGACATCCTCGTCAACAACGCGGCAATCGATCCCAAGGTGACCTCCGCGCCCGGCGTGATGCATTCCTCCCGCTTCGAGGCGTTTCCGGTGCCGCAATGGCAGACCGAGATCGCCGTGGGCCTCACCGGCGCGATGCTGTGCGCGCAGGTGTTCGGCAGCGCGATGGCAGCGCGTGGCCGCGGCGTGATCCTCAACATCGCCTCCGATCTCGGAGTGATCGCGCCGGACCAGCGGCTCTACCGCCAGCCGCAAGTGACACGCGAGGAGGAGCAGCCGGTGAAGCCGGTGACCTACTCGGTGATCAAGCACGGGTTGATCGGGCTGACGAAATATCTGGCGACGTATTGGGCCGATCACGGCGTCCGCGTCAACGCGATCTCGCCGGGCGGGGTCTTCAACAATCAAGATCCGGCATTTGTCGAACGGCTGACGCGCCTGATCCCGATGGGCCGCATGGCCGACGTCGACGAGTACCGCGCCGCGGTGCAGTTCCTGTGCTCGGATGCCTCGAGCTACATGACCGGGCAGAACCTGGTGATGGATGGCGGTAGAAGCGTGTGGTAGCCACGGCAGCTTGACTTTAGCGCCTCGAAGCTGAAAATCCTAAATACTACAGCTTATAATCGTGGATGTGGGGCTTCAACCGAATGGAACCGCGCCATGCCCTTTCAAGAACCCGGCATTGCGCAGTGCCTCGAAGTGACCGGCAGTCATTTGTTGTCCCGAGGCCAGCCCCTGACATACATCCGTCCGGCTCAGGGAGAATTCTAGAGATGTTGCGATGTGGATGAATACACTGCTTCTGACGTTCGTATTCTTCCTGATCCAGCTGGGCACCGGTTTTTCCATCCTTGCGATCGCGCCGCGGGAGTTGATCAAGACGAGCGGGCTGACCAAGGCTCAGCTTGCCTTCCTGGGCTATGCGATCGGCGCATCCGCTGTGGGCATCCTCCTTGGGGTGTGCTCCGGTCTGGTCCGCGACATCCGCCTTCACCTGGCAATCGTGATTGCGGTATCCGCCTTCGGACTGGTGTGGACTTGGGCGCTCTGGCGCCCGCGCCCCGAGGACGCCGGACGGATCGCGCTGTGGTGCTTGCTGTCGCTGCCGATCGCCATCATGACGTGGTGGTGGACGTTCGGCGCGTTTTCCCAGTTTCCTTATTCGGATATCGGCGCCGACGTGCACTGGATGAAGACGGCGCGGGAATACGCCGACAGCGGCATCATCAATCCCTATGCGGCGCAATCCTATGTCGATCTTCGCTCTGCGCTGGCGGGCGCATTGGCAGGCACCTTAGGCCTCGATCTGATGCAGTTCGGGTGGACCTATCGCTTTGCCTCGATCCTGTTCTTCCTGCTGGCCTTCTATGCTTTCGCGGAGGGCGTCTATTCCGAACCAACGCGCAAATGGGTCGCGTTCTTCCTCGGGGCGGTCGGAAACGGCATCGGGCTGCTGACCAATGGCAGCCTGGCGCTGGCTGGGAGCGTCGTCTTTCTCGGCGTCCTCCTCGGCAGGACCAGGCACGAGGGGAAACAGGCGCTCCGCGCGAAATCGGCCACGTTGCTGATCCCGGAAACGGTGATCGCGCTGTTGATTGCCTTCGCGCTCAACAACAATGCGCTGTTGCTTGGGGTTCTGGCGACCGGACTGTTCCTGTTCAGGCTTCCCGGCGTCGGCCGGCGCAAAGACGTCCTTTTCGTCGGCTGGGTCTGGCCTCTGACGCTGCTGCTGGCGCATCGCGGCTCCTACCTGTTCATTCCAGCAGCCCTCGTCGCCTGGCTGGGCTACCTGCTCGTCTTGCACGGGATGTCACGCCGGCCGGCGCAGAGCCTCAGCCTGCTGCGCGCCCTGTCCGTCATACTACCGTTGATCATCGGCGGAGTCGTCGCCTGCGTCCTGGCGATGCGCCTCAACTATTTGCCGTCAACAAACGCCAACGAAATATTCTCCCACATCACTCGGCTGGTGCTGGGACGAGCAATTCAAAGTGGCGATGAACTGTCCCTTGGCGCCGGCCCGGAAGTGGCGGTGATCGAACTGGGCCGGGCCATCGGCCCGCTGTTTGCCATCTGCATCGGGCTGGCGATGGCTTGGTGGTGGATCGATCGCTCCACCGCTTGCTCGGACGCGCCTTCCAACCCTGTTCAGGCCGAACGCATATCGAAGCTGCTATGGTCCTGGGCAATCGGCTGCGGGCTCGCCGTGGTCGTGTTGTCGGGCTTTCCTTTCCTGTACCGAACCACCATGATCATCCTGGCGCTGCTCACGGTCACGGCGACCGAAGCATTCTGCCAGTTGCTGGTTGACCCCACTTCCGCTTCCCATCGGCGGCGAGTTTCTGTGGCAATCACGATTGCCCTGCTCGCTTTCGGCCTCGTATTTGCTGTCTACACTTTCAGCTGGCGACCCGATCTGCCGTCCGCGCGTTACCAGGACTTCCTCCGCTCGACTGAGATCGCGGGCGCAGTTCTGCTTCTCGTGCTCGTGCCGGTGACGTTCATCCGGTCGACACGAATTCATGTCTGCGCACTTGCCCTCATCTTCGGATTGGGTATCGCTCTGGACCGCGCCGGACTGGCTGGCATGACGAAGAGCTACAGCTATGGAGCTCTTCCCGAAGGCGCCAAGACCATCTCGCACTTCAATGCCAACGATCTCGAAGCAGCTTACTGGCAGCACCGCAATCTGAGAAATAGTATCCTGCTGTCCGACCCCTATACGCTCGGCTTGGTCCAATCCATCACCGGCGAACCGGCTGTCTACCTGTTCTCAAATTTGGACACCTTGAACGAGGCTACCGCCAAGCGGATCCGCAGCGTCGTTTCCGCGATCGTTAGGCCGGGCGACGGCGACGGAGCGCAGCGGCTTGCCGAGGCTTGCACCACGATCCGGCCGCTCCTGCAGGACATCAACCAGGAGACATATTTTCAGATGGTCAGGGCCGACATCCTGGCTGGAATTTTGCGCCCTGTCCGCCCCTCGGAGCCAGCGACGGCCCCGCGAATCCAGGATCAGCCGCCAGCGGATCGAAAATCGATCGTGGATGCGCTGGAGAAGGACGAATCCAGCTGGCAGCTTGTTGCCGTGATCAATCCCCGTACTATCGCATGGGTTCATCTCGGTGCCGGCGAGCGCCTCCCCTATTTCCCGCCGGCGGAGCCACTGGATTCCAGGCTCATCGGATCGCTTCGTGCAGGGCCGTTCCAGCTGCTGTTTGCCAACACGCAGACCGCGGTCGTTCGCATTCCGTGCCGGCACTGACGTCCAGTGGTCTTTGCCACGACGACGATCCCGCATCTGGTGCAGAGATCGGGGGCGGGGTATGGATTTTGAGGATACCTCTACTTTCACCGACAGCTGACCCATGTCACGAAATACCGCTTCCATATTGAGACAGGCCGTTATTCTGGTCGGTGGACTGGGCACACGGCTGGGCGAGCGCACTAAGCTGGTTCCCAAGCCGATGCTTGACATTAGCAGGCGGCCGTTTCTCGACACGCTGATCGACGAGCTCGTGCGTTATGGCGTGTTCGATGAAATTCTGCTGCTTGCCGGCCACAAGGCGGAGATCGTCGAGACGCACTACGCCGCGGTCGCCAGAGGAGGCGTGCGAATCCTCGTGTCGCGCGAGACCGAGCCACTCGGCACCGGCGGCGCGCTCGTGAACGCGCGCGATCTGCTGCACGATCGTTTCGTTCTACTCAACGGAGATTCCCTGTTCGACTTCAATCTGCTCGATCTGATGGCCCGCGCGCATCATGGGCGCGTTCACCTGGCATTGCGTGACGGGGTCGTCGGGGATCGCTACGGGCGCGTTGTGCTCGACGGTGACGTCGTACGTGATTTCATCGCCCCCGGTGCGGGCGCCACGGGCCCGGTCAATGCCGGCATCTATGTCATCGACAAGTCTGTTCTCGCAGACATTGCGAAGCTTCCCGCCTCGCTGGAGCAGGACGTATTTCCCGGCCTGGCGAGAGCCGGTGAGCTGCGCGGCACGGCCTATCGCGGCTATTTCATCGACATCGGCATCCCTGATGATTTCGCGCGCGCCGACCGCGAATTGCGAGACAAGCTGCGGCGGCCGGCGGTGTTTTTCGACCGGGACGGCGTGCTCAACCATGATTCAGGATACACCTTCGAGACCCACAAGTTCGAATGGATCGAAGGCGCGCGCGAGGCCGTGAAGGCGGTCAATGACGCCGGTTACTTCGCCTTCGTCATCACCAACCAATCCGGCGTCGCTCGCGGCTACTACGAGGAGCATCACGTGGTCGCGCTGCATCGCTGGATGGCGGACCAGATGGCGCTGATCGGTGCGCATATCGATGCCTTCGAATATTGCCCCGATCACCCCGACGGAACTGTCGCACGCTATTGCCGCATCAGCGACCGGCGGAAGCCGGCGCCAGGGATGATCACCGAGCTCACGCAGCGCTTTCCGGTCGACATGACGCGAAGCATGGTGATCGGCGACAAGCCCAGCGACATCGAGGCCGCGCGCGCTGCCGGCCTGCCCGGCCATTTGTTCGAAGGCGGCAATCTCGAGGCGTTCGTGAGAGGGCGCCTCAAGCTGGCGGGTGAGGCATAGGCGGCCTTCCAAAAACTGCTGCATCCCCGGACATTTGGCAGCTTCCGGGCGCTGCTCTGTTGCGCCAAACCGCCAGTATGCTATAGCGCCATCTTGTTGCGAAGACTGGCTTAATCGCCTTTTGGGGTCCGGCATGGCAGATCTGAGGGACGCCCGCGTCCTCGTTACCGGCAGCGACGGCTTCATCGGTTCGCATGTCGTCGAGGAGCTGGTGAAAGCCGGGGCCCGCGTCAAGGCGATCGTCTATTACAACTCCTTCAACTCCTGGGGCTGGCTGGACACCGTTCCCGCCGACATCATGAAGTCCGTGGAGGTGGTCGCCGGCGACATCCGCGATCCGCATTTCATGATCGCGGCCGCCAGCGGCTGTACCGACGTGTTGCACCTGGCGGCGCTGATCGCAATCCCCTTCTCCTATGTCGCGCCCGATTCCTATGTCGAGACCAATGTGCGCGGCACCGTGAACGTGCTCCAGGCCGCGCGCATGGCCGGCGTGCGGCGCTTCGTGCAGACCTCGACCAGCGAGGTCTATGGCACGGCGCAGACCGTTCCGATCAAGGAGAGCCATCCGCTGGTCGGCCAGTCGCCCTACTCGGCCTCGAAGATCGCCTCCGACCAGATGGCGCTATCGTTCCACGCCTCGTTCGACATGCCGGTCGTCGTGATCAGGCCGTTCAACACCTATGGACCGCGGCAATCGGCGCGTGCGGTGATCCCCACGATCATCAGCCAGATCGCGACTGGCAAGCGCAGGATTCGTCTCGGCGCCGTCAGCCCGACCCGTGACTTCTCCTTTGTCACCGACACGGCGCGCGGCCTGATCGCGGGACTCACCGCACCGGCCGAGCAGACCGTCGGCCAGACCATCAATCTCGGCAGCGGCTTCGAGATCTCGGTCGGCGCCACCGCGCAGATGATCGCCGACGTCATGGGGACCACGATCGACATCGAGACCGATGAGGCGCGGCTGCGCCCGGCGAACAGTGAGGTCGAGCGGCTCTGGGCCGACAATTCCAAGGCGCGCCAGCAGCTCGGCTGGGCCCCGGAATTCGGCGGGATCGAAGGCATGCGCCAGGGCATCGTGAAGACGGTGAACTGGTTCACCAATCCCGTCAATCTCAGCCGCTACAAGGCGGACGTCTACAATGTCTGAGGCAATTGTGGGAACGACCGCGACCAGATCCGACGTCTCCACGCGCGCGTTCGATCCGAAGACCGTGGTCGATGCCGTCCGGCGCGCCGCAGGCACACCCAACGGCATTCTCGGCCTGCACGAACCGGTGTTCGCCGGCAACGAGGTCGCCTATCTCGAAGAGTGCATCAAGAGCACTTTCGTCTCCTCGGTCGGCCCGTTCGTCGACCGCTTCGAGCGGATGCTGGAGGAGGTAACGGGCGCCAGGCGCGCGGTCGCCGTCGTCAACGGCACCGCGGCGCTGCACGCCTGCTTCCGCCTCGCCGGCGTCGAACCCGGCGACGAGGTCATCTCGCCGGCACTGACCTTCATTGCGACCACGAACGCGATCGCCTATTGCGGGGCGGTGCCGCATTTCGTCGATAGCTCCGTCGTCACGCTCGGCATGGATCCGCGCGCTCTCGCCGCGCGGCTCGAGAGCATTGCCGAGCGAATGCCGAAGGGCGCGGTCAATCGCGAGACCGGGCGCCGCATCGCCGCGATCTCGCCGATGCACACGTTCGGGCATCCGGTCGAGCTCGACGAGATCGCCGCGATCGCGCGCGACTGGGGCATCGCGCTGGTGGAGGACGCCGCGGAATCCTTGGGCTCGACCTACAAGGGCCACGCCGTCGGATCGCAGGCGCGGCTCGCGGCGCTGAGCTTCAACGGCAACAAGATCGTCACGACAGGCGGCGGCGGCGCCATCCTCACCAACGACGAGGAGCTCGGACGCCGCGCCAAGCATCTCACCACCACCGCGAAGCTGCCGCACAAATGGGCCTTCGTGCACGACGAGATCGGCTTCAACTACCGCCTGCCCAACCTGAACGCCGCGCTCGGCTGCGCCCAGCTCGAGCAGCTCGACGGTTTCCTGGCGAGCAAGCGCCGGCTGGCTGCGGCCTATGAGCGCGTCTTTGCGGACGTTCCAGGCGTATGCTTCTCGCGCGAGCCCGAGGGCACCACGAGCAATTACTGGCTGAATGCGATCCTGCTCGACGAGGCCCATGCCGGGCGGCGGGACGACGTGCTGACGGCGCTGAACGAAGCCGGCTTCGGCGCGCGGCCGGCCTGGACTCTGATGCACCGCCTGCCGATGTTCTCGGACAGCCCGCGCGGCGATCTCGCCACCGCCGAGTCGATCGAACGCCGGCTGATCAACCTGCCGAGCAGCGCCAGCATCAGAGCCCGCGATGAATAGCGGCGCGCGAAAGATCTGCTTCGTCACCGGCAGCCGGGCCGATTTCGGTCTGCTGGTCTGGCCGATGCGCGCGATCCGCGAGACATCGGGCCTGAGGCTCCAACTCATCGCCACCGGTATGCATCTCGCGCCCGAGTTCGGCTACACCTTCAACGCCATCCGCGACGAGGGCTTCGCGGTCGACGAGCGCGTCGAGACGCTGCTTGCCAGCGACACCGGCACGGGCGTTGCAAAATCGGTCGGGCTCGGCGTGATTGGGTTTGCCGACGCGTTCACGCGGCTGCAACCGGATCTCGTCGTCGTGCTCGGCGACCGCTTCGAGATGTTCGCGGCGGCACAGGCGGCGATGTTCATGCGGCTGCCGATGGCGCATCTGTTCGGCGGCGACGTCACCGAAGGCGCGGTCGATGAATCTGTCCGCCACGCCATCAGCAAGATGTCGCATCTGCATTTCACCAGCAATCGGGAATCGACGCGGCGCTTGATGCAGCTTGGCGAGCACCCAACCCGTATCCATACCATCGGCTCGGTCGGCATCGATGCCATCAAGCATCTCAATCTGATGAACCGCGACGATATCGGCAGCGCGATCGGGATGCCGCTCGGCGAACGCAATGCGCTCGTGACCTTCCATCCGGTGACGGTCGAGGCCGGACGCTCGGTGGCCGAGCTGGACGAGCTGTTCGCGGCGCTGTCGACGCTCGACCCCGGCTTTCGCCTCATCTTCACGCTCGCCAATGCCGATGCCGAAGGGCGCGCGCTGAACGACCGGACCAAGGCCTTCGCGGCAAGCCGGCCGAACACGATCGCGGTCGCCTCGCTCGGGCAGCTCCGCTATCTCAGCCTGATGAGCCAGGTGCAGGTCGTGATCGGCAATTCGTCGAGCGGCATCCTCGAAGCGCCCTCATTCGGTGTTCCGACGGTGGATATCGGCGACCGACAGAAAGGGCGCGAACGCGCGGACTCAGTGTTTCACGCCAC
Organism: Bradyrhizobium glycinis; assembly: GCF_016031655.1. Classification (GTDB taxonomy): domain Bacteria; phylum Pseudomonadota; class Alphaproteobacteria; order Rhizobiales; family Xanthobacteraceae; genus Bradyrhizobium; species Bradyrhizobium glycinis. The sequence continues at coordinate 147,883 of NZ_JACCHQ010000006.1, forward strand.
GCCGGAACGCGGCGCGATCGCTGCGGCGATCTCGCAAGCGCTTCAACGCGGTCGCAAGGACACCGTCAATCCCTATGGCGACGGCGCTTCCAGCCGTCGCTTTGCCGACATCATTGCAGCCATCCCGGATTTCGGCCAGCTGCTAAAGAAGGGCTTCTACGAAGCTCCCGCAAGCGGAGCGCGGCCATGACGGGGCACACGCTGATCATCGCGGAGGCCGGGGTCAATCACGATGGCAGCCTGGACAAGGCACTGGCCCTGGTCGATGCGGCAGCCGATGCCGGTGCTGACATCGTCAAGTTCCAGACTTTCAACGCGAAGGCGCTGGCGGGCGGGGCGGCGAAGAAGGCCGACTACCAGCAGCGCACAACGGACGCCGCCGAAAGCCAGCTCGCCATGCTGGAACGTCTCGAGCTGCCCCAGGCTGCGCATCACACGCTGATCGCGCGCGCCGAGGAGCGCGGCATCGAGTTTCTGTCGACACCGTTCGACGACGCTTCGCTCGCTTTTCTGCTGTCGCTCAAACTGCCGCGCATCAAGATCGGATCGGGCGATCTCACCAATGCCCCGCTGCTGCACGCCGCAGCGCGGGCTGGTGCGACGCTGATCCTCTCGACCGGCATGGCGACGCTCAGCGAGATCGAGGAAGCCCTTGGCGTATTGGCGCACGGCTACGCGCAGCGCAACGATGTCGCGGGCCTCGCATCTTTCCGCGCGGCGTGGCGCGATTCGGCGGCGCGCGCCGCGCTGGCGCGGCACGTCAGCCTGCTCCATTGCACGACCGAATATCCCTGCCCCATCGCCGATGTGAACCTCGCTGCGATGGCGACGATGCGGTCAGCGTTCCAGCTTCCGGTCGGCTATTCCGATCACACTGACGGTTTCGAGGTTTCGGTCGCCGCGGTCGCGCTCGGGGCGGCCGTCATCGAGAAGCACCTCACGCTGGATCGCAGCGCGCCTGGTCCCGACCACGCGGCCTCGCTTGAACCGGACGATTTCAAGCGCATGGTCGGCGCCATCCGCAATGTCGAGGCCGCACTCGGCGACGGCGTGAAGGCGCCGAGGGAGTCTGAGGTCGGGAATGTGCCGGTGGCACGCAAGAGCATCGTGGCGGCACGCGCACTGAAGGCCGGCGAGATCATCGGCCCGGCCGACATCACCGCCAAGCGGCCTGGCACGGGGCGGCCGCCGATCGAGTACTGGTCCCTGATCGGAACCGCGGCGCCGCGGGCGCTTGAGCCGGACGATCCGGTCTAGCGGCGAGGCTTGGCGGGAACCCCGCGCAGCACTGACCCGGGCGGCCATGAGCCCGTGACGACAGAGCCCATCGCGACCAACGTATCGTTCCCGATGGAAATGTGATCGCGAACACGGCTACCGAGCCCGACAAAGCAATTGTCGCCGATCTCCGCGCCGCCGCCGACCACCGTTCCCGGAGACAGATGGGTGTAGTGCCCGACCCGCACGTCGTGCTCGACGATCGCCCCCGAATTGATGATGCAGTGATGACCGATCATGCTTCGCGCATTGACGATCGCGCCCGGCATGATGACGCTGCCCGGACCGATCGTGGCCGACGGCGAGACGAACGCGCGCGGATGGATGACGGACGCCCAGCGCGCCAGCTGCAGCCGGCCGATCATCTGCCGGCGCGCAGGCCCCGCCTGCATCGTTCCGATCCCGACCACGAAGGCGGCATCCGGATAGTTCGGCGCAACATCATCGGTTCCGAGATAGCGCGCATCACCCAATGTTCCCGGCTGGCGATCGAGGAAACCGACGACGTTGAACTGGCCCGAAAGGAGCGCTGCCTCGTAGACCATGAAGGCATGTTCGCCGCCGCCGATGATGATCAGATCGTCCATCACGATTCCCCCAAAGCCGCACCGATCTTAGCGGCCGGGCCTGGGCACTTCAAACCGACCGACCTGGCCTGAAAACATGTGAATTAACAAGGACAAGCCAGGGCTGCCCGGCGGGGTTGACGCCGCCTCTCGCAGCCGCGTAATAGCAGGCTCAGCCGTGGGCCGCGCCCAAATCTGGCGTATACGAGGCGGAATTGCCATGAAATCCTGGCGCAAAGCCGTGGTCGGAACCCAGGCCACCGTGGGCGAGGCCATTGCCGCGATCGAGAGCGGCAGCATTCAGATTGCGCTGGTACTCGACGACCAGAACCGCCTGCTCGGCGTGGTCACCGACGGCGACGTCAGACGCGGACTGCTGCGCGGCATCGCCCTCACCGGGCTTGCGACCGACATCATGAACCGGACGCCGGTGTCGGCCCCCGCGACCCTGCCCCGTGAGGATCGCCTGCATTTGATGCGGCATAGGTCGATCAAGCAGCTCCCGCTCGTCGACGATGGCGGCCATCTCGTCGTGGTCGAGACGCTCGATGAGTTGCTCGAGCCGCGCCAGTATCAGAATCCGGTGCTGATCATGGCCGGCGGCCTCGGCGAGCGCCTGGGCGCGCTGACGCGCGACGTGCCGAAGCCGATGCTCAATGTCGGCGGCCGCCCGCTGCTCGAGACGATCGTACGCAACGTCGTGCAGCAGGGCTTTGGCAACATCTTCATCTCGGTGAACTACAAGGCCCAGACGATCAAGGATTACTTTGCCGATGGCGCCGCCTTCGGCGCCAACATCCAGTACGTGCACGAGACCGAACGCCTCGGTACCGCCGGTGCGCTCGGGCTGTTTGCGACACCGCCGGATCTACCGATGATCGTCACCAACGGCGACATCCTCACCACGATCAACTACGGAGCGCTTCTCGACTTCCACAACGGAGCGCCGGCGGAAGCGACGATGGCTGTCCGCGAGCACAAGGTGCACGTCCCCTATGGGGTGGTGTCCACCACCGACGGATTTCTCCAGACCATTCGGGAGAAGCCGACGGAGAGCTGGTTCGTCAGTGCCGGCATTTATGTGATCGGCAGGTCGGTCTTCCGCCACGTCACGCCGGGCGTCAGCATCGATATGCCGACCGTGCTCGAGCGCGTGATCGCCGACAAGGGACGCGTCGCGGTCTATCCAATTCGCGAGTACTGGCTCGACATCGGCCGGCTGGAGGATTTCGAGCAGGCGCATGCGGAGTTTCACGAGGTTTTCCCGTGACCTCGACAACAGCCGTCGTGGTTGGCCTCGGCTCGATCGGCACAAGGCATGCGCGCGTCCTGCGCGAGCTCGATCTTCGGGTCGCAACGGTCAGCCGGCGCGAAGGTGGCGACTACGGTTCGATCGCGCAGGCCGTCGCGGCGGCGCGTCCGGACTACGTCGTGATTGCCACCGAGACGGCGCACCATGCGGACAATCTGCAAGAGCTGGCGCAAACCGGCTTCCAGGGCAATGTCCTCGTCGAGAAGCCGCTTTTCGCAACGCCGGCACCGCCCCCGAAATATCCGTTTGCCCATGTCAGCGTCGGATACAATCTGCGCTTTCATCCAGTGATGACGGCGCTGGCGGACACACTGCGCGGGCGCGAGGTGATCACGGTCGGCGCCTATGTCGGCCAGGACATCAGGGATTGGCGACCGGGCCGCGATCACCGCAACACCGCCTCCGCCACGGCTGATGCCGGCGGCGGGGTGCTGCGGGATCTCAGCCACGAACTGGACTATCTGCTCTGGCTGTTCGGGCCATGGCATCGCGTCGCGGCGCTTGGCGGCGCCTCCGGCGCGCGCGACATCGACGTCGAGGACCATCTCGACCTGCTGCTCGATATGCAGCGGGCGCCGTCCGTCCACGTCCACATGGACTATCTCGACCGTCAGGGCGTCCGCCGTATTCGCGTCAATGTCGACGACGACACCATCGAGGCCGATCTCGTCGGCGGCCGCCTCGTCGTCAACGGCAAGGCAAGGGAGATTCCCAGCGAGCGCGACCAGACCTACCGCGACATGCATGTCGCGGCGATGCGTGGTGCCAGTCCGGCCTGCACGCTGCCGGAGGCCCTCGGCGTCATGCATCTGATCGACGCCAGCGAGCGCGCGCTGCGCAGCAAGACCTGGGTGTCGCCATGAGCCTTGTCTGTACCATCTGCGCGCGAGGCGGCTCGAAAGGTGTCGTCGGCAAGAACGCGCGCGATCTCCTGGGCAGGCCCGTGCTCGCGTGGAGCATCGAGCAGGCGCGCGAGACAGGCCTGTTCGACGCGATCGCGTTCAGCAGCGATTCGGACGCCTTGCTCGATGCGGCGGTGAAGGCCGGCGCCGATATCGCGGTCAAGCGCCCCGATGAGATGGCGACCGACACCGCGCCGAAGCTGCCGGCGATCCGGCACTGTCTCGAGCAGGCCATCGCGCAAATGGGTACGACACCGGAGATTTTCGTCGATCTCGATGTCACTTCCCCGCTCAGGCTGGCCTCGGACATCACCGGTGCGGTGGCGTTGCTGCGCGAGAGCGGCGCGCGCAATGTCATCACCGGTGCGCCGGCGCGGCGCTCGCCGTATTTCAACCTCGTCGAGCAGCGCACCGACGGCAGCGTGGGCCTCTCGAAATCCGCCAATCCGCCGATCACCCGACGGCAGGATGCCCCGCGCTGCTTCGACATGAACGCGTCGATCTATGTCTGGCGCGTCGCACCGTTCCTGGAGCACCCCGCGGTGTTCTATCCGGATACGCGCCTGTTCGAGATGCCGGAAGAGCGTTCGATCGACATCGATTCGGATCTCGACTTTGCGTTGGTTGAACTATTGCTCCGCCAACGACTGCCGGCCTGAGGAGGCGCAAGCGATGACCACGAGCTTCAAGGCTCTGTTCGATCTGACCGGGCGTACGGCCGTCGTCACCGGCGGGTGCGGCATTCTCGGACGCCGATTTGCCGAGGGACTTGCCGAGTTCGGCGCCAATGTCGCGATCGTAGATCTCGATCAGGCCACGACCGAGGCGGCAGCGGCCGACGTCGCCTCACGCCATGCCGTCCGGGCCAGGGGTTACGGTTGCGACATCACCAAGCCCGATGTGGTGCGCAAGACGGCCGATGCGATCGAATCCGACCTCGGAGCGGTCTCGATCCTGCTCAACAACGCCGCCAGCAAGACCCGCGACGTGGACGCCTTCTTCGCCCCGGTCGAGACTTTCTCGCAGGATACTTGGCGCGAGATCATGTCGGTCAATCTCGACGGCATGTTCACCGTCGCGCAGGTGTTCGGCGGCCGGATGGCCGAGCGCAGCTACGGCGCCATCGTGCAGACCGCCTCGATCTACGGATTGCTGGCGCCCGACCAGCGCATCTACGAGGGCTCCGAATATCTCGGCCGCGCCATCAACACGCCGGCGGTCTATACGGCGTCCAAGGCCGGGGTCATCGGCCTGACCAAGCACCTTGCGACTTATTGGGCGGCGAAGGGTGTTCGGGTCAACACGCTGACTCCGGGCGGCGTGGAGAGCGGGCAGAACGAGACGTTCAAGCAAGGTTACGGTGCCCGCATCCCGCTCGGCCGCATGGCCCGTGCCGACGAGATGGTGGGTGCGATGCTGTTCCTGGTGTCGGATGCGGCCTCCTACGTAACCGGCCAGAACATCGCCGTCGATGGCGGCCTGAGCGCATGGTAAGCCGAGCCATGCCATGCTGAAGCGCCTCGTTCAGAATACCGTCGTGTCGGCGATCGTCTTCGGCCTCGTCGCCATCCTCGGCATCATCGTCATTCCGATCATCATCAGGACCTGGGGCGTTGCCGAGTTCGGTCTCATCGTTCTCACCCGCCTCTTGCTGCCCTCCGGACTGATCGGAGTCGTCGACTTCGGCCTGCCCGAGGTGACGACCCAGGTGGTCGCTCGCGCCAGGGAGCACCGCGACTGGCGCCTGGCAGGCGGTCAGATCCTGCTGCTCTCCGTGATCTCGTTGCTGCTGGGAATCGCGCTGAGCCTTGCGATATGGCTCACTGCGCCGCTGATCGTCACCCAGTTCAAGGTCGAGCCGACGCATGCTGCAAGCTTCACCAACATGCTGCTCGCGACGGCTGCCAGCAACCTCCTGCTGTTCCCAGCCCTGGTGTGGGAAGGCGTCGTCAAAGGCTTCGAGCGCTACGGGCTGTTGCGGCTTTGCGAGTTTCTGACGACTTTGCTCTACGTCGCCGCCACCATCTACGCTGCCCGATCCGGGCAACCGTACGAGATGGTGACCTACTATTTCCTTGCCAGCGGCGTCTTGCGCGCGCTGATCCTGCTCGGCGCCTCGGTCGCCGCACTCAGTCGTACGCGGATCAGGTTGACGGTTCCTGCGGCGGCGGTCGGCCGCGAGGTGATGACGCGCTGCATCCTGGTGATGCAGGGCAAGTTGATCGGCGGCATTATCGCGCCGATCCAGCCATTTCTCATCGGCACCTTTATCGGCCCACAGAGTGTCGGTATCTACGACACCCTGGTGAGAATCCCGCGACTAGCCAAGGTGGTGGCGAGTTTGCTCATCTCGGCAATGCTCCCGGTGGTCAGCCGCCTCGATCAGCGAAACAGCCACCTCCAATTCAACCGCTTTGGCGAAGCCGGGATCGTGATGCTGCCGATCGTGACGGTGCCGCCCTTCGTCGCGGCCGCGGTGATGTCGCCCGCGATCATGCATCTCTGGATCGGACCGCAGATCGTCCCTTACGCCCACTGGATGGGCTGGATGTTCGTGGTAACGATGTGCTTTCAATACGTCATCTTCGGCAACACATTGTTCATGACGCGCACCAAAGTTCAGCGGCGGCTGAACAGGCTGATGATGATCCATCTGGTGATCTGGGCGGCGGTCACCCTTGCGGCCGTCCACCTTCTCGCGGAGCGGGCCTTCATCCTCGGGCAGGCCATCGGAACCTCCGCGATCGTACCCTGGCAGCTCATGACCTTCGTCAGGGAGCTCGAACTGGATGCGAAGCGGTTCTGGTCTGCCATGCTGGCCCATTGGGCCATCCTCCTGCTCGCAGCGCTTCCTCTCGCTGCCATCCAGTATTTCGTGCCCGACGCCGGGATCGTCGCGCTGGCGGGGCTTATGGCTGCGTTTTGCGCCGCCACATGGACGGCCCAATATTTTCTGGTCCTGACCGAGGAACAGCGCGGCCTGATTGCCGCGCTTGGCCGGACCTATTTCGGTCGAAAGGGTGTCTCCCCGGCGACACTTTAGGGTAGCAAAAGGATCGGCCCTGAGGTTAAAGAGGCCTGCTTTCCTGCGATCGGGCTATCCCAGATGACCACCATCGATGCCGGCGTGAAAACGCCGAAAAAGCAGAAGATCAACCAGTTTCGCCGCCTCCTGTGGCACTTCAACAGGACGGATCTCGGCTGGATCACCAAGGCGGTCCTGACAGGCCTGCAGCCGGGCGCTCGGGCCCGGCGTGCCGCCCTGCTCGATCAGCTTCCGTCGAAAGCGGAATGGAGCGAGGCGAGCCGGAAGCTCGACCGTGACGGCTACGTCGACGTATCCGCGCTCATGGACCGCGGCCTCGCAGAAGCCGTTGCCGCCGTTGCGGACGATAAGGTGACCCGGCTGAACGAGCTCTCCGGCAAGCAGCAGCTCGGCCATAAATCGTTCTGGGTCAGCCTGCTTGACGAGGACCTCGTCAACGGTGCCTTCGCGACCGACCATCCGTTCGTGCGCTACGCCCTGCAGCCGGCCGCGCTGCGCATCATCGGCGACTTCATGCACGATCTGCCACAGCTCTCCGACGTGCTGCTGACGCTGTCGCAGCCGACGCCAAACCAGGCGCTCAGCTACTCCCAGCTCTGGCATCTCGATCACGACGACAAGCGCGTCTGCAAGCTCTTCATCTACCTGACCGATGTTCGGGACAGCGCGGACGGTCCGTTTACCTTCATTCCGGCCGGGCCGTCGAAGGCGTTCCGCAACTCGCTGAAGAGCCATATGAGCGACGCTCAGGTGTTCGCCAAGACCGGTCCGGACGCGGTCAAGGAAATGATCGCGCCTCGCCTGTCGTCCTTCATCGTCAACACTGCGCGCTGCCTGCACATGGGAAGCCGGATCCAGTCGGATCACAGCCGCCTGCTGTACACGGCAACCTACATCCAGCAGCCGCGCATCTTTCCCGAACCGCCGCCGCGCTTCCGCGCGGTCGGCGCCCTGACGGAGCTCGAGCGCACCGTGATGCGGCTCTGACGCGGATCTGCCGGGAGCTCACATCTTGCGCATAGGCCTGGTGGTCGATCACCCCAAGCGTGACCTGCCTGGGGCAGTCATGCTCGCTTATCAACTCGCGCGGCGCGGCGTCTCGGTCGTGCTTGTGCCGATGTACGAACAGGCGGTCGACGTGCCGCGGCTCGGGCTCGATGCGCTGGTCGCCAACTATGCGCGACCGGTCAATCTCGACCTGATGCGCAGTTTCGCCAAGGCGGGCCTTGCGCTTTACGTTCTTGATACCGAGGGCGGCGTGCTCGCTGAGAAGGGCGGCAATTCGCCCCCGGCAATGGCGGCCCACATCAAGGGCAGCGGCTACGCGGATATCCTGACGGGCTATTTCTTCTGGGGCAGCCGGCTGCGCGACGCCTTTCTCGCCGCCGGAACCATGAAACCGGAGCAGCTTCACCTCACCGGATGCCCGCGCTTCGACTTTGCGGCCCCACGCTGGCGCGCGCTGCTCGACGGCGAGCCGCGCGGCTACCTGCTCGTCAACGCCAACTTTCCGCTGGTCAATTCACGCTTCACCGGCAAGCCGGGCGGCGAGCGCGAAGCAATGGTGCGGGCCGGCTGGGACGGCACCTATGTCGATCGCTTCATCGCAGACCTGAAGCAGGTCTTCGCGAACTATCTTGCCGAGCTCGACCGGCTCGCCGCCGCAAGGCCCGACCGCAACATTCTCGTGCGTCCGCATCCCTTCGAGAGCGAGGACGTCTATCGCAACGCGCTCTCGCGCCACGCCAACGTCCTGATCGACGGCACCGGCAGCGTGCTCGACCGCATCCGCAATGCGGCCGCCGTCATTCATCTCAATTGCGGAACGGCCGTGGAGTCGGTCCTGCTCGGCAAGCTCCCGCTCCAACTCGAGTATCTGAACACGCCGGCGACGGCCGGCCATGCCGCGCTGCCCGCACGCGTGAGCCGGCCGGTTGCCTCGTTCGACGAGCTGCTCAGCGCCATCGACCACATCGAGCACGAGACCGAGGCCTTCGATTTCGCCCGCGTTCACGCCGCCGATATCGAGGCCTTCTTTCATCTGAACGACGGGAAAGCCGCCGAACGCGTCGCCGACGTCCTGACGCGCGCAGCGATCTCGCGGCGGCCCTACGTATCGCTGCTTGCCACCATGAAAGGCACGCGCGACAAGCCGAGCATCGGCCAGATCATCAAGGGCGCCGCCAGCGCGGCGCTCGGCTCGGCCGTCACCGAGCGGCTGCGCAGCCAGTTCAATCCCGCCCGTCGCGACAAGCGGATCGCACCATCGATCGTCCAGCCCCTGCTTCAGCGCATCGCCGCTCATGATCAGGCGAGCCCGTCGCAGCTCACGGCAAGGCGCGCGCATTGCGCGATGACGGGCTTGCCGCTCGCGAGCATTGCGATCGAACACGCCCAGTAGAGCCATGACAGCATCTGCAACGACCATTCTCATCACCACGCTTGCCGAATACCAGACGCGGTTCTGGATTCCGGTGGCGCAACGCTTGCGCGCGGCAGGCCATGACGTGGAGTTGCTTGCCTTCGACGATCGCAGCGCCGAGATGTCGGCGGCCGAGGGGGTCCCGGTTACGAACATGTATCGTGAAGGCCTCAAGGCCGGCTTCTCGCCCGACGATCGCGGCGCGTTCGATACGCGCGTCGCATCTTACGGACTGGCCGGAACCAACTTCCTGTTCAGCCATGAGCGCTTCACCTTCGGCATCCGCGATACTGCCGCCTTGCGCCGCCGCTTCATGATTTACGCGAACGCGATGGAGACGCTGCTCGACCGGCTGGAGCGGCAAGGCAAGCGCGCCGAGCTGGTCCAGGAACTCGGCGGCTTTCTTTCGGTGATCGCGAGCTTCTACGCCGCAAAGCGCCGCAACATCCGCAACTGGTTCATTGAGCCGTCGTTCTTTCGCGGCCGCATGTACTTCACGCCGGACAGCCTTGCCGCTCCCGATATGATGGCGGACCCCGCCGAACCCGTGTCGCCCGAGGTCCGCGCCTATCTCGACGACACGTTGACGCAGCGCGCGATCGTCATTCCCAAGAAGGACCAGCATCACTATTCGGCAGCCTTCAAGAAGGTCGTCAATTTGCGCAACGCCAATCGTCTCGTCGAGAAGCTCTGGGACCAGTTCGCCCTCGGCAAGCACCAGGAGTTCGGGCACAATCTGCGTCATGCTCAGGTGCATGCTGCGATGGCGCTGAACGCGACGCGGCTGCGCAAGCTCTATCAACCGCTTCCCGAAACGCCCTTCGTCTACTATCCGTTCCACGTTCCGGCAGACATGGCGCTGACGCTGCGCTCGCCGGACTATCTCGACCAGGTCGCGACCGTCGACTTCCTGCTGCGCACGATCCCGGATTCGCATGTGCTCGTGGTGAAGGAGCATCCTGCCCAGATCGGTGCAATCTCGGCCACCCGCCTGTTCGAGCTCGCGCGGCGGTTCGACAATTTCGTGCTATTGCCGCCGCAGACCAACAATTACACCGTGCTCGATCGCGCTGCTGCCGTCGTCTCCGTCAACAGCAAGTCGGGCGCCGAAGCGCTGCTGCTCGGCAAGCCGGTGGTGGTGATGGGCGACGCATTCTACCGCTCCTGTCCGCTGGTCTATGCGGTCGATCGTCTGGCCGATGTACCCGCACGGTTGCGCGAGGCGCTCGCCGCCGGGCCGTTCGATCCCGCCAAGGGCGCGCCCTATTTCGAGTCGGCCTGGCGACGGTCTTATCCGGGCGAGCTCTATGTCAGCGACACCAAGCTGCTCGACACGTTTGCGGCCTCCTTGCGCGCCGCGATCGCCGCGCCTGCCCGCGCGAACTGAACGGACCCGTCATGCCGCTCGTTTCGATCATCACTCCGTCCTGGAACGTCGAAGGCCTGATTGAGGAGACGATCCGCTCGGTGCAGAGCCAGACATTCACAGATTGGGAGCTCTTGATCGCCGACGACTGCTCGACAGACAAGACCCCGCAGATCATCGCCGGCATCGGCGAGCGCGATCCGCGCGTCAAGCTGATCCGGCAGGCGAAGAACGGCGGGCCGGCGCTGGCGCGTCAGGCCGCGATCGACCAGGCGCAGGGCCGCTATCTCGCCTTCCTCGACAGCGACGATCTGTGGCTGCCCGAGAAGCTCGAGCGACAGCTCGCCTTCGCAAAGGCAAGGCAAGCCGCCCTCAGCTACACCGCCTTCCGCCGCATCAACGAGACCAACACCGTCACCGGACGGCTGATCGAGGTGCCGGCCTCGCTCACCTATGGGCAGCTCCTGAAGAACACCGCGATCGCGACGCTGACCGCGATGGTCGACCGCGAGATCGCAGGTCCCGTCGCGATGAAGAACGAGGGCTACGACGATTTCTGCCTGTGGCTCTCGATCCTCAAGCGCGGCCATACCGCATACGGCCTCAACGAGGATCTGGCCCGCTACCGGGTCAGAGGCTCCTCGGTCTCCAGTCGCCCGCTGCGCTCGGCCAAATGGGTCTGGCAGATCTACCGCAATATCGAGCAGCTCTCCCTGGCCCGATCAGCCTGGTGCTTTGCCCATTGGGGGGCTCGGGCCTGGCTGAAGCGGCGGGAGTTCTAGACTTGTGGCGGGACCCGACTGAAAAAAATGCCAAAACAACCCCATGCACAATAGAGGTAATTTAACACCTCAGCCCAAGTCCACTTGGCTATTGGCGAGTCCGGCCGTTGCCGATACCACTCAGCCTGCCCCGCCGCATACAATCTGGAACCGATCATGCCGTTTGAAAACTACAGGAAAAGCCGCATCCTCGTGACCGGAGGCGCCGGGTTCATCGGTTCGCACCTGTGCGAGCGGCTGCTGGATGCCGGTGCCGAGGTGGTGTCCGCGGACAATTATTTCACCGGCAGCCGACGCAACATCGCCCATCTGATCGCAAATCCGCTGTTCGAGGCAGTCCGGCACGACGTCACCTTCCCGCTCTACATCGAGGTCGACGCGATCTTCAACCTGGCCTGTCCGGCCTCACCGATCCACTACCAGCGCGATCCCGTGCAGACCACCAAGACCTCGGTGCACGGTGCCATCAACATGCTGGGCCTCGCCAAGCGGCTCAAGGCGCGCATCTTCCAGGCTTCGACCAGCGAGGTCTATGGCGATCCGCTGATCCATCCGCAGACCGAGGATTATTGGGGTAACGTCAACCCGATCGGCATCCGTTCCTGCTACGACGAGGGCAAGCGCTGCGCCGAGACGTTGTTCTTCGATTATTGGCGCCAGCATAGCCTGCCGATCAAGGTCGCGCGCATCTTCAACACCTACGGCCCGCGCATGCAACCAAATGACGGCCGCGTGGTGTCGTCCTTCATCGTCCAGGCGCTGAAGGGCGAGCCGATCACCGTGTTCGGCGACGGCGGCCAGACCCGCTCGTTCTGCTATGTCGACGACCTCGTCGAGGCCATCATGCGGTTGATGGTGACCGCGGAAGACGTCACCGGCCCGATCAATCTCGGCAACAATTCCGAGTTCACGATCCGCGAGCTCGCCGAGAAGGTCATCAAGCTCACCGGCTCGCGCTCCAAGCTCGAGTTCAAGCCGCTGCCGCAGGACGACCCGCGTCAGCGCCAGCCCGACCTCGCCAAGGCGAAGGCAGTGCTGAACTGGGAGCCGAAGGTTGCGCTCGAAGACGGGCTGAAGGAGACGATCGCCTACTTCAAGCACTCGCTCGAAATCGCCTGATCCCGCTCGCAGGGTTCAACCTCCGCGGCGAGCTTCGGCAATGAGCGCGCACCGCTCACGTCGTCAGCCCAGCAGGAAACCGGAGCCGTGCACGTTGTGGAGCATATCCATCAGGATGTCAGTCAGAGCCGTGTCGTGACTCCCCGCCGCTTGAGTCCAGTGCTCCGGCGCGGTCCGGGGATCGGCCGGCGCGGGCACAAAGTCAGGGGGCTCGGACGGAGCAGTCAATGAGGTTGCGTGCTGGGTGAAGTCGAACGCGAAGCTGTCTGCGAACGGCGCAGCGCCGACGGTGCCGTCGCCGTTGAGATCCTGCTGGAGCGTCGGCTCCAGCGCTTTCAGAGACGGATCGGACCCGAGCACTTCCGGAGCCGCGGCAAGGGTGGTCTGGAAGTTGCCGGTGCCGTCCGTGCTCCAAACCGAGTAATGTCCGTTCGACGAGTCCTTCCAGACCACGTCGTAGCCGCCACCGGACACCTGCTCGGCCGCAATGACGGACCACGTGGTGTAATTGGCCGTGTTCACCTCACTGCCTAGGTATTTCAGCGTAGGTCCGGTGCCGGTCGAGATGTTGTTCAGATAGTAATTGCCGCCGGACACCACGACGCTGGTCGCTCCCAACGCCTCGATCGTGACGGGGCTGGCAACCGGAACCCCGATCGAGCCATCGCCATTGAGATCCTGCTGCAGCGTCGGCTCCAGCGCTTTCAGGGACGGATCGCTCCCCAGGACTTCGGGAGCCGCGGCCAGCGTCGTCAGGAAATTGCCGCTGCTGTTGGTGCTCCAGACCGAATAGTGCCCGTTGGCCGAGTTTTTCCAGACCACGTCGTAGCCGCCACCCGACACCTGCTCGGCCGCGATGACGGACCACGTCGTGTAATTGGCCGTGTTCACCACATTGCCTTGGTATTTCAGCGTTGGGCCGGCGCCGGTGGAGATGTTGTTCAGATAGTAGTTGCCGCCGGACACCACCACGCTGGTCGATCCGAACGCCTCGATCGTGACGGGGCTGGCCATCGGCACTCCGATCGTGCCATCGCCATTGAGATCCTGCTGGAGCGTCGGCTCCAGTGCTTGCAGGGACGGATCGCTGCCCAGCACTTCCGGAGCCGCGGCCAGCGTCGTCAGGAAATTGCCGCTGCTGTTGGTGCTCCAGACCGAATAGTGCCCGTTGGCCGAGTTTTTCCAGACCACGTCGTAGCCGCCACCCGACACCTGCTCGGCCGCAATCACGGACCACGTGGTGTAATTGGCCGTGTTCACCACATTGCCTTGGTATTTCAGCGTTGGGCCGGCGCCGGTGGAGATATTGTTCAGATAGTAGTTGCCGCCGGACACCACCACGCTGGTCGATCCCAACGCCTCGATCGTGACAAGGCTGCCTGCGGGAATACCAATCGTGCCATCGCCGTTGAGATCCTGCTGGAGCGTCGGCTCCAGTGCTTGCAGGGACGGATCGGTCCCCAGCACTTCCGGAGCCGCGGCCAGCGTCGTCAGGAAATTGCCGCTGCTGTTGGTGCTCCAGACCGAGTAATGTCCGTTCGACGAATCCTTCCAGACCACGTCGTAGCCGCCACCCGACACCTGCTCGGCCGCAATCACGGACCACGTGGTGTAATTGGCCGTGTTCACCACATTGCCTTGGTATTTCAGCGTTGGGCCGGCGCCGGTGGAGATATTGTTCAGATAGTAGTTGCCGCCGGACACCACCACGCTGGTCGACCCGAACGCCTCGATCGTTCTCGTAACGAGGGTGGAGCTGGCCACCGTGCCATCCCCAAACTGAAAATATTCGACGCCGGCGACGGTGTCGGTGCCGTCAGGCGAGCCGCTGCGCAAGTCGACCAGGGTGAAAGTCTGTGTCGTCGCGTTGTAGGAAACCGTGTAGTTGGCCCGACTGCCCGAATATATTGCGGTATCCGTGCCTGAGCCGCCGTTAATGGTGTCGTTGCCCGCACCGCCGGTGATCGTGTCGTTGCCGCCGGCGCCATTCAGCGTGTTGGCGATGGCGTTGCCGATGATCGTGTCGTTGCCGGACCCGCCGGTGGCGTTGTCGATGTAGGAGCGCGCGTCGCCATTATAAAGATAGGCGTTGTAAACGTTGCCCGATGCGTAGTGGCCGTCGCCGAGATAGGCCAGCTGCACGGAGGAGAACACCGACGAGGCACCGGGATTGAGGTTGATGCTCAGGTTCGTCGTATAGTTCGACAGGTCGTAGGTATCGATGCCGCCGCCGTCCCAGACAGTCTCGTAGATGCGATTGGCCGAGCCGCCGACGCCTCCGCCCGGTGCGAGCTGGCCGACGCCATTGATGAACTGCTGCCCCGTGGTCGGATTCCAGGTGTAGACGGTGTTGCTGCTCTGGGTCGTAAAGTCCGCACCGTACATGGTCTGGAGCGCCAGGATATCGTTGGCCATGTAGGTCTGCGAATATCCGTACGCTTCGTTGGTGTAGCCGCTCGTCGTCGAACCGCCGACATAGCTGCGATAGCTCATGACGGTGTATTCGCTGGCGTCATGCGCGCTCGGCACCGCGACGTTGCCGGGGCCGCCGGCCTCCTGGCTGTGCTTGAGGCCGAAGGCGTGGCCGAGTTCGTGCAGCGCGGTGGTGAAGTAATAATTGCCGAGCTTGGCCAGCGAGAAATTGTATTGAGTGCCAAACCAGATGTCGCCGCCGGACGCATAATTGCCGGGATAGTAGGCGTAGGCAGTCGGATTGGCCGCAGGCGACTGCGCGATCATGATGTCCGCGCCGTTCGTGCCCGCATATTGGATGTCGGCGTTGGTATAGCCGAGGATCAATCCGATCGCATAGTTGATCGCCGTCTGGATCTGCGCGGGTGCCGACACAAAGCCCGACGTGGTCGGCTCGCTGCTGCCGCCGTAATAGGGATTGGAATAGTCGTTCGGCGCGTCGGGAAAGCTGTAGGTGATCGTGCCCGACCATTTGTAGCCCGACAGCAGGCCGTCGATCTCGGCGTTGTTGGTGGCACTGACATTAACAGCGGTAGCCAATTGATTCTCCAAAGCAACGCGTCGTGTGAGTCGCCGCGGGGCACATGATTCTAGCTAGAGAGTTAAACGTTTGGTTTAAATGGGGCAGCGGCGTTTGCACTGCTACCATAACGCCGTGTTAGCCATTAAATCCCGTAGTCGTACGGAACGCGAGCATAGGATTTGGTTCCCGGAACACCCGTGATTTGCAGGATTCATGAAAATGCGCACACTGCCAGCCGGGCTGTTTGGCGCCTTGATTGCGTTTGCTGGACTGTTCCATCAACGTCTCGGAGGACTGCCTGTGATGATAGAGAAGGCCATGGCAGAGGACAGCAGTAAGGCAGGGCGCGCGCCCTCCATGCCGATGGCGCGAGATCCTGCCGCTGCGGTGGCAGAGGAATATGAAGCTGCCCGCCGGAAGGGAACGCGGGAGGCGCTTGAGCTCTTCATTGCGCGCCATGGCGATGATCCCCTCGCCGCGCAGGCGCGCGCCGAATTGAAGCGTCTGCCGCGCTGATCTCGCGGACGCCGCCCTCAGGCAAGGCATTTCGGCAGGCGGGACCGGCGTCGGGCCGGCTTGTCGCATGATCTCTGGGCACTATGGTAGGCCCGCAATCTGTCCCGGAGCCTTTCACGATGCCCTTTCCGCATGCCTCGGAAGCCCTGTCGCGCTTCACCGTGCTCGATCTGACCCGTGTCCGCTCCGGGCCGACCTGCGTACGGCAGCTCGCCGACTGGGGCGCCAACGTCGTCAAGATCGACGCGCTGACCGAGGATGCCGGCGGCGAGCAGCCGGGCGGGCCTCGGCGCGGTTCCGACTTTCAGAATTTGCACCGCAACAAGCGGGCGATGACGCTGAACCTGAAGGACGAGCGCGGGCTCGCGGTGTTCAAGCGCCTCGCCGCCAGGGCCGACGTCGTGGTCGAGAATTTCCGGCCGGACGTGAAGAAGAAGCTCGGCATCGACTACGACAGCCTCGCCGCGATCAACCCGCGCATCGTCTATGGCAGCATCTCCGGTTTCGGCCAGGACGGCCCTTACCACAAGCGGCCCGGCTTCGATCAGATCGCGCAAGGCATGGGCGGGCTGATGTCGATCACCGGCGCGCCGGGCGAGGGCCCGATGCGGGTCGGTATTCCGGTCGCCGACCTCAGTGCCGGCCTGTTTTGCGCGATGGGTATCCTCACTGCCCTGCTCGAGCGCGAGGTCTCGGGCAAAGGCCAGTGGGTGCAGACCTCACTGCTGCAGGCGCAGATCTTCATGCTCGACTTCCAGGCTGCGCGCTGGCTGATGGAGAAGGAGGTCGCCAAGCAGGCTGGCAACAACCATCCGACCAGCATTCCGACCGGCGTGTTCAAAACTTCCGACGGCTATATCAACATCGCCACCACGGGCGGGCGGATCTGGGAGCGCTGTGCGCAGGCGATCGGCGCGCCGGAGCTCTATGCCCATCCCGACTACGCGACCGCCCCTGCCCGCTCCAAGAACCGCGATGCGCTCAACGCCGAGATCGAGAAGCGCACTGTGACGAAGTCGACCGAGACCTGGGTCCGCGAGCTCAATGAGGCCGGCGTGCCCTGCGGGCCGATCTACGCCATCGACCAGATGTTCGAGGATGCGCAGGTCAAGCATCTCGGCATTGCGCAGGACGTGCCGAACGATGAAGGCCGGCATATCCGCCTGGTCGGTCAGCCCGTGACGCTGTCGCGCACGCCGAGCAGGATGGTGGCGCGGCCGCCGGAATTCGGCGAGCAAACCGACGAGGTGCTGAAAGAGTTCGGCTTCGGCGCCGACGAGATTGCGGGGCTCAGGGACGCCAAGGTGGTGTGATCCCCGCCGGAAACGCTAAAGCCCAGCGCGAGGCCGGGCTTTGCTTCTCGTTGTCGCCTCCTGATTTCAGTACTTCGCGACCGCCGGGACCGGGTTGAAAGCGTAGTTAAAGCCAGCTCGCAGCACATGATCGTGGAACGAGACGCTGGTCGCATTGACGGTCCCGCCGAAATAGGTGGCCGACCCCAAGTCTATGTAGAGATATTCGAGCTTGGCTGACCAGTTGCGGTTGAACTTCTTCTCAACGCCTGCGCCTGCGGTCCAACCCCAGCGAGTCTTGCTCTCCGAAACCGCCGCACCGACGACTGTAACGGGCCCACCGATGGGCGTGTTGCTGTTTCCATCGAACAGCTGTGCGGTCAGCGTTGCCTGAGTACCGAACTTGACCTCTCCAACAGCCAAACCACCCGTCGCATAAAGCAGCAGGCTCGGATCAGCCAAAAACCCGGCCCGACCGCGGAAGGTCGCAAACCACGGGAAATCTGTGCTGCTGTTGGCAGAGCCGGAAAGTCCAAGCGAACCGATCCTGACCGCCAGAAGCGGATCGATCGAACGTCCACGCTCGCCGGTGCCCTGAATATCGGCTTCAACACCCAAAACCCATTTTGGATCGACCTGCCAGTTGTAGCCGACCTGAACGCCGCCAAGTCCTCCATCAACGTTCTGTCGGATGTTCACCCCAAGCGGTGAGGTCGGCAGGACTGAGGCATTCGACCGGCCCCAGCTATAGCCCCCATTGGCGCCGGCGTAGAAGCCGGTCCAGCTCCAGATCGGATCGACCGTGGCGGGAGCCTTCACGTACGGCTTCGATGCCAGATCAGCGGCCAGTGCGCTGCTCGCGACCAGCGATGCCGCCACAATTCCCATCACAACCTGCTTCATTGCAATGCCCCGTGAAAAGGAAATAAATCTACGGGAAGCATAAGCGCGAAGCCCGGCCCGGGCTGTCGCGCAACAGCAACATCTGGAAACAATCACAAGGCGTCACCGACCGGACTGTGACGACACATTGAAACTAAGACACTGATATAATTCAACCTTTCGTTGCGTCGCCGTTTTGCCCCGCCGCCTTCCTGCCGATACCGCCGAGCAGGCCGTCGATCACCGGCCAGAACAGCAGCAGAATCGCCAATGTCGTGATCGAGCCGACCAGGCCGTTCGACCAGAACACCTTCAGGGTGCCGCCGGAGCCGATCATTGACAGGCGGAAGGCATCCTCGGCGCGGTTGCCGAGCACGAGCGCAAGGGTGAACGGCGCAAGGGGAATGCCGATCTTCTTGAAGACATAGCCGACCACGCCAAAGCCCAGCATCAGCCAGACGTCGAACATCGCGTTCTGGATGGCATAGGCGCCGATCGCACAGGACACCACGATCATCGGCGCCACCGCCGCGAACGGCACGCGCAGGATCGAGGCGAAGATCGGCACTGTCGTCAGCACCAGCACGAGGCCGACGACGTTGCCGAGATACATCGAGGCGATCAGGCCCCAGACGAAATCCTTGTGCTCGACGAACAGCAGCGGCCCCGGATTGAGGCCCCACACCATCAGGCCGCCGAGCAGGATCGCGGCCGTGCCCGAGCCGGGAATGCCGAGCGCCAGCATCGGCAGCAGCGCCGAGGTGCCGGAGGCATGCGCCGCCGTCTCCGGCGCGAACACGCCCTCGATGCGGCCCTTGCCGAAGCTGTCGGGCTCCTTGGCGAAGCGTTTTGCCAGATTGTAGCCCATGAAGGACGCCGCGATCGCACCGCCCGGGGTGATGCCGAGCCAGCAGCCGATGAAGGAGGAGCGCAGCAGCGTCACCCAGTATTTCGGCAGATCCTTCCAGACGCCGAGCACGACGCGCAGCGAGATGCCGGCCGCATGTCCGCGCAGCGCAAGGCGCTCCTCCATCGTCAGCAGGATCTCGCTGATGCCGAACAGGCCGATGACGGCCACCAGGAAGTTGATGCCGCGCAAGAGCTCCGGCGAGCCGAAGGTCATGCGCAGATTGCCGGACACCGTATCCATGCCGATGCCGGCCAGCAGCAGGCCCAGCGACATCGAGATGACGGTCTTGTGCTTGGCCTCGCGCCCGAGGCCGACGAAGGAGCAGAAGGTGAGAAGATACACCGCAAAGAACTCGGGCGGGCCGAATTTCAGCGCAAAGGACGAGATCATCGGCGCGAGAAAGGTGATCAGGAGCACCGCGACCAGCGAGCCCACGAAGGAGGAGGTGAACGCCGCAGTCAGCGCCTCCGCCGCCCTGCCCTGCTGCGCCATCGGATAGCCGTCGAAAGTGGTCGCGACGGACCAGGCTTCGCCCGGGATATTAAACAGGATCGAGGTGATGGCACCGCCGAACAATGCGCCCCAATAGATGCAGGACAGCATCACGATGGCCGAAGTCGGGTCCATCGTGAAGGTCAGCGGCAACAGGATCGCCACGCCGTTGGGGCCGCCGAGCCCGGGCAGCACGCCGACGAAGATGCCGAGCACCAGCCCGACCATCATCAGCAGGAGCGTCTTCCATGTCAGCAGGACGGCAAAGCCGTGGAGCAGGAGACCGAGAGCTTCCATCGCGCGGGCCCGCCTAGCGGCCGAGGGCCGCTTCGAGCGGCCCCTTCGGCATGATGACGTCGAAGGCGACGTCGAAGGTGACGAACATGATTGCCGTGAACGCGAATGCAGTGAGCAGCGACTTCCACAGCGCGATCCGGCCGACGAGCCGCATGAAGCCCGCGATCAGGAGAAAGCTCGCGACATAGAGGCCGAGGAACTGCGTCGTCAGACAGAACAGCAGCGTCGGCACGAACACCGCCAGCACGCGGCGGCCTTGCGCACGCGTGACGAAGGTTCCGGACGAGGCGCGCCGCGCCAGCAGCGCGGCGATCAGACCGTAGAGGCTGCCGCCGGCGAGAATGACCGACAGATAGAACGGGAAATAGCCGGGCTCCGGCCCGGTCGCATCCCACGACGCGCCGGTGCGCCAATTGTCGTAGCCGAGCGTGATTGCGAGCGCGAGCAGCAGCAGGCAGACGACGATCTCGATCGTGCCGGAAGAAACGACGGAAGGGGAATCGTCTTCGGGCGCGGTGGGATCCTCGACGACGATTTCGATATCGGTTTGGGACATGGACTCAGATGCGCGGCTGGGGATTATGCACCTCTCCCCGTTCTTACGGGGAGAGGCAGAGGCAGAGGCCGCATCCGCGGCCGTTTCCTAGAACGCCGAAGCGAAGCTTCGGCTATGGCAAAGCGCCGGGTGAGGGCTCTCTCCTCAAGCTCAACTCGTGGAGAGAGCCCCTCACCCCCGCCCTCTCCCCGTAAGAACGGGGAGAGGGAGAAGAGAGAGCTACTTCGCGACGAAACCGGCTTCCGTCATCAGCGACTTGTTCAACGCATCGTCCTCCTCGAGGAACTGCACCATGTCCTTGCCGGTGAGGAAGATCGGCTTCAAGGCCTGCTTCTCCATGTAGTCCTTATACTCCGCGGTCTGCGTCACCTTGTGGAACAGATCGACGTAGAACGCCTGCTGCTCCGGCGTGACCTTGCCGGGCAGGAACATCGCGCGCAGCATCAGATATTGCACGTCGACGCCCTCCTCCTTGCAGGTCGGGATGTCGGCCCAGGACTGCGTGTCGGTCACCTTGGTCGTGTAGGAAATGCGCTCCCTGTCGAACACGCAGAGCGGACGCACCTGGCCGGCGCGCCAGACTTCGAGATTTTCGGATGGGTTGTTGACGTTGGCCTCGATGTGGTTGCCGACCAGCTGCGTCGCGGCCTCGCCGCCGGACTTGTAGGGCAGATAGGAGAATTTCGCGCCGGTCTTCTGCTCCAGGAACACGGTGAGCACGTGGTCCTCGCGCTTGGAGCCGGTGCCGCCCATCTTGAACGGCGCGCTCGCCGCCTTCGCGGCCGCGACGAATTCCTTCACCGTCTTGGGGCCTGCACTGTTGTCCCACAGCACGAACTGGTCGAGCGCAACCACGGAGACCGGCGTCAGTTCGCGCCAGTTGAACGGGATCTTCGCCGACAGCGGCAACATGTAGATCAGCGAATAGGCGATCAGCACCTTGTTGGGATCGCCCTCGCTGGACTTCATGTACATCAGCGCTTCCGCGCCCGAGGCGCCGCCCTTGAGCGAGACCACCATCGGCTGCTTCATCAGATTGTTCTTCTGGATCGCGGCCTGCATCATCCGGGCCATCTGGTCGGAGGCGCCACCCGCGCCCGCCGCCACCACGATCTCCACCGGTTTCGTCGGCTCCCAGCCGGCGAGAGCCGGCGTGCTCAACAACAGCGCCGTCGCAGCGCCGACGGCTTTCACTGGAATTCGCACGAGTTTCGTCCCCTGATGTTTTTTGAGTTGTAGGTGCGGAAAATTCTATCCCTGCATAGTGCGGACTAATCCTGAGGAGTTCAAGCAGACGGGCAATTGCACGCATATGACTTTCGACTGACGAATCCGAAAGCCGGTGAGACTTATTTGCCCTTCCAGACCGGCGCCCGCTTGTTGAGGAAGGCATCCATGCCCTCGCGGAAATCTTCGCTCATATAGGCTTTCAGGATCAGGTCCTCGCCTTCCTCCCGCGAAAGCGTGCGGCGGATGCGGCGCACCGCTTCCTTGGTCACTTCCAGCGTCAGCGGCGCGTGGCTGGCGACGAGCTTTGCTGTCTCGTCGGCACGGCGCTGCAGCGTCTCCACATCAGGCACGACCTCGTTGAGCAGGCCGAGCGCCAGCGCCTCCGGCGCCTCGACGAGGCGCGCCCTGAAGATCAGATCCTTGGTGCGGGCGGGACCGACCAGCGCGACGACGCGGCTGATGTTCGACATCGACAGGCAGTTGCCGAGCGTGCGCGCGATCGGAAAGCCGATCCGCGTCGTCTCGGTGCCGATGCGAAGATCGCAACAGGCCGCGATCCCCGCGCCGCCGCCGGTGCAGGCGCCGGCGATCGCCGCGATCACCGGCACGCGGCACTGCTCGAGCGTGCCGAGCACGCGATCGATGCGCGCCTCGTAGTCGAGCGCATCCTGCGCGGTCTTGAAGGCGCGGAATTGCGAGATGTCGGTGCCGGAGGCAAACGCCTTGTCGCCCGCGCCGGTCAGGATCAGCGCTTTGATCGAACGGTCGGTGTTGATCTCCTGGCAGATCTCCGCCATGCGGTCATACATGGCGAAGGTCATGGCGTTGCGCGCCTGCGGGCGGTTGAAGGTGATCCGCGCGATGCCGTCCGTGACGGAGTAGAGCAGGTCTTCGTTGGCAGCCGTCGGTGCGTTCATCGCGCGCTCACTTTCTTCGTTAAAGTTCAGTCAGGCTGCCTTCAAGCAACCTGAGCCTTGGTCATCGGCACCACGTCGCGTCCCTTGAGGACGTCCATGGCCGCGAGCACGCCGCCGCTCCGGTGCGGGATCTTTGCAAGATCGAGACCCATCTCGACGCCGGCGAGCGTGCCCATCAGCATCAGATCGTTGAAATGGCCGATATGGCCGATGCGGAACACCTTGCCCTTGACCTTGTTCAGGCCGGTGCCGAGCGACATGTCGAAGTTCTCCAGCACCACCTTGCGGAAGGCGTCCGCATCAAAGCCCTCGGGCACGCGCACGCCGGTCAGCGCCGGAGAATGCGCGGCGGGATCGGCACATTGCGTCTCCAGGCCCCAGACCTTGACCGCGGCGCGTGTCGCCGCGCTGTGGCGCTTGTGGCGGGACCAGACGTTCTCCAGCCCCTCCTCCTCCAGCATCTTCACCGCCTCGCGCAGGCCGTAGAGCAGGTTCGTCGCGGGCGTGTAGGGGAAGGTGCCGAGCTTGTTGAAGCTGATGACCTCCTGCCAGTCCCAGTAGGAGCGCATGCCGGGGTTAACCTTCGCCACCGCAAGCGCCTTCTCCGAGACAGCGTTGAAGCCGAGGCCCGGCGGCAGCATCAGGCCCTTCTGCGAGCCCGCGACCGAAACGTCGATGCCCCAGGCGTCGTGCTCATATTCCATCGAACCGAGGCCGGAGATGGTGTCGACCATCAGCAGCGCCGGATGTTTTGTGCGGTCGAGGATCTTGCGTACCTCCAAAGGCGGCGTCACGCAGCCGGTCGAGGTCTCGTTGTGCACGACGCAGACCGCCTTGATGGCGTGCTGCTTGTCGGCGGCAAGACGCTTCTCGATCTCGGCAAGATCGGCGCCATGGCGCCAATCGCTCGGGATGAAGTCGACATCGAGCTTGAATTTATCGGCGATGCCGCGCCAGAGCACGGCAAACTGGCCGGTCTCGCACATCAAGACCTTGTCGCCGGGCGCGAACACGTTGACCATCGCCGCTTCCCAGGCGCCGGTGCCGGACGAGGGGAAGATGATCACGGGCTGCTTGGTGCGGAACACGCGCTGCATTGCGGCAAGGACAGCAAAACCGAGCTCGGCGAACTCCGGACCGCGATGATCCAAAGTCGGCATGTCCATCGCCCGCAGCACCCGATCGGGCACGTTGGTCGGTCCTGGAATCTGTAAGAAATGCCTTCCAGTGTGCACGGTCATCGGCGTCCTTCCCGGTCTTGCCTTGGTTTGGTGGGCGCCGAATAGCACCATTTGACCGGCTTGTCCCCTCCTCCAAAGGGCCGTTCGTGCATGGTGGGCCGGCCTGCCCAGCCGTCCCGCCGCGACCACACCTTCACGTACCCACGATCTTCAGATGCGGCGCGGCATTGCCCTGCGGGCGCTGCTCCAGCAGCTTCATCGCAACGTCCACACCGCCGGAGCGGTGCGGCACGCCGGCCACCGACAAGCCCATCTCCACGCCGGTGAGCGCGCCGAGCAGCGTCAGCGCATTGCATTCGCCGAGATGGCCGATGCGGAAGACCTTGCCGGCGACCTTCGACAGGCCCGAGCCGAGCGACATGTTGTAATTGTCGAGCACGACTTGCCGGAACTGATCGGCATCATGCCCCGGGGGCATCAGGACGGCCGTCAGCACCGGCGAGAACTCTGAGGGCTCCTGGCAGAGCACTTCGAGACCCCAATGATTGACGGCGGCGCGCGTCGCAGCCGCCAAGCGCTGATGCCGTGCAAAGACATTGTCGAGCCCCTCCTCGAGCAGCATCGCGATCGCCTCGCGCAGCCCGTAAAGCAGATTGGTCGCGGGCGTATAGGGGAAGAAGCCCTTGGCGTTGGGCTTGAGCATCTCCTCCCAGTCGAAATAGGAGCGCGGCATCTTGTTGGTCCTGGACGCAGCCAAGGCCTTGTCCGAGATCGCGTTGAAGCCGAGGCCGGGCGGCAGCATGAAACCCTTTTGCGAGCAGCTGACGCTGACATCGACCTTCCACTCGTCGTGACGATAGTCGACCGAGCCGAGCGAGGAGATGGTGTCGACCATCAAGAGCGCCGGATGGGAGGCGCGGTCGATCGCGGCGCGGATCTCGGCGATTCGGCTGGTCGCACCGGTCGAGGTCTCGTTGTGCACGACCATCACGGCCTTGATGGTGCGCGCGGTGTCCTCGGCGAGCTTGCCCTCGATCACCGCGGGATCGGCGCCGCGGCGCCAGTCGCCCGGGACGAAATCGACCTCGATGCCGAAGCGGGCGGCCATCTGCCGCCACATCGTGGCGAAGTGGCCGGTCTCGACCATCAGCACCTTGTCGCCCGGCGACAGCGTGTTGACGATCGCGGCCTCCCAGGCGCCGGTCCCCGACGAGGGGAAGATCACCACCGGCCCTTTGGTCTGGAAGACCTTCTGGCTGCCTTCGAGCACCGTCCGGCCGAGCTCGCCGAATTCGGCGCTGCGGTGGTCGATGACAGGCATGTCCATCGCGCGCAGGACGCGCTCGGGGACCGGGCTCGGGCCCGGAATCTGCAGGAAATGGCGTCCCTGAGGCATGAAAAGCTCCCTTTCGGCGGGTTACGGCCGGCTCTACCGCTATTTTGCATTCATTTTTTGTCCATTCAATCGAAATCTGGTATTCGATTGCGAGCGTCGACGCGAGCAATCGGACAAACTACCGTGCTGCAAATGAAATCCACGATTCCCGACACCGGGGTTCCGATCACCCCGCCCGCCAGCAACGGCGACCGCCAGGAAAACCGTCACGAGGCCTCGCTGCATGGCGAGATCCTGCTGCGGCTGCGCGACTACGTGGTCGAAGGCAATATTCCCGAAGGCGCGCGCGTTCCCGAGCGGCAGCTCTGCGAGATGCTCGGCATCTCCCGCACGCCGCTGCGCGAGGCGCTCAAGGTGCTCGCCGCCGAGGGCCTGATCGAGCTGTTGCCCAACCGTGGCGCGCGGGTGCGCCAGCTCAGCCAGCGCGACCTCGAAGAACTGTTCGACGTGATGGCGGGCCTGGAAAGCCTGGCCGGACGCCTCGCCTGCGAAGCCATCACGGATGCGGAAATCACGGCGATCGAACAGCTGCATTACGAGATGTACGGCTATTACCTGCATCGCGACATGCACGGCTATTTCCAGGCCAACCAGCGCATCCACGAGAGCATCGTCGCGGCCGCGCGCAACGAGACGCTGAAGACAGCCTACGCGAATTTTGCCGGCCGCATTCGCCGCGTCCGCTATTCCGCCAATTTCGCCCGCAGGCGGCAGCGCTGGGCAGAAGCCATGCGCGAGCACGAGGCCATCCTCGATGCGCTGCGCCGCCGCGCCGGCAGCGAGCTCAGCGACATCCTATTCCAGCATCTGCGCAACAAGCGAACTGCGGCGATCGAGCACTTGACCGAGCCCCAAGAGAGCGTGCCGGCATCGCCTTGAGGGCGTCGTGGCTCGCTCATTTTGCATTCACAATACAGTCGGTCAGGAATCACAATGAATAACTCAGCAAGGCTGAGCCTCGCTGGGTCAGTCCGGGATCAGGGATGACGAACGCCTCCTCGCTCGAACGGCGCCTGCGGTCGGAATTGACCGGCGACGTCCTGTTCGACGGCTTCAGCCGCGGCCGCTACGCCACCGACGCCTCGTTCTACCAGATCATGCCGGCAGGCGTGGTGGTCCCCAAGACCATGGACGAGGCCTTGCGGGCGCTGGCGATCGCGCGCGACGAGGGGCTGAAGGTCACCCCGCGCGGCGGTGGCACCTCGCAATGCGGCCAGACCGTCAATGACGGCCTCGTGGTCGATCTCTCCAAGCACCTCACCCGGATCCTGTCGCTCGATGTCGAAGGCCGCACCTGCGTCGTGGAGCCCGGCATCGTGCTCGACGACCTCAACCGTCAGCTCAAGAAGCACGGCCTGTGGTTTCCGGTCGACGTCTCCACGGCCTCCCGGGCCACCATCGGCGGCATGGCCGGCAACAATTCCTGCGGCGGCCGCTCGCTTCGCTATGGCACCATGCGCGACAACACGCTGTCGATGGAAGCCTCGCTGGCTGACGGCACGATCAGCCGCTTCGGCGAGGTCGCACGCGATCTGTCCGATCTCGAGGCGGGCGACAGCACCCGCGCGCTGTTCCGCGATATGCTCGATCTCGGCACCCGGGAGGCCGACGAGATCGCCGCGCGCTTCCCGAAAGTGCAGCGGCGCGTCGGCGGCTACAATCTCGATGCGCTGGTGCCGCGCAATGCGCCGAACAACATGGCGCATCTATTGGTCGGCTCGGAAGGCACCCTCGCCTTCACCACCAGGGTCGAGCTGAAGCTGTGGCCCGTGATCCGCAACAAGGTGCTCGGCGTCTGCCATTTCGGCAGCTTCTACGAGGCAATGGACGCGGCCCAGCACCTCGTCAAGCTCAAGCCGATCGCGGTCGAGCTGGTCGACCGCACCATGATCGCGCTCGGCCGCGACATCGCGATGTTCGCACCCGTCATCTCCGCGGCGATCAAGGGCGATCCGGACGCCGTGCTGGTGGTCGAATTCGCCGAAGAGGACCAAGCCGACAATCTGGTGCGTCTCAAGCAGCTCAGCGAGTTGATGGCTGATCTCGGCTTCGGCTGGAACAACGACACGCGCAAATGGGGCGGCGTGGTCGAAATCACCGAACCAGCGCTGCAGAGCGGCATCGCCGACTTCCGCGCGGCCGGCCTCAACGTCATGATGTCGATGAAGCAGGAAGGCAAGCCTGTTTCCTTCGTCGAGGACTGCGCCGTGCCGCTGCCGCACCTCGCCGACTACACCGCGCGGCTGAACGAAGTGTTCGCCAAACACGGCACCAGTGGCACGATGTACGCGCACGCCTCCGAAGGCTGCTTGCATGTGCGGCCGGTGCTGAACCTGAAGCTGGAGAAGGACGTCAAGGCGATGCGGGCCATCGCCGAAGAGGCTTTTGCGCTGGTGCGCGAGTACAAGGGCTCGCATTCGGGCGAGCATGGCGACGGGCTGGTGCGCTCCGAATTCCACGAGAGCATGTTCGGCGAGCGCCTCGTCGCCGACTTCAGGGAGGTGAAGCAGCGCTTCGACCCCGGCGGCGTGCTCAATCCGGGCAAGATCGTCGATGCGCCCAGGATGGACGACCGCTCGCTGTTCCGCTTCAAGCCCGACTATCGGGTCGGCGAGCTGAAGACGAAGCTCGACTGGTCCGCTTATCCCGGCGCCGGCGGCGGCTTCCAGGGCGCGGTCGAGATGTGCAACAACAACGGCGCCTGTCGCAAGCTGGAGGGCGGCGCGATGTGCCCGTCCTACCGCGCCACGCGCAACGAGAAGGACGTCACCCGCGGACGTGCCAACACGCTGCGGCTTGCGATCTCCGGCCAGCTCGGCCCCGATGCGCTGTCGTCGGACGAGATGATGGAGACGCTCAAACTCTGCGTCTCCTGCAAGGCCTGCCGCCACGAATGCCCGACCGGTGTCGACATGGCCAAGATGAAAATCGAGGTGCTCGCCGCCCGCGCCGCCTCGCACGGCCTGACATTGCGCGACCGGCTGGTCGGCTATCTGCCACGCTATGCCGGCCTTGCTTCGCGCCTCGCGCCGCTGGCGAATTGGCGCAACGACAGCCCACTGTTGCGAAGGCTGTTCGAGCGCTTTGCCGGCATCAGCGCGCGCCGGGCGCTCCCCGCCTTCCGCAGCGATGTGTTCGCGCCGCCCGCCGAGAGCGTTGGCCCGGAGGCCGGCCGCGAGGTCGTGCTATTCGCCGACACCTTCAACCGCATCTATGAGCGCGAGAACCTGGACGCGGCGCTGCGCGTGCTCACGGCCGGCGGCTATCGCGTGCATCTGCCGAAACCTGCGAGCGGCAGCCGCCCGCTGTGCTGCGGCCGCACCTTCCTTTCAGCCGGCCTCGTCGACGAAGCCAAGATCGAGCTCGACCGGCTGGTCTCGGCTTTCGCGTCCTACGCGGCGCGCGGCGTGCCGATCGTCGGCCTCGAGCCAAGCTGCCTCCTGACGCTGCGTGACGAGCTCGCTTCGCTGCGCAAAGACGACGAGGCCAAGGCGGTCGGCGCCCATGCGCTGACCTTCGAGGAGTTTCTGGTGCGCGAGACCGAGGTCGGAAGGCTGCAACTGCCGCTCGGCATCATCGCCGACAAGGCCATGGTGCACGGCCATTGCCACCAAAAATCCTTCGGCGTCTTCAAGCCGGTCGAGCAGGTGCTGCGCCTCGTCCCGGGCCTTGAGGTCGAGACCATCGAGTCGAGCTGCTGCGGCATGGCCGGCGCGTTCGGCTACGGTGCGGACACGTATGATGCCTCGATCGAAATGGCCGAGCTGTCGCTGCTGCCGGCCGTGCGGAAGGCTGATCGGAATACGCTGGTCGTCGCTGACGGCACCTCCTGCCGGCACCAAATTCATGACGGCGCCCAGCGCGAGGCGCTTCACGTCGCGCGCGTGCTCGCCATGAGCCTCGATCGCGCCAAATCCAATGCCACTTCTCCAGCTGCAAAGGAAACCAGCCATGGCTGACCTCACCCTCGACACCGCCCGGAAAATCCTCGACGCCGCCTTCGCGAAGGCCGGCGAGCTCAAGCTGAAGCCGTTGGTCGTCACCGTCCTGGACGCGCGCGGCGTGCTCAAGCTCGCGGCCGCGCAGGACGGGACCAGCCTGATGCGCGCCGAAATCGCGCATGGCAAAGCCTACGGCGCGCTCGCCATGGGCATGGGCTCGCGCGCCCTGTTCCAACGCGCGCAGGAGCAGGCCTATTTCATCGATGCGGTGAACACAATCGCCAAGGGCGCACTGGTGCCGGTCCCCGGCGGCGTGCTGATCATGGACGGCGCGACCCTGCTCGGCGCTGTCGGCGTCTCCGGCGACACCTCGGACAATGATGAGGCCTGCGCGGTGGCGGGCATCCAGGCGGCTGGGCTGAAGGCGAACGCGGGGTAGCTCGTCATTCCGGGGCGCGCCACTTGGCGCGAGCCCGGGTTCATTTCTCCATATCGCGAGCTGCACGATGGATTCCGAGTTCGCGCTGCGCGCGCCCCGGAATGACGGCGGAGGATGCAGCTACATTCTCGTTGAAAATCGGACTGAGCTGGTAAACCCACTCTCGTGCCCCGGACGCAGCGCAGCGCCCCTTGCGGTGCGCTGCAGAGCCGGGGCCCATGTCACCGAATGTTCCCCCTGGCGCTTCCGGGTCCCGGCTCTGCGCAGCAGCGCTCACGCGCTGCAGCGCGTCCGGGACACGAGAGCTGCGCTCCATCCTCTACCTCCCCGTCCAGACCGGCTTCCTCTTCTCGCTGAACGCTTTCAGGCCTTCCTTGGCGTCCTCGGTCATCGCGAGCAGCGCGATCTGGCTTTCGGTGTAGGCGATGCTCTCGTCGAACGACATCGAGGCGATCGCGCGCATGGCGTATTTGCCGCGGCGGATCGCGGTCGGGGATTTGTCAACGATGCGGCCGATCAGCCAGTCGACCTTGGCATCGAGTTCGGCGGCAGGCACGACGTAGTTAAGCAGCCCCGCGGCCTGCGCGGCCCTGGCGTCGAACGGCTCGCCCGTGAGCGCCCATTCGTTGACGAGACGGGGCGGAGCGATGCGCTGCAATAGGCTCAGCACCTGCATCGGGAACACGCCGACCTTCACCTCCGGCAAGCCGAAGACGACGTGATCGGCCGCAACCGCCATGTCGGTCATGCACAACAGGCCCATGCCGCCGGCCATGCAGACGCCGTTGAGGCGCGCAATCGCCGGCTTGGTGGCGTTCTGTGACAAACGTAACAGATCGGCATAGTCGACATTTGGTTTGGAATGATCCATCGCGAAAGCCGCGCCGGAATTCTGCAAGTCGGCGCCCGCGCAGAACGCCTTGTCGCCCGCGCCAGTCAGCACGATGACGCGGACGTCCTTGTCGTCATGCGCGTCGCGATAGGCCCTTGTGATGCCGGCGATGACCTCGCCGTTCAGCGCGTTGCGTTTCTCCGGACGGTTGATGGTGATCCAGAACGCCTGCCCGCGCTTCTCGGTAATGATTGCTGTGGTGTCGGTCATGGCATGCTCGCTTGCTTGGTCCTGTTTTGCAGCCATTTGCGGCAGGACCGGCGGCGCGCGCAAGGGCAATCTGCAGGGTCGCGCCGGCATAGCGTGTGGGCGCAACTTCGCTTCGCGATTGAATTGGACCTTGCGCGCGCTATCCTGACCGGAGATTTGATCACCGATGAGCCATTTCATGCGCGCCGCATTCATGTTGTTGCTGGCAGGACTGGTCGTGCTGAGCGGCGGCGCCGCATGCCCTGCGGCCGACGCCGCACGAATCGCGCTGGTGATCGGCAACGCGAAATATCCCGACAATGAGTTCGTGCTCAGCGAGGTCGCCAACGATGCCCAGGACCTCGCCGAGGAATTGCGGCGCAGCGGCTTCGTCGTCGACAGGCAGAGCAATCTCACCGGCGATGCCATGCGGCAGGCGCTGGGCCGCTTCTACGGCCGCATCGAGCGCGGCACGGTGGCGCTGATCTTCTTCGACGGCTTTGCCATCCAATCCAACCGTCAGACCTATCTGCTGCCGGTCGACGCCCAGATCTGGACCGAGCCGGACGTCTCGCGCGACGGCTTCAGCCTCGACACCATCCTTGCCGAGATGAACACGCGCGGTGCCGCGATCAAGATCGCGCTGATCGACGCCTCCCGCCGCAACCCGTTCGAGCGACGCTTCCGCCGCTATTCGGCCGGCCTTGCACCGGCGATCGCACCGAGCAATACGCTGGTGCTCTACTCCGCCGCGCTCGGCGCGGTCACGGCGAGCGGCAAGACGGATCGCAGCCTGTTCGTCGCCGAACTGCTGCGCGAAATGCGCGCACCGAATATCAGCGCCGACCAGGCCCTGACCAACACCAAGAACGGCGTCGTTGCCGCCACCAACCGCGAGCAGGTGCCCTGGGTGTCCTCCTCGCTGACGACGGAGTTCTCGTTCGCAAGCCCGGCGACGCGTCCGCGGGACGACGCGGCTCCGACCAAGCCGGAGCCGCAGACAGTCGAGCCGCAAAAGCCGGTCTGCGAGGCACCCCAGGCGGAGCCCGCCCCGAATGCGGACGAGCTGGCACGAGATCCTGTCATCGCCGATCTCAGCCGCAAGATCACAGCGAACGCCAACGATGTCATCTCGCGCTACAAGCGCGGCCAGGTCTACGCGATCAAGCGCGCCTATGCGCTCGCGATGCAGGATTTCGACGCGGTGCTCCGCCGCGCGCCCAGGGACGCCGAAGCCTTGAACAACCGCTGCTGGACCCGGACTGCGACCGGCGACCTGCAAGGCGCGCTCGCCGACTGCAATCTGGCGCTCCAGATGAACCCGGGCTTGAGCGATGCACTCGACAGCCGCGGGCTCGTCAACCTCAAGCTCGGGCGCACCGCCGAGGCAATCAAGGATTATACCGACGCGATCCAGCGCAATCCGCGCTCCTCGTCCTCGCTGTTCGGCCGCGGCATCGCTGCGCGCAGAAGCGGCGGCGACGGCGCCACCGACATCGCGCAGGCCAAGTCGATGAACCCGAACATCGCGAAGGAATTCGTAAGTTACGGCGTCACGGAGTGCGCGCCCTGAGCTGAGGCCGCCTTCCTGATCCAGACCTTGTTGTCGTGGAACGCCGCGCCGCCGATCGGCGCGATGGTGTCCGCGCCCGTCAGCATGTTGATGCCGCGGCCGCCGATATGGTTGCTGTTGGGATGAACGGATTCGGCGATCAGGACGCCGCGCCGCACGCCCTCGAACAGCGTCGCGATCAGCGTGGTCTCGCCGCGGCCGTTGCCGAGCGTCACCGCATCGCCATCGGCGATGTCGAGCGCGGCGGCGTCGAGCGGGTGGATCATCACGCTGGCCCGGCCCTCGCGCGCCTGCGAGGATGGCGTCTCGTTGAAGGTAGTATTGAGGAAGCTGCGCGAGGGGCTGGTCGCAAGCCGGAACGGATGGGCCTGGTCCGCGTGCTCGATCACCGCCCAATGATCCGGCAGGCCCGGCATCTTGTCGTAGTCGCCCATGGTCACGCCGAACGGCGGATGCGCCCAATCGGCTTTAAAATGGAACTTGCCGTCGGCGTGGGCGAAGCCGTCGAGATAATGCGAGGTGCGGAAATCCGGCTGCAGATCGCGCCAGATGTCGGCTTCGAGGCCGGCGATGTCGCCGTGATTGCTCAGCTTCAAGGTGGCGTCGATCAATTCGCGCGGGCTCATCTCGAAGCCCGGATGGCTGGCGCCCAGCCGCGGCGCCAGCGCCTGCAACACCTCGTGGTTGGAGCGGCATTCGCCCGGCGGGTCGATCAGCTTCGGCCCGACCGAGATGTGCTGGTGGCCGCCGCCGTAATAGAGGTCGTCATGCTCCATGAACATGGTCGCCGGCAGCACGATGTCGGCCATCTGGGCCGTCTCGGTCATGAACTGCTCGTGCACCGCCACGAACAGATCCTCGCGCGCAAAGCCCCGCCGGACCAGCGCCTGCTCCGGCGCGACCGTCATCGGATTGGTGTTCTGGATCAGCAGCGCCTTGACCGGGCCCTTGCCCTGCAGAGCTTCGGTGTCCCCAGTGAGGATACGTCCGATCTGCGACTGGTCGAGCGCGCGGGTCGACTTGTCGATGGCATCGTGGCCCTCGATGATGGATTCGTTGAAGTGCCACAGCGCGTAATTGTTGAAGAAGGCGCCGCCGCCTTCATACTGCCAGGCGCCGGTCACCGCGGGAATGCAGTTTGCGGCGTGCATCTGCGTCGCGCCGTTGCGGCTGCGCGTAAAGCCGTAGCCAAAGCGGAAGAAGGTGCGCTTGGTTTCGCCAACCGCTTTCGCGAAGGCTTCGATTTCCGCCACCGAAACGCCTGTGATCGCCGACGCCCATTCCGGCGTGCGCGTCTTCAGATGCGCCTCGAGCTCGGCCGGGCAATCGGTGTATTTGTCCATGTAGGCGCGATCGGCATAGCCGTCGCGGAACAGGACATGCATGACGCCGCACGCGAACGCCCCGTCGGTGCCGGGCCGCAGGATGATCCTGATGTCGGCCTGCTTCATGGTGTCGTTGTCGTAGATATCGACCGCCGCGATTTTCGCGCCGCGCTCCTTGCGGGCGCGCGAGGCGTGCGTCATCACGTTGACCTGGGTGTTGACGGGATTGGTGCCCCAGATCACGACCAGATCGGACCGCGCCATCTCGCGCGGATCGACGCCGGCGATCTTGCCGGTGCCGATCGCAAAGCCGATACGCGCGACATTGGCGCAGATGGTCTGATAGAAGCGCGAATATTTCTTCACATGCGTGAGGCGGTTGAGCCCGTCGCGCATCACGAGGCCCATCGTGCCCGCGTAGTAATAGGGCCAGATCGACTCCGCGCCGAACTCGCGCTCCGCCTGGTTGAAGCGATGCCCGACCTCGTCCAGCGCCTCGTCCCAGGAGATCCGCGCGAACTGACCTGAACCTTTGGGGCCGGTGCGGCGCAGTGGATAGATCAGCCGCCCGGGATGGTGGATGCGCTCGGCGTAGCGGGCGACCTTGGCGCAGACGACGCCGGCGGTGTAGGTCTGCTTCTTCGAACCGCGGACGCGACCGATGCTGCGGCCTTCGACCACCTCGACATCGAGGGCGCAGGCCGATGGGCAATCATGCGGACAGGTCGAATGGCGGATCTCGATCTTCGTTCCGATCTTGGCGTGCTGGTTCATGTCCCAGTTCGTAACACCAAAATACCGGCCAGCCGAGCGCATTTATCCGGCAAGCCCCATGCGATTTGCTCAAGCCGCGCGCGCCGGAGCTTCCTGCTGCGGTTGCGAAGGAGGCCGGCCCAGTGAGCCGCGCTACGCGCAAGCGCAACCCGAGCTGCGCCTTTCGCTACTTGTGCAACTGGGTGAGACCGGTCGGCGGGCCGTCGACGGCGGTCCAGCCGCCGTCGACGAACAGCGTGCTGCCGCTGACATAGCTCGCGGCATCCGAGGCGAGATAGGCGACGGCGGTCGCGACCTCGTCTGCGCTGCTCCAGCGGTTGAACACGGTGTGGCCGGCGTAGAGATTGTAGATGTCGGGGCGCTGCTTGAACGGGCCGGTCAGCGCGGTCTCGGCGATGCTCGGTGCGATCGCATTGACGCGCACGCCGGCGTGGCCGACCTCGGATGCAAAGCCCTTCACCAACAGGCCGATCGCCGCCTTGGTCGAACCGTAGACGCCGAGGCCGGGCTCGATGGTCACCGCGCGGACCGAGGAGCAGGCGATGATGCTGCCGCCCTTCTGCGCGACCATGATGCGGCCGAAGGCCTGGAAGAACCAGACCGTGCCCTTGACGTTGAGGGTGAGGACGCGGTCGAGATCCTCCTCGGTGTAGTCGAGGATGGTCTTGCGGATGTTGAGCCCGGGCGTCGTCACGGCGATGTCGAGCCGCGGAAACTTCTGCATCACGGTTTGGGCGAGCGCATTGACGTCCGCGGCGCTTGCCGCGTCGCAGCCAGCTGCTTCCGCCCAGCCGCCCTTGTCGCGAATGCCGGCGGCTGTCGCCTCCGCTGCGTCGAGCGCACGATCGGCGCAGAACACATGGGCGCCGAGATCCGCAAGCGCTTCGGCCGACGACCTGCCGATGCCGGATGCGGCGCCGAGAACGAGCGCGGTCTTGCCGGTGAGATCGAAGAGCTTGCGATAGTCCGTCACTGACAAAGTCTCCCTGGTGCTGCTAGCCCTTGTAGCCCATCAAGAGGCGCGGCAGCCACAGCGAGAATGCAGGGACGTAGGTCACGAACATCAGTGCTGCGATCAGCGCGGCATAGAACGGCAGGATGGTGCGCATCACCGCGCCGACCGAGATGCCGCCGATGGCGCAGCCGACGAATTGCGTCGTTCCGACCGGCGGCGTGTTGAGCCCGAGGGCGCAGTTGATCAGCATCAGCATGCCGAACTGCACCGGGTCCATGCCCGCCTTCATCGCGATCGGCAGAAAGATCGGGGTGCAGATCAGGATGGTCGCCGCCATGTCCATGAACGTGCCGAGCACGAACAGAATGACGTTGATGAGCAGGAAGATCACCCAGGGCTGCGTCGACACCTTGCTCATCATCCCGCCGGCGAGATCCGCCACCTCGTAAAGTCCCATCAGGTACTGGAACATGGTGGAGACGCCGATCAGCAGCAGCACCACTCCCGTCGTCTTCACCGCTTTGGCGGCGGCGCGCAGGAAGTTGCCCCAAGTCATGGTGCGGTAGATGAGGAACGTCAGCAGGATCGTGTAGGTGACGGCGATGGCCGCCGATTCGGTTGCCGTGAAGACGCCTGACAGGATGCCGGCCAGGATGATGCCGACGATCAAG
Organism: Bradyrhizobium glycinis; assembly: GCF_016031655.1. Lineage (GTDB taxonomy): Bacteria > Pseudomonadota > Alphaproteobacteria > Rhizobiales > Xanthobacteraceae > Bradyrhizobium > Bradyrhizobium glycinis. The sequence goes on from NZ_JACCHQ010000006.1 coordinate 184,099, forward strand.
AGCCCCGGCAGCGCGGCTGCCAGCGAGCGGACCACCTCGGCCCAGCCCGGGAATTTGCCGGCCGGATAACCGCGCTTCACCGCGACCGCGTAGGCGGCAACCAGCATGCAGACCATCAGCACCAGCGCCGGCAGGAGGCCGGCCGCGATCAGCGCGCCGATCGAGACCTTGCCGCCGGCCGCCAGCGCATAGATGATCATGTTGTGGCTGGTCGGCATCAAGGCGCCCACCAGCGAGGCGTGGGTGGTGACGTTGACGGCGTAGTCGGTGTCGAACCCTTCCTTCTTCATCATCGGAATCATCACCGCGCCCATCGCCGACACGTCGGCGACGGGCGAGCCCGAGACGCCGCCGAACAGCGTGCAGGCGACCACGTTCGACATGCCGAGCCCGCCGCGGATGTGCCCGACGAGGTTCTTGGCGAGCTGCACGATCTTGTCGGCGACACCGCCATGCAGCATCAGCTCACCGCTGAAGACGAAGAACGGAATGGCGAGGAAGGAGAAGATGTTCATCCCCGACATCATCTGCTGGAAGATGACGGCGACCGGCAGGCCTTCGTAGAGAATGGTGCAGATCGCCGACAGGCCGATCGCGAACGCGACCGGTACGCCGAGGATCAGAAAGCCGAAAAAGGTGGCGCCGAGGATGATCAGTTCCATGACGGGACGACCTCTTCGCCGCGCAAGAGAGCAATGATGTGCTCGATGGAAAACGAAACGATCAGGATGCCGGAGGCGATCAGCGGCACGTAGCGGATCACCTCGGGCAGGCCGAGATTGGGGATCTTCACGGTGCCGACCGAGGCGCCGAGGATCCAGCCGTTATAGGCCATGGCGAGACCGAACATTGCGACCAGAACGTGGATCACGATCTCGATCTTCTCGCGCGCGTGATCGGGGAGCATGACCAGCAGGCTGTCCATGCCGATATGGCCGGCATCGCGTACGCCCACGGCGGCGCCGATCAGCGTGACGTAGAGGATCAGGACCAGCGCCAAATTCTCCGTCCAGGTCGGGCTGGAGTTGAGCACGTAACGTCCGAACACCTGGTAGAAGACGATGGCGACGATGACGAGCAGGCCGGTCACCGACAGGTACATGCCAAGGCGCGCAATGGGGGCATTGACCCGCGACAGCAAGCCCGTGGACGGGCGTGCCGCTACGGCCCCCTGCTCGTGACTTGCGACGTGTGGGTCTGTCATCCCGCGCCTCCTTAGGTGGCCGGTGCCGCCTCGCGGCGACACCGGACCCGTTCCCGAATTGTCTTATTTCGTGTCCTGGATGCGCTTGACGAGGCTCTGCAGCTTCTCGTCACCGGCGAACTTCTGGTAGACCGGCTTCATCGCATCGACGAACTCCGCCTTGTTGGCGATCGTGACCACCTGAACGCCAGCGGCCTCGACGGTCTTGCGGGCGGCCTGCTCGCGCGCGTCCCAGAGCTTGCGCATGACGGGCACCGATTCCTTGGCGGCCTTGCGCACCATCGCCTGATCCTCCTTGCTCAGCGTGTCCCAGACCTTTTTCGAGATCACGAGAACTTCGGGCGCGAGGGAGTGCTCGGTGATGTTGTAGAACTTGGCGGCTTCGAAGTGACGGGAGGATTCGTAGGACGGCCAGTTGTTCTCGGCAGCGTCGACGAGGCCGGTCTTGAGCGCGGTGTAGACCTCGCCATAGGGCATCGGCGTCGGGTTGGCCCCGAGGCTCTGGATCATGCCGACCCACAGGTCGGATTGCTGGACGCGGATCTTCAGGCCCTTCAGATCGGCCAGCGATTTGACCGGTCCCTTGACGGTATAGACCGAGCGCGCGCCGCTGTCGTAATAGGCAAGGCCGACCAGGCCCGCGGGCTCCATGGCTGCCAAGATCTCATCGCCGATCGGACCGTCGAGGACGGTGCGCATGTGCTGCGTATCCCGGAAGACGAAGGGCAGGCACAAGGCGATGGTCTCGGGCACGAAATTGTTCAGTGGCGATGCGTTGATCCGCATCATGTCGAGCGCGCCGATCTTGAGTTGCTCGATCGTGTCCTTCTCCGAACCCAGGGCGCCGTTCGGAAACACCTTCACGCCAAGCTTGCCGCCGCTCGCCGCCGCGAGCTGCTGGCCCATGAACTTGACCGCCTCGACGGTGGGATAATCGGCGGGGTGAACGTCGGCTGAGCGGAAATCGCGTGCGGTGGCCAGGGGCGCTGAGACCGCCAGTGCAACGGCTGTGATGATACCGGTGAGCGTCTTCATTTGGGCTTTCCTCCTGGGTTGTTGGATTGATTGTATCGTTGTCGGCCCGGCTGCAGGCCGCCTTGGGTCGCTCCGCTTCAGGTGTGAAGTCAAGCGCCAATGTCGTCCCTAGGGCGGGCGGCATTCTCTGTCCAAGCCAAATCCGGCATCGATCGATGCCAGACTTGCATCGATCGATTTCTGGCGCAATTCGCACTATGGTGGGTATGGCGGGCTGGCTCGACGTCGCTGGCCCGTGACGTGACGCCTCCGATCGGAAGCGCGCGTCACTCGCCGCCGAGGCCGCTCTCGGCGAGCTCGCGCAGCGCGTCCGTATCCAGCACGACGATGGCGCCGTGCTCGAGGCGGACCCAGTTGCGACCGGCCCAGGCGCGCAATTGCTTGTTGATGCTCTCGCGCGTCATCCCGACCATCTCGCTGATCTCCTGCTGCGTGATGGCGAGCGTGCCGCTGCCGGAATCCAGCTTGCGCTCCTCGGTGAGACCGAGCAGCGCACTGGCAAGCCGGCCCGGCAGATTCTGCAGGATCACCTGCTCGACCTGCTGACTGGTCCAGCGCAGACGCGCGCACAGCAGCTCGATGAACTTCATCGCCAGCGCCGGCTGGCTCTTCACGAACGGCAGGAAGTCCCGGCGATCGATGACGTAGAGCTCGCAATTGGTGTTGGCGGTCGCATCCGCCGACCTGGGCGCGCCGTCGAGCACGGCGATCTCGCCAAAGATTTCTCCCGGGCCGATCAGATTGAGTATGGCGTTCCGCCCATCAGGCGATGAGGAGGAAATCTTGACTGTCCCCGCGATCACCGCGAAGAGATTGTTGCCGGGATCGCCCTTGGCGGCGATCGTCGCGCCACGCTTGACGGTGGTATGCTTGGCATAGCGGCAGAGTTGATCGAGCGCCTCCGGCTCCAGATCCGCGAAGATCGGGTGCTTGCGCAGGACCGATAGTTTGTTGCCCGCCTGTTGTCGGGGATCGCCGGTCTTGTCCTGAGGCACGCCGCGGGGCTCCTAAGACTACGAGGCACTGAGTTCCTGCGTAGTCAACGTTACCAGTCATTTCAACCGGAAAGCACGCGCGCGATTTGAGGCAAATGCCACGAAAAGGCCGATAACGGGGAAGTCAGAAGCCGAAAGCTGCGGCGATGCGTCTTCCTCGACGCAGAGTTGTGAATTACGCAAACCGCGATTGCGTCGAGACGCTGCCGAGGGCCCAGCGCCCGCCTGGGCGAATATCGGCCCTGGCGCGCCGGACTCGGACCTAGACCTGGACTTGGACCTGCAGAAGGCTTCAGTGCCTGGAATCCGGATCGAGCGGGCCGGCGCTGGTTTGCCGGTCAGCCCAGGCCAGAACTGCGTCGAACACGACAAAGATCGCGACGACAACAACGGTCACCAGCAACGCGTCAGCAGGCATCATCCCCTCCCGGATTTGTCTCCGGCATTATTTTGCGGGGCATGGCCGCCGTCATTGATCGGGATCAAATTGCCGAGAGCGTCGCGGAGATGAGGTCAGGCTGCGGCCATGGCCTCGACGCGGGCCGGATCGAGCAGGCTGATGCCGCCGTGAATGATCTCGATCACGCCCAGACGCTCCAGTTTGGTGAAGGTGCGGCTGACGGTCTCGATGGTCAGGCCGAGATAATCGGCAATGTCCTGGCGGCTCATCGGAAGGGCGACCATGTCAGACGGACCCTTGAGCGCGACCAACCGCTCACGCCAGCCGAGCAGAAAGGTCGCGACCTTCTCGTCGGCCGAGCGGCGGCCGAGCAGGACCATATGGTCGCGAGCCTGGCTCAACTCGCGAATGGCCAGTTCGTTGATGCGCCTGAGCAATTGCGGCCGGTCTTCGATGAAACGGCCGAAAGGCCCTTTTGGGAATTGGCACACGTTCACCACGCCGATCGCGTCGGCCGAAAAATTGTGCCGGCCGGACAGATTCATCCCGAGGAAATCACCGGGCAAGGCAAAGCCGACGATCTGCCGCCGGCCGTCAGGCAGCAGCTTGTATAGCCGCATGACGCCTTCGAGGACGTTGTAGAACGAGGTCGTGATGTCCTCCTCGGAAAACACGGTCTCGCCCGAATCAAAATGGACGCGGCGGCCGAGATGCTCGAACTCCCGGAGTTCGGCTGCATCCAGCGACGAGCAGACCGCCGCTCCGCGAACGGCACAATCGTCGCAAAAATGTCCGTTCAGCTCACTCGTGACCACGGAAGGCTTCATCCACCGCTCCCCGCGCCGGCCGCTCCCGACGTCAGGCCGAGTCCACCGCGCGGCTGCATTTTACTGCACCGTGCCGCAGCCGATTGACTCAGATCAAATTCGGCTGGCATCCCCCTCTTATTCTGCTCCTGGGGTTCGACGGGATGATTCCATGCTGCAAAGCGCACTGCGTCACGGCCTGATTGGGCTGCTTCTGATCACGCCTGCGCTAGCGGCTCCGACCGCCGAACAACGCGGCAAGGCTCTTGCCCGAGCCAATTGCGCACGCTGTCACGCGATCGACCGCGCCTCCAAAAGCCCGCTGGAGATCGCGCCCCCGCTACGCAACCTGCATCGGCGCTATCCGATCAACAGCCTTGGCGAGGCGCTGGCCGAGGGGATCTACACCGGACATGCCGACATGCCGGCCTTCGAGCTCAGCCCGGACCAGATTCACGACCTGCTATCCTACCTGAAGACGCTGGAATAGTCGCCCCTTATACCGCCTGCACGGTCCATCCGATCAGCTCCTTCACGATGCGCGCGAAGGCCGCATCGAAGGCGGCGACTGAAGCGGCCGGTTCGACCTTGTCGAGCTTTTCGCTGGTCTCGATGAGCCGCGATGCGATCACCTTGCCGTTCTTGTCGACGATCCGCGCCGACAATCCGATCTCGGCCCGAGCCTCCCCTTCCGTGGCGATCCGAAAGTGCCGGATGTCGATCAGGAGCTGGTAATCCGCCTGCCCGAGGTCCGTCGTGCGCAGCGGGGCGTGGGCGATGTCGTAGTTCTCGAAACTGTCGATCAGGCGCGCCTGCACCAGTTTCGGAATGCTGTCAGCCCAGAGGAAGTCCCCAAAGCCCGGCCTGTTCCCGCCAGACGCGAAAAGCATGCGCTGGGTCTGTAGCATCGCCACGGCGGTCGGCTCGGGAATGGCCAGTGAGGCGGATAGCATCTTGCCGGCCGGCGCGACATTCTGCGGCGGGCGCAGGTCGTAGGTGATCTTCTGCGCGGGCGTGCCGCCGCCGGTCATCTTCTCGAGGCCCGCCAGGATACCATCAATCTTGCCGGTGTTGCGTGCGAGCCCGTCGGAGAAGGTCTTGAAATTGGCAATGGTGTCCTTCAGCGGGCCGGAATTGTCCTGAAGCACCGTGTCGACCCGCCGCAGCGCGTCGCGCGCCGCCTGCGTCATGCTCTGGCCTGCGCCGGCCTCCGCGATCAAGGTCGGCAGCTCGCCGGACTTGGCGACGATCACGCCGCCCTCCAATGTCACCACGGGAATGCCGGTCAGGCCCTGGAATTCGAGACCGACCTTGGTGTCGGCACGCACCGGCGTCGCCGTGGCAACCGAGATCGTGGCATTGACGAAGCGCGGGTTATCAGGCGCGAGCCCGAGCTGGGTGACCTCTCCGACCCGAATGCCGTTGAACAGCACGCCGGCGCCGACCAGGAGGCCGGGCACCGGGCTCTGGAATTGCACGTGGTAGCTGGTACGCGGCCCGATGCCGCCGGTGTTGTTCAGCCAATAGACGAAGCCGAACACCGCGACGATCGCGGCCAGCACGAAACTGCCGATCAGCACATAGGGAGCGCGGGTTTCCATCTCTCATCTCATCTCGTGTTGCAGCATCTGCGAGCGCTTGCCGTGGAAATAAGCGCGCACCCAGGGATGCTCGGATTGCAGCAATTCGCGCATCGGGCCGATCGCCACGATCTTGCCGTCGGCGAGCGCGGCGACGCGGTCGCAGACCGTGGTCAGGCTCGCAAGGTCATGGGTCACCATGAACACGGTGAGCTCCAGGGTCTTTTGCAGTGTCTTGATCAGCGCGTCGAACTCGCCGGCGGCGATCGGGTCGAGGCCCGAGGTCGGCTCGTCCAGGAACAGGATCGGCGGATCGAGTGCGAGCGCGCGCGCCAGTGCCACGCGCTTGGTCATGCCGCCGGACAGCTCCGCCGGATATTTGTCGGCGTCCTCGGCGCGCAAGCCGACCATTTCAAGCTTGGCGATCGCGATCTCGTCCATCAACTCCTGCGACAGGACGAGATTCTCGCGCAAGGGAAACTGGACGTTCTGGCGCACGGTCAGCGAGGAGAACAGCGCGCCCTGCTGAAACAGGATGCCCCATGCCGTCGCTGCGCCGCGGCCGTCGCCTCCGGCGGCTTGTCCCATGACCTCGATGGTCCCGCTCCGGCGTGGGATGAGACCGATGATGGTCCGCATCAGGACCGACTTGCCGCCGCCCGAGGCCCCGACCAGCCCGAGGATCTCGCCGCGGCGGACGTCGAGCGACAGGTGGTCGAGAACAGTCTGACGACCGAAGCCGACGACGAGGTCACGGACGCGGATCGCAAACTGGTCTTGGAATGCGTCCATCGTCACATTCCGATCGAGGCAAAGAAGACCGCGAACAGCCCGTCGAGCACGATCACCAGGAAGATCGATTTCACCACCGACGTCGTGGTCTGCCGCCCGAGCGACTCGGCGCTCCCCTTGACGCGCAATCCCTCGCTGCAGGCCACGATCCCGATCACCAGCGCCATGAACGGCGCCTTCAGGATGCCGACCTCGAAATGGGTGACGGAAATGGCCTCGTGCAGGCGCGCGATGTAGATCGCCGGCCCCATATCGCCATAGAACTGCGCGACGAGCCCGCCGCCGTAGAGCGCGGCGATCGATCCGATGAAGGTGAGGATGGGCAGCGCAATGACCAGGGCCGCAATGCGCGGCAGGATCAGGACGTCGACGGGATCGAGCCCCATGGTGGAGAGCGCGTCGATCTCCTCGCGCATCTTCATGGAGCCGAGCTCGGCGGTGTAGGCGCTCCCCGACCGTCCCGCCACCATGATGGCGACGATCAGCACGCCGAGCTCGCGCAGCACCAGGATGCCGACCATGTCGACCGTATACGATTCCGCGCCGAATCTGCGGAAGTGGAAAAAGCCTTGCTGCGCGATGATAGCGCCGATCAGGAAGGTGATCAGCGTGACGATGGGGATCGCCTGCCACCCGATGCGGTAGAGCTGATACACCAGCGAGGTCAGCCGCAGCGAACGCGGCCGGCGCAGTACGCCGATGATGGCCATGAACAAGGCGCCGAGCATCTGGAGGAAGATCGTGATATCTTCCCGCGCGCCCACCGCGGACTTCCCGAGTTCGCCCAGCCTCGCCAGAACGGGATTGGGCGCAGCGCTCGGGGCCGGGGTGTGGCGGTTGACCTGGCGCACCTCGTCCATAAGCCCGCTGAAATGATCGGCGAGGCCGACGAACTCGGCTGACCTGCCTGACGACGCGACCCTGCGCGACAGCTTCTCCAGGACCCAGGCGCCGAGCGTATCGAGCGCGCTGATGCCCGACATGTCCAAGGTTACGGCGCGTGAGCGATCGACGTCGCCTCCGACCGAGCGGGACAAAGTCTCGAGCGTCATCACGTTCGCGGCGGTCCAGGGCCCCTCAGGGCGCAATTTCAGCACGTCGCCGGACGGTGTCGCGTGCAGCAGCGGTTCGTGGTTCACGCTTTCCACCTCATCGGGACAATCGGTCCCCATTCAGCCGGTATTTCTAAGCCAGCATGTGGCGGCCGGATTGACCTGTCTCAAGCCTCCCGAACACGCCCGCCTCTTGACGCAAGTCAAGCGCGATCGCACGGGCAGGAGTTAGGCTCGTTTGGATTTTGATGAGGACACCAAATCCATGTTCGACAGTGACAGGATGAGCGAGGAATTGCGCGCGCTGAAGGTCGACGTCACCCGCCTGTTGAGCACCGCCGGCGACGAGATGTTCGAGAGTTCGAAAGCTCGCACTGATGCGCTCGCCGGTCAGATCAGGGCCGGCTCGCCGAGCTCGGCGAAACCGTCGAACAGGAGGGGGAGCAGCTCCAGGGCCTCGTTGCGGAGCGTCCGATCACCTCGCTCGCCTCCGCCTTCGCGCTGGGCGTGGTTGTCGGCTTCATGCTGAGGAGACACTAGGTGAATACCGAGAATGTCGTCAAACATCTGCGCGTGTTGTGGCGCACCGACACGATCATCGCCGACATCAGGCTGCGCCATTTGCTGATCGGCCTCGGCCTGCGCGCCCACCTCCATCGAAGCGCTCCAGCTCGAGGCGCGTGCGCTCCAGGCCCAGGTGTCGGGCGCGGTGCATCATCCGCTCAGCACGATCGTGCCGGTGCTGCTGCCGCTGATCGCGGTCATCATCAAGAATCTGCGGGCGACGGCCAGGACGCCAATGACGCAAATTCGGCCGTGGCGCGCTCCTAAAGCGCGATGCGATCAGAGCTTCAGCCTGACGTCGCAGATTTCAGGCTCGGCCGGGTCCGGCTTGACCTCGAAGCCGAGCTGCCGGCACATGTCGAGCATCACGGTGTTCTCCTGCAGCACGTCGCCCGATATGGTCTTCAACCCTTCCGACCGCGCATAGTCGATGATCAGCTGCATGAGGGCCCAGCCGAGCCCCCTGCCCTTGAGGTCGGACCGCAGCAGGATCGCGTATTCGCCGGTCTCGTAGATCGAGTCGGAATGGAGCCGGACCACGCCGACCATTTCGCCGCTGGCTTCCTCGAATGCGATGAACGCCATCGCGCGTGCATAGTCGAGCTGGGTCAGGCGTGCGATGAACTCGTGGGTGAACTCCTTCATCGGGGCGAAGAAGCGCAGGCGCAGATCGTGTGCCGTGACGTGACGCAGGAATTCGTGGATGGTCGGCTCGTCCTCGGGGCGCATGGGCCGCACGAAGATGCGCCATTCGTCCTTGAGCTTGAGGCGCCGCTCCCATTGCGACGGATAGGCGCGAACGGCGAAATTGGCCGGGCCGGAGCCGGCGAACTTCCGCTGCGGCGGCCCGACCGCGACGCGGGCATCCACCGCGGTCACGCCGGTTTCGTCCGCCAGCAACGGATTGATGTCGAACTCGCGGATCTCGGGAATGTCGGCCGCCATCTGCGCCAGCTTGACCAGCACCATGGCGACCGCGTCCTGCTTGACCGCCGGCACATCGCGATAGGCCTTCAGCAGCCGTGACACGCGCGTGCGGTCGATCAGATCGCGGGCCAGTTGCAGGTCGAGCGGCGGCAGCGCCAGCGCCTTGTCGTTGATGATCTCCACGGCCGTGCCGCCGCGGCCGAAAACCACCACCGTGCCGAAGGTCGGATCGTCGGCTAGACCCAGGATCAGTTCGCGCGCCTTTGCCTTGACGACCATGGCCTGGACGATGACGCCGCCGATGCGGGCCTCGGGCCGCAGCTTCCGCGCTCGCGCAAGAATGTCCGTGGCCGCCGCACGTACAGCCTCCGGCGTCGTCAGATTGAGCACGACACCGCCGACGTCGGATTTGTGGGTGATGTCCCGCGACATGATCTTCAGCACGACGGTGCCGCCTTGCGCGAAGATGTCCTTTGCATGGGTTACCGCCTGCTCGACATCGGCTGCCGCGTAGGTCGGCACCATCGCGATATCGTAGGCTTCGAGCAGGTGTTTGATCTCGACGGGTTCGAGCCACTGGCGGCCATCCGCGATCGCGGCGGTGACGATCGCTCTCGCTCCCCTGGCATCCGGAACGAACGTATCGGGCATCGCGGGAGGCACCTGGGTCAGCTCCTCCACCACTTCGCGGTGCCGGACCAGATGCATGAAGCCGCGCACGGCATCGTCCTCGGTCGGATAGTTCGGCACGCCAGCGCTGGAGAGTGCCTGGATGATGTGCTGATCAGCGCCGACCCAGGCTGCCAGCACCGGTTTTGCCCATCGGCGGTGCTGCTCGCGATACTTAGCCACGAGCTCCGTCACGGTCTTGGCGATATCGGCGGCCGATGCGATCGCCGTCTGCACGTTGAGGACGAGGATCGCGTCGTTGTCGCGATCGGTCAGCAGCTCCTCCAGCGCCGCCGCGTAGCGCGCTGCATCGGCATCGCCCACGATGTCGACGGGGTTTGCGCCCGACCAGGTCGGCGGCAGTGCCGCATCGAGCTTCCTGCGCGCATCAGTCGAGATCGTCGCCGGAATACCTCCGAGCTCGACCAATCGATCGACCGCGAGGACGCCGATGCCGCCCCCGTTGGTCAGGATGGCCAGACGCTTTCCCGTCGGCGATTCGACCCGGCCGAGTGTCTCGGCACAGTCGAACAGCTCGCGCAGATCGGACACCCGCAGCACGCCCGCGCGGCGGAACGCCGCGTCATAGACGGCGTCGGCACCGGCGAGCGCTCCGGTATGCGTGGCGGCGGCCTTCGCACCCTGCGCCATGCGGCCGGACTTCACCACCACGACGGGCTTCACCCGCGCGGCCGCGCGCGCCGCCGACATGAACTTGCGCGCGTCCTTGATCGCCTCGATGTAGAGCAGGATCGCGCGGGTCTTGTGATCCATCGCGAAATGGTCGAGCAGATCGGCAATATCGACGTCGATCTGATCGCCGATCGAGACGATGCCGGAGAAGCCCACGCCGCGCTGCGCGGCCCAATCCACCATGCCGGCGGCGATGGCGCCCGATTGCGAGATCAGCGTGAGGTTGCCGGCCCTTGGCATGTGCGCGGCGAAACTGGCATTCAGGCTGACGCCCGGCATCATGATGCCGAGGCAGTTCGGCCCGATCAGCCGCATGCCATGTTTCCGGGCAGCAGCGCTGGTCGCCTCCTGCAGCGATCCCGGTCCTTGGCCGAGACCGGCCGAGACGATCAGCGCACCCGCAGACCCGCGACGCCCGGCCTGCTCGATGATGCCTGGAATCTCGCCCGCGGGCGCGGTGACGACGACGAGCTCGGGCGCGAAGTCCAGCCTGTCCAGGCTTTTCACCGCCGCGAGGCCGCCGATCTCGGCGTGGCGCGGATTGACGAGGCCAAACCGCCCCTTGAATCCAGCCGTGCGAATGTTCTCCAGAACCGCACGTCCAACGGACGCCGGACGCGCGCTCGCGCCGACGAGCGCGACCGAGCGAGGCGACAGCAGGTTGTTCAGACGGTAAGTCGACATGAAAACAAATGCGCCGCGTCGGCAGCGGTTCCGATGATTGACGATCCGGCTGGAAGAAGACGCCTAGTGCGAGATCATAACCCAGCACGGTGGCTGGCCGATGACGGTCTTTGTCACACCGCCCCACACGATCTCGTTCAGGCGCGAATGATGATAGGCGCCCATCACGATCGCATCGATGCCATGGGAATTTGCCCAGCTTCCCAATACTTTGCCGGTCGAGCTGCCGCCCCCCTTCGTGGTTTCGAACGAGGCAAAGACGCCGTGTTCCCGCAAATGGCCGACGAGTGCCGTTCCGGATTGAACGACCGCGTCCGTCTTGTCATCCGCCACGGTCAGCACACGAACCGAGGTGGCAGCCTGAAGAACAGGCAATGCATCACCGACCGCACGCGCCGCTCGTGCGGAATGATCCCAGGCAATCATGACATTCTCGAACTCAGGCCGGAGCTCGTCAGCGCGATGTTCGGGGCAGAGCAGAAGCGGCCGTCCGGATTCGAACAACAACGCCTCCACGATGGCCTCGGTTCGACTGTCGTGCGGCTTCACGGGAACCAGCGTGAGGTCGCTGAACCGCGCGTGCTCGGCCAAGATCGCTCCGATCTGATCCGCGAGCAGCTTGCCCGACCGGCTCTGGGCGCGGACGTTGGCGCGCGAAGCCGCGTGGGTGAAGACATTCAGCAGCTGCTGCGCCTCGCTGGCCTCGAGGCTGGCCTGCGCGAATTCGCGATCGTCAGGCAGCATCACCCTCGGTCGCTCGAAAACATCTTCCACGAGCGCGAGCGCAGTGATCCTGGCCCCGAGACCGGCGGCCACGGCAACGCATTTCTCAATCGCAACCAGGGCTGGCCCGCGCGGCTGGCCGACAAGGGGAAGAAAGACATCCTTGATGGGCATCGGAATCTCCTGAGCCACCATGATAGGCCGGCTGTCGTCGAGACCCTTGATCCTCGTCAAGACCGCAGGAAACTCCGCCCGATCAACCCGGGAACAGGCGTTGACCGACGTCAAGGACTGGCCACCCGGTCATTCTATGGATAGTTCAGTCGGAGCGGTTCGCCCCGGAGGCAGACATGCGTGCGATGGTGTTGCCGGCCCCACGAGCGCGGCTCCAGATGGAGGAGCAGCCCGACCCGATGCCGGGCGAGGGTCAGATCCGGGTGAAGATCAGTGCCTGCGGTGTATGCCGGACCGATCTTCATCTCGTCGACGCCGAGCTGGGCGGCATCCGCTATCCGATCGTGCCTGGCCACGAGATCGTCGGCCGGGTCGATCTCATCGGTGCGAATGTGACGACACATGCGCCTGGTGACCGGGTCGGCATTCCCTGGCTCGGCTTCACCTGCGGGCAATGCCGCTTCTGCCGGGAGGGCATGGAAAACCTCTGTGACGCACCGCTGTTCACCGGCTACACGCGCGATGGCGGCTACGCGACCCACACCATCGCCGACGCACGTTACGCTTTTCCGCTCGGCGAGACGGGCAGCGACGTGGAGATTGCGCCTCTGTTGTGCGCGGGGCTGATCGGCTGGCGCTCGCTGGTCCTAGCCGGCCCGGCCGAGAGGCTCGGTCTCTATGGCTTCGGCGCGGCCGGCCACATCATTGCGCAAGTCGCGGCTTGGCAGGGACGCTCCGTCCATGCATTCACGCGTCCAGGCGATGCCGCTGCACAAGACCTTGCACGCCGTCTCGGTGCTGTCTGGGCGGGGTCATCGGACCAGGTGCCCGACGAGCCACTCGACGCCGCGATCATCTACGCACCAGCCGGCGAGCTTGTCCCGGCGGCGTTGCGCGCCGTGCGCAAAGGTGGTCGCGTCGTCTGCGCCGGCATCCACATGAGCGACATTCCCAGCTTTCCCTATGATTTGCTGTGGCAGGAACGGCAGCTGGTCTCGGTTGCCAATCTGACCCGGCAGGATGGCCTCGAATTTCTCAAGGTGGCGCCGCAAGCCGGCGTGCGCACCGAGACGACGGCGTTTCCGCTCGATCAGGCCAACGAGGTCCTGGCCATGCTGCGCAATGGCCAGATCCTCGGCGCGGCCGTGCTGACGCCCTGATGGTGCTTGCCATGTCCGCTTCGATGAAGGATGACACGGCCGCCCAGGAGCGCATCTTTGCGATGCTGACCGACCATCCCGGTGTGAGGCGCATCGACACGCATGCTGCCTCGGTATTCCTGGAGGCAAAGCGCGCGCTGAAGATCAAGCGCGCCGTCCGGTTTCCCTTCCTCGACTATTCGACGCTCGAACAGCGCAAGGCAGCCTGCGAGGAGGAGATCCGGATCAACCGGCCCATGGCGCCGCAGATCTATCATGGCGTCGTCGCAATCACGGAAGAGCCCGATGGATCGGTGAAAGTCGAGGGCACCGGCCGGCCAATCGAATATGCGGTCGACATGTCGCGCTTCGACGAAAGCAGGACGCTGGATCATCTGGCCGAGGCGGGCCCGCTGGACTCGAAGCTTGCCTCGGCCGCCGCTGACGCCATCGCGGCTTCGCACGCGGCGGCGGCACGCACCGACGGAAAAGCATGGGTCTCCTCGATCCCGGCCCTGATCGATGGCAACACCAATGGTCTGCGGGCCAGCGGCCATTTCAGCGCAGACGAGATCGAGCAACTCGGCAACGCTTCGCACGCGGCCTATCTGCGTATTCGTCCCCTGCTCGCAGAGCGCGGCCGCCGAGGCTTCGTGCGCCGCTGCCATGGCGATCTGCATCTGGCAAACATCGTCATGATCGGTGATCGGCCCGTGCTGTTCGACGCGATCGAGTTTGACGCGCAGATGGCGACGGTCGACGTGCTCTACGATCTCGCATTCACGCTGATGGACCTGTTGCAGCACCATCAGCCGAGCGCCGCAAACGTGGTGCTGAACCGCTATCTCGCCGCGACGCCGGCCGACAATCTCGACGCGCTCTCAGCCTTGCCGCTGTTCATGTCCATCCGGGCGGCGATCCGCGCCCAGGTGACCTTGGCACGACTCAAGCGGCCGCGTTCCGACGGTCCCGGCATTCTCGACCTGGCACGACGTTTCTTCGACCTGGCCGGGACGCTGATCCGTCCTCCTGCTCCGCGTCTGATTGCAGTCGGCGGACTGTCCGGCACCGGAAAGACCGCCTTGGCGCACGCGCTCGCGCCGGTCGTGGCACCGGAGCCGGGCGCCGTCGTGCTGCGCAGCGATCTCGTCCGCAAGCAGATGTTCGCCGTCGAGGACGCCCACCGCCTGCCGCCTTCAGCCTATACGCCGGAGGTCACGGCCCGCGTCTACGACACGCTGGTGCAGCAGGCCCGGCGGGTGCTGGCGCAGGGCCATTCGGCGATCGTCGACGGCGTATTCGCGCGCGAAGACGAACGCGATGCGATCGCGGCGCTGGCGCGCGAGCGCAACGTGACGTTGAATGGGCTCTTCCTGGTCGCAGACCTTGCAACCCGGCAGGCACGCATCGGCAGCCGCCGGGGAGACGCATCGGACGCCACGCCGGAGGTTGCCGCGCGGCAAGAGCACTATAATATCGGCCATGTCGGCTGGGCGACCATCGATGCATCTGGGACACGAGAGCAGACGCTTCAGAACTGCCGGAACGTCATCGCTGAGGGGCAAACAAGGCAATCAGACTGATGCGGGCAAGGAAGTCGCGACTCACCACGCGCTCGACAGCGCCCACGGACGCCAAGCCGGCGCCTCGGCGCAATGCCCTGCCCGCCCGCCTCAGCCCCGGCATGGCCTGCGACACGGCCTTCCGCATCATCGCCCGCCGACACCTCGACGCGGTGATCGCTCAGCACGACGACACTTGCCGCGGCGATCCGGATGCGCTGCACCAGATCCGGATCGCACTGACGCATCTGCGGACTGCCATCCGCTTCTTCTCGCCGATGGTCGACGATATCGTGCGAGCGGACGTCTGGGCCGAACTGAAATGGCTGAACGGTCAGCTCGGCATGGTGCGGGACCTCGACGTGGCCATCGAGCGGATCGTCGCAGAGAGTAGCGACGAGCTCGCCGTTGTCGCCGAGCTTCAGCGCTGGGACGAGAAGCGCGCGGAGAGCCATCGGCTGCTGGCGCGTGCGCTGCAATCGGCGCGGTATCGCCGCCTGGTCGAGCAAACCTCAACGTGGATCGAAAGCGGCCCCTGGTCGACCCGCCGCAGCAAGGAAGCCATCCGGTTGCGCCGCTGCACCCTCGCCGACCATGCGACGGAGCGGCTGACCGAGTGGGAGACAACGCTGCTCAGGAAGGCCCGGAAGCTGAAGAAGCTCGATGCCGAGAAACGTCACAAGCTGCGGCTCCTCAACAAGCGGATGACCTACTCGGTCGAGTCGCTTGCGGATCTGTTCGCCGATGGAGTGGCGACGAAACAGAAATCCATCCTCAAGCAATTGCGCAAGGCACAACGGTCGCTCGGTCAATTGAACGACGATGCCCGCGGACAAGTGCTGGCGGCATCGTTGAATGGCGCCGGGATCGATGCCAGCAATCGGTTCCTCGATCGCAAGCGCGAAAAGAAGCTGTTGCGGAAGGCGTCGACGGCCTATCGCAAACTGGACAAGGCCAAGCCGTTCCGCTCCTCGGATCTCGCGCCGAGATCGGAGCCGGAGGGTTAAGCCAGCCATCGTCGCGACGGAGAACGTCGAAGGCGTGAAGACGGTGCACGACCTTCTTCGTTGGGTCGACACCGGCGCCTACTGATCAAGGCGAGCTGATCGCGGCAGAGTTCAGCTCGGAATGACGGCGGTGGCTTCGATCTCGACGCGCGCCGCCTTCTCGACGAGGCGGACGACCTGAACCAGGGCCATCGCTGGATAGTGCGTTCCGAAGACGTCGCGGTAGATCTTGCCGAGCTCCTTCAGATTGGCCAGATACTCGTCCATGTCGACAACGTACCAGGTCAGGCGCACCAGGTGCTCGGGCCGGGCACCGGCCTCGGCCAGGATCGCGGCGATGTTGTCCAGGGTCTGGCGCACCTGCGCGACGAAGCCGTCCGCGAGACGCTCCTCGGCGTCCCAGCCGATCACCCCGCCGGTGACGATGATGCGTCCTTCGGCAGCCATGCCGTTGGCATAACCCTTCGGCAACGGCCAGCCTGACGGCTGCAGGATCTGCGCCTTGGTGCGCTTTCCATCCTCGGCTGCGGTCGGCAGCACAGCGAGTTGCGGGCTCTTCGGCGTCGTCACAGACAATTCTCTATCCTTCTTTCATTCCGCGGCGACGCCTGAGGACGTCACTGCCTGCGCCAGCTGCCGCAGGGCAAAGCGCTTCAACTTGCCGGTCTCGGTCTTCGGCAATTGCGCCACGAACTCGATGGCGCGCGGATATTTGTACGGCGCGATCTCGCGTTTGACGTGCTCCTGCAACTCGGCCACCAGCTGAGCGTCAGGCGTCACACCGGGCGCGGCAATGACATAAGCCTTCACGATCATGCCGCGCGCCTCGTCCGGCGCACCGACCACACCGCACTCGGCGACCGCCGGATGCGTGAGCAGCGCCGCTTCGACGTCAGTTCCTGCGATGTTGTAGCCCGCCGACACGATCATGTCGTCGGAGCGCGACTGGTACCAGAAATAGCCGTCGCTATCCATCAAATAGGTGTCGCCCGTGATGTTCCAGCCGTTCTGGACGTATTTCCGCTGCCGCTCGTCGGCCAGATAACGGCAGCCGGTCGGCCCGCGCACGGCAAGAAAGCCCATCGTTCCGGGCGGCACATCCCGACCCTGATCATCGACGATCTTGGCTTCATAGCCCGGCACGGGCTTGCCGGTGGCACCGGGGCGGATCTCGTCCTCCGTCGCGCTGATGAAGATGTGCAGCATCTCGGTCGAACCGATGCCGTCCATCAGCTTGATCCCGGTCGCCTTGAACCAGGCATCGAATGTCGGCTTGGGAAGAGTCTCGCCCGCGGAGACGCATTTGCGGAGCGAAGAAATGTCGCGGCCTGCTAGCTTGCCGAGCATGGCGCGGTATGCGGTCGGCGCCGTGAAGCAGACCGTGGTCCTGTACTGCTCGATGGCATTCAGAATGTCGTCCGGCGTCGTCTTCTCCAGCACGACGAAGGAGGCGCCGATATGCATCGGAAACAGCACGCCGCCGAAGCCGAAGGTGAAGGCGAGCGGCGCGGAGCCGATAAAGCGATCGTTTTGCTCGGCCCGCAGAATATTGCGCGCGTAGCCATCACAGACCGCGAGCATGTCGCGGTGGAAATGCATGGTGCCCTTGGGATCGCCGGTCGTGCCCGAGGTGAAGGCGATCAGGCAGATGTCGTCGGCGGCGGTATCGACCGCCTTGAACTCCGGATTGGCATCGGCGATCAGCGATTCGAGCGAATCCGCCGCGCCATTGCCCCAATAGACGACCCGTTCAAGACCGGGCGCGGTAGCTTTCGCCTTCTCCATCTCCTCGGCGAGTTTTCCGTCGCACAGCGCCAGCGTGATCTCTGCCTTCTGGATCGGATAGGACAGCTCCTTGGCGCGCAGCAGCGGCATCGTCGCCACGCAAATTCCGCCGGCCTTGATCACCGCGAGATAGGCCGCAACCATCATCGGATTGTTGGCCGAGCGCAGCAGCACACGCCCGCCGGTGACGAGACCGAGCTTGCCAACCAGCACATTGGCGATGCGGTTCACCAGCGTCTGCAGCTCGCGATAGGTGTAGCTGACGGCTGGGCTGATGACGCAAGGGGCATCGCCATGGCCCTGCTCGACCCAGCGATCGAGGAAATAGCTGACGCAGTTCAGTCGCGGCGGATAGTGCAGCTCCGGCCGCGTGAAGATGAATTCGGGCCAGAGCTCGCGCGGCGGCAGATGTTGCCGCGCGAACGTATCGACATGGGCCGTCGCGACGCTGCCGTCAGACGAGCCCGTCACTTGAATCTTGGCAGCGTTGGCCATCGCACGCTCCTTTCAGCATGGATTGCACCCGGCAGCACGATCTGGAAAACATTTTAGGCTTAAAACAATTCGGCGCAATAGGGGATTTTGGGCAGCCCGTGCTTTTTCATGCGGCAAAAGGGCGGCGGGCTGTCGCGCCCGCGCGGCTACGGCCGGCGGCGGGCGGCCGATTTCTGCGCGGACGCCTTGGTCTTGGCGAGGAGGCGCATCAATTCGCGCACGTCCTTCGGCGAGAGGTCGGCGAAGAGATCGGCGATCCAGGTCTCGTGCTCGGCGGCCATCCTGCGGAACTCGGCACGCCCGAGCTTGGTCAGCCGGATCACCTGGACGCGACGGTCGGTATCCGAGGTTCGCCGGTCGAGATGGCCAGATTCCACCAGGCGCTCCACGAGCCCGGTCACATTGCCGTTCGACACCATCATGCGCTTGGAGACATCGGACAGGGTCATGCCGTCAGGCGCCTTGTCGAGCTGTGCCATCAGGTCGAAACGCGGCAACGTGACGTCGAACCGCTGCCGTAGCCGGCCGCGCACCTCGCCCTCGATCAGCGTCGTGCAGGTCAACAGCCGCAGCCACAGCCGGAGCTCCTCGGCGTGGTCCTCCGGTGTTTCGACGGCCTTGGTCTCGGAATCGAGCATGTCGATGCAGTTCACTCACGGCCGGCATTGGCGCGGGCACGGATTCCCCAACGTTTTGAGCTTCAAATAAATCCGCGCCGGCCGCAAGTCCAAAGCTGCAACAATCGACCGCACATCAATTTCTTTAGGCTTCAAATAATTGGCGCGCAGCTTGCATGCATCGCTGCCCGCACGATGCGACGCCCCGCGCTCGGCTTGCCGCGGCCGTCGTCATCGGCATAAGCTTTGGATTGGAGTACGTGGCTTGCAGCGCAAGCCAATCGTCACGAGGGACAGATCATGAAGACGAAAATGACCTTAGCCGCAGCCGCAATGCTACTCGGCACCGCAGTGAGCCCTGCCCTCGCTCAAGACAAAATCAAGCTGGGTGTGATCGTGACCCTGTCGGGGCCCGCGGCAGCGCTGGGCCAGCAGGTTCGCGACGGCTTCGCGCTCGCCGTGAAGGATCTCGGCAGCAAGATGGGTGGCCGCGACATCGAGGTCGTCGTGGTCGACGATGAGCTGAAACCGGATGCGGCGGTGACCAAGGTCAAGGGCCTTTTGGAGCGTGAGAAGGTCGACTTCGTGGTCGGGCCGATCTTCTCCAACATCCTCCAGGCCATCCACCGGCCGATTACCGAGTCGAAGACCTTCCTGATCAGCCCCAACGCCGGTCCCTCGACCTTCGCCGGCAAGGATTGCAACCCGTTCTTCTATGTGACCTCGTATCAGAACGATCAGGTTCACGAGATCCTCGGCAAGGTCGCGCAGGATCGCGGCTACAAGCGGATGTACCTGATGGTGCCGAACTATCAGGCCGGCAAGGATTCGGTGGCTGGCTTCAAGCTCGACTACAAGGGCGAGATCGTCGAGGAATCCTACATGCCGCTGAACACGTTGGATTTCCAGCCGGAGCTGTCCAAGATCTCCTCACAGAAGCCCGATGCACTGTTCACGTTCATGCCAGGGGGCCTCGGCGTCAATCTCGTCAAGCAATACCGCCAGGCGGGGCTCGCCGACACTATTCCCGTGCTCTCGGCCTTTACGGTCGACGAATCGACCCTGCCGGCGCAGCAGGATGCGGCGGTCGGCATGTTCGGCGGCGCGAACTGGGCACCCAATCTCGACAATCCCCAGAACAAGAAGTTCGTTGCCGCCTATGAGGCCGCCTACAACAGCGTTCCCGGCACTTACGCCGCCCAGGCCTACGATGCCGCAATGCTGATCGACAGCGCCGTCAAGGCCGTGAAGGGCGACCTCTCCAACAAGGACGCCGTTGGCGCCGCCTTGAAGAAGGCCGACTTCACCTCGGTCCGCGGGGCCTTCAAGTTCAACAACAACAATTATCCGATCCAGGATTTCTACCTGACCAAGGTCGCCAAGCGTCCGGACGGCAAATTCCAGACCGAGATCGTGCAGAAGGTGTTCGAGAATTACGGCGACCGCTATGCCAAGGATTGCAAGGCGGCGAACTAAGCATGATCGGGACCCGAAGGGCTGCGTCAGCGCAAAGTGCGCAGCAATTTACCGAAAATGATCATGCCCTAACAATCGCCGCGCAGCGCGCTAGGGGAGGACTGCAATGAAGAGCGAAATCACCGGCATCACGCGGGCCAATGAAGGAATCCAGGGCATTTCCTGGAACATCCTCGGCCAGACCTACGTGCCGAAAAGCTACGCGGAGAACAGCTTCTCCTGGCACGCGACGCTGCCGCCGGGCACCTTCGTGCCACCGCACATTCATCCCGACCAGGATGAATATCTCTACATGCTGGAGGGCAAGCTCGATTTCGTGCTCGGCAATTCGGAAGCGCAGGCAAGTGCAGGCGACCTGATCCGCCTCGGTATGGGCGTGCCGCACGGCATCTTCAACAAGTCGGAGCAGACCGCCAAGGTGCTGTTCTGGGTCTCGCCGAGCCGCAAGCTGTTCGACCTGTTCTGGGGCCTTCACAACATGAAGGAGCAGAAGCCGGAGGACGTCGTGGCGATGGCCGCCGAGTTCAACATCCACTTCCTGCCGCCGCCGCCCGGCGGCTAGCGCCGAATGGCTTTGGGTTGAATCGATTGTCGCCGCTCGTTCACCTCTCCCGCCTGCGGGAGAGGTCGGCGCGAAGCGCCGGCTGAGGGTTTGCTCCTCTCGGAGATTGTCCCATTGCGGAAACACCCTCTCCCCGACCCTCTCCCGCAAGCGGGAGAGGGGGTGCACTTTTTTCGTCGCAGCGATTAAGCCTCATCGCAGCATGCTGTAGCGCGCTTCAGGCGCGCACCGCCGCCAATCCCGGCACCGCGGCGAAGCCCGCCTTGGTGGCATAGCCGCGCACGATGGCTTCGCGCTGGGAATAGCTCAGGACGTTGTCGACATTGTCGAAACCGTCGGGCGCAAGCTGCTCGACGGCATCGATGACGCCCTCTGGCCCGCCGCGCCGATTGGAGCGGACGATCTCGGCCGTCATAGGCAGACGCTTCTTCTCGTACTCGAGCAAGGCCTGACGCGGGTGTTCGGCGCGCACCAGCGCATCCGCAAGGCAGCGTGCGTCGAGAATGGCCTGCGAGGCGCCGTTCGACCCCACCGGATACATCGGATGCGCGGCATCGCCGAGCAGCGTGACTCTGCCCGATGACCAATAGGGCAAGGGATCGCGATCGCAGGTCGGATATTCGTAGAATTCAGGCGTGGCCGAAATCAGGCTCTTCACGTCGATATAGGGCACCGAGAAGCGCGCCACATGCGGCATCAGCTCCTCACGGCGGCCCGGCCGCGACCAGTCTTCTTTCCGCGGCGGCGGCGCGTTGCCCTCGCCCACTTTCACCAGCACCGCCCAGTTGGTCAGGCGGCTCGCCGGGCTCGATCCTTCCGCGATGGGGTAGATGACCACCTTGGCATTGAGACCACCGGCCACGATCATCGACTTTCCGGTGAGGAACAGCGGCCAGTCGCGCGCACCGCGCCACAACATCAAGCCGTTCCAGCACGGCGGGCCTTCGTTCGGGAACAGCGTCTCGCGGACGCGCGAGTGAATGCCGTCGGCGCCGACCAGGATATCGCCGCGCGCGGTGTGAACATGGGCGCCGGCGCGATCGAAGAAGTAAGCGGTGACGCCGCCCTCGTCCTGCGAGAAGGCGCCGAGCCGGCAGCCGGTGCGGATCGCCTCTGCCCCCAACCGCTCCTCGACGGCGCGATGGATGACGCCCTGAAGGCGGCCGCGATGGATCGAAAATTGCGGCACGTCGTGACCGGCGTCGATGCCGCGAGCTTCGCGCCAGACCTCCTGACCATGGCGGTTGAGATAATAGAGCTGATCAGTGCGGATCGCGACGTCGTCGAGCTTTTGCAGCAGGCCGAGCCCAGCCAACTCCCGCATCGCATGCGGCAGCGTGTTGATGCCGACGCCGAGCTCGCGAATGGTGTCGGCCTGCTCGAAGATCTCGCAATCCAGGCCGCGCGAGCGGAACATCAAAGCCGTTGTGAGACCACCGATACCGCCACCGACGATAATCGCCTTCATCGCCCTCACTCCACTCGAAACACAGGCAATGGGTTAACGTCGCACGGGCGGTTACTCCGCCGCAAGCGGCTTTGTCGCCTCGGCCTTGAGCTCGGCCCGGGTCTTGGGCTTAGCCTTAATTCTCAGCTCCTCGAGATCCTGCCGGTCGCGGACGCTGTTGCGGAAAATCTGATCTTTTCCGGGCAGATATTGCGGGGGGCAGAAGGCGTCGTTTGCCCCGTACCAAGCCGCCGCCTTCATGGTGAAGAAGGGATCGACGAGATGGGGACGGCCGAGGGCGACCAGATCGGCCCGACCGGCGGCCAGAATGGTATTGGCCTGGTCCGCGGCGGTGATGTTACCGACGCACATCGTGGCGACGCGCGCCTCGTTGCGGACCTGGTCGGAGAAGGGCGTCTGGAACATGCGTCCGTAGACCGGCTGCGCATCGCGCACGGTCTGGCCGGTCGAGACATCGACGAGATCGACGCCCGCCTCGGCAAAGGCGCGTGCGATGGCGACGGCATCATCGCCGGTGATGCCTCCGTCAGCCCAATCGGTCGCCGAGATGCGCACCGACATCGGCTTGTGCGACGGCCAGACCGCGCGCAGCGCCTCGAATATCTCGAGCGGGAACCGCAGACGGTTGGCGAGCGAGCCGCCATACTCGTCGGTGCGGGTGTTGGTCAGCGGGGAGATGAAGCTGGCGAGCAGATAGCCGTGGGCGCAGTGCAATTCGAGCATGTCGAAGCCGCAGCGCTCGCCGCGCTCGGCCGCCGCGACGAAAGCGTCCCTCACCGCATTCATGCCGACGCGGTCGAGCTCTCGCGGCACCTGGCTGTCGGGGAAGTAGGGCAGCGGTGATGCCGAAAAGACCTCCCAGCCGCCCTGCTCCAGCGGGCGGTCCATGCCGTCCCACATCAATTTGGTCGCGCCCTTGCGGCCGGCGTGACCCAGTTGCAGGCAGATCTTTGCGGCCGAGTTGCCGTGGACGAACTCCACGATGCGACGCCAGGCGGCCTCCTGCTCGTCGTTCCACAGGCCGGCGCAGCCGGGCGTGATCCGGGCCTCTCGGCTGACGCACGTCATCTCGGTGAAGATCAGGCCTGCGCCGCCGATCGCGCGCGAGCCGTAATGCACCAGGTGGAAGTCTGTCGGCACACCTTCCTTCGCCGAATACATGCACATCGGCGACATCACGGCGCGATTGGCGAGCTTCATCTCGCGCAGGCGGAACGGCTGGAACAGCGGCACCATGGGCCGATCGATATCGACATCGAAGCCGCTGCTGCGCACCTGCCTCGCAAACGACTTGTCGACCTCCGCCACGAAATCCGGTGCGCGGAGCTTCAGATTATCATAGGTGATCGCCTTCGAGCGCGTCATCACCCCGAAGGCGAACTGGACGGGATCGAAATCCCAGAAGCGGTCGACATGCTCGAACCAGACCAGCGAAACGTCGGCGGCATGCTGCGTCTTCTCGACCTCCTCGCGACGGCCGTGCTCATAGATCTCGAGCGCGGCCTTGATGCTGGGCGCCTTCTCCACGGCTTCGGCCAGCGCGATGGCGTCTTCCATCGCGAGCTTGGTGCCCGAGCCAATGGAGAAATGTGCGCTCGCCTTGGCGTCGCCGAGCAGCACCATGTTGTCCTTGACCCAGCGCTTGCTGCGGATCATCGGGAAGTTGCGCCACATCGAGCGGTTCGTCAGCAGCTTGTGCCCATTGAGGAACCAGCCGAAGATGTCGGCCATCCGCGCGGCGGACTGCGCCTCGTCGAGACCCGTCAGCCCCGCGCGCTTGAACGTTTCAGGATCGGTCTCGAATATCCAGGTCGAGTGCCCGGCCTCGTACTGATAGGCATGGGCGATGAATGGCCCCCACTCCGTTTCCTGGAAGATGAAGGTGAAGGCGTCGAGCGGCCTGGTCGAGCCCATCCAGGCGAACTTGTTGGCGCGCAGGTCGACCTCCGGCTGGAAATGATCGACGTATTTCTCGCGGAAACGGCTGTTGATGCCGTCGGCGAGCAGGACGAGATCGGCATCGGCGAAGCGGGATTCGTCGTCGATATCGGCCTCGAAGCGCAAGGCGACACCCAGCTCGCATGCACGCTCCTGGAGGATCAGAAGCAGCTTCTGCCGCGAACAGCCGCAGAAACCGTTGCCGCCGACGCGGTGCACAGTGCCGCGGAAGTGCACGGCGATGTCGTCCCAGTAGGCGAACTCCTGGGTGATGCGGCGATAGCTCGGAAGATCGTGCTTCTCGAAATTGTCAAGAGTCGCATCCGAGAACACCACGCCGAAGCCGAAGGTGTCGTCGGCCCGATTGCGCTCATAGACCGTGATGTCCGCGCCCGGACGCTGCTTCTTGAGCAGGATCGCAGCATAGAGACCCGCAGGTCCGCCACCGATGATCGCGACTTTCATGGGAGCCTCGTCACTTCACCCGGCCATGAAACTATTTTAAGCCTAAAATAATTTCCCGCAAGTCCCCCTCGCTGGATTGGCTCCAGATAATTGCAACCGGCTCAATCGCCCCTGAAGACCGGTTTGACCTTGTTGGCGAAAGCCTCGAAGGCGCGCTCGAAATCCGCCGTGGTCATGCACAGCGCTTGCGCCACGGCCTCCGCTTCGATCGCCTCCTCCACCGACATCGCCCATTCCATGGCCAGCATCCGCTTGGTCATGGTGTTGGCGAAGGTCGGTCCTTCCGCGACCTGCTTGGCCAGAACCTGCGCCTGGGGCAGCACCTGCTCCGGCGTGACGATGCGGCTGAAGAAACCCCAGCGCTCGCCCTCTTCCGCAGTCATGAACCGGCCGGTGTAGAGCAGCTCGGAGGCGCGGGACTGCCCGATGATGCGCGGCAGGATCGCGCAAGCGCCCATGTCGCAGCCGGCCAGCCCCACCTTGTTGAACAGGAATGCCACCTTGGCTCCGCTCGCCGCAAGGCGCATGTCGGATGCCATGGCGATGATCGCTCCGGCCCCGGCGCAGATCCCTTCGACCGCGGCGACGATCGGTTGCGGAGAGGCCCGCATCGCCTTGACGAGGTCGCCGGTCATGCGCGTGAAGGCGGTCAGGCCCTTGGTGTCCATCTTCACCAGTGGGCCGATGATCTCGAATACGTCGCCGCCGGACGAGAAATTGCCGCCGGCACCCGTCACGACGATGGACTTGACCGCGTCGTCGAAGGCGCAGGCGCGGAAGAAGTCGGTAAGTTCCCGATAGCTCTCGAACGTCAGCGGATTCTTTCGTTCCGGGCGGTTGAGCGTGACCGTCGCAACGCCGTCGACCACGGCGAGCAGGAAGTGCTGCGGCGAGTAATCCGCGAGCGGCACGGTAACGGGATTGGCTGGTCTGCTCATGGGATCTCCTTGGCTTTCTTGTTCCGTGCCTGTGCCAGGCAGCTAGACTTCGCCACCGGCCACCGCGATCGCCTGTCCGGTGATCGCGCTCGCGCCGTCCCCGCACAGCCAGAGAACCGCGTCTGCGACCTGCTGAGGCGTGACCAGGCGTCCTTGCGGATTGTGCTTCGCGAGCTCGGCAATCGCCTGCTCGCGGGTTCGACCCGTCTTCTTCATGATGTTGTCGATGCTCCCGGCGACGAGGTCGGTGTCGGTGAAGCCGGGGCACACCGCATTCACGGTGACGGTGCTTCCGGCCATCTCGAGGGCAAGCGAACGCACCAGGCCGATCACGGCGTGCTTGGCCGCTGCATAGGCGCTGACATAGGCATAGCCCTTGAGCCCTGCGGTGGACGCCACCGCGACGATGCGGCCGTAGGGACGATCCTTCATGCCCGGCAGCACGGCCTGGACGGCATGCACGACGCCCATGAAATTGACATCCATCATCCGGCTGAAGAGCGCGCTGTCCGATTTTGCGAACGGCGCCGATTCAGCGCTGCCCGCATTGGCAATCAGAATGTCGATCGGCTTGCGCGCACTTGCCCCGGCGATCGCGGCCTTCAGAGACGTCTCGTTCGAGACATCAGCGACAACCGCAAAGTGCGCGGCGCCTGCATTGACCGCCTCGTCGAGAACCGCCGCGCTCCGGCCAAGCACGGTCACGGTCGCACCGGCACTGACGAGAGTGGACGCGATCGCCCGGCCGATACCGCGCCCACCACCGGTGACCAGCGCGTGCGGCGAATGCGGCAACCCGGACATGCACTGGCTCCCTCGGCTCTCGTGATCGCGTTTCCGATATATTTTAACCTTCAAGTTTTTGCAACGAAAGCGGCGATCGGCCGGCGGGTTGCCGCGAGGAAGACGGCCCGAAAATTGCTTTAAGTATAAAATTATCGCTTTCCATCCCCAACAGGCCTGTTAGCATCGAAGGGGCCCAGCAGAAGGATGTCGCGTGTCGCAGCCTGAGCCAATGATAACAAAGGACGGACGCTTCGCCTACGAAGCCGCGGGCGATCCGGGCGCGATACCGCTGATCTTCCTGCACGGCATCGGCGGCGCGGCGCGGGCCTGGCGGCGGCAGCTCGCCACATTCGGCGACCGTTTTCGCGCGATCGCATGGGACATGCCTGGTTATGGTGGATCGGCGCCGCTTGCGAGCGTCAGTATAGCTGCCCTGGCGGAGGCGCTGCAGCAATTCATCGCGCAACTCGGCGTCAGCAGGCCTGTTCTGGTCGGCCATTCCATCGGCGGCATGATCGTTCAGAAGTGGCTGGTTCAGTCCCCCAAGCTGGCACGCGCAGTCGTGCTGGCGCAGACCAGCCCTGCGTTCGGAAAGGCGGACGGCGACTGGCAGAAATCATTCATCGCAGCGCGACTAGGACCGCTCGATCGCGGGGAGACGATGAAGTCGCTGGCGCCTTCGCTAGTGAAGGAGCTCGTCGGCGACGATCCCGATCCAAACGGGATGGAGGTTGCCCGCGAATGCATGGGGAGCGTGCCCGAGGCGAGCTATCGCGCCATGATGCTGGCTCTCATCGGCTTCGATCAGCGCAGCACGCTTGGAAATATCTCCGTCCCGACGCTGCTGCTGTCCGGCTCAAAGGACAACAACGCGCCCGCGCCTATGATGGCCAAGACGGCGACCTTTATTCCAGGGGCTGAATATGTCGAACTGCCTGGCGTCGGCCATCTCGCCAATCTCGAACGTCCCGAGGCCTTCGACGAAGCTCTCGGGCGGTTTCTGAACTCTCTCGCGACGAAAGCGTAAGGTGACAGCGCGATGACCATGCAAGTCAGCAAGACGATTGGCACGACCAATAAGGTCGCGCTGGATGCGCCGATCTTCGACCCTGTCGCATTCCGCTTGAGCGACGAGCAGGCCGATATCGTCACGCGCGCTCGCGAAATCGGCCAGAGCGTATTCGCGGCGCGCGCCGCGGCCTATGATCGCGAGGCGACGTTCCCGACCGAGAATTATCGTGACCTTCATCGCGTCGGCCTGCTCGGCATCGCCGTGCCCAAGAGGCACGGCGGCCTCGGCGCCGATTACCAGACCTATGCCCTGGCGGCAGCCGAGATCGGCCGCTATTGCGGCGCGACCGCGCTGACCTGGAACATGCACGTCTGCTCGACGCTGTGGTCGGGACCTCTCGCCGACGATCTGGACATGGATGCGGAGATGCGCGCCGAGCACGAGCGGCGGCGCGCGATGCATTACAAGCGCATCGTCGAGGACGGCGCGATCTATTCGCAGCCCTTCTCCGAAGGCGGAGCTGCCGCTGCCGGCGGCGTTGCTTTCGGCACCGAAGCGAGGCCGGTCAAAGGCGGCTGGATCGTCAACGGCAAGAAGATCTTTGCCTCGCTCTCGGGCCACGCCGATTATTACGGCGTGCTTTGCACCGAGATCGAGCAAGGCGAGAAGGCCTCGCGCCGCAATACGCTTTACCTGGCGATATCAGCCACATCAGAAGGCGTCTCGGTCGTCGGCGACTGGGATCCACTGGGCATGCGCGGCACGGTCTCACGGACGCTGCTGTTCAAGGATGTGTTCGTTCCGGAAGATTCGGCGCTGATGCCGCGCGGCGTCTATTTCCAGGCCGCCATGCGCTGGCCGCATATGTTCCTGACGCTGTCGCCGACCTATATGGGCCTGGCACAAGCCGCCTACGACTTCACCGTGCGCTACTTGCGCGGCGAAGTCTCGGGCATGCCGCCGGTCAAGCGCCGCATGTACCCGACCAAGCAGATCGCGGTGGCGCAGATGCAGATCAAGCTGGAGCAGATCAAGGCAATCTGGTTCCAGGCCGTGACCGAGGCGCGAGCCAATCCGAGCAAGGAGCAGGTGCTCCGCGCCTATGCGGCGCAATATTCGGTGATGGAGGGCGCTAATGAGCTCGCCGCGCTCGCGATCCGCACCTGCGGCGGTCAGGCCATGCTCAAGTCACTGCCGCTGGAACGGATCTATCGCGACAGCCGCTGCGGCTCGCTGATGCTACCCTGGACCGCCGAGCTCTGCCTCGACCGGATCGGGCGCGAAGCGCTGTACGAGGCCGGCGAAACGGACGACTGACCGTGGACCTCTGTAGCCTGATCGACCGCAACGCGGCGTTCGCGCCAGACAAGACGGCAATTGCCTTCGAGGGCAGGCGGCTGACTTACGCGGCATTCGCCGCACGGATCGAACGGACCGCGACAGCCTTGAAGCGGGAGCTCGGCGTCGGCCGTGGCGACCGTGTCGCGATTCTAAGCCTGAACCGGCCGGACTATCTGGTTCTGCTCTACGCCTGCGCGCGGCTCGGCGCGATGCTGGTGCCGCTGAATTGGCGGCTGGCCGTCGCCGAGCAGCTGTTCATTCTCGGAGATGCCGGTGCCAAGGTCCTGGTGTTAGAGCAGGCATTTTCCGGAGTGCTTGCCGGACTGGGGAAGACCGCGGTGGGGACATCCATCGTCGGCCTCGACTTCACGCCGCCTCGGGGCACGACATTCGAAGATTTGCTGGCCCGCGGTCACGGCACGAGCCGAAATCCACACACCGACCTCTCCTGCCCGCTGCTCATCGTCTACACATCAGGCACGACGGGACGACCAAAGGGCGCGGTGCTGCGCCAGGAGGCGTTGTTCTGGAACGGCGTCATGAGCCAGCACATGCACAACATGACGTCCGACGACCACGTGCTGACCGTACTGCCATTCTTCCACGTCGGCGGCCTCAACATCCAGACCACGCCGGCGTTGCAGCTGGGCGCGACCGTCACGGTCCATGCGCGCTTCACGCCGGACGCCGCGCTTGCGGCTATTGAACGGGAACGACCGACGCTCACGGTGCTGGTTCCTGCGATTCTCCAGGCGATGAGCGAGCATCCTACCTGGGCGACCGCTGATCTCTCATCCCTCAAGGCCGTCGCCACCGGCTCGACCATCGTGCCGCCGCACCTGATCGAGCGTTTCGTCGCGCGCGATGTGCCCGTGCTTCAGGTCTATGGCTCGACCGAAACCTGCCCGATCGCCGTCTACACGCGGCTCGGCGGCGATCTTTCGCGCGCGGGATCGACCGGCCTTGCCGGCCTGTGCTGCGAGGCAAAGGTGATCGACCAGGCCGGCGACGAACTTCCCGCGGGCACGCCGGGCGAAATCGCGGTGCGCGGCCCCAACGTGTTCTTCGAATATTGGGGCAACGAGGCCGCAACGCGCGATGCGTTACACGACGGCTGGTATCGCACCGGCGATATCGGCCTGTGCGATGCCGACGGCTATTTTTGGGTCCGCGACCGCAAGAAGAACCTGATCATATCGGGCGGGGAAAACGTCTACCCGGCCGAGGTCGAGCGCGTTCTGCTCGAACATCCAGATGTCAGCGAATGCGCGGTGATCGGCCGGCCGGACCCCCGCTGGGACGAGGTGCCGATCGCCTATGTCATTGCGAGATCCGGCTGCCGGCTCGAAGCGGACGAATTGAGGGCGCATCTTCAATCTCAGCTCGCACGCTACAAGGTTCCGCGCGAGATCGTCTTCGTCACCGATCTGCCGCGAACGGCGCTGGGCAAGGTCCAGCATTTCCTGCTGAAGCAACTTGATGCGCAGTCCCGCGCGCAAGGAGAAGTATCTTGAAGATCGCAGTTCTGGGTGGGGGAAACGGCTCTTTCGCGGCCGCGGGCGATTTTGCGCTGTCGGGGCATGAGGTGCGGCTTTGGCGCCGCGATCCCGATCAGGTCGCGGCGCAGCGCGCCGCGGGAACGCGCATCCTGGTCAAGGATCACAATGGCCGTCACGACGTGAAGCTCGCGCTGGTCACGACCGACATCGCCGAGGCTGTCAACGGCACGGAGCTGATCCTGTGCCCCGCACCCGCCTTCGCTCAGCCGGATATCGCCCGTGCGCTCGCGCCGCATTTGCGGGACGGTCAGGTCGTGTTTCTGCCGCCGGCGACGTTCGGCTCGATGATCTTCGCCCAAGCGGCCCGAGATGCCGGCAACCATGCCAAGGCGAGCTTTGCCGAGACCGGTACGCTGCCCTGGTTAACCCGCAAGCACGGAGCGTTCGAGGTCGCGATCATCATTCGCGCCAAGCGGCTTCCGGTGGGCGTGTTCCCGCTCGACCAAGCACAGCACGCGCTCGAAATCATCGGACGCGCTTTCCCGGGCGTCATCGAACCGTGCGGAGATGCGCTGTCCGGTGCACTGATGAACGCAGGCCCGATCATCCATCCGCCGTTGATCGTGATGAATGCCGGCCCGATCGAACATTTCGAACGCTGGGACATTCACAAGGAAGGCACGCAAGCCGCGATCCGGCGGGTCACCGACGCGCTCGACGCGGAACGGATCGGGGTGCGCGAGGCGCTCGGCTACGGCGCGCCACATTTCCCGCTCGCTCACCATTATGCGAGAGAGGGCGAGATCTGGATGTATGGCCGCGGTTCGCATGACCGTCTGACCGACTCCGGCGACTGGCGAGAGCGAATCGTGCTGACCGAACACCGCTACATGCGCGAGGATCTGCGGCTCGGGCTGTCGCTGCTGGTGTCCGTAGCGGGCCTGGCTGGCGTAGCCACGCCGCTGGCCAAAGCATTTCTCTCGATCGGCGGCGCTGTCTGCGGCGAAGATTTTGCGCAAGGCGGCCGAACGCTCCAGACGCTGGGACTCGGAGATCTCAGCAAGACTGAATTGCAGACGCTGCTCCGCAATGGATTCTGATCAATGACCAGTCGCGCCAACATTGCCTGTCTCGGGGCCGGACGCATGGGGCGCGGTATCGCCGTCGCCTTCGCCTACGCCGGGCACAAGGTCACGATGATCGACGTCAAGGCTCGGTCCGCGACGGACTTCGTCAAGCTGGAGGCGGACGCACTCGGCGAAGTCAGGAAGACCTTCGCCAGCCTGTCAAAGCTGGGGCTGCTGACCGAGGCGGATGTTGATCCGCTGATTGCGCGGGTCTCGGTGGTGCCGGCGAACGAAAGCGGTGCAGCGTTGGCCGAAGCCGGCATGGTCTTCGAAGGCGTTCCCGAAGTCGTCGAACTCAAGCGCGAAGTGCTGGGGACGGCGTCAAAGCAGATCGGCCCTGACACGATAATCGCGTCGACGACCTCGACCATCCTCGTCGACGATCTCTCGGGCGCGATCGAGAATCCGCGCCGCTTTCTCAATGTGCACTGGCTCAACCCGGCCTATCTCATCCCGCTGGTCGAGGTTTCGCCCGGCAAGGCGACGGACCCGGCCGTCATCGACGAAGTCAAGACGCTGCTCGAAGGCATCGGGAAGGTGCCGGTGGTCTGTGCCGCCACACCGGGCTTCATCGTTCCACGCATCCAGGCGCTGGCGATGAACGAGGCCGCTCGCATGGTCGAAGAAGGCGTTGCCAGCGCGGAAGAGATCGACAAGGCGATCCGCTACGGCTTCGGCTTCCGCTACGCCGTGCTCGGCCTGCTCGAATTCATCGACTGGGGCGGCGGCGACATCCTCTACTACGCAAGCAGGTATCTGGAAGGCGCGCTCGGCAGCGAACGCTATCGAGCGCCGGACGTCATTTCACGCAACATGCATGAGGGCCGGATCGGCCTGCGCACGGGCGCAGGCTTTCTCGATTATTCCAGGCTCGACGTCGACGCCTATCGCGCGAAACGGCTTCAGGCGATGGTCGACCTGCTCCGGCACTTCGGACTGGCGCGCCCCCCGGTGCTCGACCGCAGCTAGCCAAAGACGTCCTGGAGCACGCCCTCCCGGACCACGGGAACGCCATCGAGCTCGATGGTCGTGCCCATCATCGGCAGATCGAAGTGACCGGCCGTGTAGCGTCCGGCGAATTCGTTCGCGCCGGTCGAGAACAGGAAGTTGCCTGAAACAGCGCGAATCTCGGTCCCGTTGGTGTCGCGCTGGTCGTACATGGATAGCGCCTCATAGCGCGCACCGGGATTCATGCCGAAGCCGACATGCGACACGGCATAGGCTTCGCGATCGCCCCAGGCGGCGAGATAGGCGCGCATCATCGCGGCATCCGTGCCCTCGCCTTCCAGCTCGACGACATAATCGTCCTTCAGAGTCATCTTCACCGGCGAGGTCAAGTAGCGCTTGAAGGTCAGGTTGATGTCGCCCGGCGCCATCACCAGCGTGCCATTGATGGTCCCGCTCTTGGGGAAGCTGACGACGATGCCGCCGGGCCAATGCGCGAGCGTGCCGGGCTTGTCGGTCCAGCCCCACACACCGACCGTCGACGCGCCGACCATGTCCACGTCGAGCGCCGTGCCGGCCTTCGAGGTGACACGCATGCGCTTCGTTCCGCGCAGCATCTTGGCCGCGGCACGAACCCGTTTCTCGAGCGCGGAATCCGGCACCATCCGCTCCAGCGCCTCGGGATGTTCGTTGGAAATCACCAGGATCCGCGCGCCGGCTTTGAGGATCTCCGGCGTCTCGACCGCATGCATCAGTCCTTCGATGGTGCAATCCACCACGAAGCCGGCCTGCTGAAGCGCCGTGATGACTGGACCAAGCTTTTTGATCGCCTCGCTCGCCCCGGTTGAGCGGACCGGAACGACATGCCGGTTACGCGGTGTCGGCATCACCACATGAAACGGCCGCGCCCCCATCCGCAGCAGGGCCAGCTCCGCGAGATGCACGTTCAGCGCGCGCGACTGGGTTTCCGAGAGGATCGCTGCAGTATCGCCGGCCTTGACCGCGCATCGCTCAAAGATCTCGCAGAATGCGTCGATCCATTTTGCCTCGATGCGATCAGCCAGCATGGTTCTCTCCCGGTCTTCAGGATTCTTGTTAGTTACGCTTCGGGAAAGCCCCGGAGCAAGTACGAGCGCGCGGCTCCCAGCAGGCCGTTCAGGATCAAGCCCAGCAGCGAGATCGTGATCAGCGGCACGAACATGTCCACGGCCTGAAAGGTTCGGGCCGCTGTCACGAGTGCGTGCCCCAGTCCGTCCGTCGACGTGATCATCTCGGCCAGAAACACCACGATGCACGAAATGACGAGGCCGATCCGGCATCCGGTCAGGATCGACGGCATCGCTGCCGGCAGCACCACCTTCAAGAGGATTTCATGGCGCGGCGTTCCTGCCGCCATGGCCGACCAGATGAGCTTCTGCTCGACGGTCGAGGCGCCGTAATAGGTGGAGAGCAAAATGGGAAAGAGCGCGTCCGCAGCCACCAATGTGACCTTCGATCCGTGACCGAACCCGAGCAAAAGCAGGAGCGCCGGATAGAGCGCAACCTTGGGCAGTGGGGCCAGTACACGAACGATCGGCCGAACCACGGCGTTGATCGCGGGACTGGCGGCAGCCGCGATACCGATGCTCACACCAAGCACGACCGCAATCGCGAACCCGGCAAACAAGCGGATCAGCGTTGCCGCGATCTCCTGCTGAAACGTCAATGTCACGAACTGTTGAAGTAGCCGGCTGAAGACGAAGCCAGGCGGCGGCAGCAAGACCGCGGGCGCAAAGCC
This sequence comes from Bradyrhizobium glycinis, assembly GCF_016031655.1. Lineage (GTDB taxonomy): Bacteria > Pseudomonadota > Alphaproteobacteria > Rhizobiales > Xanthobacteraceae > Bradyrhizobium > Bradyrhizobium glycinis. The sequence goes on from NZ_JACCHQ010000006.1 coordinate 218,336, forward strand.
GAACGACACCAAGCCTTGCCACAAGGCGATGATCAGCGCGATCGGCGCGATCCCGAGCACAAGGTTAGAGGGGAACTGGCGCGACATCATGAGAAGCTCAGCGGCATATCGAACTGCGGCTCGGACCAGCGCACTAGCCTGGCGCGGACCCGCTCAAAGATCGCGTCGAGGCAAATACCCATCGCCCCCACGATGATGATCATCGCAAAGACTGTGTCGTATTGGCCCATGTCGAGCGCGTTGAATAGGATGTTCCCGGCACCGGACTGACGGGCAATCATCTCGCTGGTGATCATCGTAATCAGTGCCAGCACCAACCCTGTACGACACCCCGTCAGAATTTCCGGCAGCGCCGCCGGCAGCACGATACGCACCAGACGCTGCATCGGCGACAGCCCCATCGCGGCGCCCGACCACAGCATCTTCTCTTCGACCGCCTTGGCGCCTTCGAAGCTGTGATAAATCACGGGCAGGCTGACGCCGAGGAAGATCACGAGCGTCTTCGTGATGTCGCCGACGCCGAGCCACAGCATGATGATCGGCATCAAGGCCGCTTTCGGCACCGGATAGATCACCATCAGGAGCGGATTGAAGAAGGCCGCAACTGCGGCGCTACGTCCCATCAAGAGGCCAAGCGGAATCGACACCAGCACGGCCGCGCCAAATCCCATCGTCATGCGCCGGAGCGAGGCCAGAATATTGATCAGGGATTCCTTGTCGCCAAGGATGTCCGGAATCGCTCTGATCGCTCCGATCGCAGTCGGAAAGCTGTCATTCTTCAGCGCCAGTGACGCGACCTGCCACACCACCAGCAATCCAATGCAGGCGAGCACCGGGGCAGCGCGCTTGGTCATGCCGGCCGACGACGTCATGCGGGCACGCCCCCATCGTCGCTCTCGTCGAACATGCGCTCGATATCGACGACGTACTTCTGGTAACGCGTGTCGAGCAACAGCTCGTTACGGCGGCGGGGGCGCGGCAGGTCGATGTCGATGACCTGCCGGATTCGGCCGGGCGATTTCGACATCATGACGACCTTGTCCGAGAGGAAGACGGCTTCATCGACCGAATGGGTGACGAACAGCACCGTCTTACGGTCACGCTCCCAGATATTCAGAAGATCGTTCTGCAGGCGCGTCCTGGTGTGAGCGTCGAGTGCCCCGAACGGCTCGTCCATCAGCAGCACTTCGGGATGGTAGGCAAGCGTCCGCGCCAGCGCCACGCGCTGCTTCATGCCGCCCGACAGCTCCTTGGGATAGAAGTTCTCGTAGCCCTTGAGGCCGACCATCTCGATCAAGGCCCGGCTCTGCGCTTCGGCCTCGGCGGCGCGAATCCCTTGCTGACGCGGCCCATACATCACGTTGCCGAGCACGGTCTTCCAGGGAAACAGCGCAAACTCCTGGAAAACCGGTCCGCGATCCGGACCGGGGCCCTTGATCGCCTGTCCCTTCATCTTCGCCGCGCCGCTGGTTGGACTGACGAAGCCGCCGACGATGTAGAGGAGTGTCGACTTGCCGCAGCCGGACGGGCCAAGGATGGAGACGAAAGCTCTCTCCTCGATCCTCAGCGAGATATCCGACAGAGCAACATGATCTTTGCGTGCCGAGGTCTGAAAGACCTGCGAGACGCGGTCGATCTCGATGATTGCGGAAGCCGGGCCTTGTTGCGTCACCGGTCTCACCCATTCGCTCGATCTCGCGGATAGTACCGTCATCCCGTCTTCCGTCCCACTCGCACGAGGATTCAGCGGCACGAGCTTAGCAAGAAGCCTGCCAGAAAGGCTGTCATTTTCGCACCCGTGCGGTGCGTCATTCGAACCACGGCCATTCTGCCGGACCCTCATGCGTCACGGCTCCGCCCGGCGCCTGCCCAACCAGCCGCGCGTATTTTGCCAGCGCACCTGCACGGTGGCGTGGCGGGCGGGGCTTCCAATCGCGTCGCCGCGCGGCGAGCTCCTGTTCCTCGAGCAGGATATCCATCCGCCTATTTGCGGCGTCAATCCGAATCCGGTCACCATTGCGGACGAGCGCCAGCGGACCGCCAACAAATGCCTCGGGGGACACGTAGCCGATGCACATCCCGCGGGTCGCGCCGGAGAACCGGCCATCGGTGATCAGCGCCACTTTTTCACCCATGCCCTGCCCATAGATCAGCGCGGTGACGCCGAGCATCTCACGCATGCCGGGTCCGCCGACCGGCCCCTCATTGCGGATCACGAGCACCTCGCCTGCCTTGTAATTGCGGTCACGAACAGCAGCGACGCAGGCTTCTTCATCCTCGAAAACACGCGCCACGCCTTCGAAGAACTGGCTCTTCAAACCCGCGACCTTGATCACTGCTCCATCGGGACAGAGGTTGCCCTTCAGCACCGCGACGCCGCCGTCAGGCATGATCGGCGCGCGAGCCGCGTACACGACCTCTCCGTCGGGCGCGTCGGCCGCACCATACTCTTCGGCAAGCGTGCGGCCGGTGATGGACAAGCAGGCGCCATCGATATGACCGCTCTGGATCAGCTCGCGAATGATGACCGCAGCGCCGCCGATATCGTAGACATCCTTCGCCGTATACTTACCTCCAGGGCGCAGATTGCCGATCAACGGCGTCCTGGCAAAGACCTCACCCACGTCATCGATGCTGAATGCAATCCCGGCCTCATTCGCGATCGCCGGCAGGTGCAGCGCGGCGTTGGTCGAGCCGCCCGTCGCCGCCACGATCGCCGCTCCGTTCTCCAGGGATTTCCGCGTCACGATATCGCGCGGCAGCGGCCCGCCGCGGTCCAGCATCTCCATGATCAGTCGGCCGGCGCGTCGCGAAATCTGCGCACGCTCCGCATAAACACCGGGCACCATCGAGACGTTGGGAATGGTCAACCCCATCGCCTCGGAGACCATTCCCATGGTGTTCGCGGTGAACTGGCCGGCGCACGCACCGATCGTGGGCAAACACGCGCGCTCGATCCGCTCGAGGGTGGCGCCGTCGATCTCGCCAGTCATGAAGCTGCCGACCGCCTCATAGGAATCGAGCACCGTCAGCGTCCGTCCATCCACGCGGCCCGGCAGCGAGCTGCCGCCATAGATGAAAATGGAGGGCACGTTGCAGCGGACCATGCCCATGATCACGCCAGGAAGCGTCTTGTCGCATCCGCCGTAGCCGATCAGCGCGTCGTAGGCCAGCCCATGGACCACGGCTTCGATCGAATCGGCGATCAGCTCCCGCGAGAACAGGGAGAACTTCATCCCCTCATGATTCATGCTGATGCCGTCGGACACCGAAACCGTCGAGAACTCACGCGGTGTACCGCCGGCCTCCTCGATTCCAGTCTTCGCTGCAGCTACCTGGAAGTCGTGGGTCATGTTGCAGGGCGTCTGCTCGCCCTTCATGCTGACGATGCCCACCATCGGCTTCGCAATCGCAGCGTCGTCGAGCCCCATGGCGCGCATGAATGCACGATGCGGCGCTCGGTCGAGGCCGTCCGTGGTGACCCGTGATCGCAACTTCTTCATTTATGCATCTTCTTCATGCAGCGTTCCGGATGATCCGGAATGCCACTATGTAACGTTCGGCAATTCGCTCCGTTTCTATTGCAGCGGCGCGACGATCGTCGGATGCTTGAACTGTGCGACATCCAGCTTCGGCAGCATTCCTGTCTCCGCATAGATATCCAGCATCTTCTGGATCGCCGGGAAGTTCGGCGCTGCGCCTGGGTCGCGGCCGAAATCATTGTCCTTGAGCAGGTAGGTCTCGAGCACCGGGATGGGCGCTTTCAGCACTTCATTGACGACCTTGAGAGTCTCCTCGCGGTTCGCGAGTGCTTTCTTCATGCCCGAGGTAATATCGCGGACATAGGCCTTGACCAACTCGGGATTCTTGTCGACGAAATCGGCACGGCAGGCTTCCAGGATGTGCACGATGTTCGGCATGGCCTGGGAGAGCGAGAACAGCTTCCTTGTGCCGCCCTTTGCCTCCGCGCGCGCAGCAAACGGCTGGTTCATGTTGACCGCGTCGACGCGGCCTTGGCGCAGCGCGTCCTCGGAGACGGCAAAGCCGACCTCGACCAGCTTGATGTCCTTGGCCGGATCGACGCCATTCTGCTTCAAGAGCAGATTGAACGGCCCTTGCGTGCCGCCACCGATCACGGAAATGCCGACCGTCTTGCCCTTGAGATCCGCGATTGTCTTGATGGGCGAGTCATCCATGACGGCCCAGTAGACCGAGAAGCCGCCGGGCATCTCGAAAACGTGTTGCGCCACGATATAAGCCTTGAGATTGCCGCCGACGACACCGTTGGAGAGCGAGAGCGGCGCCTGCGTCGCGCAGTCCAGTGCACCGGCCGCCAGGGCCTGCGTCATCGGCGCGGTGCCCTGGAATTGGGTCCATTCGATGTTGTAGGCCTTGCCGAGATTGGGAAATTCGGCCGGCCTGCGCATCATCCAGTACTTGGACTCTTCCGCGGGGATGGTCCAGCCGACGCGGATCGTCTGTTGCCCCCATGACGGGCTTGCGCCCGCGCTGACGGCGGCTGCCGCCCCCAAAGCCAGGATCCACTTCGAAACGGTTCGCATCGTGCCACTCCGCTGCTCCGGCGCCGACCGGCGCCCCCAACCCGACCGCCTCAAATGTTTCATGGTTCAAACAATCAGGCAAGCCATGCGGGGTGGGCGGTCTTGCCGGTAGTTAGGCAATGTATGGTAAAGCGGCGTCTGCGACAGAAGGAGGCAACCTATGGCTGACGACAGCAAGGCAAACCCGCAAGCACCGAGAAGCTCGGCTATCTCGGCCTGGGACTCATGGGAACGCCGATGACCCGACGCCTGCTGAAGGCCGGCTATCCGGTCGCTGTCTGGAATCGCTCAGAGGGCAAGGTGGCGCCGCTCGTCGAGGCTGGCGCCAAGCACGTGGTCACGCCCCGAGAGCTCCTGGCGAGCTCGGATATCGTCTTCATGTGCGTGACGGATGCGGCGGCGGTGGAGGAGGTAATCTTCGGGGCCGAAGGTCTGGCAGCCGCCCCTGGCGCGGGCAAGCTTGTGGTCGACTTCTCGTCAATCCATCCAGATGCGGCGCGCGACCTCGCAACGCGATTGAACGACGCGAACGGTGCGGGCTGGATCGATGCGCCGGTGTCCGGGGGCACCAAGGGCGCCGAGGAAGGCACGCTCGCCATCATGGCGGGCGGAGCAGCCGGCGACATCGAGAGGGTGCGGCCCTACGTGCTGGCCATGGCGCGCAGGTTTACGCATATGGGCCCGATCGGCGCCGGCCAGACCACAAAGCTGTGCAACCAGGTGATCGTCGGGTGCGCGATGGCAGTGCTCGCGGAAGCAACCCGCCTTGCCGTGAACTCCGGAATTGACGCCAACCGACTGCCCGAAGCGCTCGCCGGCGGCTTTGCGGATTCCATCCCACTCCAGCTGTTCGTGCCGCGGATGGTCAAGGGCATTCACACCCCGCCGCTCGGCCACATCGCCACGATGCTCAAGGACCTTGATACGGTGGCCGATGTTGCACAGGCAACCTCGACGCCGGTGCCGATGGCCGCGCTTGCCGGACAGCTTTTCAGGCTGGCTAAGGCCGCACGAGGTGCGGACGCGGACGCGCTGGAGATTTACAAACTTTCGGCGGCAGAGTGCAAAGCTGTATAGGGGCGCGTTACGGCAAGTTCTTGCGCTCATCGTCGGCCATGAAGCGACCGAACGCCCCTCGCGCAAAGAGCAGCGGCTCCTTCGCATTGTAGGTATATGCCTCGACCGCGCCGAGAAAGATCACGTGGTCACCGCCATAATAGCGATTCACGGAGCGGCATTGAAAGTTGGCGACGCTCTCGGCGAGCACTGGCGCGTTGCCGAGGCCAGGGGTCCAGTCGACGCCGGTGAACTTGTCGTCCGACGACTTGGCGAATTTGTTCGCAAGCGCCTGTTGCGAAGCGTCGAGAACGTTGACGCAGAAATGGCTGGCGTTCTGGAAGACGGTCAAACTCGAGGAATAGACGACGAGACTCCACAGAACCAGCGGGGGATTCAGCGAGACCGAGGCGAAAGAATTGCATGTCAGCCCGTACGGCCTGCCGTCGGGCGCTGCCGCGGTGATGATCGTCACGCCGGTTGCATAGGTTCCGAGCGCGTTGCGAAAGTCTCGAGGATCGATCTGCGAGCTGTCGCTCGCGAACTCGTTGGCGGGATCCGGAGCGCGAGGCTGCTTCGGCAGGTCATTCATCGGCCGGCCTCACAGCGTGAGATTCTCGGAGGGTAGGCCGAGCGCCACCCGTCCGTAGTTGGTCCCGGCCGCATCGAAGTTGAACGCGAGATGTGAGTTGATCGCGTGCGCATCGCGGAACTGCCGCTGCAACACGCCGCTCGTGAACAGACCACGCGCGCCGCTCGCGGCAAACAGCATCGAGACCGCGTCCGTGCACAAGTTCACGGAAAAGGATCCGTCGCGGCGATATCTGGTCTTGGTCGCCATGTCAGGAATATGGCCGCGCTGTGCGTCCTCCATTGCATCGAGACAGACCGATCGCATGACCAGGCGCGCAGCGTCGATCTTGGCCGAGGCCTCGGCAATCTTGATTTGCGTGCTTTGAAAATCGCTCAGCTTGGCGCGGTTGTAGGTCGAAATACGATGACGTGCGACCTCCGTGTAATCGTCAAGGCACGCCTGTGCATTCCCCAGTGCGACACCGGAGAGGACGTAAGGAAATAGTGAGAAGACAGGCAGCGTGTACAGAGGATTCGGATTGACCGCGCTTCCCGGCGTCGGGCCACCTGAGAGGTCCCCCACGGCGACCGTCATATGGTCAGCCACGAAGGCATCCCTGACCTCGACGTCGCAAGATCCTGTCCCGCGCAGTCCGGCGACATTCCAGGTGTCCAGCACCTTGTAATCGCCGCTCGGTAGTAGAAAGATTCGATACTCGATGCCGTCGGCATCGTCGTCGGAATAGACCACGCTCGCAAGCATATTCCATTCGCAGGAGGCAACGCCCGAGGAGAATGGCCAGCTGCCATGCAACTGGTATCCGCCCTTGACCCGCGTGGCGCGTCCGGCGGGAAAAATGAACGAGGACGCGATCAAAGTATCCGGATTGCGGCCCCAGACCAGATCCTGCGCCCGTCGCTCGAACATGCCGAGCATCCAATGATGGCTCGCCAGATTGGCGAGATTCCAGGCGACCGACGCATCCGCCTGCCCGAGCAGCTCAGCGCAATCGACGAGAGCGACATAGTCGAGCTCAGCGCCACCAATCCGGGCCGGCTGGAGCATCCGGAACAGGCCGGCCTCATGAAGATCTGTCTCGGTTTCCGAGGGCAGATGCCGCAGCTCCTCCGTCCTTGCCGCCCGCTCACGTAGTCGCGGAAGGAGGCTCCGGGCCTTCGCGATCATGGCCGCATAGGCGCCCTCTCCGGCCTCCGGCCCGGTAGACCGCCTCATGCTCGGCTTTCGATCCGGCGCCATTCGTGTCCCTCGATTTCACATACTTATGCGGCCGCCCCTCCGCCAAATCAAGCCGATGCAGCCCGCATTGCGACGCATCGATCCCCACCCTGCGCCAATGCCCTGTGCCTGGGACCTCCTTAGGCTCACACCGGCGTAGAGGTCTTGCCGGAGCCAAAAGCACCCTTCTGGGCAAATTCCTTGATCCGGCGTTCGTCGTACCTGAGGATATTTCGCAAGACGTCTTCGGTATGCTCGCCCAACAGGGGTGCCGCGACAGGATCGATCGTGCCGGTCAGGCTCATCGTAATCGGCGGCTCGATGTTGGGCACCCACTCGGCTGTCGGATGCGGAATCCGGTTCAAGCGATGGCGCTCGCGAGCCTCAGGGGCATTGAAGCCCTCCTCGACCGTCCTGAGATAGCCGACCGGAATATTGGCAAGCTTCATCTTCGCCATCCAGTTCTCGAGAGTATCGCTCGCGAAGACTTCGGCAATGGCTGCCCGCAGCAGCTCCTTGTTCTCCGAACGAGCTTTACGCGTCGCAAACCGCGGATCGGTGATGAGATCGGGGCGATTCAGCACCTCGACCACAAGCCGGCGATAGAGCCGGTCGTTGGCGCAGGCCATGTAGAGCGGCCCGTCAGAAGCCTCGTAGACGCCGACGGTGGGAGACCCGCTCGGCGAATTGCCGAAACGGCCGGGGTTTTCGCCGTTGATGAGATAGGCCATGCCGTAGAAACCGGTCATTCCCATCGCGACGTCGAACAGGGCAACTTCGACATGCTGCCCCCGGCCGAGCCGCTCCCGCGCCAGTAGCGCCAGCAGGATGGCGTTACAGGCAGACATCCCCGTCGCGATGTCGACGATGGGCGGGCCAGTGCGAACCGCCGGGCCGTCGGCAAATCCGTTGAGCGACATGAAGCCGCTTTCCGCCTGCGTGATGGGATCGAAGCCTGGCCGCGAGGCAAATGGTCCGCTGCGTCCGTAGGCGGAGATCGAGCAATAGACCAGCCGCGGGTTGAGCGGCGCGACCGATTCATAGTCCAGCCCGAATTTCTTCATGACCCCGCTCGAAAAATTCTCCACGACCACATCTGCCTTGCGGATCAGTTCCAGCGCGATCTCGCGCGCCTCGGGCACGGCAAGATCGAGCGCGATGCCGCGCTTGTTGCGATTCAGGCTGAGAAAGGCGGCGCTCTCGCCTCCGATCTCGGCGTGCTCATAGGCGCGCGTATCATCGCCGCCATCGGGATTCTCGATCTTGATGACACGCGCACCGTAGTCGGCGAGCGTCTGGGTGCAGGCAGGGCCGGCGACCACGCGCGTGAAATCGACGACCAATAGACCATCGAGCGCGGTCGGTCCTCCCGTCCCTTGCGAGGCACGTACCGGCAATTGAGGCTTGGTGGGCATCGATCGCGCTCTCCCTTACATCGGCTTATGGCCGCCGAATTTTTCTGCAAGAGCAAACTTAAAGCCCGGCGCTGCCGACTTCGCAAGTCCCACGCCGACATCGCTTCAATACGCAAAAAGGACCCGGCAGCCCTGGGGCTGCCGGGTCCTAGCGCGTTCCGTGCGGCGGCAAACCTGCTCAGTGCAGCCACTTCCGCCAATAGAGCGTATGCGCCCAAGCCCAGGGGGTCTCGGGCTCGAACAGCCGATAGCCCGCCTGAATGAAGTTGTTCGCCGAAACCGGGTTGTCGGTCGTATCGGAGACGATGCTGTCCCATCCCATACGCCGCGCCCTCGCCTCGACCACACGCATCAATCTGCGCTGAAGGCCGTTCCAGCTTGCCCAGAGCTCGGAGTCCTTGGCCCGGATCGTCGGCCGCAGCAGCGCGAGGCTGCGCGCGCTCAAGGATTGCGCCTCGTCGATCCAGGCGATGCGAAACCCTTCCAGCGATTTGATCGAGTCGGCCGTGTGATCCTGAAGCCCGCGGAAGATGATCAGCCCGCCTCCGGGCGTCTCGATCTTGTCGCTGAACAACTTGAAGCCATGTCCGAGCCCGAGGCTTGCGATCTTGCCTTCGATCAAGCGCTTCGACGATTGCGCCAGCGTACGCTGCGCCTCTCGGATGCAGACCGCGAGCGTGCCGCGCTCGGCCTGGCAGGTCTCGACCAGGAGCTCGCCGAAGAAATGCGATTTACCCGAGCCGCGTCCCCCGTAAACGCCTTTGTAGCGCGCAGGTTTCAGCAGCGGCTCGAAGATCTTGGCCGTCGGAATTTTCAGAATCGACACCGGATGCCCTCGTTCGCAAAGGCATCAAACGAAAAACCCGCGACGGATTTCATCCGCGCGGGCAATACCAACTTCTGTCGATGATGCCATTCTGCCAGTGTTTTGCCCGACGGGTCAATGGTCAATCGAGGCGCGATTGCAGGTCGGAATCTCCGCCATCTCGAGCGTCGTGACGGCATCACCGCCAGTCGAGCTCGGCGGATGCACGATGATGCGCTCGATCCGGTGAATCAATTCCAGCACTCCGTCCTGGCCGTTCTCGACCGGCTGTGCGGCCTTGCCCCAGCCGCGATCGAGGATGGCGTTGGCGGCCGAGACGCGCGCCGCCGGCGTCGCATCTTCGCTGCGCATGATGCCGACGAGCACCCTGATGGCGGTTCGGGTGTGGCTGCGCGCGAGCGAGCGGATTTCGGTCAGGTTGCGCGCCCGCGACGTCTTCGCACGCGCGGGCAAGCGGGCTGGCGCAGGCTCGGGCTCACATGCGATGATGTCTTCGCTCACGAAAACATCTCCCACAGCACGATGGCAACGAGGCCCGCGACGGCCAGCGATATCAGGTAGGCGGTCATCATCTCTCCTTGTCACGAAAATGCGCGGCAGATCGCGCGGCGAGGCGCGATCGTTTCGGGCGCGAACCCTATCTCCGTTGAACCCGGAGACCGCAGCGGCGCAGGCAAATGCCCGGCGCCGCGGGCCGGCACGTTCGCGCGTGCACGGCCAGCAATAGGTTCGGACGACGGCGCGCCGATCGGCGTTATTCAAGCGAGTGCGTGGCCGCAATGCGCCGCCGCCGTCCGATTCCGAAATCGAGAACGAAAAAACCCGCAGCGGATTTTGTCCCGCGCGGGTGAACCAAACTCGTCTCGATGATGACATGATGCCGGTGTTTTGCCCGACGTGTCAAACCTCGTGTTTTGCGTGATACGCATCGCGCGAAACGAACATGAGAAGCGCACAGGAAAAAGCCCGCCGCAGACTGCTCCGCGCGGGCTCGATCATACTCTTTTCGATGATGCCATTCTGCCAGTGTTTTGCCCGACGTGTCAAACGAACGAATTCGCACAAGCCGCGTTGGACAATCAGGAGCGACCGGTCATGACCATCAAGACACCCTCACCCGGCACATCGCCAAGCAACACGTCGCGAAATCGTCCGCTCTCAAAGCCGCGCATCGACAAGGAACACGCCACGCCGCGAGCGGTCGTCGAAGACGCCGACGAGACGGAGGATGATGGCCGCAATCTCGCGCATGGCGAAGGCGGCAGCATCGATCTGCCCACACAACCCAGCGATTTGGCGAAGGACGATTAGGCGGCCGCATCAGCGGCGCACATCTCGATGATGCCATTCTGCCGGTGTTTTGCCCGACGCGTCAACGCGGCCAACGCGGAAAAGGGCAAGCCCTTCCTCCCAGCTTGATATGTGGTGCGCAAGGGGCTTGCTTCAAGCCCCCGCCCCTGCCGTAGAAGCCGTGACCCAGCCAACGCCATCGAGGGGGTCGCGACATGCCTGTATTGCTTCCAAGGTCCCGCCTGGGCCACGCGGCGCATCGCGCCGGCGCGAGCGCCGATCATGCTGTCATCATCGCCGGCGCCGGCCCGACCGGCCTGATGCTGGCCGCCGAGCTCGCGCTGGCGCATGTCGACGTCGCAATCGTCGAACGGCGCGCGAGCCAGGACATCGCCGAGACGCGCGCCGGCGGACTGCACGCGCGCAGCATCGAGATCCTCGATCAGCGCGGCATCGCGGGTCGCTTCCTGCGCGAAGGGCAGATCACCCAGCTCGCCGGCTTCGCCTGGACCAGGCTCGACATCGGCGATCTCCCCACCCGCCATCCTTACGGGCTCGCGCTGCGGCAGAACCACATCGAGCGCCTCCTCGCCGAATGGGCCGCCGAGCTCGCGGTGCCGATCTATCGGAGCCGCGAGGTGACGGGCTTTGCCGAAGACGCGAGCGGCGTCGAGGTCACGCTGTCCGGCGGCGAGCGCCTGCGCGCACTTTATCTGGTCGGCTGCGACGGCGGCCGCAGCCTGGTGCGCAAGAGCGCCGGCATCGACTTCCCCGGCTCGGAGCCGACGCTCAGCAACCTCATGGCTGAGGTCGAGATGCGCGAGGCGCCGGCCTTCGGCCTGCGCCACGACGCGCTCGGCTTCCACGGCCTCAGCAAGACCGAGAGCGGGCGCGTGCTGGTCGTGCTGACGGAGGCAAATCTCGCACACGACGGCGAGCCCTCTTTAAGCGATCTCAGCGCGGCGCTCAAAGCCGTCTACGGCACCGATTTCGGTGTGAAAAATCCCGCATGGATCTCCCGCTTCACCGACGCGGCGCGGCAGGCCGCATCCTATCGCAGGGGCCGCGTGCTGCTCGCCGGCGATGCCGCGCACATTCATCATTCCGTGGGCGGCCAGGGCCTCAACCTCGGTGTGCAGGACGCGGTCAATCTCGGCTGGAAGCTGGCGCAGGTGGTGAAGCGCATCTCGCCCGAAAACCTGCTCGACACCTATCACAGCGAGCGCCATCCCGTGGCCGCGCGCGTGCTGAAAAACACCATGGCGCAGATCGCCCTGCTCCGCCGCGGCGACGACGGCCGCAGGGCCGCGCGCGAGGTGATCGCCGAGTTGCTCGCCATGGACGAGCCGCGCCGGCGCCTTGGCGCGATGATGAGCGGGCTCGACATCGCTTACGGTCTCGGCGAAGGCCACGCGCTGCTCGGCCGCCGCATGCCCGATCTCGATCTCGTGGTCGACGGACAGAAGCCGCGAATGTTCACGCTGCTGCACGGCGCGCGCGGCGTGCTGCTCAATTTCGGCAAGCCGGGCAGCATCGACATCGCGCCCTGGGCGGATCGCCTCGCGATTGTCGATGCCGATTGCGACGGCCCCTGGCAGCTTCCAGCCATCGGAGCGGTCGCGGCGCCGAGCGCCGTACTGGTGCGGCCCGATGGCCATGTGGCCTGGGTGGGCGAGGAGAGCCAGCGCGGGCTTGAGGAGGCGTTGACGCGGTGGTTCGGGCCGGGTGGCGCGTGACGCACGAACGTCTCTGCGCCGCCAAAACTAACAAGCCCGCGGTAGACCCGCGGGCTTGTTGGCGAATTCTTCGATAATGCCATTCTGCCAGTGTTTTGCCCGACGTGTCAAATGAAGGCTCTCGCTCCGCCACAGATGTCATTCGGACCGAAGCAAAGGCCGTATCCAGCGCGAGAACCATTCCTCACTGTCACTGTGCGAATTGACAGGGCCGTCCACTCCGAAGATCGGTGGAGGAATGAAGTAGCTCGGCTCGTCTGCAAACACGCCGATCGGCCTCCTCGGTTGCGGCTGCTGGCCGCCGGCGGTCGGGGCGGTCCAATAGCCAAACCGCCCGTCGAACTCAGTAGATGGCAGATACGGGACTGGCGCGGTGCCCGTCGTGAACACGTTGCCCGCATTCGTCTCGTTCACACGGGCGAGACGCCGGACATCTTCGGGCGCGACTGATCCGCTTAAGCGCGAGTCTCCGGGAAGTGTTTGCGGCTGCTGAGCCGGTCCCTCAGAGGTCTCGTCCTGATTTCCGCCGCGGTCCATCATTAAGGGCGTTGCGGTCGTTTTGGCATCTTCGTTCGACCAAGGGCCCGCATCTAAGCCGCCAACATAGCTGCTCGTCTGGTCGCGATTGAATGGATCATATCTGGGCGCTCCGGTGGAGAACACTCCTCCGTCGCCAGTCCCAGCAGTTGCTAGCGTCGGTGCGCTAGCAGCTAGCCCAATAACCCCTATCCGAGCCCAGAGAGGCGAGAATTGTGGCGCCAACACCGCAGCTGCGGCAAGTCCTGCTCCCATGTAGAGGCCAGCGGGCGGCGTGGCGTGAGACGGAGCGCCCGGGTCCAATATCGGGGAGCGTTCGGAGAATGGAAGTGGCCAACCAGTTGCTGGATCAAACTTGAGCACTAAAGGATCCTCGGCCACCCCAGTAGTAGGAGGTAGTTGTCCAAAGCCTTGAGGATTGGTCGCCGGAAATCCCGGCAACCCGTACGTGATAAGCGGATTGCTAGGCGTAAATCCTTCCGGTTCATTGATTTCCTCAAGCGGAGGCGGAATAAAGCCTGGCAAACGCGTATTGACGAAGGGCGGCACGAGGCCCGGAAGATCGGGGACAGGCCCGACGTTAGTAAATTGCAGCGAAATAGGAGAGCCTTTCGGCGAACGCTTCAGGATTTCGATCCTCTCTGCCATGCTGAGACCGCTGGTCGGAAAGAGAAGCGGAACGCCCAAGGCCGCGTCCGCGCGACCGGCAGCGAGGAATTGGTCCACTGTCTCCTGCATCTCCTGGATCTGCGTTTGATGATCGGCGGCATATATTCTCCAGTTATCGAACCATTGCTTGTTCACCGCATTTGCGTTTTCGGGGGACATTCCCGTAGGAGTATTGGCAAACAGATGACCGTTCGCCAGCGCGTATTTGGCAGCCGCGACAAATGCGTTCACGTCCGAAACGAGCTCATCGAGCTCATGCGGATCACCCGCGAGAGCCGCCGCGTACCTCGCAGATTTTTGAACCATCTCCAGGTAGTCGCCGAACCCCTTATAATACGTCCCGAGATGGCCTCCAGTATGAGGGCTCGCACTCAGATCGGCTGCCACCGATTGTGCGGAGGGCAAATTCATACGGTTTCGAATTGCGTCAACTTCAAACCGTCCACGTAAAAAGCGGATGACTGGGTGGTCGGCGAAATGCTGAAGCAGAATGTGGTGATTTTGAAACATGAGAATGCGGCTCCTGCCGTACGCCGGCATCCGCGCTGCTCCTGAATTGCAGCCGGCGTTCTGGTTTGAATGCTGTTTGGATGGCCAGCAGCGAGGGAGGCTGGCCTCTGGATTTGCAGGTCGCGTCGTTCGGGTCGGGCCGGGAGGACGTGTGGCACGAAGCTGCTGCCGTCGTCGGCATCTGCCGAAAGGCTTCGGGACAGCGGAGGGTTCGCTACATTACGAAGATCGGGGGAGTTCCCCGCACAGAGAACGCGCAAGCATCTTCGGACGCGGGCGATTTCACCTGCGTTGAAAGATCATCGAGTCTCAGGAGACTATCGACCTATCTCAGTGCAAGAAAGCTACGGCTGGGGTTAACCCCAATTGACGTAAGGGTTTCCAAATCTTAGGCCTTTCAGACCGGCAGCCTTACAGGCGTCCTTCATTGCTTGATCACAAACAACTTTGTACAAAAAGCGGGCTCGGAAGATATGAGCCGAACCGATGACATCTTCGCGAAAGACGAACCTGGAATCCGATGCCATGCGGTCGTACTGCCTGAAATCAGTCCCATCGTCCAGGACTTTGAAGTTCGACTTCTCCTCATCGATGACATCGAGTTCACGGACGATGTCGCAGAGCCAATATACCGGTGCTTCGCCCCTCAACGACCGCGTTTCGCATCTCAGAAAAGCAACCCCCTCTCTGTCCACCGACTCGAGAACGTTTTTCATCCGATCGGACACGAGCCAAAAGTCGTGAAATGGCTCCCAGTCGGCCGGCGGCCGCCCGAGAGATCTGGCGATCAGCAGCCGCGGCGTTTCTAAGAGCGGAGGAAAGCTTCGCTTGCCTCGTGGTGAATACAGCACGGGGCCAACGCCCAAGGCGTCGAAATTTTCCATGTTCCAACCCGGCGACGTGCTAACTCTATCCCGTTCGAACTTGTATAACTTTGACGACTTTTTCTTTCGCGCTTCAATACCTGACACGGGCATCGTTTGTCGCTCCTTTGGCCTATTCGTTCGGCCCACGCGCTTCTCAGAGCTTTGAAGTCCTCAAGCCGATTTCTTTGCGCGCCATTGCCTTACAGGTGGAACGCGGCTTCCGCGCAAAAATAAAGCCCACGGCTTCCCGCGAGCTTGATCGGCCTTTTTCGATGATGCCATTCTGCCGGTGTTTTGCCCGACGTGTCAAACGATCGATCTCGACCAATGAATCTGGCTGCAAGTCGCGCGCCACCATCAGTGCCCGACCTCATCCACACAGTAAAACACCGGCAGCCCACCAAACGCGCCGAAATCCCTGTGACGCACCTGGATCCGCTCGCTCGAGCTTGCTCCGATCGTATCGCCGTCCTTCACCACGTTTCCGTGCTCGATCAGATACGCGGAAAGTCCTGCCACCTTCTCGAACAAGGCCGGAAACGCGAGCTCACCGGTCACGAATTCGATCTCGCGGCCCACAAACGCAGACAATCCCACGGTAATCATTCCGATCTTCGCGCCTGACCGGAACGGAAGAATGTCGACCCACAGTGTAAACGGATAACGGGGAAACGGTGCAAAGGAGCGGCTCGACTCTTCCTGCCAAAGGCCGGACGGTCGCGCCACCCGGCCGTCCCAAACCACGCCACAACATTCCGGCAAGGCGGCGATCAACGCGCCGACCACCGCGGTGGTGACGCGCGCGGCGACGAGAGGACTCTCGTTCTTTGCCAGCGCCGAGACGACCAGGTGACCGCGATGCCGGACGGCCACCGCCTTGCCCTCCGGCCATATCGTGGCAGCGCGCGTCCACAGACCGGCATCGTCCGGTATCGGGGATGGCATCGGCATGACGGCAACAAGCCGGTTGCCGCAGCGAAGGAGCGGCGAGCTTGCTTGGACCTGTCGCTCGCCAGGATCGTTGGGCTCCGTCATCAAATCCGGATGTCGCGCGCGAAGGATCTTCGCGACAGCGGACATGTCGGGCGTGACCGGTCTGTCCAGCAACACAAAAGTAATAAACGAGTTACTCATGAACTGCCCCGCCAACGCTTCGGGCGAGACCCCAAGCCTCGCTCACAGGTAGAACCTTCCAATGGAACAAATAGAGAACAATGTCAACAAACATTCTGCACTCTTTCACCAGCGACGCCCTTCCGGATTGAATGTGGGTCAGTGCAAGAGCGGCACTTCGTGTTGGCCGATCACCGCGCCTCCGAATGCGAGGCGTTATAGGATCCAAAAAATAAGGCCCGCACGATCGCCGCGGGCGTTATCGGATTCCATCTCCATTATGTCATTCTGCCTGTGTTTTGCCCGACGTGTCAAAGCCATTTCGGGCGGTGCAAGTGCTGCTGGACACGCTCAAGAAGCTTGGGAGACTAGTGCTCGAATTCATCCGTACAATGAAACACCGGCAGACCTCCAAAGACATCGACGCACCAGCGCTCGATTGCCCACGCGATCCGTGACCGCGCCGCGCAAACCCACACGCTGCAATCAGGCCTTTTCCCGACCATCGCTGTTGCGCCGACGCTCAACCCTTCTCGTTCGGCGTAGTGTCAGTCTCGGCAGGGAAAGGCTCGTACGTCTTGCGTCCCAGAAACGTGTCGGGCAACGGCTGCTTCAACAGCTCGCGGCATTCGCGCACGATTTGGCGCATATATTCATTCTGATCCTGTTCGACAGGCAACGGCCAAAACACCGGCATGGTGCGGCTCCCCTTGCTTTGCAGGCGGGAGCACGCTCGGTCTCTCAGCCACCGACGCCTACGGACAAAGCCTTGGCCGGTGATGTCTTGCAAACCACCTGAAGTCGCTTTCGTTCCAAAGTGAACTTACGTCTCGCTGACGCACTCAACATGAGTAAGTGGCTCAACGCGCTGAAATCGCGCTCGAAAATTTAATATGCGCGACATATCAAATGATGTGACTCTCCGCCGCCGGAGGCGTAGGCTAAATACATCACCGCAAGGCCCGTGGCATCGATCGGTGATCGAGAACGCCAGTTGCGCTCCCGCCCTTTCTCAAACGCGGAGCAGCCCGATGTTGAAGCGGCGTCGGTTCAAGCAAACGATGACATTGAGTGAAAGACTCGCGGACGAGGCGGCGCGCTGCCGCGACGAAGCGCGCACGCTAACGCCGGGGCACCGCCGCGACATGCTGCTGCGCCGGGCGCGTCAGGACGAGACCGCGATGCAGATCGACGCCTGGCTGCGCTCGCCCGGCCTGAGGGCGCCGACATGATGCAATATCGCGCTTATCTCATCGGCGAGAACGGCGTCTTCCGCTCCGCCGAAGCCTTCGAAGCTCCGTCCGATTCCTCCGCCCTGGATTTTGCGAAGCGGTTCACGCGGCTCGGCAAGGTCGAGGTCTGGCAGCTCGGCCGAAAGATCGCCGTGCTGGACTCCGAGCAAGTGTGCCCGCCAGAGCTTGAACCGTCCCGGCCGACGCTGACGCGTCAATGACCGCGTGATTGCGGCCGCGACCTGAGATCTTCGATCTGGAAATTGAACTTCACCTGCATCACGGGGCCGCGCTCGTCGCGAACCTCGATTGCCATCTCCTGCCGGTCGCCGGTGAGCCGCGCCGAGAGCATCGCATCGCGCGCAAAGTCGGCAACCGACTTGGCCGCCTCGGCCTGGACCGCGCGGCCCGGACAATTCCAGTCCCTCCTCGTCCAGCGCAATCCCCTTGTCGTCGCGAAGGTCGAAGTAATATCGCGTCATGACCGTAATCCTCTGCCCTAATAGTTCAGAGGACGGGCAAAGGTTTCTCAAGGGGACCGAAAAATTCCCCTGGGATCAATGGGTTCCGGGAACAAGAGGGCCGCGATCCGGCCAGCCGCCCGTCAGCTACTCCTCCGCAAGCTTGCGTTCGATGTATGCGTCCACCGTCTCGGCGAACGAGCGCTGCACGCCGACCGCGGCATCGTGCTGGTCGAGTGCATCGCGCTGCAGCACGCGCAGGCCGCGCCCGCGCATGCTCACCGGTGCCGTGTTCAGGAACTGGTCGATGGCGCCCTTGGCAAGCGGGATGGCCTTGGGATCGCCCCTGGCGATCAGGAGCCTGAGCAGGCTCTGGCATTCGGCCAAACCGGGCATGGCGTCTGTCACCTTTGCTGCGATTTCGGCTTCGGCCGCTCGACCTTCTGGGTATGGGTGCCGAACAGCGCCAGCAGCAGCGCGACTTCTTCCTTCGAACCGATCTGGATCATGATTGTCTCTCCGTTTCGCTTCGTTGGTCGGGGCCGGCGGGCGCCGAGTTCAGGACGATTTGGTTTCAGCACTGTTTCAGCCGTGTTTCGTCAGCGGGCCTTGCGCCGACTTGTGTACACAATTGAACGCCAAATCGATGTGGCAATCCCTCTCGAGGGTGAAGCAGACATCGACCCGCTGACCGAGCATTGACGGGTCCACGCGCCAGCGCGCGCTATTTGCCGCGCTTCGAGATGCCGGTGCCTAGCGCGATGCCGTGCTGCCAGGCCCGCACCCGCACCGCCGCTTCGCTCCGGTTGAGCTCTGCAGCAATCTCGTCGGGCCGGCGTCCGGCTTCGGCCAGCGCTTTCAGCCGCTCATGCTCGTCCGCCGTCCACCGCTTCAGCAAGGGATAGCGTGATTGCATGGTTGGAGTGGCCCCACCCGTCATTCAAGTGCGACGACAATCGGCCGGGACGGACCAAGTTCCTATCTGGTCGCGCGTGGCGAACCGACACTAACAGCGGTTTGGTGACCTGAACTTTGCAAAAATTAAGCCCGCGGCGGATCGCTCCGCGCGGGCTTTGTTCGAGCGCAGGCTCGACGAGACGTTTGCTCAGTGCATCAGTTCGAGGTGCAGACCTTGACGGTCTTCATGCCGGCCTCGGCTTCCGCCCTGGTCTTGTACACGGTGTCGCCGCTGACGACTGTCGTTTCCGTGGTCGTCGGCTTCGACTCGGTGATGGTGCACTTCTTGGTCTTGACGTCCTGCACCACGTAGAACGTTTGCGCGAACGCGGGAGACGCAATCGACGTCAGCACGACGGCGGCAATGATCGCTTTGATATTCATCGTGTCCTCCTCCAGCAGCCCGGTCATCCAGGCGTGTGTTCTACAAACCCGACAAATTGCCACTTGTTCCCGCCCGTTTCCCGAACCAATCCCGGCGGATTGCGTTGGTGCGCAAACAGGAGGCTTCGATGCTGGACGTGCGGCTGGTGACAACTTCCCTGGCGCTGCTGGTTGCGCTGATGAGCGTCGCGCTGGCTAAGCCTGTCAAGGATCAGGCCGCAACTGTGGTTCAAAGCGCCACCGAAGCCCGCCCCATCCGCGTCATCCTTCCGGCGCCGTGGGAGCCCACCAAGGGTCAGGCCGAGTCGGTGCAATCTTCAAAGTAGGCATCGGGCTCGCGGCGATAGAGCAGCACCTCGCAGCAGAGGCTCCACCACGAGCTCCGACACGACAAAGCACCGATACGACAAAGGCCCCGCGATGCGGGGCCTTTGATGTCGACGACCAGCCATCACGCCGGCACGCGTCGATGGTGCCATCTTGCCAGTGTTTTGCCCGACGGGTCAACTTTATCTCAAATGCTGCAAAGCGGATTGGGCGAAGTGAAATCTCTTCGCCTCATGCTGGGACATGTCGCCTGGATGGGGGCAAGCCGGAGATATCTCCAATGTACTACGTCGCCGCTGCATTGCTGGTGCTGTCGGGACTGTTCTATTCCGCGAGCCGTCATGAGCTCGGGCAATTCGGCGCGAACGTGTGCAGCTACGGCGGCACGTTCTGCGACAACCCGGTGGTTCTCTTCACCGGCGCGGCGCTGGCTGCGGCGTGGGGCATGTTCGTCAGCATCAAGTAACCGCTTTCTCCCGAGCATCTTTCGGTCCGCTGCGCGCAAAGCCTTGCGGGCGTTGGTGACGGCGAGAACTGCGGGATGATGGCACTCTAAACCTGTTTTGCCCGACGGCGCAAACTCACTGGGCATTTTCGAAAATAAGAAGCCGGCCCGCGCCGGCGGGAACTTATGTTCCTCGATTCGCATTTGCTAAAGACGACGTCCGCACCCGTTCGAGCCCGTTCATGAGCGAAAGCGCCATCACCCCGACGAAACCCGCGCCTTCGCTGCTGCAACGGCTGGGACCCGGCCTCGTCACCGGAGCGGCCGACGACGATCCGTCGGGCATCGCCACCTATTCGCAAGCCGGCGCGCAATTCGGCTACGGTCTGTTGTGGACGGCGTTTCTGACCACGCCGTTCATGATTGCGATCCAGCTCGTCAGCGCGCAGATCGGCCGCGTCACCGGCAAGGGCCTCGCCGCCAACGTCATGCGCGTCGCGCCGCGCTGGGCGGTGCTGGCGCTTGTCTTCATGCTGGTCGCCGCGAACACGTTCAACATCGCGGCCGATATCGCCGCGATGGCGGAGGCGCTCTCCCTTGTTATCGGCGGCCTCAACCACGAGCACGCGCTGATCTTCGCGGCCGGCTCGACCCTGCTGCAGGTGTTCGTACCCTATCGCCGCTATTCGCCGGTGCTGAAATTCCTCACGCTGGCGCTGTTCGCCTATGTCGCCACCGCCTTCACGGTGCAGATTCCCTGGAGCACGGCGCTGCTCGCCGCGGTCTGGCCGAAGGCGAACGTCAGCGCAGACTATCTCCTGATGGTCGTGGCCGTGCTCGGCACCACCATCAGCCCCTATCTGTTCTTCTGGCAGGCCTCGCAGGAGGTCGAGGAGATGAACCAGGGCGAGCGCGACAAGCCGCTTCGCCAGCTCAACCGCGGCGGACGCCACGAGCTCGACCGCATCAAGACGGACACCATCTCCGGCATGCTGCTCTCGAACGGCATCGCCTTCTTCATCATCCTGACCACTGCATCGGTTCTGCACGCCAACGGCGTCACCAATATCGGCTCGGCGACGGAGGCGGCCGAAGCGCTGCGGCCGCTCGCCGGCGATTTCACCTTCGCCCTGTTTGCGACCGGCATCATCGGCACGGGCCTGCTCGCGATTCCCGTGCTGGCCGGCTCGGCGGCCTACGGCGTTGCCGAAATCTTCGGCTGGCGCGCCACGCTGGAGGCCAAGCCGGACGAAGCGGCCGGCTTCTACACCATCATCGCCGCGGCAACCCTGATCGGCTTCGGCCTCGGCTTCACCGGCATCGACTCGATCCGCATGCTGGTGTGGAGCGCGGTGCTCAACGGCATCGTCGCCGTCCCCATTATGGCGATGATGATGCTGATCGTCTCGAACCGGACCATCATGGGCCGCTTCAGGGCCCGCTCCTGGCTGATTGCGCTGGGCTGGCTCGGCACCGCACTGATGGCGCTCGCCGTTCTCGCCTTGCTCGGCTCGTCGGTGATCGGCTGACGCGAGGCCTGCTTCGGACGCGCTGCCGCGCCGCATCCCTGCATCTTCCCGCCGCCCTCCGCTTGGCTTAACAATGCGGTCCGGGCCCGGCTTAAGATCGGGCGACAAGAAAAGCCCGGCCGGGTGACAGGGAGCGACATGACCAAATCTTCAAAAGCAACAAGCCTCGAGATCCTCGCCTGCGATGCCGGCTGGAGAAACTATCATTTCGTCAAGCTGACGACCGAGGACGGCGTCGTCGGCTGGAGCGAATTCGACGAAGGCTTTGGCTCACCTGGCGTCGAGGCGGCGATCCAGCGCCTCTCGGCACGGGTCATCGGGCAGAACGTCTTCCAGCACGAGCGCATCTTTGCCGAATTGTTCGCGGCGACGCGTCCTGCGGCCGGCGGCGTGGTGGCGCAAGCGTTAGGAGCGATCGAGAATGCGCTGCTCGATGCCAAGGCGAAATCGCTCGGCATTCCCTGCTATGAGCTGCTCGGCGGCAAGATCCGCGATCGTGTCAGGGTGTACTGGTCGCATTGCGCCACGTGGCGCATCAACCACCCGTCCTGGTACAAGCCGGCGATCGAAACTCTCGACGGCGTCAAGGCGATGGGACGCGAGGTGCGCGAGAAGAAGTTCACCGCGCTCAAGACCAACATCTTCTCCTACGACGGGGGCAAGCCGACCGGCTGGCGCCCCGGCTTCGGCTCGCCCTTCGCGCCCGAGATCAACGTCGACCGCAAGATCCTGCGCGACCTGCACATGCATCTGGAAGCGATCCGCGACGGTGCCGGCCCCGAAGTCGACATTCTGCTCGACTGCAATTTCAACGCCAAGACCGAAGGATACTTGAAGATCCTGCGCACCATTGCCGACCTCGACATGTTCTGGGTCGAGATCGACAGCTTCAACCCGGAAGCGCTCGGCTATATTCGCAAGCAGAGCCCGCACCCGATCTCATCCTGCGAGACGCTGCTCTCCTTGCGCGAATTCCTGCCCTATTTCCACGCGCAGGCTATGGACGTCGCGATCATCGACACGCCCTGGAACGGCGTCTGGCAGTCGATGAAGATCGCCGCGGCGGCCGAAGCCTTCGAGGTCAACGTCGCCCCGCACAATTTCTACGGCCATCTCTGCTCGATGATGAACGCGCATTTTTGCGCCGCGGTGCCGAACCTGCGCATCATGGAGATCGACATCGATCGCCTGTCCTGGGACCGCGAGCTGTTCACGCACGAGCCGGAGATCGAGAACGGCCATCTCATCATTCCGAACCGGCCTGGCTGGGGCACCGAGCCGAACGAGGAAGCCTTGCGGGCCCATCCGCCGAAGACGAGTGGCGGCCTCCTCAACTACGGTCGCAAGAGCTGAGAAGCTAGAGCACGATCCGCTAAAGTGCGATGACGGTTCATCCTAATCGCATCGCGCTTTAGGGCGTCACGGGATTGACGGTCGGAGAGGTCTTCGGCCGCTGCGGCTCGATCGGCGATTTCGGATTGGTCGGGAGCACCAGGGCGCCGGCGGCCCGTGCCGCTTCGCCCGTGGTCGCATACATCGCGACATGGGCCGGCTGTGTCTTGGCCCGGCTCCACGGGCCGTGGTCGACGATCAGCATGGCCGCAATCGTCACGCCCGCCACGATCAAAGCGACCACGCCGGGATGGCGGAGCGCGTGGGAGATGGAATACGCGAAGTGACCATTTGTCATCGAGGGATCCGCAATTCTCCTATCGCAGGTTAACCCACTCGAGCCCACCCCGGTTCCGCGCTTCCCACGAGCAGGTTCCAAGCCTGCGGGGCGCGCCCCAAGCCTTCAGCCGAGTTCCATCGCACGATTTCTCGACCAGCGCGCTTCAGAGTTTGAATGCGCCGCGTCACTCGCCCGGCGCGATGGCATTGCTCGGCGTCGGCCGGTCGGTGATCTGCTGACCGAACAGGCTGCCGATCAGCTCGACCGCCGTGCGCGCGGTCCGGCCGCGTTCGTCCAGGAACGGATTGAGCTCGACGATGTCGACCGATCCGACGACGCCGGAATCGTGCAGCAGCTCCATGATCAGGTGCGCCTCGCGATACGTGGCACCACCCGGCACGGTGGTGCCGACGCCCGGCGCCACGCAGGGATCGAGGAAATCGACGTCGAAGCTGACATGCAGCACGCCATTCCTCGCCTTGACCCGTTCGATGACGCGGCGGATCAGGACGGCGACGCCGAACTCGTCGATCTGGCGCATGTCGACGATCCTGATCCGGCGCGAGCGCATCAGCTCCTTCTCGAGCTTGTCGATCGAACGCGCGCCGAACAGGTCGAGTTTGTCCGGGAGAATCGAGGCGCGTGGGTCCTCGCCGAGCAGGCCGTCGAGCCCGGGCTCGCCACACAAGAACGCGGCCGACATGCCGTGCATGTTCGCGGTGATCGTCGTCTCGGGCGTGTTGTAGTCGGCATGAGCGTCGAGCCACAGCACGAACAGGTCGCGACCACGCTCCTGCCAATGCCGCGCCATGGCATTGACCGACCCCATTGACAGCGTGTGATCGCCCCCGAGAAAGATCGGCAGCGCACCTGATGTCGCGATCTCATAGCCTCGGCGGCTGAGGACGCGGGTCCAGCGCTGGATTTCGCGGTAGTGATTGGCCTTTTCGGGCGGCCTGTCGGTGAGGTCCCCGACCTCGGCTACGGACAGATCGCCATAATCGACGACCTCGAAATCAAGGCTTTCGAGCAACGTCGCAAGGCCGGCGGTGCGCAGCGCCGCAGGTCCCATCAAGGTGCCGCGTTGCGAAGCCCCCATGTCGATGGGAGCGCCGAGCAAGGCGATTCGCCGGGGTCGATCCGTCATGGTCCGGTCGGTCACGGCTGTCTCCTGACGTCAGCAAGGTTCACCCAGCCTAACAGAGATTCGCACCCGTCGTTTCCCGGAGAGCTTGCACCCGGCCGGCACATCATCCGGAACAAAATTCCCTGCGCTGAATTGCTGATCCAAGGCCGGCACCCGCCGTCAATCACGGCGCCTGTCGCGGATAGCCAAAGGTCATGAGAACCCGCTGTTCAAAACGAGCGCTCGCGCGGATAGCCAAAGGTGCCGGCTTCCATCAACACGCCTGGAGGTCGCGCCCTTGAGCACGGAGATACCGGAATCCACGTCCCAACCCGGCATGGCCGAGCGTGCCATCGATACGGCCGCGGACGTCTCCCGTACCATCGGGGAAGTCGCCGGAGGCCTGCACGCAGCGGTCGACCGTCTGACCTCCGCAGTCGAGGAATCGCGCAAGCCCGGCGGGGCACTCGCGACGGTTTCCGCGATCACGCGCGAAGCACCGCTTGCGAGCCTGTTCGTCGCCTTCCTGTTTGGCGTCGCGGTCGCGCGCCGGCGGTAGCGACGTTCGGCAACCGCCGCTCTCGGTGAGAACGTCCTCCATCGGGACGCACCGGGCTCGCGACTGCCGGGCGGAAGGAAAAACGGCCCGCCCGGAGGACCGCCTCAGTGCTCCTAAGTAGTCAGTGGCGGCGAGAAAGCGGACGTGCCATTTCGCGACAGCAGAAATTCTCCGGCTTCCGGAAGAAACCGATCGCACATTGCCAAGTTTTCCCGAAGTAGAACCGCGACCCACATTCCGGGTTGATCGGCGTCCGCATTTTGGAGTTATCAATGAACAAGCGTTTATTCTTGGCCACGACCGCTGCAGTCGCGATCGCGACGTCGGCTTTCGCACAGTCCTCTCCGAGCACGTCGAGCTCCAATCCTTCGGCAACGCAACGCCAGCAGGATTCCACCTCGACGGCGCCGTCGTCCTCGACGTCGATCCCGTCCTCCAATTCGCCTTCGGGGTCCGCACAGACCAATCCGTCGACGAACTCGGCCCAGACCCAGTCTGCGCCGTCGTCCAATGCCGGTACCGGGACCAACACCACGCAGGCGCCGGCTGCGAACAATTCGGCGAACCAGGCCCAGACCAATCAGCCGTCCAACCAGAGCACGGCGCCTTCCAACCAGGCGCAGACGAATCCGCCTTCGAACACGAACAACCAGACGCAGAGCGCCAACCCGCCGTCCTCAAGCACCAACCAGGCGCAATCGCCGTCGGGTAGCGGATCGACCAACACCGCCCAGCAGCCCACCACTCAGCAGAACACGGCAGATCGTTCGTCGAACACCAACGTGAACGCAGCCGTGAACATCAACGACCAGCAGCGGGCCCGCATCAGCGCGTCGATTTCGCACCTGAACGTCCAGCCGCTCACGAACGTGAACTTCTCCCTGTCGGTGGGTACGGTCGTCCCGCGCGATGTCCGCCTGCAGCCCCTGCCGGCCGAGGTGGTCGAGATCGTGCCGCAGTACCGCGGCTACAACTTCGTGCTGGTGAAGGACGAGATCGTGATCGTGGAGCCGTCGACCTACAAGGTCGTGACGGTCCTGCCCTATTCCGGCCGTTCGACGGCCGCCGCGCCGGCACGCGCGGAGCAGCGCAAGGCGACGTTCACCGACCGCGATCGGGAAGTCGTTCGCAAGCACGCCAAGGCGCGCCCGGTCGAACGCGAGAAGCGGGTGACCACCGGCAGCTCGGTCCGGACCGAGATCCGCACCGGCGAGCGCGTCCCCGAGGGCGTGGAGATCGAGGCTTTCCCCGAGGAGGTCTATCGCGAAGCCCCGGCACTGCGTGAATACCGGTACATCAACCGCGACAGCCGCACCTACATCGTCGCACCGGGCGATCGTCGCATCATCGAAGAGATTGATTGAGTTCACATCGAGGAGAAACGACCATGAAGACAATCGTACTTGGTGCCGTGGCCGCGGCGTTGCTGGGATCGGCGGCAGTCGCCGCTCCGCTCAATCCGACCGCCATCGGTTCGACGGAAGCCTCCGCCATCGACCAGGTCCGTCTGGTCTGCAACGAATATGGACGTTGCTACCGTACCCGCGGACCTCGCTACGTTCAGCGTTACTATGATGCCGATGACGGATACGTGGTGCGCCGCAGCTACGGCTACTATGGGGCGCCGGGCTATTACGACCGCGGCTACGGCTACTACGGCGGTGGCCCGAGCATCGGCTTCAGCTTCGGCACCCGGAGCTGGTGAACGAGGAAAGGGCCGCTCACAGAGCGGCCCTTTCGACAATTCCGTCAAGGTGATCTGATGTCTGCTGTTGCGAAGCTCCTGGCTCAGAAGGAGCAGTTGCTGGCGCGGCTCGAGAGCGATCCCGGCTCGAACGAGAGCGCCGAAATCCAAGCGCTCCTCGCCAAGATCGAGACCGCGCTGAAGCTGCTTGGCGGCCACGATTCAGCGACTTCGGGAGCAGACGAATAGCTCGTCGGGCCAACGTTCATCGAAGCATTCGTTTTACGGCGCTTCTGGCGAATGAAGGCCCCAACTCGGGGGCTGAGGGCTTTGAGCTGGGGCTAGTTCGGGGTCGCCCCTCGGGGCAGGGGCTCCAGGAAAACTTGGCATTCGCGCTAACGTTCCTCCGGGGCCGTGCGCGCCGACTTCACTAGCCGGGGACGGTGCCGCTCTCTCTACGCTCGAAATTGAAGCACAGAAGATCGATTTCGGATGCGCCGACATTTGCACGAAAGAATCTGCACGTATATTCAGCCCGCCTTGTGCTCGCAGGGCTGGAGGCCGCCTCACTTAGGAAGATGCACTTTCTGCAAACATCCGCATGGTGACGATCCCGGCGCGCGTCGAGTTGCTCCAATATTTGGCGAAGCGAATCTCGAAAGTTGTTTGCGCCACGTTCAAGCGCAGCAATGGCGTGAACGAGCTGTGTGATAGGGTCGCTCAGGAGCAGTTTTTCTCCTCGCGGAGTTACATCGAGAATTACCGAGCGCTTGTCTTGATCAGAATTTCGGCGCTGAAGGTAGCCCTTGTCTTCGAGACGCTTGACTGTCTGAGAAGCGGTAGCACGAGTTGTGCCGACAAACTGGGCTAATGCGGAAGGTGTCCGCGAGAATCTGTTTGCACGCGCGAGAAAGCGCAGCGCCATCCACTCTCGATCACGCAATCCGTTGAAAGCATCGTCAAACTGCCAACTGCCCGCGGCTTGAATTAACAGGTCGACTGCTTCCTGTGCTGCCGTGATCATCCTCGTCCTCGCGTATGCTCTGGCAATACACCGATCAGAGCCAGCAGCGCACGAAGAAAACGAAATCTACATACGAAGGTTTACAATCAGCACTTGTGCGGCCACGTTGACGATCATCTGCAATAGGCCATCGCTTACATGAAGCTGACGGGGGTTACCGCCTACGGCGCGGCAGTTCAGCCATGGCACCCCTGGCTGACCGTCGCTCGGTGCGTCCCGAAGTCGGTGACCTGAATAGGACCATGCCGGCCTTCCAATGCAGCCTTTGACCCTTTGCGGACATATCGAAATCAAAACAGACCGAAACGGCCGAGACGAGAAGCACTGCGGCTCAGCTAGGGAAGTCCTTTTGTCATCGTAAAGGGATTGAACCCACGTTCCGCGAGGGCAGCCCACGAAGCTGCGCCAAGATGCGACAATCGGAAATAGTGTCGCGGCTTGGTCGGATCGGTGTCCAACACGAACCCCGTCGGTAACGCGCGGACAGTCGTCGCATAGACCCCACCATCGGGCGACCTCTGGGATTCGATGATAGCGATCAACGATTCTGCCCTCTCAGTCCTGCCGAGCAATTTCATCAACAGAGCCATTTGGCCCGTCCCTTCGGTCCACACACCGTCCCGGTCTTCACCGTAAGAAAAGCCTCCGCCAACACTCATTCGCTGTTCGGCTGTCGTCATTGCCGATGCAAATTTCCCGGCCGCTCCGTGAAGCGCTGTTAAAGGCCAGATCTGGGCATCCAGAGCCAAAATCGGATTATGCGTGACACCGTCTTCAGCGGTCCCTGCGGCGAAACAGGCGCACCCCGGATCCCACATTGTATTTACGAAGTACTCAGCAACCATTGCCTTATCGCGCCAGCGCGAATCGCCTGTACGGATGGCAAGAAGGCCAAACGCGGCGGCGAGGTCAGTATTATGTTCAGTCGATTTCCATGTCCGCACTTCCGGCGTCGGCTCGTGCCCAAACGTACCGCCCGTGAAACCGCCAGTACCGCGCGTATCGGCCCATTGCGCGACCCAGGCGCCAAGCCGTGCGGCACCATCGCGGAATCGAGAGCCGGTGTTCACATCAATCGACAGCAACGCCAATATGGCCCATGCCATGTTACCAACATCGCTGCCCACCTGATATCGATCCTCTAACCATTTGTTCTGAGTATTGTCCCACCAACCTGGAAGTTTTACGGTCCCATTCGCCACCAAACCCGCGGCGTAAGCGTTCCTGAGCCGTCCATCATGCCAGGTGCGGTCGTTGTCGATGGCCCAGAGTATCGCCGAGCCAATCCGATACGCTTTGTCTTGCTCACCGCAACCGACCAATGCGATGGCCGCTACCGCATTGTCATAGAGGTAGGCGGCGCCATGCAGAGGCCCCGGTTCGACGGTCGGATAGCTGGGCAGGAACAACGGCCCTGATGGCGGTGCCTTATCAATTAGACCAGTGAGGTACCCGCACGCTGAGGTTTTTGGTGCTGTTGAAGCCTGCAGTGGAGCGGAGGCCATCATGATTGCGAAGGTCGCGACGACCCAAGTGTGAAGGCAGAGCCCGCGACAACGGTAGAAGCGAGAAGTGATTGGTGCCCGTAGCATTTCGCTGCCTCTCCTGCCTTTTAACCAAGATAGACTTTAGGACATCGGGAAGAACGCCGGTCAGGATCGAGTAAATGTGCATTGGTCTTCAATGGCAGCTTATGGCCGATCGCGTAGATTGTCGTGGTGCAGCGCTATGTCTGGTGTTTTGGGTAGACCGGACGTGACCGGCTCGCGCCCGAACTGTCGTTTTGGCCCGAGGCGGAAGTTCAGTGGGACGCCTCCCCGTTTCGGCGGCTTACCGCCCGATCTTCTTGGTGCAAGTGGGCTCCCCGCTGGGGTGAGGCGTGCAATCCCAATCCGGTCCAAAGCCCGCATTGGAGTTCCGCTGCGGCAGAAATGGGTAATAAATGACAACCGTCGCAAAGATGGCGACGGCAATAAATGCTAACACCAGCATCCATACAGTGCCTGCACGATCGGGACTCCAATGGAGTCGCCGAATGTACCGATGCTTCCTTGGATTGGGATGCTTCACAGCCGTAACATCGATTTCATGCGTAAGCGTCGTTTTCAAGCCACGGCTTTGAGGGCTTGAGCGCGGTAGGACCAGGGCAGTAGCTGGTCGATGTCGCGGTTTGGATGCCCGTTGACGATCCTGGTCAGGACATCGGTGAGATAGGCGAGCGGATCGACGTCGTTGATCTTACAGGTCTCGACCAAGGACGCGATAACAGCCCAATGTTCCGCGCCACCGTCAGATCCAGCAAACAGCGCGTTTTTGCGGCTGAGCTTGATGCCGCGGATCGATCGTTCGACCGTGTTGTTGTCGAGTTCGATGCGGCCGTCATCGATGA
>NZ_JACCHQ010000051.1 GCF_016031655.1 Bradyrhizobium glycinis
CCCCCGGCCCCGCCGCTCTGTATACGCGCGGTCGGTGTCCGCGAGGCACCCCGTCCAGTGCGGGTCACCATACTGATCCTTATGAAGGAATGCACGCGTCGTCATGAGCCGCCTCGTGATGAAATTCGGCGGCACGTCCGTCGCCAACATCGAACGTATCCGCAACGTCGCACGCCATGTGAAGCGTGAGGTCGATGCCGGCCACGAAGTGGCCGTGGTCGTCTCGGCGATGGCCGGCAAGACCAACGAGCTGGTCGCCTGGTGCACCGAGGCCTCGCCGAT
Source organism: Bradyrhizobium glycinis (assembly GCF_016031655.1). Taxonomy (GTDB): domain Bacteria; phylum Pseudomonadota; class Alphaproteobacteria; order Rhizobiales; family Xanthobacteraceae; genus Bradyrhizobium; species Bradyrhizobium glycinis. Next base: position 283 of record NZ_JACCHQ010000051.1, read on the forward strand.
GCACGACGCGCGCGAATATGACGCCGTGGTCGCCTCGGGCGAACAGGTGACGTCTGGTCTTCTTGCCATCGTGCTCCAGGGCATGGGCATCCAGGCCCGCTCCTGGCAGGGCTGGCAGATCCCGATCAAGACCAGCGACGCCCATGCCTCGGCCCGGATCGAGGACATCGACGGCAGCGAGATCATCAAGCGCTTTAAGGAGCGCAAGGAGGTCGCGGTCATCGCCGGCTTCCAGGGCATCAACCCCGAGACCAATCGGATCACCACGCTCGGCCGCGGCGGCTCCGACACCTCGGCCGTGGCGATCGCCGCCGCCGTCAAGGCCGATCGCTGCGACATCTACACCGACGTCGACGGCGTCTACACCACCGATCCGCGAATCGTGCCGAAGGCCAAGAGGCTCGACAAAATCGCGTTCGAGGACATGCTGGAACTGGCCTCGCAGGGCGCCAAAGTGCTCCAGGTCCGCTCGGTGGAACTCGGCATGGTCCACAACATGCCGATCTTCGTCCGCTCGAGCTTCGACAAGCCCGAGGATATCGACCCGCATGCCAACCAGCCGCCCGGCACGCTGATCTGCAGCGAGGAGGAGATCATGGAAAGCCACGTCGTCACCGGTATCGCCTTCTCCAAGGACGAGGCTCAGATCTCGGTGCGCCACATCGAGGACAAGCCCGGCGTTGCGGCCTCGATCTTCGGCCCGCTGGCTGATGCCAATATCAACGTCGACATGATCGTGCAGAATGTGTCCGAGGACGGCAAGACCACCGACCTCACCTTCACCGTGCCGGCCGCGGATTTCACCCGCGCCAAGGATACGATTACCGCGGCCAAGGCCAAGATCGGCTATGCGCGGCTCGATACCGCCACCGACGTCGCCAAAATCTCGGTGATCGGCAGCGGTATGCGCAGCCATGCCGGCGTCGCCGCCCAGGCGTTCTCGGCGCTGGCGGGGCGGAACATCAACATCCGGGCCATTACAACCTCCGAGATCAAATTCTCCGTCTTGATCGACACCGCCTATACCGAGCTTGCGGTGCGCACCCTGCACACGCTCTACGGCCTCGATCAGGCCTAAAAGCGCGACCCTCGTCGCGCTTCAGATGGTCGTTTGAGCATGGTCTTTCCGGAAAACTGCTTCGCACTTTTCCGGACCATGCCTGGCCTAATTTTCTCTTAGCGGTCGCAGCAAACGCGAAGGTGTACACACCTTCGCGTTTGGCAGGCGTTTTGCTTGGCAAAACAAGCCTCAATTCGCTATACGGCGGACAGGGTGGGCTGCCGCAGACTGGGTCCCAGTTCAGGCGGTGCTGATTCGGTACGAGCACTAAATCTCCCGTGGATTTGGGCTTGTGCCTGCGCCGGACAAGCAATTTGATTGTTTTTCTGGAATTTTGGTCCAGCCGCCGGCCGATACCGCCGGGCCCGGCCGACGGAGGAGATTGACGGTTCATGCGGAGCGCGTCGGGAGGTCCCCGCGTCTTGTTGAGACGGCTCCGCGAGACCATGGCGGAGCAGGTCTCGGCCCAGGAGCGGCTGGACAAGATCGTGGTGCTGATCGCAGCCAACATGGTGGCCGAGGTGTGCTCGGTCTACGTGCTGCGCATCGACAACACGCTCGAGCTCTACGCCACCGAAGGTCTCAACCGCGAGGCGGTGCACCACACCGTGCTCAGCGCCCATGAGGGCCTGGTCGGCCTCGTCGCCAGCGAGGCGACGCCGCTCAATTTGAGCGACGCGCAGAGCCACCCGGCCTTTTCGTTCCGCCCCGAGACCGGCGAAGAAATCTACCATTCCTTCCTCGGCGTGCCGATCCTGCGCGCCGGCAACACGCTCGGCGTGCTGGTGGTGCAGAATCGCGCCAAGCGGAATTACGTCGAGGAGGAGCTCGAGGCGCTGCAGACCACCGCGATGGTGCTGGCCGAGCTGATCGCCTCCGGCGAACTCTCAGCGCTGGCGCAGCCGGGCCAGGAGCCGGCGGCGCGCCATTCGGCGCAGAAAGTCGGCGCCATCCTGTCGGAGGGCATTGCGCTCGGCCATGTCGTGCTGCACGAGCCGCGCGTTGTCATCAAAGACTACATCGCCGAAGACCTGCCGAAGGAGATCAAGCGGCTCGATACCGCGCTCGCCAAGCTGCGTGCCGATCTCGACCGCATGCTGGAGCGCGGCGACGTCGCCGAAGGCGGCGAGCACCGTGAGGTGCTGGAAGCCTACCGCATGTTCGCCAACGACCAGGGCTGGTCGCACAAGCTGCACGAGGCGGTCGCCACGGGCCTTACCGCAGAAGCCGCGGTCGAGCGCGTGCAATCCGACACCCGCGCGCGCATGCTGCGCTCGACCGATCCCTATCTGCGCGACCGGCTGCACGATCTGGAAGACCTGGGCTACCGTCTGATGCGGCAGCTGGTCGGCCAGGATCACGCGCCCTCGCGCGAACAGCTGCCCGACAACGCGATCGTCATCGCCCGTGCGATGGGTCCGGCGGCGCTGCTCGACTACGACCGCAAGCGCCTGCGCGGGATCGTGCTGGAGGAAGGCACCGCCAATTCGCACGTCTCGATCGTGGCGCGGGCGCTGGGCATCCCAGCCGTCGGCGAGGTGCCGAACGCGCCCGGCATCGCCGATCCCGGCGACCCCATCATCGTCGACGGCACGTCCGGTTCGATCTATGTGCGCCCGTCGCAGGAGATCGAGGCCGCCTTCGCCGAGCGCGTGCGCTTCCGCGCCCGCCGCCAGGCGCAGTATCTGGCGCTGCGCGACCGCCCCTGCGTCACCAAGGACGGCCAGAAAGTCGAGCTGATGATCAACGCAGGTCTTGCGATCGACCTGCCGCATATCGAGGACACCGGCAGTGCCGGCATCGGCCTGTTCCGCACCGAGCTGCAATTCATGGTCGGTCAGAGCCTGCCGCGCACCAGTGACCAGCTCGCGCTCTATCGCACCGTGCTCGATGCCGCCGGCAGCAAGCCCGTCACCTTCCGCACGCTCGACATCGGGGGCGACAAGGCGCTGCCCTATATGGAAGCGGTGATCGAGGAAAACCCCGCGCTCGGCTGGCGCGCGATCCGGCTCGGGCTCGATCGTCCCGGCCTGTTGCGCGGCCAGATCCGCGCGCTGCTGCGCGCCGGCGGCGGCCGCGCATTGCGCATCATGTTCCCGATGGTCTCGGAGGTCGCCGAATTCGACGCAGCCAAGGCGCTGGTCGAACGCGAGCTCACATATCTCCGCCAGCACGGCCACACGCTGCCCGAACGAATCGACATCGGCACCATGGTCGAGGTGCCCGCCCTGCTCTACCAGCTCGACGAGCTGCTGAAGAAGGTCGATTTCATCTCGGTCGGCTCCAACGATCTGTTCCAGTTCCTGTTCGCGGTCGACCGCGGCAACGCCAAAGTCTCCGAGCGCTTCGACACCATGTCGGCGCCGATCCTGCGCGCGCTGCGCGACATCGCACGCAAGGCGCACGCGGCGCAGAAATCGCTGTCGCTCTGCGGCGAGATGGCCTCCAAGCCGATCGGTGCGCTGGCACTGATTGCGCTCGGCTACCGCTCTCTGTCGCTGTCGGCGAGTGCGCTCGGCCCGGTCAAGGCGATGGTGCTCGACCTCGACGCCAAGAAGGCCGAAGCGATGCTCAATCCTCTGGTCGATGCGCCGGCGGGCAGCGTCTCGATCCGGCAGAAGCTGACGGAATTTGCCGAGGCCGAGGGCCTTGCGTTGTAGCGGGCCTGTCGTCCGCCTTCCGCCGCGCTCGCCTCCTTCCGCCCTTTGAGACTGAACCGATGTCGTCACTCCCCGAAGCCAAACTGGACGTCTTGCTCGCGCATCATGCCTCGCTCGAGGCCGAATCGCTCAGACAGCTCGCCTCCGAGCGTTACGTGCAGATCACGCGCGAGCTCGCCGAGCTCACGCCGCTGATCGAGGCGGTGAAGGCCTATCGTTCCGCCGTCAAGGAGCTCGCCGACACCGAGGCTCTGATTGCCGATCCCGCCACCGATGCCGAGATGCGCAGCATGGCCGAAGCCGAGCGCGACGAGCTGACGGCAAGAATCGACGAGCTGGTCCAGAATATCCGCATCGCGCTGCTGCCCAAGGACGCCATGGACGACCGCAACGTCATGCTGGAAATCCGCGCCGGCACCGGCGGCGACGAGGCTTCGCTGTTCGCCGGCGACCTGTTCCGGATGTACGAGCGCTTCGCCAGCTTGCAGGGCTGGAAGGTCGAGGTGATCTCCGCCAGCGAAGGCACGGTCGGCGGCTACAAGGAAATCATCGCCGAGATCCAGGGCCGCGGCGCATTCTCCAAGCTGAAATTCGAATCCGGCGTGCACCGCGTGCAGCGCGTCCCCGACACCGAGACGCAGGGACGCATCCACACCTCCGCCGCGACGGTCGCCGTGCTGCCCGAGGTCGAGGACGTCGACGTCGACATCAAGAACGAGGACCTGCGCATCGAGACCATGCGCGCAGGGGGCGCCGGTGGCCAGCACGTCAACAAGACGGAATCCGCGATCCGCATCACCCACATCCCGACCGGCATCGTGGTGATGATGCAAGACAGCCGCTCGCAGCACAAGAATCGCGCCTCGGCCATGAACATCCTGCGCTCGCGCATCTATGACGCCGAGCGGCAACGCGCCGAGGCGGCGCGCTCGGCCGAGCGCAAGGAGAAGGTCGGCTCCGGCGACCGCTCCGAGCGCATCCGCACCTACAATTTTCCGCAAGGGCGCGTCACCGATCATCGCATCAACCTCACGCTCTACAAGTTGCCCCAGGTGATCGCGGGTGAAGCGCTCGGCGAGCTGATCGACGCACTGACGACGGAGCACCAGGCCGCACAGCTCGCTGCGCAAGGCGCGGCGGCCTGAGGCGTGAGCACCCCCTTCGCCGGACAATCCATCGAGAGCGCGCGGCGCGCGTTGGCCGCGCAACTGAGATCGGCACGGCTCGACGAAGCCGAACTCGACGCGCGCATCCTGATCAGTGCGGCACTCGGCCTCGACCTCACCGGCCTGGTCACACAGGCGGCCCGTCTCCTGACCGCGGCCGAAGCATCGCGGCTCGCGCAACATGCACAGCGCCGCATTGCCGGCGAGCCGGTGGCGCGCATTCTCGGGACGCGCGAATTCTGGGGCCTGCCGTTCCGCCTGTCGGAAGCAACCCTGGTCCCGCGCCCCGATACCGAGACCGTGGTCGAGCTTGCGCTCGAGATTCTCCGCGAGCGGCAGGCATCTCACCCGCCGCGTATCGCCGACATCGGCACCGGATCGGGCGCGATCCTGCTCGCGCTGCTGCACGAAGTTCCCGATGCGTTCGGCGTCGGCACCGATCTCAGCCAGAACGCGCTCGGGACCGCCAGGGACAATGCCGCGGCGCTCGGCCTCGCCGACCGCGCCGCTTTCGTCGCCTGCTCCTACGCCGCGGCGCTGCGTGGCCCGTTCGACCTCATCGTCTCGAATCCGCCCTATATTCCCTCGGCTGAAATTCCGAAATTGAGCGTCGAGGTGCGCGAGCACGACCCGCATTTGGCGCTCGACGGCGGCAACGACGGATACGACGCCTATCGCGCCCTGATCCCGCAGGCGAGCGAGCGGCTCGCCCCCGGCGGCGCCCTGGTCGTCGAGGCCGGACAGGGCCAGGCCCAAAATATTGAAACCTTGATGAGGGCCGCGGCGTTATCGCTGGACAGGTCACCCAAGGCTGATCTGGCGGGCATTCCACGGGCCGTTTCGGCCCGAAAAATGCCCCCATAAAAGCCTGATTGGCCCGCAAAAACCACTTGGAATATCCCGTGGGAACGACTACGTTCCGGTCAACACATCGGTGCCGGCCCCGTAGACCTACGGGCGAAAGCCGGGCTCTCGGGCGAGAGCTTTACTGATTTGAAGGTTCCAAGCCGCAGGTCCTGTTGAGCGCGATGGCCAGTGGAGCTGCGCTGCTCTCTCCGACCGCAAACGTGAACGAAAGCCTGATATTGCGCCTGAACACTTACGCAAGAAAGCTGGGCTTGTTTCGGCAGGCGAAATGAATGGTTCGCTGGCAATGGATGCTGGCGAGTGGGGAACGCGTCTTTGTTGAACGCGATGGTCGACGAACATCGGCAGGGTTGGAACCGCTCTCGCGTGCGGTGCGCGCGAGACATGGGAGCCGCTGCCACCAGGTCACTCCTAGCAATCAGTAACGCGTGCAACCTTTAGGGCTGGAATTAAAGGCAGGACATGAGAAACGGTCAAAACAAGCAGCGGATGCGCAACCGCAACAACAATAACAACAACAACCGGCGCGGCCAGAACCCGATGACCCGGGTCTACGAATCCAACGGACCCGACATCAAGATTCGCGGCACCGCTTCGCACATCGCCGAAAAGTATCTCCAGCTTGCGCGTGACGCGCGCTCCTCCGGCGATCCGGTTGCAGCCGAGAACTACTACCAGCACGCCGAGCATTACTTCCGCCTGATCGCGGCGGCTCAGGAGCAGTTCCGTCAGAACCAGCAGCCGCGCGGCGATGAGCCCATCGCCAGCAGCGACGAGGGCGACGACGACAGCGAGAATTTCTCGGCCTTTGGCCAGGAGCCCGGCTTCGTCCCGCAGCCCCAGCCGCAGCCCTTCATGCGCGACCGCGACGGCCAGCGCGATCATCACCAGCGTGATCACCAGCCGCGCGACAACCAGCCGCCCTATCAGCGCGACAATCAGCAGCCGCGCGAGCACCGCGAACGCGATCACCGTCCGCAGCCGCAATATCAGCCGCAACCGGCCAACCAGCCGCAGCCCGTTATCGCCGATGCCGGCGGCGTCGACCGCCTGCCCTCCTTCATCACCGGCGCGCAGCCGCAGGTGAACGGAAGTCAGGGCGGCTTCGAGGGTGGCGGTGGCGGCGAGCGCTATCCGCGCCGGCGGCGCCGGCCGCATGGCCCACGCCCGGAGCGTGAAGCGGCTCCAGTCGCTTCCAGCGACGAAGTCGCCCCGGGCGAGTAAGCTTTTCCGACTTTCCGACTTCGATCGTCCCGGCCTCGCCGGGACGATTTGTTTTTCAGGATGCCGGTTGGCTGAATCGGTGAGAGCCGCAGGCAGCGATCACCTCTCCCGTTGGGAGAGGTGAAGCTAGCTGCGCGTCACCGTCGTCGAGGACGGCACCAGCACGGGCTTGGCGAGCGAGGGAATCAGCCGCGCCCGCTCGCGCTTGGCGGGGATCGCGCGGTAGACCTGCTTGGTCGCCTCCACGATGTGGACGCCGGCAAAGGGCAGCGACAGCGCCGCGCCGGCACGTTCCCACATCTGCGCCGATCTCAACACCCAGCCGCCGGCATAGGGCGGCATGAACAGCGCCTCGCCCCAGGCGGTCGGCGTGAACCAGGTCTGGCGCAACAGCTCGGTGATCTGCGAGCGCGAATAGGGGCGGCCATGGCCGAACGGCGTGCTGTCGGTGCGGGTCCACACCCCTCGCCGATTCGGAATCACCGCGATGACCCGCCCGGATGGCGACAGCACGCGCCACACCTCGCGCAGCAGCGCGGCCGGATCGTCCGACATCTCCAGCGCGTGCACCAGGAGAATGCGGTCGACCGCGGCCTCGGGAAGCGGCAGTGAGAATTCGTCGACCAGCGAGGCCAGGGCGGGCCGTCCCGTCGGCCATTTCAGGACACCCTGGGCCGCCGGCATGAAGGCGAGGCAGCGCTCGGCGTCCTCGCGGAACAACCCCAGATAGGGTGTGGGATAGCCGATGCCGAGCACGCGTTGGCCCTCGGCGCTGGGCCAGCGCTCCCTGATGCCGCGATTGATCATTTGCCGCGCCACGATGCCGAGGCGGCGGGAATAGAACTCGCGGAGGTCGACGACGTCGATGGTCATGACGGCAATGTAACATGCGCGAGGGCGCCGCTGCGCGCGGAATATTGCATTGCCTGCGCAACGTTAACGCCATATTTGTCTGGCGGGGCTGAGCCCGATGGAGATGACATGGCCGCCGAAATTCGTACTTTCAGCTGTTTAAACGACAATTTCGGTTATCTGATCCACGATGTGGAAACCAAAGCGACGGCCTCGATCGACGCGCCGGAGGCCGGCCCCATCATCGCGGCCCTGGAGCGCGAGGGCTGGCGGCTCACCGACATCCTGATCACCCATCATCATGGCGATCATGTCGGCGGGGTCGCCGAGCTCAAGCAGAAATACAATTGCCGCGTCGTCGCGCCGCACGACAAGACCACGAAGATTGCCAACGTCGACCAGCGCGTCGCCAATGCCGACGTGGTCAAGATCGGCAATCTGCTGGCGCGTGTGGTGGAGACGCCCGGCCACACGCTCGACCACATCTCCTACGTGTTCGACAATGAGAAGACGGTGTTCGCCGCCGACACGCTGTTCTCGATCGGCTGCGGCCGCGTGTTCGAGGGCACCTATCCGATGATGTGGGACTCGCTTCTGAAGCTGCGCGCCCTGCCCGACGACTTCAAGCTCTATTGCGGCCACGAATATACGGCGTCCAACGTCAAGTTCGCGCTCACCATCGAGCCGGACAATGCGGCGCTGCAGGCGCGGGCGGCGGAGGTCGCGAAGCTCCGCGCCGAGAACAGGCCGACCATTCCCTCCCTGCTCGGCGAGGAGAAGCGCGCCAACGTGTTCCTGCGCGCCGACGAGCCGGCGGTCGCGGCCAGGCTGCACATGAAGGGCGCGGATCCGGCTGCGGTGTTCGGCGAGCTGCGCGAGCGCAAGAACAAGTCCTGAAGCACAAGTCCTGAAGCACACATCCCGACGAGGATCGATGCCGACCGCAGCCGAGATCATCGCACGCCTCGAACTCCGCCCGCATCCCGAAGGCGGACATTATCGCGAGACGTTTCGCGACCAGAGCACGGACGCCAACGGGCGTTCGCGCTCGACCCTGATCTACTTCCTGCTGGCGCGCGGCGAACGTTCGCACTGGCATCGCGTCGATGCGGTGGAGACGTGGCACTATTACGCCGGCAGCCCCTTGACGCTGCGCATCGCCCATGACGGCTGCTCTCAGCACCAGGTGCGGCTGGGCACCGACCTCGCCCATGGCGAGCGGCCACAGGCGATCGTGCCTGCGCTGGCCTGGCAGACGGCGGAAACCACGGGCGAATGGACGCTGGTCGGCTGCACCGTGGCGCCCGCATTCGAGTTCGCAGGCTTCGAGCTCGCGCCGCCCGGCTGGGAGCCGTAGCTCCACTCCAATCATCGCTTCCGCAGCACCATGTCCTTGGCCGCGATCAGGCCGCCCCCGGCAATGAGGATCGCCGCAAGTGCAATGTTGGCGCTGGCCTTGGCGAAACCGGCAGCGATGAGGAATCCCGTCGAGAGCAGCGGCGTCGCGTAGGAGGCGGCGCCGAGCACCCGGATGTCACCGCGCTTCATGCCGATGTCCCAGGCGTAGAACGCGGCGCCGACCGGACCGATGCCGAGCGCGATGACCGAGAGCCATTGCAAGCCCGTCTCCGGCCAGACCGTGGTTTCAAGCAGGCCGTGCATCAGCGTAGCCAACACGGCCGTGGCAAGACAGAAGCCCGCAACCGCATCCGTCGGCACTGCTTTCAGCCGGCGCGACAGCACGGAATAGGTCGCCCAGACGAACGCCGCAATGAAGGCCGCGATCAATCCCGGCACAGCGCCCGGAGCGAAGCCGGAGGTGTTGCCGGCGAACAGCAGCACGGTGCCGACGAGGCCGAGCACGGCGCCGATGATGTGATGCGCGGCCAGCCGCTCGCCAGGCAGGAACGACGAGAACAGCACGATCAAGAGCGGCCACAGGTAATTCAGAAGGCCGGCCTCGGCCGGCGGGGCGAAGCGCAATGCGAGAAAATACAGCGCGTGATAGCCAAACAGGCCGCCGACGCCGACGACCCAGACGACGAGCGGTTGCCGCAAGCTTTTCGCCGCCTCGCTCCGCCCGATCCAGGTGAGCAGGCCGACGACACCGCCGATCGCAAACGTCATCGCCGCGAGCTGAAAGGCCGGGATCTTTCCGGTGGCCACCGTCATCACCGACAGCAGCGACCACATCAGGATCGCAGTCAAGCCGATCAGCGTGGCAGTGCGGGGAGTCATTGCAGAAGGCCTCGTCGTTCCAGGATGGCGCATCGCGCCAGACCCGGAACCTCGAGATTCCGGGTTCGCCGCTATCGCGGCGCCCCGGAATGACAGGACGTCATGCCCGGGACAAGCCCGGGCATGACGAAGTCACCTATATGATCGCACGTGATGCGATCGCATCACACCATGTACTGGCCGCCGTTGACCGACAGCGTCGAGCCAGTGATGGCGCCGGCCTCATCGGCGGCGAGGAACACGACGGCACGCGCGATCTCTTCGGGCTCGCCGAGACGGCCGATCGGAATCAGCGGCAGGATCGCCTTCTCCAGCACGTCCTTCGGCACTGCCTGCACCATCTCGGTATTGATGTAGCCGGGGCAGATCGCGTTCACGGTGACGCCGCCCTTGGCGTTCTCCAGCGCCAGGGCCTTGGTGAAGCCGATCTCGCCGGCTTTCGCTGCGGAGTAGTTGACCTGTCCGAACTGCCCCTTCTGGCCGTTGATCGAGGAAATGTTGATGATGCGGCCGAACTTGCGCCCGCGCATGCCTTCGATCACCTGGCGCGACATATTGAACAGCGAGCCGAGATTGGTGTTGATGACGGCGTTCCATTGCTCGAGGCTCATCTTGTGGAAGGCGCCGTCCCTGGTGATGCCGGCATTGTTGACCAGCACGTCGACCGGGCCGACCTCGGCCTCGACCTTCTTCACGCCCTCGGCGCAGGCTTCGAAACTGCTGACGTCCCACTTGTAAACCGCAATGCCGGTCTCGGCCTTGAATTTCTCTGCGGCCGCGTCGTTGCCGGCATAACTTGCTGCAACTTTGTAGCCGGCAGCCTTCAGCGCCTTGCTGATCGCAGCACCGATGCCCCGCGTACCACCCGTCACCAATGCAACACGTGCCATGTCGTATTCCTTCCCTTGGACTCTTCCTTGGACTCTTCGGACGTTTCTGAGGTGATCGTTTTTAGCTATGGATTATGCGGTTGGTTTGACGGACATCAAGAACAAAACGCCCGGCATCGAGCCGGGCGTTTTTCTTTAGTCGAGGCTTGGCGGGTTGCGAAGAATATTTGGTTTGCAACCGCTGCCTTTTTAGTCGCGTGCAACGCACGCGCTGACGTGTGCGGCGCACCCGTCAGTCGCGTGTAAGGTTGTCAGTCGCGCGCCACACACATGGCAATGCCCATACCGCCGCCGATGCACAGTGTGGCCAGGCCCTTCTTCGAATCGCGCTTCTGCATTTCGTGCAGCAGCGTCACCAGCACGCGCGCGCCGGACGCACCGACCGGATGGCCGATCGCGATCGCACCGCCGTTGACGTTGACCTTGGACGTGTCCCAGCCGAGGTCCTTGTTGACCGCGCAGGCCTGTGCCGCGAAGGCTTCGTTGGCCTCGATCAGATCGAGATCGCCGACGCTCCAGCCGGCCTTCTTCAGCGCGGCGCGCGAGGCCGGGATCGGGCCCGAGCCCATGATCTTCGGATCGACGCCGGCCTGCGCCCAGGACACGATCCGCGCGAGCGGCTTCTTGCCTTCCTTGGCCGCCTGCTTGGCGGTCATCAGCACCACCGCGGCAGCGCCGTCATTGATGCCCGAGGCCGAGCCCGCGGTCACCGTGCCGTCCTTCTCGAAGGCGGGCTTGAGCTTGGCCATCGCGTCGAGCGTTGCGCCATGGCGCGGATATTCGTCGGCGCTGACGACGACGTCGCCCTTGCGCGTCTTGATGGTGACGGGGACGATCTCGTCGTTGAACTTGCCGGCCTTCTGCGCCGCCTCGGCCTTCTGCTGCGAGGCCACCGCGAACTCGTCCTGCTGGGCACGGGTGATCTGCCATTGCCGCGCGACGTTCTCGGCGGTGTTGCCCATGTGGTAGCCGTTGAAGGCATCCCACAGGCCGTCCTTGATCATGGTGTCGACCAGCTCGAGGCCGCCCATCTTGACGCCGCCGCGCAGATGCTGGGCGTGCGGGGCCATGCTCATGGATTCCTGTCCGCCGGCGACCACGATCTCGGAATCGCCGTTGAGCAGCGCCTGGTAGCCGAGCGCAACCGTGCGCAGGCCCGAGCCGCACAGCTGATTGACACCCCAGGCCGGGCTCTCCACCGGAATGCCGGCGGCGATCGACGCCTGGCGGGCCGGGTTCTGGCCCTGGGCGGCGGTCAGGATCTGACCCATGATGACTTCGGAGACCCGGCCGGGCTCGATGCCGGCGCGCTCCAGCGCGGCCTTGATGGCGACGGCGCCGAGGTCGTGGGCGGGAAGGGTCGCGAACGCTCCGTTGAAGCTTCCGACCGGGGTGCGGGCGGCGCTGACGATGACGACATCGTCTGACATGGGCATCTCCTGGGGCTTGAGGTTCTTATGAAGGGGGCAGGCGGGGCTGGAAAGCATTCGCCAGTCTCGTCAGGCATCCTGTTAACGTCGTTGAGGCATGTCAATCGGCCGGGCACCGAATTCATACCGCAGCGCATTCAAAATAGCGTTCTTGGCGTTTTCGCAAGCAGGATTTTGCTCTGCAATTAACCGTGCCGCACAAAACGGTAGCGTGAGCCCTTTGAAAATGCTTATTTTGTTGCGTTGCGTACTCTTCCCGCCCTGCGGCAATGCCCGACAGGTTCCCGTTCTCCGCGTTTGCAAGTGAGAGCCCATGGCGAAATCAGACCAACCCACCACAATCAAGAAATACGCGAACCGCCGGCTCTATAACACCGGAACGAGCACTTATGTGACGCTCGAAGACCTCGCCGCCATGGTCAAGGACGGCGAAGATTTCCTGGTCTATGACGCCAAGACCGGCGACGACATCACCCGCTCCGTGCTCGCCCAGATCATCTTCGAGCAGGAGAACAAGGCCGGCCAGAACCTCTTGCCGACCACCTTCCTTCGCCAGCTGATCCGCTTCTATGGCGACAGCATGCAGATGGTGGTGCCGAAATATCTGGAGCAGTCGATCGCGACCCTGACCCAGGAGCAGGAGAAGTTCCGCAAGCAGATCGCCAATACGCTGTCCGGCACTCCTTTTGCTCCGTTGGAGGAGCAAGTCCGCCGCAACATGGAGCTGTTCCAGCAGACCTTCTCGATGTTCAAGCCGTTCGCAGCGCCTCGTCCGGCCGCCACTCCCGAGCCGGAGCCCGATGCGAATGCCGAGGCACCAAAGGACAGCAACATCGATGAGCTGCGCCAGCAGATGAAAGAAATGCAGGAGCGCCTCGAGCGGATGTCTAAGAAGGACGAATAGTCCTTCATTCGCGCCGGCCCTGGATGCCGGAGGCGAGCCATGTCTGACCGAAGCATCCATTGGGACCATGTCTATGCCACCAAGGGTGAGGCCGAGGTCAGCTGGTACCAGGATAGTCCCGCAACCTCGCTCGCAATGATTCGCGCGGCCGGCTCCGATCGTGACACGGCCATCATCGACATCGGCGGCGGCGCATCGCGGCTGGTCGATGCGCTGTTGCGGGACGGATATCGCGACGTCGCCGTCCTCGACCTTTCTGCCAATGCGCTCGAGGCCGCGAAGAAGCGCATCGGTCAGGCCGCTTCGACGGTTGACTGGATCGTTGCCGATGCCACGACATGGTGTCCGACCAGGACCTACGATGTCTGGCACGATCGCGCCGCGTTTCACTTCCTGACTGACCCGCGCGACAGGGCGGCTTACGTGCAGCGCCTACGGTCGGCGGTCAAGCCTGGCGGCCACGTCATCATCGCGACGTTTGCACCCGATGGTCCCGAGAAATGCAGCGGGCTACCGGTGCAGCGCCATGACAGCGCCAGTCTTGCGGCGGAGCTCGGGCCGGAATTTGAACTGGTCGAAGCGCGCAGCGAGACGCACCACACGCCGTGGAATTCGACGCAGGCGTTTCAGTTCAGCCGGTTTCGGCGGCACGGCTCGTGAGCGGCGCCCGCACGATCCACAAACTCGTCATTGCGAGCGCAGTGAGCAATCCAGACTGCCGCCGCGTAAAGACTCTGGATTGCTTCGCTGCGCTCGCAATGACGGAGTACGCGGAAGCAACTGGACCTACGCCGCCATCTTCACGGCATGCGCAAAGTCCCAGTAGAGCTTGCGCGCCTTTGTGTAGAACGGGCCCGGCTTCAGCTCGCGCTCGTCGATGCGGATCACGGGCGCGACCTTGGCGAAATTGCCGGTTGAAAAGATCTCGTCCGCCGCCAGGAAATCGGCGTACCGCAGTGTCTTCTCGATCACGGTGACACCGTCAGCGCGAAGCAGGCTGATGACGCGCTGGCGCGTGATGCCGTTGAGGAAGGTGCCGTTCGGCACCGGCGTGAACACCACGCCATCCTTGGCCATGAACACGTTGGAATTGCCGAACTCGGCGACGTTGCCGAGCATGTCGAGCATCAGCGCGTTCTGGAAGCCGCGCGAAGCAGCTTCGGCGAGCGCCCGCGAATTGTTCGGGTAGAGGCAGGCGGCCTTGGCTTCGACCGGCGCGCATTCGGCCGTCGGCCTGCGGAACGGCGACAGGGTGATGGCGTTGCCGACGGGCTTTGGCATCGGCGCCTCGTAGATGCACAGGCACCAATTGGTCGTCTCGGGATCGAACAGCACGCCGCCGCCGCTGCCGTTTTGCGCCCAGTACATCGGACGGATATAGAGCTCGGCATTCGCGGCAAAGCGCGCGATGCCTTCGTTCGCGAGCGTCAGCCAGGTGTCGGTATCGACCACCGGCTTCAGGCCGAAACTGATCGCGGATTGATTGGCGCGGGCGACGTGTCGGTCGAGATCGGGCGCAACACCCTCGAACGCGCGGGCGCCGTCGAATACGATCGAGCCGAGCCAGGCCGCATGCGTGCGCGGCCCCATGATCGGCACGTTGCCGTCGTGCCATTTGCCCTCGAAGAAGGTCCAGCTCGGCGAGTACTCGATGGGCTTCTTGATCTCGGCCATGGCCGGCCTCCCTTGCAACGATCCGGGCACTATTGTCCCAATTTCTAAACGATTTGCGTAGGGGATTGGCTACCCTCCCCTGGAGGGGTCCGGGACGAGCGTAGCTCGCCCGTGGTTGATCGCGCGCAGCGCGAGCGGGGCAGGGTGACGGTCTCTCCGCAACGAAGAGTGCCCGTGCGGAGAGATCACCCCACCCCGGCGCTTTGCGCCGACCCTCCCCCTCCAGGGTAGGGGAATCGCATATGGCGTTGGTAGTGTATTGCAAAGCGATTTGAACTGGATTCTTTGGGTTTCTCTCGATTGTCGAGGGAGACCCAAATGCGCAAACTCAGGCGCCTGCTCCGACCTCTCAAGGATCCACGCGCCGATAACTCGCGGCACGCGCTGGCTGATATCGTCATCATCGCTTTGGCGGCAACGCTGGCTGGCGCCAAGAGCTGTACCGAGTTCGAATTCTTCGGGAGGGGCCGAGAGGAACTGTTGCGGGAGTTTCTGGAGCTCAAACACGGCATTCCCAGCCAC
>NZ_JACCHQ010000052.1 GCF_016031655.1 Bradyrhizobium glycinis
GCGGCGTCCGCCCGTTCTTGCTCGGCCTTGATTACATCGGCTGCCGATGAAGACCGAGACTGCAGCGCGCGAAGCTGATCGGCCGCTACGGCACTGTTGGGGGTGCGCGTCCGGTCAGCTTCGCTCCGCCGACCATACCATCAAACATGTGACGTGATCCCTTCAGCGGCCGCTTGACCACGGGCTATCGATGGTGCCAATTACCTTTAACGATCGGGTGCTTCTCCTGCGCGCGATCAGATTGGAACGTTGCGCGGCATCAGATTGGAATACCTGCGCGCGATCATTGGAATCCGCAACTAGTCGTCCGTTAAAAAACCGATTTGAGCGGTAAGCGTTCGCTGACGGCCGCGATGAGGGTGGTCAGGATCAGACACCAAAGAGTCCTCAGCCAGGCGAGGATGCGGCGGAAATTGTGACCGACGGCCTAGAGGATGACGTTGGCCGCATCGCCGGCGCGGCCTTTGAGGTAGCAGCGGCCGAGGTGACCATCGGTCTTCAGGTGTCCGATGATAGGTTCGATGGCAGAGCGGCGGCGCAGCTCGCGCTTGATGACCCCGAAGACGCCGCGCTTCTGGCCAGAGATGAAGACCCGGCGGGGATTTTGTGCGTCATGGCCGCGGTACCCCTTGTCGACATAGGCCCGCTCGATCGCACAGCCGGTGAGTGTCTCGGTGCGGTCGATGACGTACCGCAAGGTGTGACCGTCGTAGGGGTTAGCGCGGCTGCTTTGCCCTTGCCGATGCGCTCGACCTCCGGAGCATGGAAGGAATACAGCTTCCAGCCGCGCTGGCGCTGCTGCTGCGAGCGGATCTGGGAGGCCCGGCCGAGCGGGAGGGCGAAGGCGTTCTCGAGCACGGCCTGACCTTCGATCTTGCGGCGGATATCCCGGATGATCCGGCCGAGCCGGCTGCGCAGGATGCGCAACTGCCGCTGATGCGCTTGAATTGCTTGGCATGGGCGTAGCGTCCCGCCATCATCGCCGCGGTCTTGGCAATGCGAAGATAGGACTGCCGCAGCTTGACCCCGTGCTTCCTCGCCAGGCGGTTGAGCCCGTTGATCGCCCCGTGCAGCAGCTTGGCATCTGTCGGGAAGGTGACGCACGGTGGTATCGACCGTGACCCGCTTGAGGTCCTGGCTGCGTAACGCGCCGGCCTGATGCGCCACCCGCAGGCTCTCGGCCAACAGCTGCCCCAGCTTGTCGCCGAGCCGCGTGCGCCAGTGGCTCAGGTCCGAGCGCTCATGTGGGAACGCGTGCTGAAAGAACTCTTCGCCGGTGAAGTACTGGAAATACGGGCCGTGGACCCAGCGCTCGCAGACCCCCTCATCGGACAGGCCGTAAATGTGCTTGAGCGGCAGCAGCCCGATCATGAAACGGGTCGCAATCCCCGGCCGACCATTCTCGCTGTAGAGCGGCGCGATCTCGCCGTCGATCCAGTCCCAATCGACCCTGCCAGCGAGCTGAACCAGCTCGTGCTTCATGTTGATGATCTGGTCCAGCCTGCCCCGGAACAAATCGCCCGATCCGGTCGCTTTGAGCTTCCTCGGTCGCATCGCCACCTCCGATGCGAGGACGGAATCATGACTGGCGATCCGATGGAATCCTCAAAACGAAATTGCAGGCTTCCGATGCCCGAAGCATCAAAACCCTGCAATCCCAAAACAGGCCACAACGAATAACGCGATCCCAGCTCAATCGCTTAGCCGCTCTTCACGGCGACGAACTAATTGAGCTTCGACTGCTTACGTTGTTTGCGGAGAGAAACCAAGCAACGAGCATTCCTTGGCTTGGATTCTCTAAGAACGATCACTTCACACCGCCTCTCATCCCGAGCAGGCAGTAATATCCTTCTTTGGCGATCTCGCTGGTCGAACCAAGCTTTGCAGCTAATCGCCGGCTCGCTTGTCAAACTCCTTGAGCTTCTTTTTGGTAATGAGGCAGTCAACGGCGACTAGCCCAGTCCCACTGGCAGAAAGGATGACGGGATTGATGTCAATCTCGCCGATCTCGTCGGCCAGATCGGTGCAGAGGGTCCCGAACTTGACAACGCAGTCGGCCAGCCCCTCCAAGTCCGCCTTGGCGCCGCCTCGCGCACCACGCAGAACGCTCGCACCGCGTAGCCGCCCGATTGCCGATTGCACGTCGTCCGCATCGAAGGGCGGCAGCAGCACCTGCACATCTTTAAGCGCCTCAACCCATATTCCGCCCAATCCGAAGGCGATGACTGGCCCGAATTGCGGATCGAAAGTTGCGCCCATCATGATTTCGGGGCCAGATTTGGCCATTTCTTGCACGACGACGCCGCCGATCTTGGCTTCAGGGCGGTGCGACCGAACCGAAGCCATGATCTGCTCAAATGCCTCCGCTGCTTTCTCGGCGGAAGGAATATTCAAGATGACGCCGCCAACGTCCGTCTTGTGCACGATCTCGGCCGACTCGACTTTCATCACCACCGGGAAATCAAGCGTCCGTGCAATGCGCGCCGCCTCATCCGCCCGCGTTGCCAGCGCTTCGCGCGTGACCGGAATTCCGTAGAGCGCGAGTAAACGCTTGCCCTCACGCTCCGTCAGAACGTCGTCTTTCGCCTCGCGCATGATGCGCAATGCCTCAGAATAGCAAGCGCTGCGCCGGCCCCACTGGTCCGATAGGCGATCACCAGGTTTACGGCTGTGTTGGAACTCAGCATAGCCAATCAGAGCAGAGAGCGCCTTCAGCCCAGGAGCTAGCCCCTGCAGAAACGGCATGCCCTCAAATTCGGCCTTTGGCTCGATCATCGGATCCTTCGGATCGAGCGAGGTGTAGAAGTGACCGCCTGCAAGGCTCAAGATCGGGAAAACAACCTCTGGCGCCAACGCAGCAGCCCGCGTCAAAGCTTGTCCGAGAGCCGAGCGCATATCCAGGCACGAAGGGAAGCCGCGGCCCCAGATCACCATGTCATACGCGCCACAGCTAGCAAGCGTGCTCAGTGATTCATCGATGATCTGCGTGTCATAGCCGCCCTGTGCGGTGAGATCGAGCGGATTGCCGACATTGCCGAACTCGGGAAAGACCCTCTCCAGCCGAGCCTTCGCCGGTGCGGGCAGCGGCGGAAATTCTATGCCGTAGGAATCGGCGACGTCGGACAGAATGCCGGCGGCGGTACCAGAGAAAGATGCGAACGCGACGCGGCGGCCGCGCGGCCGCTTCGTCGAAGACAGCGCAACCGCGGTCTCGATCAGATCGTCAACGGTATCGACGCGGATGACACCCAATCGTTTCAGGACGGCATCGATCGCCACGTCTGAACCTACGAGAGAGCCGGTATGAGCCAATGCCGCTTGGCGGGCTTTTTCAGAGCGGCCAACCTTGATCATCACAATGGGCTTACCCTTGTCGGCCGCGCGCTCGCAGGCCTTGATGAATTCAACCGGCCGCCTGATCTGCTCACAGTAGGAGGTGATGACGCGCGTCTCCTCCTCGTCGACAAAATAGTCAATGAAATCTGCGACATCGAGACATGCCTCATTGCCGACAGTGACCACGCGGCCGATGCCGATGCCACGAGCCAGCAGTGGCACGATCAGGCTATAGACGAGGGTACCGCTCTGCAGGATGGAGCTGATTCCCCCTGCCTTCATGGTGTGAAAGTCCAGCGGGACGGCCATCAGCTGATTGGCCGCGTTCATCAAGCCGAAGCAGTTTGGACCGACCACTGGGATGCCGGTTCGTGCGGCCCACTCCATAAGCCAGCGTTGCTTACTTGCCCCGTCCCCAGCTTGCTCGGCAAATCCGCTGGAGATGATCTGAATCGCTCGCACACCAGCGGCTTCGCAATCGTCGAGCACTTCGGGAATAGCCTTGCTTGGAATGGCGACCATGGCCAGGCCAACGGGATGAGGGATGGCTTTCAAGCTCGGATAGCATGGCACGCCCGCGACCTGCGTGTAACGCGGGTTCACTGCAACGACCTCTCCCGAGAAGCCCCATTTTTTGATATTGGTGAGGATTTCTGTTGCGAAGCCTCCCTTCTGGGAGGCGCCGACAATGGCGACGGATTCCGGCCGAAAAAGCTGGCTGATCCTACCCGCCGTTCCCTGCTGAAGGCGGTCTTGTTGCAGCACACGATCAACTTGCATGTTTAGCCCGTCGGTTCTTGTATTGGGTAACGCTTGGCGTCTCGTTCGAGCTCCCGGTCCTATCTTTGAATTGCTTGATCGCCGAAGAGCCCCCCGAGCGAGGCGAGCCGCTGAAGATGGTGGTCGGTATCGCCGAACGACGCGTCGATCATCGTCACATGCTTAAAGTAGTGCCCGATGCTGTATTCCATGGTCATACCGATGCCACCGTGGAGCTGGATAGCCTGCCGTCCGAGCGCTTTGGACGACTGGCCGATCTGCGCTTTTGCGGCGGACAGCGCCCGCTCACGCTCGATGACATCGCTCTCTCCCGCCATCATGGTGGCGTACGTCGCCATGGAACGCGACTGCTCCAATTCGACGAACATATCGACCGCGCGGTGCTGAAGCACCTGGAAGGAGCCGATTGTCGTGCCGAACTGCTTGCGCGTCTTCAAGTAATTGACGGTGATGGCATGCATTTCAGCGAAGCAGCCGATCGCCTCGGCGCACAAGGCCGCAATCGCTTCGCCTGCAACGCGTGAGATAATCTTGAAAGCGCCCGCCGGGTCGCCGATAACGTCAGCCGCCGCGATTCGTACGTTCTGAAGCGTGATCTCGGCCGCCCGCAGCCCGTCTTGCGTCGGATAGGCGCGACGCATAAGGCCCGGCGCATTAGCGTCAACCAGGAAAAGGCCAATCCCGTCCCTTTCTCGCGCGCCCCCCGCCGTTCGCGCCGACACGATGATCTTGTCCGCTGCATCGCCATGGAGGACAAGACCCTTGGTCCCGTTGAGCACCCAACCCTCGCCGTCCCTCTTGGCCTGGGTTTCAACATCGAAGAGGTCATATCGCGACTGAGGTTCAGCGTACGCGAAGGCGAGTTTCATCCGACCTTCCGCAATGGCGGGGACGAGCTTCGAATTTTGTGCTTCATTCGCGCCATGCCGCAGGATGCCGCCTGCGAGTACGACGGTTGCGAAATATGGCTCAAGGATAAGCGCCTTGCCGAAAGCTTCCATGACGATCATGGTCTCGACCGGCCCGGCGCCGAGCCCGCCATGAACCTCCGCAAACGGCAGCCCGAGAAGCCCGAGCTCAGCATAGCGCGCCCACATCGCTTCACTGAATCCCGGCTTCTCCGCGCGGTACTTGCGGCGGTCCTCAAAGCTATAATGCTCACGCATCAAGCGCTCGACGCCATCCTTAAGGAGCCGCTGCTCCTCGGAAAGATCAAGATCCACTAGAAAACCCTCCTTAAACGGGGCCACATCTTCGCCCCTCAAACCTTTAGAACCCTGCACAGTCAGCATCTTCCACTTGCTGAAGCGTCAGAGGCCGAGGACGACCTTGGCGATGATGTTCTTCTGGATCTCATCCGAGCCGCTATAGATCGGCACCTTACGCCCGTTGAAATAAGCGGGTGCAATCGGTCCAGCCCAATCGGGACCAATCGCTGGCTCCCCGCGCTGAAACTCCTCCTCTGATTGATAGGGCAGCGCGTAAGGGCCGATCACATCCATCAGAAGCTCAGAGGTCGCCTGCTGAATCTCCGAACCCTTGATCTTGAGGATCGAGCTTGCGGGGTCCTGCGTACCCCTCTCGAGCTTCGATTGATTGGCCACGACGCGGAGCTGCGTCATCTCGAGCGCCTTGAGCTGGACCTCGACGGCAGCAATCTTCTTG
Source organism: Bradyrhizobium glycinis (assembly GCF_016031655.1). Classification (GTDB taxonomy): domain Bacteria; phylum Pseudomonadota; class Alphaproteobacteria; order Rhizobiales; family Xanthobacteraceae; genus Bradyrhizobium; species Bradyrhizobium glycinis. Next base: position 5,782 of record NZ_JACCHQ010000052.1, read on the forward strand.
CGGAAATCGGCCCTGTCGATGAGCCGCTCGCCCCCGACGCGGGTGCGTGAAGCAAGTTCCTTGATGCGCCGGATACGCTCCTTCGAAAGGCCAACACAAGCAATCGTCACGCGCCCGTTGCCAAGAACAAACTTGGCGTAATCCCAGCCGCGATTTTCCTCGCCGACGAGGTTCTCGACAGGAACCCGCACGTCGTCAAAGAAAACCTCACAAACTTCGGGATATCCGTCGAACAACTGAATCGGACGCACGGTAACGCCCGGCGACTTCAGGTCGATCAGGAGAAAGGAGATGCCCCGCTGTTTCTTGGCGTCAGGATCGGTCCGAACCAGGCAGAAGATCCAGTTGGAGTATTGCGCCAAGGACGTCCAGATTTTCTGGCCATTGACAATGTAGTGGTCGCCGTTACGCACGGCCCGCGTTTTGAGCGACGCAAGATCGGAACCGGCTCCCGGCTCGGAGAAGCCCTCGCACCACCAATCGTCGACGTTTACAATGCGCGGTAAAAAATACTTCTTCTGCGCTTCGTTGCCGAAAGTATAGATAACCGGCCCAACCAAGTTGATGCCACTACCGGCCGGCTCCGGCGCAGGCGTCTGGCTCACTTCTTCGCCGAAGATGTACTGCTGGACTGGTGTCCATCCCTTGCCCCCATACTCGATGGGCCAGTGCGGTACGGCCCACCCCTTCTGCGCCAGAATGCGCGTCCAGCGCACCTTATCATCCTTGCTAGGATGCCGGCCCGCAATCAGCTTCTCGCGGATATCTGTAGGGATTGCGGAGCGGCAGAATGCTCGAACCTCGTCGCGGAAGGCAAGTTCGTCAGCGGTAAAATTCAGATCCATCGTTGCTTCCTAGTTGCGAACAGCGCGCCGATTGTTAATTGTTGATTGTTGATTGTTGATTGTTGGCAATATACCAGGCGCCGTATCGAAAAATCCCGATTCCGACGGAACTAGGCCGAAAACCTGCGATATAATCTAGAATCGCGAAGCTTTTCTGCGCGAGAAAGCTAGGTTGTCGCGGTCCCCGTCGTAATCAGGCTTAACTTAGCTGAGGGCCCAATCTAAACTAGGATGTTGGCTGTGACCCGACGCGCCTTCGAATTTTCTCCAGTAGAGAAGAGCTCTCTCGGCCGCGCTCCTGGCGATGCAAACCTTACCGGTTGAGCATCGCTCCTCGTAGAACAAAGCATAGGTCGCAGGCTTGCGCGAGAGGTCTCGAGCATCCCGTAGCACCTCGCGCCGCGGCGCCAGCAAGGATCTCTTCTGGGTGCGTCATCGCGAGAGCAGCAGATGATCCATATCGCTGCCCTCCCAAAGATTGCCTGCTAGAAGTGAGATCGATCTTTCAGCGTCCCTGAAATACGGGTTTTCGCTTCGCCGCAAAGGCCCGCACGCCCTCTTTGTGATCGAGCGTCAATTCCGCTTTTATCAGGTTCTCGGCCTCATGATCCATCGACGCGAAAAGGTCAGATGCCGCCGCGTGATCCAGATTGTCCTTGATACAGCTAAACGCGAATGTAGGCCCCTGCGCGAGTGAAGCTGCAAGCTCAAACGCGAATTGGGGTAACTCCGCGTCCGCCACCACGCGGTTGAGGAGGCCCAGCGCTTCTGCCCGCCGCGAGTCGATGCGCTCGGACAGCAACATCAGTTCGCGCGCGCGGGAGACCCCAACGAGCTTCGTCAGCAGCCAGGCTATACCGCAATCGCCCGACAATGCGACCTTCGCATATGAGGTGGTTAAGATGGCCGACTGCGAAGCAATCCGGATGTCGCAGGCGAGTGCAATCGCAAGGCCCGCGCCCGCAGCAGCGCCCGGAAGCGCCGCAACCGTTGGCTTTCTTACGGCGAACAGCTCACCGATTAGCTTTCGCTGGTCAGCCCGCAAGTCGGCCACCCGCTGTTCGAATGTTGCTTCAACTGTAGCGGAACTCTGCCCCATGCCTTTGACATCGCCTCCGGCACAGAAGGCGGTCCCTGCGGCGGTAATCAGGATCGCACCAACGTGTGGATCGTCAGCAAATCGCTTGATCAGCTTGCTCCAGGCGACTTTCATTCCTTGGGAGATAGCATTCCGCGCCTGCGGCCGGTTGAGCGTAATCACACCCACGCGATCACGGATCTCCGCCAGTAGGTCATCTGTTCCAGTATTGATTTGTAACGCTTGCGACATGCGCATAGCTCCGCTGTACTTCGCCACGGCTGGGCACTAACATGCGAATGACCGCAAGCCCAGGAGGGCATGGTGGATTGGGAGTTCAGCAAGGCCCTACTGAGCTCCCACAGGCTCATCGGATAGACTTATCGAACCGATGCAGGCCACGGCTTCGGCCTAACCGGCTGACTTCGCAGACGCCAGTCAACCGGGTACGGGACGAAAAACATGATCCCTCTCTCGCCTTCGTACTTCAGCGGAGTCCCTTTCGGCAGCCAGACCACGTCCCCGAACCGCGCGTCGATTTCCTGGCTATAGTTTTCGCCTGTGCGAATCCGCATCACTCCACCAAGCGCGACCGAAATCTGGTCATATTCCGTCGTCCAGTCCACCGAGCTACCGTTGAAGGTCGCGATCGTCGCACCAAGTGACTTACTGATATCTGGCGTAACGAGGCTGCAGGTAGATGCATAGCCGCCCGAATAGATTTGCATCTGTGAATAGATCATGTCCGTGCTTCGGAAATGATAGACGTCGTTCAGGGGCTTATCGTCCACGCTCGCCTCACTGCGGGTCCGCCAATCAACAGGGTGACGAGCATAAAATACCTTGGCCTTGTCCCCTTGGTACTTCAGGCGGGTTCCCTTAGTAAGCCAAATTACATCGCCGAACTTCGCTTCAATGACACGGCCATAATTTTCGCCGGTGAGAAGCCGAAATATTCCACCAAGCACCACGATGGTTTCATCATAATTCACCTTGCTTTCAATCGAGCAGCCGTCGTACGTGGCGATGCCAGCATCGATTGTCTTGCTGATTTCTGGACCGACCAATTGGCAAACACTCGCGGAGCCACCGGCGTCGCTATGCATCGGCGCAAATACCATGTCCTCGCTCTTCACATAGAGCGCTTTAGTCATCATCGTTCTCCCTTCTTGATTCAGGAGCCTGCCCAAGAGGCATACACCCGGTTCTTTCATGTAATCGTTTGAGCAACTGCCCCAGCCGTCACCGCCGTATAAGTGCCATCGGTAAAGTCAAGACGAGAGGAATCCGTGAGGGGGACAGGTCCCTTGCCATTTTGTCACGCGCCGTCTGAAGGATCTCCGCTTCCAACCGCGGGACACTAAGCGCGCCCCTTACGCAAAAAGCTCCGCAAGGACTATACTGCACCGATAGAAGCCCTGATTTTGCGAAAACCCCGCCCATTGGGGCAGAATCCTGCAAAATGACGGGCGCATTGTACGGATTCAGGCCCAAATGGGCCCCATCACGCGTCGAGCTTTTGTTTTGGGTTAAGGTTCTGGCTAGCCATGCTCGAGGGGGGGGGGTGAGCTGCCCCCGCGCGCCAATTCCCCCCTTCCCAACACGAAAATCGGGGTCGGAGCCGCTCGTGCATTCATTCCGCGGATCGCCGGGCTTAATCGCTGAAAAACTGCGAACTGCTTCCGGTAAGTCTGACGCTGATCTGCCCCGGAGAGACCAGTTGCGTTCGGCTCAGTAACTCTGAGTCCGACAAGCATAGATGATCGACTATCTCCGCTATGTCCTGAATGATGATCGGAATTCTCATGGACGACGCCATTCTCAATGCAGCGAATAAGTATTTCGCATCGAATTACTTCGAAGCTCGTCGTAAGTTTCGGGACTACGTCCGCAAAGCCGCCGTCGGTGAGGCCCGGGTTTATCCATCCCCCGCTTGTGGGCCCGGTGGAGAAGAGCTCTCGACAGATGTTGCCTGGTTTGGTGATCGGGGGGCCTCGAAAGTGGGGGTTCTCATATCGGCTACGCACGGTGCCGAAGGATATTGTGGATCCGCAGCGCAGCTCGACTGGTTGGGCGAGCGTGGTTACGAACAGCTGAAGTCTGATGAAGCCACGTTGCTAATCCATGCCATCAACCCATACGGGTTCGCATGGGACCGGCGCGTTACGCAAGAAGGTTGCGACCTCAATAGGAACTTCATCGATTTCACGGCTCCCCTTCCTCAAAACGAGGGATACGACGCAATCGCGGATAGTCTGGTACCAAGTGCCTTGGATGGGCCTGTTTTTGCGGCGGCCGAAGCAGCGATTGAGAGGTACCGGGCAGCCTACGGTGAAATCGCCTACCGAAGGGCACGGACCAGCGGTCAGTATCGCCATCCGACAGGAATGTTCTTTGGTGGCTTCGGCCCCAGCGTAGCTCGCCAAACACTCGAACGAATCGTGTCGGACTACAGTATCGCGTCGCGTCAGCTAGTCTTGATCGTAGACTATCACACAGGCCTTGGACCATATGGTTATGGTGAGCTGCAATGCGAGCAGGCATCGGGCATGACTGGATATCAGCGGGCGCGCGACATATTCGGCGATTCAGTCACTTCACCAGATCTCGGCACCTCATCGGCCTTGGTACTGAGTGGTACGCAAGACGACTATTGGGAGCGGCTCCTGGGTGATCGCCACGTCTACGTTTGCCTAGAGTTTGGAACCTACCCTCCAGAGGCGGCCAGACCATTGTTGCGCGCTGACCATTGGCTATATGCGTACGGTCAAGCTCAGATTCATACCGACTTTGGGCGTGACATTCGCCAACGCGTGAAGCAGCACTACTATCCGGATAGAGCCGATTGGAAAGAGATGGTGCTTTGTCGCACTCGCCAGGTTCATCGGCAGATGCTTCAAGGCATGCGAAGGTGAACGTAGCTTCGCGCGCTCAATGAACATGGCGGCACCAGGCATGTCGGACCCTCAAACCTTCCTCATAGGCGTCTTCCTCCCTGGCGTGGCCCGCTCCAAAGAAGCGAACCGCCGGTTTACGGAGCCGCCATCACAGAGCGAAGCGCAACTGAAGTAGCACCGGTTCACGTCGCGATACTGTCCAGTTTACACCATCGTCGAGAGGATCACATGGTCAATCGAATGCAATTCTACATTGATGGCGCTTGGAGCAATCCCGCCGCGCTGAAGTCAATGCGTACGATCAATCCAGCAACCGAAGAGGAGATGTATGAGGTAGCGCTTGGCTCAAAGGCAGACGTCGATAAGGCGGTCATCGCGGCTAGGCGCGCATTCGAGTACTTTTCCCAGACCACGCGCGAGCAGCGCCTAAGCCTGCTCGCAAACATCATCGATATCTACAAAGGTCGCGCCAAAGAAATCGGCGACGCCATCTCCGACGAGATCGGCGCTCCGTTAGAGATGGCCGAGCAGATGCAGGCTAATTCCGCCATCGGCCATCTCGCGACCACGCTCGACGTGCTCAAGAACTACTCCTTCGAAGAGCGAATTGGCAGTGCGGCTGTGCTTCGTGAGCCTATCGGCGTAGTGGGAATGATCACGCCTTGGAATTGGCCTATGAGTCAAATAGCTTGCAAGGTAGCACCAGCGCTCGCTGCCGGTTGCACTATGATTCTCAAGCCGTCCGAATTCGCCCCGACTTGTGCCCTAATATTCGCGGAGATCCTTCATGAAGCTGGCGTACCGAAGGGGGTATTCAATCTGCTTAACGGCTTAGGCCCTGAAGTGGGTGCTGCTATGAGCGAGCATCGAGATATCGATATGATCTCGTTCACCGGATCGACGCGAGCGGGAATCGACGTTGCGAGCCGAGCGGCCCACACCGTCAAGCGCGTAAGCCAAGAACTGGGAGGAAAGTCTCCGTACGTCATTCTTGATGATGCCGATTTCGACAAGGCAGTCCGCGGATGCGTCCAGACGATTTTTCTTAACTCGGGCCAATCTTGCGACGCGCCATCGCGGCTAATTGTTCCGAAGTCCAGAATGGCGGAAGTCGCAGAGATCGCGAAGACAGTGGCGGACAGGTACAAGGTCGGCCATCCCCGGGCCGCCGGCACACATATGGGTCCTGTGGTAAACCGCGGCCAGTGGGACAAAATTCAAGGACTAATCCAAAAAGGCATGGACGAGGGAGCCGCGATCATCACTGGCGGCCTTGGCCTGCCAAAAGGCATCGAAAAAGGGTTTTACATTCGACCTACCATTTTCGCGAACGTCACAAGCGAGATGACCATTGCGCGTGAGGAGATCTTCGGGCCTGTACTTGCGATCATTGGTGCCACGGATGAGCACGACGCAATTCGAATTGCCAATGATACCCCCTATGGTCTCGCCGGTTACGTATTCTCCAGCTCAACCGATCGCGCGCGCAGCGTAGGTCGCTTGATTCGTGCAGGCAACATATACCTGCAGGGTGCATCACTTGACCGCGCGGCCCCGTTTGGCGGGTACAAACAATCGGGTAACGGTCGCGAATGGGGTCGCTTCGGCCTGGAGGACTATTTGGAAGTCAAGTCGATTGCCTGCCCTATTAGCGCTGAACCGTGAAGCCCAAAGCGCTGAACAAGGTTCGGTGCCTCGGGAGCTGAGGTTGCAAGCTTTCGAGAATCGAATCCTCGAAGGCTTGCCTACACGGCAACCTAGCCCGGAGTGTACACCGGTTCCTCCGCTCCATCGCCGACCCGACTGCAGCGAGCCTCAGGTGGAGGGAAATGTAAGCGTCGTTCTCAGGCCACGGCTTTGAGGGCTTGAGCGCGGTAGCCCCAGGGCAGTAGCTGGTCGATGTCGCGGTTTGGATGCCCGTTGACGATCCTGGTCAGGACGTCGGTGAGATAGGCGAGCGGATCGACGTCGTTGAGCTTGCAAGTCTCGACCAGGGACGCAACGACAGCCCAATGTTCGGCACCGCCGTCGGATCCGGCAAACAGCGCGTTCTTGCGACTGAGCTTGATGCCACGGATTGATCGTTCGACGGTGTTGTTGTCGAGTTCGATGCGGCCGTCATCGATGAAGCGCGTTAAGCCTTGCCACCGCGAGAGGGCGTAGCGGATGGCCTCGGCGAGCTTGCTCTTCTGGCTGATGAGGGCCAGCTTGGCGCGCAGCCATACCTCGAAGGCATCGGCCAGTGGTCGGCTCTTCTGCTGCCGCACGAGGCGGCGCTCCTCCGCGCTGCGGCCGCGGATCTCCTTCTCGATCGCATAGAATGCGGCGATGTGCTTCAGCGCTTCGTTCGCAATCGGAGCGGGGCCGGCTGTCGCGAGTTCGTAGAAGTTGCGCCGCATGTGCACCCAGCAGAAGGCGAGCTCGACCTCGCCACGTTCGGCAAGCTTTGGGTAGGCGTTGTAGCCATCGACCTGCAGGACGCCCTTGAAGCCGGCAAGATGGCTGAACAGCCGCTCGGCTTTGCGGTCGGGTGCATAGACATAGGCGATGCCGGGTGGATCGAGCCCACCCCAGGGCCTGTCGTCGGCGGCATAAGCCCAGAGCTGGCCCGTCTTGGTCCGCCCTCGACCGGGATCGAGCACCGGCACCGTCGTCTCGTCGGCGAACAGCTTGGACCTCGCCCGAAGCACCCTGAGAAGGCGCTCATGCAGCGGGCGCAGATGGAAGGCGGCATGCCCAACCCAGTCCGCCAGCGTCGATCGATCCAGAGCGATGCCCTGGCGGGCATAGATCTGGGCCTGCCGGTAGAGCGGCAGATGATCGGCATATTTGGACACCAGAACCTGGGCGACGGTTGCCTCCGTCGGCAGTCCGCCCTCGATCAACCGGGCCGGAGCCTCGGCCTGCAGGACGCCATCTTCGCAGGCTCGGCAGGCGTATTTGGGACGTCGGGTGACGACAACGCGGAACTGCGCCGGCACCATGTCCAGCCGCTCGCTCTTGTCTTCGCCGATCTGGTGCAGGTCGCCCTTGCAGCAGGGACAGGTCTTGGCGTCGAGGTCGACCACGAGCTCGATCCGCGGCAGGTGCGCCGGGAGTGCTCCGCGATTGTTGCGGCGCTTGCGTGCGCGCTCCGCCCGGCCTTCCGGAGCTGTCTCGTCTTGGCTGGCTTCCGTACAGGCCGCAACCTGTTGGACGTCCTCGAGACCGAGCAGCATCTGCTCCTCGGGAAGCGATGCCTTCCGGCCAAAGCGATGACGCTGCAGCTCCTTGATGATCTGGCGCAGCCGCTCAGTCTCGTGCCGCTCGGCAAGCAGCATCGCCTTCAGCGTCTCGGGATCATCAGGAAGGTTATCGCTCACAGGCAAATCAGAGCATATTCGCGCCCGCCTGACGACGTGCTCGATGCCCCTGATTCACTTCGCCGCAGCGCGGCCCACAATTATCCGGCTTGCGTCGGGACGACCGTCTCCCGTGCCGCGTGGACACGCCGCCAATCGAGCCCTTCGAGCAGCGCCGACAATTCTGCCGCCGACAAACGCATCACGCCATCCTCGATCTTCGGCCAGCGGAAGACGCCTTCCTCGAGCCGCTTGGCGAACAGGCACAAACCCGTACCATCCCAGAAGATCAGCTTGATCCGGTCCGCCCGCTTGGCACGGAACACATAAACAGCACCCGAGAACGGATCGGCCTTCATGTGCTCCCGCACCAACATGGCAAGCCCCTCCATTCCCTTTCTGTTATGTGGTGCACCACATAACAGAAATTATGCGGAGCCCACGATTATGCGGAGTGTGCGGCCGTTCAATCCGAGAGCCACTTCGTTATCAACAGTTTAGTTCCTGCTGCCCTCTTTCTCACTCCGCATAATCTGAGCCTCCCTTCCTGTCTTGATGGCAACGGAAGGGAGACAAGGAATGGCCAAGTCGAGTGAGGATCACTGCCACGGGCTGCGCTGCATGGACGCAGGCGATCTCGCCCCGCTGGTGACGGAGTTCACACGACACCTGACGGTGTTGGGGCATAAGAGCTTGACGGTGAGCGGCTATGACGCTGCAGCCC
>NZ_JACCHQ010000053.1 GCF_016031655.1 Bradyrhizobium glycinis
GGCGTCCGCCCGTTCTTGCTCGGCCTTGATTACATCGGCTGCCGATGAAGACCGAGACTGCAGCGCGCGAAGCTGATCGGCCGCTACGGCACTGTTGGGGGTGCGCGTCCGGTCAGCTTCGCTCCGCCGACCATACCATCAAACATGTGACGTGATCCCTTCAGCGGCCGCTTGACCACGGGCTATCGATGGTGCCAATTACCTTTAACGATCGGGTGCTTCTCCTGCGCGCGATCAGATTGGAACGTTGCGCGGCATCAGATTGGAATACCTGCGCGCGATCATTGGAATCCGCAGTTCAAACGTGCCAGGCGGGCGCTGAAGACGTTGCGTACCTATCTCCTATCTCGGCCGGGACATGCGCGACATCAGTCGCAAGATCGCGGGCGAGGCCGCGCTCGAGGGGAGGTCTTCGAAGGCTGTTGTTCCTGGCGCGCCGCGTCCACGAGCAGCGGCAAAGCCAGCGCGGGTCGAAGGGCTATTCGCTGCATGCGCCGGAGGTCGAATGCGTCGGCAAGGGCAAGGCCCATCGCCCTTACGAGTTCGGCGTCAAGGTCTCCGTCGCAACCGCGCTCAGCACGCCCGGGGCGGCCAGTTCGTCACTCATGTGAAGGCGCTGCCCGGCGATCCCTATGACGGCCACACCCTGCAAAACTGTTATCCCAGACATGGAAAAGCTCGTCAGCAACATCATCGAGCGGCTCCTCCTCGAAGGGATACCGCGGCCACAACGCGCCGCCGGATTACGAGTTCAGGGTCTTCATCTCGGGTCAGAAGCGAGGTGTCACGCCGTCGAAGGCCGCAGCGGAGGTCTGTCCCGTCTTCCTGACCAGTTGGACGAAGGCGAACTTGCTGGTGCGATCGATGGCGAATAGAGGTAGAGCTTGCCTTCAGCGGTCTGGAGCTCAGCGATGTCGATGTGGAAATAGCCAATCGGATAGGCCTTGAACTTTTTCATTGCGGGCTTGCTGCCTTTGACCTCCGGCAATCGGCTGATGCCATGGCGCTGGAGGCAGCGATGCAGGGATGACCGCGTCAGATGCGGGATGATCGGCTGCAGTGCATAGAGGCAATCATCGAGCGGCAGCAGCGTATGCCGCCGGAAAGCAACGATAATCGCCTCCTCCTCAATGGAAAGGACAGTCGACTTGGCCTCCTTCGGGCCTGTCAGCAGATCCCATCTGATTTGATAGCTGTCCAGGCGGGGTCATCAATGGTTTAGTTCGTCTAAATCATGCTCACTTTTCTGACTCTCTGCTCGAATTGCGGTGTCGGGTTCCGAACATACTAAGGAGTGGACGCACCGCGATCGTGTAATTCGGTGTGCTGAAGGGCTTTCTCCACGTCGCGCCACGCGAGACGGTTCGGCCAGTGTCGAAAAACGACTGCAGAAGTCGATACAATGAGAGGCCATTTACTTCGTGGTCAGTCACAGCGGCGCTGCACACGCGGGGCAAAAGAAAGAAGCAACGGGCCTCCGCGGCACGAAAGCCGGTGCTGGTCTCCCGAAACGATCGTGCTCAGACGCAGAAGTGCTGAGGCTCCCGCCGGATCAACGGCTGGCCGTCATCATCCAGCTGTCACGCCGATGCGCATCCGACGAAATGAAGGACTCCTGGAGGGACTCAGACGATGAAAAATAGATCACAGCGAATTATTAACGTAGCGCGGCTCCGCGCCCATTACCTGTTGATGCACCGAATCAGGGCGCTGGAGGAGGTGGCGGCAAGGGCTTTCGAGGACAAGCTAGTGCACGGGTTCCTTTATCCGTCGATCGGCCAGGAGGCGTTGACGGTTGGCGTTATCGCTCATCTGACCAAGCGGGACCTCGTGCTCTCCACTCATCGCGGGCATGGCCAAGCGCTTGCCAAGGGCGCTTCCTCGACCGCCATGTTCCACGAGCTGCTCGGTCGAGAAGGAGGCATTTGCGGCGGTAAGGGCGGTCCCCCGCACATCGCGGATTTTGGTGTCGGCTTGCTGGGTTCCAACGGCGTGATATCCGCCAATATCGTGATAGGAGCGGGGGCGGCGCATGCCGTTAAGCTCAAGAAGGAGGACCGCATCGTCGTCTGCTACTTCGGTGACGGCGCGACTAACCGGGGTCCATTCCTGGAAGGGTTGAACTGGGCTGCGGTGTTCAAACTGCCGCTGCTCTTCGTGTGCGAGGACAATGGTTATGCGGCGACCACCAAGACGCGCACCATGACTGCGGGGCCAGGCTTCTTGGACCGAGCGAGCGCGCTCGGCGTGCCTGCCGTCGAGGTCGATGGCAATGACGTGGTTGCCGTCGAAGCCACAGCTGCCGAGCTCATCCGCAAAGTGAGGGCGGGCGAGGGGCCCCTCTTCCTGCACGCCAAAACATTCCGCGTAACCGGCCATACCAGCTCCGACCCTGGCGCCTATCGCCCAAAGGGCGAGGTCGAGGCGGCAAAGGCGCATGACCCGATCGCGCGATTGCGCGAGCTTCTGATCGGCGCCGGCGTGGCGGTCGATGTGCTCGATGCTGACAAGGCATCCGCCTATGCGGAAATGGACGCCGCCTACCGATCGGCCCGCGAAGCCGCTTTTCCAGCGGCAAGGATGGCTTTTGTCGACGTCCAAGACGTCGGCTCCCCGCTTGTGGAGGCGTTCTGATGAGCCAGATGACATATCTAGAGGCCGGACGAATTGCGCTTGAGGAGGAGATGCGCCACGACGCCATGGTGTGGGCCGTCGGTCAGGATCTCGGACGCGGCGGAGCCTTCGGCCAGTATCGCGGCCTTGTGGAGGTGTTCGGCTCCGATCGCATCTGCGATGCGCCGATCTCTGAGGCTGCCATACTCGGTGGCTCGGTCGGCGCAGCCATGATGGGTACGCGTCCGATCGCGGACATGCGTATGTCCGATTTTGTGCTGTGCGCCATGGATGAGCTGGTCAACCAGGCCGCGAAGGCGCGGTTCAAGTCCGGTGGGCAGGCGCGTGTACCGCTCGTGGTCCGCGCGCCCATCGGCATCCACTGGTCTTCTGCTGCGCAACATTCGCAATCGCTCGAAGCCTGGTACGCGCATGTGCCGGGTCTTGTGGTGGTCTGCCCCGCAATACCCGCCGACAACAAGGGTCTGCTCAAGAGCGCCATCCGCTGCGACGATCCGGTTGTATTCATGGAGCACAAGGCTCTCTTGTGTTCCGAGGGAGAGGTTCCGGATGACGTCGACTATACGGTTCCGCTCGGTCAAGCCAGCAAAGTGTGCGAAGGCAAGGATCTCACTATCGTTTCGTGGTCGAATCAGGTGCACCTGGCCACGAAGGCAGCCCAAATGCTCGCGGAGGAGGGGGTCTCAGTCGATCTCATCGATCTGCGCACACTCTGGCCTTGGGATAAGACCATGGTGTTCGAGAGCGTCGAGCGAACGAAGCGCCTCATCGTCGCGCACGAGGCGGTCGCGGTCGGCGGTTTCGGCGGCGAGATTGTGGCGACCGTGGCTGAGAAGTTCGGCGGCGCGATCGCCGTGCGTCGCTTGGGCGCGCCGCGGGCGCCCGTTGGCTACGCGCCGCCCATCGAGGATGCCGTGCGCGTCACTGAGGAGGCCATTGCAGCCGCGGTACGCGAGATGGTCGTCTGCAAATCTGGAGGAGCCCCGCGCGGAGCATGAATAAAATAAGGAGCCGCGAGACGCGCGCTGGTAGGTCCAATGTACCCCTTGCGATCCGGTCCTTGGCCAGGATCGGCAATCGTCGGGCGGCCGGAGAATTTCACCTCCAGCCTCTCGCAGAACCAGGCGTGAGACTCTCGCCTTACCCGGCTCCCATCAGGTGAGCTTGCCGCATCGCCTAGTTGCCAATGCACAAAGAACCTGCGGCAGAAACGCGCGCCCCCTAAACGGTGTTGGGAGCCCTTGAACTTTCGCTTGAGCCAGATAGTCAACGTTTGTGGCGTAATGTGCCAGCGGAAAGAGGGCTGAGGGGTGGGCATAACGGTCCACGCCCCAACCATTGGCTTTACGTCTGTGCCACGCTGTCTGCCACGGTGAGCACCCCCACTTTTCTTCGGAATGGAGACGGCAGGAACGTGGAGCGGAGGTAAGCGCCTGAGAGAGCCTTCCCCTGCCTTATCCTGGACGCTCGTTACGAGCGGATCCGGGAGGATGGGATCACTGCCAGCCACGCGGTGCTCATCGCCACCGGTGTCGACGAAACTTCGTATGTAGGCGCAGTTAACGTCTGAGCTCAGACGCTCAAAGCTCATGGACCTAGTTCTACTGCAGCCGGGACCTGACCTCCTGTGCGGGGTAGCTGGTGTTATGGGCGTACGGCCACGGCTGCAGTCCGATACATGCCTGTTATATCCCCGACAAGATTGCGTGACGTTCTGGACCGAGCTGCAACGTTGTCACAGGATAGATGAGCCATTCCCTTGGCAAATTAAAGGTCTGGGATCCGCTGGCATGCTACTTGCTGGAAGCTCTAGCAATACGAGAAAATCCAGCGGTGCCAAACACCAATTATCCGATCACTGCGCTTCGCAGCAGGGGCAAGAAACCGATGCGATCGCGTCAGCAATTATGCGTTGCGGCGAGCTAAGGAACCTTGCGCCTTGACCTGTCGCTGCTTGCGTCTCATGACGACTTTTGCGCGAGGAGCGCACCTCACGGACGGACGGCGCCGATTTTGATCATTCCTCTTAAGGATCGTCGATCTACCGTTCACCGATTCCTGTGGCGGTTGAATAGGGACGCTGACAAAGAGGTGCAAATGCGGAGAGTATCTCATGATTGAAACGGATTTCATCGGTAATGCCATCCATATGCCGACTACATCAATTGTGCGGCGAGCATTGGCGCTGAAATGTCGGCGATCTGCCGGAGCAGAAAATAGCCGCGATCATATGGCTGGCGATACCGTATGTACGAACACCTCATGCTGGTGCCCGGCTGCTTCGTGCGGGCATTTTTGTTGGCATCGCCAAATATGGCGGCCAGAGGCTCTTCGAATCGTTCCAGTCTCATATCACCGCGCCCGACAATGCGCCTGCGCCGCAGTTGGAAGGAAGATAACGTCGCCGCCGGCGATAACCCGCGCCACGCAGCATTATGCAGTCAATGACCACGGCGACCTGCATCGCCTCGTTCGTTGTGCCGCCATCAACGGCGAGGTACCCTCAGCGCTTGTTTGAGACAGAGTTTCTTCAGCGCTCAAGAGACAGCGCGAATCACTCAAAAGGAATTTCTGAGATGAGCTGCGTAAACAAGCCTGATAAGGACCGCGTCATCATTTTCGACACCACGCTGCGCGACGGCGAGCAGTGCCCCGGCGCCACCATGACCTTTGAGGAGAAGCTCGAGGTCGCCGAGCTGCTGGACGATATGGGCGTGGACGTCATCGAATCCGGCTTCCCCATCACTTCGGAAGGCGACTTCCAGGCCGTCAGCGAGATTGCCCGCCGCTCCAAGAATGCCGTGATCGCCGGCCTGTCGCGCGCGCATCCCGCCGACATCGACCGCTGCGCCGAGGCCGTGAAGTTTGCAAAGCGCGGCCGCGTCCACACCGTGATCGCGACCTCGCCCCTGCACATGCGGGTGAAGCTGAACAAGACCCCGGAGCAGGTGATCGAGACTTCGGTCGGCATGGTGGCGCGCGCCCGCAATCAGATCGACGACGTCGAATGGTCGGCCGAGGACGGCACCCGCAGCGAGATGGACTTTTTGTGCCGCATCGTCGAGGCCGTGATCAAGGCCGGCGCCACCACGGTGAACATCCCCGACACCGTCGGTTATACGGTGCCGGAGGAATACACCCACTTCATGAAGACGCTGATCGAGCGCGTGCCGAACTCCGACAAGGCGGTGTTCTCCGTGCACTGCCATAACGATCTCGGCATGGCGGTTGCCAACTCGCTGGCCGGTATCACCGGCGGCGCACGCCAGGTCGAGTGCACCATCAACGGCATCGGCGAGCGTGCCGGCAACGCTGCGCTCGAAGAGATCGTGATGGCGATCAACATGCGCAACGACAAATTCCCGTACTGGAACAAGATCGACACCACGCAGCTGACCCGCGCCTCGAAGGTGGTGTCGGCGGCGACCTCGTTTCCCGTCCAGTACAACAAGGCCATCGTCGGCCGGAATGCATTCGCACATGAGAGCGGCATTCACCAGGACGGCGTGCTGAAGGACGCTTCGACCTACGAGATCATGCGCCCCGCGATGGTCGGCCTGAAGCAGTCCTCGCTGGTGCTCGGCAAGCATTCCGGTCGCCACGCCTTCGTGCACAAGCTGGAGGAGATGGGCTACAAGCTCGGTCCGAACCAGCTGGAAGATGCGTTCACGCGGATGAAGGCGCTGGCCGACCGCAAGAAGGACATCTACGACGAGGACATCGAGGCGCTGGTCGACGAGGAGATGGCGGCCTCGCACGACCGCATCAAGCTGACCTCGCTGACCGTGATCGCCGGCACCCATCGTCCGCAGCGCGCGACCATGAAGCTCGACGTCGACGGCCAGATCATGATCGAGGAGGCCGAGGGCAACGGTCCGGTGGATGTCGTGTTCAACTCCATCAAGCGCCTGGTGCCGCACGAGGCCAAGCTTGAGCTGTACCAGGTCCACGCCGTGACCGAAGGCACCGACGCGCAGGCGGAAGTGTCGGTGCGGCTGTCGCAGGACGGCCGCTCGATGATGGCGCGCGCGGCCGATCCCGACACGCTGGTTGCCTCGGCCAAGGCCTATCTCGGCGCGCTCAACAAGGTCCTCACGAAACGGCAGCGGGACGAACCAACGGCGGTGGGAAGCTAAGAAAGCTCCATTCACCCTAGTGCGCGGAATCAGAGCTGGGTGATACAGCGGCCTTTGAAGCGGCGTTGACGGACCTTTTTCTTGGTCCAGACGAAGGGCTCGGCTTTGTCGTTCGCGCTGACGGCATCGATGTGTTCCTGCAGCTGCTTGAGTTTTGTAAAGGAGGTGCCGCTAAGCGACTGCCCCTGCAAGATATACCTCGACCTGGTTGAGCCAAGACGCACTTGTCGGCGTGCAATGAAATTGGACTTTGGGGTGGCCTTAAGCCAGTCCTCGTTCTTCTTGTTGGTGTTGAGGTTGTCGAGGATGACGTGAAGCTGGCGGTTCGGAAAGGCCGCGGTCAGGCGGCTCATGAAATCGAGAAACTCGAGGCGCCGACGGCATTTTGAATGCGTTGCGATGATCTTCCCGGTGGCGACTTCGAGTGCCGCGAACAGTGTTGTGGTGCCATGCCGCTTGTAGTCGTGGCTCTGTCCGGTCAAGGCGCGGCCATTGGGCAACTTCAGATAACCCGCGCTCGCTCCAAAGCCTGGATCGAGGGCTTCTCGTCCACGCAAGCACAATGGCCTTCGCCGGCGGGGCGACGTAAAGGCCTACGACATCGGCGGCTTTGGCCGTAAAGTTCGCGTCTTGCTCTCGCACAAGGAGTTGCGAGCTGCGAGGTCAATCTTGTGGCTGCGCCCGCCAGACGTATTGGACGTCAACATCGTCCAGCGCCTCGGCCAGCAGAGGGCCGGTCCAGCGGGCAAACCCGTGCGGTGGCGGCTTATCCAACAGCTTCAGAATCCGCTTGTCGGTCCTCTTCGTATAAATCGGCTGCTTGCCAGGCCGCGGCTTGTCTTGCAGCCCTTCAAGGCCAAGCTCGGCATAGCGATGTCGCCAAAGGCTGACAATCCGCAGCTGGACCCAACCTCCTTGGTGATCGACCGGGTGCTGCGCCCATCCGCCGCCAGCAGGACGATCCGCGCCCGCATCAATCGCGCTGCAACGTCACCGGCGAGCGGCAACATGCCTCAAGCACCTTGCGATCTTTCCTCGAAAGGCGGGCTTCTCTTGCTTCGGGTATCATCCCGACCTTGAATCAAGACTCACGATCTAAGAATAGTGGATACTAGATCCCGACTTCAGGCCAACCTGAGGCCGCAGCCGTGCTGCGCCTGCTCTTAGACAAGAGGAAACCGCAGTGAGCGCCGCAGAAGAGTGGACGGCCGGGTGCGCCGCGGAACCTCCTCCGAACCCTGTAGTAGGCCCAGAGAGCCCGGAGGTGTCACTGTCAGGACGTCAACGTCGATTGTTCACAGAGGACTACAAGCGCCAGGCCATTGAACTGGCGGTGCCGAGCGGTCGCTCGGTCATGTCGGTCGCCAAAGAGCTTGGTCTGCGTGGCTCGGTGCTGCGACGCTGGGTGCATAAGTGTCGGCGGGAGCCGGCATCGGCGCCGTGGCGACCGACAACGCAGGCAACGTCGATCGGCGACGCGGAAGGAATCGAAGTCTGCTTTGGGACGGCGCTACATGACTCGAGCCGCGTCGAAAAGACGATCATATAGGAGCCCATCGCGGTCCCTAAATGATCATGTGGATCGACAATTGGGCGGGTGGGATCGATGACGTCCTCCCGATGCTGCGCGGGGCAACCCTCTCGCGCATGATAGCCCTTCTTGCTGGCTTGCTGCGCGGGGATTGCTTAGAATGCTGAGCGCGATCATCGAAACCCTGCGCCCCATAAACTCTGTACGGTGCGCACGTTCACTTCGGTACGGTACGCACCATCATCTCGCAATCAGCAATAGCTGCGACGAAGGCGCCTCTCCAGCGATGACAAGCTGGCTTGCCCGAGCCAATAGCGGTACAGCGATCAGCTTTACAGTCACCCTCGGAGGCTGCGGCTCCGTGACTGTATGGACGCTACAGGTCAATGCCGGATCAGGTTTTCAAGGGATTTGGTTCCTTTCACTCGCCGAACCCGTGGTACGGACTGGGATCAGTGCCGGCGACAAGTCGAAACTGATGACCGCTGGTAAAGGGGAGGCCAAGAACGCGCCAGGCAAGAAGCTCTCCAACACGAAAAACCACAAATAGCAGGATCTTTTCGGTGACGGCATTGAGCGTCGCCACGCCGACACTGCCAAATGAACTCGCTTTTGCGTCGACGGCGTTGGCAAGATTGCGTAAGTGCCGCCTGGACATCCGCCGGTGCTTCCGTAGTTCGCGAAAACCCTTCTCCCAGTGTGGCGTTGCTCAGACCGGCTCACGGTTGCAAGCTCCGGCTCATCTCAAATCGAGCGCAAGGAGGAGCCGACCCCCTAAGCCATTATCCGCACTGGGAGGGCGGCATAACCGTGCACGAAGTTAGATGCGATTCGTTCCGGCTCGCCGACGATCTTGATGTCGAGGCGCCTATTCAGCATTTCCTCCCAAAGGATCTTCAGCTGCAGTTCCGCAAGGTGTCTTCCGACACAGCGATGGATACCGAACCCGAACGAGAGATGTTGCCGTGGGTTCTTCCGATCGATGATGAAGCTGCTGGCCTGGTCGATAGCCTCATCGTCCCGATTCCCGGAAATGTACCACATGACGACCTTATCGCCTCGTCTGATATGCTTGTTACCTATCACGATGTCGGCCACGGCGGTGCGGCGCATGTGTGCGATCGGGGTCTGGTAACGTATGATCTCGGAGACGGCGCTCGACACGAGCCGAGGATTCTCGCGTAGCTTCCGTAGCTCAGGCGGATTCTGGTTCATGAACAACACACTTCCACTCATCGAATTGCGGGTGGTGTCGTTCCCGCCCACGATCAGCAGAATGAGGTTTCCAAGGAACTCTCTCGCCTCCATATTTCGGGTCGCCGGTGAGTGCGCCATCATCGAAATCAAGTCTGCGCGGGGCTCGGCATTTTTGCGCTCGTTCCAAAGACTTGTGAAATAGTCCAAGCACCCGGACATGACTGCCCAATACTTCTCCCAGGTGTCGACCTCGTGGCCAGCTCGCGGAGTTGTGGCAGCGACGTCCGACCAATAGGTCAGCAGCCGCCGATCCTCAAACGGAAAATCAAATAGCGTAGCCAACATTTGCGTCGTCAACTCGATTGAAACCTTATCCACCCAGTCGAAGGCTTCATTGCACGGCAAGCCGTCCAGAATGGCCTTGACCCTCCGACGGATCAAGCCCTCGAGCTTGGCCAGATTCTCCGGCGCGACTATCGGTCTGATCGTCTTGCGCTGCTCGCCATGTTTCGGAGGACTCATCTCAAGGAAACTCGGCGTCCAATACTGCTCCGGCACGTCGCCGATCGAGATGCCTTGCTCTGACGAGAACACTCCGTGAGTCGTGTCTACTGTAATGATGTCGTGGAATTTTGTTATGGACCAATATGGACCGTAAGGACTATCTCTACAGTAGTGGATGGGATCTTCCCTTCGTAACCGCTCGAAGTAAGGCCATATGCTATCATCTTGGAAGCGCTTGACCTCGCTGACATCCAGATCGCTCAGCAGCACATCATATGCCCCCTCGCGTATTGGACCTTTTAACAAAGTATTCATGATTGTCCTCCGTCTTAATCTCTCATCTAGCCTCCGCCCACCTGGGCGGATTCCCAGGGGGGCTCTGACACCTTCTCACCAATTGTGAACGTACCGCCCAATCATTGCCCAGCCCACAAAGGCGGGTTTCGAACGGTCCAAGAATATCAGAAACCGGAGCGTCGCTCCGCTACCATTATGGGGAGGAGCGTGAGCTCGCGTTCAGTTCTATAACCATGCCCCACACATGGCATACTCGATCGCAGCGCCGATGTGTGTCTCGGCACGGTCAATGACGTCCGCAAGGTGACTATCGTACTGGGGTATCGGCCAGCGCCCTGGCGTGCAGCGCGAGCAGACCGCCGGAAGCCGGCGGTTGTTGGTGCGATGCGGGCCTTCACGCGGTATTCGCAACGTGCCTGCGCGCGGAAGTCTTGCTCAATACCAAACGCTATCCAATCTCTCTTCGCTAGACCTGATCGTCTGTGCGGGTGCGATCTTTCTGTGGGATAACGCTTGGCCACAGCAAGATGCCGGAGCGCATCGCCTACGCGCGGCAGCACGCGCTGCCCGTCGTGCTGAGTGCTGACGAGGTGGTTAGCTTTCTGGAGGCGATCCCGAACGTAAAGAGCCGCATAGCGTTGACGACAGTCTATGCCAGCGGATTACGCGGCTTGGAGGTGGTCTTCCTCAAGGTGTGGATTTCGACAGTTAGCGGATAGTAATGCGGGTCGACCAGGGCTAAGATGGGAGGGACCATTTCGACCGAAAACCCTGCCGTCAGACTGTCCGGGACTTTGTGAAATCAGCGTCCGGGAATTACTGAAACCGGCGTCCGGCATTTACTGAAATGGGTGTCCGGGAGTTACCGAAAACAGTGTCCGGGGATTTGTGATACCCGCACACTGGGAGGAGAACTGGGCTTCCAAACGCATCCACGGCAGCACGCGCTGTCAGGTCGAGGCGATGTTCCAGGAAGAGAAGCCGCACCTGCGGCTGCTGCCTGTCGCACCCTTCCGCATCTTCACCGAGGTCGTTCGGACCGTCTGCGACGACACCACCGTCCGCGTCGACAACAGCTATTACGCCGCGCGGCCTGCGCGCATCGGCAGTCAGGTCGTCGTGCGCATCTACACCTCCACGATCGAGATCCGTGATCGCCACACCCGTGCGCTGCTGCTGACTTTGCCCCCGGAGCTTAATCCAGTTTGAAGTTGGCGAAGCGCTGATGCGGGAGTACGCCCGACTGCATCGTCTGGTTCTGAAGGCCGTGCGCAGTGACCCGGCTTGTCGGCTCTTGATGAGGATGCCGGGGATCGGCCCGGTCTCTGCGTTGACCTTCCGCTCCACTGTGGACGATCCCAAGCGATTCCTGCATTCCCAATCCGTCGGCGCCTATCTCGGGTTAACGCCCCGGCGATACCAATCTGGCGAGGTTGATCGGGTGGGACGGATCACAAAAGTCGGAGATGGAGAGACGCGCACAGCCCTGTTCGAAGCTGCCAACGTTGTTCTCAGGCCATCAACCCGATGGTCTCCGATGAAGGCCTGGGCGGTGCGTGTTGCTCACCGGCAAGGAAGCAAGCGTGCGAAGGTCGCGCTGGCCAGAAAGATGGCTGTCGTCCTTCACCGAATGTGGGTTGATGGGGCGAATTCCGATGGACGGCGGTGGCGTAAGGACGCCATCGCCATCCCAAGAGACGCCCGTCGCGGGGCGTGGGGATGGTCGAGTTCGTATGATCTGTCGTGGCGTCCGCCCTCCAAGCGGCTGACTACGCCGAAGAGCTTGAACCGACCATTCAACCGAATCCCATCGTGTGGCGGCTTTGCCGACCACGAACAGAAGCAAGGTACCCGCGGCACGCGCTCTTAAGGGATTGACAGAAGCATACCGAATACAGATTATCGGGATCTTGAAGGAGCACGAGGCCGGGGTGTGGTCGCCGAACTATGCCGCAAGCACGGCGTGAGCGACGCCAGCATCTACAAATGGAAGGCCAAGTACGGCGGGATGGACGTCTCCGAGGCCAAGCGGCTGAGGAGGCTGGAGGACGAGAACACGAAGCTGAAGCGGCTCCTGGCTGACGCCATGCTGGACAATGCGGCGTTGAAGGACCTTTTGGGAAAGAATGTATGGTCCGCCCCGTCCGTGCAAGGGTTCGTAACAGCTAAAATGACGCTTTCAGTTGCATAAATGTATCCGGCCTCTCGCGAGTGGACTGCTGTTGCAGCCAGGCCATGATGAGATCCGCGCACGCCGTTCCCAATAAATGGTTCGGGCACGAAGCCCGCTTTTTTGCACAGGGCTTACGGCATGTTGATCCACTGTTTCGTCATCACTGTTCCCGAGCCTTGCAATCGAAGCCAGAAGCGTCAGGTGAAAGCAGGATCTCTGCGTTCGTAGAGAGCTCCAGGCTTATTCAAGACCACCCAGACAATGCGGGCCATCTTGGCGGCTAGAGCGACCACGGCCTTGTTCGGATGCATCCGAGCCTGGAGCCCGTCGAGCCAGCTTCCTAGGCGATCGCGCGTCCGGTCCAAGTGCCGGAAGCAGGATCGCGCGCCATGCACTAGAAGCTTTCTCACATAACGGTTGCCGCGTTTGCTGACGCCAAGCAACGTCTGTTTTCCGCCGGTCGAGTATTGCCTGGGCACTGACCCCAGCCAGGCAGCAAGGTCGCGGGCCTTGCGAAACTGCAGCCCATCACCAATCGCGGCAAGTACGGCGGTCGCACCCAATGCGCCGATACCGGGGATTGTCATCAGCCGGCCTGTAACGTCCTCTCGATCGGCGACCGCTTCGATCTCCTTTGTCACTTCGCGGATCCGTTCTTCGAGGCGGCGGAGGTCGGCGAAGAGATCGCCCAGCAGGCGACGCATCACTGGTAACAAATCGTTTCCTTCGTCATTCAAAGCGCGCGGCAACTCGAGTTTGAACATTCCGGCACCCTGACGCAAAGGTACACCGTACTCGAGGCAGAAGGCCCGCATCTGATTGATCAGGCGTGTCCTCGAGCCGACCATCTGGTCACGGATTCGATGCAGGGCTTGAAGATCGACCTGGCCCTCC
>NZ_JACCHQ010000054.1 GCF_016031655.1 Bradyrhizobium glycinis
CGTCGTCGGCCCGACGCCTACACGCTCGCCAACCACGCGCGTCGAGAGCCCAGCCTCAAGGCTCAATCTCACAATCTCGCGCACCTGGCGCATGATAACCCTCCTCGTCGGCATCCAATTCTCCAAGCTGCTTCCAGCCAGAGAAATGGCCAACGATCAGGCCTCACACCATCCGAAACTGCGCGCGATCAAGTCGGAATGCTGCGCGGAGAATGCTCGGAACGCCGCGCGCGATCATTTCGGAACCCTGCGCGCCATCAACTCGGTACGGTGCGCGCGATGACCTCGGAATCGGCAACGACTAGTTCCGGCTAGGCCTTGGCGCGGGGAAAAG
Source organism: Bradyrhizobium glycinis (assembly GCF_016031655.1). GTDB lineage: Bacteria > Pseudomonadota > Alphaproteobacteria > Rhizobiales > Xanthobacteraceae > Bradyrhizobium > Bradyrhizobium glycinis. The sequence goes on from NZ_JACCHQ010000054.1 coordinate 335, forward strand.
ATCACATGGCAATCAACCATGAGCAGCTGATGGCCATGAAGAGAATCGACCAAAAAAAGCTATCGCGATCGCGATGTGCTGCTTTAAGCTCTTGGTATTGGCATGGGAGCTGATCCCCTGGACGAGAAGGAGCTCGTTTTCGTGAACAAGGCCACAGTGACGGCGCGGCCACTGAGGGTCATTCCACCTTTGCCTCAGTGGTAGCCGGCTTCGCTGAACCTGATGAATTCAATCTAAACCCCATCGCGCTGGACGGCGAGCGGGACATCACATTCCACGACACGCTTCCGCCCGCTACGCATATCACGGCGGATTCTTCCGTGATCGCCGTCGCGGATGGCACGGGAATGGCGTCATCGACCATTGTAGCGCCAGCTCTTCGATCCGCTTGTGAAGCAGTCCACACCGGCCTGCGTCGGTCACGGCATAAATGTAGTAATGAAGTAATGAAGAACGATTTGGCTCGCTAAGTGATCGAAGCGCACCGTGGTGAGCGGCGGTAAGTCAGAGGCCAACCCTTCGTGCCGGCATTGATGCGTCCATCGGGGAGCAGGACGCCTCGGTGATTTTACCCGTCTTGCAGAACACACGGTTCGCCTTGGCGCGAGCTCTCACCAACTCGCGCACGGTCTGATGCGCCGCGTCCGGAGCCGGCACCGCTTCAGCTCGCCGATCGGTCGGTCTTAACTCGATCCTGCCTTCATCGAGATCAGTGAGAGGTCGCCGCGCAAATGTGCCCTCAGTCCCTTCAGCTGTCGATGAGGGCCATACGCGCGGTGTCCAGCTTCGCAGTAAAAATGACCTGCTGATCACGCCCCCAAGTTTCTTGGCTGGCTCGCCGATCTGATCAACGCGATTGCGGTGATCCTCAAGTTACGAACTTGCCCGCCACATATCCATGCGCCACGGCAACCGTAGTCGTCACCTTGTGCACTTCAAGAGCCTGCGCTTGAGGCGCGGCGCCGGCCATCTAGGCACTCGCTTTATAGGCGCGGGCAAAGGGGCGAGCCGCCCCATCATCTCTAAGCGTGAAAATTCGGTCTAGTTCAAACGGAGAACGTCGGACTTCCGTATGGATAAAACTGACCGAGTTTTACGTTCTTGTACGGCAATTTATCCAGGAAAGTGGTGCCGAGCAACGGCTGGTTCGGTTCGACTAACAGGATTGTCTTTGCAAAGCCATTGTCGTCAAACCCGCGTCTGAAATGGACACGTGACTTGATCGCGAAAACTTCGAACACTCCAATATCGAGCCCCAAAGCGTTGAGAGAGAACGGTTCCATTATCTGTACGAGATAGGTAGAGAGGATAAGCACGTTATTGCGGCCGAATTCGACGCAAACCCAGAACTGGCCACGATTCTCAACCGCCGCTAGGATGGTGCCCTGGATGCGCACGCTTTGTCCGGCGGATTCATCGATAAGCCCGCCGATCTCCATATCGAAGGGATCTCCGGCCTTTGCGTGCGTCGCTCTTAGGCTGGCGGTCGCCTTCGCATCCGCAATAGTCGCGATCAGCGTGTTGGCAAGGTTCTGCGCGATTATCTCGCGCAGCAACCAAGTCGCCGAGCCAGAGCGGTCGCTGTGGTCGACCAACACAACGGGCGTGCTGCAGTTTGCAACGGCCTGTCTGGCCCGCGCGACCCCGTCCGCAATGCTGTATATTCGGGTCGAATTTAATAACGCGTCGCGCATCCGCCAGATCGTCATAGAGAGATCTTGAGCAACATGTTCGGCAAGCTGGGCATTGTCGTTGGTCAGCACTTGCACGGTCATTCCGACGTCCGGGACATCCGCGAACGGAAAACCGAAGAAGATGTTTACGTAGACGTCTACCTCGCGCGCTTCCCACACCAGCGCCTGCTGGATCAAATTCATCCATGGTGGCGCCCCGGTCCATTGCAGGACCGTGGGTGAGATCACAGGTATCTTGATGGTCTTGTGCACCGGCTTGTAATCACCTCGGATTGCCCGCACCAGCGTGCGAGCGGCACGCTCGCCCTGCAAATATCCATCATAGTGTGGATAGTATTTGACAGCGAACGCCATGTCCGCCTGTTCCAGAAAGGCCTCGTCCTCGTTTCCATGAAGATCGAACGTCGCGGCAATAGACGCGCGGCGACCGACCACCTCTCGGACGCGCCGCGCCAGATCGGCCTCCGGGCGCGGCACGCCGTGCGCAGCCATTGCACCGTGCAGGCAAAGATAGACGCCCTCGAATGGCCCCTCCAGCTTAAGGCCGGCGATCATCTTTCCAACGAAATGCTGGTAGGCCTCTTGAGTAACCCAGCCCGATCCAATTCCGGTCTTGGGCCAGAGCGGTGATTCTATGCCGATTAACTCGACGTTGGAGAACTCCCGTGCCACCTTTACGAAGCCGCCCATGGAGGATCTAGGATCGAAACGCAAGAGGTCCTCACCTTTGGCCGGTGATCCAGGATAAATGAAGTCCTCGAGCGTAGTCTCGTTAGGCAAGAACGTGACAGTTTCATGAGAGAAATGGAGGATAGCGATACGTATCTTTTGATCCTTCATTCTTAGTTGTCCTCCGTTTATTTCGAATGGTGGCTCCAAGTCGCGGATGGACATTCGAATCCTGTTGTTACAACGAATACCAAAGGTATGCCTCGGTTGCGCGCAATGAATAGGCAGTCTGACACTAGCGCGCAAGTAGGACCTGAGTTCGGGTTGTTGCGACCGCTCGCGGAAATGCCGTCATCAATCAACCGGCGGAGGCGCTGGAGCGCACAGATGCGGTAGCGACGGGCGTTTGAAGGGAGGTCGGAATATGTCGCGTCCCACGCTTATCGTATTCGAACGTGCCTGCGCAGCCCGCCGAGTTCGCTGGATCGGACCCTTCCCTGTCGTCGTTTTGCTTCATTTAGCCGAGCTAGCTCATGCCGCCGCCCCGATCTCTTAGCTCATAATTACTTCAGGTTTTTAAATTCTCCGCCAAATCCTCTCTCCGTGTTCGCTAAAAAAAGCGCGCAAAGCACGCCGCGGCCTTTGGTCGTGGTGATGCAGCCTCGCCAAAAGGAAGATTCCGTTTGGCGCAGTGTACAATAGTCTGCTGCATCTTAATGTGGGAGTTAGCGGAAGAAATGAGTATCTGCGTCTCGTTCTCTTTATTTTAGCCGATTTGCTGCGCCCGCTGTCCTTCGGATCGATGTCATCGCTATTCGTGTTAGCGTGAGAGCAGACTGGGCTGGAGTCTCTCATCGACCGAGACGCTTGATCGCGAACGACAGCAACTGTTGGGTTGCGCCCACCTACTTCTTCCGCAAGCAGGTGAATGCAGAATTTCTGCGAAGAGTCGCTTTCTGAGGTAAAAAACATCGGCGAGTAGAGTTTAGTTATAGCGGTCGAGAGAGGGGAAAATATGAGACGCCTTTCGAAACCGACAACAACGTGCCAACCTGACGGGCCGACCATCCGCTATTGCAGAGTAAGTAGTACGCAGGTTCAGGTTCGGCGGGGGGCGGCCCCAAAATGCTATCCCATAGCCTGAGCAAGCGGGTCTCCCGTAAACCTCTTGTGCAAGGCGGTGTCACGCGAGCGACGTACTCGTTGGGGTCTCGGGTCGTAGGCAACGGCGTGCAGTGACACCCTCGTCCACACGATTTAGATTTCAGTTTCCGTAGGACGCGCTACGCATGATTTCACTTGCCGACCTCAAGCGCCGAATCGAGAACTCCGAGCTTTCCGCGGACGCCGCACTGTCTCAGTCACTGCAAGCGATCGACGCGCATGAGCAGACGGTTGGCGCTTTTGTATGCCGGAGCAAGGAGCCCCGTGCTGCAAGCTGTGGTCCATTGCGCGGAATTGCTGTCGGCGTCAAGGACATCATCGAGACCTCGGATCTGCCGACCGAGATGGGCACATCGATCTACAAGGACTTTCACCCACGCGCAGATGCCTCCATCGTCACGATGCTGAAAATGGCAGGTGCAACTGTCGTCGGCAAGACCACGACTTCGGCTTTCGCCTCGCACGATCCAACTACCACGCTAAATCCGCGTAATCACGCCCATACGCCGGGCGGATCGTCCGCAGGTTCGGCCGCGGCTGTCGCGGCCGGCATGATTCCCCTGGCTCTGGGCACGCAGACGGGAGGCTCGGTGATCCGACCTGCCTCGTTCTGCGGCGTGGCCGCGATAAAGCCATCGTACCGGTTGCTGCCGACGGTCGGCATTAAATGCTTTTCATGGACGCTCGACACTGTTGGTTTATTTGCGGCCGGCGTCGAGGACCTAGGCATTGCGCTCTCGGCTATCACCGGCCGCCCCGAGCTTGCGATGGACGCGCTGAGCAGGGCTCCCCGCATCGGCGTGGTCACCCAGGAGTTTGCTCCCAAGGCGGACGCCGAAAGCGAAGAAGCGCTGCAGACCGCAGTTGCGGCCGTAAGGCGCGCCGGCGCATCTGTGCAAAGGCCAAAGCTGCCAGACCTAATCAGTCAAGCATATCGCATACACCCAGTGATTATGGCTTTCGAGGCGCATCGGGCGCTTGCCTGGGAGTATCACGGCCATCGTGGGGACATCGCGCCAGAGCTGCGGGCCTACCTGGATAAAACAGTCGACATTCCGCAATCTGCTTACGACGCAGCGCAGTCGATCGCTTTGCGCGCTGGGACTTCCTTGATCGACGCGTTTTGCGATCTCGATGTGCTGCTAACTTTCTCGGCACCAGGAGCAGCGCCTAAGGGCCTTACCTCGACCGGCGACCCGCGGTTCAACCGTGTATGGACCCTGTTGGGAACGCCATGTGTCAACGTTCCGGTCATCATTGCAAATGGCCGATTGCCGGTGGGCGTGCAAGTCATCGCACGGCCGGGCGAGGATGCGACAGCGCTGTCAGCTGCCCGCTTTATCGAGGACGCACTGCGCCGTCATACATCCTGAATTCGTAGAGCCTATCGCCTCATCCCCGGGCGTCATTGGTGCTCCTGACGAGGTGAATTGCTCTGCGAAGGATGAGAAATTGCGGGCCGCGCCCGGCGCACCCGCTCGCGTTCGGCATCGAGAACGACAATCTATCGGGCCTGAAGAACTCTCGCGTCGCAGACGGGAGACGATTTTCCTGGGCGAAGCGGCATTTGAGATTGCAAGCTTTGCGCTTCGGGATGGAAAGCTGCCGCTCGTGGAGCCGCAGCCGGGCCTCATGAAGTACATAGCAACGGCTCAGGTCGATCTCGTCCAATCGTTTTGTGCGTACCACGTCGCATTTTGCCGAGTTGGGGAGGATTTGCGGCTATCTGTACGGGCAAATCGCTGAAATTCGTCTCTCCGGCCACGTTAAGATTGCGTCACGAGACCGCGAAACAGCGGCGGAAAGGAAGCGATGCGACATTTGGTTGTGTTTCCTGAAGAGGACGTGTCGTGGTCTGCCAGTCGTTGATGCTGCAAGAGAAGGGCAACGGTCGGAAATGGGGGGGGGGCGGGGCTGCGAGCCGCCGACGGCGCATTTTGAAAAAACGGTGGTCATTCGAAAGACCTCTCAGCGTGAAGCCCTAATAGTGATATCGAACCCCCAAACCGGTCGCAAAGCACTGGATCACACCCTCAGCGCGGTCCGCTTGCTAAGCCGTTTGCGGGGTTGCGGAATGCTGACCTTGAACAGTTCGTTGGTGGGTACAGTCGGGTCCGCAATAAGGACTTTGCTGGGACCGAGGGGCGACCTCCAAGGTGAGATCCGAAGCGGGGCGGCGCCATTCAACTGTTTGGGCGGTGTCCACCGATCCCGATGCGGCCGAGCCATTGAAGCTGAAATCGTCGCCCGCTGCACAATGCCTTCAAGTCCAGTTTGGCTTCATGACCGAGCTGTAGAGGTTGAAATTTGACAATATTGCGCCGGGTGCGGGATGTGCCTTGAGCTGCTGAATATCAAAAGGGGAGTGAACCATGACCATTTCTCGCCGGCAACTTATTAGAAGGGGTATGGCCGCTGGCGCGGCTGTATGCGGGTCGCCAATTCTGCGCGCTCAGTCGGCGCCGTCTGATGCGCGGACGGTGCGGATGGCGGGCGGCAACATCTCCAACTTCGATCCGTACACCACGACATCTTACACCACAGTCGATCACGGCTTGGCAATTTACGACACGCTGTTTGCACTCGATTCCAACCTCGCGCCCCAGCCGCAAATGGTAGGAAAGTGGGGCATTTCCGATGACAAAACAACATACACATTCGAGCTCCGGGACGGCTTGGGCTTTCATGACGGGTCTCCTGTCACTGCAGCCGATTGTGTCGCCTCTATCCGTCGCTGGTTCGAGACATCCGGTGGACAATTGGTCAAGGCGCGGGCGAAGGACGTATCGAAGAAAGATGATAAGACTTTCACGATCACACTCAGAGAACCGCTGGAACTATTGGTCGACCAAATGGCGGAGTCCGTAGATTATCTATTGTTCGTCATGCGCGAGAAGGACGCGGATCGCCCCCCCACGGAGGCGGTTAAGACGCATTTCGGATCGGGGCCGTATAAGTTCAACCAAGACCTTTTTAGGCCTGGCGCACGCATCGTCTATGACCCAAACGAAAAGTACGTGCCGCGAAAGGAGCCACCCAGTGGATTGGCTGGGGGCAAGATCGTCAGGATCGACCGCGTCATTAAGGAAGCTATCTCCGAGCAGACTGCGGTGTCGGCCTTGGAAGCGGGCGAGATTGATTTCGTCGCCCTCCCACCGGCCAATCTTTTGCCAGTGATCGAGAGCAATTCGAATCTTGTACTCGAAGATCTCCACAAATCCGGGGATGACTATCTTCTGCGCATGAACTGGTTGCATAAGCCGTTCGACAACGTGAAGGCGCGCCAAGCGGTGCTTCATCTGATCGACCAAGAAGCGTTCCTGCGTGTTATCAACCCAGATTCGAGATATAATCGCCCTATCATATCGTTGTTCGGGGCTAATACGCCCTACACCAGAGACACGAGTACCGGATGGTACAAGAAGGGCGGCGATTCAGAAAAAGCCAAACAGCTCTTCAGGGAAGCCGGATATTCCGGCGAGAAGGTTGTTATACTCCAACCCACAGACTGGCTGCCGGGGAGCAATCTTGCGCAGCTCTTGGCGGCGACGTTGAGCAAAATTGGAATCAACGCCGAGCTTGCGCCGAGCTCCTGGGCGGGGCTTTCCGCACGCCGCTCCAAAAAGAATGCCGTCGAGGATGGTGGCTGGAACATCTACATCACGAGCGTTAGCGATCTTAGCTGTGGTTATCCGCTTTCCTCGGCGTGGATGAGCATGAATGGCGAGTACTACGGCTGGCCGAAAAATGACGAATACGAGACTCTTCGAGCTCAATGGGCGAACGTTACGTTCGAAGAGCGCAAGACGCTGGCCAGCAAGATGCAACAAATTTGGTGGGATACCGCGAGCTCTGTTTTCTTGGGGCAAAGTATTCAGCCTATCGCGCGCCGCAAGACGCTCACTGGTCTGATCAGCTTTCCCGCGCTTCTTCCGTTGTGGAACATGCAGAAGAGCTGAGGGGGCACTGTGGGCACTTACATCCTTCGCAGACTGATCTCGGCCGTCGCGGTCATGATGGTGGTCGGCATTTTCGTCTTTCTGCTTCTGAGGCTGGCGCCCGGCGATCCGGCGACGATGATGGCCGGCGACATGGCCACGCAACAGATGATCGACGGCATCCGCGAACAATTGGGACTGAACGAGCCGTTACCAACTCAGTTCGTCCACTGGGCACTAGGTGTTCTTAGTGGCAATATCGGCAATTCGATTTTTGCCGGGCAGCCGGTTCTTCAGCTGATCTCACAGCGTGTTGAGCCGACCATTTCGCTTTCCGTGCTGACGACAATCCTCTCGGTCGCGATCGGGATTGTTTTTGGCACTTTTGCTGCGTGGCGCGCTGGCGGTTTCGTCGATCGTACGCTCACTGCGTTCTCGGCCCTCGGCTATTCCGTGCCGGTTTTTGTCACCAGCTATTTCCTCGTATACGCTTTTGCCATCAAAGCGCGTTGGCTGCCGGTCCAAGGATATGTATCCATAGATCATGGCTTCGGTCCTTGGTTTGTGCAGCTGATCCTGCCGACGGTAGCTCTGAGTTTATCCTATATAGCGTTCATTGCCCGGATAACGCGGGCCAGCATGCTCGAAGTTCTGTCAGAAGATTATATGCGGACGGCCGCGGCCAAGGGGGCCTCGACCTATTCCATGCTGTTTCACCACGCTTTAAAGAATGCGAGCGCCCCTATTCTTACCGCAATTGGCATAAGCCTCGCCTACCTGATCGGCGGCGTTGTCATAACGGAAACAGTGTTCAATATACCCGGTGTTGGCCGCTTAGTCGTCGATGCGATCAATAACCGTGATTATCCAGTCATCCAGGGCGTGTTGATTCTCGTTTCTGGTCTTTACGTTCTTATCAATCTTGCGGTGGATCTTGCCTACACCCTGGTCGATCCTCGTATCCGGTATTGATATGGCCCTTCTTGCCGCATCAATTCATGCCGAGGAGAGCCCGGCGTTGCGAATATCATCTCTTCCCCGTCTGGCAGTGCGACATCCTTTGGTTTTTACCGGCGGTGGCCTACTGACGCTGGTGATCGTTGCGGCGCTCAGTGCCCCAGTTTATGCGGGCGACCCCATGATCATGGATCCATTCAAGCTTCTCCAATCGCCTTCGACCCAAGCGTGGTTCGGAACCGATAGTCTTGGCCGCAATGTTTTTGCGCGAACCATGTACGGTGCCCGGATCTCCCTCGTGGTAGGATTGTTATCGACGATGGTAGCGGCCCTCGCCGGTCTCATGATCGGCGTCACTGCTGGCTACATTCGCAGCTTTGACAACTTCATCATGCGGGTCATGGATGGCCTGATGTCGATCCCGACCATCCTGCTGGCCATTGCCCTTGTTGCTCTGACAGGTCCAGGGATTGGTATCCTTATCGTCGCCATCGCGATCCCCAGCACCCCGAGCACCGCTCGGCTGATCCGCTCCGTCGTTCTGAGCGTTCGAGAACGTCCATACGTTGAGGCGGCGCTCTGCGGTGGTGCGCGCCTGCCGAGGATACTATGGCGCCATATCCTCCCGAGCAGCATCCCGCCACTGATGGTCCAGAGCGCCAACGTCTGCGCGGGCGCGATTCTGACTGAAGCCGCCCTCAGTTTTTTAGGCGCTGGGGTGCCGCCCAGTATTCCTAGCTGGGGCAACATGATCGCGAGCTCCCGCTTGTATCTCTCTATCGCTCCACTAAACCTTTTCGCGCCTGGCATCTGCCTCGCCATCACCGTACTTGCCGTCAATCTTCTTGGAGACGGCTTGCGCGACATGTTCGATCCCCGTTCAAAACAAAGGCGTTGAAATGCAAACGCAAACGTCCGCCGATGACGTGCTGCTCGATGTTCGAGAGATCGTAACGCATTTCTACAGTGAAAACAGTGTCACCCGTGCTCTAGGAGGCGTTAGCTTTCAGGTCAGGGCCGGTGAGACGCTTGGTGTCGTCGGCGAATCTGGCTGCGGAAAAAGCGTGACCGCCCTTTCCATTCTGCGCCTCCTGCCCAAGCTGACTGGAAAGATCGTAGGCGGAGAGATCCGCTTTCACGGACGCGACCTCCTGAAATTATCGGAACAGGAGATGCGAAAGGTCCGTGGCAATCGGATCGCCATGATCTTTCAGGAGCCGATGACGAGCCTCAATCCGGTTCATACTGTAGGTAGCCAAATCGCCGAGGCGGTACGGATTCATACGAAGGTATCGCGCCAGGACGCGATGGCGAAGGCGCAAGAGATGCTTGCTCTGGTGCGGATCGCAGACCCCCAGCGCCGCGTCAAAAATTATCCTCACGAGATGTCAGGAGGCATGCGCCAGCGCGCCATGATCGCCATGGCCCTCGCTTGCTCGCCCGAGCTGTTGATTGCCGACGAGCCGACGACCGCGCTCGACGTTACCATACAGGCGCAGATACTACGGCTGATAGTCGATTTGAAAGAGCGCATAGGAACCGCCGTGCTGTTTATCACGCACGATCTGGGTGTAGTCGCCGAGACGTGCCAGCGCGTAATGGTCATGTATGCTGGACGTATAGTGGAGGAGGCATCTGTCAGCGATTTGTTCGCTCGACCTTCGCATCCCTACACCCAAGGTCTGATGCGCTCGGTGCCGGATCGGCGGCGTGGCCGTAGGCAGCGTCTTCCGGAAATTCCAGGCATTGTGCCGAGCCTGCGCGAGTCGGCTGCGGGTTGTAGCTTTGCCCCGCGCTGCCCGGTTGCAATTAAGAGTTGCGGTGAAGCGGTGCCGCCGATGCGAGTTGTTGGACCAGGGCACGCCGCGGCCTGCTGGCGCTCTGAAGAGGTGATGGGCGCATGAGCAGTCCACTGCTGAAAGTTGAGAATCTAACCAAGCATTATATGCTGCGCCAAGGTTTCTTAACGAAGGACGGCCCGCTGGTGCGCGCAGTGGAGGATGTATCCTTCTCCGTCGATGCCGGCGAGACGCTCTGCATCGTCGGCGAATCCGGCTGCGGCAAGTCGACGCTCGCACGGCTCCTGATGCGGATCGTCGAGCCGACCCGCGGGCGCGTGCTGGTCGACGGCACTGATATTGCCGGCCTCGATGCGCGTGCGCTTCGCGCTTGGCGTCGCCGGATGCAAATGGTTTTTCAGGATCCTTACTCGTCGCTCAATCCGCGTCTCACCGCCGCGCAGATCATTACTGAACCCTTGGAGAATTTCGAGCGCCTTAGCCGGAAACAGCGTGACGCGCTTGCCGCGGACCTCCTTCATAAGGTGGGCATGCGACCCGAAATGATGCACAGGTTTCCGTCTGAATTGTCGGGTGGGCAACGCCAGCGGCTTGGCATCGCGCGTGCGCTGGCTCTTGAGCCCTCGCTCATAATCGCCGACGAGTCTGTTTCAGCACTCGATGTGTCTGTGCAGGCCCAAATCTTGAACCTATTGCTGCAGCTCCAACAGCAAATGGGCATTGCCTTTATCTTCATCTCGCATGATTTGAGCGTCGTGGACTATATCGGTCATCGCGTTGCGGTCATGTATCTGGGACGGATCGTGGAACTCGCGCCTTGCGAAGCGCTGTTCGCCAAGCCGATCCATCCCTACACCGAAGCTTTGATTGCGGCGGCTCCTGTGCCGGACCCCACCCGGCCTCGATCGATGCCGCCGCTGGATGGCGAGGTGCCAAGTCCCATCAGTCCGCCAAGGGGGTGCGCGTTTCATCCGCGCTGTCCGTTCGCAATCGAACGTTGCCGGATCGAGATGCCGTCCCTGGTTCCAATGACGGATGGGCGAAGCGTGGCGTGCCACGTCCGTTCGCCTGCGCAGGACATCCCGCGAAAAGGTCTGCTAAATGAGATTAGATGAATATACCGATTCTGATGCGACCGGCTTGGCCTCCCTTGTGGGCGCTGAGATATCACGCCTTCGGAACTGACGCAGCTGGCCCGCACCGCTAACGACCGGGTTAATCATCGCATCAATGCAGTCATTGAGTTCTACGAGGATGCCGAAACAGTAGCGGCGGCGAATGGGGGGGCTTCCATGGCGTGCCTTTCCTTCGCAAGGTGACTTAGGCGCAGCCGAAGCGGGGCGTCTCCAAGAATGCGGGAGCCGACTGTTCAAAGGCCATCGCCCTCAAACGGAAAGCTACTTCATACGCCGGGCGCGTGAATCGGGACTTCGTGTTGTTGGTAGAACAACCGTGCCGGAATTCGGCATGTCGGGGATGAGCGAGTCCATGCTCTATGGAATTACCGGCAACCCTTGGGATTTGGAGCGCTCCGCAGGCGGTTCATCTTCCGGAGCGGCGGCGGCCGTAGCTTCGGGCGTTACTCCTTCGGCGCATGGGAGCGACGGAGGCGGATCGATTCGCATTCCCGCAGCTTGGTGTGGTCTGGTCGGATTAAACCCATCGCGCGGGCGCGTCTCGGGTGGCCCAAACCAACAAGACAGGTTTTTCGGCCTTTCCCGCGAGTTTGTTCTATGTCGGACTGTGCGGGATATGGCCGCCGCCCTCGATACCTTTTCTGGCCCGCATCCCGGCGATCCTTTCATCATCGTGCAGCCGCATCGAACGTACATAGAGGAACTTTCGCACCGACCGGAACTCTCGGGGTGGGAGTTGCCATTAGTGCATGGGGGTCGGCCAAGCTAGAGCGCGAGGTTCAACAGGCGATCGAGCAGACGGCCGCGATTCTGGAGGAGATGGGGCACATCTTGACAGAGATTCCCAGCCCATACGATTCCAGCGAATACTATAAAAGATCTGCGGGCCGATCGAAACTCTGGGCCGACTTGCTTGAAAGCGAGGCGCGAGCGATGGGGCGGCGTATCGATGCGAGTACGTTAGAGCCGCTTAGCCTTAAGCTTTATGAGTGTGGCAAGAACGCCGAATCGGCTTCTTTGGGAGACGTGTTTGAATCTTGGCGGATTACGCGATTCCGCGTAGGTGAGGCGATCGATCGTTTCGACATCCTCTTGACTCCGACTATGCCCGTTGTTGCGAAGCCAAACAATTCTATCTATTGCCCTACCAGCCGGACGCTCTCCATAAATGAATGCACGGAAGGTGCACGAGAGCTGTAAGCGTCGTTCCGCTCCCACCTTCTCGCGGCAGATGGGATAGGCGAGTTTCACGATCTCTTTGAAGGGATCGGCTTGTGTCTATGCTTGACCATACGCTTAAGTCGGACGTGACGGCGCGCGGGCTGGAAGTGATCACGGAGACGGGACGCCGTCGTTGGTTCTCCAAGGACGACAAGGCCCGGATTGTTGAGGAGACGCTGGTACCAGGCGCGGTCGTTTCCGAGATTGCCCGGCGGCACGGGCTGACCCCACAACAAGTGTTCACCTGGCGCCGGCAAGCACGCCGGTTGGCGA
>NZ_JACCHQ010000055.1 GCF_016031655.1 Bradyrhizobium glycinis
CCGATTCCACCTATTCGGTGCGACCGGAAACCTTCGGGTCGCAACAGCGGAAAAAATTCGGACGCGACGCCGAGATCAACGAAGATCGACGCTTTAGTTCAACGGACTAGCGCTCCGATAGGGTTTGTAATTGAATTTTCTTCACAATCTGCGATTTACCGATCTTTCGGGTTGGTAGGGGTAAACAGTAGGGTATCGAAAGCAGCGCATTGGAAATGGTTGAACTTGCACCAACGATGAGTTCCCAGTCTTCGCCCGATAAAGGCAAGGTTCGGCTCCTTACTCTTGGAGATCTGGACGGCCGCACGCTGGCGGCGAGAAATGCGCGCGCGCTCATTGCAGAGCTGGAGTCGGACCTGGGTGGCTCCGATCACCTTTCCGCAGGACAGCGTGCCTTGGTGATGCGCGCTGCCGTCACGGGTGCCATGGTCGAGCATCTGGAAGCATCCTGGCTGTCCGGCGGCGATTACGATGTGCTCGCCTACACCGCCTTGACCAAGCTCCAGCTCCGGCTGCTGACCGCTCTAGGATTAGAGCGCCGAGCTCGAGACCTGGACATGAAATCCACTGTGGTCACGATCAAACGGACTATTGTTGATCCAAAAGTCCCGGGCGAAGAGACGCCAGCACCGCCACCCTGCCCTGTGGGACCGCCTCGCTGAACGTTTTGCGGCGGCCCGGCGCGATCGGCGGGCTTGCCTGAAGCGAAGTCTCCGACCAGACATTGGCACCCGCCTGCCCTCCTCATGCGATCGAAATCTTTGGACACGGGACATGCTCGTCTCCACAAAGCGCAGAATTGCGCTTCAGAAGGGCGCGCCTGAGCCGGGGCGCTAGAGTGGCAGAAGCTTGCGCGCACGTTGGAGTTGAACTAGCATGCGCCGGCAATTGGATAATTTTTCAAATAGCATTTTTTCGGAGGTGCCCGATGGTTAAGGGCGGCAGGCCAATTCCCAAGCTAACCGCTGACAAAGTGAACCCAGGTGACCGAGTGCGCCTCCGATCAGGTGGCCCTCTCATGACGATACATTCGATCAGCGGCGACAATGTAGATTGTCAGTGGTTCACTCTGGATGGTGAATTGCGCTCAGCGACATTCCCCATCTATATGCTGATGGTGATCGAAGGCGCTGCGGACACGAGCGACTAAGAATTCTTTGAAATTGGCTGTGGCGGGGAAATGACATGGTGAAATCGGGGCGACCCATTACGAAACATGGCGATGCAGATCCCCGTCGGGCGCATCGGAAAGCGAAAAAGTCCGCCGTCAGGAAGACCGCCAAGAAGACGCGAAAAGTCGCAAAGAAGAAGAAATGAGCTAGGCAGACCACCGCGCAGCGGCCCAAGCGATCATGCCGACAAATATTCCGACAAAGGGTGCCGCCATGCCGAAGCGAGCACCCCAAGTGAAACGTCGAGCATTTTCCTTGATCACATCGAAGTTGGCGTTGATGTGACTCTGGATATGAAGTGCACGCTCGCCGAGGCAATCGTCGAGCTCCTTACCCTTAGTAACATCCTCCTCCCAATTATCCGGCTCGCATCCAGGAAGGTAGAAGCCGACAGGCTGAATGGCCGTGACGCAAAACAGGGCGCCCGTGATGAAGCTTATTGCTGCGGCCCCTCCGGCGATCACAAGGGGAAGCCGTTCGTGGAGAGCGGTGCCAGCTGCATTGTAGACGGCGATTGCTACGCCGGCCGTGAGGGCTGTTGCTGCAGCCGTGTACATGCCAGCCAAGCTTGATGCCCGCGAGTCGGCAGAAGCTGCGATCTTAACCTGGCCATCCAAATACGCCTCGCCTCCGCGGACAATCTCCTTTCGGAAATCGGGCTTGATCTTCGAAAAATCCATCTTCTTACCTCCATTTCCGCGATAGCGTCTCGTACAATGCAACCTGGCTCCAAACTGTGCAAGCCTCAGAGCCGCAGTTGGTCCCTCGCCCACGTCCAACCCGCAGTTTTCCGGGGGCGCGCCTGACGTTTGCGCTGGCTCTTGATCTCGCGCGCTGGTTGCGCTTGGATACCCCACTAGCTCGGTCTCAGGAGGATCGGCAATTGGATGCAATTCTCCAAGCACTGGGGGCGCCGGGCATCGCAGCAGCGATCGCTTCGGGCGTGGCCGCGGCCACGCTCGCATTCGTTGGAGTGCTATTGAACATCTTCGTGACGCTGCGAAGCAATACCAAGACAGGTAAGCGTGCGGTTGCAACCTTCCGGCAGGCGTGGATCGACAATTTACGAAAGACGCTTTCCGAGTATCACTCTATCCTCATGTCAGCGCCCCCTCCCTTGTCGACGGCTGATGATAGGAAAGTCTCCGACCTTGGCACGCAGATCGAGTTGATGCTCAATCCTGAAGAGGACGCGTCTCAGAAGCTCGAAGAGATCATGGAGAAGATCTATAGCGCGCCCACCCTTGAGGCGAAAATAGCGCTGGACCCCGAATTCGTGGCGGCGGCGCGTCGGGTGCTAAAGGATGAATGGCGGCGCGTAAAAGCTGAACTGCGGTAGCGGTACATCTTGCCGTTCTCGCACACGTGAGGATGTGACCACGCGTGCAATCATCAACTAAGATCGTGTTACGGAAACGTCGTTCCCCGAGGGCAGCTTGCAATGATGTCCGAGATCAACCGCTGAAATGCGATTTGATGACAGCTCCCATCGTCCTCAACGGGGACAGTAAAAAAGAAGCCCCACGAGCTCACCCACCACTCGGCAGTATTGAGGGGCATCGTACCCCTCATCGGACGACACTTGTAATGGGAGAGCTTCTCCTCCCATTCCTCCCGCGGCAGGAATCGGAGCGAGATCACCGTCAGCCCTAGGCTGCGATCGCCGCGTACTCTCGAGTCGTCACACCTGAATTCGGAAGCGGTTCGATGAGGCCATTTTGCTCTAAGGCCTCCCGCAACCCAACAAGCGGCTTAACAGCGAGTTCGCGATCAAATTTCTTAGAAAGAAAAATCGAAAGAGCGGGCTCAACGTCCCCCATCACCGCGGCAGCATTCTTATGCGAAAGCACAAAGCCAGGAAGCTCTTGGGAGTAGACGAATAAGCCGCCGTCGTCCCGACGCTCAAACGTCACAGTGATCCTAACAACGGATTCGCTAGCCATGGTGCCCTCGCGGCAAGTGATGCACGCCGCCAACAACGCGTCAACAAGACTCGAGTTGCGTTAACGAAGGTTTAATGGTCAGCTCTTCTGTCCTATCTGTCAAGCGCAGTTTGATGCCAACCGGCATCCTATGATCCCTCTCGTGATACCGAGAGGCCTCGCATTTCCTCTGGTTAATAGGCCTCGCGCGCGCCAAGCCTTGATCTCTCGCGATGGTTGCGCTTGGATCCACTTTTCGGGTCGGGGGATCCTCCATGCGTAATCTGGGTATTTTCGCACTTTGCGCCGTGCTGGGCGGCTGCATGTCCACTGGCGAGACGATTTCTTTCCGAGCGTCGAATCCGCAGCAGCAGGCGCTTATGCGAGACGGGCAGCCCGCCCTCGTCTCTCGGCAAAAGAGCTCGCTCGTCCTAGTGCGACCCGCGTCGCGTCAAATGCAGGCGAACGGGCGGCCCGTGTTCGTCGTCGGCATCAACAATCTAAGCAAGCAGCCGGTCGACTTCCGCGTTGGACAAGTCGAGGCCGTCCAGCACGCCGCCGGCTCTGACTTCGAGATGAAGGTCGTAACCTACGAGATGCTGGTTCAAGAAGAGCGAAACCGGCAAGTTGCCGCCGCCCTCCTCACCGGGCTGGCCGCCGGCGCCAACGCTTACAGCGCCGCCAACGCTGGGCATGGCAGCTACACCACCCCCAGCGGACGCACGGGAACGTTCTACAGCCCCACTGCGGCTCTGATCGCGCAGAATAACGCGGCGATCCAAAATGAAGCGATGATCGCGGCCACTGTCGAGACCGGACAGCGCAACATGGCGGCACTGGAGCAAGCCGTGATCAAGGACAACACATTGATGCCTGGCGAATGGTATGGAGGACAACTCCACCTCGCGCCGCCCACTGATCAAGGCGGTGGCCCTAAGACCTACACCATAGTCATCACCGTGGGGGCCGAGCGCCATGTCATCGACGTAGCGCAGGGACCTGCGGGAGCGTGAGCCGGGTGAGCATTAGAAAGCTTCCGTTCCTTTTTTGGCTCGTTGTCGCGCTTCTTCTGTCAGCGAGCATACCCGGATCGGCTGCCTGCGGTGATAACGGCGGCCCAGGTTATCGAAGCCAGTCTGGAAAGTGTGTGGGCTGGGAGGCCCTTGCACGTCAATGCGGAAATCCGCCCTCAACGAAATGCACCCCTGAGAACGTCGCGAGTGGATCCGATGACGCTGCAGCAAAGGGGTCAACTATCCGGTCGCTCATGGATCGCTCGCATGCATCCAAAACGCCCGCCAGCAACTAAATCACTAACTCCTACGCGCGCGCTGTTCCGAGCCCCGGGCAAAGGCGTTGTTGCACTCATTGCGACGGTATCGACGCTCGCCTCCCCTACCGTTGCCGCCATTGATCCCGCGGCAGGACCTAGGCACACGGGGCACGCCTCAGAAGATCGCGGGCAATGGCAGCGGATCGATTTCCGTTCGGAGCGGCTCTCCGTCCGAAGGGCGCCGCACATTAAGGTTGCAATCCAGACCCGAGGCCCGACCATGCAAGGTCTCATCCGGATTCCCGGCGCGCCGGCCTCCAACTTTGATACTGGCAAAGGGCTGACTCTGGTTGAGCTAATCAATGTGGGCGACGAGGCCAAGGGCTATGCAGAGATCGTCGCACTGGAGATCGTGTTCACACAGACCTCGCCGGACCAATACTACCGAGTCTTCGCCGTCGACTATGGTAGAGGAAACTAGGGCGTGCATTCTTAAATTCGCGATGTCCGCTTGGCTCCCAACAGCGGCGCAGAAGCGGCCATCGCACGAAGTCCGCTGTGGGCCAACAGCCGACATCCCGCCTGTGCCGGAATGGCGAAAGAGGCCGCCGATTGAAGTGGCCTTTTTTTGTGGTTCGGCGCTTCGTTTTTTACTTCTTGCGCGGATCGTCAGCTGGATCGATGAACTCGATGCCCCCTGGCCCGGTGAATACAATTTGGACCATCGCTTCTTCGTTTGTCGTCCAAACATAATGCGGGTGCTTCGCCGGCAACGCGAAGACGGAGCCCTGCTTCAATATCTCGCCTTTCGAGGGATCAAACTTTTCGCCCATGGCGTTCCCAAAGCTGCCACTCATCACGGTGACGACCTCGGCATAGGGATGAGTGTGCGGCGGAACTTTATAATTCGGCGGGAATTTCACCCGCTGGACGATGGTCTCGGCCTTTCCTGGGTCACCGATCAAGATGGCGGTTTGCACGCCCTTGAAGACCGGATGCTCTGTCCAAGGCAGGGCATCGGGCTTGACCACCTTCATTGCATCTTGAGCCAGCGCCGAACTTGCCAACGCGATCAAAGTGGCGGCGGCGACAAAGGACTTGGTCATCCTAACCTCCTCCCAAATGTTGTGAAGCTCGAAGGCCCAATAGGATACAGCAAAAACTCAAACTGAGGTACCTAAACTCGGTTTCGGGTCGGCTTGAGGTCATCGTGAACGAAGTCCGGCTTGGGTCAAAAGCCGCCCTCGGCGTTTCCATGATGGCTTTCCGCTCAGCCCTCGGAAGCGGACCCTGCTAGGCCAGGAGCGGGAGTCAGCCACGGTCCTAAGCGGACCCATGTTACAGCAACTATCGTGCTATTCGATCACCTCGTCGGCACGGATGAGTAACGAGGGCGGGACAGTGAGGCCGAGAGCTTTGGCAGTCTTCATGTTGATCAGAAGCTCGAATTTGGTTGGCCGTTCTACCGGGAGATCAGAAGGCTTGGTACCTTTGAGTATCTTGTCCACGTAGCCCGCCGCCCGGCGGAACAAATCTCGGGCGTCGGCTCCGTACACCGACAGTCCGCCGTCGGCATAGTGCCGGAACAGATAGTTCGCCGGCAGGCGATACTTCGCCGCAAGCGCGATAATCTGCGGAGCCTGGACATAGGTGAGTGTATCTCCAAAATCGATGATCGCATCGGCATGCTGGGCGACAGCGGACGCAAAGGCGGCGTCGAGCTGATCGGCCGTGGCCGCCTCGACCGGAAGCAAAGCCACACCGAGCTCTCGGCCGATGCGGGGTACGTCTTCTGCAAGATATAGCCTTTGCATTGGATTGGCTGGATTGACCAAGAGCGCGATTTTCGAGGCGCCGGGAACGAGTTCTCGAAGAATTTCGAGACGTTTCGCGAGGAAGTCGTCGGGTACCATGGTCGAAAGGCCCGTCACGTTGCCCCCGGGACGCGGCAGGCTTTGCACGAGGCCAAGCTTCACGGGATCGGCCACGCTCACGAATACGATCGGAATGATGGTGGTTGCCGACTTCAACGCTACGGCCGCTTGCGGTCCCGGAGCGACGAGCACATCGGGACTGAGGGCAATCAGATCGGCAACGGAAGCCGCCAGTCGATCAGAGGGTTCGGAAAAGCGATACTCGATGACGAGATTTTTTCCCTCGATCCAGCCGAGGCTTCGCAGCGCATCGAAAAGCACGAGCTCGGCTTGATTGAGGGCTTTCCCGCTTCCATCACCCACGGCAAGAAAGCCGAGCCGACGACGTTTTTCCTGGGCGGGCGAATAACGTGACGAAACAAGCAGCGCCGCAACGCCCGCTATGAACTCCCGCCGTTGCATTCGACCCTCATCACAGCGTGAGGATGAAGGCGCATAGTAACACGTCTCGGTGGTCGTCGCACTCTGTGGCCGCGAATGTTGCATCGCGAATGCGGCGCGCGGCTCAGGATGGCTTCGGGTCAGCCGCTGTCTTGGCCCGCTCGGGTCACCATCGGGAAGCGGACCTTGCGGCGCTTCGAGCTGAGGTCAGGTACGGGCTAATTGCCGAAGTGATCGAAGTTCATTCGATGAGCCTGTCGGCTTGAAGGACGACCGCTTCTGGCATCGGCAGATTCAGCAACTTCGCAGTCTTGAGGTTAAGCACCAGTTCAAACTTGGTCGGTTGTTCGACGGGCATTTCAGCGGGAACCGCGCCCTTGAAGATTCTATCTACATACTGCGCTGAGCGCCGGAACATGATGGATAGGCTCGGACCGTAACTTGCCAGCGCGCCCGCTTCAACAAACTCGCTGATCTGATAAATTGCGGGGATGGGAGCTACGCAAATCGACAATTTTCAGCCGAATTGGATCAGCTAGGACAAACACGGCATCGCACTGTTCCTTCCCGATATCCTGAAACGCGCGCTCCAGGACGGCTGGAGTTGCTTCAACAACGGGAACGGTCGATAGCCCAACAGTATGCGCGGCCGCGCGTGACACCTCGTAAAGTCGTGGGTGGGTGGGATTTGACGACATCAAGACCGCGATCTTTCTGGCAGATGGAAGGATAGTGCTGATCACGTCAAAGATCTTGGTAGTGGTGTCACCGTACATGTTAGCTAAGCCGGTTATATTGCCGCCAGGACGAGCAAAGCTCTTCACAAAGCCTGACCCGATCGGATCAGTCGCAGGCGTCATCACAATGGGGATGGTCGAGGTTGCTCGCTGCGCGGCGGCGATCGCAGGCCTTGCAACGGTAACAAGCACATCGGGATGAAGTGCGATGAGTTCGCTGACCAACGCAGGCAAGCGGTCGTTTCTTCCCTCAGCCTGTCGCTTGTCGATGATTAGGTTCTTGCCCTCGACATAGCCGAGAGCGTTTAGCTCCTTTCTGAATACTTCAAACAGCTTGAGGTCGGGGCCCATGATGAAGCCGGGCATCAGGTACCCGATCCGCCAGGTTTTCCCTTGTTGTGAGCGCGCCGTCTCTAGCCAAGCGGCAGCAGCGCATGCAAGAGCCGCAATGAACTCCCGTCGTCTCATGAGCCTTGCCTCAGGCGCGATCAGCGATCGCGTGGCAGCTTGATTGCAAGAGTGACTATGCTGCAACGAACGTAAGCGTCGTTTTGATCCCACCTTCTCGTGGCGTGAAGGATAAGCGAGGTTCACGATCTCTTTGAAGGGATCGGCTCGTGTCTATGCTTGACCATACGCTTAAGTCGGATGTGGCAACGGGCCGGTTGGAGGTGATCACAGAGACCGGACGACGCCGTTGGTTCTCCAAGGACGACAAGGTCCGGATTGTCGAGGAGACGCTGGTCCCAGGCGCGGTCGTTTCCGACGTTGCCCGCCGACACGGGCTGACACCCCAACAAGTGTTCACCTGGCGGCGGCAGGCGCGCCAGCTGCCC
>NZ_JACCHQ010000056.1 GCF_016031655.1 Bradyrhizobium glycinis
CCCAGGTCATCACCGAGCGGCACAACCTCGACCCCAGCTACAAGCCGATGATGGGCGCCGACGTCGCCTCGATCGGGGCGCGCGGCCGGCTTTACGGCAACCAGATCCGTCTCGAGGGCGGCGCGGACACCATGCCCGGCGCCAGGTTCTGGGCTCATCTCACCCGCCTCGGCGACGAGGGGTTGCCGCCGAGCGGGACGGTCGGACCAGGCGGCATCGCCAACGGGCTCTATGGGATGAAGCTGAGTGCGCTCGACGGCGTCGACGCCGGACTGTCCGGCGTGATGCTGCTGATCGAAGGGCGCATCCTCGGCGGCGATGCGTTCTTCTACTATCTCGGCGCCTATTCCTCGGCGGACGGCCGCTGGAAGGGCGAGATGCTGAATCAGGAGCACACGCCGGCAAAAGGCGACAACCCCGTGTTCGGCGGCCTCGAGGTCGGCATCGGATTCTCCGGGACCTGCACGGAAGACAGCGGCGAGCTCGAAGGCATCGCGCTCGCGGGCAAGCGAAGCCTGCGGCTTGCGGCCTCGCTCAAGCTGATGCGAAGGGCGTAGGGCGCACACTCATTTGAACGGGTGTCCGCTTCGTGAGCTGAAGCAGACCTCACGCCTCGCCGCGCCCGCATGTGTCTCGTTAGCGAAATCAAGAGCAGCTCCGAAATGGTCTGGTCGTCAGGGTAGACCAGTTCACTCGGGAGCCAAACGACGCGATTTACGCGAAGGAGGCGATCTCCAAATCGAAAGCTGCCGGTTGCCGCGGAACCGGCTTTTCTGGGGTGTCGCCAGCTGGGGCCAGATGACCGTCGACGTCTCATGAGGTAGTCTCGACAGCCTAAGCGCTCGAACTGGAACGGGCATTGGCATGACCCGGAAGCTCGCAGCCATCATCGCCGCCGACGTAGTCGGTTACAGCCGATTGATGGGCAGTGACGAGGCAGGGACTTTGGCGGCTCTGAAAACGCATCGACGAGAGCTGATCGATCCGAAGATTACCGAACGCCAGGGCCGCATCGTCAAGACGACCGGCGACGGTCTCCTGATCGAATTCCCAAGCGTGGTGGAAGCCGTTCAATGTGCCGTGGAGGTCCAGCGCGCCATGCAGGATCGCAACCGTAACGTGCCGGACGACCATCGCGTCGAGTTCCGTATCGGTATCAATCTAGGCGACATCATCATCGACGGCGACGACATTTACGGTGACGGTGTCAACGTTGCAGCTCGGCTCGAAACTCTCGCCGGCGCCAATGGGATCTGCGTGAGCAGAGTCGTGCACGATCAGGTGCGCGACAGGCTAGATCTGGCCTTCGAAGATCTTGGCGAGCGGCAGCTTAAGAACATCGCTCGGCCGGTGCGCGTCTTCCGGATTGCAGTATCGGCGGTTGGGCTGCGGACCCCATCGGTAAGGCCCACACTGTCGCTTCCAGACAAGCCGTCCGTTGCGGTGTTACCTTTCACAAACATGAGCGGGGATCCCGAACAGGACTACTTTGCTGATGGAATGGTCGAGGACATCATCACCGCATTGTCCCGCTTCAAAGCGCTGTTCGTGATCGCTCGCAATTCAAGCTTCACTTACAAAGGGCGAGCCGTCGATGTGAAACAAGTCGGGCGCGAGCTTGGGGTTCGGTATGTATTGGAAGGCAGCGTTCGTAAAGCTGCCAATCGAGTGCGGATCACCGGACAGCTGGTCGATACCGCCAATGGCGCGCATCTTTGGGCAAACCGATTTGATGGAGGGTTAGGTGACATTTTCGATTTGCAGGATCAGGTCACCGAGAGCATTGTCGGAGCGATCGCGCCGGCGGTCGAGAAGGCCGAGATCGAGCGCGCCAAACGTAACCCAACCGAGAGTCTTGATGCCTATGATCATTACCTGCGCGGGTTGGCCAGCTCTTATCGAATTACGAATCGGCAAGCTAATGAAGAGGCGTTACGCCTATTCAATAAAGTGATCAAGCTCGACCCGGGTTTTGCATCAGCTTACGGTCGTGCCGCCCTTTGCTATGCCTGGGCGAAGACGAACGGCTGGATTTCATTCACAGCCAGCGAAATTACCAAAGTGAAGAAGCTCACGCAGAGGGCTGTTGAGCTCGGAAAAGACGACGTCATCGCCGTCGCCGCGAGCGGATATACTTTAGCGTTTGTTGCCCGCGATCTCGAGGAAGGGGCAGCCTTGATCGACCGCGCGCTTGCATTCAATTCCAATTGGGCGGAGGCATGGTTCTGGGGTGGATGGGTGAAAAACTGGCTAGGCGAGCCGGAGGTCGCGATCGAGCGCTTCGCACGTGCCATCCGCCTCAACCCCCTCGATCCCTCAATTAGCGGAGTGCGAGCTGGGCTCTCGCACGCCCATTTCTTCCTTGGTCACTACGACGAGGCAGCCTCGTGGGCAGCAATGGCGTTGCAGGATAACCAGGATTTTCAACCTGCATTACGTGCAGCGGCTGCAAGCAGCGCAATGGCCGGTCGATTGGAGCGAGCACATCAGTGCCTGCTGCGGCTGCGGCAGCTCAATCCCGCCTTGCGTCTTTCGAATCTCAAGGATTTGTTAGGACCTTACCGACGCGCCGAAGACATCTCGCGCTACCAAGAAGGATTGAGGAGAGCTGGGCTGCCCGAATGACCATCACCGCCTCAGTAGGCGGAGCCGAAACTAGGACGTCCGCGATCGGCCGCTGAGCAGAACATCGCGAGAGCTTTCGCCCAATGTCTGCTGTTTGGCGAAGGCGGATGTGACCGACTGATAGGCTGACCGCTGCTGATGCGTTCTTCTACTATCTCGGCTCCTATGCGTCGGCGGACGGCCGCTGGAAGGGCGAGCTGCTGAACCAGGAGCACACGCCGGCGAAAGGCGAGAACCCCGTGTTCGGCGGCCTCGAGGTCGGCATCGGATTCTCCGGGACCTGCACGGAAGACAGCGGCGAGCTCGAGGATCGCGCTTGCGGGGAAGCGAAGCCTGCGGCTGACACCTCGCTCAAGCTGATGCGAAGAGCGTAGCACGTCTAGGGCAAAGCTTGCGAAAGAGCGCCATTCGTGCCGCGTGGAACGGCAGCGCACCAAAAAGGGCACGCTCTGGTTGGATGCTCGCAGCCGAGCTGGGCGGCCATGCGGCTTGTTCTTCGCTAAGAAGCGCAAGCTACGGCGATGCTCGCCGGCCGGTAACAACGCAGCGATATGTCGCGGAATCCGATTGGCGCGCGGCGGCTGGTGCGAGATCAGCCGCCACGCGACAGCGCGATCTACCGCGTGGGATCGAGCGCAACCACGGGGGAGAGGGCGAGCTCTGTGATCCCGCGTGCCGCATTGCTCGCGATCTGCTCATCGCGGGCTTCTTGGCGCGGCGTGAGGATCGGCGCCGACACGCCGGCGGCAGGAGTCCCCTGTTGCGCGTTCGCCGGGCCCAATATCACGAACTGGTGCGGCGTAATCGGAAAGCCCAGCACTTCATAGGTTGGCAGTTCTGCAGCGTTGGCTCCGACTGAGCCCATCAAGAGTGCGGCGGCGGCTGCGATCGACAAACGGTTCCACATGGTAATCTCCCTCGGAAACGGTGGCCCTGACCTCGCAAGCACACTATCTGCCCGCCGCAATGGACCTGTCGGCCCGAGCGTGATAAATTCGCAAAATCGTCGGACCGGGTGTTTTTTGCACCCCGAGCAAAGGGCCGGCGGATATGGCGAAGGCAAAGCTTGCACTGCTCGGCAGCTTCCGGCTCCAGATGGACACCGGTGAGCCCATCCCCTTGGCCACCAAAAAGACGACAGCCCTGCTCGCCTATCTGGCAATGCATCAGGACGAAGCGCAGGCGCGACCAAAACTTGCGGCGCTGTTGTGGGGCGATCACAGTGAGGCGCAGGCCCGCGACAGCCTGCGACAGGCGCTGAGCCTTTTGCGCAAGGCCTTGTCACGGACCTGTCCTGCGGCGCTGATCGCTCAGGAGGACACCGTCCGTCTCGAGCCGACCACCCTCGAAATCGATGCAAAAGTCTTCGAGCATCTTATCGAGGAACCCGGCGTGGCGAACCTGGAGCGGGCGATCGAGATCTATCGTGGCGAATTCCTCGACGGGTTTCAGGTAGCGGCACCAGAGTTTGAAAACTGGGCAGCGGCGGAACGGCAGCGGCTCCGTGAACTCGCCTTGGACGGCATGGCGAAGCTGCTCGATCACCACCTATCGGAAGGTGTGATCGAACGCGGCACTCACATCGCAACACGCCTGCTTGCCGCGGATCCTCTGCAAGAACGTGTGCATCGCGTCCTGATGGAGCTCTATGCTCGGCAAGGCAGACAGGGTGCGGCACTCCGGCAGTATCGGACCTGCGCGGAACTGCTCTCCAGGGAACTGGGAATTGAGCCAGACGCGCAGACCAAGTCATTGCACCGCCATCTCCTGCGAGAGTGGAACCGCAGGGAGCCCGGACCCTCGATCGTGCGAAGCCCGGTGCGAGAGGGACCCGCCAGCCGGATCCGCGAGAGTCCGCGAGCCACGGACGTTTTGGACGGAAGTACTCCTCCACGGCTGAACACGAATGTCGCGCCGGGTAACTTGCCTGTCCAGGCAACGAGCTTTCTGGGGCGCGACAGAGACCTCGCCAGGGCAGGCGGGATCATGTCCGGCGCACGGCTGGTGACGCTGACCGGCCCCGGCGGAATCGGCAAGACACGGCTCGCACTTCAGCTCGCGGCGCAGTTGCACGACAAGTATGCGGACGGCACATGGATAGTGGAGCTTGCCGCATTCGACGATCCGGGTGCCATCGGTCACGCCGTCGCCGACGTCTTCGGCATCACGCAACAGGCCGGGAAGACCATCGAGCAAAGCGTCGCTGATGCACTTGCCAGGCGAAACCTGCTTCTCATTCTCGACAATTGCGAGCACTTGATCGATGCGATAGCCGGTCTTGCACGGGAGATCCTGTCGAGATGCCCGCATGTCAGCCTGCTGGCGACCAGCCGGGAGATGCTGATGCTCGATGGCGAACGGACCTACCCGGTGCTGCCGCTCGAATGCGGCGACGGAAGCGATGCGCCAGCGGTTCAGTTGTTCGTGGAGCGCGCGCGATTCGTGGAACCACACTTCGAACTTAATGGTGACGGTGACACGGTCTGTGAAATATGCCGCCGCCTCGATGGGATCCCACTGGCCATCGAGCTTGCAGCCGCACGAACGCGTACAATGAGTCCCTGTCAGATCCGCGATCGCCTGCATGAACGCTTCCGCCTGCTCACCAGCGGGCCGCGACGCGTCTTGAAACGACACCAGACGCTGCGCCACGCGGTCGAATGGTCGTATGACCTGTTGTCGTCATCCGAGCAGGCGGTGCTTTTGCGCACATCGGTATTCTCCGGAGGTTTCGGATTGGAGGCTGCCGAGCGCGTCTGTTGCGGCGGCGACATCGCAGTCGGCGATGTTCTCTATCTCCTGGACTCGCTGGTGCGCAAATCGCTACTCAGCGTCAAACGGGTCGGGAATGCAGTTCGCTACAGCGCGCTCGAAACCATCCGACAGTTTGCCGAGGAGCGGCTCGCGATGCTCGGCGAGGCCGAGGTCTTTCGGCGTCGCCATGCCCAATTCTTCGCGGAGGATGCCGAGACGCACCACAGGATTTGGCGAAGCCCACAGCAACTGATTGCTTATGCCTGGCTCGATCAAGAGGTGGACAATCTGCGCGCGGCGTTTCGGTGGGCGAGCAGTCAGGATGATATCGATGTTGCGGCCCGCATCGCATCCAGGATTCCGGGCATGGCAGTTCTCCGGGTGCGCAGCGAACCCCTCAACTGGCCGATGGAGATCGTCGATGCCGCAAGGCGCGCCGGCCATCGCCGGCTCGGCGCCCTGCTGACTTACGCGGCGAAAATGGCCTGGAACCTGGGGCGCGTTCAAGAAGCAACGCGCTACGCCGAAGAAGCGATAGCGCTGATGGGCAACGCCAACTTTGATCCGCCGGTGTGGGCATTCGCCGTTCTCGCCATGATTGCCTCCCGACAAGGCCACGCCGAAAGCGCTGTCAAGTTTGCACGTGCCGGCGCCGAGCACCCAGCGGACCGGCGCGAGCGGCAATGCCTGGCGACGCTTCCTTTCTACCTCGCCATGGCCGGTGCCCATGAGGAGGCAATGGCGATCGCCGACGACATCCTTGACAAGGTTGCGGCCACCCGAACTCCAAGTACGCTGATCGCGGCGCTGTTCTCCAAGGGAAGAGCCTTCAGCAAAGCCGACCCAGGGCGTGCCTTGGATGCATTCGAGGCGGCCCTTGCCCATGCAAGGACATCCGGTAACCGTTACTGGGAGATCGTCATCATCCCCGCCGTCGCGGAGCTGCAAGTGCGAAGCGGCGATCCGGTCAAGACGCTGCGAACCCTGCCGCGAATGCTCGAAATCTGGAGCCAATCAACAGAGATCGGGCTTGCGACCCTCACGACCGCCACGCTCATTCTGCTGTTTGATCGGCTCGGCCATCCCACGGTCGCGGCCACGCTCAGCGGAGCCCTCTCCCAAATGATCCCATCCACCAGCTTTTTCCAGGAGCTGCCCGACACCCTCGCCAACGTTCGTCTGGTGCTGGGCAATGCCGCGTTCGCGGAGGCCAAGCGGCGTGGTGCGGCGATGACTCACCGCGAGGTGGTCGACTATACGGCAAATCAGGTCCAGCACGCGTTGGGCGCGCTGGGCGCATCAAAGGCCGAATGTCGATAGCCCGGCTGCGGATGGTGCCGGGGCGGTGATGCGGAAAAGCCGGTGGCTTCGCTGCGGCGACGATGGTAGGTAGCCGCAATTCATTTCCGATTTTGCAGGTTCAGGACGTTGTTGGACGGGCTCTACAAGGTTGAATACGGCGTCAACGATGCGTTCGGCTGCAGCATCATGTGCCTGCATGACGGCAGGATGCTGGGCGGCAATTCGGGCTTTGCGCATCTCGGCAGCTACGTCGAGCGCGACGGCGAGATCATCGCCCAGGTCATCACCGAGCGGCACAACCTCGACCCCAGCTACAAGCCGATGATGGGCGCCGACGTCGCCTCGATCGGGGCGCGCGGCCGGCTTTACGGCAACCAGATCCGTCTCGAGGGCGGCGCGGACAC
>NZ_JACCHQ010000057.1 GCF_016031655.1 Bradyrhizobium glycinis
CGAAAGCTTCAACGGTCGGCTCCGGGATGAATTGCTGAACGAGACGCTGTTCACGTCGCTGGCTCAGACCCGCGTCGCGCTCGGATGCTGGCGCGCCGATTATAACTACACACGACCGCACTCACAGCTCGGATGGAAGACGCCCTCCGAGTTCGCCTTCACCTGCCACCCGCGCCGGGATCTGGCGCTGCGCTATGCCGATGGCTCCGCGCCAGCTCCCGTCGCTACCACCGCCCAACTGGGCAAATCCAATGGCTTGAGCGAACTCAGAACTGGATAAAATCTGGGGGCAAGGTCAGCTCGCGTGACTACGGGTATTATCCGCCAACCGGCAAGGATGTGCAGGAATGGTATGGCGCGGTGCTGCATCTGATCTCGCCCCTTGCGATATCCGACGGGCCCGTTGCGTCCGGTGTTTGCAAAGCTATTGCTCATGAATTCCGGGGTCTCTGGTCCAACGCTGGCCAAGTGGACGCTTTGGAAGGGCTAGCGAACCAAATCGCTAGCAAGGGATTCTGGCGCGAAGGTTGGATAGCCGTGCGTCAGACACGAATTTATGATGGCGAACACATGCCCGCTGACATACGCAAGCGGCTGACGGCACTGGAAGAATCTCTGCGTCCCAAGGATCTCGTCGATAAGGTGAAGGGTGTGGTTCTGGGATCAGGACGCAGCGTCGACCTGGATGATCTCGATGAGGTAGAAAACGACGACTACGAGGGCGCAATGGTGCGCATGAACCAGACGGTCGAGAGTCTAGGAAGGGATGTGGCGAACGACGACGAGGCTTTCAAAACCCTACTTCTGAGCCTCGTGCGCGGCGGTTCTCGCGTCCCTTTGTTTGGCGTCGGCCTCGGAAGCAGCACTGAAAAGCCTTATGAGATTTGGCATGCCCTCAAAACTGAATTCTCGGCATCGGATAAGCCCGACACAGGTCTCATGGGCGGCTTCCTGCTCGGTCTACAAAAGCTGGATGCCGTGTTGGCTGACAAGATGCTGGACGAGGCCGTTGAGCACCCGTCAGTTGGGGTGTATTTTCCACACCTTCAAGCGCGGATCGTAGTGGATAAAAACGGCCTTAAGCGCCTGCATCTGGCCCTCGAGCTCGGCAAAGCCGACATCACTCAATATTTCGCACTCGCTCATGGTCTCGCGAGCGACGACATCCCGGGGCCCGAGTTTCGTGACCTTCTCCTTGCCATTGCGAAGAAGCCCGGAGGCCTGACGGTCGCTCTTGAAATCCTGTCGATGCGTTTGTTTGCAAACGGAATGGACAAGAAGGAACCAGTGCCAGAGGCAGCCGAGGCGGGGCGTGTTCTTCTAGATGCCTTCGAGTTTCACGCAAAGGATGCTCGCTCGGATCGGGAAGATCGCGAGCTGGGAAGTATCGTGAAGGTTTCGCTGGCAGGGGAAGAAGGAATCCCGATCGTTCGGCGCATTGTCCGGAAATTGATGATTGCTGTCGGCCGCTATGACATCCACGCATATGCCCAGGATGATCTTGTAATGGGCCTGCTTCACGTTCATCCGAGCGTAGTGCTCGATGAAGCCTTTTCGGGCGATGAAAAGGCGCGGGCAAAAGCCGTGCAGGCTTTCGTCGATTTTCAGCGCTTTCGCAAGAATCCAGTAGGTGTCGTGCCCGATGATGTTCTTCTTGGGTGGTGTGATGTTGATCCGGCGGTCCGCTATCCTCTCATGGCGGCATCGGCGGGCTTGTTCAAGCGGCCCGCAAATAATGAACCACATGAGTGGCTTCCCTTGGCATCGAAGTTGCTCACCAAGGCTCCCGATCCACATGCTATCTTGAAAGAGATCGTGCGGCGTTTGCGCCCGTGGAGTTGGAGTGGTTCGCTTGCGACGCAGCTCGAAGGCCGCTTGAAGCTGCTTGAGCAGCTTCCGGCCGGCCACGGTCCGCAAATAGCCGATGGTCTCAACAAGGCCAAGTCCGACTTCCAGGAATGGATTGCTAAGGAGCGCAGAAACGAAGCCGCAGAGAGCCGGGAACGTGACAGCCGGTTTGAGGATTAGTTCGGACTGCCTGTCAAGACGCCCGGCAGTGCGCGCATTCCGGCTTCGGTGTGCGGTACGTGCTGTAATGCTCCAAGGGATCGACCAACTCTCCCGGATGGGAGTGACCGACGAGCCAGTCCGACGGTACGTTCGTCCGCAACGTAAAGGTAAAATCAATCGGCGCGGACCAGTCCGGCCGGTTGCATGCCAGCCGCGCCCATTCGCGAAGCATTTTGGTGGCGAGCTCCTTGCGTGTGGCGAGGCTGCCCATACGCAACGGTAAGTCAATCTCAAGCAATGTCGGCACACCCGTCGTCTTCAAAACGTGCCGATAAGAGTGGCCGAGAACCGCAGAAATCCATTCGCTACCATAGATGAGATAGTGTGCTGCGTGCTTGATCAACGATTGATCGTCTGCGACTACATATAGGGCGCCGATGTCGAGTGTATTCTCGATAGCGGCAATCGCGTCTGGAAGCCGGTCCTTGAAATATTTGAGCTCGGGACGAGCATCGACCACGGCCTGCAGCCGTGCAATCATTTCCGCACGGTCGTGCGTGCGCAAACCTTCCCGCTGATAGATGCCCGCATCGTCGGTTCGGCAGCCGTGATAGGCACGGATCGTTGCAGGTTCAATAGCCTCGGCCAACTTACTGGTGTGGTATTCGACATCGGCTGTGACGCATTTGTCGAGGACACGGGACCAATCAGAGTCATCCCAGCACAAATCACGAAATTGGCGAGGTTTCAGCTTCTCTAGGCCACCGGCACGTAGCCGAGGACTGAGCCATGCGGTGAGTTGCGGCACCCAGCTTCCGGGTTTCTTCCAAACAAAACAGTGTCCTCTCCAGACACTGTCGTCTTTTGCTAGTTGCCGAGCTGGCTCTAGCAATTCTTGTAGTGCTTGCGGCATTGATGCAGACAAATCTCCATTCGTTTTGCCTAGGCGCATCACCGTCCGTCCTATGAATCCTTGATATTCGTCTTTTAGAGAACGCCAAGTACCGAGCCGATGGCACTGAGTACCGCGGCAATCCCCGTGAGCACTGCGGCACGGCTGTTCAACTGCGAGGACTCGTAGAAGGCGACTTGCCCGCTCATGATGTGCAGCTCAGGTACGTCCGAAATTGAAGCGGCCGGATGGTGAATGGGAATCCGACTTGCCTTCAACCAATAAAAGGCCGCGGCAACGGCCGTGCCTAAACCTGCAATAGCAAAGACAACCGCTAAGCTGTGGGCGATGCTCATTTGAAACCTCGTTGGTTTGCGTTCACAACCAAAGTACGAAAAGGGGAATCATCGCACGCATTAATGCAGCACCGTCAATGACGGTTTTCAAGGTGTGAGGCCTGTTGCTCGCCGTCGCCGGCCTTGTAGCGCGCATAGTGCCGGAGCGCAGCGGAGGCCCACTGAAAATGGCACCCGATTTCGGACAGTGATAGCGACGCCGGCATGAAATGACGGCGGGGACCGAAAGCGAGTGCAGTCGCGAGACCGGTTAACAAGGCACCCGTTGGAGGGGCAGTGATAGCGGTGCCACGAAGCGGCAGCCCCTCAAACGAATGCCTCCGGCGAGTGACACATTAGACATCAGCGCCAAGAGTCTCTTCGCGGGCTTCGGCGGGTACGGGCTAATCAAATCTCGTTCGATGAGGCCGACGCATATCCGCGTATGGAGAATGCGAATGACTTTCTATTAGCAAGTTTGAAATTTGTAAGCGCGCTGCGCCATGCCGCTATATCTGCTGCGTCGCACAACGAACTCGGAGGCAGCGCGACGGCTGCGATGATGAGCGCTGCCAACGCCGCGGAAAACGCGGGTCTGCCTGATGCTCTCTTCGATTCCATGGCGCGGTCTCTAAGTATTCGACGTACACTAGGTGTTGACCGGCCTGCGCTTTCAGCAGAGCACGCCTGGAAACGTTCAGGGCGCAGATGCCTTGGGTCGTACCTTCGCATTCGATGCAGAAAGTCTTGAAGCTCAATAGGCCGCGCATGGCGGTCGCTTTCTTCTTCCAGTCCCAGTGAATGTCCTGGGGCCAGTCCTGTCGCGGCACATTAGCGGCCTTCAATCGAGCGACAGTTGCCTCAACCACTGGACGCCATCGCGTTTCCCAATGAGCGATGTTCGAGGGCTCGATCGGATGGCGTAACTCTGCATCAACCGGCGCATCGGTAGCCCGGACGATGAGAGGAATGGTTGCAACAACTGAACTCATACGAGCATCAACTCCGCTTTCTCTTTCGTCGCGTCGTTCTCGAAACAGAGCTTTTCACCTCGGTCCCGCAGCATTGTAGCGGAATTGCTGGCGCGGCATGGGTTCGGTCGGATCGTGTTGATTGAGCCTGATCGGATCGAGGCAAAGAATCTCGGACGCATCCTGAATTCGTTTCCGGCAGACATTGGCGAACTCAAAGTCGATGTGACTGCTCGCGCTATTCGCGCCTTCAATTCGGTACCGTGGTCGAAACTATCGCAGCGGAAATCGCGACGCCGCAGGCCGTGCGTGCGGCGTCATCCTGTGATTTTGCTTTTGGCTGCATGGATTCTCTGTCTGGCTGCTCGGCGATCAATCGTTTGGCGGCATTCTATCTGCTCCCATACATTGATCTCGGCGTTCGCATTGACGCCGAACCGTCGGGGTTCATCGAACAAGTATGCGGAGCGGTGCGTTACTTGCGGCCTGATGGATCGAGCCTCGCAAGTCGTGTTGTATTCAGCTACGAAGAAGCTCAAGCCGATGCAATGCGTCGCAATGATAGGGAGCGCTATGAGCAGCTTCGCAAGGAGCGCTACATTCACGGTGTTGCCGAAGCCCAACCAGCAGTCATGGCGCTCAACATGTCGATTGCGCCGCTGGGCGTAATGGAACTATTCGCACGTCTCTATCGCTTCCGCGACGTCCCAATCACCGTTACGCCACGACGACGCTTAGCTTAACGCAAATGGGATTCTACCATGATGCTGAGGGGCAGGCCTGCAAGGTCTTGCAGCGCTACGTCGGCAGAGGCGACACAGCGCCTCTGCTCGATCTGCCGGAGCTGAGCTCATGAGTGAAGCTATTCTGACGTTCCTATTGCGCATTTGCTATTGGCTGCAAGACCGGCTTTGGCCTGCCAAGCGGTACTGCATCCTTCGCGTCGCCGATCGCCCGGAAGCCCTTGCTGGTGACGTTTTGTATGTCATCGGCAACGGCCCCCAAGCATGGGAGGCGGCAATGCGGTGCCCCGAAGGGTGTGGACGAACGTTGTCCATGAACCTTTTGCCGGGAGCACATCCATGCTGGACCTTACAAGAGCACCCGGATGGCACCGGCTCTCTAACACCCTCCGTTTGGAGGAAAGAAGGGTGCGGCTGCCATTTCTTTCTCAGGCGTGGAAAGATCGAGTGGGTCAGCTAGGGGCCTCTGTTAACGGGAAAGCACGACAGATAGGAATTGGCATGCATAGCCTCAAAATCAAGGTGACAGTTGGGATAGACCTTCGCGGCGGAAACGTTGCAAAATCTAACGGCCCTCGGCAGGCGGTGCTATGCAGAATGCCCGATAGGCCTTAGCGAAGTTCGAGACGTGTACACATAGAGCGCTGATTCTGTTCGGTTTTTTGCCTGATTTCTCTAAGGCCCAAGCGCTAGCGCGAAGGAGTCGAGGAGGATATTTTCGACTTGGCGCTGATGCCAAATGCGCTCTCCCGCCCCGCAGGGCGGCGTGGACTCGAGGACTGCCATAGCGCTGGCCACTCTCGCGATGGATCTGCCGGATCTCGGCCACATCGGCGTCGCCTGCGTGGTGGGGCGCCACGCCTCCGTTGCCGGCTCTTGCCGGTGACCTTGCCCCCAGATTTTATCCAGTTCTGAGTTCGCTCAAGCCATTGGATTTGCCCAGTTGGGCGGTGGTAGCGACGGGAGCTGGCGCGGAGCCATCGGCATAGCGCAGCGCCAGATCCCGGCGCGGGTGGCAGGTGAAGGCGAACTCGGAGGGCGTCTTCCATCCGAGCTGTGAGTGCGGTCGTGTGTAGTTATAATCGGCGCGCCAGCATCCGAGCGCGACGCGGGTCTGAGCCAGCGACGTGAACAGCGTCTCGTTCAGCAATTCATCCCGGAGCCGACCGTTGAAGCTTTCG
>NZ_JACCHQ010000058.1 GCF_016031655.1 Bradyrhizobium glycinis
AATTATGCGGAGCCCACGATTATGCGGAGTGTGCGGCCGTTCAATCCGAGAGCCACTTCGTTATCAACAGTTTAGTTCCTGCTGCCCTCTTTCTCACTCCGCATAATCTGAGCCTCCCTTCCTGTCTTGATGGCAACGGAAGGGAGACAAGGAATGGCCAAGTCGAGTGAGGATCACTGCCACGGGCTGCGCTGCATGGACGCAGGCGATCTCGCCCCGCTGGTGACGGAGTTCACACGACACCTGACGGTGTTGGGGCATAAGAGCTTGACGGTGAGCGGCTATGACGCTGCAGCCCGTCACCTCGCGCAATGGCTGACGCTGGCCAAGATCGCAGTCGCTGATATCGATGATGGTGTCGCCGATCGGTTCGCTCGGCATCGCTGTCGATGCCCCGGCATCCGTCGCGAGAGGGGCGTGTCCGCGAAGTACGTGAGGCGGGTACGCCGGTTCATCGAGTTTCTCGGCGAGCGCGGAATCGTCCAGCGCAAGCCGAAGCCCGCATTACCGACGCCCCACCGCCGGGTGGTCGAGTTCCAGTGCTGGCTGCGACAGCATCGCGGCGTCGCAGAGCTAACAATAGATCGGCACGGTCGCGTCGCGAATGAGCTGAGCATTCCAACTTCGCGGCCTGATGCCAAGCGCCGGGAGCAGCCGCATGACCATGCGGTGGCCTATGTGAAGACGATGACCATGGCGCTGAGAGGATATTTGCGGTTCCTCAGCGCGAGGGGGTTGTGCCGAGCTGGACTCGATCAGGCTGTGCCAATCATTCCGCAGTGGCGACTGTCGTCGCTGCCGCGATACATCCGCTCGTCGGATGTCGAGACGTTGATTGCAACGTGCGATCAGACCACAGCGACTGGCGTGCGTGATCGGGCGATCCTGCTGCTGTTGGCGCGACTTGGTTTGCGAGCCAGCGACATTCTTTCTCTTCGTCTCACCGATATTGATTGGCAACAAGCCACGCTGTCCGTTCGTGGCAAGGGGCGCCGGGAAACGAGATTACCATTGCCGCAAGACGCCGGTGATGCCGTGCTCGCTTATCTGGATCAAGCCCGGCCGCACGTCGTCGGTGGTCCAATCTTCTTCATGTTGAACGCACCAATCCGGCCACTGACAAGGTCGAGCGTAGTCTCTGACGTTGTGCGCTGTGCAATACGAAAGGCCGGCATCACCGCTCCGTCGAATGGGGCCAACCTGCTTCGACACTCGGCCGCGACGGCCATGCTGCGGGGCGGCGCGACGCTCGATACGGTTGGTGCCGTGCTCCGCCACCGCTCGCCTGACATGACCGCGCACTATGCCAAAGTCGACGTGACGATGCTGCTGCAGATCGCGCAGCCCTGGCCGGGAGATGCGTGATGCTGAGTCAATATCTGGCCAAATATGTGGACCAGCAGCAGTCGCTGGGGTTCAAGTTCCGTGTCCAGCAAATCCTGCTGAGGGGCTACGTCAGCTTCGCCGAGGAGCACGGCGACCGGCACATCAGAACTGCCCGGGTCCTGGCATGGGCCACACGAGCGCCGTCACCGGAGCAGCGCCGCAACCGGTTGCTTACCGTGCGGCGCTTCGCGCTGGCGATGCATGCCGAGAATCCGCGCCATCAGGTTCCGGCGGCGGATGCACTCGGCCACGCTGTCGTCAAGCGGCGATCGCCTTATATCTATAGTGCGGACGAGATCGCACGATTGCTTCGCGCTGCGGCGGCACTCCGGCCGGTAGGCTCTATCAGACCGATCATGTATGTAACGCTCTTCGGCTTGCTCACCGCTACCGGCATGCGGATCGCGGAAGCTTTGGCGCTGCGGATCGACGATGTAACTGCCGATGGGCTCGTCGTCCGACAGACCAAGTTCCAGAAGAGCCGGCTGTTGCCACTTCACGCAACAGCTCGGCAGGCGCTCGACAGATATCTGGTCACCCGGCGGTCACTGATCACCACAGATCGTGCTCTCTTCGTATCGGTTGCCGGACAGTCGCTGCCCTACAACACCGTGCGACGCATCTTCCTGCAACTCCTCGACAGTACCAATCTCAGGGGCGCCTACGCGGGGCGGGATCCGCGCATCCACGATCTGCGCCACACCTTCGCGGTCCGCTCGCTGGAGCAGTGCCGCTCCGATCGTGCTGCGATCGCCCGCCATATCGTGGCGCTCAGCACCTACCTCGGCCACGCCCACGTGACCGACACCTATTGGTACTTGCAGGCGACGCCGACCCTAATGGGCCAGATCGCCGAGGCCGGCGAGGTATTGCTCATTGGAGGCGCCGCATGACTGCGCTCGCCCCCTACCTGAGCAGCTTCCTGCGCGAGCACCTGCCCAAAGAACGCAGGGCGAGCCAGCATACCTGCGAGGCGTATGCCCAGAGCTTCCAGCTGTTGCTCCAATTTGCCGCCGGCCGGCTCAAGCTCAAGCCATCGAAGATCGAGATCGAACAGCTCGACGCGCCGCTGATCTTGGCATTCCTGGAGCATCTAGAGAAGCAGCGCGGCAACTCGGCGCGAACTCGCAATGCCCGGCTCGCTGCGATCAACTCGTTCTTCCGCTATCTGGAATACAGGGTGCCATCCTGCCTCGACCAATCACGTCGGATCCATGCGATCCCGATGAAGAAGACCGATCAGGCGCTGGTCGGCTATCTCACTCGTGACGAGCTGCAGGCTCTGTTAGATGCGCCAGACGCGAGCACCGTGTCCGGCATCCGTGATCGAGCCATGCTGCATCTGGCCTTCGCCGCAGGAATGCGCGTGTCGGAGCTGGTCGGCCTCCGGCTCGATCAGATCGACGGCCAGACCATGTCCAGCGTGCACATCATGGGTAAGGGCCGTCGTGAACGTGTCTTGCCGCTCTGGAAACAAACGGCTGCAGCTGTGAAGGCTTGGCTCAAAGTGCGCCCAGTCACCGACGCTCCTGAGCTGTTCTTGAACGCCCGTGCTCAGGCGGTGACCCGCTCGGGCTTTGAATACATCCTGACCAAGCATGTCGCCGTCGCCGCTCGCAAGGCGCCGTCGATCGCCGGCAAAGGCGTCAGTCCTCACGTACTGCGCCATACATGCGCCATGCATACGCTTCAGGCGACTCGCGACGTGCGGAAAGTCTCGCTGTGGCTCGGACACGCCAGCCTGCAAAGCACCGAGGTCTACCTTCGCGCCGATCCGACAGAGAAGCTCGAAGCGCTCGCCGCCATGTCGCCGCCGATGCTGACGCCCGGTCGGTTCCGGGCGCCCGACAAGCTCCTGGCCATGCTGAATGTGGCCGGACGCAAGCCGAATTATGCGGAGTGAAATAGGCGAGAAGACCGTGGCGGGAACCAACTTCCCGCCGCACACTCCGCATAATCGTGGGCTCCGCATAATTGCGGAAGTCGACCGGCTTGGTTGCCACCATCACGCGGACAGTTCCGGACGGGCCGATCACCGGCTTGCCTTCAGCGCATGAACGATGGCCGCAATCATCGCCACGTCCGCGTCCCGACCGACCCGGATAGTGACGCCGGCGGCTTCGATCTCGATGCCTCCGATATCCGGCTTGGCCTTGCGTCGCGTTGTCTTGCGCTCATGGCCAGCAACCGCGACTGGTGCCATGGCGTCTACCACCGCCGGTACAAACGGCGGATCGTCAGCCATCGGCGTCGCCAACCGGCGTGCTTGCCGGCGCCAGGTGAACACTTGTTGTGGGGTCAGCCCGTGCCGCCGGGCAATCTCGGAAACGACCGCGCCTGGTACCAGCGTCTCCTCAACAATCCGGGCCTTGTCGTCCTTGGAGAACCAACGACGGCGTCCCGTCTCCGTGATCACTTCCAGCCCGCGCGCCGTCACGTCCGACTTAAGCGTATGGTCAAGCATAGACACAAGCCGATCCCTTCAAAGAGATCGTGAAACTCGCCTATCCCATCTGCCGCGAGAAGGTGGGAGCGGAACGACGCTTAC
>NZ_JACCHQ010000059.1 GCF_016031655.1 Bradyrhizobium glycinis
TGCGGATTCCAATGATCGCGCGCAGGTATTCCAATCTGATGCCGCGCAACGTTCCAATCTGATCGCGCGCAGGAGAAGCACCCGATCGTTAAAGGTAATTGGCACCATCGATAGCCCGTGGTCAAGCGGCCGCTGAAGGGATCACGTCACATGTTTGATGGTATGGTCGGCGGAGCGAAGCTGACCGGACGCGCACCCCCAACAGTGCCGTAGCGGCCGATCAGCTTCGCGCGCTGCAGTCTCGGTCTTCATCGGCAGCCGATGTAATCAAGGCCGAGCAAGAACGGGCGGACGCCGCATGGAGTCACCGTTCAGTTCAAGTTTGTGGGCGTTGTGAAGCAGGCGATCAAGTATGGCATCAGCGTAAGTTGGGTCATTTATGAGCTCATGCCATCTGGCAATTGGAAGCTGACTGGTGACGAGTGTTGATCGGCGGCCGTAGCGGTCTTCGAGGATTTCGAGCAGATAATGACGGGCATTGGCGTCGATGGCTTGAAGGCCCCAATCGTCCAAAATCAGGAGCTCGACGGCAGCGATGCTCTTCATCCGCGAAGCGAGTCGGCCGTCGCCCCGGGCAAGGTCCAGTTCCTCGAACAACCGCGGCAGCCGGGTGTAAAGTACAGAGTGGTTGTCCCGGCAGGCTTTGTGGCCGAGCGCACAGCCAAGCCAGCTTTTCCCGACGCCGGTCGGCCCGACAATGGCGCAATTTTCATGGTTTTTGATCCAGTCTCCCTTGAGCAGTATGTCCAACAAGCGGCGGTCGAGGCCACGGGGGGCGCGGTAATCGACATCCTCGGGCACGGCATGATGACGCAGCTTTGCCTTGCGAAGACGAAGCGCCAGGCGCCTGTTGTTACGCCAAGTCGCTTCATGGTCCAGCAGCAATCCCAGCCATTCGGCGTGAGCGAGACCATGGACCTCGTCGTTGTCGGCGAAGCTCGTGAAGGCCTCGGCCATGCCGGTAAGGCCGAGCTGGGTAAGCAAGTGGAGGGTGGGGTGTGTCAGCATTTTTCTTCCCTTTTAGTGGTAATAGTCCGAGCCTCTGATGTTGGTGTGTATGATCGGCTCGCGCTCGGAGGATGCGGGCGTTGCAACGCGATCGAGCCCTTTCTCGAGGATCGATTTGATGCTTGGGTAGTTGCGCGCCTGGATCTCGAGCGCGCGCAGCGCGGCCGCCTCGAGACGCTCGGCGCCAAAGCGCTTCTCAAGCCGGATGATCCCCAGGCACGAACGATAGCCCTGTTCGGGATGCGGCCGATCCTCGATGATCCGGTCGACCAGCTGGCGCAGCATCGGACCGATCCGGGTTGCCTCGCTGCGGATCTTTGCCGGCGTCCACTCGCCATAGCGCCGGTGGCTGGAAGGCATGTGGGCGCTGATCGTCGTGTGCCGCCCGTTGCCACTGCCGCGCATGTGCGCGGCGATACGCTCGCCGCCCAGGAAGATTTCAACCGTTCGCGCACAGATCCGTGCTTCTACCTCGCGACGGGCGAAGCGATAGGGCACCGAGTAGTAGTGCCGTTCGATCTCAACGTGATAGTCGAGCCCGACCCGGCATCGGCGCCATTCGGCATGGACCCACGGCTCGCCAGGAAGCGGCTTAAGATTCGGCGCA
Organism: Bradyrhizobium glycinis; assembly: GCF_016031655.1. Classification (GTDB taxonomy): domain Bacteria; phylum Pseudomonadota; class Alphaproteobacteria; order Rhizobiales; family Xanthobacteraceae; genus Bradyrhizobium; species Bradyrhizobium glycinis. The sequence goes on from NZ_JACCHQ010000059.1 coordinate 1,616, forward strand.
TCAATTTCCTCGAACAGCTGGCGCCGTGTGCGGCCATACTGACGCAGCACCCGTACGTCATTGAGCTTGGCCAGCCACTCGGCGATCGCACCGTTGAGCTCGGCCAGGCTGTAAAAAGTTCGGTTGCGCAGCCGCCCCAGCAGCCAGCGCTCGACGATTCCGACGCAGGCCTCGACCTTCGCCTTATCTCTCGGACGACGCGGCCGTGCCGGCACAATCGCCGTGCCGTAATGCTGCGCCATATCGCTGTAGCTGCGGTTGACCATGGGGTCATAGAGGCAGGCCTTGATCACCGCCACCTTGGCGTTGTCGGGCACCAGGAGTTGCGTGGCACCGCCAAAAAAGCTGAAGGCCGCGTTATGTCCCGCGATCCAGTCGCCGAGCTGCTCGGTCCACGTCGCCAGCGCGAACGACAAGCTGGACGCGCCTATGACCGCCACGAAGATGTGCGCGTCACGCACCTCGCCAGTCTTACGGTCAACCACCGGCACCGTGTCGCCGGCATAGTCGACAAACAATTTCTCGCCCCCGCCGTGGTGCTGGCGCATCACCAGCGGCAGCCGGCCTTCCCAGTTGCGGAACAAGTCACAGAAACGGCTGTACCGGTACCCGTCCGGATGCTCTGCAATGTACTCGTCCCACAGCACCTGCAAGGTCACATGCTTGCGCTTGAGCTCGCGGGCAACAACGGACCAGTCGGGCTCGGCCACCTTGCGGCGCCCCGGCTTCACGCCAGGCACCCCGTACAGCAGTTGCTCCAGCTCGGTGTTGCTGATCGCTTCCGGGACGGGCCATGCCAGACCCGCGCGCGCAAACCGCTTCAGCGTGTCACGTACCGTCGTCGGCCCGACGCCTACACGCTCGCCAACCACGCGCGTCGAGAGCCCAGCCTCAAGGCTCAATCTCACAATCTCGCGCACCTGGCGCATGATAACCCTCCTCGTCGGCATCCAATTCTCCAAGCTGCTTCCAGCCAGAGAAATGGCCAACGATCAGGCCTCACACCATCCGAAACTGCGCGCGATCAAGTCGGAATGCTGCGCGGAGAATGCTCGGAACGCCGCGCGCGATCATTTCGGAACCCTGCGCGCCATCAACTCGGTACGGTGCGCGCGATGACCTCGGAATCGGCA
>NZ_JACCHQ010000060.1 GCF_016031655.1 Bradyrhizobium glycinis
ACTTCACCTCGCTCGCCACGACCGCGAAGCCGCGGCCGGCCTCGCCGGCGCGGGCGGCCTCGATGGTGGCGTTGAGCGCGAGCAAATTGGTCTGCTCGGCAATCGCGGTGATCAGCTTGACCACCTCGCCGATCTGCTGGGCGGCATGCGACAGCTTGCCGATGCGGCCGTCGGTCTCCTTGGCCTGCATCACGGCAGCCTCTGCGATGCGGCTGGAATCGCGCACCTGGCGGCCGATCTCCTCGACCGAGGCCGACAGCTCTTCGGTCGCGGTCGCGACCGACTGCATGTTGGAGGAAGCCTGCTCGGAGACGCCGGCGACCTGGCTCGACAGGCTCTGCGTGGTCTCGGCCGTGCGGGTCAGCGTGGAGGCCGCCGATTCCAGCTGCACGGCCGAGGCCGAGACGTTGGAGACGATGGCGCCGACCGCGCTCTCGAAATCGTCGGCAAAGCGGATCAGCTCGGCGCGGCGGCTTGCGGCCTGCTCGCGGTTCTGCACTTCGCTGGCGGCGGCATCGCGCTCGGCTTTTGCAACGGCCTGGATCTTGAACTCCTCGACGGCGCCCGCCATTTCGCCGATCTCATCCTTGCGGCCGAGGCCGGGCAGCACGACGTCGAAATTGCCCGAGGCGAGCTCCCGCATCGCCTTGCACATCGCGATCATCGGCCGCGAGATGCCGTTGCCGAGCCACAAGGCCAGCACGATGCCGATGGCCAGCCCGCCGAGCGCCATCATCAGCATCAGCTGCTCGGTTTCCACGATCGTCGCATTGGCGCTCGCCTCGATGCGTTGCTGGTCCGCGGTCAGATCCGAACGCAGCTCGGCCGAGAGCTTGAGGATGGTCGCCGCCGTCTTGGTCATCTCGCCGTTCAGCTTGACGATGACCTTCACGTTCTCGGTCAGCTTTGCGAACGAGGTGCGGTACTGTTTCAAGAGATCGCCGATCTCCTTGACGCGATCGGTGATCTTCTGGTCGTTCGCGTAGATGGAGACCAGCAGCGTCTCCAGGAACTTGATGCGGGCGATCACACCATCGGCGGTCTTCGGCTCCGGCTTGGCCACGAAGGCGCTAACCGAGGTGGAGACTGCCAGATATTGCGAGGTGACGTCCTTGGCCGTGGTCTGCACCGAGGCGAGGCCCGCCAGCGCCGCGGTGTCGGCGAGATCGTCGAATTTGAAGCGGATCTTGTTGCCGACACTGTTGAGCTCGTCGGCCGCGATCTTGTTGTTCTCGCGCGTCAGCGTGATGATCTCGCTGAAGACTTTCGTAAAGCTCTGGAACTCGGCCTCGAGCTTGCCGACCTGCTCACGGCGAGCCGCGCCGGTGGTGGCGGCCATCGACTTGGCGATCGCGCTCTTCAGATTTCCTTCAGCGGCCTTGGCCGCAGTCTCGTCATCGGCCGCGCCGGTCAGGGTATAGGCCCGTGCCAGCCCCTGATAGGCGATCAGCTCGCGATCGACCGTCCGTGCCAGATCGGCTTCCGACACGCTGGTGCGGTAGGAGGCCACGGCGCCAGCGATCCGCTCGAAGCCGAAATAGGCGAACGCCATGCCGACGGCGAGGATGGCGAGCACCGCCACGAAGCCGAGGATGATTTTTGCGCGAAAACGCAGCGTTGGCAGCTTCGATTGGCTCGACTTCGATTGACTCGACTTGGACTTCACCGACATTCCCCCACCCCATTCCATTCGCGGAAAACCAGGCGCAGCCGGGAAGCAGCCCGCTTCCCGACTCATGTGCACGGTAACCGGCAAAGGATAAGCTGCAGTAAATTTGTGGCGCCGCAACTGGCGGTTAGGGATTTGGTAAGGCGCGCCTTCCTACGCCGCCCGAATATTTGCCATGAAGCGGTCGAGCTCGGCGCGAAGGCGGGTGCTTTCGCTCGACAGCGTCTTGGCCGAGTTCAGCACCTCTTCCGAGGCCGAGCCGGTCTCGGCGGCGCCGCGGTTGACCTCGCCGATATCGGTGGCCGCGGTCTGGGTGCCCTGCGCGACGGTCTGGACGCTGCGGGCGATCTCCTGCGTGGCGGCGCCCTGCTGCTCGACCGCGCTCGCGATCGAGGTCGAGATCGAGGAGATCTGGCCGATGGTCGCCCCGATCTCCTTGATCGCGGCGACCGATTCGGCGGTCGCTCCTTGCATCCCTGCGATATGCGAGGAGATCTCGTCGGTCGCCTTCGCGGTCTGGCTCGCCAGCGACTTCACCTCGCTCGCCACGACCGCGAAGCCGCGGCCGGCCTCGCCGGCGCGGGCGGCCTCGATGGTGGCGTTGAGCGCGAGCAAATTGGTCTGCTCGGCAATCGCGGTGATCAGCTTGACCACCTCGC
>NZ_JACCHQ010000007.1 GCF_016031655.1 Bradyrhizobium glycinis
TGGCCTCGCGAATGATGCGCTCGACCTCGTCGCCGGTGCCGACCGGCACGGTCGATTTCGTCACTACCACGGTGAAGCCCTGCAGCGACTGCGCGATCTCTTTCGCGGCGGCGTAGACGTAAGACAGGTCCGCGTGCCCGTCGCCGCGGCGCGAGGGCGTGCCGACCGCGATGAACACGGCGTCGGCATCGGCAACCGGCTGCTTCAGATCGGTGGTGAAGTCGAGCCGCTTGGCTTTCACGTTGTTCGCGACCAGCTCGTCGAGGCCAGGCTCGTAGATCGGGATCTCGCCGCGATGCAGCGCTGCGATCTTCCTCTCGTCCTTGTCGACGCAAGTGACGTCGTGGCCGAAATCCGCAAAGCAGGCGCCGGACACCAATCCCACATAGCCCGTGCCGATCATCGCAATTCGCATGAAGACTCTTTCCGTTGGAGACGGCTGTTCCAGTGAACACCCTAGACCATTTCACTATCCGATCGCGCGCCCAACATTAGGGCAGGTTGCTGCGCGAACGAATAACTCTCAACCGCTGTGCGTGACGGCCATTGCGGACGGCCCTGAGCTCGCGACATGCATTTGTCGCATTCTACATATGCGACAGATATGCCGCGTAGGCGCGCCTCAAGCCACCCCCAAGCGACGTGGTCGCGCGCCAGCCGAGCCTGTCGAGACGGCTGACGTCGAGCAGCTTGCGTGGCGTTCCGTCGGGACGCGAGGCGTCGAAGCGGATTTCGCCGCTGTAGCCGATAATCTCGGCAACGATGCGCGCGAATTCCGCGATGGTGATATCCTCGCCGGTGCCGATGTTGACAAGTTCGGGGCCGGAATAGGTCTTCATCAGATGCACGCAGGCATCGGCCATGTCGTCGACATAGAGGAACTCGCGCCGGGGCGTGCCGGTCCCCCACACCACGACGTTGGTCGCGCCTGAGAGCTTCGCCTCGTGGAAGCGCCGGATCAACGCGGCGACCACGTGACTCATTTCAGGATGATAATTGTCGCCGGGGCCGTAGAGATTGGTCGGCATCACGCTGATGAAATCGCAACCGTACTGACTGCGATAGGCCTCCACCATCTTGATGCCGGCGATCTTGGCGATCGCATAGGGCTCGTTGGTGGGCTCCAGCGGCCCCGAGAGCACGTAGTCTTCGCGGAGCGGCTGAGGCGCCAGCTTCGGATAGATGCAGGACGAGCCGAGAAACATCAGCTTCCCGGCGCCGTTCTGATGTGCGGCGTGGATCACGTTCGCGGCGATCGCGATGTTGTCGTAAATGAACTCGGCCCGGAGCGTATCGTTGGCGACGATGCCGCCGACCTTCGCGGCAGCGAGGAAGATCACCTGTGGCCGCGTCTGCGCGAACCATCCGAACACGGCCGCCTGGTTGCGGAGGTCGACCTCGCTCCGGTCCACGGTGACGAGCCTTACGTCCTCCCGTTGCAGCCGGCGCACGAGCGCGCTGCCGACCATGCCGCGATGGCCGGCGACGTAGACGCTTTTGCCCTTCAGCTCAAATGGTGCGCTTGCCATGGGCTGCGTCCCGTTTCGCCTCGGCAAGGTCGCTCGTCACCATCTCCTCGACGAGCTGAGCGAAGCTCCGCTTCGGCTTCCAGCCGAGCACCTGACGCGCCTTGCTGGCGTCGCCTATGAGGAGATCGACCTCGGTCCGTCGGAAGTAGGCCGGATCGATCCTGACGACAATCTTGCCGCTCGCCGCATCGACGTCTGTCTCCTCGACTCCCTCGCCCCGCCATTCGATGCGGCGGCCGACCTGCGCGAACGCCAGCTCGACCATCTCCCGCACCGAGTGCGCAGGTGATCTTGCGGGTCACGAACCAAAAGCCATAGAGCTTGGCTACGCCGTAGGGCGAGCGCGGATAAAAAGGCGTCGTTTCCTTTTGCGGGATCTCCTGCACCAAGCCATAGAGCTCGGAAGTCGAGGCCTGGTAGAACCGCGTCTTCTTTTCCATGCCGAGAATGCGGATCGCCTCCAGCAGCCGCAACACGCCAATTGCATCCGCCTTCGCGGTATATTCCAGACTCTCGAAGCTGACTGCAACATGGCTCTGGGCGGTGAGATTGTAGATCTCGGTCGGCCTGATGTCCTGCACCAGGCGGATCAGGTTGGTCGAGTCCGTCACATCACCGTAATGCATCAGGAACGGCACGTTGCCTATGTGCGGGTCCTGATAGACGTGATCGACTCGCGCGGTATTGAATGAGGACGAGCGCCGCTTGTTCCCGTGCACGACGTAGCCGAGCGACAGCAGATATTCGGCCCGATAGGCGCCGTCCTGGCCGGTCACGCGGGTGATGAGAGCGATCCGCTCAGCCATGCAAACCTTGTTCCTAGTCACCCGGCGGCTTCACGATCTGGCTGGCCGGCGATACTGCGAGAAAGCCGTCCGCAGCGGCTCTTTTTGGCCGCATCGGTCCACCAGGTCAATCCCGGGAGGAGAGACGTACGGCGATCGAGACGCACCGCGATGAAGCCGTGCCCCCTGTGGCCGCAAAGACACGGCACCCTGCGCCCTGTCGGCCCGCGCAAGCGGCTCGAGCAGACTTATTTCGGACCGCTGACAGCGCTGACGAGCAGCGGGGGGCTGGACCGGGACACTGTGATCTCGATAGTCGAAGCCCCTTCGTCATGCCGGTTTTTGCCCGTCACGAAGAGGGTGAATTTGTCGGTGCCCGCAAAGTCCGGCTTTGCGAAATAGCGGAATCCTGGGCCAACTAGAACGATCTCGCCGCTCTTCGGCTTCTCCGTCAGTTCTACCTTGTAGATCTGCATCGTCGGCCATCGCAACCCCTGAATGCAATCTCCACCGGGCGCAATCATCATTGACCATTCCATGGTGTCGCCGGCAAGTCTGTAGGGCTTGATATCGCGCAGACAGTTGGGCGTGGCGTGGGTAGCGGCGACTGATGCGAGAAGCGCCAGCACGGCTGCAATGGATGCACGTATGAATTGGCGTGACATTGGCTGGCCCCCTTCTCGTGTGCAGGCGAAAAATGGAGGCAAATATTGAATCATCGGTAAGTGCCGAGCGCGGCCCATTTCCCTTGGTAAACTCCTCGTTAGGTGCGCTCCGACGGGCGCACTCAAACTTCGCGATCCAAGGCATTAATTCGCCGCACTTTGTCCGGATGATCACTAAAGTCAGGCGTCTGCCGCGATGCTCGTGTCGAGGTCGCGGACCATGGGCCGCCTGAAGAAGTACCGACGTCTCAATTGCTTAATGAATCCTAGGCTTCGACTTGGCTTTTCACAGGTTTCGCAACATTGGGCGCGGAACTCGATTCGCCGTTTGGATTTGATCGTACCTCCGAAAGCGATTGGGTGATTTGCGTGCTGGGCCTTGTTCTCTTGTTATCGACAGCCGTGCTGTCTTTCGCGGCCGGCTACACCGCGCGTGGGGCGGTCTCCCGCAAACGGCGCGATCGATATCGATTGTATGAACCCTACCTGAAGCCCACTGGGGTCAGCCAACCGCCAGCCTTCCTCATACGCAATACCACTAATTACAATATACCTATCGCGCCTCGGAGATCCCGGGCCGGGTAAGGCCAAATGCGAGTTGGATCACGGAACGAACGCGTGGCTGCCATCACAGCTCGATCTGGTAGGCAGGCGCTCGCATCCGCCCAGGTTTGAACAAACGTATCCAGGTGTCGGGCGCCTCGTAAGGCGGCCGATACCGCTCCTTACGTCTTTACTTCCGGCCGTCTGATCGTTTCTTTTTGGGTGGAGATCGGCTAGGAACTGGGCGAATTCAGTTTGGCAAATTTTCATGCAGATGTTCTCTCGGCCAGCAATTGCCGCGGCATACGTCATGCTTCAGATGGTTGCTGCGGGATTGACTCCGGCTGCAGCGGGTCCCAGCGCAGAAACCGCCAAGAAGTGCATCCGCTATTCCTACCTGCTTTATCCCTATCAACGCCCCGGGGCGGTGCGCATGAGCGCTGATCGCAACAATTATTTCAGGGACTGCATGGCGAAGGACGGCAACGTTCCGGAGCCGCCTTCCCCGAAAGGGCCTGATACGACAATGAACAACGTTGAGCCACTCTACCCCGCTAAACATAGAGTCCTTGCGGCTTAGATCCCAGAGCTTGGATTGCGAGCGGCGCATCATAAAGGCTTCAGCCTCGGCTTGAGCCGATTTCCCAGTCTTCTTCAGCACACTTTCGAGCGATCACGACCTTCTTCGGGCAAACGAAAGAAGTAAGCGCAACGAAGGGAGGGTACGGCCCACGTACAAGCGGCCGGCAATTCCGGTATGATCGTACCCCCCAAAAACGGGCACGAAATTTGCGTGGGCCGCTCCTGAGAGACAACGAAACCAAAAATCTTGTGCGGAGCATCGCGTGCTTGGCTTGCTGATCCTGTCATCTACTGCCGCCATCTCCTTTGCAGCCGGGTACACGACGCGCGCAGCGATTTCGCGGGAGCGTCGCGCGGAATATCTCAAATCAGTCCTATGTGCAGCCGCATCGAGCGAGCGAACTGCCGACCTTTCTGCTCCGCCCTTCTGCAGCTGCAAAGACTGGATCTTCGGATAGATCCAATTCTGTTGACAGGTGAGCTACAGGTCATCTTCGCAAGTTTTCAGCCGGGAGGCGGGGAGCCGTGGCTTGCAGTTGCTCACTGCCACGCGCCCGCTGGACTGATGCCTCCAATGGCGCGACAATTCGTATCGCCTAGCGATGGGTCGTTGCAGTCAGCACATGATACAAAATTGTGCTCTCAGACGAACAATTGGAGCTGCACACCGCCTGCACGCAGCTAGGCTCACTGGCGAAACATCGGTGATTCGAAAGATTGCTTCGATCAGCCATCGGATTGAAACCCTGGGCCTATGCAATCGTTAGTTCAGCTCACTGAGCAAAAACCTCGGGCGCGCGAATGGCTTTCCTCGTCAGAACTCTTGAACGGCTGTCCTTCTCTCTTGGGACACTCGCATTGCGTCTAACGTACGAGGGTAACGCATCAGCCCCCGTAGATCCAACGCGCGAAGTACAGACTGACGACCGAGCTCAGCACTAGTCTAGCAGGGCATCGTGAACACGACCTGTGCTTCTCTATTTTCCAGCGTTGTCGTCGATCTTGCCCCCATTGGCAACGCACTTGTTGAAGAATGCCTGCTGATCGCGACCAGTCCCCTTTGCGCTACCTGCAGCAGGGTTGCCGGGCTCTCGAGGGGGAAACTGTTTGGCCATGAGCGCGCTGCATTTTCTGGCCACCTCGGCAGTAATGGCAGACGCGGGATCCATCGCGGAGACCGCAAGCAGCGCGACGAGGCATAGTGCGGCAGTGTCGGGGCGCGGTCCAGAAAACATGGTCTCACACGGGTTGTGGCATAGGCGAGCCATCCTAGTTTGTTTTTGCGCATTTGGAACGCAGAAATATGAGTCATCACATGGCGCATCCAGATCGGCATGCCGCTGCGCCGAAGGAGGCCTCGCCTTGGAGCTTGCTCACAAGTACTGAGGAAAAAAAACGGGTCGAGCATCGCTATGGCATGGAAGAAAGAAGGCTGGTATTCAAGGCTAGCCCTTGAAGAAACGCGACTTTTCGGCCCGAATGGGGAATTTGGCAGGGATGCGTTCGCGCGATTTGAGCATAACTGGTGGGGACGGAACGGAGCCTGCCTCCGCGGAGGTTCAATTTGCCCTCGTGATTTCGCGCATGCTGGAGACGGTTCAGAGTCATCCCGAGCACATGCGTCAGATCGTCTATGATCTCGCCCGTTACAAGCTCGACGAGCAGGCCACCACTTCTAGCCCTCAAGACGTTCAGCGGGCGAAGCAGGCGTTGGAAACTGCCATCCGCGGCGTCGAGGAGTTCTCGCGGCAGCAAGTGGGCATTCCGCTGCAATCGGCCCAGCAGTTGTCGGGCTCGGGCCTCTCGGATGCTTACCGATCTTGGGCTCGGGAGCTGCCCCCGGCGGCCACACATACGATTGTTGAGCTTGACCGCCGGCTCCTTGGTGCAAGCGGATCCTTCTGGTCGATCGCGAGACGAGCCGCCATACTCCTGCTGCTTGTCGGTACGGCCGCGTTCGTCGTACACCAGCGAGAGCGCCTGGCATCGCTTGGGAATGGTCTCCAGCGGGAGGGACAGCCGGCTATCGCCGCATCACCTGCCCCGGTTACCGCAGCGACGGCTCAGTCCGCTAGAACGGCGCCGCAGCGTTCCCCTCTTCGACCGACCGACTATGGCGTCTATGCCGTGGTCGACGACCAATCGCTCGCAGAACTGCCACTGCTGCCCGGAAGGCCACCGGATATCAGGGTCGCCATCTCCGCGGCCTTCAAAATGCCCGATCAGGCCGCCCTCCCAAACGGCCACCCAAAATTCATCGTGTTCCGCCGCGATTCCCTGAACAATAGCTTGGAGCGGGCCGAGATCCGCGTGGTCGCCAGGATAGCGCGCGAATTCTCGGCAGAAGCGACGGGCAAAAAGCTGGGCGACAGCGAGGAGGCGTGGGTGATACGCAACTTCTCCTATCCGTTCCGCGTATCTCCTTTGCCTGACAGTTCCGAAATGTATGAGCTTCATAGCGAGGACCCGGCGCTGGAACTGCCGCCTGGGCGCTATGCGCTTATCCTGAAAAATCAGGCCTACTATTTCAGAGTTGGTGGTGACATCGTCGATCCGAGGCAATGCATCGAGCGGGTGGTTGCTACGAATGGCACTTTTTATTCGGCCTGCAAGAAGCCATGAGGCCTTATAAGGAGAGCAACGGCACCTAAGTAGAGTGGAGTCTTAACTTATTCAGAATGGAGACCGTTATGAATATGCCGATGTCTTTGCTCATCGCGGCGTTGGTTTCCACGCTTGCCGCTCCAACTTTCGCCCAGAACACGCAACAAAGGAATACGACGGTGCGCTCGCAGGGCTATACCACCGGTTCACGCTCGCCGGTCGCAACTCAGCCCAGCAACAACCCCTTCAAGAACCCCATTGGTCAGGGAGTTCCTCCAGCCCCTTCAGCGAATCCGAATCTGAATAGCAATCGAACCAATCCCCCTCGCTAGACTACGGCTTTCGGCTCCCAGAGTGGTACAGGTTGAGTTAGACGTCTTCACTGGTTCGGAATCGAGAGCTCACTGCCGGTTGACGTCAACCTCGAGAGAGGAGACTCCATTGACACGCAGAGAAGTGCCGCTGATCTCGAGCTTGAAATAATCCGAACCGCCAGCAGAATCGGCGAAATAGCGGAAGGATGGTCCCTCCACGATGAGACGTCCGGCTTTGGGCGGTTCGATGATCGAGACCTTGTCGATCATGAGCGTCGACCAACGCAGGCCCTGGATGCATTGCTCGCCGGATTTTATCTTGATCGACCAGCGAATAGTGTCGGACCTCAATCGAAATGCCTGCGGATGCAGAATGCAGGTACCTCCGGCAAGCGCAGCAGAACACGCCAATCCCTGGACTACCAAGGCGGCGATAATTGCTTGAAGGATTTTTCCCCGATTTGAAATAAGGTCCAACAAGGGACGGATTTTACGCCCCTCACATATCAAAAGCGAGAGCTGCGCGGACGTCTTAGGCATGCAACAGGAAGCTGTGAAGATCGATAGGGGCGATATGAGGTGCGAGCTCGATCTGAGTTGCTCCTTGCGCGTGATTGTAATCGAACGTCTCACCGAAATGTGCGGTCAAAAACACTTGGTCCCATTCATGGTGGGTGGAGATCAGAGGCTGACCTGACGGAACGGCGACAATCTCACTGAATTTGAATGCATCGCCATCGACTGCACTAAGATGGGTTGGCAGCTGAGGCAGTGTTGAGGCCCCCGCAACAGAGAACTTGAACTGATCAATGGGCGGGTCGATGACGAGAGTGCCTCCGCTTCCGTCGCTCGACAGATTGAACGTCGAATGGGTGTAGTCTCCAGCCAGCCTGATCTGTGCTGTATGGTTCTGCGCGTCCCAGACGGTGAGTATCCCCCCCGCGGTATCGCCGGAATAGGTCACCTTCGTGCCTGATCCGAACGAGATGTCCTTGAGGTCGAGAATGTCCGAGCCGGACGGATCGCCGTTGCCGGAGAGGCCGTAGATCGTGCCGGCGAATTGAGAGGCCTGGTCGAGCACCAGGGTGCCGGTCGCAGCGGAGAACGTGACCGCGCCTGACGCCGCGCCAGTCAACTCGAGCGTCGCACCTGCCTCAATCATCAACGCTTGGCTCATATTGCTCAGGCTCAGGACCGCCTTGCCGGATATGTCCAGCACGGTTGATGCCGTGTTGATTAGACCGTCGCCGTTCAGGTCTTGCAAGAAGCTAACTTCTAGTGCCTTTAAAGCGCTGTCGCTTCCAGATACGTGGACATAGGAAGTCTCATTTCCGCTCTTGTCAGTATTCCAGATCGAATAGTCATTCGCACTGAGTTTCCACACAACAGTATAACCAGTTGCGGTTTGCTCGGCGCCCAGCGCTGGGATCATTACGCGCTGACTTGCTAGGACTGGCAGCCCCCCGTACTTCAGTTCGGGGCCAGCTCCCGCACCATCAAGGAGATAGAAATTGTCCCCCACCTGGACCACGCTGGTCTTTCCTTGCGTCTCGATCACGGTGGCCATGGGAGCAGCCACTGACGGAGTAATTGCGCCCATGGTGCCGTCGCCGTTTAGGTCTTGCTGGAATGTCGTCTCCAAGGAGACCAGCGCATTACTTGTCGCAGATACGTGTACGTAGGATGTTTCATTGCCGGCTTTATCAGTATTCCAAATGGAATAGTCATTGCCGCTGAGTTTCCACACGACAGTATAACCAGTTGCGGTTTGCTTGGCGCCCAGCGCCGGCGTAGAGGTTCGCTGACTTGCCAACACCGGCAGACCACTAAATTTCAGTTCGGGCCCAGCTCCGGTACCGTCCAGGAGAAAGAAATTGTCTCCCACTTGCATCATACTGGTCTTTCCCTGCGACTCGATGACAGCGGCCATGGGAGCATCCACTGACGGAGTAACTGCGCCCATGACGCTGTCGCCGTTTAGGTCTTGCTGGAATTTCGTTTCCAAGGAGACCAGCGCACTACTGGTTGCAGATACGTGTACGTAGGATGTCTCATTGCCGTTGCTGTCGGTAGTCCAAACTGAATAGTCCGTTGATGAGAGCTTCCACACAACAGTATATCCGGTGGCAGTTTGCTCGGCACCCAACGCGGGTGTGGAGGTTCGCTGACTTGCCAATAACGGCAGACCACCAAATTTTAACTGAGGACCGATTCCTGTGATGTTGCTGAAGAGATAGTAATTGTCGCCGACCTGAATGAGGCTTGTAGCACCGTTCGACTCAATCACCTTATTTGGTGCCGGAAGCCCAATTGTAGCATCTCCGTTTAGATCCTGACGCAAGATACTTTCGACGGATTCCAAGGACGTATTGGTACCCTTCACATTGTTTAGCAAATACGACGTAAAGTTTCCGTTATTGTCGGTCATCCACACCGTGTACATGCCCGTCGAAGGATTTTTCCAAGCCACCTCATAACCACCGACGATCATCTCGACACCGATCGGCGCCCATCCACTGAACTGCCCTGCGATATAGACGTCACCATTGTACTTTAGCGTCGGCCCATTGCCACTAGCCGTCGGACTGAGAAGATAATTGCTGCCCACCTGAACGAGACTGATTGCTCCAGCCGACTCGATCGACGTGCCAATGACGGAATCAAGCGACGACGAAAGGTTGCTGGCGTTCCCGGCCGCATCCGTCGACGTGGCAGTAAATGCATGCGCTCCTGCTGCAAGCGAGCCGGTCGTGACGCTCCAGATTCCGTTTGATGCCGCAACCGAAGTTCCCAGCAGCATCGTCCCTTCGTACAACTTGACCGTGCTGCCCGCCTCTGCTGTTCCGGATACCACTACCTTGTTGTCGGTAGCGAGTGTATCCGAGACGAGAACCGGCGCATTGGGCGCGGCCGTATCCACCATCACATTAAGAACGCTCGACTCCGCGCTGACATTGCCGGCGGCGTCCACCGCCTTGCCTGTAAAGGCGTGGGTCCCGTCGACCAAAATGCCGCTCGCAAGCGACCAGTTGCCGTTGGCATCGACCGTGACGGTGCCGACTTGCGTCGCGCCGTCGAATATCAGCACCTTACCGCCGGCTTCCGCCGTCCCGCTCAGCGTCAGCTGATTTGCGTTTGTGATTCCGTCGCCGACGATGTTGCTGTCCGGTGAGAATGAGGCGATTGAGGGGGCGTTTGGCGCCTTTGCATCGATCGTGACCGTCACAGGAACTGAAGCGGTGCTGACGTTGCCGGTGCCGTCTGTCGCGATAGCGGTAAAGGAATGGCTTCCGTCCGCCAGGCCCGACGTTGCAAAGGTCCAGGTACCGTCACCATCGGCCGTCGCGATACCGACCTGCGTGGTCTGATCAAATATCTTGATCGTCACTCCGGCCTGCGCCGTTCCGGTCAGCGTCAGTTGACTCACGGGGACAAGCCCACCAGCGGCCGACGAGGTCGAGCCCGCCAGAGAAAACGTCGGCGCTGTCAGTCCCGTCATGCTCATCGCCGCGCCGGTGGAGGAGACGAACACGTAATCAGACGAAGATAGCTGCGTTACACCGACAAGCCGTAAACTGTCCGTTCCACCCGCGTAGTGAACGGTCCACGCGTCACCCATATTTGTCAGATAAGCGCTGGCGTCATATCCCTTCAGCACCAGCTTGTCGTGCTCTGTGGTTGCGCTCGTGAAGGTGCGGAAATCGGCTATCGCATCGCGGCCACTTCCGATCCCATAGATAAACGTATCGTTGCCCACGTCGCCGAACAGCCAATCGTCGCCGCCAGCACCGTTCAAGATGTCGCTCCCGCCGGAGCCGACCATCCGGTTTGCCCAATCATTGCCGATGCCGGTGAGTCCGCCCATCATCAGCGTCAGATTTTCGACGTTCGACGCAAGAGTATAGGAGGTCCAGGCCTGGACCGCATCGATGCCGCCGCCGGCGTTTTCAACTACCTTCTGGCTCGCGCTGTTGATGACATAGGTATCGTCACCAGTCCACCCCACGAGCGTGTCGTTGTAGTTTACTGCCGTGATCTTGTCGTTCGCGGCAGTGCCGTAGACGGTGCGGCTGCTCGTCGATCCGTTGACCCACGAGGTGATCGTACCTCCCACGGGCAAAGTAGACGGCAGCTGGAAGTCGTCGCTGGTGAAGGCCGAGATTGTGGTGTTGCGGATAACCAGCGTGTCCTGGCTCGTCAGCGCGAGATAAACGTCGTTTCCGACCTGCGTCATCGCCGCCTTGACGTCGCCGAAGGACGTAAACGCAAAGCCCTTCAGTTGAATGATATCGTGCCCCTCAGCCGATCCCGGCGTGAAGTCGGTAATGACATCCGAGCCGTCACCCGAGTTGACGACGAATGTGTCGGCGCCCCCGCCACCGATCAGGATGTCATTGCCTAGTCCGCCCGTGATGACGTTAGCCGCACTGTTGCCGATGAGGATATTGGATTGGGAGTTGCCGGTGGCATTCAACGCCGACGAACCCGTCAGCGTCAGGTTCTCGACGTGGCTCGACAGAGTGTAGCTGACCGACGACAGGATCGTGTCCACGCCGCCGCCATAGGCTTCCACGACCTTCGCATTCGTATCGGTGACAACATAGGTATCGTCGCCCGTGCCGCCCGTCATTATATCGGCGCCGCCCGCGCCACCGAGCAGGTCGTTGCCTGAAGTCCCGGTCAGGCTGTCGGCAGCGATGGTACCGCCCATGGCTGTCGACGCAACACCGCTGCTCCTGAGCGTGTAATTCGCAAGCGTGTACTCTGACAACTGATAAGCTTTGATGTAGTCAATGCTCATCTGCGCCGTTGCACCAGGATCCGCATTGCCGGCC
Source organism: Bradyrhizobium glycinis (assembly GCF_016031655.1). Classification (GTDB taxonomy): domain Bacteria; phylum Pseudomonadota; class Alphaproteobacteria; order Rhizobiales; family Xanthobacteraceae; genus Bradyrhizobium; species Bradyrhizobium glycinis. The sequence continues at coordinate 11,858 of NZ_JACCHQ010000007.1, forward strand.
CAGCTTCCGCCCATCGCGAGATTGGCGATCATGTACATCGCAGTGTTCATGTCAGATGGCGTCGCGACTTGCCCGACCTCGACACCATCGACAAAGTAGGTCAGCGTGTAGGGCGTCCATTCCACACCGAAGGTGTGATCTCCGGCGGTGAGGTTTGCGGTATTCGCCCAATAACCCTGACTTGCCGTGGACGAGGATACGAAACCCCAATGAGCCTGATCAGGGTCCCGTCCCAGGGCCTCAAAGATGTCAAGTTCGGTAGCCAGGCCATTCGTATTGATCGGCAGCATCCAGAAAGCAGGCCAAGCGCCCTTCGTATCGGACAGCGTGGCCTTCATCTCGAAGTAGCCGTAGGTCTGAACGAAGCTGTTCTCGGTTGTGATCACTCCAGACGAGAATTGGTGATTGCCAACATAGGCGAGAGCGCTGGATGGAATAGGCGCGGCCGAGATCACAAGATGCCCGTTCTGTATCGAGAGCGGATTCAAGCCCAGCGGGCTCGACGCTTGCGTCCCCGGCAGGCCCGTGAAGCTCCGATCGACATAGACCTGCTGCTCGCCGGGAAGTGTGTAACTTGCCACTCCGCTCCAGGCATAGCTCGTTTTCCAGGTCAGGTGAGGATCCTGGCCGGCGGACAGCGAGTTGAAATCGTCGCCAAAGGTCTGGATCAATCCCGATGGCGCCGTGACGATGTTGATGTTGGCTGTCGTGAAATTCTGAACCTTGGTGTTCTCCAGCGTTATTTTCTCGCCATTGCCGAGCGACAGGACGATATCGGTGCCGACCTGTTGCATGGCGGCAGTGACGTCGGCGAGCGTCTGGAAGTTTGTACCGTTGATCTGAAGAATGTCACCGCCGGCACCAGTCTGAAAGTCGGTGATGATGTCGTTGCCGTTTCCGATCCGGACGACGAACGTGTCGCTGCCCGCTCCGCCGGTAAGGACGTCATTGCCCCTGCCGCCGTCGATCATGTTGTTGCCGGCGCTGCCGATGATGATGTTGTCCAGATCGTTGCCAGTCGCAGGCGCGTGATAGCTGCTTCCCAACGTGAGATTCTCGACGTTAGGCGCATTCACCAGACTGTAGCCGTCAATCATACCATCGTAGATGGTATCGATCCCCTGGCCAGCGAGCTCGACTACCTTCGTTCCATGATTGTACATGAAGTACGAGTCGTCGCCTGCGCCGCCGATTAGCGTGACACCGTCGCCCATCGCCTGCAGCGAGTCGTTGGTTGCGCCGCCGGTCAGCGTGCCTCCTGCTCCGATCGTGGTCCACGCTGTATTCGGCGATGCACTGATCGGCAGCGGATTGTCGAGAATGACGTTTGCGGCCGTGAGAGACGAGAGCGCGACATTCTGCAACGTGAGCGTCTCGGTTGAAGAGAGCGTGACGACAACGTCTAGACCTGACTGCCTTGCAGCAGACATGAAAGTTGCAAATGTTGCGAATCCATAGTTCTGCACGCGAAGCGCATCGCCGCCGGCCCCTGCCTGAAAGTCGCTAATGGTGTCGGAGCCATACCCCTTCGAAACAACGAAGAGGTCCCTTCCGGCCCCGCCGGTTAGCAGGTCGCTTCCAGTGTCGCCAAACAGAATATCGGCGCCGAAGGTTCCATTGATCGTCAGGGCATAGGGCATGATGGTCGCGTGCTCTCGTTGCACGACGAACATCGAAGACAGGCGTCAAATCGAATTTACCGGTTTGCAGACAAATTGAAGGATATGAAAGATCTGCGAATCAAAGCGTACCGAGTTACTTAAGGGCGGCCTAAAACAGCCCACGAATAAACGATTTAGCTTTACGGTTACACCGTAGAAACACAGGGATCAGCACGCGAGCCGCCGACGCGCTCAACCTTGTTCGAACATATCGCCCGGCGAGCTGTTCTGAGATGTGGGCTTTGCACGACCCGGACCGGTTGGTAGGGTTGCGGCACGTACTGCAGAACGGAACTCAGCTTGAATGCGGTGAAGCCCGTCAATCGCCCGCACCGCTGATGAAAACGCGCCACTGACCGTCCTGCTCCCACCACATCTGCTCACGCGGAACCTTCATAGCAAGCCTGGCCTTGGTAATTCCGCGCTGAACTGCATCCCGACAAATGGGCGGCACGCCTTCCATGTCCCCTGCCTCAAGCAGACGTTCGAGGTAGTCTTGCGCAAGACGACCGCATAGGGCAGGCTTCAAGTGGCTTCCTTTCCACGGCTCAACTCCAACCTCGCACGGCAGCACGCCGAATTCCTTTCCGTCGTACCGAAGCACCACCTCGTCCGGGCGAGCTCGATCCATGGCGACTTCCGCAGCGCGTATCCCCGCCCTGAGATCGACGCTTAGCTTCTTGGCCGGATGCGGTGGGGGAGCGCCGTTGGCAAATCGTTTCCACGCCAACCGCGTCTTCAGGGTCTCGGCCACTCCGCGAAGATACCAATATTCATTCAGTTCGTGGTAGAGCGCAAAATATAGACCCCGCAGACGTCTGCGAGCGATAATGGGCAACATGGCCGCCACGCCTTGTGCCAAAGGATCAATCCATTCGCCAAATACAAAGAGTAGATGGTGAAGGACACCTCTTATCCCACACGACCGAGGAAATAGGGTAGTTACCCTAAGACCGGTCTGCACATGCGGATGCTTTTTGCTGAGAAGAACATCGGAGCGACCTTCCTCTCGCGCGCGACGGAAAGCGCCGGCAAGGGTCGTCGTCTCGTATTCATGATGATATGCCAAGGCGTCACTGGCGAAGCGAAAGGGGATTCCCCGTAGCATTAACCGCACGCCAAGCTCGTAGTCCTCATGGGCCCGAAAGCTCGGGTCCAAGCCGCTCACTTGCTCCCACACCTCGGCCGGCAATGATAAGTTTCCCGTTAAGAGGTCGCGAAAACTGAACCGGTGTCCCGGATCTTTGAGCTCGTCAAAATGCTTCGTCCACCAGTTGCGCGCAATCGCGCGAAACAGCTCCGGAGACGCGTGCGGTACCGGCGGATATGGACCCAACACCACAACCGGTCCGACTTGCAGCTCGTGGGAACGCCGGTGAGCTTCAAGCCAGCCGGGAGATGGTTCGACATCGTCATCGAGAAACAGCAATATGCGGCCGACGGCCGCTTTGGAGCCGGCATTGCGGGCAGCAGCCGGGCCGCCGCTGTCCGATTGCTCAACAATCTTTAGCGCGAAAGGATAGTTCTGCGCACCTAACATGCCTTCAGTTCCGTCCGCGCACCCGTCGGGCACCACGATAACTTCGAACGTCGCGGGATCGGCGGTCTGGTGGGCCAAAGCATCCAGCACCCTGTGCAGCAGTTCGCGGCGATTGTGGGTGGGGATAACAACACTGAGCGAAGGACTTGCTTGCTCGGCAGTCATCGCACTTGCCTTCTTGACCTGAGGTAGAGAAAAGGCCCGACAAGTCCTCCGCTAAAGCGCGCAAAACTCACAGAGAACGAAGGAACATTCGGTCGCCCTAGCACTGCTCGGAACAAGAACCGTATTTCGCGCTTAAGCCAACGAACGGCTTCCCGCAGGGCGCCGATGTCTCCATCAACGAAGAACGCTTTCGTCAGCAGCGACGCACCTGCAACCTCGTACCCGAAGAGCTGCCGACGCAACTCGTCCGCGCTCTTGCGATGCCTGTGCCAATTCAGCGCCTCTGGATCGTAGACAATGCGATAGCCCGCCGAGAGAATCCGCCGGAACATTTCGCTGTCACCACCCGCATGCGTGGGTGTTCCCGCGTCGAACGCCTCGTCGAATGAGCCAACCAGCTGAACCGCGGAGCGGCGGATTGCCATATTCACCCCGGCCCCGGCGTGCCACGCCAACAGTGGATCGTGCTCGGCTGCATCGTATACGACACGCTTAAATCCACGTACGAAGCCGCCATAGCGCTGGAAGTCAATTTGGGCTGCCGAGGACAATTCGAGTGCCATCGTGAGCCCGGTTGACGCAAGGACCAGCGGATCGTCGAAATTGCGCGCGAGCCGGCGCAGCCAGAGCGGATCCGGAGCCGCATCGTCATCGGTGAAAAGAACTAGCTCTCCTCGCGCCTCCTCCAACGCACGATTGCGAGCGACGTTCAATCCTGGGCGGTCCTCACGCACGTAACGGATGCGTGACATTTGCTGGATCATCATCGCGGTTGCGTCGCTGGAAGGGGCATTGTCGATCACGAGAATCTCTTGACCGTCGTCCGGCATTCGCAGCAGCGCATCGATACAGCGCTTCAGGTCCTCAGGCCTATCCCGCGTACAAACGGCTACGCTGACCGACATGGTGGACGGTCTGTCGGCGTACGAGGCGTCAAGGCCCAGCCGGCATCTCAGCCATGCCTCCCAAAACGCCGAATCCGCGCCCGCGAGGATAGTGGGCAAAAGAGGATTGTCTGGCTGATCCAACCGGACCACGGCTTGGCCGCACGGTCGCCCGCGAACCCTAAGCAGCGCCAACCCGGCTCGGCATTTTTCCGAGATTTGCAACTGGTCGGGAAGATCCGTCATCTCAAGATCAAGCACAGCCATCGGAACGGGCGGCCAATCGCGCTCCGCCTCCGAGTGTGTTGCACCCAATTTGTCTCCAGCCGCGAATATGTTCACGCGACACCCGTGTTTTGAGATGGCCTTCGCAGGACCATTCCGACGAGAGCCGGCAGCAAGGCGACTAATGCCGCAAGCGTTCCCGGTGAGCGGCTACAACGCAGAGCTTCCTCGAGCTGAGCACGCACCGCTGCGAAGTCACCCTTCCTGATGTAGACCGGTACACGGTTCCTCAGTGCATCGCCGGCCCAAAAGGCGAGCGAGGCATTCACGATTGCATCGGCGGTCTCCTGGGGAAGATAGCAGCGGATGATCGCGAGGGCGCGCCGTACGTCGCGCAGGTTCTCGGCTGAACGCACCACACGAGCCGTGTTTGACGTGCCGTGAACGCGGTACAAGGCGAGTTGCCCAGTTTCAAACCAGACCTCACGGTGCGCCGCGATCCTCACCCACATCTCCCAATCCTCAACCGCTGTAAGCCTGCGATCAAATGTACCAATTTGCTCATACACATCGCGAGCGACAACTATCGAAGGGGTCTGTATCGGCTGGCGAACCGCGATCTTTTCCAGCCAGTTCTCCAGGATCCCGCTGTTCTCGCGTTCCAAGGGAGATTCCCAGACCTCGCGGCCATTCTCGTCGATGTAGATCTGGCGGCAAAACGCTGCACCCAGTCCGGGCACCCGCTCAAACGCAACTCTCATCTTCTCGTAAAAGCCCGGTCGCACGGCATCGTCTCCGTGCAACAGATGCACGATCCGTCCTCTAGAAAGTTCCAGGCAGGTCTGGAAATTGGCTGTATGCCCGACGTTCACTTTCTGCCGGTGGAAAAGCACTCGTCCACGGCCGACTTCCCGAACGACAGCCTCCGGGTCGTCTTTCGTCGATGCATCGTCGATGACCTCGATCTGCATGACATCCGGTCCAGGGTCCTGGGCCAGGACGCTCGTCAGCGTCTGTCGCAAATAGGTTGCGCAGTTGTACGTTGGAATCATCACTGACCAGAATGGCCTGTGCCGGTCATCGCTGACGGGGGCCAGGCTGCTCCGGCTGCTCATGTCGGTGAGCGGTGCGATCGCCGGTTTCATCGTCATGACCGAACCAGAACACGCAAACGCCGCTTCAAAAAAAACAGCGCCATGTTCAGCACCGCCGCCAATGTGCGTCGAGACTGACTGCAGAGCAGGCTCTGCCACAACTGTACGAGTGCACTTTTGAATTCTCCGCGACAAATCAGCGTGTAGCTCCAGTAAATGCCCCACTTCGCCCAATTTTCAGGAGCACGAGCAAGCACTGAGCGGCCCACCGACGTATCGACATAGCCACCGAGGATGTTGATCGCCCGGCGGACATCCTTCATGTTCTGACCACTGCTGATTGATCGCTTAGTAATCGACCCCTCCGTATCCTGGTAATAGGCGAGGATCTGGGGAGTGAACGCGACCGGATAGAACGCTGCAATCCTGGCCCACATCTCCCAGTCCTCGGCACAACTCGCCATGCGGGTGTCGAAGGAGCCCAAATCCTCATACACAGCACGGTGGACGACCATAGAGGGAGGTTGAAGCGGAAGCTCAGCCCCAATGCGCTCGAACCACCGCTCAATAATGCCAGGTGCCGTTTTTTCCACAGCAGAGACCCGCTGTATATTTCCGCCCGAACTTACGATGGCGTGCCGGCAGAAAGCAGCTCCAGCTCCGGGAAAAGCGCGAAACAGGGTATCCATCTCATCGTAAAAACCCCGCTTGACCCAATCGTCGGAGTGAAGGATGTGGACGAAGTGTCCCCTCGCGCGCTCGACGCAAGTATTGAAGTTGCGAGCGTGTCCGACATTGACGGGCTGACGGAAGAACTCAACCCGCCCCTGGCCCAGCTCCTCTGCGATCCGCGCGGCATCGTCTGTCGTCGAGGCGTCATCGACCACCTGAATCTGCATGACATCGACCGACCACCCATGCTCAAGAACGCTGGAGAGACTTCGCCGTAGGTCGTCCGCCACGTTGTACGCCGGGATCATGACGGACCAACGAGGTCGAAGCGGCGGCTCCACTACAGCTGCGGGCTTCCCCCGCCAGTCCATTGATTTGGCCAGTAACTCACGGCTGGCGTAAGGGGTAACGAGGCCTCTCACGATCGGCCTCTGGCCTGTCGGTTCAGCGTACTGCCCATCGCTGCTGCAAGTTGACAACCGACCGCCTCCAGAGAAAAGGCCTTCTCTACTCGCTGACGCGCTTGCTTCCCCATCGAGCTACTGAGATCTCGATCGAATATCAGCCTCGAAAGCGCGTCGGCGAACGAAGATGGATCGCCGACTGGCACAACCACGCCGCCGCACCCGTCACGAGGAAAGATGTCCCTCACCCCCGAAGCCGCGGCAGCCACAACCGGCAGCCCACATGCCATGGCCTCGACAGGGGCAACTGGGAAACCCTCATATCTCGAGGGGAAGGCATAAACATCTCCCGCCGCAAGAAAACGTCTAACGCGGTCGCGATCAGTTTCGTACCTATTCTGCCAGAAGATATTTTGTGGGGCGACAGCCATTCGGCCTCGAAGCCACTCGGTGTCTTGGCCCGAGCCCAGAAGTATTAGTCGAAGGTCCATAACCAGCCCGCGGCCCATCACTAATTCCCAGGCATCCAGCAGGATATCGAGCCCCTTAGCTTCTCGGTCGATTCTGCCATGCCAGACGACCAAACGGGTGAGATCACTAACCCCCATTTCGGTCCGCACCGACTGCCGCTCCTCGGCGTGCCAGTGCGAGACGTCCACTGGATTGAAGACCTGACAAATGCGCAGATCGGGGCCATAGCAAGCCTTCACCCTCTCAATTTCCTCTCCCGCCGCCGCGAATAGCGCATCGCTACCGGCAATCACCTTGCGCTTCCATAAACGGCTGACGAGGTTCGTCTCGCGCGTTCCGCCCTGAAAAGTGCCAAACACCGGCAATTTGAGGCAGTGCCCGAGGCACACGCAAATGTCGAAGCGAAAAGTCTCGTACTCCTGCACGATGATGGCCTTGCAGTCTGCGCTTCGAAGTTCACGGGCAAACAACCCAGCCGGTGTGCTCGAATGAGTAAGGGCAGAGCCTAGCCAAGCCTTGACTCGCTCGCGGACGCCTTTTGGTGAAGGCCGTCGCAACAGTTCGCCATAGGTAGGAAACCAATGGCGCAAAGCCATGTAGAACCTGGGAGCCGGAAGCACCGTCTGGCGATGACCAGTTCCGTCCTGAATATAGTGCACGGGCTCTCGGACCTCGCCAGAGAAGAAGTACACCACCGTCGTGAAGCCGGCCTTCATCAAGGCGTCCATGTAACCGAGGGTCCAGCCGCCCGGTCCTTTCAGACAGAACTCGTCCAGCGACACACCCAGGGTACTCAGAAAGTCTTCCCAGACCTCTCCACCCGCAATTACCAGAGCTACCGTAGGCTGGTCTGACGGGACAGGCGCATCCACTCGGCGAAAGGCCGCGTTCACCGTCCAGCTCCTTTGGAATGCCACGCCGTACCAGCATCACCTTTGCCCGTGCTGCTGGCTGGGGGAAGTCGGCTCCATGCGGATGGTGGGTTCATGAATCCCCTGCCGGAGTGCGGCCCGACGACCGAGAATTCGTAGCACCGATCATGGTAGTCATAGAGTCCCTGCCAACCCTGCAGGTACGCCCCCATGCTTACAAAATATTCGCCACCGGCCAGATCCAGACGGTCTATCGATAGCCTTAGACCGACCGAGTCCGTGAGAACCCCGAGGTTCATTCCACCAATCTCGGTATTGGTATCAAAGCAGGGCGAGCCGTCCCGCGTGTGAATCGTCACGCTGGCCAGCGCCGAGTGAACCGGCCGCTTGGCGAGCAGATCAAATTCGACGACGAAGCCGCCACCCGACACAATGGTTCGGGCCGTTCCACCGTCGGGGTGAAGCAAACGAACCGCCTTGATCTGGACCTCCTGCGACCCGCTCCGGTTCACGCCATGCTGGAGTAAGCGGCCTCCCGGCAGCCGTTCGGCTTCGACCGCGATGTTTGGCCGGTCCTCCAACGCGGGCGCAGCGTCCGCTTCATACAGGTCCATAACCGCCTGAGTTGGACCATAAGTTATAACCCTACCCTGCTTGAGAAGCAGAACCTCGTCGCACAATGCGCGGATCTGGGAGGAATCGTGGGATACGAGGAAGATTGTGGTCCCGCTCGCCTTGATGGTGGCGATCCTCTCGAGACACTTCCGCTGGAAGTGTAGATCGCCCACCGCCAGCACTTCATCGATCAGAAGGACATCGGGAGACATATGCGCCGCGACCGAAAAAGCAAGGCGCATTCGCATGCCACTACTGTAGGTGCGGATCGGCATCTCCATGAATGGCTCAAGTTCTGCAAACGTCACGATCGAATCGTAGCAGGATCTGACTTCGGCCCTTGTCATGCCGGCAATTACACCGGCAATGAAGACATTCTCCTTCCCCGTGAGGTCATCGCTGAGACCCGCGTTCAAGTCGAGCAGCGCACCGATCCGTCCATGTACGTCGATTGTACCATCGGTCGGCTTGCCGACGCCCCCGATGAGCCGGAGCAATGTCGATTTTCCGGCACCATTCCTACCTACTACACCGACGCTCCGCCCCTTCTGCACCGTGAAGGACACGTCCTGCAAAGCCCAGAAACTATGGGTCTCTATAGGCCGAAAACCGCTGAGCACCGTCTCCTTAAAGGAGGAGAGCTTGTCCCCGCTCGATCGCTTGAAGCGTTTGCTTACGCCACTCACGACAATGGAGCCGCGCATCATATTTCCTCGGCAAAGCTGAGGCTCATCCGTCTGAACAGCAGCATTCCCGTCGCCAGGACGCAACAGGACGCAATCGTTAGCCCAGCGAGCGGAACGAGGGATGGCCACACACCGTCCATCAAAATAGATCGATAGGCATCCAGCAGCACTGCCATAGGATTAGCATAGTGCAGAAACCGATATTGCGCAGGTACGACGGCCGAACTGTAAAAAACCGGAGTCAAGTAGAACGCAAGCATGGTGGCGATACTGACGAGATGCTGCGTATCGCGAAAGCGAACATGCGTGGCCGCCACGAAATAGGCCAAGCCAGCCGTGAACGCGAATTGTGCAGCCATTACTGCTGGGAGGCAAAGGAGCGAGGCACCGACGCGCCCGCCGTCAAGCACGGTCACCACAAGCATCATTGGGAGCGCTAAGACAAAGTGCACTCCATTGCTTGCGACCGTGATCAAAGGTAGGACGTACGTCGGAAAACCCGGCCGCCGCACCAGCTCGGCGTTAGATGTAATGGCAAACGCTGCAGTTGTGACAGCACCGCTGAACCAGGTCCAGGCGAGCACGCCGACAAACACAAAAGATGCGTAGTGCGGGATGTTGAGGTCGAGAACCGAGCGAAATAGGAACGCGAGAATGATAATCTGGCTAAGCGGATTCAGAAGCGACCAGGCAATCCCGAGAGCTGAGCGCTTGTAGCGGATCTTCAGTTCTCGCATAACCAGCTCATAAGCGAGATCCCTGGCGTGCACCCACGCACGGCACCGCGCTCCCTCAGTACCGAACGAGATGCTTGAAGGTAGGGCAGCCATTATCTGACTTCTTGCACGTGTCGGTGCTGCACTTCGGCCGCTGAAGCCGCAAGCGTATTTTCACCTCTCGTGGTGAGATCAATCGTCTCCCGCAATTCTGTCGAACAAAGAGTCTCGTCTCTCTCGAGCATCCGGTCCTCATCAGTCAGCCGCCCCTGTTTCAGAAACGCGATTGTGTCGATGGGCATGTCGCTATCAGCTGCCGGATCCGCGGACAAGAACGTCAGGCGCGACCCGAACGAGCGCTCGCTTCTAAATCTCTCGGCCACCGCAGCCACTACCTCACCTGCTGTAATGATCGCTACTATGGGGTCATTCAACACCAGCTTGATGTATGCGACCAATGCCGGAAGCATATGCCTTTGGCGCAGGAGAACCTGGAATGCATACCGGTGGGCGCTTCCCGTCGCCCAGCGCTTTACACGCCGAGAAATCGCAGGGTTTGCTTTCAGGTGACGCGCGACGGTCTCGATCATGGCTCGCGCCATACGCGATCCATCGCTGGACATGTTTCCCTTATAGCGGCGGTAACCGACAAGGAATGATCCCACCAACTCAATTCGGTACCGCGCTGCGAGCCGCAGCTCAAAATCGAGATCTTCACAACCTCCGATGCCGTTATCGGCATATGAAGGGTCGAATCCACCGACCGCGAGCGCTGCGTCGCGACGAACTAGCAGATTGCTGCCGTTTCCTATGAACTTGAGCACGAGGTCACGAGCCAGGATATAGCCGCGACAATCGACCAAAAGCTGGCCTCTGCCAGTGATCCGATCATTCTCATCGATGGTACGGTGAAAGCTATAAACACCAGCCCATGTTGGATCGGAACGATGGATATTCAGAGCTTCAACTTGCCGCTCCACCTTGAGGGGATGCCAGAGGTCGTCTGCGTCTAGGAACGCGACATAATGCCCGCGCGCGTTTGCGATTCCGAGATTTCGGGCACGAGCCACCCCGCGATTTGGTGTGCTGAACAACAGCAGGCGCCTATCATTGCATGCCATCGTCTCCACGAGGGAGCGGGTGTTGTCTACAGAGCCATCGTCAATAACGATGACCTCTAAATTCTCATATGTCTGTGCCAGGGCCGCCGCGAGCGTTCCTGCTATGAAGCGTCCCGCGTTGAAGGCGGGCACTATGACGGACACAAGCTCGGTCAAGATTCACCCAATCTAAGCTCCCGACAATCTCGATCGCTCGGTCTGTGTCTCAAGAAACTGAGAAGATCGACGATCGCGCCATTTCAGTGCAGTCTCGAGAATGAAATCGATCTGAGAATGTTGCGGCTTCCAGCCAAGTTCGCGCTCGGCCTTTGTGTAGGAAGCCACCAGCACCGGCGGATCCCCCTCACGGCGCGGACCGAGTCGGATGGCGGGATCGCGCCCCGCGATGCGCTTCACGGTCTCAACCAACTCTAATACACTGGTGCCGACGCCAGTCCCCAGATTGAAGACGTGCGTCCCACCGCAAGCAACCAGCATCTCGCCCGCGAGCAAGTGTGCCCGCGCCAAATCATTGACATGAACATAATCTCTGATGGCACTCCCATCAGGCGTCGGAAAATCAGTTCCGAAAACTGTAAAGGGTTGATTTGGATTGCGCGCCGCTTCGATCATCAGCGGAATGGCATGTGTCTCGGGCTCATGCCGCTCTCCAATGTCGCCATCCGCGTCGCATCCGGCAGCATTGAAGTACCGCAAGGCGGCGGACGCCATTCCATAGGCTTTGCCGTAATCCTCCAGCATCCGTTCGATGATCATCTTCGACCATCCGTATGGATTGATTGGATTCTGAGGATGGGTCTCGTCTATCGGCAAGACACCGGGAATGCCATAGCTCGCGCAGGTGCTGGAAAACAGCAGACGAAGGCACGATGTTGCACGCATCGCTTCCAGCAACGCCAGTGTACCCGCTGTATTGTTGGCGTAGTACATCGCGGGATTGGCGACCGATTCACCCACATAGGCAAGAGCCGCAAAATGCGCAACGAGGTCCGGCTTATACATCTCCAGCGCACCTCGTATCCGCGCCTCATCCCGGATATCGCATTCGATAAGCGGCCCCCATCGCACGGCATCCCGCCAACCGCGTGAAAGATTGTCGAGGGTAATGACCCTCCATCCGGCATTAGCGAAGGCCTTGCAGCAATGCGATCCGACATAACCGGCACCGCCCGTAACGAGAACGGTTCTCATGATAGGGCACCATCGGGTTCCGTACGCAGCAGATTATCGAAATATGCGATCGTCTTGCCAAGACCCTCTCGCAGTTGAACATCGGGTGACCAGCCAAGCGCATCACGCGCACGGCTAATGTCGGGCTGTCGCTGCCTTGGATCGTCGGTTGGAAGCGCCTTGAACTCGATCCGGGAATTCGACCTGGTCAGCTCGATGACGGTCTCGGCAAGCTCCATCATTGTGAACTCGACGGGATTTCCCAGATTGATGGGGCCGGTGATCTCATCACCCGTACCCATCAGGCGGACGAGGCCGTCGATCAAATCGTCGACGTAGCAAAAGGAGCGCGTCTGCCTCCCGTCGCCATAAATTGTGATGGGTCGGCCGGTCAGAGCCTGCACAATAAAGTTCGAAACTACCCGGCCGTCATTCGCCTGCATGCGCGGACCGTAAGTGTTGAAAATGCGCGCCACCTTGATCGGGAGATTGTGCTGCCGCCTGTAGTCGAAAAACAGCGTCTCTGCGCAACGCTTGCCCTCGTCGTAGCAAGAGCGCGGACCGATGGGGTTTACCCTCCCCCAGTAAGTCTCTTCCTGCGGATGCATCTCGGGATCCCCGTAAACTTCCGAGGTTGAGGCCTGCAGGATTTTCGCCTTAACTCTCTTCGCCAATCCGAGCATGTTGATCGCGCCGTGTACGCTAGTTTTGGTCGTCTGCACCGGATCGTATTGATAGTGGATTGGACTGGCGGGGCACGCCAAATTGTAGATCTCGTCGACTTCGACATATAGCGGGAACGTTACATCGTGCCGCATCAGCTCAAACCGAGGAGATTCCAATAGCGCGCTCACATTCGTTTTCGAACCCGTGTAGAAATTGTCGACGCAAAGAACTTCTTGGTCGGCGCGAACCAATCTCTCGCACAAATGGGACCCTAAAAATCCCGCACCGCCGGTAATCAGAATTCTTTTTTTCTGAACAACCAATGAAGCAACCCCTTGAAAATGCTTACGATTTACCTTGCCACGTTATAAGCTTCGCAATTGACTTCGCTTTCGGATAAAACTCTAGGCGATTTAGCCGGCCCGTAAAGTTTAATTGAGATTCAGCATTAAGAGTAGCTGTGCGTTCTTTTTGTGGTTCAACAGATCGAATGATCTCGGTGATCGTGCCAGCGTTCAACGCAGCAAGCACCATTGATGAGACCGTTAGCAGCGCACTGAATCAGACCTACTGCAACCTCGAAGTCATTATCGTCGATGATGGCTCCACGGACCAGACTGGGAGAGTTGCCGCGCAGCTCGTCCAGAGAGATCCGAGGGTTCGCTATGTTCACAAAGACAATGGTGGAGTGGCATCGGCTCGCAACCGCGGAATCGTCGAAGCCCAGGGAGAGTTCGTCGCGACCCTCGATGCGGATGATCTCTGGTATCCGATGAAGCTTGAGCGGCAGCTTCAACGCTTCGAGCAAAGCGGCTCCGAAACTGCGCTCGTCTATGCATGGTGTTGCTGGATCGACGACGACGGCACCGTGACGGGCTCTGCGCCCCCCACTCAGCTCGAAGGCAACATCTTGCCGGAAATGTGCCTGGGCAATGTCATTATCAGCGGAAGCAACGCGCTGATAAGGCGCGAAGCCCTGATTGCGGCCGGCGGCTTCGATGAATCGCTTCGCGCCAAGAGCGCACAGGGCTGCGAAGACTTGAAACTTTATTTGACCATTGCGGAACGACACCGGATAGCAATGGTGCCGGAATATCTGGTTGGATACCGTGTTTCTCCGGGATCAATGTCTGACGATTTTGAACAGATGATGCGATCAAGGCACCTGGTCGAGGCCGAATTCATAGCGTCTCATCCAGAATTGGCGCTCCAATTTGCTCGCGGCCGGGCGATACTCGCGCGTTCGCTCGCATTACGGGCGATCGACCGCGGCCAAATTCGCGAGGCTATCGAACTCCTTACAAACCAGTCGCAAGGACGCGTCGCGGCGGGGTTTGCGTCCCTCAGCTGGCTGATGGGAGGCGCGATCCGGCGCGGGCTACGATGGTTGAAAACGAGCGGCCACAGACCCTTCAGTGAATTTCTTCCACCCCCCAGACGGGAGCCTGGGCAGGTCCGCTGCGTTCGGCAGGAGAAGAACCAAGGTTCTCACTGTGATGAATAGAGACGAGATCCCCGCGTCTCAACGAGAACCGGTCACCGCCGCAGGTGATGACTTTTCAAGCGCGGGCTCATCGGTCGGAAAGAAGCGGGCTCGATGGGCTTCCGCGACAACCGTTCCATTTGCCGATTTAGCGAGCGCCGTCCACCGATACATATCGGGTTTGCATGGACCAAAGGTACGAATGCTGCCCGATGGCACGACGCCGTCGGCCGGCATGGGAAGTTCCTGACCGCCCAACTCCCGCCCCCCTTGCATCAAGACCAGAAGCAGAAGTTTGGCATTAGCCGGCACGTTGCTAATGCGGATTTCGGGATTTGGAAAAAGCGTTACGCAACCTTTCGCTCCCTGCCAGGAGAAATCTAGGGCCATGGGGTCGGCGAGAGCGGAACAGGATGCTCCCAACCATAGTGCAACTGCTCCGAAAAGGACTCTGGTCAGCATAGGTCCTCAAATGCGAATGGCCAATCGAAATCCGGCCAAAGATGCTCGATAAGGTAGTGAATATGCAAGTCCAGTGGCACTAGACGACGTTAGTCTCAGGCGACATGCATATCAAGCATCCTCGCTGGGCAATTACGTCAAAGACCTGGCGCGCCCCCAGAAATCCGCAGCCGATCTCGCGCAACGCAAATCGGATCAAACTTCCGCCGGATTAACAGTTAAAAGAACGCCGGATGGACAAGGCCGTCCTTCTTGGGTCATGTTCAACTTAAAGTGCCCTCCATTCGAATCTCGTGCAGGTGTACGTTGAAGATACTCATCCATGACTATGCCGGTCATCCCTTCCAAGTTGATTTGAGCCGCGAGCTAGCCTCGCGTGGTCACGAGGTCACTCACGCGTATTTCCACGGCGACCGCGGCCCCAAGGGCCGTCTTGAACGTTTGCCATCTGATCCCGCTAGACTGTCCTTTAGGGGCGTCAGCCTGCCGCGACCTTATGACAAGACCTCTTTCGTAAAGCGCCGGTTTGACGACGTCGCGTACGGCAAGTCTGCAGCTGCGCTGGTCAGCTCTCTTAAGCCGGACATCGTTATTTCGGGAAATACCCCGACCGAAGCTCAGTCGGCCATCGTGAAATCCTCGGTTAGCATTGGTGCGGGTTTCGTTTTTTGGGTCCAGGACTTTTACAGCATCGCTGTTTCCAAGCTGCTGCGCAAAAAGCTAGGCGCAGTTGGTGCTGCCATTGGTGGCTACTATAGCTTTCTCGAGCGCGGCCAGTTTGCGAATTCAGACGCCATCGTGGTCATCACCGATTCCTTTGCTGATATTGCGCGAAAATGGGTAGGCGCGAAAGATAAGGTCTTCACAATCGAGAACTGGGGTGCGCTGAACGAAATATCACCGCGTTCGAAGCACAATAATTGGGCGCGCCGCCACGGCCTCGACGGGACGTTCAATTTTCTCTATTCCGGCACCCTCGCGCTCAAGCACAATCCGCAATTGCTCGTCGAACTCGCCAAGAAGGTTCGGGGACACGCAAACGTGGTCGTGGTCAGCCAAGGTGTCGGCGTCTCCAAGCTGGAACGCGCAAAGCTTGAGCAGTCGATCGACAATCTGATCCTGTTGCCGCTCCAGCCTTTCGCTGATCTGCCCGAGGTGCTGGCGACCGCTGATGTCGCTGTTGCGACCATTGAGCCCGACGCGGGTATGTTCTCGGTCCCGTCGAAGGTTCAGTCATATTTTTGCGCAGAAAGGCCGGTATTGCTGGCCGCGCCGGCTGAAAATCTTGCCTCGCAGGTGGTTCGGAGGACCGGCGCTGGTCTAGTCGTCGATCCGACCGACAAAGAGGGCTTCTTGCGTGGCGCGCTCCGATTGATGGAAGAGCACGCCTTGCGGATCGCCTCGGGGCAAAATGGTAGGAAATTTGCTTTGGAGAATTACGACATCGAGCGGGTGACGGACCGCTTTGAGACGGTGTTCCAGCACGCTCTGCGTGCAAGAAATGCAAGAAAGGGAACTTCATGACTAAGACTGCCCTGGTGTGCGGTGCAGGTGGCTTCATTGGTGGACATCTCGTCAAACGGCTCAAGCAGGAAGGCTTTTGGGTCCGCGGCGTTGATCTGAAATTCCCGCCGTTTGCCGAAACGGATGCCGATGATTTTGCGATCGGCGACCTTCGCGACCAATATTTCTGCCGGCAGATCGCCGACCGCAGGTTCGACGAAGTTTACCAGCTCGCCGCGGATATGGGCGGTGCCGGCTATATTTTCACCGGCGAGCATGATGCGGACGTAATGCATAATTCGGCAACCATCAATTTGAACATGCTCGACATCTGCCAGAAGCGGAACGTGCGCGGCATGTTCTATTCCTCTTCTGCGTGCATGTATCCAGAGCACAACCAGATGGATCCGAACAATCCGAATTGCGCCGAGGATTCAGCCTATCCCGCCAATCCGGACAGCGAATATGGCTGGGAAAAGCTGTTTTCGGAGCGTCTGTATCTCGCCTACAATCGCAATCACGGCATGCGCAACCGCGTCGCCCGCTATCACAATATTTTCGGCCCCGAGGGCACTTGGGATGGCGGCAAGGAGAAGGCGCCCGCTGCGGTCTGCCGCAAGGTGGCGCAAGCCACCAATGGCGGCGAGGTGGAAATCTGGGGCGACGGGACGCAGACCCGCTCTTTCCTCTATATCGACGAATGCCTCGAGGGCACGATCCGCCTGACGCGATCGGAGTTCGAAGGGCCAGTCAATGTCGGGTCGGAGGAGATGGTCACGATCAACCAGCTCGTCGACATCGTTGCCGATATCGCTGGGAAACGAATTCACAAGAAGCACATCCCAGGACCGCTCGGCGTGCGCGGCCGTAACTCGGACAACCGGCTGATCGGGCAGAAGCTGGGTTGGAAGCCGTCCGCGACGCTGCGCTCGGGCCTTGAGAAGACCTATGAGTGGATCGAACGGCAGGTGCATCGCAACCAAAAGCGAGTGGCCGCGTAAGGTATTAAGGGGTTTAGGACTGAAGGTTATTGCGGCGCCACGCTTGCTGGCGCCGCAGTAGGGAAGTCCCAACACGTAGACGAGCACTGCTTCAACGGTTTTTCTAAGGAGGCATGCCTGCTCGACGAGACGCTGCGGGCGCGCATGAAATCTGAGCAGGACGACGACTGCCTATCCATGGACACGACACGGTCGATCTCCGAACGGCGAAGCAAGCTTGTGATTCAGCAGCCGGCCATTAGAGGCGCGAAGATCGGCGTCGTGAACGGATTGCGCGGCATCGCCATTCTGATGGTCGTACTTCATCATCTCTTCATTCCTTATGCCGGACGCAATCCGCTGCATGCGGGAGAGCTCGCTGCGGACGGCATTTTCACGAGCTTCATCACGTACGCTTGGCTTGGTGTACCGATCTTCTTTGTCCTTTCAGGATTTGTGCTCTACCTCCCTTATCGTATGGGGCGGCGGACTATCTCAGGCCCCCCGGACTTCTGGGCGTTCTATCTGCACCGCGCCAGCCGACTCCTGCCACTGTACTACATTGTAGTCCTGGTCTCGCTGACATTGCATGCGCAGACAGCAATCGGATCCCGCAATTGGTACCTCGAAGCAGGAGGGCTTCTTTCGACCCTGTTTGTGTTCTCGCCGCACGGTTTCATGCCGCCATCGAACATGGTGCTGTGGTCTGTCGGCGTGGAGATCTGGTTCAGTCTGCTCTTTCCTCTTTTGATCCTGGCGATCCGCCGATGGGGCATCGTCGCAGTTGCGGTTGCAGCAGTTGCAGTGTGCGCTGTGTTTAACTGCGTCGGCGGGTCGATCCCCATCGTGAACGTAGGCGCCTTCCGCCCATTCACGAACGGCATATTTGGCACCTGCTACCAATTCGTCCTGGGGATGCTGATTTGCGACACCTATGTGCGGATACTTGGAAAAGGTAACCGACCCTCATTTCATTTGGTGGCGCTGTTATCCGGCTTACTGGGGATGTTGCTGGCCGTATATCTGATGCACAACTCGCCATGGCTCTTCGGTCGAGTCGTGGGCAACGTGTTATTTTCGGCGGCTTTTTCGCTCGTTCTGCTCGGAAGTCTGTTTGCGGGCAAAGTGGTTCGATGGCTTCTCGAAAACTGGCCTCTGCAATTGCTTGGCTGCATGTGCTACAGCCTCTATGCTTGGCATGGAATTGTGATGGGAGAGATGATCCCATCCGCGACATCCATGCTGGTCGATACGATGCGCCAGCTCGTTCCTTTCACTATCGTGATCCTAGCGCTGAGCGCGCTGAGCTACCGATACATCGAATTTGGCCACGTTCGGGAATGGAAGGCCCTCTTTCTCATTGAGCCCGGCTCAACTTTGCGGCGACGGATGCTCCCGCAGTCGATTGTTATCGCTCATTCCTCGGATCAACCAGTGAGTGCCACCAATGCTCGGTTTCAAAGTTCATCGCCTACCGGAAAAGCTTCATCGCAGGTTTTCCCAAGCTCTTCTCTCGCCGACCAGCAAGAAGGTACTTGAAGATCGCCTCACCTATCTGACGCCTCAAAGATTGCTTCGAATTGAAAGGGCGGCCCGCGCTGTTCTAAAATCCGGGGCCCAGGGCGACTTCCTGGAGATGGGCATAGCTCTTGGCGGCTCAGGAATCATCATGGCGGAGATCGCCAAAGCCGGCGGCCGTCGCTTCTACGGATACGACGTATTTGGAATGATACCTCCGCCAACCTCCGAAAAGGACGATGAGAAATCGAAAGAGCGCTACGAAAAGATTTCTGCCGGTGAATCGACCGGCATCGGGAACGATTCATATTACGGGTATCGTAAAGATTTGCTCGGCGATGTCATGAACTCCTTCGCGCGACATGGACATCCCGTCGACAACCACACCATCATACTGCGAAAAGGTCTGTTTCAAGATACGCTGCCGCACCATCACGGCGCGATTGCGTTCGCTCACATTGATTGCGACTGGTACGATCCCGTAAAACTTTGTCTAGAGCTTATCCCGCCCAAACTAAGCAGGGGCGGCATTATAGTTTTGGATGATTATCATGACTATGGGGGTGCACGAACCGCCACCGACGAATTTCTAAAGGGCTGCTCTGATTTCGAGTTCGTAGACGGCCCGAACGTCATGCTTCGCCGGCGATAAAGCATCCACTCAGTGGGAGGTATCAAAGCCGAGTGCTAGTCTCTCGTCCGCGTTGAAGGTCGAAATCGATGCTCGATGCGCGGACGATTGATCGGCAATGTGATCTGCAGTTGCGATCGAGTTCGTCACTGCCGAGCAGGACTCCCTTCATCTCCGTAGCCTTCTTACGTCGAGCGCAAAAGGGCACCAAACCTACGGAGTTGGCCGCGCAACGATGGCAACAAAGTTTTTCGGAAAACCGCGCTCGGTGTATTTGTGCCGTAGCTCCAGTCTATTAAACAAGACACTTAGAACGGCGAAGCTCAACTTAAACCATAAGAAGAATGGGGCGAGCAGATATCCAAGTGATCCGGGAGCGATCTTCGAGGGGTGAAGCGGCATGTAGCGTGCAGCAGTGTTCATCATGTAACCTAAGGTCGAGTAATAGCCTTCCAACCAATCGAGTCTCTCGATCTCGAAGCCGGCCTCATTGAAAAGCATGCGCACCGCAAATTGAGTGTAGCGAAAGAAGTCGTATGGCTGCTCGTGCTCTTCATAGAACAATGGCGCCGTGTAAATCATCTTTCCGCCCGGCTTCAGAACTCGAAAAAGCTCACTCAGCACTCTATCCGGGTGGGGAAGATGCTCCATCACCTGATTGAACAGAATGTAGTCGAACCGCTCATCTTCCACCGGAATCGACGATAGATCGCAGACGTACGTCGATTTCGCGTACGTCTTGTCGACCTTCTCAAAGTCTGCGGATTCATATTTGGTATGAGAGAAGAGGGCCTTGTAAGGGGCGTCTCCAGCACCGGCATCTAGCACGAGCGCGCCACTCGGAACGATCTTGGAAAATTTTGAATTTTCGAGCCAAAGTCGATCGCGAGACGAGTTTCTCTGAAATTCAGATTTGAACAGATTACGCATGAGGCGCCGTGGATGTGGTTACCGCACTCTCCACTATGCACCGCATTGCATCCCAAGTCGAGCGGTCGCCTGCCGTGTTCTGATGCCCTGCCCGAGGGGCAAACCAGTAGGTTCGGCGAAAGCGGCAAAGTATTTCGATGTGATGAATGTGGGCCGTGTGGTCACTTTCTTTGCCGCCCTTCTTTGCTTCCAGTCGTGTGAGCCCCTTGCAGGCAAAGCAGCAGATCGCGGGCGCTGGGCCGTAAAAGGTGTCGCAGGGCACGACAAAAACAGCTTTCGCTTTGACGCTAGGCAGTATTGCCCATCAACGAATGCACGTAAATATCGAGAGCTTGCGCTAAGCTCGGCACGGGACCAACTAGCTTGGCGAATGAGTGGGTCCAACTCTCGACAAAACCTCCGATCTTTCCATAATTGTTGTCCACGACGGTATGGGGCACGTCCAGCAGCGTACAGAGGATGTGAGCATGGAGACGATCCGTTACAACATATCGGGCAGATCCGAGCTGCCTTAAGCCACGATCCACTCGGTTCGATGCTAAATTCTGAAACCATTCGAACCGACGATCAATCCTCGATACTACCTTCTTGTCTGGCGACAGGAGCATATTGGCCCACGTTTTTAAGATCATGCGCTTACCAATGCCCCGCCGCTCAAATAGCCAATCCTCCACTGCACAGGATCCCGGGAGCTGAATGCTCTCCTCGTGCTTGACGGCTTCATGATCTGTTCGAAGAAGGAGCAGCAGGTCTCTACCTATTGAGGACGGCACGCGCTGCCGACCCAAGCAGAACGCCATATCGGGGCAGAGTTGAACGGCCGACGCAAAGGACTCTTGCACCTCCCCTAGGCTCCGAAGGTCCCGGACGAGCATAGTGACATTCTTATGAGCGTTGATGATCCTCTTCGACTTCTCCAGGTTTGATTTAGAAGAAAAGTGGACTGTCTGCGGGAGCTGAACAATCAGCCGATCTGGAAAGCTGGAGATGAGCATCTCACGAAAAGCTTGATGCTTCGGCCAGAGATCGCCGAAATTTCCGCCTCCGTGGATGAAGATAGGACCATCCGGAACAGCTTCTATGAACTCGTCTTTTGACCAAGTTTCGCATGTACATACATAAGCAGGCGAATGCCCTAGCTTTTCTTTCAGATACAATGTTTCACCCAACCATATTGCGCTGTCGCCAACGTTCGGATGGTCGGGAAAATCAACCAATGCAAAATTTCGGACTCCGCGGAGCTGCGGGGCAATTACTTCATCGATTTTGTGCTGAAGCGTTACGATGAGGTGGTCAGCGCTGCTATCTCGGGCCGTTGCGCTCATTATTTCTCTCTGAGGTTACTGACTTATTGTCCTTGGCCACGTCTCGCGGCCGAAATCGGTTATGCAGGAACATCGTAACGAATTCCGCGATTTCCTGCTCGGGGCCTTCCGGTCGACCTAAGGAAAGCCAGCAGATGTAGACGGTGAGGAGATACGTAACCGCCCCGGAGATCACAATGATGACCAATTTCACGAGTTTGAGATGAGCTCCCATCGTAACGTCGATCCATGCGCCGGCCCCATAGGCGCACATCGCCATAACGATAACGCCCATTACAAACCTGCCATTCGTCGCCAGCTGTCTCAGCACCGATAGCCCCAGCAAGCGCCGCACCATCATCATGGCAACCACGATGCCGACCAGCCCGCTGACACACCGCGCCAGAACAATGCCAAGAAGTCCTCCGGAGAACATCCCGATGATGACAAGCGGAACACGAACGGAGACATTCACAATGTCCCTTCGTAGCAGCTCGCGTGTTTCGCCCTTCGCCATAGCGAGGGGTTGGAGTCCGTAGACCATAGTCTGCAAAGCGAAGATGCTGGACAGGAGCTGTATGATCAATATGGCGTTCTCCCATCGCTCTCCCATTGTCACTTCTACAAATGGCCGGGCAATCAAAGCGAAACCGCAGCCCAGCGGGAAAGCAATCGCGCAAAGAAGCGCCTGGGAGCGTTCGTACGCCCGCCGCAATCGCCCCATGTCGTTGTTCAGTTTCGCGAACCCCGGGAATAACGCCTGGGAAATTGGCATCGTCGCTTCGCGTGTGGGCAACAGGGCGAGATTGTCTCCCATTGCATAATAACCGAGCGCGGAATTGCCCAGAAAGTAACCAATGATCAAGTGATCGAACTTCCAATTGAGCGTATTTATGGCCTGTCCGAGGGTAAGCCACACCGAGAATGACAGGAGATCGCGAACGCGGCTGAAGTTCAGGCGCGGACGATAGGAAATCATGAAATAAGAGAGCGCTGTCCCGAAGATTTGGGTTGTCAACAACGATGCCAGGAGTGCCCAATAGCTGCGGAAACTGATCGCAACCAGAACGGCGACAATGAAACCAGCCATCTTCTGTGACACCTGCAGAACGAAGTCTTGCCAGAAGACCAATTGACGCGAGAACAAGATAACCTTGGGGTTGGAGAGACCTCCGATAAGAGGCGACAGACTCATCGCAGCCATGACACCGACGAGACGGGTGTCACCGTACAAAGTTGCAATCGGCCATCCCAGGCCGAGGATGATCAGACCCAGAAGTATTCCCCGCACCATGTTCAGCGAGAACACGGCATCGAAATGCTCGTCCGAGATGGACTTTCGATAGATCAGAGCAGACGCGAGCGACAACTCGGTGATCGACAGGACAATCGCGCTGATCGTTGTCGCAATCGCAACCAACCCGAAATCTGCGGGCGTGAGGAAACGCGCGAGGAGCAGCATGCTCAAGAAGGTCACGAGATTTCCAAGCGCCCGCGCAGCCGCTATCCAGAACGCCCCTTTCGCCAGCATTCGTTTGATGCTCGGTGTGCGAACCGGATCCGGAGTTGTCTCGTTGTCCATTGTGAGTGGGTACGCTGATATCCAAGTCGGACATGAATTAGATGTGACGGCGCTAAAGCCGCAGGGGCATGCGCGCACTTACCCTAATCGACTTCCCTAGTCGAAGCCAACCCGCGCAAGAATCAGTCTTGCAGATCGGGGACAGTCGGTGCGTGTGGCGAATTAGCGGTCTTGCGTTGGTTTCAGGGGGCGCCGCCACAAGTCAATGCACGTTCAGCAAAAGCAAGCGGCAAGCTCGCGCCTTGACCGGCTGAACGACATCCGTGCTACACGTGACGGGACTCGTCAGAACCTGTTTGCCTCCCTTTTCGTCAGCAGCTTCGGAGCTGAGCTTGGCACTCAAATTGAATTGGCCGGAGCGCTGAATCGGAGGGAGTTGCACCTCGATCACGCTGGCACCGTCCGCCCGCTTCTTACCGTTGCTTCCCTGCAGTTTTCGGTCGAGCGTTGCGATGACCGAGTTCGAAGCCGGATCGTAGACATAGACCTGCAACGTTCTGTTTGTCGGATAGCCTTCGGGTATGTTGATCGGAACCTCAAATTTGAGTGGATCCGCAGCCTTCAAGGACAGAGTGCCTGCGCCAGATTTGAACTCCCCCGGTGCCTTGACCGGCAGGAATGCCGGTTTCGGCATGTCGTTGATCGCTGTGGAATAGCCAAATTCCCCGGGATCTGGGGTCACTTCGCTCGGTCCGCACTGACGGGTACCCTGGTCGGAGTGGGTGAACTGGCAGACACGGACGTAGTCGATCTTAAACGCCTGCGGAAAAGCAGCCTCATCGATGCCATGCCGGCCCGCCCACTGGCTACCGCCTACGGCAAAGTTGAGATCGACATGCGCAGGAGGCCCAAGTTGACCATCCTTGCGCAACCACTGGTAGTTGCGAGTATAGATCAGCTTGCCGTCCCAGAAAAACGAGACCTTGTCGGGAGCCCAGACGTAGCCCGCCGTGTGCCAGCCGAGATTGAGGTCCTCCGCCGCATACATGTTCTGAAACTTGGTGATGAAATTCTTGTCAACGTAGGAGTACTGCTTTTCGTTGAAAGGAGCCACGACGTTGGAATGCAGGGAGTTTGCCTTGTCCTCGACCCCGTTGATCACGAATTCGAAGATGTCGGCCTCAGGCGGGTGCCAAGTCTTTCCGTCGATATCGTAATCTGCCTCGAGCCAGAAGGCCGGAAACACGCCCTTGGCATTCGGCAGGAACACCCGCGCCTCATAGTAACCATAATAGAAGGTTCGATGGCTTCGGATCATCGCGGACTCGAACAGGTTCGTCCCCGCCATCTTTTTCGCCACGAGGCTCAGCACGCCGTCGGCAACAACGTGATTGTCACGATAGCGCTGAACCTCGTCCTTGAAATGGTCCATGCTCTCGTTCTCATAGATGTAGCGTGTCGCCCATTTGGTCCGATCCAGCTTGTCGCCGTTGAACTCGTCCGAAAACACGAGCTCCCAGCCGGCAGAGCGCGCCGAATTTACAGGCATGAATGCACTAATAATCAGCAGAACGCTGCCTGCAACTTTTCCAGTTCTGAAAGTCACCATTCGAAGAGATCCTCGCAGATTCGCATCATCCGCAATCAGCGCGCAATTGTCACGGCCCACGGAAGCGCAGCCAGATCGCCAATATCTGGTGACTTGAGATGTCGACCTCAGTAAGGCATATACCGAGCAGATCGGGTTCAGGCTCACTCTATACAGCGACGCCCACTGGACGAGCAGCCATTTTGGCGCAATTGCGGCTCTGCAAGGAGCGCATTGCAGAGTAACCCGTGTGGAATAGGTGAGCTATAGTTCAATACCGGATTATTGAGGACCCAGTGAAGGCCGGATTCGCGCCCCCAGCACTCATCATCAATCTCGATCGCGACGTGCTGCGTTGGCGGAATCTTTCGACTGCGCTCAGTGAGCTTCGCATCCCCTATCAACGGGTCCGCGCCATCGATGCCCGCAAGCGGATCAGTCTCATTCGTCGCGTCGTGCGGCGCGAATTTGACTACATCCCAGCAAACCGGCATCTGACCGATGCAGAGATTGGCTGTTACCTGTCTCACATCGCTGCATTGAAGCGCGTCGTACGGCAGAAGCTTCCGGCCGCGATGATTTTCGAGGACGACGTTACATTCGACGACAAGTTCCTGCGGTTCTATCAGGATGATCTGCCGAGGTTTCTCGCCACCAGCGACATCGTGAAGTTCGAGGGTATTCATTACGCGCATACTTCGAAATCTGGAATTCCCATTGCGCAGGGAAACACCAGTCAGCTTGTGCTTCGCGTGAGGCCAACCCTGGGCGCCGCTGCCTACGCCATCACAAGACAGGGGGCCCTCGCCTTGCTCAAAGCCATCACGACTCCTGACCGGCCCTACGACCACAAGCTGGCCTATTATGACCGCCATTGGGTCGACTATGCAGAAACCGAACCCTTCCTCGCGAGCCAAGCGTCCTACACCAGCAACCTTGAACATGAACGCGCGGTGTTCGACCGGAACAATGATCTGTCACAGAGTGTTCGTCGCGTGCAAAACCGGTTCAGCGCGCCCAGCCGCGCAGCCCTGCGTTTGGCATACATTCTCAAGTTCCTGCTCAAGCGGCGGCTGTTCAGTCCAAGACAGAACCCGGCCGCCGCCGGATCATGAAACCCTCGATGCCGCAGGCTGGCGAAACGCGCGGCCAAATCGAGCAAGGAGAACGTTGCGCACCATCACGAGTGGCCGGTGCATCGCGCGCACCAGCCACCCCGCGCGTCGACACAGCCCATTGCGCAGCGACGTATCGGCATTGAGCAGGTTCAACTCCTGTCGTCGATCAACCTCGATATTGCTGGCAACCGCGGCCTGCTGGATCAGCATCGGCCGGATCTCGCCAAAAGCGGCCCGATACCGCTCATATCCGATCAACAGGTGATCGGTCGGCCAGTCCAGCATCGAGAGGCGCTTGAGCAGCGCTCGGGCACCACGCAAATTGACTGCGTATCCCGCAGACCCCAGCGTAGGATTCAGCGGCACGATCAGCTTGGTCAATCCCCCTGAACATATGATGGGGCCGGATCGCGAGGTGTGATCGTAAAACAGACCTTCCAACTTAACCACGTCGCATCGGTCCAGGTAGGCTGGCAGCTCGTTCTGATAGAAATCCACAAAGCCTTCTGAGAATTCGGCGTCATCCTCCAGGATGATGGCTCGCTCGATGCCACGTCGAATGATCCGACGCAGAACGCCGATGTGAGAAAGTGTGCAGCAAATCTCGCCGGTGGTCAGCGGACGACCGTTCTTCCTGTTAACGAAATCCCTTCTGATCACCGAACGGATCAACGGCAACTTGCGCCTGCCATCGATAGCTGAAAACCGTGAATAAGGTAGCCGCGCCTGAACCATGAAGCGTTGGATGTTCTCCCAACGTTCGACGTCACGGGTCAAATTAATGATGAAGATCGGAATGCCTGGCTCGTCTGTCATCGTCTCGCGTTCAAATCGCACTGGGTGTTCTGTCCGTATTGTAGATCAAACATGACAGGAGTGCCAACCATTGACACATGTGGCCAATCTTGGGCACGTCCGACCTCGCCAGGACTGGCGGAAATCTTGCCCCTCCGATCACTCTGCGATAACGTCGAGATGACACGGCTGCGCTTGGGCACCTGCTTTATCATCGAGCAATGAAGAAGATACTCTGGATCTGCGGCCGGCTGCCGTCGCCGCTCTTCACCGGGGACGCGCTTTACTCCGCGGGATTGCTAAAGGCGTTGGCACTGAGCCAGGGGACCAGCGTCACACTGGTCGGGACTCGTCGAGCCGTTGATCCGGTCGGCAGCCACATTCGTGATTTGCCCAACACGATTTGCATCGACGCTCCTCCGATGCGATCGTCCGGCTTGCAAAGCCTGCTTTCGCCCCTGCCTCGAGATGCGTTCAATCTGAGTACGCCCGAACTGCAGAAGTCATTGGCAACGCTGCTTCAACAGCAGTGGGATTGGATCGTCATTGATCACGCTTATTCCTCAGGGTTACTCTCGGAAATTCTGCAGCATCGCAGGCGCGCCTCGATTTGCTACATCGCGCACAATGCCGAAGGAAACATTCGGCCACAGATCGCGAGCAGTTTCGGGAATTCGCTGAAGCGAACGCTCATGCGCCTGGACGCGGGCAAATACCAGAAGCTGGAGAACAGGCTCCTGCAAGTCGCAGATGCGGTCACCAGCATCTCCGACGAGGACGCATCGTATTTTCGACGCTTTTCGAACAACGTCCACGTCATCCCGCCAATCTATCTCGGACAGATCAGCCCTCCGCGCTCGATTGAATCGACCTGCCCCCGCGCGCTGTTGCTGCTCGGCTCCTTTGAGTGGGTCGCCAAGCAAAGGAACCTCGAGCTGATCGTGGAAAACCTGATGCCAGGCCTCCAGCGCAACGAGATATCGCTCAACGTGGTTGGTGCAGTGCCCCAGCATCTGCGCAATCGTTTCAGTGGCTTTGGCAAGCATCTGGCGTTCCACGGCCGCCTCGATGACATCTCGCCCTTTGTCGCGGCCTCGCGCGCCGGATTGGTGGCGGACACCGTAGGCGGCGGCTTCAAGCTCAAGGTTCTCGATTACGGGTTCGCACGGCTGCCAATATTCGGATTGCGCAATGCGCTGGCCGGCACCACGGCCGATGAGCAATCGGCGATGTTCCTCGCCGACGGGCTGGAGAGCCTGGCCGACATTGTGGTGCGCACTATCGACGATCTCGCAACTCTCAATTCGAAGGAAGCGTCGCTGTTCGGGCTGTTCTCCGCTCGCTTCGGCCTCGAGGCGGGAACCCGCCGGCTCACCAAGGTATTCCTATGACGAAGATGACGTCGTATCGTTGCTATTGGACTGCGCAAACGGCCAATCCGACTGGCCAGATTTAACTGCTTCCTAGCCAATGACGGGAGGCTGGATGAGCTCGACGATTGCCAACACCATGGGTACGGCTTCCGATCCGGCGCCTCCGCTTGGGTCGGATGTCGAGCTGAACTCGACCGGCAAGTGGCTGGTCCGATGCTCTGTCATATCGGTCCTTTTCCTTGGCCAGATAGCGTACAATATCGGGGAGTTTCCCCTTGCCTTGGACCTGGTCTGCTATGCGCTGACTGTGGCTTATCTCCTGGCGTCCGGGCACGCATCCCTCAGCGTGCCCTCGCTGTTCATCTGTATAAGTGCAATCGCGCTTGCCGCCTTTCGAATACCTTTTGCAACCTCTTCGACCTCCTGGAGTTCGTTGCTGCTTCTGGCCGCTTTATACGCACCATTCTGTTTCCGTCTCGCAAGGCGCCAGGACCTTGATCCTGTACTGAACTATACGCTTAAGACCTATGTCCTTGCCGCGTCGACAATCGCGGCGATAGCGGTCGCGCAGTTCGTCTTGGTCAATGGCGCCAAAATAAAGCCGCTCACCAACATCTACTTTGTGCTGCCCCCATCCGTGCGAGGAGCCGGCTTCTACACTTTCCTTCGTGAAGAAGGCGGCATCATCAAAGCAAATGGATTTTTTCTTCGCGAAGCGGCCGACCTGTCGCTTGTAACGGGCCTCGCGCTTCTCATCGAGCTTCGCTCCACCAAGAGGCCGATCCTGCTGGGCTTGCTTTCGGCAGGCCTGATTTGCTCGTTTTCGGGTTCCGGAATTGTCGCGTGCTTGGCTGGCTTGCTGCTTCCGAAGACACTCGGACGAATTCCAGTTTTCGTGGCATCTGCGGTCGGACTGTTTTTGCTGCTTACGTGTCTGTACGGTCTCGATCTTCCCTTTCTGAAGCCGTGGTTTGATCGCCTGTCAGAGTTGGGAAAGACCGGAACAAGCGGATACGCCAGATTTGTCGCACCGATGGAAATGGTACAAATGAGTTTCGACGGCGGCGTGCTCAAGACTTGGCTCGGCAATGGGGCGGGCAGTTTCTTCCGGGATGTGACACTCGGCAAGTTTAGGTATGAAGTTGCTGATCCGACCTGGGCCAAGGCGACCTACGAATACGGCGTGCTTGGCCTGTTCCTATTCCTGACCCTTGTCATCGTGCGATTGTACTCGAGCGCCCTGAACGTGGAGGCGTGCCACTTCCTCCTGATAAGCTGGATCAGCTTCTCATTCCTGCTCAAGCCTGGCTATTCCTCGTTGATTTGGCTGCTGACGCTCGTCCCAAACATTCGTCGAACATCCAGGCGTTGATGCCACCGAACGGCGTAGAGCGGCACTTATCTCACCACCCTCAAGAGGGTGAGAGCCGTTCTCATAAGCCTCGGACGGCTCGTAGGCGCATAACGCCAGCTCACCAGAGCGCGGGAAACGCGCGCCGGCCCTGCCAACACCCCTATTGTCCAGAGCAACAATGACGCTCGCTGGGCAAAGGAAAAGCCCTGAGGATAGACAATCGCCTTTAGCATATCCTGCAAAACGCTCGTAGCGCTGTCGTTTGCGATCGGATGGCAATCGGGGCGCAACGCAAGCGACGCGGCCCGCAAACAGAGATACAGCATGTTTCTGTTCAACGCGTCAGAGGCAACATGAACACCCGCGCTCGCGGCAACCTCCGTGAAGAACTTGAACCGGCGGCGGGTGACGTCAACCTCCCGCGCAAACCGCGTCTCTTCGAGTTGAAGAAACGCACCGTGGTTTTCACCATGGACGCGATAGTCAACCAGCAGCTTCGGAATGGTGATCACGTCGCCGTAGATGGGAGCCGCCGTCACCAAGTAGCTGTCAGGCGCCCTATCGACGAAGTCCGACTTGAAATCGAAGATTCTCTCAGCCACCCAACGGGGATAAGCATTGCCGGAGCCCGGTGGCGTAGGGTAGACACCAGAGGTCGTGGCCCACTGTCGCACTTGTTGCGGCGTTGGTACGACAAAAAATTGCGGCAGAATGTTGCCCGTCGGATTTCCATCTGCGTCGATGGCGCGCATTTGGAACTGGAACTTGCTCGCTCTGTCGGACCACACCGCAGCAATTTCACTCATCACATCGGGGTGCAGTGCATCGTCTGAATCCAGGAAGATGATCACATCACCGGACGTTCGGCGGAAGCCGTTCACGCAGGACTGCATTTGGCCGGCATTCGCCTGCGCGACAACAATGACCTTGTCTCCAAACGCGGCAATGACCTCCAGCGAATTGTCAGTCGACCCATCGTCGACGACAACCACCTCTACGTGTGGCCAGCGCACATCGAGCGCACTTTGGATCGCCGCTCCCACGTATTTGGCGTAGTTATAGTTGGGGATGACGACAGAAAGGGTTAGATCACGCGCCAACGCAGCCTCGCAGATGTAACGTTATCCGAGCCTTCGCTTCGGATTTTTCAGTCACGGTCCTATCTCTCCCACAGCCCCCTTCGATATCAGCACATTGTAAAGACGGCGCCATGAAACCGTCGAATTATATTCGAACAACTTGCATACATTATGGGCTGGGTTTTCACCCATGGGTACGGCAACCTTCCTGTTGTCGAAAGCGAGCTGGAATCGATCGTGTCAGTGCAACTTTATCGAGAACTATCTTGGCTTCCAAGACCGCCGGAGGACTTCTCCAGACGCTGCAAGGAGTTATGCAACGGCGGAAGGGAATTAGGCAGGGATATTCGGTTCTTGGCAAACCATGCGCTGGATCAATGGCAGCTTGCTCGGCTTGGAAGAGCCATCGCCGGAGCCCGTGAGCAGGGCTTCTCGCTGAAGCCTCTGATGCCGTTTCGATTAGGTCTGATCGGAAACGGCACTCTGGATCTGATGGTTCCAGTTCTGACTGCCACCGCGGCCCGCCACGGCTTTGCCCTGGAATGCATCACCGGTGCCTACGATCAATACCTCCAGGATGCCCTGCGGCCAGATTCAGCTCTCAATAGGTCCCGACCGGACGCAGTCCTGGTGGCGCTGGATCACCGCGGCCTTGCGCTTCAGCCGAGCCCCGGCAACGAACAGGTCGCCGCTCATACCATCGACGCCGCCATTGGCCTTCTCGACACCATTCGCAACGCCGTCGCGCGCAATAGCGGTGCGGTGTGCATCCTGCAGACTCTTGCAGCTCCTCCTGAAGGACTTTTCGGCTCTTTCGATCGCGCATTGAGCGGAACGGCGAGAAATCTTGTTGATCGCCTCAACCAGAAGGTGTGCGAGACGGTCGTCACATCAACAGACCTGCTGCTTGACGTTGCCGGCATCGCTGAAACGATAGGTCTAGCGGATTGGCATTCTCCAGCACAGTGGAATCTGGCAAAACTTCCGTTTTCTGATGATTACGTTGCGCTCTACGCGGAGCATGTTTGTCGGATCATGGGGGCTATGCGGGGCAAGAGTCGGCGCTGCCTTGTACTCGACCTCGACAATACGGTCTGGGGAGGCGTTATCGGCGACGATGGCCTTGAAGGTATCCAGATTGCGCAAGGCGATGCAACTGGTGAGGCATTTTTGTCGGTTCAGCAGCTTGCACTCGCCTTGCGTGCGCGTGGCGTGGTTCTGGCCGTGAGCTCGAAGAATACGGACGCGATCGCACGTCGTCCGTTCAGGGAACATCCCGATATGCTCCTGAAGGAGGACCACATTGCGGTGTTCCAGGCAAATTGGGAAGATAAGGCCACCAATATCCGCGCGATCGCCAAGGAGCTGGCGTTGGGGCTTGACTCGTTGGTTTTCCTCGATGACAACCCGGTCGAGCGCGGCCTAATCCGCCGCGAGATTCCCGAAGTAGCGGTGCCCGAGCTCGAGAGCGATCCCTCTGGCTACGCGCGCACCCTGGCGGCGGCAGGCTATTTCGAAGCTATCGGCTTCTCCGAGGAAGATCGCGTGCGCGCCGAGATGTATCAGGCAAACGCCCGCCGTTTGAGTTTGCAAGGACAGACTTCGGATCTTCTGTCCTACCTGCGCTCATTGGAGATGCGCATCGTGTTCGGCTCTTTCGACCGCACGACCAGATCGCGCGTCACACAGCTGATCAACAAGAGCAACCAGTTCAATCTGACTACTCGCCGCTACACCGAGTCCCAGATCGAACAGCTCGAAGGCGACGGTGAAGCAGTGACGATGCACGCGCGTCTCGTCGATAAATTCGGCGACAATGGCATAATTGGCGTCGTCATCTGCAGACTCTCCCGTCCGGGCACCTGGCTCATCGATACATGGCTGATGAGCTGTCGAGTGCTGGGACGGTGCGTCGAACAAGCAGTGCTTGGAGAGCTGCTGCTTCGTGCACGCGCTGCAGGTATCGCGACCTTGGAAGGCCTTTACATTCCGACCGAACGAAACGAGATGGTCCGCGATCACTATGGTAAACTAGGATTTACGCGGATCGACGTTGGCTCCGATGGGAGCAGCCGATGGGAGTTAAGTGTCGATACAGAAACCGGCGACGTGCCAATGACCGTTGAGCGTCAACAACCACAGCTGCTGCCTGCCTGAGTCATCTTTATTCTGAAAGCCGATGCATCTGAGCTGATCGTCGATGAGCCTTACGTCTCCCCTGTTTTTCGCATTTCTTGCCGGTGTCGTTCTCGCTTATCATCTCAACGCGTCCGTTTCCTACCGCCGTGCGGTGCTCGGACTTGGCAATGCTATCTTCATCGGCAGCTATCTCACCGACTACACGCAGGTCCTGCCCCTGATCGCTTTCCTGCTCCTGGGTTATGGATGCGTTTCGGTTCTATCGGTCTGGAAGTCTTCGGTCGGGTTGGGCCTTGGAATTCTTGGAGTCCTGGCCTACTATGTCTTTCTGAAGCGTTTCTCCTTCTTCGATGACTTCGGTCATCTCCCCTTTCCGTATCTGACGATCGGACTTTCCTACATCCTGTTCCGGGTCCTGCACGTCATGGTCGACGTCCACTCGGGCGACCTCGACGAGCGAATAGATCCGTTGGGGTTCTTCCGCTACACATGCAATTTTCTGTGCTTCGTGTCCGGTCCGATCCAGCGCTATCAGGATTTTCGGACGGCCGACGGCACTGCCGTTGTCGAACTTGATGCAGACAAGGTCTTTCAGGCCTTTGCGAGAGTGGTCGCGGGCTACGCAAAGTTTGTAATGATCGCCGCCGTCGCGGAGTACGCGTTCTCGTTCCTGAAGCCGCAGCTATTTCAAGCGGGCGACCCATCGTTCGCGAAGCTGTGCATCCTCTACGCGGTCGCCGCTTCGCTTTATACCGTGTATCTGTACTATAACTTCTCCGGATACATGGACATCGTCATTGGGAGCGGCACGCTGCTTGGCCAGACCCTGCCGGAAAACTTTGACAATCCCTTCTCCGCCAGCAGCTTCCTCGAGTTTTGGCAGCGCTGGCATATGACCCTATCGCAGTGGTTCAAATTCTATCTGTTCAATCCGCTTGTGATGCTGCTTATGTCCTGCTTTCCGGCGCCCGCACTCACGGCCTACCTCGGCGTTTTCGCGTTCTTTGTTACGTTTCTCGTGATGGGCGTGTGGCACGGCACTACGGCCGTATTCGTCGTCTACGGACTTTTGATGGGCGCGGGCGCGAGCATCAACAAACTATGGCAGGTCGCCTGCACAGAGCGCCTTGGAAAGAAGCGCTACAAGACGATGAGCGAGACTTCGGGTTATATCTATTTTGCGCGTGGTGTTACGATCGGCTATTTCGTGCTGGCTCTGACATGCCTATGGACGCCCGAATTGTTGGACTTCGCGCGGCTGATCGGCCGGCTCGGCCCTGCCGGAGTGTTGGCTGCGTTCGTCGGGATTGCGCTTGCGTTTGGATCGTTCTGGTGGCTGGTCGATCGGGTTGCTCCCCGCTTGACCGCGCCGGCCATTTTCGCGACGGCTCGCGACAGCCTTGTCGGCCGTAACCTGACGCTGGCGAGCCAGATAATGGCCATCGTCGCGGTCACCACGTTGCTTCACAAGTCTCCCGACTTCGTCTATAAGGCGTTCTAAGTTGAGACACATCCTGCGACAGACCGCTCTAACGTCGGCATCGTTCGCCTTCCTCTACCTCTTGATCGGCTGCCTCTCCTTCCTGGTGTTTCCGGATCCGTCACAGGGAGGAATTCGCGACTTCCAAGTGGCCGAGCGCACACTGTTCATGACCGTGCCGAAATACGTCTTTCTCGGACGCAGCGTTCTCGACACTCCGGACAGCAAGGTGATCCTTTTAGGCGCGTCGAATACCGCTGTCGGTTTCATTCAGAAAGAGATCCAGCCAAGATTGGCGTGCGCCAAGGTCAGCAATCTCGCGATGGGCGGCGCGAATATTTCGGAAGTTGCCCAAATCATTGACCTGGTGCGCGAGACGCAAAGCAGCCCCAATCATGCCCCCAATACATTCGTGATTGGCGTCTGGTACGGAATGTTTGCGGATTCCGATATAAGATTTTCCGATCCCGATCGGCATCGCGGAGACTCCGACCTGGATATCGAAAAGTACCGATACGGCTTTTATCGGCGGACTGCCAATGGTCCCGTCGCGATCCTGCCGCCCAAATGGCTTGATGTCGGCGTCATGGCAATTCGCCCGCTCCTTCTTGTCGAGAAGGCCGCGCGCGAAGCCAGAACGGGAGTCAACCTGCTCCTGACCGGACGCCGGTCCGCACAACGGACGGAAGCAGAACGCGAAGTCGCAACAATGTCCGAACAGGACAAGAGGAAGGCCCTGGAGTACTGGCAAGGGAATATGGGCAAGAACGGGATTTCAGAGACGGAATCCAATTTGCTCGAAAGCACGATTGCGTCGTTGCTGGATTCGGGAGAGCGGGTCGTGCTCGTCGACCTTCCGATCCCCGCGTGGCATCGCGACGCAAGCCCGTATCAGGCGGGCTATGCGGAGAAATTTCAGGAACTGTCGAGACGATTCGGCTCGCGGTCAAACTTCGTCTCGATGTCGATGAGCGATCTTGATGGCGATTTGGACTACTCTGACGAGGTGCATGCAAAGCGACATCTGGCCGACGTCTGGTCGGCCAGATTAGCCGCTCTCTTGAGCTCTTTTGCCTGTCGTGAGAAACCCGACAAGCCGCGGATATCGTCGCGCGGTCCCGAACAAGCTACGGCAGCATCGTTCGACCATTGAATTGTCGCTTACCGATCGTCGAAGTCGACGGGAAGGGTATCACCTATGGACCGAGATAAAATCTACGCGAAACTCACATCTGTCTTCCGCGACGTGTTCGACGAGGATGACCTCTCTTTAATGCCGGAGACCACGGCCGAGGACGTTGATGGCTGGGATAGCCTGTCGCACATTCGTCTCGTCCTAGCCGTTTCGAAATCGTTCGGCGTCAAGTTCTCCGCGTCCGAGATTGGCGGACTAAAGAACGTCGGAGAGTTCGTCGAACTCATTCAGAAAAAAACGTGAGAAGCCAAGGTGCGTCGAGACGAATGCCAGATCCCGCCCGCGCTAGGGGGCTTCACCTTTCATCATCTAGGCTTGGCCGTCGCTACCCCGGATGAGGCGTTTCGTTACTTGGGATTCCTCGGCTATGTCGCAGGACCCTCCGCTTTCGATCCCTTGCAGCGGGTCAATCTTGCGATGCGTCATCATCCGACGATGCCCGATGTTGAGATCATTTGGCCCGGCAACGGCCCATCTCCGATCGACAGCCTCATAAAAAAAACGGGGACGATGATCTACCACGTCTGCTATGAGTGTTCCGAGGCCGAAGGAGCGCTTAACGCGCTTTCGGCTGCCGGTATTCAGATTGTGGAAGTTAGTCCACCGACCCCGGCGGTCCTGTTCGGTGGACAGGAAGTTTCTTTCCACCATGTTTCAGGGTTTGGCCTGATCGAGATATTACACAAGGGTTCACTTTCCGGACGGCAAGAAACAGCAAGGGAACGATGATACGTTCA
Source organism: Bradyrhizobium glycinis (assembly GCF_016031655.1). GTDB lineage: Bacteria > Pseudomonadota > Alphaproteobacteria > Rhizobiales > Xanthobacteraceae > Bradyrhizobium > Bradyrhizobium glycinis. The sequence goes on from NZ_JACCHQ010000007.1 coordinate 48,011, forward strand.
ACCTTTGGTAAGATCCTCGCTCAAGCTTGCGCCGATCTGTGCCTGGCGCTCGCAACTCTCTCGCTCGTGAGCACATCCGCTCAGGCTCAGGTCGGTTACGGAAGAACGACCGCACCCATCTCCGGTGGCACGGGAGTTGCAGCGCAGCCGCAGAACGCCTTTCAAGGAATGAGCGGAACATACGCGCCACCGCACAAGACACCGGATGGCCGAGCGTGCATCTCAGTTCACCCGATGACGCGTCCGCAGATCATCAATCCTAAGATCATTGACCAGATCGTTATCGTGACCAACATCTGCGGCCAATCAATCAAAGTCCAGGTCTGCTATGGTGGCAGCACCGATTGCATTCTTGTGCCTTTGGGGGGATACCAAAGATTACAGAGAACGTTGGGGGTCGGGGCGGGCTCGACTTCCTTCAGATATGAGTACCGTGAGCTTTATTGAATTCTTGCGTTCGCCCGATTTGCCCGCCTGCATGTTCAAGGCGACACCCAAGATACCTACTGGCTTGGCTCTTCAACCACCAAGATACTGATGCAGACAGCGCGCCGCAAAGGCCATACGGCTCGATTCATTTTTGGCGTCTTAGCCGGATGCAGCTTTGCATGCGCATTGGCGACGTTCGTGCTCGCTTGGCCGAGGCACTCTCAAAGTAGAGGAGCTGAGCTCCGGCCGGCAGCTCAATACACACTCAAGCTCAATCGCGACATATCGCCCGCAACGGCTGGAACGATCATCGCCGAGTCCGACGGTCTTTTCACGCGGGCAGGGCTTGAGGTGCATGTAGTGGCAGGCTCAGGAGACGCGGATGCGTTCGCCGCAGTTGCCGCTGACGAACATACTATAGGGATCGCATCCGCCGCCGCATTTCTCAAAGCGCGATCAGAGGGTCTCGCGATCGTCGCCTTCGCTGGCTGTTACGCGGCGAGCCCGGTCGAGTTTTTCGCGCTGCCCGACACCAAGCTCTTGCTGCCATCGGATCTGGAAGGCAAGCGAATAGGTTACATGAGAGGACCCGAGCTCTCCGCCGTTCTCTATGAGTTTGTCAGCAAGAATTCGCTTGCGCAAAGCAAGCTCCTTCCGATCGAAAGTGACGATCCTTTGCAGGATCTCCTGAACCGGAAGATCGACGTGCTTCTCGGCAATCTCGACGTCGAAGGCCAAGAGTTGGCGCGGAGGAACATCGAGTACAAGACGCTAAGCCCCGCCTCGTACGGCGTGCACGCCGCGGCAGCGGTGTATTTCGTCCAGGAACAGGCCCTCGGCAATCGGCGCAGTCTGGAAAAACTCATCATCGCCACCGCTCAGGGCTGGAACGCTGCCTACGCCGATTACGACCGAACAATTCCCATCATCGCCAACTCCATCGATCCTCCTCTTTCGCGGCCGCTGATCGCTCGGCTTATGGATGCACAGCGTGGTTACTTGCGGCCCTATGCAGCAAGGTTTGGTGAGCTGGATGAAAGGCGAATTCGCAGCCTCCAGTCGCAACTCTTGCGAAGACGTGTTCTGCAAAGACCGGTCGATCTGAACCTTGCCGTCAACTACGACATTCTGAAAGAGGCCTATCGTAGCGGGGCGAAAAATCTAACTCGTGATGAGCCTTGAACAAATGTCCAACACTACTCAAGCTATCATTTTTGGCGGCGCAGGCTTTATCGGAACGCATTTGGCGAGGGGTCTTGTGGCCTCGCAAAAGTATAAACGCATCGTGTCGGTCGACCTTAGCCCGCCCAGGGCCACCGTGGCTGGCGTCGAATACCTGCACCACGACGTGCGCCAGACGATCGATTCCGGGATTTCGGATGGAGGTCTTGCGGATATTTTCAACCTCGCTGCGGTCCATGTCACGCCCGGGCACCCCGACGGTGATTACTATTACACAAACGTCCTAGGAGCGGTGAACGTCTGCCGATTCGCCAACGCAATCGGCTGCCGCGAGATAGTGTTCACAAGCTCTATCTCGATTTACGGACCAACCGAAGCAGCGCTTGATGAGGATGCTATGCCGGCTCCCGTGAGCGCTTATGGACGCTCGAAGCTTGCGGCCGAGAAAATCCACTTGCTCTGGCAATCCGAAGCTGCCGACCGGAAGCTCACGATCGTTCGTCCGGCGGTCATCTACGGACTCTACGAGCGCGGAAATTTCACTCGGCTTTCGCGGATGATGGAGCGGAATGCCTTCGTCTATCCCGGGCGGAATGACACGATCAAATCGTGCGGTTACGTGAAGGATCTCGTCTCGTCCATCATTTACATGTCGAACAAAAATGACGGCGTGTCGGTCTATAATTTCTCTTTTGAGCATAGATATACGATCAGCGAAATCTGTGCTGCGTTCTCGAGGGTTGGTGGCTACAAGAAGCCTCGGCTGACAATTCCAATCTGGCTCATGGATTTCGCCGTACTTCCCTTTGAAGCCTTGCATTCCGCCGGACTCAATACGGGCATCAATCGGGACCGCGTAAGGAAGCTGTGGTTCTCGACGAACATTCTGCCTAAACGACTCGTCGCTAGCGGTTTCAAGTTTTCATACGACTTGGAAAGCTCACTCCTCGAATGGAAGCGCGAGTCGGATCTGAGGGACTTTGATTGATGCCTCTTCTTGGTCGCGGCCAGAAGTCTTTCATCAAAGGCGGAGCCGAGACAGGCGGCGAACTACAGAACTCCGGCTATCCAGCAATGCTGGCAACCTCGGGGCTCTGCACGCTCGTTGCTCTGGCGCCGCTTCCCTTCGCCTCCGTGGATCCGCGAATTGTAGCGGCCTGGGTATTGCTGCTTTCTGCGGTCCTTTTGCTGACCATCCCACAGGAGATTAGCTCGCGCGATCTTGCTTTCCTGTGCGGATTTGCAGCGATCTCGCTTTCTTGGGCTGTCGTCGTCAGCGAACAGTTGGGTGAAACGTCGCTGCTGCCGCGGCGACTAATAGCTCCAATTTGGGAGCAGACTTCGTCAGTTCTGGGTGAACCGTTGAACGGCTCGATTTCCGCAGCCCTCAATCAGCCCTTCTTCTCGGCCGGATCTCAGATTGCCTGCCTCCTGTCCATGCTGTGCGGATATCTTATCGGGCGCAACCGGAACTCTGCCCGCCAGTTACTGGTCTCATTTTTGGGATCGACGTTGGCCTATGCCATCTATGGACTGGTCGCCTACAGTTTCTGGCCGGACTATCTGCTTTGGCATCGGAAGTACAACTATCTAGGTTCGATCACTGCAACCTTCTACAATCCAAATGTTGCAGCCTGCTATTTTGGGGCCGCAACCATTGGTTGGGTTCTATTCTTTCTCTCTACAAGCAAAGATCATCAGGGCGGACCGCCACTTCCATGGCAGGAGCGGATCAAGTCACGCCTGCACGCGTTCTCGCCGCTAAGGACTCTTCGTCTACTGGCCTGTTTTGTGCTACTCTCGACGACAATGCTGACGGGATCGCGTGCCGGATCGATCCTAGCGCTGCTTTGCTTGGCCGGGGCACTCGGAACCCACTTCCGCCGAGGCCTGCAGAAGCGGAGGCTGCTCTGGGTCTTTCCGATCCCTGCCGCGCTTCTAGTGATCGGCGCCATTTCAATCTTTGCACCCGTGGTCAACCAGAGGTTCGGGATTCAGGGATTTTTCGATTCGGGACGCTGGCAGGCGTACCTGTCGACGCTGGAAATGATCAAGGACCATCCGTGGTTAGGATCTGGGTTGGGTACCTTTCGCTGGGTTTTCCCACAATATCGAAGCGGCGATATCCCGTCATATGGAGTTTGGGAGCAGGCGCATAATTCGACGCTGGAGGAAGCCGCCGAAATGGGCATTCCTTTTACCGCGATTTTAGCCACCGGTTGGTTTGCCTGTTTGACCGTGCTGTTCCTGGGGATGTTGGGTCGCAATCGTGACACGATTCTACCGACTTCAGCCTTTTGGATCGGCCTATTGGCTATACTGCATTCGCAGGTCGATTTTCCGCTGCAAATTCCGGGCTTTGCTTTGGCGGTCTACCCCATTTTAGGCATGGGTATGGCCCAATCTTTTTCCAGCCGGGACAATCGGTTAACCCACATTTCCGATAGGCCCTGAAACGCTGTACATTTGCGTAATTTTCTTTTAAAAAACGAGAGATTAGGACGGTTGGAAGAGGTTAGATTATGCGCATTGCGAGCCAGTGGTTGTCGTCGAAGCTGATTGCTTCGGCCGCGATTTGTGCTTTAGGTTTGTCCTTGCCCGCAAGTGCGTTCGCAGCTTGCGTGAATGATCCCGACACCGCTCAGAAAGCAGCGGCGTTTACGACCAATCCCGGCTCGCTACTGGAGGGGCCCAATGGACCTCGTAGTCCGGATGACGTAGCCGCTGATGTACAGACCTTCGTCGCGTCCTATCCGCAGGCGCTTCCGGCGGTGCTAGCCATTTTGAAGGATCTCACCAACAAGGGGCCTTCGACTTCCCCCCTCCAGAAGGCCATTGGAACGGGTCTCGGAAAGGCTGCGAACGTCTGCAAGACGACCGACCTGACCTTCTCCCTGGAGATTCAGAGCGATCTCGGCGCCACCGGATCATCTGATGCCAACGCGCAATACGCGGCCCTGACTGGAAACGATCCGACCCGTAGTGTGGCTCTTTCGGGCGCCACAACCGGCTCTTCGGGCGGCGTCGGCGGCCAAACGTCAGCGGCGGGCGGCACGTCTGGAGCCGGATCGTCCTTGCAAACTTTCGTTGCCAATAGCGTGTCCAACAATCCGACAAATTATTTCAGTTCAAGCGCAGGCAGTGCGGGCTCAGCAGGCGGAACGACCACGACCATTGTCTGCACTGTTTCAGGTTCGTGCTGAAGTCACTGGGCTTTTCCCTGAACGGTCCATCCGAGTTTCGGCGTTCGGATGTGGTCGCCTTGTTTTTCGAGTAGTTGCGACAATCAGTCAGGGTAGACGAGCCGGATGCTTCAAACACGAATTCCCGATCCTCATGCGTCATCGCAAATGCAGCGCGCCGACACGGCTTCGCTCGAGCACACCGTTTCGGTGGCCCTTGGCCTGATCAGCCGACAATATCCTGTGATGATCATCACGGTGCTGCTTTGCTTGGCCATGGCCGGCGTTTATTTGTTGACTGCTCCCAAGCGCTACACTGGTACCGCTGTCCTTCTGATGGACAGCCGCAAGATGCAGGGTCTGCAGACGCAAGTCGGGGCAGCCGGAGACAATCCGATCGACACTGCCATGGTCGACAGTCAGGTCGAAGTCCTAAAATCCGAGACCATTGCCTCGGCGGTTATCAAGGACTTGCGGCTCTTGGATACTCCGGAATTCATGCGCGAGGACGCCGGTCTCTTGGGCGGGCTCACCGATCTGTTCGCAAGCTTCTTCCCGGAAGAGAAGCCCTCCGACGACGCGCTCATGCGAACGGCCGTTGGGCGCATTGTTAATGGCCTAACCATTAAACGTGTCGCCCAAAGCTACGTTATCGAAATATCATACCAATCAGTCTCGCGTGATCTTGCCGCCCGGATCGCAAACGCGGTCGCGGAGAATTATATCACGGATTCCCTTGAATCGAAGTACCAAGCCTCGCGCCGTGCGGCGGTCTGGCTCCAGGACCGCTTGAAGGAGCTGCGCGCTCAGGCATCCAACGCTGAACGCGCCGTAGTCGATTACAAGGCAAAGAACAACATCGTAGACGCCGGCGGGCGGCTGCTAACTGAACAACAGCTCGCCGAAATCAACAGTGGCCTTACTGAGGCGCGTGCCAAGCGCGCCGAAGCCGAGGCAAAGCTGCACCGGATAACCTCGATTCTCAACGCCGATGAGAGCGACTCTCAGGTCATTTTGAACGATTTGGCGACCGTCAATGATTCAATGGCTAATCCGGTCATTACCAAACTGCGCCAAACTTATTTGGATTACGCCGCCAAGGCGGCGGACTGGTCCAACCGATACGGCTCAAACCATCTTGCGGTGGTAAATCTGCGCAACCAAATGCGCGAGATCCGGCGTTCCATCCTCGACGAACTTCGTCGAACAGCCGAAGCCTATAAGAGCGATCTCGCAATCGCCAACGCTCGCGAGCAAGCGAGCCAAAAAAGCCTGAACGATACCATCGCTGTGTCCAACGATACGAGTCAGGCGCAGATCGTGCTGCGGGATTTGGAGAGCAACGCGCAAAGTGCCCGCGCTTTGTCGGATAATTTCCTGCAGCTCTACATGGTCTCGGTGCAGCAGCAATCCTTCCCGATTACGGAGGCAAGGGCCATCACCCAGGCCTCTGCACTTTCGACACCGAAGACCTCTCCTAAGACGGCATTGGTTCTCTTGGCTGGGCTGGTCGGCGGTAGCATTCTTGCGGGCCTGGTCGCGATCTTCCTTGAAATGCTCGACCGCGTTTTCCGGACCGTCGATCAGGTCGAAAGACTGCTCCAGACCAACTGTCTCGCCTCTGTACCGATCGTTGATTTCGAGGCAGGCGCGGCCGCAGTGGGCTCGTCGAGCCGCCTCAAATGGAGGCCGTTCTCGAGTGGTTGGATTTCGAATTCGCGGCAGCGCTCTCGTCTGATCGCTACCGGCCAGCCGAGCCAAGCCATGGAGGCGGAAGCGCCTCGTCTGATCGGTCAGGGCAACCGGCAACTTACCATGAACAACAGCGTTGGACGCTTCGCAATCAATTCGCCGTTCTCGCGGTTTGCCGAAGCGTTTCGCTCTATTAAGTTGGCGACTGATCTGAGCGACTATGGCTCACCGCATAAAGTCGTCGCGATTACCTCGGCTCTTCCCAATGAAGGAAAATCGACAGTCAGCGAGGCTTTGGCTCAAACCACGGCTCAGAGCGGATCGCGCACGCTTCTCATCGATGGCGATATTCGGAATCCAAGTCTAACCCATCGCCTTGCGCGTTCGGCGGACGTTGGTCTCATTGACGTCGTTTTCGGGCAAGCCGACTTAAAGGAAGCGCTCTGGGTCGATCCGCAGACCAATCTGCACTTCCTGCCTTGCGTTGTGACCTCACGGTTCTCAAATTCCAGCGACCTCTTGGCTTCCACGCAAATGCAAAAGTTCTTTCAACAGATGCGCGAGGAGTATGATCGGATCATCCTAGACCTCAGCCCGTTAGCGCCCATCATCGACGTGCGCGCGACAGGTACGTTGGCCGATTCGTACATTTTGGTCATCGAATGGGCGAAATCGAAGGTCGATATCGTCGAGCGCGTGATAAAAGAGACACCACTAGTCCGTGAGCGTCTAATGGGCGCGGTACTCAATAAAGTGAACCTCGCTGCGATGAGCCGCTACGATACACATAGCGGAGGCTATTACCGCAACCAGTACTACTCGCGATACGGGTACGTGGACTGACTGGCAGCGAATGGCGAATGCTTTTGGCAGATCGCTGCTCGCCCTGATCGCTTTTCTTTCAGCAGGCTGGGCTGCGCTCTTTTTTTCTAATCCAAGTAACGACGTGCAGCTAAACAACATAGCCAATGCGGTACTCTCCGGAACATCCTTTAAGCGCAATCCAATTGCCGAAACTGCGTTGGCTGCAGCCGAGAGTCGGGCAATCTGTAACCCTCGAGAGATCAGGGCGGCGGCGATCATTCGCTTGCGCCTCTACGAGATGGCCGTCGACTCGCTTGATGTGGGCCTCGCGAATGAACGCCTAAGCTCGCTCCGCTCGTCTATAAGGAAAGCCCTAAGCTGCGCCCCGACGGATGGGCTTTTATGGTTCATCGAGTATTGGAGCGCCATCAATCAGGGCAGCCCAGTCAGCGATCGTCTCGCTGAACTGCGAATGTCGTATCGCCTCGCACCATATGAGGGGTGGACTGCTTTGCGCAGCCCCTACGTGCTTGCGATCTATGATGTTCTTCCACCAGATCTACAAGATAGCGCCCGCAAGGAATTCGTCGCAATTGTGCGCACCGGCCTGATCCGAGACGCCGTCCGAATCCTCAAGGGAGCAGGATGGAGACACCGCGATGCACTTGTGGCAGGCCTTGGATCGGTCAGGCTCGAATTTCGCCTGCAGCTGGATCGGGCGTTACGTGCCGAGGACCTACCGGTCGAAATTCCAGGGGTTGCTCCCCGGGAGTTCAGGCCTTGGCGGAACTAAAGCGAGGTACCGGAACAATGACGCCGGGCATCGTTCCTCGGACTCAAGTTGCGCCCTATTGAAGGACTCATCCGGACCAACAGTCTCTCTAGAGCGTTTCGCTTTTTGACTGAAGCTTAGCCGGCGTTGGCGAAGTAGTCGGCGCATTCGTGAGATGGATGTGCTGGACGAGGTGACCGATGTGGCGCCAGGTGTCCTCGATGGTGCGCTTCTGAGCTTGCCCCATCCAATGTTTGATCGTGGAGAAGGCCGGTTCGATCTGGTTGAGGTCGGGAGAATATGGGGCAGATACCAAAGCCTTACGCCAGCGGCCTGGATCATCTGCCTGACAGCTCTCGACTTGTGACTTCCCAGATTGTCGAGAATGACGATGTCGCCTTCGCGCAGGGTTGACAGGAGAAGGTGCTTCATATGGGAGCGGAAGCATTCGCCGTTGATCTGGCCGTCGAAGACGCAGGGTGCCGTGAGCTGGTCATGGCGGAGTGCGCCGAGAAATGTGAACTACGCCAGTGCTCGTGCGGGGCGAAGCGGCGCAGGCGTGCCCCTTTGGGCCCCAGCCCCGCAAAGGAGGCCATGTTGGTCTTGATCCAGGTCTCATCGATGAAGACGAGCCGGCCCGGATCAAGTCCGGCCTGCCAGGATCGCCAACGCTGGCGCCTACGAGAGACGTCGGCGCGAGCCTGTTCGAGGGCGAACAGTTTTTTTGAACCACAGCCCTTCCCGGCGCAGGAACAGCCAGACCGCATTGTGTGAGATCCTGACCCACGGGCTGCCAGTTCCGCCTTCAGACCATGCAGCGTCAGATGCGGCGTCTGAGTGATCCGCTCGACGATCAAGGCGCGGTGCGAATCAAGCACTGGCTTGCGGTGGCCGGCCATCTTGCCAGGCACAACCGAGCCGGTCGCCCGCTGCGGCTGTAACCATTTTACAACCGGGGAGACCGCAACACCAAACCGTTCCGCCACAGGCCGGCAGCTCTCGCCCGCAAAAACAGACGCCACCACACGCTCGCGAAGATCCAGGGAAGGAGGTCGGGTCATGCGATGCTCGCCTCCAATCCAGTCAGCATCTTGAATCACAATCCGCCAAAATCCGGAATCCCCTCCGGTTCAATTAAGCAATGAAACGCTCTAGCTGTGCGCTTTCAGGAGGTCGTCCATCCGTCCGGAACGAGGAAGCTGAAGTTGTCGAAGCTTTAGCCAATCCCCGGAGGGCCGAATGGACACACATAAGAATGCGCCTCTGACGCCGAAAGGTCGAGAGGTCATGGTGCGGAGCGCGATCGAAGGTGGTTTAACGAAGGCGGCAGCGGCGCTCCAATTCAACCAGGAATAACCTGTTGAGGCTCCACATCTAGCTCCAGCACCTGCCAAGAAGCTGTCGCACGGACGCGCAAGCAATCAGGCGCCCACCAGTTCCTCGTGATGAATGGCCCGACTGCCGCAAACTTTAAGCTGGCTCCATGACGCTGTAGTTCGGATCGACACACAACTCGGCGGCCGCCTCGAAGGCATTATTGTCTCGAATTGATCTTGAGTATCTGCGCGTTGTTCGCGGTTACGATCGTATCATTGGCGGTTGCGATCACGACCCGGACGAACTGCAGGAATTTGGCCGTATCGACCGTCGCTGCATTGGCGGCGAATAAGACGTCCTTGTCGCGCATCTCAAACCTGGTTGCCAAGAAGTAGGCCGCCGGATCGCGAAAATCCGCGTTATACACCACCGGTACGGTCGGACCAACGAACTTGGAGCAGTCCACGCCCAATCGCTCCGCGAGCTCCCGCGGCTCTCGGCGGTACACATAGACGCCACTCGGCTCGGCTTGCGAGTCTAGGAGACCACCGGCTTTGGCCATGGCCTGCGCCATATTGATCTTCCACATATCAAAGGGGAACTGCCCCTGCGAGCCCGATGCGCCAAAGGCCAAGAAGATTTGCGGCTCGCGATAGACATAGATTGTATCGCCAGGATGCACCCAGACGTTGTTCGCCGGTGTGTAAACCAGGGCTCCAAACGGGACCGTCGCGCGCTTGCCCTTGCGCTCCAGCGTCACCCAGGTCTCCCAGCCCTGTCCCTTTGGTCCGCCAGCGCGAGAGATGACATCCAGAATGCGTTCGCCAGCCGCGTTTGCGGTCAGACGGGTTGGCGCATTAACTTCGCCCAAAACGCTGATCAGAGAGGTATTTTGGGTGATGAGCGACACAACGACCTGTGGTTCAATCGCGCGGTTGCCGATTGCCTTGACAATGTCCTGCTGAATTTCGCTGGGCGTGCGGCCGTCAGCTTTGACAGCGCCGGCATACGGAACCGTAATGAATCCGGCTGAATCGACATTTTGATTTGGCAACGAAACAAAGTTGCCCGGACGCACGCCAGCCTCGGCCGGGATGAACAGTCCGCCCGCAGCCGCTTCGAAGATCGACACTGCAACGACGTCGCCAATGCCAAACTTAATCGAAGGCGGCGGGCGGTTGTCTGGGAACGACCCGGCAATCGCTCCAGGACCATATTCCTTAACGATGTCAACAACCGTTGGCGTAAGCTTTATCAGCCCGTACTCTGGGCCATTGACCGTGCGCTCGCTCTTGATGACGTGATCCTCAGGACCCGACATCGGCATAATTGAACATCCCGCCGAACTCAGCAGGACAGCCGAAAGCAACGAAATTAGGAGGAAGCCCCGCTTCAACACACTCAGTCCCCGATTAACTTGCTTAAATTTCGGGGAATTCCGGCGATGAGTCAACGATATGGAGGACGTAAGCGCCGTCGCGAAGAAGATAAGCAAGAGTTGTTGCAATGCGGCTACAGGAGATTCAGCCGCGATGCCTCGTAAACGTCCCTAATACGCGTTGTTGCGGCGAATAAGTTCTAGGCAGGTGAGCAAAAGGATTTTGAGATCCAGCCGCAGGCTCCAGTTGTTGATATACCAAAGATCGCAGTCCACTCGCCCCTTCATCTGCTCGACGCGCGCAGTCTCGCCCCGGTATCCGTTGACCTGAGCCCACCCGGTGATGCCGGGCTTGACGTGATGCCGAAACGCATAGTCGGACAATAGTTGTCCGAAGTGACTGTCATGTGCAAGCGCGTGCGGCCGCGGACCAACCAGGGACATTTCTCCTCGCAAGACGTTCAGCAACTGCGGAACCTCATCGATACTTGTGCGACGGAGGATTCGCCCGACCTTTGTGACCCGGGGGTCGAAACGCTGAGCCTGCACGACGGTTGCGCCGTCCTCCATGACCGTCATGGTTCTGAACTTGAAGATCGAAAACTGCTTTATGTTGAAGCCGTTACGTCGTTGCCGAAACAGCACCGGCCCTCGTGAGTCGAGTTTGACGGCGACCGCGCTCATCAGTATCAAGGGCGCAAGCAAGATCAAGCCGATCGACGCTCCGACGATGTCGAGTATCCGCTTTGACATCTGCTCCGTGCGCGTCAGCGGTCCGCGCTGAATCTCGACGGACAGTGAGCTCTGCAGGCGATACGACGGATTCTTCGCCACCGATCGAATACGACGGTCCGGCAACAGTTGGATCGGAAGCGGCGAGATCCTCAGGCCGTCGCGCACGAGCTCGATCTTGCGAGTATCGCTCCACGGAAATGCGAGAACGATCTCGTCGACCCCCCATTCCCGCGCGACCGCAAGGGCTCGCTCAAGCGAAGACGATTCATCGGCAGTCATAGCGAAGCCGCCGTTGCTCCGGCTTGAAAAAGTCACACGCTCCACTTCGCTTAGGCCATGCTGCTCCAACAACTCCTCTGCCCCAAGCGATGCCAGCTCCTCACGCGTGCCCAGCAAGATCGCGCGCCGACCTTGGACTTGCCCTTCCGCGACGGCAGCAGATACGAGTCGTTTCACCAGTCGGCGGGATGTCAGGAGCAAGACAAGCGCGAGACCGCCAAAGCAGATCACGGATCCACGGGAAAAGGAGGCACCGCTCTTCATCAGGAACGCAAGAAGCGCCAGCAACAATCCGACCAACGACCAATGCGCGAAAATGGGTCCGACATCCCTTCTCTTTTTCGCCAACGCCTCGCGCAGCTCGTAAAATCCTGTTGAATGCCCGAGAAGAACGTACAGCAAGGCCGCCACCGGCCCGGCGCGGAGGACCGGCTCTACGTGGTCGAGATCGCCGTAGGCAATGATCTGGTACAGCCCGCCCCCAAACACACTGGCGAGCACGATCACCGAAGCGTCAACAAACGCCAGTGCGTGCTTGCATGCAAAGTAGGGAATCTTAATGCGGAGCCCGGACCGGCGGCCGACAATCTGGAGGGCTGCTTCTGGCTGATCTCCGCCCCGAGACTTAGCAGGGACGGCCGAAATTGGATTTTGAGGGATCAAAATCACCTCCGCGATACGCCGACGCTAAATTGAAGCCTAACTAAAGAACCATCAAAAATGCTGCATTGCAATAAAATTATCGGATATAATGGATAAACTTCTTATGATTGACCTATGCCAAATCAATGGGCAACGGGTCAAGCCTGTTTGGCGACTCATTGCGGCAAAGCTGCGACCTATGAAGACCTTGCATCTCATTCCGCTGCTCTCGCTGTTGCTCGTAGCAGTTAGCGAGGCGCAGCCGGCGAATCCCCCACTTCAAGGATGTACCTCGGGCGTCAGCCGAGATCAGCAACGACAATGCGACCAACAGGCATCCGAGCAGCTCACAAAGTCCAGCCGCATGACCACACTTGAGGGTGGATGGCGACTTGTGCGCACCAAAAACCCGTCCGGGGGACCCGACGCGGTCTCGGTAATGCATGTCGCAGACTCTTCGACGTCAGACCTCCGCCTCGCCGGCGTGAACCTTCAATGTGGCAAGAGGGGCGTTGAAGTCATTCTGGTGACTGTGCAACGGGGATCGATTGGTGATCGTCCGAGGGTAGCACTGAGTACGACCGACGGACGACGCGAATTTGAAGGAACGGTCATCCAATCCGGCGAAGCCCTGCTGTTGCCGCAGGCGGCCACGGACCTCGCGGCTCATGATTGGCAAAATACGCCTCAACTATCAGTTGAAATCGAAGCTCGACCCGATCCAATCCGTGGCGTTATACCTCTGTTGGGTCTCGGCGCAGCAATGAAGGCTTTGGTTGCCAGCTGTGCTGCCATTAACCCTTAGCGACAGCATAGGGCACGATTGACGGTTCCTTAGGAATTCGGGTGAAAAGGTGGACGCCGGAGACACATTTATGATTCCGGCGGCCATATTCCTGTTTCTTGTGGGTGCAGTCCTGGCATGGGCCTTCCGCGTCTGGATTCTGGTCCCCTTCTGCTTGCTCGCGATGCTTGCCACTACCGCGATCGAGTTCTGTCTCGACGCGAGCATCGTCGCCGCCTTGGGCTCTGGCCTTGTTGTCGGATTCGCGCCGCAGTTCGGCTATGCGTTTGGTCTTTTGGCACAGAGCATGCTGATCGCGCGACTTCCGCAGCGTCAATCTGGACGCAGGGCCTCCGTAGCGCTCCTATACAAGAGAGCATCACTCGATCAACGGCGATAGCTGCTCGGCAGATAGGGTTAGCTCTTTAACATCCCAACCCGCGGAATCGCAATCTTCCGGCCGCCCCGATATCGTTTGGAGACGAGCAATTCACATGCGATATTCACCTTCGGGTCCGCGTCCCCCTCATCTGCAACTTCGCACGCATCGAAAAGCCTCGCTTGTCCATCGCCTCTTACCTGCTGATTGCACTCTTGGCCACGGCGCCGGCAGGCGTCTTTGCCAATGGCAGCTACGTGCCGCCTGCAACTCTTCTCCTCGCCGCTCTCGCCCTGGCATTTGCCGCTGCGTCTGCTCGCTCGCCTGAGATCGCCACTATCAAGCAAACACTGAAGCAGTTCGCTCCGACAATTCTTGTCCCGATTGTCTGGATGGTCGTGCAGATTATTCCCGCTCCCGTCTCCTGGTTTGCAAACCCCATCTGGTCGAGCGCAGCCATCGCTTTGAATGCGCCCTCTCTTGTGGGGCACATCAGTATCGATCCCGGCGCCACATTGCACAGCCTGATCTGGTATCTGGCCCTCTTGGCGGTGATCGCGTCGACCATTCTCGTGACCCAAGACCGGCGCCGGGCCGAGTTGATTCTCCTGGTTTTGACGGCGGCTGCGACTCTCGTTGCGCTCGGCCCTTTACTGGGACGCGCCGACCAGCTGACAGCAAGAGTGTCGTATGATGGCACGACAAACGGCATGATCGCGTTGACCTCCCTGCTTGCCGCTTTGGCCAACGCAGCGATGCTCGCCATGGCGATCGAACGGCACCTCAACCATTCCGAAGCGATCTTTTCAATTTCTGCGCCGCGCCTCGTGCAGATACTCCTGAGTTTTTGCGGCACTGCGGTTTCAGTTGGAGCGATCGCGGCTCTTGGCCGGCTTCATCTCCTAGGCCTGACGGTCCTGGGATTTGCACTGATGGCATCTATCGCACTCGTGCGCCGATTGCGTCTTCGTCCATTTTCGGCAACGTTGCTCGCAGTCATTCTGATCGCAGCCACCGGAGCTGGGCTCGCCCGATCATCTGCTTCGATGAATTTGTTGAAGATCGCAGAGTCGTCGGATGATTCGACCGAAATTGCCCAACGCGCGCTGGCAGGGGTGCCATGGGTCGGAAGTGGCGTCGGCAGTTTCGCCGAAATTTCACGCGTCTACCGGGATTTTGGAAGCGCAGGCCCCGCCGTACCGCCGTCAACCGCCGTCTCCATAGCAATTGAATGGGGGCGCGCGGCACCGCTGGTTCTCGCCGCGCTTGCGCTTCAGATCTTCATCTTCAATTTGCGCGGCGCTATCCGTCGCGGGCGCGATTCATTCTTCGCATCATTGGCTGCCGCCGGCGTGCTTTGCGCTTTGTGTGGAAGCTTCGTCGAGCCGGGGCTACTAACGCCCGTCGTGCAGATCATTCTCGCGGTAATGGTCGGTCTCGGCATCGCGCAATGCTCGGGACGAACCAGCAGGGTCTAGCGCAGCCTCGAACATGCGCAGCCACACCCCTTTGGCGCTCCACCGACAGAAGCGCCGGAACACGCTATCTCATTCGCCGAACGCTTCGGGCAGACACACCGGTTCGCACAACCCAGAATAAGCCCTCGACAAACACCCGGTTGTCGCGGTCGGTCGAACCTCGCCGGTCCGGCCGACCGATGATCAAGCCGGAGATACGATCCCAGTGCGCGTCGCTCGTGTTCCGTCTGATTTGAGAATCCCAAGAAGCCACACAGTCTGGTAGACGTTCATCTGGTCTCTCTTGGAATACCGAAGCTTCACCATCTCAGCTTGCTCGGTTCAGAACATACGGACAACTTCTGCGAGACCACACCTTGGGGACCGCTGGCTCAGACCCGGCTCGTCGCAATGGTCGCCCATAGCCTGGAATTCGGCATCTGCATCCGAACCCAACGATAGGGAACGCGCGACCACAGCTTGATCGCCTGCGTCATGTTGTCGAGCACAAGATCCCCTTCCGCCGTGCGGACGACCAGAATCAGATGATGCTCGCCCGAATTAGCAATTACTTCGCTCAACAGTAGCGCACGCGACGGCCATCCTCGCGCCAGTAGTTCATGCCGCTTGGTAACCGCATAGTCGTTGCAATCGCCTCGCGCCGGATTGATCAGCCATTGCTCGCCGGCCAAACCGAGTTCATTTGGTTCGGGTGCGATGTCACGATTGACGATCCGGTTAACCTCCTTGAGATCGGCCCATCTTTGCTCGGTCAGTTTGACGGAACCGCCTCGAAAGATCGGCCTCGTACGGCAGTCGTCCCGATAGCGCAAGCAAAACTGCGTGTACGCCATGGGCGGCAGGGTAGGCGTATCGAGCTTGATGCGCTGGATTGCGGAGTGAAGACCCATCGGCATTCCCAAGAGCCCCGCCTCAGCCGGGCCAAACCAGCTAAGAGCAGTCACGACGGCCATTACGGCCAAACTTGAAATCTTGCGCATTTGGTAACTCCCGGTATGCTTCTAGCCGGCACGCTACCCCTAATGGTTTGAGATTCTGAAGCTTTTGGGCAATCAAATAGAAGCAAATGCTAGGCTCGATTTTGCATTTGCGTTTACTATGTTCGTTTACGGTTGTGCGACGTTGCACCACCAGGACGTCGCAAGGATACTAAGTTCAGTAGATGCTAAGATCGTCGCGATCAAAATCCAGGCTACGCAAGCCGAGGCTGCCGGATGGGCTGCGCATTTATGCGATCAGCGACATCCACGGATGCGCCAATCTTCTACAGCAAATGTTTACCGTCATCGACCGTGACCTCACCACCATTGGCTCACGGCGGGCGATTCACGTTTTTCTTGGCGACTATATTGATCGCGGTCCGGACTCCAATCGCACGATCGACCTTCTGATCGAACGTGGCCTCAAGCACGAGTCTGTTTTCCTGAGGGGTAATCACGAGGCTTTTCTGCTTGACGTGCTGCGGGAGCCCGCTCGCCTGAACGAGTGGCGGCAATTTGGCGGGCTCCAAACACTGACTTCTTATGGACTAAAGCCTTCGCTCAACCCGGATCCGGTCGAACAGGCAGAACTGATGATCGAACTGGCGCAGGCCATTCCGCCGCGTCAGATGCGGTTCTTCCAAGGACTTCGATCGCGCTTCGTGTGCGGCGACTTCTTTTTCGTGCACGCCGGCGTGCGACCAGGTGTGCCGCTGGCCAGGCAGGAAGAAAATGACCTGCTGTGGATCCGGGAGGAGTTTCTGCTGAGTGACGACAATTTCGGCAAGTACATCGTCCATGGGCATACTCCGGTTCAGCAGCCGGATATCCGGGCTAACCGAGCCAACATCGACACCGGCGCCTACGCAACAGGGAATTTGACGCTGTTGACCATTCAGCACGATAGTCTACTTGCGCTTTGACGCAGGCAGCGGGATTTGGTCCACTCCCTAGAGATTTGAATGAGCTCGTCGACCACCATTCGCGCCGTTCTGATCGGCCTTGCTCTGTTCCTCGCTGGTTATGGACTTGCATCGTCCCTCGCCGGCACGATTGCCCCTCAGCGCCCTAAATTTCCACGCGACCCGCAACAGGCGATAACAGCCTCCCCGACCCTGCCGAGTTGGATTGATCTGCTCGCCCTATTCGATTCCGACGTCCAGAGCAGTCAAGCGCTCAATCTGGCTTTTCAGGCAATTCAGCATGGTCGGTCGGCAACCCGCCCCGGCGGTGAGAACGACCTCGCCCGATTACAGCTCACGAACGCACTTGCAAAGCTTCCTTACGACGCCGAACTTTGGCTTGCCTTGGCGTTGCTTGAGGAGCAGCGCGATCCGAGTGGACCCGCCACCGTCGAAGCACTCCGGATGGCCTACTTGACGGCTCCAAACGAGGCCGAGTTGATGCCGGTGCGGCTGGATGCAGCGACCCGGTTCGATGCGCTTGCCGACCCCGATCTGAGGGAATTGGTCCGAGGCGACTTGCGCTTGATGCTGACACGTCAACCGGACCAGAACGCCGCTGTCGTATCGGCCTATCACCGCGCTTCCGGTCGAGGCAAAGCGTTCCTAGAGGAGGCAATTCTAATGATCGCACCCACATTTTCTTCAGCGCTGCATCGCTAGCCGCCTTCCGCGCGTTTTTTCAGCCTCGGGAGATCGAGAGAGCGTATTGCTCGTTCTAATTGGAACGTTTAAGATTGGAACATATTGGGGAGCACAGTCATGCAATCATCTCTTGCCCTTCTTGCACTCGCGTTGAGCCTGACCGTCGCTTCCGCGGCACCGTCATCGGCAGCAGACTATGCCGTGCCTCCGATCACGCGGCACGCGACTAGCGCGCCGTATATTGACCGTGGTCCCCACCCGTATTGTGGGCCTCGGTGCGGATGCCCGACCGTGGTGCAGGTCCGGCACAAGTCGCTTCTACAGGCTTATCCCTCCACATTCGATCCGCGTACGCGAGATGAGCCTCACTACTACTACGGGCCAGTTCGCACCTATGTGCGCTTCGTGAATCCGTTGGCCCCCGATCGAGTCTTGGCTTACTAGTTAGATTCCGTCTACCGCAGAGCTTGATGGCCTCTCGAGTGCATTCGGGTAGTCTCGTTGATCGAACGTGACGATTCACTGGTCGCGAACCAAGCTACCGTGCGCGCGTTCGTCCTATGCGCCACAAAGTTGTTTGGCAGTTATGTCGCGCTGCGTTCTGTTTGATGCGGTAGGCGAATTCTAGCGGCGTTCGCGGCTTGGTCTACCCGTGGCTGCTTCGTAATCAGGAAATCGGCTCAGCGCTGCTGCCTTCATGAACTTGAAATGTGCAATAGAGGAGCCAAGCTCCTTTAACCTGCGCTGGCCGTTCTGGATTTCTTTTTCGAGCAAATCCTGATGATGATTATCAAGCGCCTCGCGCTCGAGGTATTCGTCGTCACCATTGCCGAAGGTCACCGCGGCCCGTGCCAATACGTCTTCCACCCGTCGATTCAAGCCGGTTTGCTCCCGCTCGGCTGCATGTAGGGCGTCATTGATCGCGAGTATGATGGCGTCGACGCGCGCCCGGTCCGTCTCAGCGTCTCGCTCCGGTGAACGCGCGCGGAACGCGCTTTCGCCGCTAGAACGGCCTCTTAGGAAATTGTGAGTACGGGCCCGCCAGAACAGCTGGAACATGCATTCATCTTCCGGTTTGAAGAGCCAAAGGAAAATGGAGCCAGATAGTTAATAAAGATTAAAGCCTCCGAATCTCGCCGAGTTGGTTTTGCATCATCCATCTCTTCCAAGCGCTTTCGTGCTTCGCGTACAGCTCTTGCCAGCGCTCCTCACCCGCGACATGCCACAAGGTACTTCCCACGCGCGGGAGCCGGCCGTCCGACCAATTCTCGATCGGCTGGTTATCCAGTCGTTCGAACTCAAACGTCTCTTCAAATGTCAGCCCAATCAGGACGCGCCGCCCGCCGGCATCAACGAAGTATCGGCGGGGAGCGCTATTCCACGCGTCGGTCATGGCGTGCCTCTTTCTATAGCATGGATCGCCGCTTCCCTTCGAGTACTAGATCACGCGACCCGATCCCTTGAATGTCGTCAGAATGCCCGTCGAGGCGCCGGTCGGGATGACGGACCATACGGCGCATACAGTTGGCGCATACGCTTGCGCTTGCGCGATCGCTTGGCTCCGGCCGCATAACCAGTTCCGAAGCCGGCGGAGAAGATCAAGATCAGGATCAGGACTGGCGTCATTCGAAAGTCTTTCCATTTGCGGAACGTTTCCTTCTCCAAGGCACAGCATTCTCATCGTGCAGTTGTGTCGACATGATCATTAGCGCTGCTCATTTCGTGGTCAGGCACGGGAAATCTAGGGCAGAAATCTGCTTGGAGATCGATCATCCACTTAGAGTCAACCGAAGCACCACAAGATCATTCTCACCAGCAACAGCGTGATGAAATAGACCCAGCCCGCCGTGGCGATCAACGCAACGCTGAAGAAGGCGCCTTCGAGCGCCCGCTCTCTGATTCTCGTGAGAGGCAATGCCGCCCAAGCTTTTTGAAGCATCTGCGTATTCGCATCGTTTGTTTGAGCAATCATAGTCGAATGAATTCGACGATCTCGTGACGCTCGCCATCACGAGCATGCAGGGCGTTCATCCGAAAGCGATTCGACGGAGCAGTTCCGCGCACGCGCGGCATCATTGGATCCTTGTTCAACGCGCGTCAGATAGCCGTCTTCCCCAGCGGTTTCAGTAAGAGCGGGCGCAAGGGTGCAATGAGGCACCAATGTTGTGGCTGCTCAATGCGCGCCCTCCAATCCTCGTGAGAAATAAGGTTATCTGGAAAAGAAGCAACATCGTTGGCCTGCTCCGCGGCCGCCACGCTTGTGGTCGAGACACGATTTGCAATTTCTCGCTAAAGTTGCATAAGATCGGCGTGCAAATTCCGAGCTCGGCATCATCAACGGCTCTGCTTCCAATCCGGACCAGAGTCGAGGCGCCCGCAAGCCAACCCAATCCCTCGCCTAACCTGGGTTGATGACGCCTCGGCGCTTCCTTATCTTAGGTCCGCACCCGCATTCCCGCAAAGACGATCTCGTTTTTGCCACCGATGGCCTTCGGTCTCTCTTGTACGCGCCTTCCTGCGGAACGCAGCCAGCCCAGGGGAATGCTGCAGACCAGCTCGTTTACGACCTGAACGCGATCAATACGACGGTGGATAGGAGCGTTGGGCTGATGGAAAATGCTGTCGATGAAGTCGACCTCAAGCGAAACTCTTTCGGACGGAGGCCATTGCACGCACTAGGACTAACCTCACCTCTTTCTGAACGCGAATTGGCCCTCGTCCGCGCTGCTGCTGGCGGAAGCGATCACCCACAAAACGCGGCGAACATCACCTTGTCCTCATCGTAAAGGACAAGGGATTTTACTCCGTTCCAGCAATCGCCAGCCGGCGATCGCCAAGCTCATCCATGCGCTCAGGATCCAAGCGACGTGCGGCGCAGAGCGACGAAACACCGAAGTTATAGATAGGCCGCCCCACCCTGCAGACGTGTTCCTGCCAAAAGCCGCAGCTAGGCATGAGCAACGATCTTGCAAAGCGACATTCTGCTGACATCCAAGGCAACGTATTGATCGAAGAACAAGCAGAGGGACACACGTTTCGAGGGCCGGCGTTGCAGTTGCTCCGTCTTGATGCAGCTGCCGCCGACGCAATGACACGATCTTACGGCTGGCTGCTTGAGATGCAGGAACCTTGATTTCCATGCGGGATTATCTGAACGGCAGGAGAATGGCCGAGGCTGCGATGTCTCGCAACAAGAATACGCGTTGGACTGAAGATCAAGAAACGTTGCTACTTGAGCTGAATGCCGCAGGTGAATCGCCGCGACTGATTGCCGCAAAACTAGAGCGTACCGAGCGCTCGGTCGTGATGCGGCTGGCCCAACTCAAGAAAACTGCGTCGTCCAAGGCACGTTGATGGCGCACGACATGGTTTTGCCCGCTGCATATCGGCGCGCGTTGCTCTTGGGAGTTCTGCCGTTCTGGGACGGTGGTAGCAGCGAAGCGCGAACGCAAGAGCGCGTTCCACTGGACCCAGTACCCACGATTCATGTCGGCAGCGCAAGTTGACGACACCCACTCTCGTCCACGTGTCGGTGTTGTTCAAGGCCCGGCGCTTTTCCTGTTGATCATCATCGTGGCGACTTCGTTTGCGGCCGGCTATTGCACCCGTTCGCTCGGATTTGACAGATGCCGCGTAAGACACGTCAAGGGGGATCCTTATGTTGCCGTAGCCATCCCAGCCCCGTAATTCTCATGCAATCCGGCGACCACAATGTGACGTCGCTAAAGCGATTCGCGCCCGGCGCGCCGTCGCACGCTTGATGCTGAACAATCTGTTCCAAATGCGATCAAAGAGACTAGACCAACGTCGTGCTCCTTTTGCTCATCGTCTCGCAACTCTGCTCGATTGTTGCGACGATCCTACCGAAACCGTGGACTTTCCGCACGAGGGGCCCAAAAGTTCGGCTGGAAGCGGCGAGCCTCCGGTCATACTATTGGCGTCGTGAATTGGATAGAGACTATGATGAGCAGATACGGCGTGCTCTTGGCTGGAGCCATATTGATCGGAACATCCCTGCCTGCCGAGGCACAGGGCACATACGCGACGACGACGCGAAGTGCCTACAGCGGTAGCACTTCCAACGTGCCCAATGCTTCTAAACCGTCGTCGACGCCTCCCTCGAATAACCCTACAGCGCCAAAAAATTCGGGAGTCGGGCAGGGACGAAGCGAAGGCGCCATGGGGCTCTCGCCACAACTACAAAGAGAATTAGGAATTTCTCGCCAACAATAGCTTTCGCCAGTCCTCCCGGAGCTGGTCACAACCGAAAAGGTCGCGGCGGTGCCTGGCAGCTGATAATTGCCGAATGGCTGCTCTGCCGCGGCTCCCTGCGACAGTCTGAAGGACGTCCCAGATTCGCTTATCTCTCGCCTTTTCTCTATCGCAATATCCTCAATAGTTGGGGTTGCAGCCCGAGAGGCACTCGTCAGGACAAGCCTCGTCGTCTGATGACATTCAATACATCCATGCGATCGGCGGAAAGCCGTATTAGGTCGCCGCTGGCGGCAA
The DNA here is from genome assembly GCF_016031655.1 of Bradyrhizobium glycinis. Lineage (GTDB taxonomy): Bacteria > Pseudomonadota > Alphaproteobacteria > Rhizobiales > Xanthobacteraceae > Bradyrhizobium > Bradyrhizobium glycinis. The sequence goes on from NZ_JACCHQ010000007.1 coordinate 70,160, forward strand.
GGCCTGCTTCCGTTCACCACCTCCGTATGGGAATCAACACTCCTGCACCACTGTTTCCGCCGCTGGATGAGATTCCTCAGAGTCTGACTCAAAATAGGTCATTGGCATATCAGGATCTCGCGAGGCGACGGGATAACAGGCGGATGCTCGCGATCAGAACCCAAGCTTCCGCACTTGCGATGGTTGCTTCGAAGTCTTTGGCGAGCCGTCGATTGCGTCCGAACCAGGCAAATTTACGCTCGACGACCCAGAGCAGCTTTGGACCGCGATAGACGCGTCGTGGCTCGGCTTTGAACGTTCCTACACTCTGCGAACGGGTGACGGATTCAATGGTCCATGCGATCGGCGAAGAGGTGACGTAGCTTGGGAAACATTCGGCCGACGATCCGCAGCAGCGAGACCGCGCCATGATTGTCCTGAATGTTGGCGGCATGCACCTGCACGGCAAGTAACGAGCCCTCGGTGTCGGTCACGATGTGGCGCTTGCGTCCCTTGATCCGCTTGGCCATGTCAAACCCGCTTGGACCGCCACTTTCCGTGGTTTTCACGCTCTGGCTGTCGATAATCCCAGCCGTCGGAGTAGGTTTGCGTCCTTGCCGTTCGCGCATTCGCCGCACCAGGGCGTCGTTGATCGTGCGCCACAAGCCAGAACCACGCCACTTGTAGAAGTAATACTGAACCGTCGAACACGGCGGAAAGTCCTTCGGCAGCGCTCGCCACTGGCAGCCGCTGGCTGCGATGTAGAGGATTGCGTTCAAGATCACGCGCAGGCTGATCTCCCGCGGCCGACCACGCCGGCATCGCGAAGGCATCAGCCGCTCGATCAAATTCCACTCCGCATCCGTCATGTCGCTTGCATAACGAAGTCCGTCACGCCGATATCGTTCGCGGGTGATTTCAGTCCAACTCATGTTGTGCTCCCCTCGATCTTCGCAAACACGAAGGAATCACAACGGACTGAAATCACTCAACTTTATTTTCCGGTCAGGCTCTCAGGTGAGGCGGGGCGACCCACGCTGCGAGGGATATGAAGATCGTCAATGATTGCTAGGCGCAAGGACCGACGTTAGTCGTCGAGCGCGGGCAAGTCAGCGAGAGCTACCACATCCGCGCGCGTTACGAGTGTGCTGGTCTCGAAGTGATCGGGCGCATCTGCCGCATGCTCGACGAAGTCTCATCCGGCACCGCAAGGCGCTTGGCCGGCCGCCCGGCCTCAATCTTTCCCACGAATGGATCCAGGCAAGATCGAACGCAAACTCGGCTGGCGTCGCCGCGGGGTTTCGGACTTACGGGGATGTTCGTTGGTTATGCTCGATCGCGGCTAACGAAGCGCCTCTTGGCCTCGGCTGACGCAAATCCCCGTGATATTACGGAGCCTGCCGCGCCGCATTCGTCGGTAAGGTTGAGCGGTTAGCTTAATCCGCGTTGTTTGTTGCGAACTCCCAGCGATTGCTTATCCATCTCTCGCACCGGGCTCCCCCAAGCTCGGCCCCACCCAAGCAAAGCCGTCGAGCGAACATGGGTCCGCTTGGCGGCTTTGTCGTTGTGTCGACGAGAGGATCATTTCGGTTATGGCGCGCAGGCCCTGGTCGTTCAAGGAGGATCGCCGGCTCATGGAGCTGGCCAAGTCTTCAGTCTCGCTGGAGCAGGCAGCGAAAGCTCTCGGACGCTCGCCTGATGCGATCAAGCGCATGGCGTTGCGGCTTGGTCTTTCGTTGAAGTCGAAAGCGGCTAAGAAGAGCTGATCTTAGAAGTGAAGCGGCGCTCACCTCGGTTTCATGTACGGCCGCTGCAGTCCAACGGGCCGTCACGGAGGCCAAAGCGCAAAAGCGGCTTCGCAAATTCCAGCGCTGAGCTTTCTCCAGCCGCTGGCCAAGCACAGACAGATCTTTCGGATTTTCGGTAGGCCGTCAGGCAGCGCGGCAAAGCCGTCGCGTGGTGGGAGGAACCAGATCAACCTTGGGATGTTGATCCGGCTCTCACGGCGAGGGTCCGGCAGTGCTCCACCTTGCCATTTCCGCAGTCCTGGTCTGGCTGGCCATCAACATCGCCTTCGTGGTGCTGCGGCTGCGGGCGACTCCCGATGCCGCGGCGCCCCGCATCGACAGGTCCAGCCGTCGTTATCCCGGGGTCGTTCCCGTGCACCATCGCCTCGGACAGTGAGGGCTGATCGAAAGGTTGTGCGTCCTCTTCGGGGCCCCATCCCGGGGCTGGTTCCGTAGCTGGACGTCCTCGTTCCCTTGGAAGGCGCGGCCGATCGTCCGATCCGCCGCCAGACCATCGGCCCGGGGCATTGCTCAGGCGGGCCCTTCGGGCCGGTCTTTCCGTTAAACCCTATCTTAGCCCCCGCTGGCTAGGATCAATCTCCATTGCTTGAATTTCCGCCCGCCTGTTTTCGCCTGAGTCGGATGAGAGTGCCGCGACCAGACCTCCCGTTTGTGGCGCTCGTGCTTGCGAGCATGATGGCGTTCGCCTTGGCGGGCCATTTCGCCGCCGGGACCGTCATCCGCCAGCAGCAGGCGCATCAGCTCAATGAGCTCACCGAGGTGGTTCTGCGCCGATCGGAGCTTGCGGTCGATTTTGCGGCGGGCAGCCTGGATGAGCTCGCGCGGCGCAATTTCGCCAGCTGCGAGCCGGCGGCGCTGCAAGCCATCCGCCTGCACGTCTACCAGCGCTCGGCGATCAAGGACGTCCGCCTGGTCAAGCCGGACGGCTCGGTGATCTGCTCGGCCTATTCCGAGACGCTTGAATTCGACAAGGGATGGGCGGATCGCCGCGACATGCTGCCTTCGCGCGACAAGACGCTTTCGCTGTTCCGCGTCGAGCAGTTCGGCGGCGACGCCTTGGGCGTGCTCAGGGACGTCAATGGCAGCTCCGCGCTCGTCGCCATTGTCGGCGTCAACGCCAGCCTCTTCGATATCATGCCCGCCGAGCTGCGCGCGCACAGCCAGGTGATCCTCGCCTTGAGCAATGGCGAGAAGCTCGGCGAATTCCAGACCGAGGCCGGCAAGTCTGTGCCAGCGCCGATCAGCTTCGAGCGCACGTCCGCTCGGCTCCCGCTTCATGCCGCGATCCGGCTCGAGCACGCGGTGCTGTCGAGCTGGAACAACGAGGCCTATTGGCCCACGCTCGCAGTGGCCCTCGGACTTGGCGCGATCTTCGGCATCCTGCTGGCGCGCAGCCGCCGCATGGAAGGGCCAGTCGCCGATCTCGACCGGGCCCTGACGGCCGGCGAATTCAAGCCGTATTACCAACCGATCTTCGATCTCCGGACAGGTCGGATCAAGGGCTGCGAAATCCTGGCGCGCTGGCTGCGCCGCGATGGCTCGGTGGTCCCGCCGATGAACTTCATTCCGCTCGCCGAATCCAGCGGACGCATCCAGGCGATGACCTGGCAGATCCTGGGATCGGCGCTCACCGAGCTGCGGCCATTGCTCAGGGCCGACAAGAATTTCAAGCTGTCGCTGAATGTCGTGCCCAAGCACCTCCTGAGTGCCGGCTTCGTCGAAACGCTGCGGCGCATGGTTCTGACGGCACGCGTCTCCGCGCGACAGATCGTGGTCGAGATCACCGAGCGCGATGAATTGGATGATCTCGCGCGCGCCGCTTCGGTCGTGGCCGAGCTGCGGGACCGCGGCTTCCGCGTTGCCATCGACGACGTCGGTGTCGGCCATAGCGGACTGTCACGGCTGAAGGGCCTCGGCGCCGATACGATCAAGATCGACAAGTTCTTCGTGGACACGATCACGGTGGACGCATCGACGACCACGATCGTGGAAATGCTGGTGGCGCTCGCCAAGGACCTCAATATGAGCGTGGTCGCCGAAGGCATCGAGACCGAGGAGCAGCTCCGCGCATTGCTCGCCTCCGGTGTCGAGGAAGGTCAGGGCTATCTAGTTGCACCGCCGCTGCCCGCCGCAAAATTCAATGAGCTCATCGAGTCGCGTCGGGCTGCGCAGCCGGACGCGGCGACATCCGGTACGACGGCTTTGGTGGCCTGACTGGCCGCCATCGCCGCAGAGGCTTTAACGATACTTTCTAACGATGTTTTCGGCTTTCGAACCGGAGCGGCGAGCAAGCTTGTATGTTGGCACCATGCGCAGGAGCCACCTCATAGCGGCCGCGAGCATCTGTCTGGCGCTGATCGTCTATGCCACGCTGGCAAAGCTGTCAGGCCGGCCTGCGCTCATGGGTCACCACGAGGCCTATTGGGTCGTCGTGATCGAGCGCTTCAGCGCCTATGGCCTGCTCGGCTTCCTGTTATCGTTCCTGCTGCCGGGACGGTTTAGCCTCGCTTGCTCGCTCGTGATTGCGGTCGCCATGGGGCTGGAGCTGATGCAAGCGTTCATACCCGACCGCGATCCGGGCTTCCTCGACGTGTTGCAGAAGGCGGCAGGGGGCACCGCGGGCGTCATGCTCGCCCAGATAATCCTGGCGTTCCTGCCCAGACCACCTTCCTGAAGCGACGCGCATGGCCTCGATGTCTTCGGCGGAACGATCGGGCGACCCGGTCCTCACTTCATCATCTGGCCGCGCAACTCGCCGCCTGGGTTCGCGGCCGTGTGAATGTTCGCGTACCATTTGCCGGCGAGCAGATCCGACGCCTGCGCCTCGGTGAGGGTGGCACTGCCTTCGATCGGGCTTTGCGCCGTCTTGAACGGCAGGGCGATGCCGGCATTCTTCCCGGCCTCGCCGGGGCCGTGAAAATGCGCCCCTATCGCCGGTCCCGTCAGCCCGGTGAAGGTGACGACGTAGGTCAGGACCTTCGTTTCGGTGTCATAGCTCGCCTCCGCCTTGCCCGACCCGGTCGAGCTGTTCGGCGGCACTTCATTGCTTCCCTTGAGTTCCGCCTGCAGCTTCACGACCTCCGCACCTGCCGTTCCGCTTGTCGCGCTAACGCCTCCGACCAGCGCTAACGCCCCCAACAGTGCCACGGACCGTCGACCCACGGCTTTGCTCATGCATTTCCTCCTGCGGATTTCGCTGGTCCCCGCGATGAAAACACCGAGGAATGCCAGACATTCCACCGCAGAGTTTATGCTGATTCGGGACAACGCTCGCGGGAATTAGCCTTCGCAAGCGCATCACGCGCCGGCTCAAGCCGCCCCGCGCCTCGTGTGACGCTCGGAGGGAACCAGGAGCTCGGCCATCTTCCGGTGGGTGTCGTGCAGCGCTTCGATGGCGCAGTCGAGATCGAAATCCGCCTCGCGGACGGATGCAAAGAACTTGGCCGTCAGCGCCAGATCGAGCTTGACGCGCGTTGCACCGTCGCGACTCCTGCGACGATCGAGCGACAAATGGATGGCGCAGTCCCTCGCCTCCACGGCATCGCAGCCGCAAAGCGCGCCGAGTTCGTCATATGTCATCCAGATTTGAGGCATGTTCTTCCACCACGCTTGATCGATCGCAGACTGGATAGCTCTCGCATCTAAAGGCAGAGTTGCTGCAGCGCGAATTCGAGCCAACAACGTCAACGCAATGCTAAGCGCGGCGCAGACGCGAGCCCGGGTGGACCGGCACAGTTTGTTGCCGATCCACTGTCACTTGGGCGAGCCGGTCGTGAACGGATGCCGCGGCCGTGAACGGCTGTCGAGCCTCTTCGGCGGCTTGTCGGCCTTGAGCTTCACGACCGCGCCCCGGGCGTCGGGAGCCGGCGGCTCTTCCTGGCTGTAGATCAGCGTCGCTTCGAATTTCACGTCAGGCGCTTGCCGGGCCGTTCCCGAACAGGTCGCCATCGCCCCGCTATAAACGCCGGAGAGCTCGACCTCGACCTCGTCGAGCCCGAACACGGTCGGCGGCCCGTCGGCATGTCGCCGCGTGGTCAGGACGGCCGTGAAATGCCGGTCGTTGTCGAACTGATAGGAGCCGTCATAGCTGAAGAAGCTGTCACTGCCCGAGATCCGTCCCTGGGCCAGATGCACGATACCGGTGCCTTGCGCGTGCGCGGTTCTGAACCACGCCGCGTATTTGCCCTCTTTCAGCATGGAAACATCCACCCGTAATTTCCACGCGTATTTGCAACGAAGCTTGCGGCGCGACAATGACCGACACTGCGAGCATTCCGCCACGGTTAACGCCCCGCAAAATCAATCCGTCAAATTTCCGCGGCCCGCACGCGGCGGCGCACAGCGACGTCAAAACAATTCGATGCCGTCGTCAGCCGCTTCCACGACTTCGACGCGGCGCGTGGTGGCGACCGAGCTCAGCCCGAGCGTCTGCAGGAACTGGCGACTATGCCAATGATCGCTCCTACACGGTGCGCGATCCGGATCACTTCAACAGTCTCCCTGACAAATAATAGGCATCAAACTAATTGAGCAAAAACTCTAGCCGCCCACGACGGTTATCAGATGCCCTGGTCCACGCGCTTCGACGACCCGATCGCGCTGCCTGGCGGCGACAAGCTGCCGACGCTGCTCGATTCCGGCAACTATATCGCGGCGCTGCCGGCGAAGATCCAGCAACGGCCGGAGTGGCAGGCCGCGACCGAGGCGCTGCTCCTGGTTGCCGAGCGCGGCGGCCCGGCGATGATGGCGCGCATCGGAATGATGCGCGCGCTTAATGGTGAAGCCCCGGGAATGGCGATGGTGAAGCTGCCGGTGAGACTGGTTCGCAACCCCTGAGGGAGTGGGCAGCCATTAAGCTTGATCAGTTAGGTTAATGTCATCGCCCATTTGTCGATCAGCGCGGAGCTTGGTTAGCATACAACCATGACTGGTACCGGCAGACTCCTTATCAAGTGTCCACGCTGCAAGCATTGGCCGATGTCGATGCGCATCATCTCCCGACCGAGACAGGGCCTTCAACCGACCGAGCTTGTGTGCTCTGCCTGTCGGCACAGAAGGGATGGCCCTTCAATCCGCCCCGAAGATCTGGACCGCGAGCCGATGTCCTGAAAGGAGTGAGCAAACTAGATCGCACGGGGCGCTGAAAACATGTTACTGGCAGGGATGAAAACAGCCATCATCGTCACTTTACTCGCCCTCTGGTCATCAGCCGGAGCAGCACAAACACCTGTTCCGGACGCAAAACCCAGCGAACTTTCGATCCACGATCAGATCAAGGCTGATCGCGCACGGGACAAAGAGGCAGAGAAGGCCGACAAGTCGAAGCGTCCGTGGGACCGAGATAGCGATGGAAGAAGACCCTGGGAGGTAACTTTGCCGCCATCGTCGCCAAGCCCAAAGCCTTGAAAGGAGCGAACTAGATCGGACGGGGCGCCAGAAGCCACTTTTTTGAGGACACCCTCGCAGCGCCTGAGTGCAATTACTTCGGGAGAAGGCTTGTCTTCCTCACTCTCCCTGAGGGAGCGAAAATGACGAGAATGCTGCAATGCGCTGATCTGTTGACGGATGGCAAGTCGCCAAAGCCTTAACGGCATATGCTTAAGAGCGAGGGGCAGCGAGAGGAGGCAGAAAATGACCGTTCTCGTCGTGTGCATTGTCTTGAGCGTCGTTACTGCAATGACCCTTGCATCCCTGGCGTTGGTACCGCTTCTCGAAATTTGGCAAGACGACAATTAAGTCCTGAGAAGCGCATCTAAGAAGCCCGTCCGTGTGGCGGGCTTTTTTTGCCTTGAAGGGAGTGGACAACTGCCAGCCCTAAAGCTGGGGTCCAACGCTGAAAGCACTTCATTAGAGAGCCGACATGTATGCCGCCGACCACGCAACAAGTTTTGGACGATCTCAAAGCGATGGGAGAGCACGCGACCATTCCTGTAGGATGGAAGTCAATCGCGAGAGCGGCCGCCACTGAGATCGAGAAGTTCACGGCCGAGCGGCTGAAATTGATGCGCCGCCTGCGCCTAGATGGGCGACGCAAGCGCAGAGTGGCGCCGCTCGTCTGAAAGGAGTGGTCGGAGCATCCAATTCAACCTGCTTAAATGCGAAGTGCCGAGAACCGCGCTACCATGTCGTATGCTTGAGGATCTTTGATATCTCGAAGCAATAGCCCGCCGGCGGGCCGCATCAGCAGTCCTGAAAAATGAATGCGGGTCGGTCCGCTGACTTGAGATTAACGACAAGCAGGTATTTGGTGGGTTGTTCGATAGGAAGCTCGGCCGTTTTGGCGCCTCTCAGAATTCGGTCCACATAGTGAGCCCCAATTCGAGCCCAAGGCAGGAAAGTCCGACCCGTAGGAAATCAATCCGCCCGCTCGCGCAAAGCCGGCGTCGAAGCGCCACATCGTGGGCGCTCAATGCCGCAATGGCCCACTGCACCTTAATGGTGCGATCACGGCGCGCTGATGCCGCGCGGAAACGTCGCCGCAATTTGAGTAGTCGCTGCTCGGCGCCGGGGCGAATGGGATTGGGGCTAGGGAGGGGTGGCATAGTGCAGCTAGAGCAAGAGCTTGATGTAATTGAGATGGCAGCGGAGGCGAATAAGTAAACTGCTCTGTAACCTTTTGCGCAACACTTCGTGCACTGGTCTTAGCCGACGAGTGGACCGGTACCGGAATGAGGCCCTAGCGCAAACGCCCTGCGCTGGGGCTTTTCTTTTGCCTCCCGCAAGCCGGCTTGAGCTTTGTTGAGTTTCCCCACGGCGCACGCCTCAAGGTCTGTCGAGAGCCCGATCGATAATACTTTCAACTCTAATGATGGCTCGCTCTCTCGTCTCTTCTTGTCCGATACGTAGCGTAGGAGGCACGCCTACAATAACGCTCCATCGCCAAAGGTTCTGGGCGGTGCTTTCCTGGATCGAGTATTCAACGCCGCGGTAATTCATCCAGCGTCAACTTTGATTTTTCCGGCGGGTCCAGGGGGAAGCGGACAAGAAATTGCTCATGAACCGGTTCTGACAGAGTTTTAGGACAACGCCAGTGCGGCCCTTTGCATGTTAGCTGCCATGTCCGCCGTCACTGCACTTTGTTCGTCAACTGCCGCGGCCGTGCTGGTGACATATTCATCGACGTTTACAATGGCCGACTTGATTCCATTCAAAGCACCGAGCACGTCACCAGACGCGCCGGTCAGCGCAGAGATTTCGGCATTGATTTTGTCAGTAGCTTGCTTCGCTTGATTGGCCAGGCTTTTAACTTCGGATGCGACAACCGCAAATCCGCGACCGGCCTCGCCCGCGCGAGCAGACTCGATAGTTGCGTTTAGCGCGAGAAGATTAATCTGTCCGGTGATGTTAGCGATCAGTTCGACAATCCCGCCCATTGCATCGGTGGCCATTGTTAGGCGCTGCGCTTGCTCGTCTGCGCCTTCGACTCGACTAACAGCCATGTCCACAACGTTGCGTGCTTTGACCATCGTTTCGGAAATCTCCCGGATGGAAGCTGACATTTCCTCGCTGCCGGCCGCGACCGAATGAATGAGCCCCTTAGCCTCTTCAGCTTTCATCCGTGCAACAGCCTTCTCGGTCACGTCCGTGGCGTATTTCACAACCTTGAAAGGCTTGCCGTTAGGATCAAGGATTGGATTGTAAGATGCTTCGATCCATATTTCACGGCCACCTCTTGCAAGCCTCTTGAATTCACCGGCCTGGTATTCGCTCCTTCTAAGCCGATCCCAAAAGTTCTGGTAAGAGGACAAGCTACGTTCCGTAGGATCAACAAACATGCTGTGGTGCTTGCCCCGGACCTCTTCCAGCTTGTAGCCCATCGCGGCAAGGAAATTTTGGTTGGCCCATTGAATGGTGCCGTCCATCGCAAACTCAATCACGGCTTGTGACTTACGAATGGCTTCGATCTGCCCCTTCGTGTCCGCCGATTCCAGTCTTTGCTTAGTTACGTCGGTTGCGAACTTTACCACTCTAATCGGCTTGCCGGATTCATCGAAGATCGGATTGTACGAGGCCAGAATCCAAACCTCACTTCCGCCCTTCGCCAATCGTTTGAACTCGCCACTGACAAGCTCACCCCGGTTTAGCTTTGACCATCCATCCTTGTACGCAGCGCTTGCTGCAAATTCTGGTGCGACGAAAATCGAATGGTGCTTGCCGACTATCTCGGAAAGGCCATAACCCATCGCCTTAAGGAAGTTGTTGTTCGCACTGATGATGGTACCGTCTAGATCGAACTCGATAATTGCTTGCGCCCGGTCTACGGCAGCGATCTTGCCTGAGTGCTCAAGGTTACGCAGGTGCTGGGCGCTGATGTCGGTAGCAAATTTCACGACTTTGTACGTCTTCCCATCCTTTCCGAAAATTGGGTTATACGTGGCTTGAATCCAGATGGACGATCCGTCTTTCCTGATCCTCTTGTAACAGGCGGACTGGAACTCTCCGCGTGACAAACGCGTCCAGAACTCGTTGTAATCCGAGTGCTCGCGCTCAGCCCGGGGCACCAACATGCTGTGGTGCTTGCCTTCAATCTCCGCAAGTGAATAGCCGACCGCCTTGAGAAAGTTGTCATTCGCCTTCAAAATCGTCCCGTCCGGCTTGAACTCGATAATGGCCTGCGACCGGTTGACGGCTTGGGCGGTGGCCAGCGCATCTTTAATAGCGCGATTGATCCAGCGAAACATGGCAAATCCTTCTTTAAGCAATATAGAAAGAATGTGTCGGTTGCGTTAAGGAACGCCTAATCCATGGGTTGATGCCGTGAATACCTCAATCTAAACGCCTCGGCTGCAAAGATTGGCTAAAGATTGTTGCCCTCGTCGCGTCCATCCGAGTAGGGCTGGAGCAAAGCCGATCGCTGACCGGGCCTTGTGTGCGATAGCGAAACTAGTCTCATTGCAGTGGGGGCTCGGATGACTGAACCAGCTCATAAGCTCCAACTGCCGCTCCAATTGCTCATTCAAGAGCATCAGCGCTCTAACTGAGCCGCGCAGGTCACCGTCACGAGCGGCGACGATCTCATCGATGGCCAGCTCGTATTGATCAAGAGCAGAATTGGTGCGCTGGCGTGGCATGCGAACAACATCCAAACAGAAATCTAAATAGATGGTGCCACCACACCGCCATTTTTCCAGCAATTCACATAGAGTATATGTTGTAGCAGAGATGCAACCTATGCAGCATCTTTGTTGCGCAGCAGGCTCATTGAGGTGACTAAAAGACCTATTTAATCTTGGATTAACGGGGGCGAAATGTTTGACGTCTATCGCAATGGGACGGGCGGCTTGCTCGTTCTAGGTTTGGGCTCGCACATACCGCCGGCTTGCTCAGGCAAGAGGTGGCGCAAGAGCAGAAAACGGGTTCGGAAAGTCAGTGACGAGATCAGATCTGCGGTTCAACAACGCGGCTTCTACGTTCGCAGTTTGCGGGTCACAAAGTATCGGATGGCCGAGATCAGCGCGAACCTGCGACACTCTCCAGGGCAACTTTCCGCAGATCGTGTCCAGCCGCCGTCAAGTGGGACCCTAGGACAAGACCGAGCCTTCTTAGCGTCAGGAGGGCAAGAGGGTCGCACAGTTCAATGGAAAGTCCGGCTCCCAATATCGCAATAGTGCGCTGTTCATTGCTATCGAGATCGGTCCATGAGATCTCCATCACGCGCCTCCGCGCCAAGAATTACCAAAACCCAAACGCGCGCCCGATCTGCCGCAGCATATCCGTGGCAGCGTCGGTGTACCGACCGTGGGCTAAATATCGATCCAACTGCGCTGTGCTAATCAGCGCGACAACTACCACCGTGAAGCCCTTAAACATTGGGCCTCTCCTCCAAGAGACCGCCAACCGGGCGTGTCAAAGTATTAAACTGAGTTCTCGGAATGCGCTGCCGCACTGTGGCGACCCAATACAACAAATGGTGACATTGACCTCTCACCAATTTCTTAACGGGCGCATAGTTGCGTGCGCAGTGGGATGAGCCAATGCGCCACCGGATGATGCGTTCGCTATCGCTGTGCGTAGAGCGGGCAAGGAAAATTGATCCGCCGGCATGTATCGGGAGGAGATCTTGGAGCCTCCGTCTGACGTGTTGATTTCTGTTATGGGCGGAATAGCTGCGAAGCAACTTACCGGCGTTCGGGCCATGGTTCACAAGCGATGCCGTCCCGATCGTGGTCGTGGTGTTTCCAATAGCCGGGCTCTCCGGGCCTTGCGGGCGCATCCAAAGAGCTACTGATCACCGAGGCCGGCCGTGAAGTCGCAGATGTAATGAAGGCGCTATCGCGGTCAATTACCCCTTACCACCGAGACGCCCGGCACCGAGGCTTTTGGGCTAATCGACCGGCTTATCGGCTCGGCGCAACAAACCTTTCCCATTGCAGCTCTAGATCCAGAAGATCCAGCGATGTCCCCCACTCCTGAGCCTATCGAGCATTCGCCCCCAGTCGGAGCTGATCCCCGACCGAGCACTCGGCACGCAACCTCCAACGACGAAGGCCACACAGTCGCCGCATCGCGCGCTCCTGCCGGCAAGACCATAGGCGGCAAGCTCAGTCGCCTGGGCCTCATGTGGCGAAATCATTTAGAGCAGGACCTGCCGAAAGCACGACCGGCGAGTCGGAGCGCGGGCCTCAACGGCGGCATCGTTGCGCTGGTCAGCTTCCTCGCCATCATCGTCTGCGCCGGAGCAGCCATCGCACTAGCGCAGATCAGATCGTTGAAAATGGAAATCTCCTCGCTGCAACGGGAGCTGTCAATTCTGAAGGAGCGGCCCTCTCGCATGGACCAGGCCGAGAAGGCTAGAGAAGCCAAGGACGCGAAGGCGCGGGACGAAGCCGACCGGCGGCTGGCAGCTATTCCTCATCAGGCGCCGCTCAACCTGTCCCGCGAGGAGGTTCAACTCATTCGCGAATACATCAAGCCAGCTCCCCCCAGCGCCCCTTCCGCCGCACCGGTAAGCGTTGGAGACCCTGTCGCATGGCCGACCATTCCCTTCCCTTCGCCCGTCACGGAGAAGGTACCCAAATTGCTCGGCGCGCGATTCACGATTCGCAACGGTGCCATCCTCGTCGTGCGGCGCGACAGTCGTCAGGTCGATGCTGTGCTGGAGCCGAACTGAGGTCAGTCTCGCGACGGGCCGGCGATCGCGACGCAATCGGTCTCGGCCTTGCTGGGGGCCTGCAAATAGAGCAAGTGGGAGATGAGGCACGACAGCAGAGTGGCCGCGAGAATTCCCGCGAGCAGGTAGAACCCCTCCCCCGACGGCACCGCAATCCACCCCAATGACGCCTGCCGCGACGCTTGCGCAGGGCTTTGCCACGACATCAGCAGGAAGCCGGCATATCCGGCGGCGAACTGCGTGGAAACTGCGAGCGGCAGCTTTGAGCGCATCATCAGGCCGAGACAGGCCAGCGCGAAGATCGGCAGCGCAATCCCGAACAGCTGGACGCCTGCGAGGTCGGTGTAACCGGCCAGCGCCTCGTGGCTACGCTGAAACAGCCCGAACACCCTGAGGTTCAGGTACCAGAGCGTCGCGGAGGACGGGGCGCGCTCGAGCGCGAGGGAGGCCAGCTCGGCGGACAGCGTCGCCACGAACAGGGCCAGGGGTCCGAGAAACTGGAGTTTGAATAGCCGACTCATGCGACAAGACTAACGTCGCAAACGTTGATCCTGTCTTAAGGGTTCCGGCGCTCCCTCCCGGAAAGCGGAACGCCCTCAACCGGCGGTTAAGGCGGCTCAGGGCTGGTTGTTCGGGGGCCGCTCGATGAATCGCCGGCTGCCGTTGAGCAGCTCGAGATTGTTGGCGATGACGGGATTGCCGGGGTCGAGCGCATAGGCCTTCTCGAACTTGCGCCGGGCTGCCGTGAGATTGCCGCGCAGCATGTAGGAGTAGCCCTGATCGTTCAGGACCTGGACGGTCTCGCCTCCGAGGCGGATCGCCTGGGCATAGGCCTGGTCAGCGAGATCGAAGCGGCGCAGGCGGTCATAGCTCGCGGCAAGACCCATCCACGCGGTTAGGTCCTTCGGCGACTTCTCGACGCCGTCGCGGAAATAGCGGTTGGCGATGCCGTAATTGCCGCGATTGAAATGCTCCAGCCCCAAGCGCACCGGCTCGTCCGACGGATAATATTTGACGTCGGTCGGCTCCTGAACGGGATCGGGGCCGCCGGCGTCGACGGGCGCGACGATCGCGGCCTGCCGCACCGTGTAATCACAGGCGGCAAGGCCGATGGCGAGCCAGCAACAGGTCAGCATCAGGATCAGACGCCGCATCAGTCCTTGTCCCCCGCCGGCTTTCCCTAACCTCTGCCAGCCCCCAAAAAAATCCCGCAAAACAACCCCATGCACAGTAGCCATAGGATTGAAATGACTTTGCTTTCTATCTCGCTCCCGCATTGCCCACCGGTACGGAGATACCGGCAGACGCTCCGGCTCCCAGACCTTGCACGTCGATGGACTGGGTCGGGGTTGGCCGTACCCCCATTTGCTTCGTCGCATCGCTGATGTCGGGAAGCTGATCCACGGGCTGCTTGGTGTCTCCGTAGCGCGTGACGGCCTTCCCGACGCGGCGCGCATCTGTGGCGATCCGGGTGTCGCCGACATAGCGTGGCCAGGGCGTGATGGTGTGGGTGGCAGCGTTGACCTGCTTGGCATCGCCGGCGCTCATGGTGATGGTGTCGGAGCGCTGGAAGTAGCGGTCCACCTCGTCATGGCCGGCGAGACCGTAGCATCCCCCGAGCAGGACGGGCGCGCACAGAGCCAGATACCTGATGGTCATCCTCGCGTCCTTTAGTTGAGGGTTTTCACGACGGCCTGGTCGGCGGCCGCCGCGGGAGGCGGCGGACGCGGCCTCCTGAGCTCGGGCGCGATGATGTGGCCGTAGGGGCCCCTCACCTCGCCGCCGGAATTGACGTAGTCGTCGTAGCGCTTGCGCACTTCCATCTGGCCGTTGAGGAAGAAATCGACGTCGTTGGCCGGCAGCCGCGAATCCAGCGGCGAGGCCAGTTGCTGGCCGGGCGCCGCCGGCGCCACCAGGCGCGGCGTCACGATGATGACGAGATCGGTTTCCTCCTGCTGATAGGACTTGCTGCTGAACAAGGTTCCAATCACCGGCACTGAGCCGATCCAGGGCAGTTGCGAGACATCCTGGCGGTTGCGGGTCTGGAGCAGGCCGGCGATGGCGAAACTCTGGCCGTCGCGCAACTCGACCGTAGTGCGCGCATCGCGACGGGTCAGCGCAGGCACCGTTGTTCCCTGGATCGTCACCGCGTTGGCGAAATCGAGTTCGCTGACCGATGGCTCAACCCGGAGGTTGATCACGCCGCGCGAGAGGACAGTAGGAACGAAAGCAAGCTCGACACCGAACTTCTTGTACTCGATCGTCACCGTCGGAAAGCCGGCGGTGGTATTGGTCGGTATCGGCACCGGAAATTCGCCACCAGCGAGAAAGCGCGCGGCGTCCCCGGAAAGCGTAGTCAGATTCGGCTCCGCAAGTCGGCGAGCCAGCCCCTTTGTTTCCAGAGCCGAAATCAGCAAATCGACTGAGCTGCCGTTGCTGGTGCGTAAAATGCTGGTCAACAGGGTCCCAAACGGTGTTGGAGCTATCCCGCCAGCGCTCCCAATGAGCGTCCCTGCCGTTCCCAAAAGAGGAATCGTGCCGGCTGGAGGACCGACGTTGGGCATATCGACCCGGCCGCTGTTCGTGTTAATCGAAGCCGGCCCACCACGCCCGGAATTGGCGATATTCGACCCGCTGGCATTCGCGGCATAAAGGTTCACGCCGAGTTCGCGACCAGCCTGGCGGCTCGCTTCGATAAAGCGAACCTCCAGCATCACCTGCTGCGGCGCCGCGACGTTCATGGCGTTGACGACGGTGCCCCCCTTGGCAACCGTCCCGGTGGCAATCGACATGGCGCGCTCCGCGGCGACGGCATCGGCAACCGTTCCGCTCAGTACCACCTGACCTTCGGAGGACGAGACGCGGATGCCGTGCGAGCCGGTGCTGGCGCGGATGTTCTGCTGCAGGCTGTTGGTGTCGATGGCGACCTCGACGTCGAGGATGCCGATCTGCTTCATGGAGGCGTCGAGCAGGATGACATTGGTGGTGCCGGTCTGCTTGCCCTGGATATAGATCAGGTGATCGCTCAGCGACTTGACGTCGGCAATCTCCGACGAGCCCGCAACGATGGTCGCGAAGGCTTGGTCGACGCGGAAGGTCCGGGACTTGTTGACGATGACCTTGACGCGCTGGACGTCGCTCATCTCGCTGACGAAGACGCCGCCCCCTGAAACCCGCCGGTCGGCTGCGCCGGCGCCGTCCGCGGAACCGACCAAAGCTAGGCCGGTGCCCAGAGCCAACACGCTCAGGGCGAAACGCCTGCTTCCGGCCCCCATGAAAACGCGACCGCCACCCATTTCAAAACCCCTTGCCGCATTCTGCGACTGCCCAACAATGTAGTCCCGGGCGCCTTAGCAACTCTCCTTCGCACGCGACGCCACAGAGCTTACAATTCGTTCCACTACAAACCGTTACCGGGTATCCTCATCCCGGCAGGGCTTCGGACGCCAAACCGCCCCGCCAAATCGCCCGCCTGAGGATCATCATCAATCCCGGGAGGAATTGGCAAGGCGAGACGTCCATTGCGGTGCGGCAACGCCACAGAAAACTGTCAAATGTTGCCCTCCGGCACCACTTTTCTCACCTTGTTGGCAGCAGAATGGGCCTCACACACGCGCACAACTAACAGGTACCATCGCACGAACCTACGACCAGCGATGAGAATGCCTAAGCCACGTTGATGCCGGGACAATTCGGTTCATGGCGAGAACGGAACCTGAGTCGAGGCGCTCGGCGCGTTGAGCGACGTGCCCCAGATCGGAATCAACATGGCGAAGCCCGGTTGAGACGCCGTAACGGTCAGCATTCCCCCTCCCGACGTCGTGGCGAGCGTAGGGGTGAGACCGCCGGCATAGAGGAAGGGGGCCGTGTTCTGCTTCTCCGTGCTGGAGAGATAGTCGCCCGTGCAGCCCGAGGGTGAGTTGTTGCTGGTGACGGCAGGCGTGTAGCACGCGATCATCATGGCACGGGCGCCTGCTCCCGCGAGGTGCCGGAGCGACTGCATGGTGATCGCATACCGCCCGAAGTCAACGATCGCGAACACCAGCATGAAGAACACCCCGGCGACCACGCAGAATTCGAAGGCAGCTACTCCGCGATTGTCGAGCTTCTTCATCACTTCACCAGAGCAACGACTTGGGTCTTGGCGATGGTGCCCGGCGCGCAGCCTGATGTGCTGAGGTAAGCACTACCGCTCATCGTGAGAGTATTGGCAATCACCTCCGTACAGGTCGTATTTGTACTGGCAGTCGTTCCGTTCCAGGTCACATCGACATTGGGGAAATATAGCGCGCCGCCCAGAGCAACGTTACCACTGCCGTTGATGGTGACATTGTTGTTGCTCTTGGTCGGGGCCTGATCGTCGATCAGAACGCCGTTCAGAAGAGAAGAGAAGGAGTTGGTTGCAGGCGCGGAGAGACTTACCGTAGCGCCACTGATGGAAATGCTCGAGTCCCCGAGCAAAACGAGGGTTACGCCGGTTCCTGAATTCGTGCACGTGCAGTTGACGTATCCGCCATTGATTTTAATCGATGCCTTATAGAAGAAATACGTGCCGGACGTTGCGCCTTGTGTGTCAAAAGTTACGTAGTCTCCTGTCGTCACGGTGAGGTCCTTGTATGCCCCCGTGCCCGAACTGTTCGGGGTGATCTTATAACAATTCTTGACATCACTAGGTAACCCAGCGGCGCACGTTATTTTCTGTAGTGGCGCCGTATTGCCGGTTCTGCTGTTGAACGATGCAGTATTCAATGGCGCAAGCGGATTCGTCGCGGGCAGCATGTTGTAATTATAGGGCACCCCGGGATCGCAATTGCCGGAATTGGTGCAGCCATTGACGGCATTCACAGCCCAACCCGAACCGGAGAAAGTGGGAGTGCTCGCGTATTTGACGGTGTTATTCGCCATCAGCCCACAGCCATTTCCGGTGATGTTGACGCTGCCGCCCAACGTCAGTCCGATGCTGTTGGGGGACAGCCCCAACGCACAAAGGTCCTTAGGATTTTGGATCTCAACAATCGCTTGAGCGCGGATGTTGGCAGTTGACAGGCCAAGCACACCGGCAAGGTATGTCGGCTGTTGCTGGGTCACAACGGAACGAACGAAACTGCCACTCGCCGAACTGGCCCACGCCCCCACAGAATAGCTGCCTCGATCGATCTCAACCGTCCGCACCGTACCCGCCGGAAGGGCGCAGCCCGCAAACGAATCGCCGGAATTGCAGAACGAGTTCTGTGCGGCGAACTGCTTGCCGCGGTAAACATAGTCCTGGTCCGTATCACAATTGCTGCTTCCGGAAATCGTGCAGGCGAGAGTCAAACCGCCGGAATACGCCGCCGCATCAGCGGCACTCTGAGCGTGTTGCTTGGTAACGTACCATGATCCCGCCTCCGCTCCGAGCGCTATGACTCCGACTAGCGGGACCAGCGCGATGACGGTTGCGAATGCAACGGAGCCACGACGACAGCCACGAAGGTTGCGCACAATGCCCTCCTATTGAAATCGTTCTGAATATTTAACCATGCAGGTGCTGCACAACAGCGATTTGAGCACCATCGGAGACAACGAGAAGCTCGTCGTGAAGGTGTAGTACTTGGGCAATGTCGCGGCCGAAGCGCACGGAGCGGGGGTGCCATTACAGTACACTTCCGCAGTAATGGAATAGCCTCCGACGGACGAGGGCAGTGAGCTTTTCCAGTCGCTGACAGCGGATGAGCTGGTGACATCGCTCGGCGGCTTATACTGAGTGAACTGACCCATATCACGCAAAGCCTGATGCGCAGAAAGGTACTTGAAACCAGCGATCGCAACGTCAGCGAGCGGAAAAAGGATAGTCAAGAGGATGAAAACACAAACAAGGGGCAATTCAAACGAAACAGCCCCGCGTTGATCCTGGATGAACGAAATGTTGCGGCCCATGCCTGCCTCGCCGTGCAATTTTCCTGAGCGCGCGCCGACCTACTTCAGCACACGGATCAGATTCAAAAGCGGTCCCCCGCCCAGGATGACGAACATGGCAGGCAGGAGAAACAACACCATCGGGATTGTCAGCTTGGCACCGAGCTTGTGAGCGCGCTCCTCGAGCTTGGTGATCCGTTCCCGCCGAAGATCCGCGGCGATGCTGCGCAAAACCTGACTCAATGGCGTTCCGTATTGGAGGCTCTGGCTGATCATGGTGCCGAAGCGCCGGAGTCCATCCGACAGAAGGCCCATCTTCTCGAACGCATCGGAACGATTCGGCAGTAACCGGAGATCGTCCAGAAGCCCGTACAGGACGCGGGACATAGCCGGATTGGTCTGGTCCATTTCTGCAGCTACGCGTTCCAAAGCCCCCTCGAGCCCCATTCCGGCTTCACTGCAGACGACTAGAAGATCTATCGCATCCGGCGTGCCCAGTCTAATTGCGGCATCGAAACGCTGCTTCAGCACAAACAAGATGAATCGGGGTCCTACAATCCCGACCACCAGGCCAACAAGCGTCAGGAGGAGAACATCCTTTGGCTCACTTCCCGAAAGCTGCGCACCAACAAAGGTGACGACCGGCAAGAAAACCATGCTGACGATTTTGATCCCGAGCCAGATCGGCAGAGTCTTGTGATGGTTGAATCCGGTCGACTTCAAGACGGCTCGCAACTGATCCAGGTTCTCCTCAGCGTGGAAGCGCCGATAGCGCATGCCGATGGACGAGATCCAACCCGTCACGTCGTGCGACGCCGTGGGAACGCCCCGAACGGCATTCGACACCCGGGTGTTCAATGCCCGCAGGTGCATTTCACGAATGATCAACAGGAGCGTTGCGGTCGCCGCTACAATGGCAAGCGACACGAAACCGAGACCAGCGGTCATAACGTCGTCTCCCTCCGGATCAACCATCGGATCACGAAGTGCCCGATCAACACCGAGACGACCGCGTAAGCCAGCATGTTGTTGCCAATCGGGTCCTGGAAGAGCGGCTCGATCGATTGCGGACTCAGCTTGTAGATAATACCGCCGATGATAAGCGGCGCGAACGTGAGCGCGCGCGACGAGAAGATCACTTCGCCGGCCAGTGCTTTTGCGCGAGCAGCAAGGGCAACACGCTGACTGATGGTTTCGCCCAAAGTCTGCAATGTTTCGGATAAACTACCGCCAGACTTCAACTGAACCCCGAGCGTCACCGCGAAGATACCGTATTCGGTGACGCCCGTTCTTCGATAGACCGCTTCAACCGCTTCGTCTGGAGCTCTCCCCGTGCCCAGCTCGCTGCATACGATCGCGAACTGAGCCGCGGTCGGTTCCGGCATGTCGCGCGCGATGGTACGAAAGGCCTCTTGCACAGGCAGGCCGGAGCGAACCGTACTGGTTACGATCTGAATGGTGTCGGGAAGCTGTCGAAACAGCCCGTCAGCGAACCGACGCCGCTGCCATCCAAAAAGACCTCGCATCACGAGGACGGCAGCAATCGCAGCTGCGATCGCCCCATAGGCAAGGGGGTACTCGAAGAAGTTAACGACGTAGAATATTGCTGAGGCGACGACAAATGCCGAAAGCAATACATAAGCCGGATGCAGCGAGTAATTCACTTCAGGCCTGTAGTTGGCCAAAAGGTAGATCAACTGAGAGCGAGGCGCGGCCTCGGACCTGCGGATCGTCGGCAAGCTCTCCTTCGTCGTGGTCTTGAGAGCCGTCGCCAGCTGGCGGTCAAACCGCTTCTCGCGTGCGTCGAGCCACAAGGATGTGACCGTGGCGCACAGCAGGAGAACAAGAACGATCAGGATCGCGGATTGAGGGATCATATCTGCCTCATGGCCTCGGCCCAGGCGCGATCCAGCCCGAAATAGACCAGACGGCTCTTGAATTTCGGGACCGCGTTGGTCGATGTGTATACGCCCAAAATCCGCCCGTGAACGTCCTCCTCCTTGTACTCGAAGGCTGCAATGTCGTTGGTGGTGATCACCTCGCCCTCCAGGCCGACCACCTCGCTGACCTGGACGATGCGGCGCTGACCGTCGCGCATGCGCTCGACGTGCACGATCAGATCCAGGGCAGCAACGATCTGGGTCCGGATCGCCCGTGAGGGCAGATTGACCTGGCCCATCTGCACCATGTTCTCGACTCGAGTGAGGGCGTCCCGGGTGCTGTTGGCATGCACGGTGGAGATCGAGCCGTCATGGCCGGTGTTCATGGCCTGGAGCATGTCGAAGGCCTCGGCGCCGCGTACCTCGCCCACCACGATCCGGTCCGGACGCATGCGCAGCGCATTCCAGAGGAGATCGCGCTGCGTCACCTGCCCGGTGCCTTCGAGGCTCGGCGGCCGGGTCTCCAGGCTGATCACGTGCGGCTGCTGGAGCTGCAATTCCGCCGCATCCTCGATGGTGACGATGCGCTCGTTGTGACCGATGAACTGGCTGATGGCGTTGAGCAGCGTGGTCTTGCCCGAGCCGGTGCCGCCGGAGACCAGCACGTTCAGCCGCGACCGGCCCGCAATTTCCAGCAGCTTCGCGATGGCCGGGGTCATCGAGCCGTTCTCGACCATGCCGGCCATGTCCAGCCGGCGGCTCGGAAACTTGCGGATGGAGATGCAGGGACTGTGGATGGCGAGCGGCGGCAGGATGATGTTGACGCGGCTGCCGTCCGGCAGGCGGCAGTCCACCATGGGGCTGGATTCATCGACCCGGCGCCCGACCTGCGCGGCGATCTTCTGCGCGACCGAGGCGATGTGGTCGTTGTCGCGAAAGCGCACCGCGATCCGCTCCAGCTTCCCGCTCCGCTCGACATAGACGTTGCTGGGGCCGTTGATCATGATGTCGCTGATCGACTGATCCATCAGGAGCGGACGGAGCGGGCCATAGCCGGTCATGTCGTCGGCGATCTCGTCCGCGAGCATCATCTGCTCGCGGCCCGACAGTTCGAGCCGGTCCTGGTTAGCGATGCCGTGAATGATCTCCTCGACCTGCCGCCGCAGGATGTCGCGGGAAACGGTCGCTGCGACCGCCGGATCGATCTGCTCGATGACCCGTTCGCGCAGCGACGCCGGCATGACGGGATGATGGACCGCACTCTCTTCGCGTCTCGGCGTCACCTCGGAGCTCGCAGCGCTTGGAGATGACAAGGACGGGCTCGCCGGCGGCGCGGGCGCCACGGGCATAGGCGGCGGAAGGCTCGCCGCCGGCGCAGGCAAACCTTCCGGCAAATCGTCGGGGCGTCGACCGAATTTCTTCATAGCCCGAGCAGCCTCCGCAGCCGGCCCTTGCGCTGGGCGCCGATGCCGGTGATCTCCCGGACAATGGGGGCGAGGTGACGCCGCAACTTCCTGACGTGCTTCAGCGCGGGGATGCCGAGATTGACCGCCTGGGTCATGCCCTTGCCGAGATCCGGGATCACCATGTCGGGCTCGGCGCCGAGCGCCTTGACCATGGTGGCGCGGGGAAGTCCGCCGGCACGATCGGCACGGTTGAGCAGCGTGAACACCCGGTCCTTGCCGGCGATGTTGGTGACGGCAGTGCGCAGCGCATGGGCGTTGCGCAGCCCGGTGACCTCGGCTTCCAGCAGGACCAGCACGTGCCGCGACTGCTCGATCACCGAATGCATCGACGGCGGAAACGGCACCGGCACATCGACGATGACGTAGTTGAAGCGCTGGCGCAGCAGGCCCAGCACGTGGCGCACCCCCGCCTCGGTGATGTCGAGCTGCGCGTCGAGTTCCTCATCGGCCGAGATCAGGGACACCCGTTCGTTGACCTCGATGGCCGCGCGTTCGATGAACAGCGTGTCGGCGCGCATCGGATTTTCCAGCGCGATCCGCAGCCCCGGCCCGGGCCGAACGCCCAGCATCACGGCGGTCTCGCCGCCCTGTAGATGCAGATCGAGCAGCGCGACCTTGGCCTTGGTGGTTTCGGCGATCTGCAGCGCGAGATTGATGGCGATGCTGGTCGCGCCCGCGCCGCCTTGCGCGCCGCAGATCGAGACCACATGCCCGCCGCGATCGGCCGCAACGTGCGAGGCGTCCCCCAGCAGCTTCGGGCGCAGCTGGTCCAGCACGACATCCCGCGTCAGCGGCTTGGGAAGATACTCGGTGAGGCCGAGATCCATCAGCTGGCGATAGAACGTGATCTCCCTGTTGTCGCCGATCAGCGCCACGCGAACATCGGGCGGGCAGACGCCGGCGAGGCGCTCCAGCTCGGGAAAGGGATCATCGATACCGCTGATGTCGGTGACCAGGGCGAACAGGTCGGTGTCGGTCTCCAGCATCTTGATGGTATTGCGGATCGTGCCATGCTTGATCGCTAGATTGCTGCCTTCGAGACCTTTGCCGAGCGCGCCGGCGCTGATCTCGTCGTTGACGAAACAGACGATCCGGTTGCGTGCGACGAGCGATGACGTTTCCTGGGGCGGAGTGACCAATGCCATGTTCATCAACGTTTCTCCGGCAGCCTGGCGGCATAGCCAATTGCGCTCGCGGTCCGGCTGGCCGCTTCCGACCCGTCGCAGCTCAAGGCGACGTCGCTGCCTTCGGAGTCCTGCTTCCGGACCGTGTATTGCTTGACCTCGCCGCCGGAATGAACGACCACCGCCGTCCTCTGGCCGGCCATGGCATTCTGGCGCGCAAGCTCGGGCGAGACGTCACAGCTCGAGATCGACCCCGTGTCTCCCCTGTCCCACTGGTCGATGGCGGCGCGCACCGCCAGCGACAGCGTGCCGAGCTGCTTGGCCACGGTGACCTTCTTGACCTGCTCTTGGGTCAGCTCCAGCGACACCGTCTGCGGCAGCTTGCCGGCCACAGAGGCAATTCCGCGCCCGCCCTGAACGATCTCCTGATCGATCGCGATGACGCGGACGTTGCGCAACACGGTCTCGCTCATCGCGCGACGGGCGGGATCCGCCTTCTCGAACACCTGGGTCAGCACGACGTCGACATGGTCGCCCGGCCTGACGAGACCGGAGACGCCGGACTCCTCGTCGACCTTGATGCTGATGGCACGGCTGTCAGGCGCCAGCACGCTGGCGAGGAAACCGCGATCCCGCGGACGCAGGATGTCCTGCAATGTGATGGGGCTGCCGGCGTCCACGAACTTGCGGACCAGGGAGCCGGGAAGCCCGGCCGCCGATTCCGGCGTTTCGAGGATCGCTCCGGTCGGAACACGATCCGGCGCCACCTGGCGCAGCGCGAAATCCTCCTGGCGGGCCAGCGTCCCCTTCGGCAACGCTCGGGTCGCGACGTAGTAGCCGACCGTCGCAGGGGCCGCCGCCCCCTTTTCCGCAATTTGCATGGGGACCGGCTTCGGCAGGTTCATGTTGTAGGCAATGAGTCCGAGTGCCGTGGTCGCGAGCAACAGGACCATGATGATCGAGATGCGCAAGGCGGATGACATATCAAAATCCTCGACTGAAAATGGCCCAGATGCCGCCGCAGGCGATGGCAACGCCGTAAGGCAATGGTGCATGACGCAGATGGCGCCAGCGCTCGATGGCATAGACGCGGCGTGCGAACGACGCTCCGGCGGGAGCGAGCCGGGGAGATGGCAGGTTGCGCATGGTCACATGCAGCAGGGCGAGAACGCCGCCGGCCAGCGCAGTGACCGTCAGCAGCTGAATGATACCGCTCAAGGGAAGACCGACCGCCAGAGCAGCAAGCAGCTTGACGTCGCCGCCGCCCATCCAGCCCCGCATGTAGAAGGCCAGCAGCACCAGAAAGAGGATGGCAGCCGCGACCAGCGATTCCAGGAGCTGCATCGGGCTTGCCAACTGACTGACGATTCCAAGCAGGGCCAGCGCGAGGCAAATCTCATTACGGATTGTTCGTGTTGCGATATCGACCGCCGCGACATGCAGCAGCAACAGGACTTCCAAAATGGAAACTATGGAAATGATCCAACTCATGAAACTCGTGCCTCGGGGCACCTCAAGGAATACTGGCAATAATATCGAGGTCCGCCGTCACGGACTCGCGAGCTGACCTCCGATATCCGGACGGCGCTGCCGATCACGCGGATCGCATGGTCGAGCGCATTATGGCCGGACCAGCAGCACGGAATAAAAGCAGCGACAGCCGCTACGTAGAGAAACTTGAAACGAGACCGTGCAGCCAACCCAACTTAAGTACAGGCTCGGGAATAATTTGCAGTGGGAGGAGGAAAACGGATTGTCTGCCTCCTCCCATTTGAAGTTTAGAGAGGAAGGGCGATAGCCGTGGTGACCTTGCCAACCGCAGCGGTCAGCGCGGCCGTAAGGCTGGTGCTGCCGGTGCCGGCGAAGAAGCCGATCACGACGGTGATCACGGCCGCGGCGACGATGATGTACTCGAACGACACGACGCCGTCCTCGTCCTTGCGCAGCTGCTTCAGGGCTTCGGTGGTCTTGATGTAATACTTCAACATGGAGAAAATCCCTCTACTAAAGATGAACTGACCGTTACCGTTGGCAGGCAAAAATGAGCCAACTGAGGAACATTTCTAATATTTCCCGGGAAAGTTGTCACCTGCTAATCCTTTCTTAACCTTACTCAGGGCACCCGGGCGAGTACGGTGAGGACCTTTTCCCGAGTATCAAGGGGTGGATGCCAGTTCGGAAATACCGAACTGCATCGTCAGGGGGCAATCAGCCGTTTTTTGGCGAAACGATTGGCAGGGCCCGGCTTGCCGGCGCGCGTCACCTGCGTCAGGTCGCGCCTGGCCGCGACAAAAATCGCCTGACGGCTGGTCGAGGACAACCCGGCTTGAACAGAAATTCCGAAGACAATCGGCCGTACGCGCCAACGCCGCTATGCGTCATGCGCCACGGCCGGCCTCTTACTCACCGAGACTCCCGCGGCGGCCCGGCGCTGGGGCCGGAGGGCTCGCCGCGCTGCTGGGTCTCCGGTGTCGCCCCGTAAGGCAGCGGCTTGGCATCCGGGTCCGCGCGGCCGCAGGAGCGGCTGGTGCAGAAATAGCCGACATAATCCTTGGTGTCCGCGCGATAGATCTTCACCAGGCCCTGGGTCTGGTCCACGATGATGTTGGAGCGGTGGACCACCTGTCCATCGGCAGCATAAGCCGTCATCAACACGCGCCCGGCCTTCAGGCCGCGGATCGTGAAGACGCGATCGGTTTCGGGAATGACCTGCGCGATATCCTCGACGGAAAGCGAGAACCTGGCAACGGGCTGATCCAGGGTGAAGGTGCGCGCCTGCTCAGCGCGAAGCTCGATCGTCTCGGTGGCGACGATCTCCTGCATCCGCTGGGCGCCGGCTGGGCCGGTGACGCAGACCGCGATGAGCGACACCAATGCCGCCGGTAAAATCAATCGATTCATGAAAAACCTCCCGAGAGACAGAAAAGCTGGTGAGCGCAAATGACACGCGGGCAGCGAACACTAGCACGGTCCGCGGCAGCCGTCTCTTTCGTGTTGATGCGATGTGCCCCGCGCTTGCGTTCGAACGAGGCTTGGGAGAAGCTGAATGCGGGCCGCGGGGGACAGCCATGCGCATTTATTCCGCTTTATCCGTCTTTCTCGTCTGCTGCTGGATGAGCTCCGGCGCAGCCCACGGACAGGCTGCCTATCTGGTCGACGAACGGCCCTGCCCCGACCTCGACCCTCGCCTGCGGCAGCCGCGCGACAATGAGTGGTGCGACTACGTCACCAAGATTAAGCGTTGCGACGGCGATCTGGCCGAGCGCCTGTTTCAGCAAAGCCGGGCGCCGGCCTACCTGATCTCCGAGCTCGGCACCGAACACCCTCGCCGGCTGATCTGCTATCCCAACGATTAGAAGCGCGGGGCGGCCGGTGATCGTCACGGCACGGATGGGACCGCGCTTCATACAGTCCGGAATCGCTTCGGTCTTTGCATACCTCTAACGTAAGCGTGGCCGGGGCCGGCATTTCATCCCGAACTAGATTTTCGATCGGCAAGGGGCCGGCGAAAGGTGGCCCCTTTCAATTTGGCGGGAAAGGAAGCCCGCCTCCGGCAATGTCGGTACGGAGGCGGGCCAAAGGTCACTTTTTTGGCGGCGCCGATCCTCCCCGGGGCTGGCTTGGGAAACGTCGCTACGCAGGTCGAACCCTAGCACTTGGGATCCTTCCTGGGAACCCGCCCCGACTCCCGTAGCACTACCGAGCGTGGGACGAAAAGCGCCTCGTCGCCAGATCGAAAGGCCCGCGCCGCAGCTCGTCTCAGCAGCCGGCGAATGCCAGACTTGGTTTCGACGCGGTCTTCGCTGCATAACCGTCATCTGCCGCGCGAGGCTTTTCACGCGGCGAATGCTGTCGACAAGACGAATTGTGGGCAATCGATGCTGGAGATTGAAGACCAATTTCCGAAGGCCGCTTAGCACGAAATCCTCCTGCAGGTCATGCAAAATCAGTTCGTTCAAAAAGACGTTTTCGCTGGGTACGGCGACCGGTTCGGTCTCGCGCGCCGGCCGGTGCCCAGCGCCATGGCCTGCGTCGCACTTGAGCTTGGCGGAGCCGCCTTTCCTCATGCCGTGTCCCGGAGCCAAGGTCATATGGTGCCGGCGAGAAGCTCGATCAGGTTGGCCCAGAAGAAATATCCCTGCACGTAGGGTCGCCGGGATTCCAGCAATGCGCGATGCTCCTGCAACCCACGAACGGAGGGGCGCCAAAGAAGGTGAGGACCTCTTCCTCGTTGTAAGCATCCCGCTCGGCCGCGGGACGATTGAGCTTGGTGCCGAACTCGAACGAGGGCACCGGTCCGCAGGCGAACCAGTGCTCGACCGCGAACTCCCAGAATGCTGTCAGACCGGGAGCATACTTGCCGTCCAGGGTGGTTTGACTCACGCGCGTAGTCCACCAGCACCAGATCGAAAGCGCGCTCCTGCGCGCAGGCCAGCGCCTCCACGGGATCGAGGAAGGTGGTGGCCTCGACCAGACCTTCAGCCTCGATGTGACGTCTCAGCGGACGATTCCCTGTCAGAGGAGCGGGGCGCCTCTCGCTCACAGTATAAAGACTGCGGCGGCGAGCTCGCCAGACGCGGACCATCCGCCCGACGCCGTCCCGACCGCCTGACCCGATCAACCCGCCAACATCTTGCCGCGGCTCCGTTTTTTCTCCGGTCGCCGGTTTGAACCTGTTCCTGCTAGAGTGGCACCAAGAACTAAGAGTGATTCTGGTCACACTTGCCCCGGCGCCCTGCTGCTAGGCATCGAACCAGGACGGGCACCAGAGCATCGTCGAATTGGATGAGAATTCCCATGAAAAGCCTGATCGGCGCCGGTGTCGGCGCATTCTGCCTTGCGGCCCCCGCTTTGGCGGAGACTCCCGCTGCGATCGTCGAGGACGTCCAGGGCAAGGTCGACGGCATCGCGTTCATGGATTACGTGGCGCCGGGCAAGATCATCAAGCTCGGCCCCAAGGCCAGCATCACGCTCAGCTACCTGAAATCCTGCCAGCGCGAGACCATCAGCGAAGGTGTCGTCCTGGTCGGCGCCGAGCAGAGCACCGTGCAGCTGGGCGAGGTGAAGCGGGAAAAGGTGCCCTGCGATACCAATGCGGCAAAACTGTCCGAGCGCGAAGCGAACCAGAGCGCCGCGACGACGTTCCGCACCATGCGCTCGGACGCCAAGGGCGCACCCGCCAAGCTGCCGACGCTTTATGGCGTCTCGCCGCTGGTGCAGGCCAAAGCCGGCGGCACGCTGGTGATCGAGCGCACCGACGACAAGGAGCCCACGATCAGCGTGCCGCTCAAGGGCGATGCGATGACCGGCGGCGGCAAGTTCTATGATTTCGCCAAGGCCGGGAAGACACTGACTCCGGGCGGCAGTTACCTCGCCATCCTCGGTGCCAAACGCTACACCTTCCAGATCGACGCCAGCGCCACCTCCTCGCCGACCCCGATCATCGGCCGCCTGCTGCGGCTCGAATAGGCGGACCTGGCGACGGGGCGATGCGGCGGATCGGGGGACGGGACATCGTTGCGGCGATCCTGATCGCGCTCCTCGCGGGCGCGGTCTTCACGTCCCCGCCGCTGCAGACGCTGCAAGGCCTCTCGCTCGACATCCTCACCGCCCTGCGCGGCAAGCTCATTGGCGACCGCCGCGATCCCTCGGCATCGCCGGTTGTCGTCGTGGCCATCGACGGACAAACCTACGAGTCCTCGCCCTTCAAGGGATCGCCGACGCAGACCTGGACGCGGGAGATCGGGCGGGTGCTCGGCAGCATCAGCGACGGCGGCGCCAAGGTGATCGGCTTCGACGTCATCTTCAAGAACTCGATCGAGCAGTCCGAGATTCCCTTTGGCGAGTCTTCGTTCGGTGCCCGCTTGCGCGGATTTGACCGGGATTATCTGATCGCGCTGCGACAGATCTCCGACAACGGCAAGCTGGTGCTCGGCGAGATCCTGAGCAACGACCATCCGGAAGTGCCATACCGTGCGCAGCAGCTGGCGGTGCGCAACAACGTCCGTGCGCTCAATGTCCACACCGACCCCGACGATGTCATCCGGCGGATGCCGCTCACCTTCGATATCGACGCCAAGCCGGTGCCCGCCATGGCGGTCGAGCTCGCCGCCCGCGCACTCGGCGCCAGCCTCGAGATCGCGCCATCCGGAGCGGCCGGGCTATCCGGCTACGCAATCCCGAGCGCCGTGCCGAACACGCTGACGCTCAATTTCCGCGGCCTCAGCCGCGACGTTCCGACCTTCTCCTTTGCCGATCTGCGCGCCTGCGTCGAAAAAGGCGACCGCGATTTCTTCCGGCGCGCCTTCGAGGGCAAGGTCGTTCTGCTCGGGACCGTCCTCAACTTCGAGGACCGCAAGCTCACCTCGATGCGGCTGTCCGGCGGCCATGACGGAACGCCGTCGGCACGATGTGCCCTGCCGGTCGCCGCCGGCACCGCGCAAAAGGCCCGCAGCGACGTCGCCGGTGTGTTCGTGCACGCCGCTGCGGTCCGGAACCTGATCGAGCGCGATGCCGTGACCGAGCTCGGCTTGCCCGCGCGCACCGTTCTCACGATCGCGTTCGCGGCCATCATCGCTTGCGCGGCCGGCGTGCTCGCGCCGAGTGGCGCGCTGATCGCCTGGCTCGGTCTCACGATCGTCTACGCGGTCGTTGCCGTCAGCGCATTCGTCCATGCCTTGGCGCTGCCGCTGACCGAGCCGGCGCTCGCCAGCCTTGCCGCGCTCGCGATCATGATCGGCTATCGCTTCGTGCTGGCCGACCGCGACGAGCGTTTCCTGCGCAAGAGCTTTGCGCTTTACCTCGCGCCCGAGGTGATCGAGACCATGGTCGCCTCCGGCAAGATGCCGGCGCTCGGCGGCGAGACTCGCAACGTCACCATGTTCTTCTCCGACCTCAGCGGTTTCTCCTCGATCGCCGAGACGATGACGCCGGTCGAGCTGGTGACGCTCATGAACGAATATCTGTCGGCCATGACCGACATCATCGAAAGCCATGGCGGTTACGTCGACAAATATATCGGCGATTCCATCGTCGCCATGTTCGGCGCACCGGCCGACGATCCCGCCCACGCGCGCAATGCGGTGCGTGCCGCGCTGAAGTGCCACGAGAAGCTGGCCGAGCTCAATGCCGGCCATCCCGCCTTCGCCGGTCACGGCCTGTCGCATCGCATCGGTCTCAACAGCGGCGAAGCCGTGGTCGGCAATATCGGCTCGCGGCGTCGCTTCAACTACACCGTGATGAGCGACACCGTGAACGTCGCCTCGCGGCTCGAGGGCGCCAACAAATATTACGGCACCGCGATCATGGCCTCGGAAACCACGATGGCGCAGACCGGCGATAGCTTCGCCTGGCGCGAGCTCGACGCGATCAGGGTGCAAGGCCGCGGCGAGGCGATCAGGGTGTTCGAGCCGCTGGCGGAAGCCGGCGCGGAGAGCGAGGCGCAGACGAAGCTGGCATCGGCGTATGCCGAAGGGCTGGCCTGCTGGCGGTCAAGAGAGTTTGCCAAGGCGGCCGATGCGTTCGACCGCATCGCGAAGATCGATCCTGCGGCAGCCCGGTTCGCCAAGCGTGCGAAAGTGCTGACGGAGACTCCGCCGCCGCCGGACTGGATACCGGTCAATACGCTGGAAGGGAAGTAGCGGCCGCGGGCACCAACTTCCCTCTCCCCTTGTTGTGGGAGAGGGTGGCTCGCCGCGCAGCGGCGAGACGGGTGAGGGGTTTCTCTCCGCGCACACTTCTCTCAATGAGTCCGCGGAGAGAGACCCCTCATCCGGCGCTTCGCGCCACCTTCTCCCACAAGGGGAGAAGGAACAGCGCCAACGTCAGCATCGCGCCTCTCGAAACTCGCAGGCTTCAGAACGGCAGCCCCGTATAATTCTCCGCAAGCAGACGCTGCGCCGTCTCGGACGAGAGCAGGTAGTCGAGCTCCGTCTGCTGCAGCCGATCCTCATATTCGATCCGGTCGGGGAAGCGGTGCAGCATCATCGTCATCCACCAGGAGAAGCGTTGTGCCTTCCAGATCCGGGCGAGCGCCTTGGCGGAATAGCCCTTGAGACCGGCATCGTCGCCGCTCTGATAATGCGCGAGCAGCGCGTGGTAGAGATAGTTGATGTCGGACGCGGCACTGTTCAATCCGCGCGCGCCGGTCGGCGGCACGATGTGCGCGGCATCGCCGGCGAGGAACAGGCGGCCATAGCTCATCGGCTCGGCGACGAAGCTGCGCAGGGGCGCGATGCTCTTCTCGATCGACGGCCCCGTGATCAGGCGGCCGGCGACCTCGTCCGGCAGGCGGCGCTTCAGCTCGGCCCAGAACGCATCGTCGCTCCAGTCCTCCACCTTGTCGGTCAAAGGCACCTGGATGTAGTAGCGGCTCAGAACCTGCGAGCGCAGCGAGCACAGCGCAAAGCCGCGCTCGTGCTTCACGTAGATCAGCTCGGGCGATACCGGTTTCGTGCGCGACAGCACGCCGAGCCAGCCGAACGGATAGACCTTCTCATATTCGCGCAGCACGTCCTTCGGGATCGACTTGCGGCTGACGCCATGGAAACCGTCGGCGCCGACGACGTAGTCGCAATCGACGCGGATCGTCTGCCCGTTCGAGCGATACGTCACATAGGGCCGATCCGACGTCAGATCGTGCGGCGTGACGTCCTCGGCATTGTGCACGACCTTGCCGCCGAGCCGGTCGCGCGCCTCGTAGAGGTCCCGCGTAAGCTCGGTCTGGCCGTAGACCAGCACCGAATTGCCGCCGGAATGCTTGTGCAGGTCGATATGGGACAGCACCCCGTCATGGGCGATCTCGAACCCCCGGTGGATCTCACCCTCGCGGTCCATCCGCTCGCCGCATTGCGCCTCGCGCATCAGCTTCGCAAAGCCGTGCTCGAGCACGCCGGCGCGGATCCGGGCCAGCACGTGGTCGCGGCTGTATTTCTCCAGCACGATCGTGTCGATGCCCTTGAGGTGCAGGAGCTGGGACAAGAGCAGCCCGGACGGCCCGCCGCCGATGATACAGACCTGAACTTTCATTTTTGCGTCCTCCCGTCGGCATTTTTTTTGCATATTCTACGCCGCAGACCGATGGAGGGTTTCGCCATTGTCTTGTACTATTCGAACATGAGAAGCGCGGCCCCCGCCCCGGCAATCCGGGTCTACAATCTGTTCGGCGAGTCCGGCGATCTGCCCGATGTCGTGCATTGCGAGACGATCGCCTCGCGATCGGTGCTGCACGACTGGACGCTGGCCGTGCACCGCCATGCCCGGCTGCACCAGGTGCTGCTGATCGAGCGCGGTGGCGGCGAGGCGACGCTCGACGGGCGCGTGGTGCCGCTGAGGCCAATGCAGATCGTCAACGTGCCGGTCGGCCACGTCCACGGCTTCCGCTTCGTGCCCGACACGCAAGGGTGGGTGTTGACCATCGCCGCGGAGATTCTCGATGAAGCGCTGCTCGCCGCCGAGGGCCTGCGCGGTGCGCTGTCGCGGTCGGCCGTGGTGCGCGGCACGCCGCAGATCCGCGCCACGATGAAGCAGATCTTTGCCGAGCACGCCGCGCGCGACTTCGGCCGTGCGCATGTGCTCCGCGCCTTGTCGTCGGCCATGATCGGGCTCGTGGCACGCGCGCTCACGGGCGAGAGCGGCGGCAACGGCACGGCCGAAAGCGGGTTGTTCCGCCGCTTCGAGGCGCTGCTGGAGCAGCATCATCTGGAACGCTGGAGCGTCGCCGACTATGCCGAGGCGCTGTCGGTGACACCGACGCATCTCAACCGGATCACGCGGGCGGCGACCGGCGATACCGCCTCGCATCTGATCCTCAACCGCCTGATCCGGGAGGCGCGGCGCAACCTTGTCTACACCAACCTGCCGGTCTCGACGATCGCCTACGCCCTCGGCTTCGAGGACCCCGCCTATTTCAGCCGGGTCTACGCCGCCGCCACGGGGGTCTCACCGCGCGCCTTCCGCGGCCGGCTCCATGACGGCGCAGGCTGAAGCATCGGACAAAGGACCTCGCGCACGTCTGATCGACGCGCTGCGCGGAACCGCGATGGCTCTCGTTGCCACTTACCTTCGTATAGTGCGCCCCATCCTTTGGATAGAGGCGCTTTACCTCCGTACAATTGAGCGGGACATGCCCTCGCCCTAGCGTCACAGCATTCGGCGCCCTGGCGCTGGTGGCATGGAGCCTCCCTAACCTCGGCGCAAGGCGGCCAACCCTGTCCGGTCGTCTGCGCCGCTTTTTCAGCAAAGCCATCGGCGCCTTCAGTTATTTTCCGGCCGACACACCGCGCCATTTCGGCTGGATCGTCGGCTGTCGTGTCGAACCAAGGATTGTGCATAATGTCTTCGTTTGGGAAGATCGCGCTCTTTATCGACGGCGCCAATCTCTATGCCACCGCCAAGGCGCTCGGCTTCGACATCGACTACAAGCGCCTGCTCAGCGAATTTCAGAGCCGAGGTACGCTGCTCCGGGCCTTCTACTATACGACACTCATCGAGGATCAGGAATATTCGTCGCTCCGCCCGTTGATCAATTGGCTCGACTACAACGGATACACCGTCGTCACCAAGCTCACCAAGGAGTTCATCGACGCCACCACCGGCCGCCGCAAGGTGAAGGGCAGCATGGATGTCGACCTCGCCGTAAGCGCGATGGAGCTCGCCGAGCATGTCGAGCAAATCGTGTTGTTCTCGGGCGATGGGGATTTCCGTTCGCTGGTGGAAGCCTTGCAACGCCGCGGAGTCCGCGTGACGGTCGTCTCCACACTCTCCACTCAGCCGCCCATGATCGCCGACGACCTGCGCCGGCAGGCTGACGTCTTCATCGACTTGGCAGACCTGAGACAAAAATTGGGGCGCGATCCGATCGAACGCCCGGCATTGCGCGAGCTGCGGCAACCGCAATTCCTCGCGCGCGGAACCATCAAACGCGACGACCAGGTCGAGTGACCCTGCGAGACGACCGCCGGATATTCACACGTCGAAGAACACCGTCTCCTCTGGCCCCTGCAGATTGATCGTGAAGGCGTACACGACCTTGCCGGCGCGCTCGCTGCGGGTCGCGATCAACGTCTTGCGGCGCACCGGATGCTCGATCAGGTTGAGCACGGGATCGGCGGCGTTGGCCGCTTCCTCGTCCGAGAAGTAGAGCCGCGTGTTGAGGCCGATGTTGATGCCGCGCGCGACGATCCAGACGTTGACGTGCGGCGCGCATTTGCGCCCCGTCCTGTCGGTGATCGCGCCCGGCTTGATGGTCTCGAAGGTGACGAGGCCGCTGTCGAAGTCGGAGCCGGCGCGGCCCCAGCCGCGAAACTCGTCATCCAGCGCGCCGGCCGAGCGATCGGCGGGATGGTTGTAGCGGCCGGCTGCATTGGCCTGCCAGATCTCCAGCAGCACGTCGCGCAGCGGCGTGCCGGTGCCGTCGAGCACCTTGCCCTCCAGCGTGATGCGCTCGCCCTTGGTGTTCGGCGTCACCAGCACGTTGGAAAAGTTCTTCTCGAAGATGTCGAAGCCGGCCATGGCCGGGATCAGGCCGATATGGACGTAGGGCCCGGCGGTCTGCGAGGCGGTTTCCTTAAGATAGTTGAGCGGCTGCGGCATGGGCGTTAGTTCCCTGCTGTGCGATTTTCGAAATAGGTGGAGCGCTGGCCGCGCAGCACAATGTCGAAGCGGTAGGCGAGCGAGTCGAACGGCGTCGATGCGTTGAGGTCGAGCGGCGCCACGAGGCGGTCGAGCGCGTCCTTGTCGGGGATCGTCGTCAGGATCGGACAGACCGGGATCAGCGGATCGCCTTCGAAATACATCTGCGTGATCAGCCGCTGCGCAAAGCCCGAGCCGAACACCGAGAAGTGGATATGGGCGGGGCGCCAGCTGTTGACGTAGTTGCGCCAGGGATAGGGGCCCGGCTTCACAGTGCGGAAATAGTAGTAGCCGGTGTCGTCGGTGAGAGCGCGGCCGCAGCCGCCGAAGTTGGGGTCGATCGGGGCCAGATAGGTGTCCTTCTTGTGCCGATAGCGGCCGCCGGCATTGGCCTGCCAGAACTCGACCAGCGTGTTCGGAACGCCCCGGCCGGTCTCGTCCAGCACGCGGCCGTGGACGATGATGCGCTCGCCGACGGGATCGCCGTCCTTGGCGTAATTGCGGATCAAATCGTTGTCGAGCGGGCCGAGATCATTGTGCCCGAACACCGGCCCGGTGATCTCCGAGATCGAGTTCTCCAAGGACAGCAGCGACTGGCGCGGCGAGCGCAGCACCGAGGACTTGTAGCCGGGCGCATGCACCGGCGGATGGATCGCTCGGTCGCGCTGGAAGAAGCCGCCGTCGCCGAGCGGCGGCGGCAAGGGCTCGGGACGGTTGAGGCGGGGATCCCGCAAGGCTGGCGCCTGGGCATTCATCGGCGTTGTCTCTCCCTGGGAGCCCGGAATCGGGCCGGCTTATCGGGAGATCATGGGCCGGACTATTCCACAGATAAATAGATCGATTATAATATATTGCATGAAAGAAATCGATCATTTGGCGCTCGACGGCCACGCCCTGCGGCTGTTCCTCGCCGTACTGGAGGAAGGCTCGGTCACAGCGGCCGCAACACGCCTGGGCCTGACGCAATCCGCCGTCAGCCACGCGCTGAACAAGCTGCGGCGGATCGCCGGCGATCCGCTGTTCGCCAAGTCCGGCCGCGGCATCGTCGCGACGGCCCATGCGCAGGCACTGGCCGGCAAGGCACGCGCGCTGATCGACGAGATGCGCAGCTTCGCCGGCGGCGTCAGCTTCGAGCCTGCCCGCGCACAGCTGTCGTTGACGATCGCGGCCAACGACTTCCAGCGCGACCTGCTGCTGCCGCGGTTCTTCGATCACGTCGCCGCACAGGTGAAGAGCCTGAATCTGCGCGTGATCCCCTCTCAATCGCCCTCGCCCGCGATGCTGCGCGAGAACCGCTGCGACCTCATGATCACGCCGCTGCCGCCGTCCGGCGTCGACATCGTACAGAAACGACTGCTGAGGGATCACTACGTCTGCTACCACGATCCCAAGGCACGTGCCGCGCCGGCCAGCCGCAATGCCTATCTCGCGGCGCGTCACATCACCGTGGTCTATACCGACAATGAGCGGCTCGACTTCGACCGCCGGCTGGCAGCGAACGGGCTCCACCGCGACATCGCGATCTCCGTGCCGAGCTTCTCCGGCGTGCCGTCATTCCTGCGCGGCTCACAGATGCTGGCGAGCATGCCGAGCCTGCTCGCGTCCGGCGTAATGCGCGGCTTTGCGCAAACACCAATCCCGCTGGCGTCCCGCACCAAGACCCTGGCCGAGCTGCCGATGTTCATGGTCTGGCACCAGCGCTACCAGAAGGACCCGGCCCACCGCTGGGTCAGGAGCCAGCTCGAGGCCGTCGCGGCGACCGCCGCCAAATTCTGAGCTGCCGTCCTCATGTCCCGATATCAGGTGCCGCGCTTCGCAAGACTGCCCTTCCCAAACCCACTGGTTGCGCAGGGGGAGCCGCGCTAAAATCCCCTCATGACAGTGACTGACATTGCGAGCCGGACCTACAATCACAGCTGGCGGCTGGATCCCATTATCCGCAGCCTGCTCGATACCGACTTCTACAAACTATTGATGTTACAGATGATTCGGGAGGATTACCCGAGTCAGAAGGTGACCTTTTCGGTGATCAACCGCTCGCGCTTTGTGCGGCTTGCCGAGATCATCGACGAGGGTGAGCTGCGCGCCCAGCTCGACCATGCCCGCACCATCCGCTTCACCAAGAAAGAGCTGATCTGGCTGGCCGGTAACACCTTCTACGGCAAGACCCATATGTTCTCGGCGGATTTCATCCGCTGGCTGGCGGAATTCCGCTTGCCTGAATACGAGCTGCGCAAGGTCGAGGGCCAGTACGAACTGCATTTCCACGGCCCCTGGACCCACACCACGATGTGGGAGATTCCGGCGCTTGCGATCCTCAACGAGCTGCGTTCGCGTGCGGCCATGAAGGGCCGCGGCCGCTTCGAGCTGGACGTGCTCTACGCCCGCGCCAAGGCCAAGTTGTGGACCAAGGTCGAACGGCTGCGCCAGCTCGAGAACCTGCGGCTCTCCGACTTCGGCACGCGCCGTCGCCACGGCTTCCTCTGGCAGCGCTGGTGCGTCGAGGCGGTGAAGGAAGGCCTGGGCCCGTCCTTCATCGGCACTTCCAACGTGCTGCTCGCGATGGACAACGATCTCGAAGCCATAGGCACCAACGCGCACGAGCTGCCGATGGTGGCAGCCGCGCTCGCCAGGGACGACGAGGAATTGCGCTGGGCGCCCTACCGCATTCTCGACCAGTGGCGTCAGACTTACGGCGGCAACCTCCTGATCGCGCTGCCCGACGCCTTTGGGACCAGGGCCTTCCTCCGCGATGCACCGGAATGGGTCGCCGATTGGACCGGCTTCCGCCCCGACAGCGCGCCGCCGATCCAGGCCGGCGAGGAGATCATCGCCTGGTGGCAGAAGCAGGGCCGCAACCCAAAGGACAAGCTGCTCGTCTTCTCGGACGCGATGGACGTCGGCTCGATCGAGGACACCTATCGCCATTTCGCAGGGCGCGTGCGGCTCTCCTTCGGCTGGGGCACCAATCTCACCAACGATTTCGTCGGCTGCACGCCGGACGGCTCCATCAGCCTCGATCCGATCTCGCTGGTCTGCAAGGTCTCATCGGTCGACGGCCGTCCGGCCGTCAAGCTCTCCGACAATCCGGAGAAGGCGACCGGCCTGCCCTCGGAAATCGAGCGTTATCTGCGCGTGTTCGGCGACGCCGGTCGCGTGCGCAAGCCGGTGCTGGTGTAGCGCCTCGCCAAACTCTCCATCGAGTAAATCGCGCACGACGAATGCGCGGCATCGTTCGTTGATACCGCGCCAGTTGCCCGTTCGCCGGCATTTGAAGCGATTTGCGGGCGCCTGCTTCAGAACGGCTTCACCCTGCGACGGAGTTCTCCGCACGTTTCAGGTCGAGTTAAGCAACCAACTCGTCTACTTTGCGTTGCAGGCGCAACGCCCTGCAGGGCGCGTCGATCGATTTGGGGACCAGTGTGTTTCGCAGAACAGCGGCGTCGGCGGAGGGCGGCAACCTCCTTCACGTCATCAAGCTCGTCTCGCCTTTCGTGATGGTCGTCGTGCTGCAGGCGGCGATCGCCGGATTCAGTCTCGAGGTGATGTCGTCGGTCCGCGCCTATGTCGCGGGCGAAGCACTCTGGTCACGCTCGCAGAAGAACGCGGTCTATTTCCTCAATCTCTACCTGCATTCGGGCGAACCGAGTCAGTTCGCGCAATATCAGGCTTCGCTCGCCGTTCCCATCGGCGACGAGTTCGCGCGCTGGGCGCTGGAGCGCGATCCGGTCGACGTCGAGGCCGCCCGCATCGGCTTTCTGCAAGGCGGCAACCATCCGGATGACGTCCCGGGACTGATCTGGCTGTTCCGCTATTTCAATCGCGTCAGCTTCCTCCGGGACGCGATCAGGGAATGGGCCGCCACCGATCCCATACTGCTGGAGCTCAGCGTGTTCGGAGAGGTCATCCGATCCGAGCTGGAGAAAGGTCCCATTCAGCACGACCGCCTGCAATTCCTGTCGTCGCGGCTGTCGGAGCTCAATGCCCAGTTCACGGTGCACGCCAAGCGGTTCTCCACCGTCCTCGGTGAAGGATCCCGGGCGATCAAGCTGACGCTGACGGGCATCAACATCCTCACCGCAGCAATGCTGATCCTGCTCCTGATCTGGCATACGCGCCGGCTGGTGCGGCAGCGGCAGTCATTCGAAGACGCCTTGCATGCCGAGAAGGAGCGTCTGGCCTGGCAGGCATCGCACGATTGGTTGACCGGCCTCTCCAACCGCCGCGCCTTCGAGGCGCGCCTGCAAGCTGAGCTGGACAATGGCGCAGCGGGTGCGCTCGCCCTCATCCTGCTCGACCTCGACCAGTTCAAGAATGTCAATGACAGTTGCGGCCACCTCGCCGGCGACCGCCTGCTCCGCGAGGTCTCGCGCCTGCTGCAGCAGGACCGGCATGCGCATGATCTGGTGGCCCGGCTCGGCGGTGACGAATTCGGCCTGATCCTGCCGCAATGCTCGCCCTTCGATGCCGTCGACATCGCCGAGCGTCTGCGCCGGTCGCTGGAGCTGTTCAATTTCGCCTGGGACGACCGCTGCTTTGCCGTGACCGCCAGCATCGGCGTTGCCTGCATCGCCGACGGCAACATCACGCTCGAGGATGCGATGCGACGCGCGGATGCGGCCTGCTACCGCGCTAAGGAAAAGGGCCGCAACCGCGTTCAGGTCGAGAACGGGCGATCGGACGTTGTCGTCGTTGCGCCACGCCCACGCGAGGCGCTCGCTGCACGAGGGTAATGGCGTCGTCACCGCAGGGGCAGAATTCCGAGTCCTCTGAGATGCGTCTCGACGAACTGCTCGACTTGCTGGCGCAGCATCTGCGACGGCACGGCCACCATGCGCTCCTCGAGGCCGAGCGAGATGATGCCATGCACGGCGGAAAACAGCGTGCGCGACAGCAGCGCGATCTTCACGTCGTCAGCATCCGGCAATAGCCGCACCAGGGGTGGATGCATCAGCGCGAAGGCATCCATCACCATCTGGAGGATGTCGTCCGGATAGGGACGA
Organism: Bradyrhizobium glycinis; assembly: GCF_016031655.1. GTDB lineage: Bacteria > Pseudomonadota > Alphaproteobacteria > Rhizobiales > Xanthobacteraceae > Bradyrhizobium > Bradyrhizobium glycinis. The sequence continues at coordinate 110,056 of NZ_JACCHQ010000007.1, forward strand.
TCGTCCTCCATCCGATGCTCGAACAGGGAGTGCAGCAGATTGGCGTGCGCGGCGAAGAAGTCGAGATAGGTCTCGGCGAGCCCATAGAGCTGGCGGACCGGATCCTCGGCAGGAACAGCCCGGAGCCGGGCCGTGAGCGCCTGAACCGTTTCCCGGTTCACCGTCAGGATGACGCCGTCGAAGTCGCCGAACTCGTTATAGACGCTGCCAACCGAGCAGCCGGCCGCTTCCGCCACGTCCCGAACCTTCAGCGATCTCAGTCCCCTAGCTGAGATGATGCCGCGGGCGATCTCGACGATCTGGAGCCGGCGCCGAAATTTTTTCTGGTCCCGCAGCGATTCTTCTTGAACATTGTTCATTCTCAAGCTACTCATGTGAACATTGTTCAATTTAACCTGGAGACCTGGAAAATGCAAACCCTTGCTCTCGATATCGCCGCCACCTTCGTCGATGACGCCGCCGCCCTCGCGACCGCTCTCGGCCGGGCTCTGCTGCGGTTCGCCATGGCGCCCATCAATCGCATCGCCAATGCCTGCGACGTCGCCGGCGTGCTCGCCGAGCGCCGGGCGACCTTCCGGATGTGGCGGGCCAATCGCGCCCGTGCGCGTCAGGAGCGGCGCCGGTTCAGCCTGCTCGGCCGCCTCTCGCCGTTTCGCCACCTCGCCCATCTCACCTGAGACGGGTGCAGCCGTGCCGCTGAAATTCGAATCCCGGATCTGGTCGCAAGGAAGAACTCACTTTGTCCGGACATTCGCGGGCGATCCGCTGGTCAACATGAGGCGGCTCAGCTTTGCTTGTCGCCCCGGCGATCTCACCGACGCGGCCTCGACCGGATATTCGCGAACCTAACGATACCAATTGGAGACCAACAGGATCGGAGGAACCGAGGGGACGGAGCAGGCCAGCAACTTCGTTGCCGCGCAAATCCTTCGCCCCATGCGATTCCGGTCGTGACGTTTCGTTAGACAACTTAACAACCTCAGTCTGCCTTGCCAAAACAGGACTAGTCATGATCAGGGAATTGATGTCGTCACGCCGCTTCGCGCCGCTGTTCTGGGCGCAATTCTTCTCGGCGCTCAATGACAACGTGCTCAAGAATGCACTCGTCATCATCCTGCTTTACAGTGCCGCGACCGGCCACGGCGATGCGCTGGTGACGGTGGCAGGCGCCGTCTTCATCTTCCCTTACTTCATCCTGTCCGGGCTCGGCGGCCAGCTCGCCGACAAATACGTCAAGTCCGTCGTCGCAAGGCGGCTCAAATTCGTCGAGATCTTCGCAGCCTGCTTCGCCGCTGCCGGCTTCTTCCTGCATTCGGTGCCGCTCCTGTTCGCCGCGCTCGCGCTGTTCGGCACCATCGCCGCCCTGTTCGGCCCCGTGAAATACGCGATGCTGCCGGATCAGCTCGAGCTCGGCGAGCTCGCGACCGGCAACGCGCTGGTCGAGGGCGCAACCTTCATGGCGATCCTGCTCGGCACCGTCGCGGGTGGCCAGTTCGTCGCCGGCTCCGCGCATATGGGCTGGGTCGCATCGGCCGTGGTCGTGCTGGCTGTGTTGTCCTGGGCGTTCGCATCCCGCATTCCGCAGACGACGCCTTCCGCGCCTGAGCTGCCCGTCGACGCCAATCCCTGGACCTCGACGGTGAGCCTGCTCAGGACGCTCTACGCCGACCGACGGCTCTGGGACGGCACCGTGATCGTCTCCTGGTTCTGGCTGGTCGGCGCCATCGTGCTGTCGCTGCTGCCGGCGCTGATCAAGGAGGTGGTCGGCGGCACCGAGGGCGTCGTGACGCTGTGCCTTGCCATCTTCGCCATCGGCATCGCGATAGGCTCGCTGTTTGCCGCCAGCCTCAGCCATGTTCGCCCGAACCTCGCGCTGGTGCCGATCGGCGCCATCATCATGGGGTTTGCGGGCCTCGATCTCGCCTGGGCCATCGGCGTGACCGCCAAGGGTCACGACGTCACCGCGCTCGGCTTCGCCACCTCGTTCGCGGGCTTGCGCATGCTGGCCGACTTCGTCGCCTTCGCGTTCGGCGGCGGCCTGTTCGTCGTTCCGTCCTTTGCCGCGGTCCAGGCCTGGTCGGAACCTTCCGAGCGCGCCCGCATCATCGCCGCCGGCAACGTACTGCAGGCCGCCTTCATGGTGGTCGGCTCGCTGTTCGTCGCGCTGTTGCAGGCGGCCGGTCTCCATATCGGCTGGATCTTCTTCGGCCTCGGCGTCGCCAGCTTCGGCGCGGTGTGGTTCGTGCTGACCAAGTGGGGCAAGGAAGGCGTGCGCGACTTCGGCGGACTGCTATTCCGCGCCCTGCTCCGCACTGAGATTCGCGGGCTCGAGAATCTGCCGCCTCCGGGGACGCGCATGCTGATCGCGCCCAACCATGTCAGCCTGATCGACGGCCCGCTGCTGCACGCCGTGCTGCCGATCGACGCGAGCTTTGCGGTCGATACCGGCATCGCCAAGGCCTGGTGGGCCAAGCCGTTCCTGCGCGTCGTCAAGCACTACACCATGGACCCGACCAAGCCGCTGGCCGCGCGCGACCTGATCAAGCTCGTCGCCGCGGGCGAGCCCGTCGTGATCTTCCCGGAAGGACGGATCACCGTCTCCGGTTCGCTGATGAAGGTGTATGATGGCACCGCGATGATCGCGGACAAGGCCGACGCCGTGGTCGTGCCGGTCCGGATCGAAGGCGCACAGCGCTCCTATCTCAGCTATCTCAACTCCAGCCAGATCAAGCGGTCCTGGTTTCCGCGCGTAACGGTCACGATCCTGCCGCCGGTCAAGCTTCCGGTCGACGAAACGCTCAAGGGCAAGGCACGCCGCAATGCCGCCGGCGCCGCGCTGCAGGACGTCATGATTGACGCCCTCGTCAAGAACGCCATGCTCGATCACACGCTGTTCGAAGCACTCGGACACGCCTATCGCGACCGCGACACCGGCAAGGTCATCATCGAGGATGCGCTCGGCACCAAGCTGACCTATCGCAAGCTGATCCTCGGCGCCCAGGTGCTGAGCCGGAAGCTGGAAAGCGGCACCGCCGTCGGCGAGAATGTCGGCGTGCTGCTGCCGAACTCCGCAGGCGTTGCCGTCGTTTTCATGGCACTACAGAACATCGGCCGGGTGCCGGCGATGCTCAACTTCTCGGCCGGCCCGGTCAACGTGCTCGCCGCCATGAAGGCCGCGCAGGTCAAGACCGTGCTGACCTCGAAGGCCTTTATCGAGAAGGGCAAGCTCGACAAGCTGATGGCCGCGATCTCGGCCGAGGCGCGCGTGGTTTATCTCGAGGACGTCCGCGCTTCGATCGGCATCGCCGACAAGATCAAGGGCCTGCTCGCCGGCACCGCGCCGCGCGTGCCCCGCCAGGCCAACGATCCCGCCGTCGTGCTGTTCACCTCGGGCTCGGAAGGCACGCCAAAGGGCGTGGTGCTGTCCCATCGCAACATCCTCGCCAACGCGGCGCAGGCGTTGGCGCGGGTCGACGCCAATGCCAACGACAAGGTGTTCAACGTGCTGCCGGTGTTCCACTCGTTTGGACTCACGGGCGGAATGATGATGCCGATGCTGGCGGGCATTCCGATCTACATGTATCCCTCGCCGCTGCACTACCGGATCGTGCCCGAGCTGATCTACCAGACCGGCGCCACGATCCTGTTCGGCACAGACACATTCCTGACCGGCTATGCCCGCTCCGCGCACCCTTACGACTTCCGCACCCTGCGTCTGGTGATCGCCGGCGCCGAGGCGGTCAAGGACCGCACGCGGCAGGTGTTCATGGAGCGCTACGGCATCCGCATCCTCGAAGGCTACGGCGTCACCGAGACGGCGCCGGTGCTGGCGATGAATACGCCGATGGCCAATCGCCCCGGCACTGTCGGGCGCCTGTCGCCGCTGATGGAAAGCCGCCTCGATCCGGTCCCGGGCATCGAGGAAGGCGGACGCCTCTCGGTGCGCGGCCCCAACGTGATGCTCGGCTACCTCAGGGCCGAAAATCCCGGCGTGCTCGAAGTGCTCCCCGATGGCTGGCACGACACCGGCGACATCGTTTCGATCGATTCCGCGGGCTTCATCACCATCAAGGGCCGCGCCAAGCGCTTTGCCAAGATCGCAGGCGAAATGGTCTCGCTGTCGGCGGTCGAAGCCATCGCGGCGGCGTTGTGGCCGCAGGCCGGCTCGGTCGCGGTCTCGATCCCCGACCAGCGCAAGGGCGAGCGCATTGTGCTGCTGACGACGGAGAAGAACGCCGAGCGCAGCGCGATGCAGGCCCAGGCCAAGGCGATCGGCGCCTCCGAGCTGACCGTGCCCGCGGCGATCATGGTGGTCGACAAGGTGCCGCTGCTCGGCACCGGCAAGACCGACTATGTCACCGCGACGACGATGGCTCGCGAGCAGGCGTCGGCGCCGGAGCGCGAGGTGGCGTAAGAGGTTCCGAGACGGGCGGCGCGCGGGTCACGCCGCCGTCCGCCGCTCCTGCGCGTAGCGCACCAGCGCGGCAAAACGATAAAGGCCGTGCACGAACTTGCCGTAGGGCATGGTGATGAACAACGCGAACACGGCGCCGAGATGCAGCGCGAGCAGCGGCCCCATCGCGGCGGTCTCGCGCAGCACCAACAGCAGCATGCCAGTGACGCCGGTCAGGAACAGCATGGCGATGAAGCCGACGTCCATGCCGTAGCTGAACTCATCGAGCAGGGCCGGATCGCGCCACATCTTGGCGGCGAGCAGGCCGATCGGCCCGACGATCAGGCCGATGCCGCCGAGCGTGCCGAGCACCACGGGCAGGTCCCACCACGGGTACGGCGCCTCGCGGCCGAGGAGATAGTGATAGAGCGTCGCAACAGACGTCGCTGCGAAGCACAGCAAGAAGCCGTAGAAGGTCAGGTGATGATAGAGCTTGCGCCGGTCGGTCGGCTTGTCGTCCTCGTTGTAGCAGCCGACGCCGCCGCCATCGAGATAGCGCAGCTCGCCGGCGTCGCGGATTGCCTGAAAGATCGAGCCGCCATCGGCGCGGCCGCCGATCGGCGTGCCGATGTCGCGCCAGAAGGCACGCACGCTCATCACGAGGGCGAGGATAGCGTAAAGGAATGCGGCGCCGAACAGCGCGGCCATCGCATTGTGCGGCATCAGCTTGTAAAAGGCGCCGGGGCCGGTGTGCACACCGAACAACACGCTCCTGTCATTCAAGGCGGCGAAGCCGAGAATGAAGGCGGCCATGCTGAGCGCGGCGGTGATGCTGATGACGAGGCCGTTGCGCGCGAAGGCGCTGGATACCGCACGCGGCCAGGCATAGGCCGCATAGGATTCCGCTCGCGCAACCGCCAGCGTCTTGGGAACGTTGACGTTGAACTCGTGCGGCGGCGAGAACTGGCAGTCGACGTAGCAGGCGCCGCAGGAATGGCAGAGATTGGCGAGATAGTTGAGATCGCCGTCGGAGAAGGCGCGGCGCATCTCCATGGCGGGAAATACCGCGCACAGGCCCTCGCAATAGCGGCAGGAATTGCAGACCGTCATCAGACGGTCGGCTTCGTCCAAAATTCTAGTTCCGTGCATGTTTCGCCGCTTCCCGTCCTGCGATCCGCCCGAACACGCTGCCGATGGTCATGCCCATGCCGGCCGCATAGCCCTTGCCAAGCACATTGCCGGCCATGATCTCCCCGGCCGCGAACATGTTGGCGGACGGCTTGCCGTCCTTCATCAGCATTCGCGCCTCCTTGTTCACACGCGTGCCGAGATAGGTGAAGGTGATGCCGGGCCGCACCGGATAGGCGAGATAAGGCGGCGTCTCGATCTTGCGCGCCCAGTGCGTTTTGGGTGGCGTGATGCCCTCGGTCACGCAATCATCCAGAATGGTGTGGTCGAAGGTCCCGGGCCGCACCGCGGCGTTGAACTCGGTGATGGTCTTTTCCAACGCGACGGGATCGAGCGCGAGCTTGCCGGCGAGCTCCGCGATCGTCTGCCCGGCAATTGGCGGAAACAGCGTCGGCATGAAGCTGGTGACGACCGTGGAATCGAAGATGATGTAGGCGATCTGGTCGGGCTGCGCCGCCACCAGCCGGCCCCAGATCGCGTAGCGCTTCGGCCAGATGTCTTCGCCCTCGTCGTAGAAGCGCTGGGCATGCTTATTGACGACGATACCGAACACGACGGAGTCGTGGCGGGTGATGATGCCGCCGTCGAATTTCGGCGCGCGGGCATCGATCGCGACTGCATGACATTGGGTGGGATCACCGACTTCCTGCACGCCCTTGTCGAGCAGGATCTTCAGGACCGAGCCGCGGTTATAGGGGGTGCCGCGGATCAGGAAGTTGTCGGCGGCCTCGCCCCAATATTGTTTCAGCCATTCGATGTTGGCCTCGAACCCGCCGGCCGCGGCAACCAATGACGTCGCGCGGATCTCGGTCTCGCCCTTGACTGGCCGCTTGAGGCGCGCCGCGAGGAACATGCCGTCCTCGATCACGAGATCGGTCACCTCGGCGTCGTATTCGACGGCGACGCCAAGCCGTTCGGCGGTGAGATAAAGCGCGTTCAGCATCGCCCGGCCGCCGCCGAGGAAAAAGGAATTGGTGCGGCCGAGGCTCAGCGTGCCGCCGAGCGAGGGCTGCCAGCGCACGCCGTGCTCCACGATCCAGTTCAGGATGTCCTTGGATTCGCGGATCATATGTCGGGCGAGCACCTCGTCGGTTTGCCCGCCGGTGACGCGCAGCAGATCCTCCCAGAACTCCTCCTCGCTGTAGGGGCCGGTCAGGATTTCGGTCGCCGCGTCATGGGCGCAGCGCATGTTGCGGGTGTGGCGGGTGTTGCCGCCGCGGTAGAATTTTGGCGCGGCCTCGAGCACCAGCACTGAGGCGCCGCCGCGCCGCGCGCTGATCGCCGCGCACAGGGCCGCATTGCCGCCGCCGATCACCAGCACGTCGTATTTGCTGCTCATCCCGTCTGCCCGATGCGGCCAAATTGGAGACATTCTTCCCGCAAGCGGCCTCGATCCGGCCGATCCGCCATTGCGCACCTTTGTATACAGAGACATTAGTTGCAAGCGGCATCTCTGGGCAGGAAGACGCATCGAGGGACAATGGCGAGACGCCCGGCAAATTCAGGAGGAACGATCGTGCGCGGCGGCGGCGTTGCGCTCGGCGAGGCGGTGTTCCGCTCGCTGTGCGAGGCGCTCCAGGCCGGTAGTTATCGCGCAGGCGACCGCCTGCGCGAGGAAGAGGTCGCCCAGCGGCTCAAGGTCAGCCGCACGCCGGTGCGGGAAGCGCTTGGCCGGCTCGCCGCACGCGGCTTCGTCGCCCCTGCCGGTGGCCGCGGGCTGATCGTCCGCAATCTCGACATCTCCGAGGTGCTCGAGCTCTACGCCATGCGTGAGATCATGGAAGGCGCCGCCGCGCGCCTCGCCGCCGAGCACGCCTCAGCGCCGGAGATCGACGCGCTCCGCGATATCGAGCAGGCCTTTGTCGAGGCGTCCGCGACCGACGCAGCCGAGATGGCGCGGCTCAACCGCGCCTTCCACGAGGCCATCTGCCGCGCGGCGCGCAACCGCTATCTCGACAACGCCTCGCGGGAATTGCAGGATTGGATCGCCCTGCTCGGCCCGACCACTTTCGCGGTCACAGGCCGTCCTAAGACGAGTCACGGCGAGCACCAGGCGATCATTGCAGCCATCGCCGCGCGCGACGGCGACAAGGCCGAGCAGCTCGCGCGCGCGCATATCCGCGAGGCGCTGCGCTGCCGGCTGAAACTGTTGCAGAAGCAATAGGCTATCGCCGACGCGATCACGCCTCGAACACACGCGTCAGCAGCCAATATCCGCCCAGAAGACCGATCGCGCCGGACATTGTGTACACCAGCCCCGCCGCCCGCTCCGGCTCCTCCCGGCCGACCGCGGTCAGCCTGTCCAACAAGCCAAGCGCGGGCAACATCAGCGCGACGATCGCGATCTGCCCGATCTCGACACCGACATTGAAGGCGGCCAGCGCCGGAGCGATCGCATCAGACGGCAGCCCGATCTCGCGAAGCACGCCGGCGAAGCCGAAACCGTGGATCAAACCGAACAGAAAAGCCACACGCCAGCGCCGGTCGACCTCGCGCGACAAGAAGTTCTCGACGGCGACGAACACGATCGAAGCCGCGATCGCGGGCTCAACGATGCCGGTCGGGATGACCAGGACGTTCAGGGCCGCCAGCGACAACGTCAGGGAATGAGCGATGGTGAAGGCGGTCACGATCTTGACGACCGGCAAGAGCCGGCGTGCCCACAAGACAATCGCGACCAGGAATGCGATGTGATCGTAGCCGAGGAAGATGTGCTCGATGCCGGTGACGAGATAACGCTGCATCGTAGAGGACAGCGACGGCGGCGCCGTCGAGAGGGTCACCGTCGTGTTGTCGGCGTCGAGCAAGGCCTGCGTCTCGGACCTGCCCTGCGCGATCAGCACCACCTGCCGCGCGGTCCTGTCTTTCTCCGTCAGCACGTTGGAGCGATAGACGATGTCGCCGGTCACGTTCGCGCAGGCAAAGCTGTTGCGATAGATGATGCCGTCACCGTCCGCCAGGATCGCTGCATTTCCGGCGGAGCAGGCCCTGGCACCTCCTGTAACAGCCAAATGCGCGACCATATAGGCGAGGATCGCGGGCTTGGCCGCTTCGACGGCGGCAGGATCGACCGCGTCCCGTCTCGCATCATAAATCTTCGTGCCGATCAGCCGATCGACATCACTGCCCTTCAATCCGAGCTCGGCACTCACCGTGCGATCGGGGCTCAGCGCCAGCCGTGCCGTGACCAGGTTGACCTCATGTGCCTCAGCCGGCAGGCAGAGCAGGACCTGAAGCCACAGCAGCAGCGGCCACTCATGATCCCGCCCCATCGCCGTCAAGCCAGTACATCCGCCACGACCGCCTTTAAAACATCCCGCAGATCGGTGGGCTTCAGCTGGACCTGCAATCCGCGCTGGCCGCCATTGAGATAGACCAGGTCATGGGCGAGCGCGCTCTGCTCAATCACGGTGCCGACCTGCTTGCGCTGCCCAAACGGGCTGATGCCGCCGACCTTGTAGCCGGTGACGCGCTCGGCCTCGGGAGGCTTCATCATCTGCGCCGACTTGCCGCTCGCCGCAGCGGCCAGCTTCTTCATGGAGACCTCTTGGTCGGAGGGCACGACCACGCAGACCGGCTTGCCGTCGACCAGCGCCATCAGCGTCTTCAGGACGCGCGCCGGGTCCTCGCCGAGCGCGGCCGCCGCCTGGAGCCCGATACTCTCGGCGTCGGGATCATAGTCGTAGGTGTGAACGGTGAAGAAAACACCGGCGGCCGTGAGTGCGCGTGTGGCGGAGGTGACTTTGGACATGAGCCAAATCTACCACCGTCATTGCGAGGAGCGAAGCGACGAAGCAATCCAGAATCCTGCCGAGGGGGCAGTCTGGATTGCTTCGCTTCGCTCGCAATGACGGTGTGGGCACTATGCGCCCCACCCATGACGTCCCCTACTCCGCCGCGTCCCGCATCTCGGCGCGCTCGGCACGCGCTGCGCAGAACTTGAACTCCGGGATCTTGCCGAACGGGTCCAGCGCCGGGTTGGTGAGCAGGTTCGCCGCCGCCTCGGCGTAGCAGAACGGCATGAACACCATGTTCTCCGGCACGTCGCGGTCGGAGCGGACCTTGACCTCGACGGCGCCGCGGCGGGTCTCCAGGCGAATGAAATCGCCGGGCACCAGCTTCTTCTTGCGCATGTCCTTCGGCGACATGAACGCGACCGCCTCTGGCTCGATCTGGTCGAGCACCTGGGCGCGGCGGGTCATCGAGCCGGTGTGCCAGTGCTCCAGCACGCGGCCGGTCGAGAGCACCATCGGATATTCATCGTCGGGAATCTCGTCCGGCGGGACGACCTTGGCCGGCACGATCTTGCCGCGGCCGCTCGCAGTCGGGAAGCCCGTGGTGAAGATGATCTCGTTGCCGGGCTTGTCCGGAGCGTCGACCGGATAAGTGACCGCGCCTTCCCGCACCAACCGCTCCCAGGTGATGTTCTTCAGCGATGGCATCAGCTCCGCCATCTCGGTGAAGACGTCGCCAGGCCCGGCATAATTCCACGGCAAGCCCATGCGCTTGCCGATCTCCTGGATGATCCAGAGATCCTGGCGCGCATCGCCGGGCGGCTTGATCACCTGACGCGCCAGCTGCACGCGGCGATCGGTATTGGTGAAGGAGCCGTCCTTCTCGGCGAAGGCCGAGGCCGGCAGGATCACGTCGGCATGAAACGCGGTCTCGGTGACGAAGAGGTCCTGCACCACGAGATGATCGAGCATCGCGAGCGCGTGGCGCGCATGCTGGAGGTCGGGATCGGACATCGCGGGATTCTCGCCCTCGATATACATACCCTTGATCTCGCCGGCATGGATCGCGTTCATGATCTCGACCACGGTCAGGCCGCGGACGGGATCGAGATCCTGCTGCCAGAGCTTTTCGAAGCTGCCGCGCAAATCATCGCGGCCGACCGGCTGGTAGTCCGGCAGGAACATCGGGATCAGGCCGGCATCGGAGGCGCCTTGCACGTTATTCTGGCCGCGCAGCGGATGCAGGCCGGTGCCGGGACGGCCGACCTGGCCGGTGATCAGCGCGAGCGCGATCAGGCAGCGCGCATTGTCGGTGCCATGGACGTGCTGGCTGATGCCCATGCCCCAGAAGATGATCGACGATTTCGCCCGCGCATAGGTGCGCGCCACTTCGCGCAAGGTCTGGGCGGGGATGCCGCAGATCGGCTCCATCTTCTCCGGCGTAAACTCCTTGATCTTCTCCTTGAGGTCCTCGAAGCCCTCGGTGTAGCCGGCGATGTACTGGTCGTCGGTCAGGCCCTCGGTGATGATCGTGTTGATCATCGCGTTCAGCATGGCGACATCGGAGCCCGGCTTGAACTGCAGATGTTTGGTCGCATGGCGCGACAGCGACTGCCGGCGCGGATCCATCACGAACAGTTTTGCGCCGTTCTTCGCCGCATTCTTGATGTAGGTTGCCGCCACCGGGTGATTCACGGTGGGGTTGGCACCAATGACCCAGATGACCTCGGCATCCATGGCAGCGGCGAACGGCGCCGACACTGCACCCGAGCTGAGACCTTCGAACAGTGCCGCGACCGACGAGGCGTGGCACAGGCGGGTGCAATGGTCGACGTTGTTGGAGCCAAAACCGGTGCGCACCAGCTTCTGGAACAAATAGGCCTCTTCGTTCGAGCCCTTGGCCGAGCCGAAGCCGGCCAGCGCCTTCACGCCCTTCTCGTCGCGAATCTTGACGAGGCCCTTGGCGGCGATGTCGAGCGCCTCTTCCCAGCTCGCTTCGCGGAAATGCGTGAACGGATTGGCCGGATCGACCTGATCGTTGGCATCTTTCTTCGCGTTCGGCAGCCGCACCAGCGGCTTCGTCAGGCGATGCGGATGGTGGATGTAGTCGAAGCCGAAGCGGCCCTTGACGCAGAGACGATTGTGGTTGGCGGGGCCGTCGCGGCCTTCCGCATAGATCACCTTTTCGTCCTTGACCTCGTAGGTGACCTGGCAGCCGACGCCGCAGAACGGGCAGAGCGAATCGACCTTCCGGTCGGCATACGTGACGCGGGTCTGCGCCTCGTCCAGCATCACGGCCGGCATCAAGGCGCCGGTCGGGCAGGCCTGCACGCATTCGCCGCAGGCAACGCAGGTGGACTCGCCCATGGGATCGTCGAAGTCGAATACGATCTTGGCGCCGGCATTGCGATAAGCCATGCCGATGACGTCGTTGACCTGGACCTCGCGGCAGGCGCGCACGCACAGGCCGCACTGGATGCAGGCATCGAGGTTGACGCGCATCGCCGGATGGCTGGCATCGGTTGCCCAGCGCTCGGCGGCGGGGAAGCGGCTCTCGGTGACACCCGTGGTCTCGGCCCAGTGCCAGAACTTCGAATCCGGATCGTGGCTGGTCTCGCGCGCCGGCTGGTCGGCGACCAGCAGCTCCATCACCATCTTCTGCGCAGCAGTCGCACGGGCGCTCTCGGTCTTCACCTTCATGCCGACTGACGGCGTGCGCTTGCAGGACGCGGCGAGCACGCGCTCGCCCTCGATCTCGACCATGCAGGCGCGGCAATTGCCGTCGGGGCGATAGTCCGGCGCCGGCGAGTAGCAGAGATGCGGAATGTCGCGGCCCTGGCGTTTTGCGACCTGCCAGATCGTCTCGCCCGGCTTGGCCTCGACCTGCTTGCCATCGAGTTCGAACGTAATCTTGGTCATTCGGCCGCTTCCTTGAACTCGTCAGGGAAATATTTGATCACGGAGGACAGCGGATTCGATGCCGCCTGTCCGAGCCCGCAGATCGAGGCATCGCGCATCGCCTGGCTCAATTCTTCCAGCAAGGCACGGTTCCAGACAGGCCTTTGCATCAGCAGCGCCGCCTTTTGGGTACCGACGCGACACGGCGTGCACTGGCCGCAGCTCTCGTCCTCGAAGAACTTCATCAGGTTCAGTGCGGCTGTCCGCACGCTGTCCTTGTGCGATAGGATCACGATCGCAGCCGAGCCGATGAAGCAGCCGTATTTCTCCAGCGTGCCGAAATCGAGCGGGATGTCGTCCATCGAGGCCGGCAGAATGCCGCCGGACGCACCGCCCGGCAGATACGCGTAGAACTGATGACCGTCGGCCATGCCGCCGCAATATTCTTCGATCAGCTCGCGCACGGTGATGCCCGCGGGCGCGAGCTTCATGCCGGGATTCTTGACGCGTCCCGAGACCGAGAAGCTGCGCAAACCATGACGCTCGTGACGGCCATGGCCCTTCCACCAATCGGCGCCCTTCTCGACGATATCGCGCACCCACCACAACGTCTCGATATTGTTGATCAGCGTCGGCAGGCCGAACAGGCCGACCTGGAACGGGTAAGGCGGCTTGTGCCGGGGCAGGCCGCGCTTGCCCTCGATGCTCTCCAGCAGAGAGGATTCCTCGCCGCAGATGTAGGCGCCGGCGCCCCGGCGCAGGTGCAGCGTCGGGCCGCCTGGCGGAAGCTTTGCGATCTCGCGCTGGAGGATCTCGCGGGAGGCCGGATATTCGTCGCGCAGATAGATGTAGACGTCGCTCGCCTGCACCACGTGCGCGCCGATCAGCATGCCCTCGATGAACCGATGCGGATCGGTTTCAAGGTAGTAGCGGTCCTTGAACGTGCCGGGCTCGCCCTCGTCGCCGTTGATCGCCATCAGCCGAGGCCCGGGCTCGCCCAGCACGGCGCGCCATTTGCGCCCCGTGGGGAAGCCGGCGCCGCCAAGGCCGCGCAGCGAAGCGTCGTCGAGCGCTTTCAGGAGATCGTCCTTCGACAATTCGCCGGAGCGCAGGCGGTTGAGCAGCTTGTAGCCGCCATCGGCGACGTAGGCATCGTACTCGATATATTTGGGCAGATGCGCGTGCGTGTCGCCGGCCTTCGCCGTCGCCATAACGTCGGCGACGGTCGCGTGGTCGACGAAATTGTGCCCAACCTCAGCTGCCGGCGCTGTGTCGCAGCGGCCGACGCAGGGCGCGCGCACGACGCGGATGCCGGGACCTGACGCGCTCTTGAGATCCTCGAGCAGCTTCTCGCCGCCCAGCATCGCGCAGGTGAGCGAATCGCAGACGCGGATCGTCAGCGGGGGAATGTCGGGCTCACCTTCCTTCACCACGTCGAAATGCGCATAGAAGGTCGCGGTCTCGAACACCTCGGCGAAGGCGAGCTTCATCTCGTCGGCGAGCGCGGCCAGATGCGCAGCCGAGATCTGGTGATACTTGTCCTGGATCAGGTGCAGATATTCGATCAACAGATCGCGTCGTCGCGGCCTGTCGCCAAGCAACAACTCGATCTCATGCGCGGCCTCGGGATCGACCTGCCGCCCCTTGGGGGTCGCCTTGGCGCGTCGGCGTCCCTCACCGGGATGCTCGAAGGAGCGGACCTTGTGCACGTCCTCGTGGCTCATCGATTCGTCTCGATCTCGTCTTCTAGAACGGCTCACTTTTAGCCTCTGGCATGCCAGATGCCAAGCAAATTATCATGCGTGCGGAAGCGGTTACGCTGCACAGCTCAAGAGAGCCCGGGGGCAATCCCGGATCTGCCCCGGGCACGGCCCTGCGTTCTTCAACGGGGCCGAGCGAAGCCCGAATTGAGCGGGAGATCAATAAAGGCGTCTCATGCTGCGATAGCGAAGTCGTATCGAATTCGCCTGAGGCGCGGCGGGAGCGCAGGCCGCCGCCGTGAACATTCGCCTTTCTACGGGGCGTCGCTCTTTTCGACCAGGAACACGATGCGCGCCTCGTTGCGCTCGGTGATCTCGACCTTGTCGCCGGTCTCGCGGATCAGATTGGGAATATCGATCACAGAGAGCGGATCTGTACAGTGAACTTCGAGCTGGTCCCCCGCCTTGAGCGGCTTGAGCGCCTTGCGCGTCTTGAGGGCCGGCAGCGGGCATTTCAGCCCGGTGAGATCAAGTGTCGTCCTGGTCATGGCCGCACCATGGCGGGGCGGAGCAGCTGCGTCAACGTGAGAGGCATCAGATCAGGCTGGCGTAGGGCAGGAAACCGACCTCCTGTCCCGGCTCGACATTCGTGATGTCCTCGCCGAGCTCGACGAGGCCGTCGGTCTCGACCAGGGAGGACAAGAGCCCGGCGCCTTCGCGCGGGAACTTGATCGCCTCGAGCCCGCCGTCCTGCGCGCGCCGCAGCGAGGCGCGCACATATTCACGCCGGCCGGTCTTCTTCTTGTAGGTGAACGCCGCGCGCAGCGGGATCGGCAAGAGCGGCTCCGGCAAGGCGCCCGACAGCGCCAACACCGTCGGTCGCACCACGTGGACGAATGTCACGAAGCTCGCGACGGGATTGCCGGGCAGTCCGATCAGCGGCGTGCCGTCGATGATGCCCATCGCCACGGGACGGCCCGGCTTGATCGCCATCCGCCACAGCACCAGCGAGCCGATGCTCTCCACGGCCGCCTTGACGTGATCCTCCTCGCCGGTCGAGACGCCGCCGGTGGTGAGGATGAGGTCATGGTCGCCCGCAACCTGCTTCAGACCGCTCGCCAGCGACGTTCGCTCGTCGCGCAGAATGCCGAGATCGCTGACCTCGCAGCCGAGCCGCCGCAGCATCGCCATCAGCATGAAGCGATTGGAATCGAACAATTGCGAGGCGGCGCGCGGCTCGCCGGGCGAGGCCAGTTCGTCGCCGGTCGAGAACACGGCGACACGGATGCGCCTGACGACGTCGAGCCTTGTCAGGCCGAACGCGGCGGCAAGGGCGACATGTTGCGGCCGCAGGCGCTGGCCAGCGCGGAGCGCGACCTGACCTTGCGGAATGTCCTCGCCTGCGGGCCGGACATTGGCGCCCGGCTTCAGCCCCGGCGGCAGCACGATCCTGCCGGACTCATCGATGCGCACGTCCTCCTGCATGAAGACGGTCTCCGCGTCCGGCGGCATCGGCGCGCCGGTAAAGATGCGCGCGGTGTGGCCGGGCTTGATCGGTGCTTGCGCAAGTCCGCCGGCCTGGATACGCCCGTCGAGCGGGAACGCCTGCTCCGCGCGTGCCGGAAGGTCGGCGTTGCGCAGCGCATAACCGTCGACGGCGGAGTTGGTGAACGGAGGCAGCGGCAAAGGCGCGGCCACATCGCCCGCGAGCACGCGCCCGTCGGCATCGACCAGCGCCACCGTCTCGAGATCGACGATCGCGTTGACGCGCGTCGTGATGAGGCCGACGGCTTCGTCGACCGACATCATCGGGCCGCCGAAGGCAAAGCAATCGTCCGACAGTTGCGCCATGGTGCCTCGTCAGCGTATTGCGGCGCTTCTTGCCAAAGCTTCCTCGAGCGGCATCGCCGCCCGTAGCATCAATGCCGCGACAGCCGCGATATCGTCGAGATGGACAGTCGGGAGCCTCGTGTCAATCGCGACGTCAGTCGCAATCCCGGCAATTCCGGGATCGTCCGGAAACAGCAGCGGCTTGCCGTTGGCGGCACGATGCACCTCGATCTTGCGATGCGGCTCCCGCTTGAAGCCCTCGACCACGACAAGATCGACCGCGGAGAGCTTGTCGAGCAGCTCCGGCAGCCGCGGCTCCGCCGCCCCGCGCAGCTCATGCATCAGCGCCCAGCGTTTCGACGAAGCGACCAGAACCTCCGCCGCGCCGGCCTCGCGATGGCGCCAGGAATCCTTACCGGGCACGTCCACGTCGAACTGGTGATGCGCATGCTTGATCACGGAGACGCGCAGGCCTTGCGCGTTGAAATGCGGGATCAGCCGCGTCAACAGCGTGGTCTTGCCTGCACCGCTCCAGCCTGCAAGGCCGATGACTTTCATGACCGTTCGATCTCCGCCAACGGCTCGCTAGCCGATGGAACTACCAGCCTTTCCACCGTCATTGCGAGCGCAGCGAAGCAATCCAGGCTGTCTCCGCGGGGGCATTCCTGGATTGCTTCGCTGCGCTCGCAATGACGAACGAAGGCATCTTGCCCATTACCGACCATGCATATATCGGCTTGATCCGAATGTCATGCTAACCTCGCCGCCATGATGAAGATCGACAAAGCCCCGGTACCCCTGATCGTCCCCAATCCGGACGACCCACGCCTGACCCAGAGCGTGACCGGCACCGACCAGACCGGCGCCAGGGTCGAGATCAAGGTGCCGATGGAGCGGCCGCTGACGCTCTATTTGAACGCGCAGGAGATCGTCACCATGATGACGATCGGCGACTATCCGGAATATCTGGCGCTCGGCTATCTGCTGAACCAGAACATGCTGAAATATAACGACGTGGTCACCGAGGTCGAGTACGACGACGACCTCCAAGTAGTCGTCGTGCGCACCTCACACCACACCAATTTCGAGGCCAAGCTGAAGAAGCGCACGCAGACCTCCGGTTGCGCGCAGGGCACCGCCTTCGGCGACCTCTTGGAGGCGGTCGAGAGCGTCGCGCTGCCCAAGGCGGAGCTGCGCACCTCCTGGCTCTACCAGATGACGCAGACCATCAACACCATGCCCTCGCTTTATCTGGAAGCGGGTGCGATCCACGGCTGCGTGCTGTGCAAGGAGGGCACCCCCCTCTGCTACACCGAAGACGTCGGCCGCCACAACGCCGTCGACAAGATCGCGGGCTGGATGTACCGCCACGGTGTCGACGCTTCCGACAAGATCCTCTACACCACGGGACGCCTCACCTCGGAAATGGTGATCAAGACCGTCCGCATGGGCATTCCGATCCTGGTGTCGCGCTCCGGCTTCACAGCCTGGGGTGTCGATCTCGCAAGGCAGGTCGGCCTGACGCTGGTCGGGCGCACTCGCGGAAAGCGCTTCATCGCGCTCGCAGGCGAAGAGCGCATCGTCTACGACCAGAACCTCGCTTATGTCGAAGAGGAATCGGCCAAGCACAAGCGCAAGGGTGAAGGCGGTGACGACTGACATGTCCGCAGCGCGCGTTCCGCCGACTCTTGGCGTGCTGCTCGCCGGCGGACGCGCACGGCGCATGGGCGGCGGCGACAAGCCGATGCGCACCATCGGCGGCCACACCATTCTGGAACGCGTGATCGCGCGCCTTGCGCCTCAGTGCAGCGGACTGATCCTGAACGCCAACGGCGATCCCGCTCGCTTTGCCGCGTTCGGCTTGCAGGTCGTCGCCGACGACGTGCCCGGCTTTCCCGGTCCCCTCGCCGGCATCCTCGCGGCGCTCGACTGGACCGCGGCGAACCGGCCGGAGATCGCATGGGTGCTCAGCGCCGCCGGCGATTGCCCGTTCCTGCCGCGCGATCTCGTCGTGCGCTTGCATGAGGCGCGCGCGCGTGAGAACGCGCAGCTTGCGGTCGCCGCATCAGGTGCGCAGTCGCATCCGGTGATCGGCCTGTGGAGCGTCGCATTGCGCGAGGAGCTGCGCCACGCGCTCGTGGTCGAAGACCTCCGCAAAATCGACCGCTGGACCGCGCGCTATCCGCTCGCGACGGTGACGTGGCCGAGCGAGCCGCTCGATCCGTTCTTCAATGCCAACACGGTCGAGGACATTGCCGAGGCTGAGCGGCTGGCGGCGCTGGATGACGCATCCTAAACCGGTGCGTCGAGCTGTTGGCCATGAACCCGACCGAGCAAGGGAGCGACCAACGATTGGTATGTTGCCCCGGATGAATCATGGCCGACTCTCTCTTGGATGTCGTTTTCGGTGTCGTCGATCTCGCGCTCGATGTTTCGGATGTGATCGATCGCACGAAGCAGCTGAGCAAGCCTGACCTCGTCGAGGTCCCGCCGGACCCGAAGCCGTTGCCAGCCGCCGCGCAGCGTGCGCCGTCCGAGGCCGAGGAGCGAGACCGCAAGCGCGAGCAGCCGGACCAAGCCGCCGGCGCCACCGACCAGGCGTCGGAACCGTAGACCTAGTTGTCTTCTACGCAGGCCGGAAACCCGCGCGCTCGAGTGCGGCGCGCGCTGCGTGCGAGCCCAGCGCGTCGAGAAATGCCCGCACGGCCGGCCGGTCTTTGCGCGCGGTCACCAGCGCGAAATCGTAATGCTCTTCGGCCAGCGGAATGAAACCGAGGCCAACGGCGTGGGCGACCGGCGCAATGGTCATGCCCCAGTCGGCGCGGTGCTGCGCCACGGCCGCCGCCACCGCATTGTGCGAGCGCGGCTGGTTCCAGTAGCCTTCCGGACGCGCGCCGCCGAGCAGCCGGTCGATCAGGATGCGCGTGCCGGCGCCCTGGTTGCGGTTGACCATGATGCAGGTGGGGTCGGCGAGCGCAGCGGCTACAGCATCCTTTGCGCTCAGGCCCTCGAAGCGTTTGTCGCCCTTGCGGAAGACAACGCCTTGCATCCGCCGCCAGCCGGCGACGAGTTCGAGTCCTTCGGCAAGGTAAGGCGTGTTGTAGGTCTCGCTCTTGTCGTCGAACAGATGGATCGGCGCGAGGTCGCATTCGCCACGCTTGGCCGCCGCCAATCCTCCCAGGCTGCCGACCGCGATCGAGCGCACGGTGAGACCGGCATGCGCGAGCTGTGCAGTGACGAGATCGAGGCCGGTGCAATGGCTGCCGACGATGACGAGATCGGGCACGCGTACATGCGGCGTGAACAGCGTCACCTCCGTCTCGGTCCCGGCCGACATCTGGTCGGCCAGTGCGTCGATGCGCAGAAAGCCGTCCGCCTGGGCAAAGGACGTGATCGCCCCAGAGCCCTTGCCAGAGGGGTAGGCGATGAGCCCCTCCCTGGCCTGGACCAGCGAAACCATGACGAATTCGGTGCGGCCGAGCTCGGAGGCGATGCGCACCGGCACGGTCGCGTTCACCTTGGCATCGGAGCGCGGCGGCAGTCCGGCCATCCTGCGCAGCACCGGCACGATCATGTCGTGGAAGGTAAACATCGCCGAGGTCGGAAAGCCCGGCAGGATCACGACAGGCTTGCCGTCGCACACCGCAAGGCACAACGGCTTGCCGGGCTTGAGCGCGACGCCATGGGCGATGATGCCGGGTGCGCCGAGCCTGGCGATGATGCGATGAGAGAGGTCGCCCGCGCCTTTCGACGTGCCGCCCGACAGCACCAGCATGTCGGCGTCCGCAAGCGCGTTGCGCATGGCAGTTTCGAGCCTGGCTTCGTCGTCCGGAACGGCGCCGAGGAAGACGGCCTCGCCACCGTTTTCGTCGATCGCGGCGGCGACGATGGCGCCATTGGTATCGTAGATCTCGGCAGGCGCGAGCACCTCGCCGGGCTGAACCAGCTCGTCGCCGGTGGAGATCACGGCAACCCGCGGCCTGCCCGCGACGCTCACCTCGGCGATGCCGCAAGCCGCCAGCATACCGATCTCACGCGAGCCGATGATGGTGCCGGCGCGCAGCAGCGCCTCGCCGCGCGCGATGTCGGACCCGGCATACGAGACGAATTGCCCCGGCGAGACGGCGCGACGGACATCGATGGCATCCTGGCCGGCCGGCTGGGTGTGCTCGACCATCACCACGGCATCGGCGCCGCGCGGCAACGGACCTCCGGTGGCGATCGCCGTCGCGGTTCCGGCCGCTACCTGCAGCGTCGGCGCGGTCCCGCAATGAATGGTCTCGCTATTCAGCGCAAGGCGCACGGGCGCGCCCTCGCCGGCCGCCGCAAGGTCGGCGGAACGCACGGCAAAGCCGTCGACATTGGAGCGGTCGAAGGGCGGCACGTCGATCGGCGCCGTGATATCTTCGGCGAGGGCAGCGCCCAGCGCAGCTGCGAGCTTGCGCGTTTCGGTGCGGCGCGCGCGCGGGAACAAAGCCGCCTCGAAGCGCGCCAAGGCCTCCTCGCGCGACAGGATCTTGAGGAACTGCTCCTGCTCGAGCGCGCTGCGGTCCGGTGATTTCGGGATCATCGTCATGCCAGAACCCTTATCACGCCCGCATCAGATCCGCATCGATCGGCGTACCTGCCGCAAATCCCTCGTCGCTGGCGGAAATGAGCAGCCAAGCGTCCGCACGGGCGATGGCCTGAAGCGGCCATTCGCCCACGGCAAGCGGCATCCAGGCACGATGTTCCTCAGCCAGCAAAGCGATCTCCGTGATGCCGACGCTGGAGGCGATCTTTCGCGCAAGCGGCAGCGACACTTTTCGACGCGGCCGACGCGCCGACAAACGGCTGACGAACGGCAGCACGAGTGCAAGCCAAGCTGCAAGCGCATGATCGGGCGAGCCGGGCAAGGCGATAGCGGGAACCCGCCCCAGCCGGCCGACCGCGGCGGTGCGTCCCGGCTGGAGCGCAAGGCCGTGCGCCATCACCTCGCCGCGCCGGGCGAGGGCCGCGATCGCGGCGTCCTGGCGGCCGACGCCGCTACCGCCGATGGTCAGCAGAACATCGCAGGAGGACGCATCGAGCGCATCGGCGATCGACGCTTCATCGCGCGCACGCGCCTCACGCGTTTCCACATCCAGTCCCGCTGCGTGCGCGATCCCGGCAATCATCTGCGCCGCGACTGTTCCACTCGGCACATTGACGATGCGCAGCCGCGGCCGCCTCACGGCGATTTTCTCCACGCCCGCCACGCGCGCCAGCAGCAGGTCCGTCGCACCGATGGGATGGCCCTCGGCGCCCGCGGCCATGCCCGCGGCAATGTCGCTGCCGGCGCGCCTGACACCCTGCCCCGGCGCGCCCTCTGCGAGCACCTGGGCAAGCGGCCCCGACGTTTCCACGGCGTCGGCATCGAGCACGCAGTCGCATCCCGCCGGCATCGCCTCACCCGCCTCGACCCATGCAGGGGACATTGCCAGCGGCACGGGCGAGTAAGCGGATGCCCCGACGAGATCGTTGGCAGATAGGGCCCAACCGTCCACGGCCGCAACGTCGCGGGAAGGATAGGCGGCAAGCATCGGCGCACCCGCCGCGATGCAGCCGATTGCGTCCGCAAGCTTCACCTCCACCGGCGCGACGGGATCAACGCCCCGCAGCAGCGCGGCGAGCGCGGTGTCGAGCGGCGTGAGCGAGGGCGGCAGGCGCTGGGTCATGCGCCATGAGGACCATGCATCGTCCGGTTTGGCAACCGCCGGCGGTGCCAGCCTCAGCCCTCAGCCGCCCGACCTGTCCGAATTGGGGAAGAACAGCTGCTGCCCGTCGACCTTGTAGCCGGCGATCGCCGCCTGCCCCTCCGGCGAGGTCAGCCAATCGACGAAAGTCTGCGCGAGGTCCTTCTTCACGTTCGGGAAC
Organism: Bradyrhizobium glycinis; assembly: GCF_016031655.1. Taxonomy (GTDB): domain Bacteria; phylum Pseudomonadota; class Alphaproteobacteria; order Rhizobiales; family Xanthobacteraceae; genus Bradyrhizobium; species Bradyrhizobium glycinis. The sequence continues at coordinate 131,694 of NZ_JACCHQ010000007.1, forward strand.
TTCGCAGGATTCACCAGCATCACGCCATATTGGTTGAGCAGCCGCCGGTCGCCTTCGACGACGATGTCAAGATCGCCGCGATCGACGAAGGCGATCCAGCTGCGGCGATCCGCCAGCACATAGGCATTGGCGGCGCGCGCGGCCTCGAGCGAGGCGGCCATGCCGGGGCCGGCCTCGCGATACCAGGCGCCCTTGGCGCCGGCAATGTCGATGCCGGCGACGATCCAAAGCGCGAGTTCCGCGGCATGAGTGCCCGATCGATCGCCACGCGTCACGAACGGCGCGCCCTTGGCTTCGATCGCCTTCAGCGCCGTCGCGATGTCCTTGCCTTTTACGCCCGCGGGATCGCTCTTCGGCCCGATCAGCACATAATCGCTGTACATCACGTCGTAGCGCTTCACACCAAAGCCGTCGGCGACGAACTTCTCCTCCTGAGGCCGCGCGTGCATCAGCACGACGTCCACCTCGCCCCGCCGCGCGCCATCGAGCACTTCGTCGGCGCGCCGCGCAATCACGGTGACGTCGATGCCGGTCCTGTCGCGGAAGATCGATAGCAGATAGTCGAGCAGGCCGGATTCCTGCGTCGCCGTCGTCGAAGCGAGGACGATGCTGCGGTCCTCTGCGGCCGAAGCCGCAACGCCTGCGGCCAGGCCGCAGAGAAGCGCAAGTGCAACGGACAGGCGGCCCATGCTCGGGTTCCCTCAGGTTTGACGCGATCATGATGATGATCGATTGCGCCGCACTCGTGACGCGTTTTTGCACTGCCGGCCGGGAAATTTCGGCAACTTCATCGAGGCGCACCGCGCGCGCGATCTCTTTAGGATCGTTCACCAAAGCAAAAATCGCGCGTGCGGATGTGTTGCAAAGCAGCGAGATGATCGGGCATGGTTCCCCGCGACAAAAATCTGAAATGCAGAATTCCACCTGCGTCGGACGTCAAAAAGAAGCAAGAATTTGCATAGGAATGCAGGATGGAATTCCTGACCACCAGCGAAGCCGCCGATTACCTTCGGCTCGGCGAACGCAAGCTTTACGAGCTCGTCACCACCGGTGCGATCCCCTGCAGCAAGGTGACGGGGAAATGGCTCTTCCCACGGCACGAGCTCGACCTCTGGGTCCTGTCGGGCCTCGCGCGACCGGCCGGCATGTTGATCAGCGAGCCGCCGCCGGTGGTCGGCGGCAGCCACGACGATCTGCTCGATTGGAGTTTGCGCGAGTCCGGCTCGGGGCTCGGATCGATGAGCGAGGGCAGCGCGCGCGGGATCGAGCGCTTGCAGCGCAATGAGGTGATGGCTGCGGCGGTGCACTTCCACGCCCTCGACACCGGCGACAATTTCGCCAGCGATGCCAGTATCGAAGCGCTGCGGACCACGCCGGACCTGCATGATGCGGTGCTGGTCGCGTTCGTGCGCCGCGAAGAAGGTCTCCTGCTGCAACACGGCAACCCCAAGCACCTGCGCGGCCTGACCGACGTGCTCGCAACCGGGGCCCGGATGGCGATGCGGCAACAGGGCACGGGCGCGCAGATGCTGCTCGACGTGCTGCTGAAGCGCGCGGGCGCCTCGATGCGGGACTTGCGCCGGATCGAGACGCCGGCGCTGACCGGCCCGGATCTTGCCGAGCTGGTTCGCGCCGGCCAGGCCGATTGCGGCATCGCGACGCGCGCGGTGGCGCGCTCGGCCGGTCTCGATTTCGTGCCGCTGGTCTGGGAGAATTTCGATCTTGCGATGCGGCAGCGCAGCTATTTCCGCCCCGCCATGCAGGCCTTGCTCCGCTTCCTGAACGAGCGGCGGCTGCGCCAGCGCGCGGAGGAGCTGACCGGCTACGATCCCTCCCCCGCAGGACAGATCCGCTTCGCAGCCTGACATTGACGCCAGCCCCCCAATAGTTGCAAAAGAAACCAATTCGGCCGGGCCATACCCGGACAAGCAACACGGCCAACGAGCCGGCTCAGGGAGGACGAGCGTGAATCCAACGAGATTTGGACTGCCGGTCGCGGCCGCACTCGTGGCAGCGCTGCTGCCGAGCGCGGCGTCGGCGCAGGTTTCCGACGACATCGTCAAGATCGGCGTGCTCACCGATATGAACGGACCGGCCTCGGCGCCGACCGGCCAGGGCTCGGTGACCGCGGCGCAAATGGCGATCGACGATTTCGGTGGCACGGTGCTCGGCAAGCCGATCAGCGTCGTGATCGGCGACCACCAGCTCAAGGCCGACATCGGCGCTTCGCTGGCGCGGCGCTGGTTCGACGTCGAGCAGGTCGACCTGATCGTGGACGTGCCGGTCTCGGCGGTCGGGCTCGCGGTGCAGAACATCGCCAACGAGAAGAAGCGGCTGTTCATCACCCACTCCACCGGCACCGCGGATTTCCACGGCAAGTTCTGCTCGCCTTACGCGATCCAATGGGTGTTCGACACCCGCGCGCTCGCGGTCGGCACCGCCGATGCGGTGGTCAAGCGGGGCGGCGACAGCTGGTTCTTCATCACCGACGATTACGCCTTCGGCCATTCGCTGGAGCGCGACGCCTCCGCCGTCGTCACCGCCAATGGCGGCAAGGTGCTGGGCTCGGTGCGGCCGCCGTTGGCAACGCCGGATCTCTCCTCCTTCGTGCTGCAGGCGCAGGCCTCCAAGGCCAAGATCATCGGCATTGCCGCAGGCCCCCCCAACAACATGAATGAGATCAAGACCGGCGCCGAGTTCGGCGTGTTTAAGGGTGGCCAGCAGATGGCGGCGCTGCTCGCGCTGATCACCGACATCCACGGCATCGGCCTGCAGGCGGCGCAAGGCCTGCTGCTGACCACCTCGTTCTACTGGGACATGGACGACAAGACGCGCGAATGGTCGAAGCGCTATTTCGCCAAGATGAACAAGATGCCGTCGATGTGGCAGGCCGGCGTCTATTCCAGCGTGATGCACTATCTCAACGCCATCAAAGAGACCGGCACCGACGATCCGCTGAAAGTGGCGGCCAAGATGCGCGAGAGGCCGATCGAGGATTTCTTCGCCCGCAACGGCAAGCTTCGCGAGGACAATCTGATGGTGCACGACCTCTGGCTGGTGCAGGTGAAGACGCCGGAGGAGAGCAAATATCCGTGGGACTATTACAAGATCCTCACGACGATTTCCGGCGACAAGGCGTTCGGCCCGCCGGACCCGGCGTGCCCGCTGGTGAAGAAGTGACGATCGCTTGAAGCGATCGTCATTCCGGGATGGTCCGAAGGACCAGACCTCAGGTGCGCAATTGCGCACCGGGGAATCTCGAGATTCCGGGTTCGGTGCTGTGCACCGCCCCGGAATGACGGTCGCTTCACCACGCCGATCGCGTCAACGCCGACTTGCGGCGATGTAGGCAGCGAGGCGTTTTTGTGAAAGCATGCCGCGCAACGACAATAGAACAACGGGAGGTGTCATGTTGCGAATTTTGCGTCGCGGTGTTTTCGGGCTCGCAGTGCTCTTGGGTCTTTTCAGCGCCACCCCTCCCGCCTCCGCCGCCTATCCCGACCGTCCCGTGCACTGGCTGATCGGCTTTTCCGCGGGCGGGCCGGTCGACATCGTGGCGCGGATCATGGCGCAGTGGCTGTCGGATCGGTTCGGCCAGCAATTCATCGTCGAGAACCGCACCGGCTCGGGCGGCAACATCGCCGCCGCGGCCGCGATCAGCTCGCCGCCGGACGGCTACACGCTGCTGTTCGTCGCGCCCAACAACGCGATCTCGACCTCGCTCTACAAGAAGCTGCCGTTCGACTTCCTGCGCGACACCGTGCCGGTGGCCAGCATCATGCAGCTTACCAACATGCTGGTCGTCTCCAACGCGTTTCCGCCGAAGACGGTCCAGGAGTTCATCGATTATTGCAAGGCCAATCCCGGCAAGATCACCTACGCCTCCTCCGGCAACGGCACTTCGGTGCACATGTCGGCCGAACTGTTCAAGGCGATGACGAAGTGCGACATGGTGCACGTGCCCTATCGCGGCTCGGCGGTCGCCTTCCCCGACATCATCTCCAACAAGGTGCAGCTGATCTTCGACAACCTGCCCTCGGCGATGGAGCAGGTGAAGGGCGGCAACGTCCGCGCGCTGGGGGTGACCTCGCCGCAGCGCTGGCCGAGCGTGCCCGACGTGCCCGCGATCGCCGAGACCGTCCCGGGCTTCCAATCGGTCGGCTTCTACGGCATCTCCGCGCCGAAGGGCACGCCGAGCGAGGTGATCGAGATCCTCAACAGGGCCGTCGGCGAAGCATTGAAGGATCCGAAGCTGGTCGCGCGCCTCACCGAGGTCGGCGGCCTGCCCAAGCCGATGACACCGGCCGAGTTCGGCAAGCTGGTCGCAGACGAAACCGAGAAATGGCGCAAGGTGGTCGAGTTCGCCGGGGTCTCGGTGGACTAGGGCGGCGCTCGCCGCGGCCGCACCACGTTCGAGGGGGCCAACAGGCCCTCTCAAAGCAAAACTGCGAAAACAACCCCATGCACAGTAGACGAGGCTAGCGATTTCAATGGGTTACCGCCCATACCGAAAAAAAACCTGCGAAAAGGCGGTTTGCTCCGTCGGGCAAAACAGGGCTATACAGGCATCATCGGCAATTTCGGTAATTCGAAACTGAGTCATGACGCCGTGCCAGCGTTCCCATCGACCTGAGCCAGCATTGCACCTCCGCCTCCAGCCCTGTAAACGAACCGCGCACCGTTGCCGGCCGCGCTACCTGCGGCCGCCTCGCGGCGGGGCCTGTAGCTCAATGGTTAGAGCCGGCCGCTCATAACGGTCTGGTTGCAGGTTCGAGTCCTGCCGGGCCCACCACGCTTCGCCCTTCGGGCTACGCGTGGCACAGCCACACGGAGAGCGAAGGGCGAAACGTGGCGTCCGGCGCAGCTGGAGCGGAGCGGAAGCGAAGACGGACTGGCGCGGCGGAGCTTCGGCTAAGCAGGCCAACGCCACACATCAAAGCCCACGCCGGCAGGTTGCCGATATTCCTCGTTGAAAGCGCCGGGATCCGACCTCAGCATCCATTTTCAGATACTCACCGCGATCGGTGGTGAAGGCCGTGGTGCTGGGCAACGCCAGGCGTTGTCTCATAAGCGCTGTCGGGCGCAAACAAGGGAGCCGCGCCGCCAGGGCGTTCCAGGCCCATTCTGCCTGCCGGCGTCAGTTCGCAGTCATTCAACACATCCCGATCGGGATATTGCGCCTGAAACAAATCTGGATGTTGAGTCGCCCACAATGGGCACTGGGCGCTTGCAGAGCTTATCGCGCCAATCGACATCATTGCTGCAATAACAAAGGTCCTGAATCCAGTCATGGTCGTGCTCCGAACGGCTGTTGTTTTCGTGCGGAGCATTCGCGCTGGTTCGAATCGGCTGCTCTGTTGAACGCGTTTCCTTCGGGTTTCTTGGATGAACATGAGATGGGTATGCGCTTCGGAAAAAACCACGCGGTGAATAATCACGGCTGCGCGAATGGCAATCGGTATGATCATCATTGCGTGACGCATACCCGCATCCCCGCATGTCTGAAGTCGCGTCACATCGAACACATTCGCCAAAGTCGCTCCAGCATCGGCCGCTGAGTGCAGAAGCCCATGCGAGATCATGAAGCCGAGTGCGGGGTTTACAGATTCGCACGAATTCGACCGCCAACCGGCGCGTGATGCCGAGGACGTTACCAGTCTTGCAGGCTTGGCCGATTGCGAGGGCGTGGACCGAGGCTCATCTAACGCCTCATCGTAGGTCTATCGGAGAAACTACCATGCGATCGGGTCTCGTTTTGAGCCTTTTGATTATCCTGTGTGCACCCGTCAGCGCCGCGGTGGCAGGCCAGGTCCATCGGCATCATGCGCAAGCGCAGTCTCGTGTTTTGACGACTGGGACCGCTGCGGCCTGGGCCTATTCACCGGCACGGCCGGCCCGCCATCAACCGACGCCGCACTATGATGATCAACCGGAACCAGGTCATAATCCGTACGAGGGATGGGGCGGTTAACAGCCCCTTGCCGCCGACTTGGCGCCCTGCGAGCGCGGCGAGTTTGGCCCCACCTATTCCGCGCGACTTGTCGCTCGAGCGTTGAGCTCAAAACAGCACGATCGGCCATATCGAGGCGGACGGCAGAACTTCTGGACCAAGATCAACAACCGCAGTCACTTCATCGTCAGCGGACCAGTGTCTGATCTAGACCCCGGGAAAGACGGCCCGCGATCCGGACCCTACGGCGCAAGAGGTTGCCAGATGCAGGTGTCCATAGCGATGCACGGCGAGTTCGGTTCCGCTCCTTAGCCGCTGGTTCAGGAGGCGTTCGCCCTTGCGCGTTCGCGGGCGGCTTCCATGACGGCAAAGCCATCCGGATAGCTCACCAGGATCTTCAGAGAAGCGCGCGCAGGGGAGCGGTGCTGCAGCCCGCGTCGGGCGAACCTAGAGCTTCCGATACGTCACATGCGCCGTCGCGAACGGGATGCCCGCACGCCCGGCGCTGCCGCGAACGATGCAGGCGCGATCATCGATCGCATAGAGCCAGTCATCGAAGTTCAGCGTGAACGACTTGCCATCGCCTTGGGGGGTGTCGCGCGTGTACTTCCAATGGAAAGCACAACCCGCCTGCTCGCCGGTGGCTTCACCTTCCAGCCGGTTTTCATGGCCGGTGTACTGACCTTCGCCCGTCCTGTGAATCGTCCAGCGCAGCGTGTCGCTATGGCCATCATCGAAGGTGTAGGTTTCGGTCAGGGCAACAGTGTCGGTGTCCGCGTCCAACTCGCCGTGAGCAGCAATGGTCGCTCGCTTCAATAGCCCACCGACCAGGCTCTCAACCACCGCCCATCCTTCAAAGCGACCAACGAAGAACTGCTCCGGGAGAAACACCGGCGTGGTGCCAGCGAATGCATCAATGGCCATGGCGAGACCTCCGAACCGATGGCGACATAAGTCGCCTCGCGGTGACCGAGTTCCTCAGGGGAAACCTGCTCAGCTCCGCGGAGTGCTTGGAGCGCAGGAAAACCCCCGCGCCGATACCTCGCATTCTCCACAGCCCTCCGGAACACGTGGACAAGCCGAGCCCTGCCGTTTGGGAATCCCTGCTCCGTGCTAACGCGCGGAACGATTTGGCGCGGGCACGGATTCGTCCCGCAGGAGCGATCTCGCATGTTGATGACCAGGGAAAGACGGCCGGCGATCCGCACGCTGCGCGGATGGGCCATCAATTTGCTGCAGGAGGCCGGCGTGATCTGCGAATGCGAGGAGCACGGCTGGGCCAAGGATCGTGCCGACCCGCACGCGCGCCATCGCGCGGTCGAGCTTGCGCGCCAGGATCCGCCGGACGGCGTCTCCGTCGATCAGGCCGTCGCGGAGATCAACGATGTCCTCGATTCGATCGGCGATACCTGTCCGGAGTGCCCTGACGAGGGCCTTTGAGGCCTGCGGCAAGGACCTTCGCATACCAGGCGGCATTAGGCGTGTTCCTGGCCATGTGGCGATCCGTCCGGCGTCACCGGATGCTTCATGCCGATTTCCGCCGCGCTCCTGAGGCCTGCTTCTTCGCGGACGTCTCCTTGGCGGCCGCCTTCTTGCCCGCGATCGGCATCAGCATCTCCTTCTGGCCGGCCGCCGCCTTTCTCGGCTTCTTCGCGGGCTTGTCCGCCTTGGCGGGCGCGGGCTCTTTCCCGGCCTCCTTGCCGACGCTCCGGCGCAGCGCCTCCATGAGGTCGACGACGTTCTCGCCCTTCGGCCGCTCCTTCGGCCGGATCACCTTGCCGGCGCGCTTTTCGTTGATCAGCGCGATCAGCGCGGTTTCGTAATGGTCCTCGAACTTCTCGGGCTGGAAGCGTCCGGCCTTCTGGTTGACGATGTGCCGGGCGAGATCGAGCATGTCCTTGGTGACCTTCACGTCCTGGATCTCGTCGAAGTATTCCTGCTCGCTGCGCACCTCATAGGGGTAGCGCAACAGGGTGCCGACGAGGCCCTTGTCCATCGGCTCCAGCGCGATGATGTGCTCGCGGTTGGTCAGCACCACGCGCCCGATCGCGACCTTGTCCATCTCGCGGATGGTTTCGCGGATCACCGCGAAGGCGTCGTGACCGACCTTGCCGTCGGGGCGGATGTAATAGGGGCGGATCAGGTAGCGGGGGTCGATGTCCGACCTGCCAACGAACTCGTCGATCTCGATGGTGCGCGTCGACTCCAGCGCGATCTCCTCGAGCTCTTCCTTGGAGACCTCGATGTACTGGCCCTTCTCGAGCTCGTAGCCCTTGACGATGTCCTCATTGGGCACCTCGTCGCCGGTTTCCGCATCGACTTTCAGGTACTTGATGCGGTGGCCGGTCTGCCGGTTGAGCTGGTTGAACGAGATCTTCTCGCCCTCGGAGGTGGCCGGATAGAGCGCCACGGGGCAGGTGACGAGGGACAGTCTCAGGAAGCCTTTCCAATTGGCGCGCGGGGCCATGTACGCAGAACTCCGGTTCGAGGCGGCTTGGATTCAAGACGAATGGCGGCCCTGGGTTCCGACACCGGAGCGACAATCAAAATGCCGCCCGCCTCATCGCCTTCTCCGCAGCAACCTCCAGCCGCCGCGGCCGCCCGAGCAGGTAAGCTCGACGGGCGACGCAGACATTCACCCGACCTCGTCGGTCTCCACCCGCCTCAGGACCGGCTCGATCGTGTCCCGGGTCTTGCCGATATGCGCCGTCATCGCAGCGACCGCCCGGTCGGTGTCGCGTGCCAGCGCCGCCTCCATCAGTTCGCGATGCTCGCGCGCGGCGGCGCGATTGCCGCGGTCGGTCTTGCGCGCCAGGTCGAGATAGCGCTCATTATGGGCGAACAACAACTCGCGCACGCGCAGCATCCAGGCGCTGTCGCAGGCTTTTACGAGCGCGGCGTGGAATTCGCCATGCGCCACGATCCAGGTCGGCGAAAAGCTGCCGTCCGCGGCTGCGATCGGCGTCACCGCCAGCCGGTGATGCGCGGCGACCACGGCCGCCTCCCAGGCGAGATCGCCGTTGGCGATGGCACGGCGCAGGCACTTGGTCTCGATCTCGATGCGCATTTCGGTGAGATCGCGCAAATCGGCGGCCGACACCGGCGCGACGCGGAAGCCGCGCTGCGGCATCGCCGTCACCAGCCCCTCTGCGGTCAACCGCGCAAGCGCCTCGCGGACCGCCCCGGTGCTGACCGAGAAGGCCGATCCGAGCTCACTGATCTTGAGCTTCGCCTCGGGCCGGTACCGGCCGACGAGCAGACTGACGCGGAGCTGTTCATAAACAGTCTGGGTGGCGCTTCCGGACATTGCTCATATCTATCACAGAAGCGAAACCAAAATACATTTTCGACCAAAAATATATTTTAATTGCTCGCCGGCCGAGACCTCCCTATGTTCCAGACAAACGGCCGTCCTCAGCGCGGCCGATCAGGGAGGAGCCGAATGCGAAGCGCCATTGCAGCTGCAGGGCTGTACGTCGTCTGGTCCGCTCTCGCGGCACCGGCTATCGCGGAGGACCAGCCCGGCATCACCTCCACCGAGATCCGCATCGGACAGACCATGCCCTATAGCGGGCCGGTGTCCGCCTTCGGCATCCTCGGCAAGGGCGAGGTCGCATATTTCAAGATGGTCAACGACCGCGGCGGCATCAACGGCCGCAAGGTCAACCTGCTATCGCTCGACGACAGCTACGTGCCACCCAAGACCGTGGAACAGACGCGCCGGCTGATCGAGAGCGACGACGTCTCGTTCATCTTCTCGACGATGGGAACCGCGCATAATACGGCGATCGCCAAATATCTGCAGGGCAAGAAGGTGCCCCAGCTGTTCGTCGCCTCGGGCGCCTCCAAGTTCGGTGATCCCGCGCAGTTTCCCCTGGCGCTGATGGGCGTGATGGCGCCGTTCCGCAACGAGGCGCGCATGTATGCGCGCTATGCGCTGCAGAAGAAGTCCGACGCGACCTTCGCGGTGCTGGCGCAGAATGACGATTTCGGCCGCGACTATCTCGCCGGGCTCAAGGACGTGCTCGGCGATCGTTACGAGACGGCCGTCACGGCGGCGACCTACGAGCCGACCGAGCCGACGATCGACTCCCAAATCGTGAAGCTGAAATCGACCGGCGCGGATGCGCTCGTGATCGCCGCGACGCCGAAATTCGCTGCGCAGGCGATCCGCAAGACTTTCGAGATCAACTGGCGTCCGATGACGTTCCTGACCAATGTGTCGGTATGGATGTCCTCGGTGATGGAGCCCGCCGGGCTCGACGCCGGCACCGGCATCATCTCGAGCGCCTATGTGAAGGATCCGCTCGATCCGGCATGGGCGGACGATCCCGGCGTGAAGGGATGGCGCGACTACATGGCCAAATACGTGCCTGACGGCGACATCCGCGACTCCAACTACGTCAACGGCTACAACAACGGAATGGTGCTGGAGCACGTGCTCAAGGCGGCCGGCAACGACCTCAGTCGCGAGAATATCCTGCGGCAGGCGCTGTCGATCAAAGATCTGGAGTTGCCGATGCTGCTGCCCGGCATCAAAGTCAATACCGGCGAGAATGACCATCTGCCCGTCGAGCAGCTGCAGTTCATGCGCTTCTCCGGCAAGCAGTGGGAGCGCTTCGGCGAGGTGCTCTCGACCAAGTAGCGCCACGTTGCGCGCATCAAGACACCGCCCGCCTCACCGCCTTCGCCGCCTTCTCCGCCTCCAGCCGCCGCGGCCGGCCCAGCAGGTAGCCCTGCATCTCGTCGCAGCCTTCCTGGACGAGGAGCGACATCTGGGCCTCGGTCTCGATGCCTTCGGCCAAGACTGGGACGCCGAGCCCATGGGCGAGGCCGATCACGGCGCGGACGATGGCGAGCGAGCGCTCGCTCTGGCCGAGAGCGGCGACGAAGGAACGGTCGACCTTGATCCGGTCCAGAGGAAACGCTTCGAGATAGGACAGCGACGAATAGCCCGTTCCGAAATCGTCGAGCGCCATCAGGATGCCGAGGGACTTGAGCGACTGCATGGTCCGCTTGGCGCGCGGCACGTCCTCGATCAGGACGCCTTCGGTGATTTCGAGCTCGAGCCGGCCGGCCGGCAGCCCGCTGTCCCGCAGCGCCCGTCGGACCTGCGCATCGAGGTTTTCCCGGCGGAACTGGGCCGCGGAGACGTTGACCGCAACGCGAAGCGGCTGACCCCATGACGCCGCCTCCCGGCACGCCTCCATCAGCACCCAATCGTCGATCTGCGCGATCGCGCCGCTCTGCTCCGCGATCGGGATGAACTCTCCCGGAGAAATGAGGCCACGCACCGGATGCCGCCAACGCACCAGCGCCTCGTAGCCCATCAGCGTGCCGTCGCGATGCTGCTGCGGCTGGTACTCGAGATAGAGCTCGCCCCGCTCCACGGCGACGCGCAGATCGTGCTCCAGCGCACGGCGGTCCCGCAGCTGCTGATCCATCGCGCTGGTGAACAGGCGGATGGCGCCCCTGCCCTCGTGCTTGGCACGATAGAGCGCGGCATCGGCGTTCGCCAGCAGCGAGGCGGCATTGTCCGCATCGCGCGGATAGAGCGCAACGCCGACACAGAGATCGATCTTCAGCGCGTGGCCGTCGACCTCGATCGGGCGCTCGAATTGCGCCCGCATGCGCGTCGCGAGCAGCTCGGCGGTGGCCGGCAGCGGCAGCTCATCGATGATGCCGATGAACTCGTCACCGCCGACGCGCGCCACGTAAGCTCCTTGCGCGGCTTCCTGCAGGCGGCGCGAAGCTTCGCGCAGCACGGCATCGCCGACGGCATGACCGAAGCGGTCGTTGATCGCCTTGAAGTGGTCGAGATCGATACAGAGCACCGCGAAGGCGCCGTCCGTGATCTCCGCGCGTTCGATGGCGTCGCCAAGATGGTGACCCAGCGCGGCCCTGTTGGGCAGCTCCGTGAGCGCGTCGTGGCCCGCCAGATAGCTCACCCGCTGTTGCGCCCGATTGCGCTCCGTCACGTCGAAGGCGACGCAGACATGGGCCGGACGGTCCTCATAGACCAGCGGCCGGGATTCGATCACGACTTGGATCGCCTCGCCGTCGGCGGTCCTGTGCAGTTCATAGTCCTGCTCGGCGTCCTGCCGCTCGCAATATTCGAGCTGGCGTTCGGACATCGCGAGCAGGTCCTGGCGGGAATAGCCGTAGTGCCGGCACATCGCGCCATTGACGGCGATGAGGCGCCGCCGCTTCGCGTCGACCACCCACATCGGCAGCGGGTTCTCCTCGAACAGGAGACGGAACGAGGCCTCGCGGCGCTTGAGGTCGGTAATGTCGATGCGGACCCCGATGCTGCCGCCGTCGCTGGTGCGTCGTTCCTCGACGCGGACCCAGCGGTCGCCCGCCAGATGCTGCTCGTGCGAATGATGCGGCAGCGCATGGTGCGCGAGGCGCTCGGCGAGCCATTCCTCCTCGCGCCCCGCAGCGTCCGGGTATTGTCCCGCGGCAAGGCCCGTTCGAAGCATGGTTTCGAACGGCGTGCCGGCCGCAAGACCTTCTTGGCTGGCACTGTAGAACTCGGCGTATTGATGATTCCACAGGACCAGGCGATCGTCCTTGTCGAAAACGGCAAGTCCTTCTGGGACGACGTCGAGGGCTTCGGTCAGATGGGTGTGCGCAGCGCGGGCGGCGGCTTCGGCCTGCTCGGCCGCGATCTTGGCTTTCGCAAGCGCCAGCTCGGTTCGATGACGCTCGGTGATGTCCTCGTGGGTGGCGACCCAGCCCTTGCCCTCCATCGGGCGATGCCGGATCCGCACGATGCGGCCGTTGGTCAATTCCACGGTGGTATCCGAATTCTCGGCGCTCACCGGAGCGCTGTTGCGCCAGACCAGATAGTCCTGCTTCGACATCGTCGGCGCGCTGCCGGCCGAATAGCGGAGATCGACGATCTCGCTCAGCTTCATGCCGGGCCGGACCAGCTTCGGATCCAGATCGTAGATCTCGAGATATCGCCTGTTGCAGACGATCAGGCGCTGATCGTCGTCGAAGAAGCAAAGGCCTTGAGACATGTTGTTGAGCGCCCGGTCGAAGCGCTCCGCAATGGCCGTCGCGGTCTGCTCCGCGGCCCGCGCGCGGTCCCCCTCCTCGGACAGCCGTGCGTGGGTCTCGACCAGCTTCACGAAGGAACGGAAATTGGTGTTGATCATGCGGGCGAGCAGAGCAAGCAACACCAGGAGATTGATCCCGACCGAGACCAGCATCCCCTCGCCCGAGAGCAAGAGGAGCGTGCCGATCGGCACGCCTGCGATCAGCATCGCCAGCCGGGACGACGGCGGAAAGCTGCCGAGACAATAGGCCGTCCCGACGCAGCCCATGAAGAGGAGCAGGGCGACCGACGCGCGCAGGCCGGGATCGACCGCCATGAACAGCCCCAGGATCCAGATCACGAAGCCGCAGCTGAGCAGCACCGTGGCGAGACGAACCCTCGCGAGCTCTCGGTACGCTTCATCGGCGGTGAAATCGGCCTTCTTCAACCGGAACCACTGCGCCAGCCGAAGCAGACACGCCGCCATGAGCGCGGCCGGCAAGGCAAATCGCAGCCAAGTCGATACCGTGTCGGGGAGGACCAGCCCGATGCTGACACTGTTGACCAGAAGCATGGCGTAGAGAACGGGCACCTGCTTGCGCAAGACCCGGAACTGCTCGACCAGCAGCGAGCGGCCGAGCGGATCGCTCGTGTCGCCCACGGAGAAGGAGTCGCGAAGCCGCGCGAAGAAGCCCATCGGATTTGTCCCAGCCGCCGTGAAGGTTAGGGCCGGAGTGGCGAAGGACCCGTAAAGGCGCTTGGTGTTTTTACGTTTAACGGAATGTTGGACTCACGAGGCCCATCGCCTCGGTTCCAAGGATGAAACTGTCCGCGGGCTGGGCATAGCGCCCTCACCCCTCCACCCGCCACAGCCTCCACCGCTCCGGCACGCCCTTCAGCCGGTGCACGCCGTGATCCCGCAGGCTCACCGCGGCCTGCGTCGTCATCAGCTCCTTCACCGCGCTCGACACCAGCACCTCGCCGGCGCACGCTTTCGCGGCGATGCGGGTGCCGATGTGGAAGGCAAGGCCGACCATCTCGCCGCCGCTGATGGTGTATTCGCCGGCATGCAGGCCCACGCGGATCTCGAGGCCGAGCGTGCGCACGGCTTTCTGGATCGCATTGGCGCAAGCGATGCCGGCGGCGGGCTTCCTGAAGGTCGCCAGCACGCCGTCGCCGGTGGTCACGACTTCCTTGCCGCCGCAGGTCTTCAGCTCCTTGCGGACCGCCGCGTAATAATGGCCCATGACCTTGGTCCAGCGCGCATCGCCGAGCTTCGCCGCCTTCGCGGTGGAGCCGACGATGTCGACGATCAGGATGGTGGCGAGCGCCTGCTTGAGCTCTGGCTTGCGTGCGGCCGACGGCCGCCGGTTCGCGATCGGGCCGGTCAGCGGCTCATAGCGATGGCTGCGGCGCCGCGCGATCGCAGCTTTGGTGTAGTCCTGCGCGCGCTGCGCGGTGCCGCAACGAATGGTCTTCTCCTGCGGGAGGCGCGACCAATAGACCTTGCGCGCGGCGCCCGTGCCATGCACTTCGACCGCGCCCCATTTCAGGAAGACCGCCGAGCCGACCCGCCTGACACACCACGCCTTCGACGTGTATCCGGAGACGTTCGACTGATGGACACCGATGCGGAGGAATTTGGGCATGAAGGCGCGGCCGTTGGAAGGACCGTTGGACGATTTGAAAGAAGCCTATTCGGACAGTTCCGCATCGGCAATAGGCGCTATCGCGCGGTTCTCTGGCCCACCGATGGCACTTTCTGCGGCAAGGCGCGTTGCGGTGTTTTCGAGGAGGCGCAGATGACCAAGACCAAGGCTGCCCACGCGCAAGACGCAAAGATCCCGACGCAAGCAGCGCTCAATCCTGGTGACGAAGCCCCGCCTGGAACCAAGGGCACCGGCGAAGACGTCTGTCCCGATTGTCACGGCAAGGGACGCATCGACGGCGCGCCTTGTGCTACCTGCGGCGGGAGCGGCACCATCACGCGGGCGGTCGGCGGCGCCTGACGTCCCCTCCTCCAGCGGCTTCATCTTCGTAGCAACGATCGGCCCTTACGCGTGTTTTCCGCAACTGGAGACAGTGAGGCGCGGCATGAACAAGACGACCGGACTGACACCCGACGATTTTCCGATCGAAGCCGACAAGGACAAGCTGAAGACACACAAGGGCGAGCCGGTGGCCTCGGCCGAGACCGAGCAAATTGCGGACGAGATCGCCGACCGGCTGAACGAGCACGCTCACCAGGAAGAGCAGGACCGCTGGTCGGCGTAGTTCAGCGGGTTGGCGGTCCCGCAGGAATTGGAACGACCCCGCGTTCCCGCGCATTGGCCTTTCGCCGGCGTCTCATCATTCCGGCAAATGGCGGCCTCGGCTCAAGCCCCGCCCCCGGACCGCCGGGCCGGGGCCGCCTGAGGCCGAGCACAGGAGCGGACATGAAAGCACTCGTCATCGCAGGGCTCATCGCGGCTCTCGCCTCGTCCCCCTCCGCCTTCGCGCAAAGCGACGCGGGTGCGTCGAGGACGGGCTCCAGCATCAATTCGACCGGCACCGGCGGCACCACCGGCGCGGGCGCCTCCAGCCTCAATACGTCGTCGGACGCCAATAGCGGCGGCGCGAATGCACCGGCGAAGTCGTCAACGATGAGGCCGGGCGACAACGATCCGGCCCGGCAAACCGGCCAGCAAGCCCTGCCCAACGCCGGACCTAACCGGAAATAGCGCGAGCCGGAAAGGCATACAGCTCGATCGGAGCGTTGAAGCCGCGCACCTCGTGCCGGCCGACATGCTCCAGCGCGAACTCCTTCTCGACAAGCTCGGCGAAATCGCGCGACAGCAGCACGTTCCTGCCGAGCGTCTTGGTCAGCGCCTCCAAGCGGGAGGCCATATTGACGGCCGGGCCGATCACCGTGAAGTCGAGCCGCCGGGCCGATCCGATATTGCCGTACATGACGTTGCCGACGTGGACGCCGATGCCGTAGTTCAGCGGCGCGCGGCCGATTCCGCTGTTCCGCTCGTTGAGCGCGGCCATGGCGTCCCGGGCCTCGGCCACAGCGTGCAGAAGATTGGCGCAGGCGTTCGGCTGATGCAGCGGGAAGATGGCGAGCAGCCCGTCGCCGATGAATTTCAGTATCTCGCCGCCGTGCCGCGCGATCGGCTCCGACATCGCGTCGAAATAGTCGTTGAGCAGGCCGATGACGTCGTCGCGCGGCCAGTTGTCGGAGATCTTGGTGAAGTCCCTGAGGTCGCAGATCATGATCGCGGCGCGTACCGTCGTGCCGCTGCCGCGCCTGGTGGCGCCGGCCAGGATCATCTCGCCGGCGTGCGTGCCGACATAGGTCTCCAGCAGCGTGCGTGCCAGGCGATTCTTGATGCGGATCTCGCTGACCAGCGCCAACACCGGCAACAGCTTCTTCAGGCCGGCGACATGCGCGTCGTCAAACCCGCCGGGCCGAGCGGTCGCGAAAGTGACGATGTGCCGCTTGCCGAGCGTGTGGTAGAGCGGCCAGGCGACATAGTCGGTGAGGCCCTTGGCCCGCATCTCGTCATAGAGGGCGTGCTTGCGGCGATGCGCGGAATCCTGCGCGAGCCGCTCGCGCACCTCGGCGGCGCCGTCATGGATCTCGTTGGCGGCGCTGCCGATATATTCTGACCGCTCGCGCACGTCATAGTCGACCAGCGCAATCTCCGCCTCACGCATCCCGTCGGACCACATCATCCGTGCGCCCAGCCATTGCGGGTGGTTGATCAGCACATGGAGCGTCGCGCGCTGCACCGGAATGCCCGCCTGCTGCAGGCGGATGCACATCTGCGCGAAGATGTCGTCGATGTAGCGCTCGTCGCGCGTGCCGTTGGTCAGCCAATCGATGACGCCGTCGGCCTGTGTGGGGGCGTATGTGTCTGGCGCATTCATATCCTGCCCCTCGAGCTGCGGTTTAACGGAGCAGATATCGTGCGCCGGCCGGGCGGCGTCAACCTGGCCAGTTGCACGGATTGTGCGCATCGATCTGAGGTTCTAGACCAGAAGCCGGATCGACCCCAGCACCGGCAGGCCCGAGACGAGCGCAAGCTGCGACGGCCCGGCCAGCTCGAGCTTCAGCGTGCCGGTGCGGGGAATCGCAAATTCCTCATGGTCGAGGCGGATGCGGCATTCGCCGCGCGCGGCGTAGACCAGATGCGTGCCGGCGGCGAGCTGGAGGTCGCCGGGTTCCTTCAATGCGACCAGGTCGATCTCCGCCGCACCGCGCCGCGCCATGAGGTTCACGACCTCGACGGGACCGGCCTCGAGCTCGGTCACGATCTCGAGCTCGCCGGTGAAACGCACCGTCGTAAAAGGTTCACGTTCGTCGAATTCCTGCGTCGGGGACTTCAGCACCAGCCCGCGCCCTTCGACGACCATCTGCAAGCGGTCGATGCCGGGCATATGGGAGAAGGGACCGGGCGCCACGATCGGCGTCGACGCAAAGCGCCACAGCAGGCTGTCCCAGCCCTTCCGCGGCGCATCGGCCCGATGAGCATCAGCGATGTCGGTGAAGATGCCGCCGCCGTTCTTCCAGGGCGAGCGGGTGTAGTCTTCAGGATCGAGCAAGGTGACTTTCATGTTCGGCGGCCGCCCGGGACGTTGAGGTTTGTACCCCATTTGTAGCCCGGATGATGTCGCTATTTCGACGCCAATGCCGCCACAGGCCGCCAGCTGACGTCGGGCGCGGCTGCAGCGAGCTGACGGCAGCGGTCACGCATCAGCTCGGCGGGGCGATCGTCGCCGCGTTGCTTCAGCACCGCCTCGAAATCGGCGAGCGCATCGACAAAGCGGCGGGCGCGATAGGCGGCGAGGCCGCGCTCGTAATCCGCGATCCAGCCGATGCTGCCAACCGCTCTCTCGTTCACCATCCCGATCAGCTCGTGAACGGAAAGTCCCTCCTCGCGTCCGTAGACCGCGATGCTGTCGACCTCGCGCGTGACGACAGCGCCGCGCGCCAGACGTTCGGTCGTCGCGCCGATCAGGATCTGCGTGCCGTAGGATTTGTTGGCGCCTTCGAGCCGGCTCGCGACATTCACGGCATCGCCGATCACGGTGTAGTTCAGCCGCAGCTCCGAGCCGATGTTGCCGACCAGCATGCGGCCGGAATTGATGCCGATGCGGATCTGGAGCGGCTGGCCGAGATCGTCGACGAGGCCCGACTCGTCGATCGCTCTGCGAGAGGCGAGCGCGGCGCGGCAGCATCGCGCGGCGTGATCGTCTTGCGGCTGCGGTGCGCCCCAGAATGCCATCACGGCATCGCCGATGAACTTGTCGATGGTGCCGCCATTGGCGACGATGATCTCCGAGGTGAGGTCGAGATAGCGCGACAGCAGCGGCACCACGCGATCGCCGAGCCGCTCCGACAGCCCGGTGAAGCCGGCGATATCGATGAACATCACGCTGAGCTCCTGGACGCTGCCGCCGGGTTTCGCCTCGACGCCCTGGCGCAGCAGGCCGCGGACGAGATCCGCCGGGATGAACTTGCGGAATGCGGACAGGCCGGCCGCCATCTCCGCGATTGCACCCGAGAGGCTCGCGATCTCCTTGAGCCGCGACGGATGGCGACGGACCTGCTCCAGCGCGAAGGCTTCGACATGGCGCAGCTCGCCGACGACGCGCGACAGCGGCGCGGCGATGACGGACCGCGCGAGCATCGCCGAGGCCAACGCCGCGAGCACGGCGCCGATGGCGAGGCCGAGGATCAGGCGATGCAATGTCGTCTCGACGGGCCCGAGAAATTCGGCCTCGGGGATCACGGTCGCGAGCGACCAGCCGGGAAATGGCAGCGGCGTCAGCGCCACCTCATAGGCCGCGCCGCCCGAGGTGAGCCGGCTGCGCCAGGCCTCCTTGCGGCCGGCTTCCCCCGCATGGTCGAGCGCTGCACGCGCCAGCGGCAGCAGCGTCGTGTCGCCGCGGGCCGGATGGAGCTCGTCGGCGTCCTTGTCCGGCGCTGCGACGAGCTCGCCGCTGCCGTCGACGATGAACGCAGTCCCGGTGCGACCGACCTCCAGCTGCGACAGGAAGCGCGCAAGCCTCGTATATTCGATGATGACGGCAAGCACGCCTTGCCGCTCCTGGTAGACGTCGATCGGTCCGGCGAAGGCGATCGACGGCCGCTCGCCGGTCGCATGGTCCATCACCCTGAACCATTGCGGGTCGTCTGCGCTGAGCCCCGCCTTGAACCAGGCCTGATCGGCGACACGGAAATCGGTCGGCTCGAAGCGGCGGTTGGCGAATTCGATGTCGCCGGGCACCACGTCATATTCGTCGACCCGGCGCTCGCCCGGATGATCCGTGAGCGAGATCTCCATCATCTCCAGGCGCCGATCGCCGAGCTTGTGCGCGGCGAAGAAGGAGCCGTCGGGCCAGCCGAACGCGACCCAAGAAATCGTTGCCTGCGATTGCAATTGCGAGAGAAAGACGAACTCGCGCTTGTCGGCCTCGCGGGTGTCGAGCACGTTCTGGAGGAACAGCGTGCGGATCGCGGTGTGCGCGGCCCGCGCCTCGTCGACGATGGCCGAGACCTCCTTGCGCACCGCCGCCACAATCTGCTCGTTGATGGTCGAGGCGAGCTGCCGGCTGGCCGCCTCCGCCGTGCGCCACCACAGCAGGCTGGACAGCGCCGCGGTCAGCAGGATCGCGGCGAGGACCAGCGCGGACACCGCAAGGCGGATGCTCACCGTCATCCTTGCGACCGCGCGAAGCTGGCGTGCGGGATCGACGTTCATGGTTGTATCCGCCTTTGGGTGGGCGCGACTCCTGTCATCGCTCTACGCAGATGTGCTGCCGTCCGTTACCTCTGCCAAGCTTGGTAGGACGCATCCAATGCTCTCGCTCTAACGTGTCGATAGCGCCAAGGCATTGGATTTGGCCGCCCACTTGCCCGCTAATCCCCACCCAAGCGCACCGCCCGTGCGCTCGATCCAATCGGTCTCACGAATTCGTGAGCAGCCCGCCGTAACGCGGGCGGCGCGCGGAGCGAAGGAGTCCATGCGCGCATCCCCGCCCAGGCGATGCCACCTCGAACAGGAGAACCTTGATGTCTGCCAAACATGCCGTCACCTCCCTCGTCCTCGCCGGTGCGGTATCGACCGCGCTCGCGACCCTTGCCTCCGCCGGCCCCCTGACCAAGGCCGAAGCCGATGCCGCCATCGCCGCCAAGAAAGAGAAGTGCTTCGGCGTCGCGCTGAAGGGCCAGAACGATTGCGCGGCGGGACCGGGCACGACCTGCCAGGGCACCTCGACCGTCGACTTCCAGGGCAATGCCTGGAAATTCGTCCAGGGCGGCACCTGCACCAGCATCGAGCTGCCGAACGGCAAGAAGGGTTCGCTCAAGCCGGTGTAACCGCCGGCGCAATGGCAAGCGCGAACGGAGCAGCACGATGAGCACAATCACGCCGACCCCGCCAGCAGCGCTGCCGCTCCGCTTCGCAACGCCGATCGGCGGCGTTGCCGGGACGAGCTTCAAGCCCGAGCACCTCCCGGCAATCCTCGAGGCAAAGAATCGGCGCGGCTTCTTCGAGGTCCACGCCGAGAACTACATGGGCGCCGGAGGGCCGCCGCATCGCGCCTTGGAGGCGATCCGCCGCGATCATCCGCTCTCGCTGCACGGCGTCTGCATGTCGATCGGCGGGCCCCGGCCGCTCGACAAGGCGCACCTGGCACGCTTCCGCAGCCTCGTCGCGCGCTATCAGCCGGCGCTGGTCTCCGAGCATCTCGCCTGGTCGACGCATGAGACCAGCTTCTTCAACGACCTGTTGCCGCTGCCCTATACCGCGGCGACGCTGGCCTGCGTCTGCGATCACATCGACCAGGTGCAGGAGGCGATCCGCCGGCCGCTGCTCTTGGAGAACCCGTCGACCTATCTCGCCTTCCGCGAATCCTCGATGCGCGAGACCGAGTTCATCCGCGCCGTTGCCGAGCGCACCGGCTGCGGCCTGCTGCTCGACGTCAACAACGTGTTCGTCTCTGCCACCAACCATGGATACTCCGCGCTCGACTACCTCGCTGATTTTCCGCTGTCGCGCGTCGAGGAAATTCATCTCGCCGGGCATGCCGAGCAGGCCGACGACGAAGGCGACCTGCTGTTGATCGACAGCCATGACGGCCCGGTCACTGATGCCGTCTGGAAGCTCTACGACATCGTGATCCGGCGCCGCGGGCCGGTGCCGACGCTGATCGAATGGGACAGCAAGATTCCGGACTGGCCGGTGCTGCAAGCGGAGGCCGCCGCCGCCCAGGCCATCCTCGACCGCCATCACTCGGCCGTGCCGGCAGGAGAGCGTCATGCCGCCTGAACCCGGTCTGTGCTTTGCCGCATCGTTCGCGCCGGCGCTGCTGGATCCGGCACGCAGCACGCCTGAACTCGTGACCGGCCCGAACGGCAAAGCTGCTGACCGGCGGTACGACGTTTACCGCAACAATGTCACGGTCAGCCTGATTGACGCGCTCGCCGCGATCTATCCGGCGGTGCAGCGCATCACCGGCACCGACTTCTTCCGCGCCATGGCGCGCTTCCACGTGCGCAGCAATCCGCCGACATCGCCGCTGCTGTTCGAATATGGCCGCGATTTTCCGGAGTTCATCGAAACTTATGAGCATGCGCAAGATATGCCCTGGCTCGCAGACGTCGCGCGTCTCGAGCGGGCCTGGCTCGATGCCTATCACGCCGCCGACGCCGCCCCGCTATCGCCGGCCCGGCTCGCGGCGGTAATGCCCGACCGCCTGGCCGATCTGGTGTTCATTCCACACCCGGCCGCGCGATGCCTGCGTTCGGACTACGCCGCCGTGACGATCTTTGCGGCCAACCGCGGCGACGCACCGGTCACGCGGATCGATGCCTCGACGCCGGAAGATGCCCTGATCACGCGAGGCGAATTCGACGTCGCCGTGCGCCGCCTTCCACCCGGCGGCGCGGCCTTCGCGCGCCATCTCCTGTCGGGCCGGCCACTTGGCGAAGCCGCGGCGGCGGCGCTGGAGGCGGCAAGCGAATTCGACATCGCCGCGAACATTGCCGGGCTGATCGAAGCCGGCGCCTTCACCTCGCTCTGTTGCGGAGACCCATCATGATCACGGACCAGCACATGACGACTGCCGGCGGCCTGCCCTCGCCCGGAGCACTCATCGACAGAGCCAATCATCTGGTGCAGGTGCTCGCGATGCCATCGCTGGTCCAGCTCGTGCTGCGTCTCGCGCTGGCCGTGCCGTTCTGGCGCTCGGGCCTGCTCAAATGGGACGGCTTCCTCAAGCTCAACGACACCGCGGTGACGCTGTTCAGCGACGAATTCATGCTGCATCTGCCCGGCGGGCCCTATCACTTTCCGGCCCCGACGGTGATGGCCTTTCTCTCGGGCTCCGGCGAGATCATGTTCCCGATCCTGCTGGTGCTGGGACTGGGCACGCGGTTCGCAGCGCTCGGACTGCTGGTGATGACCGTGATCGTCGAGCTCACGGTGCCGGACGGCTGGCCGATCCATCTCACCTGGGCAGCAATGGCACTTGCTCTCATGGCTTACGGGCCCGGGCACATCTCGCTCGACCATCTCGTTTGCCGGGCAAGGTCGCACGCGCGATAGGCACGCGATCTTATCTATCCACAAGCACGACCGTCATCCTGAGGTGCGCGCCCTTGCGCGCCCCGAAGGATGAGCTGCAAGCGCCTGTGGCCCATCCTTCGAGGCTTCACCTTGCGATGCGGGCGCATCGCAAGGCTCGCACCTCAGGATGACGTCGGTGGGTGTGATTAGCGTAGCTACATCCCGCTCAGGCCGCTGTCGACCGCGAGGGTTTGTGCGGTGACGTAGACGCTTTCGTCCGAGAGGAAGAACAGCACGGCATAGGCGATCTCCCAGGCTGTCGCCTGGCGGCCGAACGGGATATGGCTCTTGCCGCGGGAGGGACGGCCGGCGCCGGCTTCGCGGCCGTTGGGGGTGTCGACCAGGCCGGGATAGACGAGGTTGGCGCGGATGCCGCGGCGCGATCCGAGATGGGCGATGTTGCGCATCAGGCCGCCGAGCGCGGCCTTGGAGGAATCGTACACCGCCATCTGCGAGCCCGCCTTCAGTGCGGCGATGGAGGAGATGAAGACGATGGCGCCGCCATTGTCGAACCTGGGCATCGCGGCGCGGCAGCACAGCATGGGGCCGCGGACATTGACGTCGTAGATCTTGTTCCATTCCTCGAGGCTGACAGCATCGAGCCCGACCTTGCCGAAGATGCCGATGTTCAGCACCATGCCATCGAGCCCGCCCATGGCGCCGTGCGCCTCGTCGATCATGCGGACGACGTCGGCTTCCGAGGTGACGTCGGCCGCGATCGCAAAACCCTCGCCGCCTTCATCCGTAATGCGCTTCACCGTCTGCTCGGCGGAGCTGCGGTTGAGATCGGCGACCGCGACCTTGGCGCCCTCGCGGGCGCACAGGACACTCATGGCGCGGCCGTTGCCGATCGGGTCGCTCGCTGAGTCGAACACGCGCTGGCCGCCGCCGACGATCAGGATGCGGCGGCCCTTCAGGCGCCCCCTGCCCGGCGCTTCGCCGGATGATTCCACGCTCGGCGGACGGATGTAATGCTCCGGCTTGCTCTCGGTGTCCGCCATCTCAGCCGCCTGGCTTCTTGCCGCCGTCATAGACCTGCATGCCGGCCGCGGGATCGAGATCGGTTTCCGTTGCTTCGGTCAGGCGCGCCATCATCATGTAGAAGCCGAGCGCGACGATGGCTTCGACGATCTCCTGGTCGCCGAAATGTTTTCGCGCGGCCGCGAAGGTCGCTTCCGCCACGCGGACGTTCTCGACCACTTCGCGGCCGAACTTCAGCAGCGCGCGCTCGGCCTCGCTCAGGCCGGCGGCATCGTAGTCCTCGCGCTCGACCGCATCGATCTGGGCCTGCGTGCAGCCGACGCCGAGCGCGATCGGCACGTGCTGGCGCCATTCATAGGCGCCGCCTTCGAGCTGGGCGGCCTGAAGGATCAGAAGCTCGCGGTTGACCGCGCTGAGCTTCTGCTTGTGCAGGATGGAATTGCCGAGCCGCATCGCCGGGATCATGTTGGCCTCGGCATGGGCCATCATGCGGAAGATGTTGAGCTTGACCGGCATGCGGTCGAACGAGGCGCGGATGTCGCCGCTCGTCGTCTCCGGATCAATCAGGGGCAACCTTGCCACGCGCTTCTCCCTTGGGCTTTCGTTTCTTGTTGTCGGCGTCACGGCCTGCCGCGATCAGCGACAGGAAGAAGGCGAGGTAACGGTCGATCGCCTCGATCACCTTCGGCCGCGGCGACGGCACCGCGCCCATCACATAATGCTCGAGGCGGATGTAGATCAGGCCGGCGGCGAACAGCCGCGCGGTCTCGCGCGGGTCCGGCGTCGAGATCAGGCCGGCGAGCGCGAAGCTGCGAAAATAGTCCGTCATCAGGCTCTGCTCGCGCGCGTAGAAATGATCGGCGAATTTGGCGCGGATGCCGGGCACGCGATTGCGTTCGGCGGTGATGACCTTCTGGAACTGGTGCTCGCGCGGATCGGACCATTGCTCGACGAGGTCGAGCGCGAACTGCCGGCAGAATTCCGCTGGCTGCCGCGCGAGCTGCTTATAGCGCGGCTCCTCCAGCCGGCTCGCCGAGCTGGCCGGGCCATGCTCGCTGACGATCGCCTCGAGGATCGCCGCCTTGCCGGGGAAATGATTGTAGAGGCTGCTCTCGCGGATGCCGACCCGGCGGGCGAGCTCGCGCATCGAGGCGCCGCCATAGCCGCTCTGCGCGAACAGGTTGAGCGCTTCGGTGAGGATGCGCTCGCGCGTCGTGGGCGCCGCTTCCGCCGCGCTGGAGGTGTGGACAGCCATGATGCTTGACTAACGAACGCTCGTTCGCTAGTCAACCGTACGAACGATCGTTCGCCTTCATTCGGCGATCACCGGCACGACGCAGCAAGCGCTCTGCACGATCGGGAGATTCAACTCCGCTCGATAAGCGGAGAGCAATTGGGGGAACAAGCCATGGCAGGCCTCGCTCGCCTTTTGCCCGCGCGAACCAGCGCAGCGCTTCGCATCGCCGCATCATTGCTGCTGATCTTGTCTGCGGCGCCGTCCGCCCGCGCCGAGGATCCCGCCGCCTACCCCACCCGCAAGATCAGGATGCTGCTGCCTTATGCGGCCGGCGGCGGTGGCGACGTGGTCGGCCGGCTGCTTGCGGACAGGATGGGCAAGACGCTCGGACAGAGCATCTATACCGAGAACCACACCGGCGCCGCCGGCACGATCGGCACGCAGATGGTCGCGACTTCAGCGAATGACGGCTACACCATCACCGTCGGTGGCATGACGACGCATGTGCTGGCGCCCGCGATCTATCCAAGACTGCCCTACGATCCGATCAAGGACTTCACGACGATCGGGCGCGTCGGTGTCTCCTCCATCATGCTGGTGGCGACCAAGGACTTTGCCGCCAACGACATCAAGGGCCTGATCGCACTGGCCAAGAAGGGCGAGCCGATCCACTACGGCAGCTGGGGCGTCGGCTCGACCGGGCAATTCTGTGCGGAGATCCTGATGCAGCAGACCGGCATCAGGATGGACCACGTGCCGTTCAACGGCATCGCAAAGCTGGCCGGCGATTTGCTCGGCGGCCACATTTCGCTGGCGACGCTCGACGTCGCGACCGCGACGCCGCTAGTGAAGGAGGGCTCGATCATGGCGCTGGCCGCTTGCGGCGAGCGGTCGCCGAGCCTGCCTGACGTTGCCAGCTACAAGGAGCAGGGCGTGGCGTTCGACCGCAGCCTGTCTTGGGCGATGTATGCGCCGGCCGGCGTGGCGGCGCCGATCGCACAGAAGCTGTCGGCGGCTCTGAAGGACGCCCTTGGCGATGAGGTGGTGAAGCAGAAGCTCCTGGCGCTCGGCATCACCCCGCAATTCGTGGTCGGCGAGGAGCAGCGCGACATTAACGCGCGCGACATTACGGCATGGAAGCAGGTTGCCAAGGACGCAGGCATCGAGGTCAAGTGATCAACGCGACAAGGGGAGCGCGGACATGAGCCGCATCTTCGGCGCGGTGCGCCAGAACGGATATGTGGTGCGGGACATCCACGCCGCGATGAAGCATTGGATCGAAGTGATGGGCGTCGGCCCCTGGTACTACATGGACCGGGTCAAGACCGACTGGTTCCGCCATCGCGGCCAGGATTCCGCCTTCGAAATGAGCATTGCACTGGCGAATTCCGGCGATCTCCAGATCGAGCTGATCCAGCAGCGCAACGACGCGCCCTCGCTCTACAAGGAATTTCTCGATGCCGGGCACGAAGGGCTCCAGCACATGTCATACTGGAGCCACGACTATCAGGCGCTCTACGACAAGGCGCTAGGGCTCGGCTACAGGATCGGCCATGAGGGCCAGATCGGCGGCGAGAAGGGACGCTTTGCCTATTTCGACACGCAGGCGCATCCGGGCACGGTGATCGAGATCTCCGACATCAGCGGCACCAAGGGACCGTTCTTCGAAAAAGTGCGGCAGGCCGCGATGAGCTGGGACGGCACCCGGCCGATCCGCGAGGTCGGCGGCGGGAGATCGTAGAACCGATCCCCCGCAATTTGCGTCGTTGCTGGCTCTGGCGGGAAACCATGGTAACGTGCACCTCGTGTCCGAACCTTCAGCGAGGCGAGCATGCCCGACACTGACAAGGTTTTCGCCGGCTCGATTCCGAAAATCTACGACGAGTATCTCGTCCCGATGATCTTCGCCGTCTATGCGGAGGACATCGCAAGACGCGTCGCCGCACGCTCTCCTTCCACACTCCTCGAGATCGCTGCGGGCACTGGTGCCGTGACGCGGGCCGTGGCGGCGGCGCTGCCGCGCGGCGTTCGATACGTTGCAACGGACCTCAACGAGCCGATGCTCGCGGTCGCAGCGCAGCGCCAGGCGAACGACGATCGCATCACCTGGCGACAGGCGGACGCAATGGCCCTGCCCTTCGGCGATGCCGAGTTCGACGTGGTCTGCTGCCAGTTCGGCGCGATGTTCTTTCCGGACCGTGTGAAGGCTTATGGAGGGGTCAAGCGAGTCTTGAAGCCGGACGGCACGTTCGTGTTCAACGTCTGGGATCGCATCGAGGACAATGTGCTGACGCATGAAGCAACGGCCGCGCTCGAAAAGCTGTTTCCCGATGATCCGCCGCGTTTCATGATCCGGACGCCGCACGGCTATCACGACAAGACCTTCATCAGGGGCGATCTCGAACAGGCGGGCTTCCGCGACATATCGATCGAAACCCGATCCGAAACCAGCCGCGCGCCTTCAGCCGAACACGTCGCCGTTGCGCTCTGCCAGGGCACGCCGCTGCGCAGCGAGATCGAAGCAAGGGATGCCGGTAAGCTTCAGGCTGCGACCGACATGGTCGCCGAGGCAATCCGGACCCGCCATGGGTCCGGTCCGGTCGAGGGCAAGATCCAGGCGATCGTGATCGAGGCCCGCCCGTAGCTACGGCCCGCTCACCGGCGCGGCACGCACTTACCAGAAGCCCCGCTGGATCGGCTGCGCCGGCTGATAATACTGATACTGGCTGCGGCGGCGCGGATTGACCTGCTGGACGTAGGGATCGCGCTGGTAGAAGAAGCCGAAGCCGCTGTCCCAGCCGTCATCGCTGGCGATCATGGCAGGCGCGGTCGGCTTGCGCGTGATGAAGCCGCCTTGCGGCTCGTTGCTCAGCACCGCGACGAACTCGGTCCGGTAATTGGTCTCGCTGCTCAGCGGCTCGTCCGAGATGATGATCGAGGAGCGCGGCAACGCGGTCGGCCCGATGCGGTCCCACACGTCCTGCGGGATGGCGATGCGGTCGAGTGCGTTGCGGGCCTCGTCGCCGTTCTCGATCGTGACCACGCTCCAGCGCAGGCCCGTATTGGTCTTCGCCATCGCCGTGAAGATATGCGTGCCGATCGGCTGCTCGGGATTGCGGATCGTGACGGGGACCTCGATGCTGGTGTCGAACACCTCGCCGCCGCCATCGGGCGCCGGCTTGTGCGTGTTCCGCCGCACGTAGAGCTTCTGCGTCGCGCGGCTGATGTAGACCGAGACCGGTTCGCCCGCGAGCTTTGCGTCGGTCGCCGCCTTGACGGCCTCAGTCTTTCTGGCCGCAGCGGCCTTCGCGGCTTCCTTCGTCGCGGCCACCGCATCACGCTTCGGCTGCGCGGCGGCCCTGGCGGCCTCGAGCTGCGTCGCCGCATCGGCAACCTTAGCTGCTGCCTTCTGCTTCAGCTCCTCGGCCTTGGCGCGGGCCTGATCGTTCCTGGCGTTCGCGAGCGTCTTGTCGGCGAAGGCGAGCTCGGCATCGGCGCGGGCCTTCTGCTGTTCCAGCTTGCGCAGCGCGGCGGGAAGCGAGGCGGCTTCCTTCGCGGAGGCGGACGCAGCCTTCTTGGCCTCATCTGCAACCCTTGTCGCCTCTTCGGCCTCGATGGAGAGCTTGTCAGCACGGCCAGGCACGGCCGCGATGGCCTCCGGCTTCGGCACGAACAGCGAGGGGTGAGAGAATTCGGTCGGGACCGTGTCATGGGGGGAGATGATCACGCGCATCCCGATATAGGTCTTGTCGAACAGGTTCTCGGCGAAGCCGAACGGCATGCGCACGCAGCCATGCGAGGCGGCATAGCCGGGCAGCGGTCCGCCATGCAGGGCGATGCCGTTCCAGGTGATGCGCTGCATATGCGGCATCCAGGCATCGTCATACATCGTCGAGCGGTGTTCCCTGTCCTTCTCGATGACGGCGAACACGCCGGCCGGCGTCTCGCGGCCCGTGGTGCCGGTCGATACCGGCGCGCGCAGGATCCAGCCGTCGGCATCGTAGAACGTGACCTGTTGGCTCTTGATCGACACGATCGCCATGATCGGATCGCCGGCCACGCGCGGCGCGACTGCCTCGGCCACCTGTCGCGGCTGCTTGGCCGCAATCGCCGGGGTGGCCGCGGCAAGGGTGGCCGCCGCCACGAGCGCAATGATTCCGGCGGGTCCCCGGCGCCCCACTGCCCCGATGGATTGCGCCGTCGTCGATCGGTTTTTCATGCCATCCTCGGTCGAACTGCCAGTCGGCTGATGTCGCTCACGTGTCACATTGGAATCATTGCATTAAGAAATCGCAGCCGCCTTACGTTCCCTCTGTGGCGAGATTCGGCACTTCCGGCGACAAATCTCATATACGACGCCTCGCCCAGGCGGAAGGCGGCCGTCAGCCGAGGCTGGCCCGAAGCTGGTCTCGACCACTGCGGCAGAATGTCCGGGGCTGCGCCGAGGGAAGCGCGGCTAGACGCCCAGCGCCTTGCGGTTCAGCGTTCGCAGCACACGCAGCGACAAGGTGCGCAGGTTCGCAACATTGAGCAGCCAGGCCGCAGCCGCATAGGCAAGGCCGCCGGCGAGGCTGACGATGACGAGCGAGGCGAGGCCGGTGCCGCCCGCTTGCGAGCGCGCCACCACAATCGCCGCCGCCATCAATGCTGCGGAAGCGGCGACGCCGGCGAGGCGATTGAGCTCGAACGGGACCGGATGGGCCCGGTGCATCAGGACGAGGGCGACCAGGAAGCCGATCGCCTCGGTTGCCAGCGTCGCCAGCGCCGCGCCGTAAAGGCCGTAGCCGCCGATCAGCGCGAACATCAGGATCACGCTGATCACCAGGGTGAGAAAGGATTGCGCCGCCAGCATGAAGGGCCGCTCGGCGAGCTGGAAACTGATCTGCACGTAGAACTGATTGGCGATGCCGAAGAAGCGAGCAAGCACCAGCGTCGGTAGCAGGGCCGAGACGCCGGCGCGAAAGTCGATGCCGACCAGCGTTCCGGCCACCTGGTCCGCCGCAAGCGCAAGCCAGACCGCAACGGGCGCCACGACGACGAGCAGGAGCTCGAGGCTTTCGGTCAACCGCTCCCGCGTCGTCTCGCCGTTGTTCTCGGACAATGACCGGAACACCAGCGGCACCGTCGCCGCGGCGACGCTGGATGCGATCATGACCATGAACTGGCGCGGCAGATCCGCGGCCACGCCGAAGATGCCGGCGGCGTCCTTGCCGAGCAGATAGGCGACGATGAGCCGGTCGCAGGCCGAATAGACCGCCACGGACAATCCCGCCAGCGTTAGCGGCAGGCCGTAGCGCGCCAATTGCATGAACTGGCTGCGCTGGAAGCGCGCGATCCTGGTGCGGTCGCCGACGAGGTTCAGGATGATGCCGGCGAGCGACCCCAGACCGAAGGCGGCGAGCAGCCCCAATCCACCCCAGCCGAGCCAGATGCCGAGAAGACCGAAGCCGACGCTGGAGACGCTGCGCACGATCGAGATCGCCGCGAACCGGTAAGGGCGCAATTTGGCGCGCTCGAACTCCTGACCGACATCGACCGCGTTGGCCATGATCGCCACGAACATGCTGGCGAGCAGCAGCTCGACGCTGACATCGCTGCGGACCAGGACCACCAGCGGAGTGGTGGCGCAGAGCACGGCGGCCGTGAGGGCGAATGCGACGATCGCCGTGCCGCGAAAATCGACGTCCGCCGACATCGCCTGATAGCGCGACACCGACAGCTTGATCCAGGCGAAGAAGATCGCGCCCAGAATGCCCGCAAGGCTGATGCCGACGACATAGACGCCGTACTCCGCCGGGCTCAGCAGCCGCGTATAGGCCGTGACGGCGAAGAAGCCCACCGCCGCAGGCAGGATGTAGGCGACGAGATAAATCGAGAAATGGCGGTTCAGCATGCGAGCACTTGACCGGCAGCGGTCTTGGGAGTGTGGCGACGGTCGATCAATTGGATCATGGCGGGCGAACGAAGCGCCGCAGCATCTCCCAAGATTGTCACATAAGTCTGCAGATCGGGCGGCGAATGAAGCGTTGACGCCGCTTTCGCGCGTTAGCGTTAAATTTGCCCTGTGCCGAACGGCCGGACCGATTACCAAAAAGAAACCATGTTTTGCACGATCCCGGTGTTTTCCGCCGCCGGGACGTCACACGCACGTGAGGCGGCCACTCCGCCGAGAGTTAACCGAAGGATGTGAAACCCGGGCGGTGCAGGGCACCGCTTGGTACGAAGGCGCGTTGGTGCAGAAGGAAGGTCGCAACGTGACCAGGCTCGACAGACGCGAATTTCTCCTCGGCAGCGCCGCGGCCTTTGCTGCGGGCGCACCAGCGTCCGCGGTGCCGGCCTCGAAACGCGCCCAGCGTCGTCCCGGCTTTGGCGCTGCGGCGACCTTGTGGGACCTGCAATCCGATCCGCGGCTCGGCGAGGCCATCAGCACCTATTGCACGCAGGTGGTGCCGGTGCTCGAGCTGAAATGGCCGATGCTGCGGCCGGACGCCCATACGTTCGCCTTCGAGCGCGCTGACGCGATCCTGGATTTCGCGCGCGACAACGATCTGACCATGCGCGGCCATGCACTGGCCTGGTATCACGACATTCCGGACTGGACCAAGCAGATCAAGGACAGCAAGGGCGTCGAACGCGCCTATCTCGACCACATCGGCACCGTCGTTTCCTATTACAAGGACAAGCTGACGTCTTGGGATGTCGTCAACGAGCCGATCCCGGACAATCCGCGCAGCCCGAAGGACCGGCGCGACACCTTCTGGACGCAACATCTCGGCGAGCGTTGGATTCCGCTGGCGTTCCGCACGGCGGCGGCGGCCGATCCCTTCGTCAAGCTCGCGATCAATGAATATGACATCGAGTCGGCGAAAGATTCGTTCATCGCCAAGCGGGCGGCCTATCGCATCCTCATCATGGATCTGCTCGACCAGGGCGTTCCGCTCCACGCCGTCGGGCTGCAGGCGCATCTTCACGCCGAGCTCGAGATCGACACGCACGGGCTCGCCGAATTCGTCACCGAGCTGCGTTCCTGGGGGCTCGAGGTGCTGATCACCGAGCTCGACGTCGACGACCAGAAGCTGGCGGGCAGCCCTGCGGAGCGCGACGCCGTCGTCGCCAAGCGCGTCGACGACCTGCTGACGGCCGTTGCCGCGAGCGGCCCGGTGCACTCGATCCTGACCTGGGGCCTCTCGGATCGCTACAGCTGGATCAACGGCACCTTCGCCCGCAAGGACAAGCAGCCGAACCGTCCGCTGCCGCTCGACGGCGAGTTCAAGCCGAAGCCGTTCATGGACGTCATCAGCAAGTTCACGAAGGCCGCTTAGAGATCAGCGTGTCTTCGGCGTTTCGAACGCGACCATGTCGCCGATATGATCGGGAGCCAGGCTCGGCGCGCGCCGCTCGCGCGAGGAGAGGCGGAACACGTCGCGGATGTCGTCGATCGAGGTCGACGAATAGGACTGAATGCAAAGCGCGACCTGTTCCGGCGAGGCCGTGCGCATCATCGCTTCGATGGATGGGCGGTCGAGCGGTGTGTCGTCCCAGTGCGAGACCGCGATGCTGTCTTCGGTGAGCCGATGTCGCGCCAGGTGTTCCGGCGAGGTCGCGACGAAGTTTCCGTAAAGCAGATACTCTGAAAACTTCTTCTTCCGGCACAGCGCCAGCGCCCAGCTCAAGCCGGTCGCCGACTTGATCGCGTCGGTCATCGCCCGCGCCGTGTCCCTGTCCCAGACCAGCGCGTTCCCGACATAATCGTCGGCCGGGAATGAGCGCTCCTTGATGCCGAGAAGCTGATCGACCGTGCGCAGCCACAGGCCGTGCAACGGGTGGTCGGCGGGAATCGCCTTGGGCGTGACGAACAGCGGCGTCGTCTCGCCGCCGGCATATCGGCCGACGTCGAACTCGCGGAAGAACAGATTGTCCGAATCCAGGATGCAGACGCGCTGCTCGGGCGCGTTGAGGACGCCGGCGATCTTGAGGATCTGCTGGATGTGCCAGCCGTGCACGGGCGAGGACAGCAGCGACAACCAGACGCGCCGGCTGCCGAACTGGAGCGCCGGCGGCAACGCGAACAGCCATTTCGGCAAAAAGCGCGAAGCCGGAATGATGACCCGCTTATCGGACGCGAAGCGCTCGAACAGCGGCACGTCTTCATCGTTAACGAGAACATAATGCCGCGTGTATCCCGACAGCCAGGTGTCGATGCTCTCGCTGAGCAGCGAAAAACGCTCGATATCCTTGGCGTAGCTGGCAGTCAGCAGGGCAACGGAATGCATGGAGCACGCTCAAATGGCCATCAGCCCGCACTGATAGCGGGGGCGTGCAACGGGGGAAACCCACAAACGGAATCAAGGTAAAATGAAACGAAGTGTTATCCATCCGACGGCAATCCCCGCTGCAGCCCGCGAAAGCGGAGCGGTGCCAGAGCCGAGGCGCGCTGCCACCAGTCGGCGACGCGGTCGTCGAGGGCGGTCACGCCGCGGCCACGGCCGGGGAAGATCCGGAGCTGCTGGATCGCCTCTGCCTCGAAACCCCTGGCCCTCCGCCTGATCTTGAGGGCGGCGCCTTCGCGGTCGCGCTGGGTCAACGGCACCAGAAGACGGCCGCGCGGACGGAGCGACCGAAGCCAGAGCGGGTGCGGGTGCGGGAAGCCGGCATGGACGATGATCACGTCGGCGGGCTCGCCGACGTCCTTGCATCCATCGCCGTGAACGACCGTGACGTTGCCATAGCCGCGCAAGTAGCTCGCCGCTCGGGCGGCGAGCCGCTCGTCGCATTCGATCGCATGGACGCGGCCCTTCTCGCCGACCATGATCGACAGCACCGCCGAGAAATAGCCGAGGCCGCAGCCGATCTGCACGACGCGCTCCGCCCGCTTGACGTCGAGAATGTCGATCAAATGCGCCCACAGGCTCGGCAGGCCGGTGTCGAGCTTGCGGCGGGCATCGATCGCGACCAGCACGTTGTCGTAGAGATGAACGGGATCGGCGTCGGGCGTCAGCCGGTAGCTGCGCGCCGCCTCGCCCTTGATGCGCCAGGGTCCCCTTGGCAGAAAGTCCTCGCGCGGAACGGCGTTGAGCGCGTCGAGCAGACGCTTCGAGGCAATCCGCTCGCGCCTGGCGATCAGCTCCACGTAGCGCGCACGTGCGGCGGCAAGATCGCTCATGTCACAGATCGGCCTGCTCGCGCACCGGCGCGTCCGTTCCGAGCTCGTCGAGGAGCTGCAACGCCTGCTGCAGGTCCGGCGTGTAAAAGCCTTCGCTGAATTTGCCGACGATCGGCATGAGCAGGAGTCTTGCGTGTTCGCGCTTGCCGGCCTGATGCGACAGGCGCGCAAGGCTGACGGCGGTGCGAAGCTCCCAGGACAGCGCACCCTGCTTGCGTGCGGTCTCCAGCGAAAGGCCGAACAGGTCCTCCGCCTCCTGTACCGACGCCGGGTCGCCGTTGGACAGCGTGATCTCGCCTTGCAGGCGATAGACCTCGGCGAGATAGAAATGATCGCCGGTCCGCCTTGCAGTCGCAAGCGCACCATCCAGCGCGCGCAAGGCGGCGTCGCGCATCCCGACCTTGGCATAGGCTTCCGCGAGCAGACAGCGGAACCAGCAGCCGGCGAGCCAGGAATCCATCGCCTCGTACTCGTCGAGGCCGAAGCGCATCTGGCCGAGCCCTTCGTCGGCTTCGCCGAGCTGAGCCAGCGCCCAGCCGCGCAGGATCGCCGCCTGCTGCTTCCAGTGCAGAAAATTGTGCTCGGTGGCAATGATCATGGCGCGGTTGGCGTGGTCGCGCGTGCCTTCGACGTCGCGCAAATGCTGGCGGAGATAGGCTCCGAACACCAGCGCGAAGGCGAGCGTGAAGGGGTGACGGATCTTCTCGGCGTTCGCGATCGCCTGCTCGCTGTGCTGGCGCGCCGCGTCGGGCCGGCCGAGGAACCACAGGAGGTAACCGAGATAGGACAGCGAAACGACACCGGGATCGATGCCGTGCCGTTCCATCAGGTCGGAGTGCAGATCGGGGCTGAACAGGTTGATGCAGCGGTGCAAATGGTGCTGCGAGGCTGCAAAGCGGCCGCGATAGAGCATGGTCATCGCGATCGCGCGGTGCGCCTCGATCAGATAGCCGGTCTGCTGCGCCGGCTGCGTCCGCTCGTTCAGCCGCTCGCGCTTGGCGAACTTCAACAGCTCGACGCTGAGATCGTGCGCGCGGGTGAGATCGGCCCGGATGAAATGGCACACCCAGAGCCCGCGCGTCGCCGCGAAGACTTTTTCGTCGTCATCGAGCTGACGGCCGAGCTCCAGCGCACGGATGTAGTTCTCCTCGACCTCCTGCACCGCGTAGCCCTTGGCGGCGATCAGCGCGTTGCCAAGCGCAATGCGCAGCTCGAGCTCCATCTCGTCCGCGCCCTGCATGCGCGCATTGGCCTGCACCACGTTAAGGCCGCGGCGCAGGTGGCCGATCGCCTCCAGATTGGCGCCGGTCTTAGCGGCCTGCTTGCCAGCCTTGAGCCAGAAGCTGGCGGCGCCCTCGCTCTGGGCGGATTCGGTCAAATGATGGGCGAGCAGCTCCGGTTCGCGCTCGGTCTTCTCCGGATACATCTCGGCGAGCACCTGGGCGATCCGCGCATGCAGCTTGCGCCGCTCGCTGTGCAACAGGCTCGCATGCGCGGCGTTCTGGATCATCACGTGCTTGAAGGAGTACAGCGCATCCGGCGGATGGCCGCGGCGCATGATCAGCCCCGCCTCCTCCAGATGGATGAGTGCCGCCTCGATCTGCTCAGCCGGCGTATTGGCGACGGCGTGCAGCGTCTCGTAGGAGAACTCGCGGCCGATCGTGGCGCCAATCTGCGCGATGCGCTTGAAGGGTCCCATCCGGTCAAGCCGCGCCATCAGCGAGTCGGTCAGGGTGGCCGGGATTGCGAGCTGCCGCCACGGTCCCGACAGCACAAAGCGCCCATGCCGCTCGGTGAGCAGATTGGATTCCAGAACCGTCTTGGTCAGCTCTTCCAGGAACAGCGGCACCCCGTCGGTCTTGACGATGATCTCCTCGACGACCTCCTTGGGCATCTCGCGTCCCGCGACGCGCTCGACCAGCGTCGTGCGCAGCTGCCGGCTCAGGCGGTTCAGGACCAAGGTGGTGATGTGCGAATGCGCGTTCCAGCTCGGCTGGAATTCCGAGCGCGCGGTGATGATCACCAGGATCGACCGATTCTGCACCCGATCGACCAGGAGGTCGATCACCTCGCGGGAGGTCGGGTCGATCCAATGCAAATCCTCGAACGCGATCACCAGTGGCATCTCGCGCGCAAGGCCGAGGAAATGGTTGACCAGCGCCGCGACGGTCGCGTCCTTCTGCTGCTGCGGCGACAGCTCAAGCGGCGGATAGCGATCCCCGGTCGGTATCGACAGCAGCGCGGCAAACAGCGGGGTGACCTGCTCGATGTCGGCATCAGCGGCGGCGATCGCGTTCTCCAGGCTCGCCAGCGACAGCGCGGACGAATCCTCGCGATCGAGGCCGAGCGAGAATTTGAGCTGCTCGACGAACGGATGGAACGCGGTGGAGGTGTAATAGGGCGAGCACTGCAGCGAGACCTGTCCATGCCGGTCGTCCGATATCCGCTCGAAGATCTCCTGGATGATGCGCGACTTGCCGATGCCGGGCTCGCCGAACTTGACCACGACCTGGCCGTCGCCGTCCTTGGCCTGCTGCCAGCGCCCCATCAACAGTGCAATCTCCTCCTCGCGGTTGACGAGCGGCGTCAGCCGCGTACCCATCGCCGCAGCGAAGCGGGTCTCCACCCGCGAGGCGCGCACCACGTGCCAGGCCTGGACCTTCTCGGGGATACCTTTCAAATCGTGGACGCCGAGATTGCGGTAGTCGAACTTCCCCTTCAGCAGCGCCTGCGTCGAGGCGGAGATCACCACGCCGTTGGGCGGCGCCAGGCCTTGCAGGCGCGCCGCGAGATTGACGGTTTCCCCGACCGCGGAATCGCGTTCTTCGGTGCCCTGCCCGACCAGATCGCCGACCACGACGAGCCCGGTCGCGATCCCGATGCGGACGGCCGGTGAATGGCTGAGCGCACCGCGCGGCTCGACCGCGCGTGCCGTCGACAGCACCCGCACGATCTCGAGCCCGGCGCGCACCGCGCGCTCGGCATCGTCTTCATGGGCGGTCGGATAGCCGAAATAGACCAGGATACCGTCGCCGACGAAACGGGCGGCAAAGCCCTCGTATTGCTTGACCACCCGGACGCAGGTCTCGCGAAAGTCCGCGATCATGTCGCGGACGTCCTCCGGATCGAACTGCGCGGACAGCGAGGTGGAATCCACCATGTCGCAGAACATGGTGGTGAGCTGGCGCCGTTCGGCTCCGACCTCCGGCCGGATTTGCGGACGCGGCGCCGCGGCCGGCGCCTCCGTGATTTCCGCTTGAAACAGTGCCGCCATCGCCCGCTGGAGCCGCTTCCGGTCGCCGAGCGGCAATCCGAGCTCGACCAGATCGGCTTCGGTGAGATCCCGGATGACATCGAGATCGAGGCGGTGCTGCGCGAAAAGATCGGTGTAGTGCCCGAGGCCGATACTCTCGAGCCAGTGCTTCAGCCCGCCTTCCAAACTCGTGCTCGGCTCGTTCTCCAGCATCGTGATTCTGCCCGACCCTCACTCCGTTGAAGGGCTCGATGGCCCCTCAACCACAGATTTTGGGGCCCAAACTTCACCTCGGACTGGACGCATTCCCCAACTTCTTGGAAGAATAACTTAATCGGACCAAAAGGGAATGGCGTTGTCGGACATTGCATCCGGAGTGGACGAAGCATCAGCCGGCACCACGGCCGAAACGAAGATATTTGCCCATATCAGCGGCCTTCTCGAATTCCACGCCCGCAGGATGCCGGCGGCACCCGCACTCCTCGCTCCCGGTCGGCCGGCGCTCAGCTATGGCGCGCTGGCCGAGTCGATCCGGCAACTGGTCCGTAGCTTGCGTGAACTCGGCATCGGTCCCGCAGACCGCATCGCGGTCGCGCTGCCGCGCGGCGCCGATACTGCGCTGGCGCTGATCGCAGTCGCATCGGGCTGCGCCTGCGTCCCCGTCAACCCCGATCTGACGGCGGACGAGCTGCAACGCTATTTCAGCGAACTGAAGCTGACCGCGCTCGTGACCCGGGCCGACATGAACTCGGCGAGCCGTGACGTTGCCCGGGTGCTCGACATCGCCGTGATCGAATTCGTGGCGGGGCCTGCCCACGATCTCGGCGGCTGCGCGTTCATCGCTCCGGCGATCGCTCCGGCCAACGCCGGCGGCGCTTCGCGCGGCGACGACGATGCGTTCATCCTGCTGACGTCAGGCACGGCGGCGCGGCCGAAAATGGTGCCGCTGACCCATCGCAATGTCTGCCTGTCCGCTTACAATGCCGGCCATGTGCTGTCGCTCACGACGCACGATCGCCTGCTCAACGTCCTGCCGCTGTTTCATGCCCATGGCTTGATCTCCGGCCTGCTCACGGCGCTGGCCGCGGGCTCCAGCGTGATCTGCACCGACGGTTTCGACGCAGCGTCCTTCTTCGGCTGGATGCGGGAGCTGCAACCGACCTGGTACACGGCGGTGCCGACCATTCATCGCGCATTGCTGACGGCGGCGGAGGCGAACCCGGACCGCGCCCGACCGTCGTCGCTGCGCGTGATCCGGTCGGCTTCGGCCTCCCTCGCGCCGGCGATTCTCGCCGGGCTGGAGACGACGTTCGGCGTTCCCGTGCTCGAGACCTACGGCATGACCGAGGCGGCCTCGCAGATCGCGGCCAATCCGTTCGAGCTGCGCAAGGTCGGGTCGGTCGGCCGCGCCGCCGGCCCGGAGATCGCCATCATGGACGAGACCGGCCGCACGCTCGCAAGCGGCGCGCACGGCGAGATCGTGCTGCGCGGGCCGAACATGAGCCGCGGCTATTACAATGACGAGGCGGCGACGCGGGCCGCATTCCGCAACGGCTGGTTCAGGACCGGCGACCTCGGCTATCTCGATGACGACGGCTATCTCTTCATCGTTGGCCGCATCAAGGACGTCATCAACCGCGGCGGGCAGAAGATCTCGCCGCTGGAGGTGGAAGACGTCCTGCTCAGCCATCCGGCGGTGCTGGAAGCCGGCGTGTTCGCGATCCCGCACGAGAAGCTCGGAGAGAACGTCGCGGCCGTCGTGGTGCTGCGGCCGAATGCCGAGGCGACCTCGGACCAGTTGCGGCAATTCGCACGAAAGCGGCTTGCGGCCTACAAGGTGCCGAGCCTGATCCGCAGCGTGGCGGCGCTGCCGAAGGGCGCCAGCGGCAAGGTCAAGCGCAATGCCCTTGCCGAGCTGATCGCAACCGTCGAGGCGGGGGACGAGACCCGGCTGCCGCGCAATGCGACCGAGAGCCAGCTCGCCGAGATCTGGGCCGGCCTGTTGGAGCTGCCGCAGGTCGGCGCGGACCAGGACGTCTTCGCGCTCGGCGCGGATTCGCTCGCGGTGACACAGATGCGCTCGCGCCTGCGCGACCGCTTCAACGTCGACTTCTCGTTCGAGGACATCTTCGATTGCCCGACGGTCGCAACGCTCGCGGCCCGGATCGAGACCGCCGCAAGCCGGCGCAAGACGGCGCTGCCGGCGTGGCACCGGCTTTCGGGCACCGACGCACCGCTGTCGTTCCAGCAGCAGCGGATGTACGTGCTCTCGCGGCTGGACCCGACCCGGTACAATTACAATGTCGTCGAAGTCGCCGCCCTCAAGGGCCTGGTCGACGCCGCCGCGCTTGCTGCGAGCCTCGCTGCGATCTGCAGGCGCCATGAGGCGCTGCGCTCGGTCTTCGTCGAGCGCCAGGGCGAGCCGGTGCAGCTCGTGCTGTCATCGGCACCGCGGTTAGAGCGCATCAAGCTCAAGCCATGCCCCGCCGGCAGGCGGCCTGCGGCAATCCGGCGCGAGGCGCTTAAGCTTGCGCAACATGAGTTCGACCTGGCCCACGCGCCGCCCCTAAAGGCGACACTGCTGTCGTTCGACAGGAACAGCCATGCGCTGGTGGTCAACGTCCATCACCTCGCCACCGATGGCTGGTCGCAGCGGCTGTTCTGGGAGGAGCTCGCCGTCCATTATGCCGCGGCGCGCAAGAAGCATTCGGCCGCACTGCCGCCGCCCGCTTTCCAATATCGCGACTTCGCACTCTGGCAGCAAAGCTGGGCGCAGACGCCCG
This sequence comes from Bradyrhizobium glycinis, assembly GCF_016031655.1. GTDB lineage: Bacteria > Pseudomonadota > Alphaproteobacteria > Rhizobiales > Xanthobacteraceae > Bradyrhizobium > Bradyrhizobium glycinis. Next base: position 171,720 of record NZ_JACCHQ010000007.1, read on the forward strand.
CGGCCAGGGAGCAGCTCGATTATTGGCGGGCCCAGCTCGACGGCGTCACCATGCTGCCGCTGCGAACCGACAGACCCAGACCGCAGATCTGGAGCGGACACGGCGCGCGCCACTCTCTCGAATTCTCAAAATCCCTGTCGGCCGAGCTGCGCACGCTGAGCCAGAACCAGGGCGTCACGCCGTTCATGACGCTGCTCGCCGCCTTCCAGTGCCTGTTGTTCCGCCATACCTCGCATGAGGATGTCGCCACGGGATCGCTGATCGCCAACCGCAACCAGATCGAGAGCGAACGCCTGATCGGGCTGTTCGCCAACACCCTGGTCCTGCGCAATGATTTCAGCGGCGATCCGAGCTTCGGTGAGATGTTGCGGCGGGTGCGACAGGTCACGCTGGACGCCTACCGCAACCAGGACCTTCCGATCGAGGAGGTGTTGCGCGCATTGCAGGTCGCACGCCGCAGCGACGGCAATCCGCTGTTCCGGATCATGTTCATCCTCCAGAACGCCTCGATCGAGGCGGCGCGCTTTCCCGGCCTGTCGACGCGGCGGCTGGAAGTCGATCCCAGGGTGGCGCGCTTCGACATCACGCTCGAACTGGTCGAGGCCGATGGCCGCTTCACCGGCTTCTTCGAATATGCCACCGATCTGTTCGATGCCGCGACGATCGAAGCCATGGCGGCCCAGTTCAAGACGCTGCTCAAGGCCGTCATCGCCGATCCGGAGCAGCGGATCTCGCGCCTGCCGCTCCTGACCGAGGCCGAACGCAGGCAAGCGCTGGCGAAAGGCCGGGGCGTGCCGGCCAATTTCACCACACGCGGCAATTTAAGCGAACGCTTCGAGCGCCAGGCGAGGAAGACGCCGAACGCCGTCGCGGTCTCGGACGGTCGCACGTCCCTGACCTATCGCGAGCTGGCGCACCGCAGCCGGGCGGCCGCGCGATGGCTGGCCCGCGAGGGCGTCGGCGCCGAGAGCGTGGTTGCCCTGCTCGCGGAGCGCGGGCCCGACCTGCTCGCCGCGATGATCGCGGTGCAGCGCGTCGGCGCCGCCTTCCTCAATCTCGATCCCGACCAGCCGACGGCGCGGCTCTCCACCATCCTCGGATCGAGCTGTGCCCATGTGCTGCTGACCGGACGGGCGCAATCCGCCATGGTCGAGACCCTGCTCGAACCGCTGGTCGAGCGCGTCCAGGTGGCAGAGCTCGACGACGCGGTCGCGACAAGGGCAGGCACGCCGGCCCGCGCCGCACGGCGCGCCGCCTCGAGCCTTGCCTATCTCGTCTATACGTCCGGCTCCTCCGGCGCGCCGAAGGGCGTCATGATCGAGCAGCGCGGCCTGTCGAACCATCTGGCCTCGCTCATCTCCGAGCTCGGCCTCTCCGCCAGGGACGTGATCGCACAGACCGCGCCGCAGAGCTTCGTCATCTCGGTCTGGCAATTCCTCGCCGGGCCGATGGTCGGCGCGCGCGTCCATGTCTGCGGCAACGCGATCGTGCAGGACCCGATGCTGCTGGCGCGGGAGATCGAGCGCGAGGGCATCACCGTGCTCGAGATCGTGCCCTCGCTGCTGCGCCTCATTCTCGAGCGTATGGACGAGGCGCCGATCCGGCAAGCCTTCGCGAAGCTGCGGCTGCTGATCTCGACCGGCGAGCCGTTGCCCGTCGACCTCTGCCGCGCCTGGTTTGCCCGCTGCGCGAGGGTGCCGCTGATCAATGCCTATGGCGCCTCGGAATGCTCCGACGACGTCTCCCTGCATCGCCTGACCAACGCGCCGGCGACCGCGACGGCCAACGTTCCGGTCGGGGCGCCGCTGCCGAACACGCAGCTCTACGTGCTCGACGCAAACCTCCAGCCGCAACCGATCGGCGTGACCGGCGAACTCTGCATCGGCGGCGCCGGAATCGGCCGCGGCTACATCAATGATCCCGCGCAGAGCCGGCAGCGTTTTCTGCCCGATCCGTTCTCGCGCCAGGCCGGCAGCCGGCTCTACCGGACCGGCGATCTGGCCCGGCGCCGCGCCGACGGGACGATCGAATGCCTCGGCCGCGCCGACCATCAGGTCAAGGTCCGTGGCTATCGTGTCGAGCTCAAGGAGATCGAGAACGCGCTGGCCGAGCATCGAAGCGTGCGCGCCGCTATCGTCGAACCGCGCCGCGAGGCGAGCGGCGACGTCAGGCTGATCGCCCATGTCGCCGCCAAGCCTGGCAGCCGCAGCAGTGCCAGCGAGCTGCGCGATTTCCTGAAGAGCCGCCTGCCCGGCCACGCCATCCCCTCCGCCTTCCTGTTCCTGGATCAGGTGCCGCTCAATGCCCATGGCAAGATCGACCGCTCGGCGCTGCTGGCGTCCGTACCGCCGGAAACGTCCGGCCCGGATGCGGTCGTCCCGGCGCGGCGCTTCACCGAAAAGGTGCTCTCCGACATCTGGATCGACCTGCTGAACGTCGAGCGCATCAGTGTTACCGACAATTTCTTCGACCTCGGCGGCCATTCGCTGCTGGCCGGCCAGGTAATGGCGCGCATCGCGCGGGCGCTAGGAATCTCGCTACCGATCAAGACCATCTTCGAGGCGCCGACGATCGAATGGTTGGCGCGGCGGGTCGACCAGGCCTTGGCCACGAAGCCGCACGAGCCTGCCGCAAGCCAGCCACGATCGGCTGCGGGCGGACCGCCTGCGCCTTCCATCGGGCAGGACCAAATGCTGCACATCGAGCGGAATCTGCCGGGGCTGCCGCAGTTCAATTTGCCCTTCGCCTTCCGTCTGCGGGGTCCGCTCGATTCGGCCGCCCTGGCCAGGGCGATCGACGACGTGGTGCGCCGGCACGAATCGCTGCGCAGCGCGTTCGCCTGGAACGGCGATGAGCCGCAAAGCCGCATCGCCGCGCCGCGCACGCTCGGCCGAATCATGACGGTCGAGACGATCGGCGACGGCCATCTCCACAACAACAAGCGGCGCAAGGCGCTCGAGCTCAGGAAGATCGATCTCCTGATCGAGCAGGAGACCTATACTCCGATCGACATCACGCGCGCGCCGCTGTTGCGCGCCCGGCTGTTGCGGCTCCACGACGACGATCACGTGCTGCTGCTGACGCTGCATCACGCCGTCGTCGACGGCTGGTCGATCGGCGTGCTGTTCGAGGAACTGTCGAGCCGCTATGCCGCGCTGGCCGGATATCCGTCCGCGCCATTGCCGAAGCCACCGCCAGCCTTTTCGGATGTCGCACGCTGGCAGCGCTGGTGGTGCGGCACCGACGCGGCGCGCCGCCAGGCTGCCGACTGGACCGAGAACTTGCGCGGAGCGGGTCCCCTCTTCGACGGCGAATCGAGCCCGGGCGCCTCCACCGGGCATCATCCGGTCAGCCTCGAGCGCGAGCTGATCGCCCGGCTGACGGCGTTTGCCGGCCAGCACAATTGCACGCTGTTCATGTGCCTGCTCACCGGCCTGAAAGCCATGCTGCTGGCCCGGACGGGCCGTACCGACATCGCCGTCGCGACCGCGACGGCCAATCGTGCCCAGCCGGACACCGACCGGATCATCGGCCCGTTCGAAAACACGGTGATCGTCCGCACGACAATCACGCCGGACCTGTCGTTCGCGGAGGCCCTGATGCGGGTGCGCCAGAGCGTGCTCGAGGCGCATACACGGCAGGAGCTGCCGTTCAACATCCTGGCCGATCGATTGGAGCAGGAGGGGATCGATCCGGCCTCGCTGCTCCAGGTCTATTTCACGCTGCAGAATCCGCTGCGCCAGCCGCTCGATCTCCCGGATCTCGCGACAGAATCGATCGGCAACGTCGCGCGCGAAGGCCAGCCGGTGCTGCCGATCGACCAGACCTGGCTGTCGCTGATGCTCAAGGAGCGCCCGACCGGCCTTACCGGCTCCTGCAATTACAAGCGCGATTTGCTCGAGGGCCGAGTGGTCGGCGAATGGATGGATGATCTCGTCGCGCTGCTGACGGCGGCGATCGCCCAGCCCAACGCACCACTCGGCAGGTTGCTCGCGCGCAGGGCCGCTTGACCCCGCGACATCGCGCAAGAATACGGGTTCACGCGCCAAAGCTGTGAATGATCAAGTTGCAGCTTGATTATTTGGCGTCGTCGCGCAAGATTATTCTCGCGCTTTGATTTGGGATGATCAATTTCAACCGGGGGAGTGTTATGGGTTTCATCAAATTTACGAAGAAGACCTCGCTCAGCGAGGAGGACCGCAAGGCGCTGGAAGACCTGCTCAATTACGAGAAGGAGAAACTCCAGAAGGAGCTGGATGATGTCGAAGCCAGCCTAGAGGCTCTGCGCGGCTCCAAGAAGAAGAAGTCCAAGACGAAGAAGTAAATTCGTCGGTCGGGGACGCCGTACGAGTCTTTGCAGAGCGGCCGCTCGCGCCCATCGAGGTTTGGGGGGCTCGCACAAGCTTGCGCCTGTAAACCGGCCTGCAAATCGACAAGAATTCGCCCGGGTGGACCGCTAGGTACGGTCCTCTCGGCTGATTCTTGCTCAGTTGTTTCTTAGTCGGGACCGAGGGATTTGGCCCCGCCCGACGCCATGGGCCCAATTGATGGCAGACGACAGAATCGAACTCTTTGTCGGACTGATCGAGACCATTGACGTGCCGGGCGCGGCCGAGGCGTGCCGGCGCCTGCTCTCGGTCGACGAGCGGGCCCGGGCCGATCGCTTCGTGTTCGAGCGGCATCGGCGGCAGTACATTTTCGCACATGCGATGTTGCGCCTCGCGCTGTCGCAGGTCGCTTCCAACGTCGCTCCGACCGACTGGTCGTTTGGCGCGGGCCGCTATGGCCGGCCGTTCGTCGCAGCACCGGCCACCTCGAGCGCGCTGCATTTCAGCCTGTCGCATGCCGACGGCTGCGTCGCTTGCGTGGTGTCGCGGCATGAGGCCGTCGGGGTCGACGTCGAAACCGTGTCGCGGCGCGTCGCGCCGCTGTCCACCGCGCTTCGCTTCTTTGCGCCGGAGGAGGTCGAAAGCTTGCGCGGACTGCCGGAGCCCGCGGCGATCGAGCGCTTCTTCGACTATTGGACGCTCAAGGAGGCCTATCTGAAGGCCAGGGGCTTCGGGCTCAATCTGCCGCTCGATGCCTTCGCCATGCAGGTGTCACGCGAGGCCATCGAGATCAGCTTCAAGCCAGACATCGTCGACGATCCGGACGGCTGGCGCTTCTCGCTGTGCTCGCCATCGCCCGCGCATCGCCTCGCGATCGCCGACGGCTCCCGCGCGGACGGCGGCCTTCCCATCAGCCGCCATGCCTGGCCTCTCCACGAAGCGGCTGAATGACGCACACCGCGGAGAGGTGAAGCGATCTCACCGCGCTTCTTCGAAGCCCGCCAGCACAGAGGTCAGGTTGGCGCCGAGGATATCCGAGAGATAGCCGCCTTCCTGCACCAACACGGTCGGCAGGCCCAGCTTCGCGATGGCCTGGCCGATACGGCGGAAGCCGGGTGTAGTGACGGCCAATCCCTTGAGCGGATCGTGCTCGGAGGCATCGAGGCCGAGTGCGATGACGAGGGCGCCGGGGGCAAAGGATTCGATCGCCTTGCGCGCGAGGTCCAGCGCCTGGAGATAGCCGTCATCGCCGGTGCCGATGGGAAGCGGAATGTTGAGATTGGTGCCGAGGCCGGGTCCTTCGCCGCGCTCGTGTGCATAGCCCCATACGTAGGGATAATACGCAACGGGGTCGGCATGGATCGAGATCGTGGAGACGTCGGGGCGGGCATAAAAGATGCCTTGCGTGCCGTTGCCGTGATGGACATCGACGTCGAGGATCACGACGCGCTCGTGCTTCTGCCGCAGATGCGCCGCCGCGATCGCGCTGTTGTTGAGAAAGCAGAAGCCGCCGGCCATGTCGCGATAGGCGTGATGGCCGGGCGGACGGCAGAGCGCATAGACCGCGTCCTCGCCGTCCATCACCATCTGCGCTGCGGTGACCGCAACGTCGGTGGCGGCGCAGGCCGCGGCCCACGTGCCCGGGCCGATCGGCGCTGCGGTGTCGGCGGTGTGCCAGCCCAGCTTGCCGACGATGTGGCTGGGATAGGTCGCTGCATGGCGCACGGGATGGACATTGCCGATCATCTCCGGGCCGGAATCGCCGAGCGCCGTCCAGGCGTCCCAGGCTTCGCTGAGGAACGACAGATATTCCGGACTGTGAATGCGTGCGCGCGGCCCGGACCCGAACTTGGTCGGCTCGACCAGTTGATGCCTGCCGTCCTTCAATCCCTTGAGCAGGCGGTCGGCGCGCTCGGGCTGCTCGGTGGTGCGCTTGACGACACCGCGCACCAGGAAGAATTGCGGATCGTGGCTGCGGTGCAGTTCGGTATAAACGGCTTTCACTCAAACACTCCGTGGTCGCATGCTACTGAACGTGCCGCAGAGTCTTGATCGCCACGGCCGCCGGATGCAAGCAAGAAGAATGCCGCCCATGTCGCGCTGCCCTGCGCCGAAAGCAGAGCGCTTGCGAAGCTCAGCAACGTCCGCGCTGGAGGCAGTGCTCGCGGCCGGGCCGGTCGGTGCGGAAGGACTCGATGAAGCCGCCCTGGCGCTGGGTGACGAAGACGGTCTTGCCGTCGCTGCCGCCGAAGGCAAGGTTGGTCGGCTCCTTGGCCCTCAGCGGAATCTCGCGCTCGACCGCGCCGGTCGGCTTCATCAGCGCGATCGTGCCCTTGAGAATGCGCGCGACGTAGAGGCGGCCGGCAACGTCGGTGCGCAGGCCGTCGATGGTGTCGGGCTGAAACGCCTTGACGAGCTTTGCAGTCGTCAGCTCGTTGCCGCTGATCGCATAGGACCAGATCTGGCCGCTGCTGGATTCGCCGACATAGAGCGTCTTGCCGTCAGGGCTGAGATCGATGCCGTTGGTGGTGCCCATCGCGCGCGGCGCCGACATCACCCGTCCCTGCACCGTACCGTCCGCTCCCCTGGCGATGCGCCAGATGTGGCCTTCCCTGCCCTTCCAGTTCGGATCGCTCGCATAGATCGTGCCGTCGGGCGCGATCGTGATGTCGTTCGGCTGGCTCAGCTCGTCGGAGTGAAACCATACCGCGGGCTCGATCGCACCCTTGGGGATCGCGAAGATGTTGTGCTTCTTGTAGTCGGCGATGAACATCGTGCCGCTGCGATCGAAACGGATCGCATTGCCGACGCTGCCTTCGGGGAGCATCGTGAACAGCTCCGAGGCGGCGCCACCCGCAGGCAATTTGCCGATGGTGCCGGGCTTGCCGAGGTTGACGACGAACAGATTGCCATCGAGATCGGCGGCCGGCCCTTCGATGCCGAAGGTGTACTCGCTGGCCGGCGTCACCTGTGCGCTTTCGAACAGTTTTGTTTCGGCAGCGGCCGGCAGCGTCGCGACGAGCAGGATGCTACTGCACAGGCACCAGAAGTTCCTGCCGGATGTAATAGCCATCGCCGTCGGTGCACTCACCGTTCAGATAGGGATCGGCTGGCCGGAAGAATCGGCTGAAGCCGGGTCTGTCTACAGCGCTCCTTTGTGTCACGACGACGACCTTTCCGGCCGGTATTTCGCCGCATTCCTTGTTGGCCTTGCTGAAAAACTTCCGCTGCGGCGGGCCCGGCTTGATCCGCATCCGCGTGCCCGGAACCATTTTGGCGACGAACAGGTCCGCCATATCGAGCAGGCGCGTATAACCGGGTTCCAGCTTCGGCAGGCTCTCGCCGCCCGGCGGCATCAGCTTCTCGGCGCCAAGACCGCGCAGGCGTATGCGGAGCCTGCCGGCGTCAGGATCGCCTGGATAGATCCAGCCATCCTGCGACAGCATGAAGTGCAGCACCGCCCTGTCCTTCTCCGCATCCGACTGACCCGCGCTCAGGCCGAAATCCGAATGGCAGCCGACGCAGTGCTTCTCGACGAGGCCCTTGCGCAAGGCGGTGAGGCGAACACTGTTCTGCGCGTCGCTGGCAACGAAAGCTGCGAGCTGGTCGATCATCGCCTGGCTGCGCGTATCGCAGGGGAGCGGCTGAGGTAGCTCGCCGGCCGCGCGATCGATGCGGATCACGGTCTTGTTCTTGTCCTCGACCAGCCAGATCGCGCCATCCTCCGCCACCGTCATGCCGACCGGCGCACCTTGCGGCCGCGCGCCGTTGACCCGGTGCCAGCCGGCGATCAGCTCTTCGAACGGCGCGGCGGCGACCTCGCCGGCGTCGGTTCGGAAACTGCGGGTCGGCTCGGCCGCGCAACTGACGTGATAGCGCACCGGTGCCGCGCTCGGCTTTGGAAAGCCGTGATCGTCAACGTCGTAGATGAGGAGCCGGCTGCCGGTCGGCCGATAGCCGTGCAGGCCGACCAGCAGCTTGCCCTCCAGCTCCGGGAATTTGGCGCCGTGGTAGTAGAGCATCGCGAGCGGCGCGCCGTGCGGCGGCAGCAGCGACAACGGCGCCTTGTAAAGCGCATTGGCCGAGCAGAACGACTTGTACGCGCCCGATTGCAGCACGAGCCGGAATTCGGGGCTCGGCGTCGACACGTCGTAGCAATAGGGCCAGCCATAGTGCCTGCCTTGCTCGATCGCGTTGATCTCCTCGTTCGGCTTGAAGATGTCGGGCAGATCGCGGGCATTCTCGGCCTGCAGGAAGGCGTAGCCGGCATCCGGAAACTTCGGGTGCAGCGCCAGGGCCATCGAGTTGCGCAAGCCGCGCGCATAGACGGTGTGCGGCGGGTCGGGATCGCCGGGTTTCAGTGCGGGGAAGACGCCGCCTGCGGGCGGCGTGAACAGCCAGATCGACGCCAACGCGGACGCGCCCTCGGCCGCCGCACAGGGTTTTGTGATCGGCGCAGGCGTGATGCAGTCGTCGCTGTGCGAGCCAACATTGACGAACAGCCGGCCGTTCCGGTCGAACACGAACTGCTTGAATGGATGCGCGCTCTCATCCAGCCTCTTGCCATCCGGCAGCGTGATCCGGCGGCCGGGCATGTGACGGATGATGGTCTCGACCGTGCTGCGTGGATTGTCCGCAAGCGGGTCGAACCGGAAGATCGTCTCCGCGGTCGAGGCATAGAGCTTCCTGTCCGGGCCGATGACGAGAGCGAACGGATATTCTATCCCCGTCAGCAGTTCCTTGAGGCGTTGCCCCTGCGGGGCACGCGGATCGAGCAGCAGCAGCCGCCCGTCGGTGTGGCCCCAGCCGCCCATATCGGCGACCACCAAAAGGTCGCGGCCGGGCACCTGGACGATCGCGCGCGGAAATTTGAGGCGGTCCTCTTCGCTGGCAACGAGGCCGGCGCAAAATCCCGCCTTCATGTCGATCTGGATCCTGGGAAAGGCGAGATCGCCGCTGCCGCAGGCGTCCGTGCCGATGGCGTAGCCGCTCTTTCTCACCGGCTCGGACGAAGCCGGGGCGAAGCCGAACAGCGCGGCGGCCCAAACCGCTGCAAGAACGACCGCTGCAGGCAAGCGCAGATTCGGCCGTTCGCGCGCGAATGTGAACTGGTTCACGGTGACCCCCGGCTTCCCGCGGACGTTGTTCCATGCCGCCTTGGCGCCGTCCAGTCATCACCCGCCTGTGATTAAACCTGTAATGACTTTGAGCCCGACCAATATCCGTAGATTTCCTTACCGGGCTCGACCCGAATGTTTCGCGAATGCTTGGGGTGGTATCGGTTTGCCGTCCCAATCGCTTTCTACAGGAGGCGCCTATGGTCCAGGTCTATTTTCACTGCTCCAACACCGAGGGCACGCTGATCGACCACTACGGCGCCGCAGTCGCCAATCTGACCGAGGCACGCGACCGCGCCACTCAGATCATGAACTCGATGATCCAGACCCCCGGCGCCGAAGACTGGCGCGACTGGGTGATCCATGTCAGCGACGATGACGGCGAGGAAATCTTCGATCTCCCCTTCACCGCCATGCTCGGCAAGCCGCATTGAGGTGATGTCATGTCGCTCGCTTCCTTAAGCCTGCTGCGCCAGCCCCTGAGCTTCGTCGCCACCAGATGGCAGACGCTGATCCGCGTCGCCGGCAACCCCTATCGCCCCGAACTGCACTACATGCGCGGACCCGGCCCGGCGTGGCGCGCCAAGTATCAGGCCAGCCGGCTGGATCGCTCGCACTGAGGCGGCGCTCCTCCGGCGCTTGCGAGCTGATTTCCGTCTCCTCCCATCATGGCCGGGTTTAACCCGGCCATGATGCATTTGGGGGGACGCGCCTGTTTCACACCAGCCATGTCGCGCCTCTCTTTGGATGTTCTCGTTGGCGGCAATGTGCCATTGTCCGCGCGCTTCGCCAATTGCGGAGCCTCGCATTCAACGCAGCGAAGCCATCGACGAGCATCAAGACGACATCATGCCTCACCAGTTCAGCCTCAACCAAACAATCCGCAAGCCCGCCGTCACCTCCAAGGGCGGCATCGTCGCCTCGCAATCGCGGCGGGCGGCGGAAGTCGGGGCGCAGGTGCTGGCCGCGGGCGGCGATTGCGTCGACGCGATCGTCGCGACCACGTTTGCCCTCAACGTCCTGGAGCCCTGGAACAGCGGCATCGGCGGCGGCGGTGCGATGGTGCTCTACCGCGCCAAGGAAAATCGCTATGAGGTGATCGACTACGGCATGTGCGCGCCGCAGAGCCTGCGCACGGCCGATTATCCGCTCAGCGGCGAAGGCGCGGCGTCCGACCTGTTTCCCTGGCCGCGGGTGAAGGATGATCGCAACATCCACGGCCCCGGCTCGATCGCCGTGCCCGGCGTCGTCGCCGGAATGGAAGAGGCGCACCGCCGCTACGCCAAATTGCCGTGGAAGGATCTGGTCGCGCCGGCAGCTCGGCTCGCCGGCGAAGGCCTGCTGGTCGATTGGTGGACGACGGTGACGATCGCGGGCTCGGCCGCCGATCTCAGACGCTACCCCGCGAGCGCGGCCGCATATCTGAAGGATGGCCTGCCGCCGACCGCGCCATGGGGCATCAAGGCTGAGACGCGGCTGCCGCAGGACGCTCTGAAGGCGACGCTGTCACATCTGGCCGACGCGGGCCCGCGCAATTTCTATCAGGGCGACCTCGCCAGGAGCATTGCTTCCGACATCAAGGCCGACGGCGGCTCGCTGTCGGTGGAGGATCTCGCCGCCTTCCGCGCCCATGTGCGCGAGCCGCTGGCGATCCCCTATCGCGAAGGCAAGGTGCTCGCGACCCCGGAGCTCACTGCGGGGCCGACGATGGCGCATGCGCTGCGCCTGTTGCAGCAGAGCTTGACGCCGGCAGGCGCGCCGGATGCCGGCGCCTATGTCGAATATGCGCTCGCCCTGCAGGCCGCCTTCAGTGAGCGTCTCAAGGATATGGGCGATGCCGACGGCAAGCGTTCGCTCGGCGCCGAATATCTGGCGCCGGCCTGCACCACGCATTTCTCGGTGGTCGACCGCCACGGCAACATCGCGGCGGTGACGCAGACGCTGCTCTCGTCCTTCGGCTCGCGATACGTGACACCGCACAGCGGCATCACCATGAACAACGGCATCATGTGGTTCGACCCGACGCCTGGCACCACCAACTCGCTCGCACCCGGCAAGCGCTGCCTCTGCAACTACACACCTGTCATCGCCGAGACCAAGGACGGCAAGCGCCTCGCGGTCGGCGCCTCCGGCGGACGCCGCATCCTGCCCGCGGTGATGCAGCTCGTGTCCTTCGCGATGGACTACGGCATGGACTTGGACGCCATCCACCAGCCGCGCATCGACGCCAGCGAAGGCGCGGTGGTGATCGGCGATGCGCGCCTGCCGGCGGAGGTGCGCAAGGCGCTGGCCGCGCGCTTCGACTATGAAGAGAGCCGGCTGCAGGCGGTGCCGCAGAAGTTCGCCTTCCCGAGCGTCGTGATGCGCGAGGGCGCGGTGAACTCCGGCGCGGTCGAGATTTTCCAGCCCTGGGCCGATGCGGTGGCGGAGGCTTAACTCCGCTCGAAATGCCAGCGCGCGTTGAGCTCCAGCGCGATTACGCATCCAGGCGAGCGTCACGAGTCCTCCACATTCGCAGGGAACTTACCTGCCCAGCGTTCGTTCACTGAACGGACAATGCGCTCGCCCCATTGGAGGACATGATGAAGAAACTTGCGCTCGCCGCGTCGCTGATCATTGCGGCCGGCTTCACATTTGCGAGCCCCGCGCTGGCGAAGGGTGGTCATGGCCACGGACATGGTCATGGCCATAAGATGGGCCATCATCACCATTTCACGCCGCCCGGCTGGTCGCATGGACGCAAGGTCGGCTGGCGCGGTTACGGCTGCCCGCCCGGACTGTGGAAGCAGGGCCGCTGCTGAGGCCATCTGCAATTCTTGAGGAGGCGCCGCCCTCACAAGGCGGCGCCTTCTTCATAGGCCGAGCCGGTCCCGCACCCGTCCCGTGAGCACGGCGGTGGTCACGCCGACCGGCCAAAACGCGTGCATCGGAATCGGCTTAATGCCCGTGATGGGCATGTCGATCTCGGCCTTGGTGCCGCCGATCAGTCGGCGGGCGAGCTGTTCGCCCATCGCGGTCGAGAGCGCGACACCGCGGCCGTTGCAGCCGAGCGAGATCAAAATGCTCTCGGCGGGCTCATGCACATGGGGATAATGGTCCGCGGTGATGGCGAGCCGGCTATTCCAGCCGTGGGTCCAGGCGACACCCTTGAGCTGCGGCCAGAGCCGCTCTGCATAACGCATGAGATAAGCGACATCATGCGGCGACTTGATCCAGCGCATCGGGCCGCGGCCGCCCATCAACAGACGGTTCTGCTGATCGATACGGTAATAGACCGTGATGTGGCCGCTCTCGTAGAGCACCGAACGCGTCGGCATGATCGAACGGGCGACCGCGTCGGAGAGCGGCGCGGTGGCGGCGATCGAGGAAAACACCGGCACGATGGTGCGGCGGAGCGCAGGCCAGAGATCGTCGGTGAAGCCGTTGGTGGCGAGCAGGACCTTGTCAGCATGAACCACGGCCCGGGGCGTCTCGATGCGCCAGCGCGTTCCCTCGCGGCGTAGCGATAACGCCGGCGTCTCGCCATGAACCGTCGCGCCCGCCGAAATCGCGGCGCGCGCAAGACCACGGGCGTAGCTGAGCGGATGCAGATCGCCGCCGCGTGTATCGAGCATGGCGCCGATGTAGCGGTCGGTGCCGGTCATCTCGCGCAGCTGCTCGCGGTTCAGATAGGACACCGGCATGCCGCGGCGGACGCATTGCTGCGCCGTCTGCTCGATCGCGGCGGCGCTGCTCTCATTGTAGGCCGCGCGCAAGGTGCCGCTCTGCCGCGCCTCGCACGGGATCTGGTAGCGACGGATCAAATCGTGCGTGAAGTTGGTCGTGCCGTAGGCAAACGCGATCATGCGGCGGCCGAGCTCTGTGCCGAAATCGGCCTCGATCTTGTCAGGGTCGTGCTTCAGGCCGGGATTGGTGTGGCCGCCATTGTTGCCGGACGCGCCCCAGCCCGGCTCCTGCGCCTCCAGCACCAGCGCCTCGACGCCCTGTTCCGCCAGATGCAGCGCGGTGGAGAGGCCGGTGTAGCCGCCGCCGACGATCGCGACCGAGACGCTCTTGTCGACATCGAGCGGCGGCGTGGCAATCGGCGCAATCGCGGTGTCGGCATAGAGCGAGGGCGGCAGAGGCAGGCGCGTCATGGAAAGTCCGGTCAGAGCGGATGCAGCACGCGGCGCAAGAAGTCCTGCGTCCGCGCGTGCTGCGGTTGATTGAGCAGCGATTTCGCCGGCCCCTGCTCGACAATGACGCCGCCATCGATGAACAGAACGCGATCGGCGACATCGCGGGCAAAGCCCATCTCGTGGGTGACGACGACCATGGTCATGCCGTCGTCGGCGAGCTTGCGCATGACACCGAGGACGTCACCGACGAGCTCGGGGTCGAGCGCCGAGGTCGGCTCGTCGAACAGGATCGCCTTGGGCTGCATGGCGAGCGCCCGCGCGATGGCGACGCGCTGCTGCTGGCCGCCGGAAAGCTGCGGCGGATGCGCATCGGCCTTTTCCGCAAGCCCGACCTGGGCGAGCAGCGCGCGGCCGCGCTCTAGCACCTGGGCGCGCGGCTCCTTTTTCACGAAGAGCGGACCCTCCATCACGTTCTCCAGCACCGTCCGATGCGGGAACAAATTGAAACGCTGGAACACCATCGAGACCTGGGTGCGGATGTTCACGATCGACGGCGCGTCGCGATCGACCTTCAGGCCTTCGACGCTGATCTCGCCGCGATCGTAGCTTTCGAGACCGTTGATACAGCGCAGGATGGTCGACTTGCCGGACCCGGAGGGGCCGATGATGCAGACCACCTCGCCCTTCTCGACGCTCGCCGTGATGCCCTTGAGCACCTCGACCTTGCCAAAGCTCTTGTGGACGTCGTTCAGCTCGATCATCGCTTGCCGGCCCGCTTCTCGAAGTGACGGACCAGCAGGATCAGCGGAATGCTCATGGTGAGATACATCAGCGCGACCAGCGTGAACACGCTGGTGTTCTTGAACGTCGAGGACGCGATCAGCTTGCCCTGCAGGGCGAGCTCGGCGACCGTGATGGTCGAGGCCTGCGAGGAATCCTTCAGCATCATGATCATGACGTTGCCGTAAGGCGGCAGCACGATGCGCACCGCCTGCGGCAACACCACACGGCGCATGGTGAGCCACCAGCCCATGCCGATCGACTGCGCCGCCTCGATCTGCCCCTTGTCGATCGCCTCAATGCCGGCGCGGAAGTTTTCGGCCTGATAGGCCGAATAGGCGATGCCGAGCCCGAGGATCGCGGCCTGCAACGCGCTAAGCGTGACGCCGAGATCGGGCATCACGAAGTAGAGGTAGAACAACAGCACGATGATCGGGATGCCGCGGATCACGTTGATCAGGCTGGCACTGAGCATCGACAGCGCTCTTATGCCGGAGACCCGCATCATCGCCCAGACGAGGCCCAGCACCGTCGAGAGCAGCAGCGAGCCCACCGTGACGACGATCGTCAGGGCGACGCCGTTCAGCAGGATCGGGAAAAACTCGACGGCATCGCGCCAGAAGCCTTTCATCGGGCAGCCTTCATCGGTCAGACGCTGACGATCAACCCTGGGCCTTCAGGCCCCATTTATCGAGGATCTTGTCGATGGTGCCGTTGGCTTTCAGCTTCGCGAGCGACGCGTTGATCTTGCCGAGCAGGGCGGTCTCACCCTTGCGCACGCCGATGCCGACCGAGCCGACCGTGACAGGCTTGTAGCCGTCGACCAGGCGCACCTCGGGGAAGCCGCCCTGCTTCAGATTGTAGGCGAGGATCGGATAATCGGCGTAGCCGGCCTTGAGCCGGCCGGTGTTCACGTCGCGCAGGATGTCCGGGATGGTATCGTAGGCCTTTACCTCGGCGAACAGGCCGGTTTTCTTCAGCGCATCGACGAAGGCGGTGCCGACCTGGGCGCCGACCGTCTCACCTTTCAGATCGTCCTGCGTGGCGTAAGCCTTGGTGTCGGTCTTCGGCACCACGAGGCCCTCGCCGTAGGTGTAGATCGGATCGGAGAAGTCGACGACCTCCTTGCGCGGCGCGGTGATGAACATCGCAGCCGCAATGATGTCGATCTTGCTCGAGGTCAGCGAGGGGATCAGCGCCGAGAACTGCATCGGCTCGATCTGCACGTTGAAGCCGGCATCCTTGCCGATCTCGGTGATGAGATCGACCATGATGCCCTGGATGGTGTTGGTCTTGGTGTCGAGGAAGGTGAAAGGAATGCCGGTCGGCGTCGAGCCGACCTTCAGAACCTGTTGCGCCGAAGCCGGCACGACTGTGGCAATGGCGAGCGCCGCGAAAACGGCTTGAACAAAACGCTTCATCGCATCCCCCTTTTTGGGCCTGGCCGGCGGCGGCGCGCGCGCATGTCGCGATCAGACGTTGCGGGCCGGCCCGTTTCGGCCTATTTTCACTAATATGAAAATTTGGTCACACTTTCGCGGACGATGCAAGCGGTTTTCATGCACATGAAGGAAGCGGTTTGACGTGAGCGGTGGCAAAAGAATGCGCAAACCGGCCGCCGCAAAGCCGGCCAAGAAAAAGCCGGCTAAGGTGAAAGCCAAAGCGGCCGAGCCGGCGATGGACGTCGCAGTCGGCCGCCGCATCCGGGATCTCAGGCGGGTCAGGCAGTTCTCGCTGGAGACGGTCGCCGCGCGCTCGGATTTGTCGATCGGCTTCCTCAGCCAGATCGAGCGCGGGCTGTCGTCGCCGTCGCTGCGGGTGCTGGCGACGCTCGCCGACGTGCTCGGCGTCGGCATCGCCGCGCTGTTCGGCGCGAGCCCGAGCGCCGACGGCACATCGGATCAGGTGGTGACGCGCGGATTGCAACGGCCCGAATTGAAGCTGTGGCGCACCGGCGTGTCCAAACAATTGCTGAGCCCGGCGAGCGCCGACAACAAGCTCAATCTGTTCCTGGTGCATCTGGAGCCGGGCGGATCCACCGGCGACGAGCTCTACACCCACGACGGCGAAGAGGCCGGGCTCGTGCTCGAAGGCGAGATGATGCTGACGGTGGACAGCCAGACATGGTCGCTGAAGACCGGCGACAGCTTTCGCTTTGCGAGCCGAAGGCCCCACCGGTTTTCCAACCCGGCGCAGGATGCGAAAGCCGTGGTGCTGTGGGTGAATTGCGTGACGGGGGCGGGGTAGTTGCTCTCCCTCTCCCCGTTCTTACGGGGCCGCGACGAGCTTCGCTCGCGCTGAGAGCGTCGGGGTGAGGGGCTGCTTCAGCAGAAATGGTCACAGCGGGACTCGCGGAGACTCCCCCTCACCCGGAATTTGCTCTCGCAAATTCCGGCCTCTCCCCGCACGCGGGGAGAGGCGAAGAAATCACCCAAACCGGTGCTTGTACCGCTCCACCGTCAGCGCACTCACATCGATCTCCGGTTTCCTGCCCGACAGCATATCCGCGAGCACGCGGCCCGAGCCGCAGGACATGGTCCAGCCGAGCGTGCCGTGGCCGGTGTTGAGGTGGAGGTTGGCATAGTGCGTCCGGCCGATCACGGGCGGGCCGTCCGGCGTCATCGGGCGCAGGCCGCTCCAGAACGTCGCCTTGGACAGATCGCCGCCGCGCGGGAACAGGTCGGTCAGCGAATGATCAAGCGTGGCGCGGCGTGCATCGTAGAGCTTGGCCGAATAGCCGGAGATTTCGGCGGTGCCGCCGACGCGGATGCGACTGCCGAGGCGGGTGATCGCGACCTTGTAGCTCTCGTCCATCACGGTCGATTCCGGCGCGCCGGAGGCGTCCTTGATCGGCACCGTGATCGAATAGCCCTTCACCGGATAGACCGGCAGCGAGATGCCGAGCGGCGCCACGAGCCGCGACGACCAACTGCCGAGCGCGAGCACGTAAGCGTCCGCCTGCAACAGCCCGGCGCTGGTGGCGACGCCGCTGACGCGCGCGCCATCGGTGACAATGCGGTCGATCGAGGTGTTGAACAAAAAGCGCACGCCGAGCGCCTGGGCATGCTTGGCGAGCGACTGCGTGAACATGTGGCAGTCGCCGGTCTCGTCCTGCGGCAGGCGAAGCCCGCCGACGAACTTCTCCTTCACACCGCCGAGCGCCGGCTCGACCGCGATGCAGCCCTCGCGGCTCAGCACCTCGAAGGGAACGCCGTATTGCTTGAGCACGGCGATGTCTTCGGCGGTGCCGTCAAGCTGGGCCTGATAGCGAAACAGCTGCAGCGTACCTTGCGAGCGCTCGTCATACTGGATGCCGATGTCGCGGCGCAGATCGCGTAAAGAGTCACGGCTGTATTCGGCGATCGGAATCATCCGGCTCTTGTTGACGGCGTAGCGCGCGCTGGTGCAGTTGCGCAGCATCTTGAGCAGCCAGACCCACATCACCGGATCGAGCTTCGGCCGGATCACCAGCGGACCGTGCTTCATCAACAGCCACTTGATCGCCTTCACCGGCACGCCGGGGCCGGCCCAGGGCGAGGAATAGCCGGGCGACACCTCGCCGGCATTGGCGAAGGAGGTCTCCAGTGCCGGCTCTGGCTGACGGTCGACGACCGTCACCTCATGGCCGGCACGAGCGAGGTAGTAGGCAGAGGTGACACCGATGACACCGCTGCCGAGGATCAGAACTTTCACGCTTCGTCAAACTCCCGCGGCGCTCGCCGCTGCAAGGACCAACTCGCTGGCGGCGAGAGCAAATATCAGGCCACCTTCTTGATGGCGTCACCGAGGATCGAGATCATCTGGTCGATGTGGCTCTTCTCAACGATGAGCGGAGGCGACATCGCGAAGCTGTCACCGCTCATGCGCAGATAGAGGCCGGTGTTGAAGCAGTCGACCATCACGTCATAACCGCGCGCGCCGACCACACCGTCGCGCGGCGCCAGCTCGACCGCGCCCATCAGCCCGCAATTGCGGATATCGACGACGTTGGGCAGACCCTTGAGCGAATGCAGTGCATCGCGCCAGTATTCCGCGATCGAGGCACCGCGCGTCAGCAGGCCTTCGTCCTTGTAGATGTCGAGCGTCGCGATGCCCGCGGCGCAAGCTGTCGGATGCGCCGAATAAGTATAGCCATGGAACAGCTCGATCTGGCTCTCGGGACCGACCATCAGACCGTCGTGCACCTTGCGGCTTGCGAACACCGCGCCGCAGGGAATGGTGCCATTGGTGATGCCCTTGGCCGTCGTCATCAGGTCCGGCGTGACGCCGAAGAAGTTGGCGGCGAATGGCGTGCCGAGGCGGCCGAAGCCGGTGATGACCTCGTCGAAGATCAGGAGGATGCCGTGCTTGTCGCAGATCTCGCGCAGGCGCTGCAGGTAGCCCTTCGGCGGCGGCAGCACCGCGGTCGAGCCCGGCACCGGCTCGACGATGACGGCGGCGATCGTCTCCGCGCCATGCAGGGCGACCAGACGCTCGAGATCGTCGGCGAGTTCGGCGCCGTGCTCGGGCAGGTCCTTGGCGAAGGCGTTGCGGGTGAGATCATGGGTGTGGCGGATGTGGTCGACGCCCGGCAGCAGGGTGGTGAAGGCGCGGCGATTGGCGACCATGCCGCCGACCGAGGTGCCGCCGAAGCCGACGCCGTGATAGCCGCGCTCGCGGCCGATCAGGCGCGTGCGGCTGGCCTGGCCGTTGGCACGGTGATAGGCCAGCGCGATCTTCAGCGCGGTGTCGACCGACTCGGAGCCGGAATTGGTGAAGAAGACGCGGTCGAGGCCTTTAGGAGCGATCTCGGCAAGACGCTCGGCGAAGTCGAACGCCAGCGGATGGCCCATCTGGAACGACGGCGCGAAGTCCAGAGTCATCAGCTGGCGCTCGACGGCGGCGGCTATCTGTTTGCGGCCATGGCCGGCATTGACGCACCAGAGCCCGGCGGAGCCGTCGATCACCTGGCGACCGTCGACGCTGGTGTAGTACATGCCCTCGGCCGAGGAGAACAGGCGCGGCGCCTTCTTGAACTGCCGGTTGGCCGTGAACGGCATCCAGTACGAATCGGTCTTGATGGTGTTCGGAATCTGATGAAGGGTCACGGCCGCGCTCCTTTGCTGATCCCATAGCTGAGCCATGGCTTGGAAAGCGCAACAAGTCCTTTTCTGGCGGCCTGCAAGCCATTGATTTGGCTGGGGCCGCCGGTCCATATTTGCGCGATCCGCAACACCTGCAACACGGGAATTGGGCATGAGCGTCGACATCGGTGGACGGCTGCGATTCATCCGGGCGCGCCACAAGCTGTCGCAGCGCGAGCTGGCCAAGCGCGCCGGCGTCACCAATTCGACCATCTCGCTGATCGAATCCAACCAGATGAACCCGTCGGTCGGCGCGCTCAAGCGCATTCTCGACGGCATCCCGATGGGGCTCGCCGAGTTCTTCGCACTGGAGCCGGAGTCCAGGCGCAAGATCTTCTACCGCGCCGAGGAGCTCACCGAAGTCGGCAAGAAGCCGATCTCGTACCGGCAGGTCGGCGACAATCTGTTCGGCCGCAGCCTGCAGATCCTGAAGGAGCGCTACGAGCCCGGCAGCGACACCGGCCGCGTGCATCTCGTGCATGAGGGCGAGGAAGGCGGCATCGTGATCTCGGGCAAGCTCGAGGTCACCGTCGAGGACGAGCGCCGCATCCTCAATCCCGGCGATGCCTATTATTTCGAAAGCCGCCGCCCGCATCGCTTCCGCTGCGTCGGCGGCAAGCCCTGCGAGGTGATCTCGGCGTGCACGCCGCCGACGTTCTGACGGCGATCGGCCGCATCCGAGATTACGGCACCGGCCGAATCTTGAGCTGAATCGGCGCGACGCGGCGGAGCGAGAAGATCTCGCCCCGCCTTTGCCTCAACCCTGCGTCAGCAACTCCTCGATTCGGATCGGAAATTTGCGCACGCGCACGCCGGTGGCGTGCCAGACGGCGTTGGCGACCGCGCCGGCACTGCCGGTGATGCCGATCTCGCCGACACCCTTGATGCCGAGCGCGTTGACGTGCGGATCGTGCTCCTCGACGGTGATGACGTCGAGCGGCGGCACGTCGGCATTCACCGGGATGTGGTATTCGCCGAGATTGGCATTCATGATCCGTCCGGTCCGCTGGTCGGTGATGGCCGCCTCGTGCAGCGCAAAGGACAAGCCCCAGATCATGCCGCCGAACAGTTGGCTCTGCACCATGCGCGGATTGACGATGCGCCCGGCGGCAAACGCCCCGACCATGCGGGTGACGCGGATCTGGCCCAGCTCGGGATCGACCTTCACCTCGGCGAACACCGCGCCGTGGGCATGCATCGCATATTGCTCCATCGCCGCAGGGTTCGCTGCGCCGGTGCCGCGGGCCTCGATCTCGGCGACGCCGGCGCGCGCCAGAATCTCGGCATAGCTCTCGCTCCGGCTCTCGTCGTCGCGGCGGATCAGCCTGCCCTCGCGCGCGATCACGCCGGCATTGCCGGCGCCGAACAGCGGCGAGCGTTCGTCGCTGGTGGCGAGATCGGCGAGCTTTCCGATCACGGCCGCACCGGCGCTGTGGATCGCAGCGCCTGCCGTTGCCGTGTGCGCCGAGCCGCCGGCGATACCGGCGTCAGGCAGGTCGGACGTGCCGGACTTGAAGTCGAGGCGGTCGATGTCGAGACCGACGGAATCCGCCGCGATCTGCGCCAGCGCGGTCCAGGCGCCCTGCCCCATGTCATGCGCGCCGATCTCCATCACGCCGGAGCCGTCGCGGCGGATCGCCGCGCGCGCTTCGGCCTGGAACATCAGCGCCGGGAAGGTCGCCGTGCCCATGCCCCAGCCGACCAGGAGGCCGGCATCGTCGCGCATCTGCCGCGGCTGCAGCGGACGCTTGGCCCAGCCGAAGCGCGCCGCACCCTGCTCGTAGCAGGCGCGCAGCGCCTTGGAGGAGAAAGGCCGTCCCGTCATCGGCTCGACCTCGGCGTAGTTCTTCAGGCGGAAGGCGAGCGGATCCAAGCCGCAGGCCCAGGCCATCTCGTCGATCGCGCTCTCGAGCGCGATCGAGCCGGTCGCCTCGCCCGGCGCGCGCATGAACAGCGGCGTGCCGGTGTTGACCCGCACGGCATCATGCGAGGTGCGGATCGCGGGTGCCGCATAGAGCGTATGCGAGGCATCGGCCGCAGGCTCGTAAAAATCGTCGAACGTACTCGACACGGTCCGCGCATGGTGGTCGAGCGCAGTCAGACGTCCCTCGCCATCGGTGCCGATGCGCAGGCGCTGGCGCGTCGGCGCGCGGTGGCCGACCGGGCCATACATCTGCTCGCGGCGCAGCACCAGCTTGACCGGCCTGCCGACGAGCTTTGCCGCCATGATGCCGAGAGTCTGCGGCCCCGCCAGGAATCCCTTGGAGCCGAAACCGCCGCCCAGGAATGGGCTGCGGATGTGAATCTTTTTGTGCGCGATGCCGAACAATTCGGCGACGCGGGCAAGCGACAGCATGAGCCCCTGAGTCGGCATGTCGATTTGCAGTCTGTCGCCGTCCCAGTGCGCGACAATGGCATGCGGCTCCATTGCGTTGTGATATTGCGGTGGCGTCTCATAGATTGCATCGATCTGCTTGTCGGCCGCGGCAAGGCCCGCCTCGACATCGCCGAGGTGATTTTCGGTGGGATTGCCGACGCCGACGACGGGCGGCATATAACTCTCGCCCGCATCGAGTCCGACCAGCGGAGGCAGCGTCTCGTAGCGCGGCGCCAGCAGCGCGGCACCTTCCGTCGCCGCCTCTTGCGTCTCGGCGATCACGACGGCGATCGGCTGGTTGGCGTACCGGACCTCATTGCTCTGCAACACCTCCATCCGGAACACGAACGGATTGGTTTTGAGCTCGGGGTCGATCGCGAGCTGCGGCTTGTGATCGGGCGTCATGACGTCCACGACGCGGGGATGGCGCTTCGCCGCCGCGACGTCGAGCGAGACGACGCGGCCGCGCGCGATGCTGGAGGTCGCCATCACCGCAAACAGCATGCCGGGGGGATGATTGTCGGCGGCATAGGTCGCCTGCCCCGTGACCTTGAGGATGCCGTCGCGGCGGGTCAGCGGCTGGCCGATATTCGAGCCGTGCCTGATATGGGCGGGCGCGCTGGTGAGAGTGAGCTCAGGCATGGATGGCTCCGGAGGTCGAGGCAAAGGGTGAGGCCGGCAGCGCGGGGATCCGCGCAGGCGTGCCGGCAGCGGCCAAAGTCAGTGCGCGCACGACGATGCGGCGCGCGAGCTCGATCTTGAAGGCGTTGTCGCCGGACGGTTTTGCGCCCTCGAGCGCGCGCCGGGCGGCCTCCTGGAATGCGTCCGCCGTCGGCGCGACGCCCCTCAGAACGTCCTCCGCGGCGCGGGCGCGCCAGGGCTTTGCGGCGACGCCGCCGAGCGCGAGCCGCGCCTGTGCGACCTTGCCGTTCTCGATCCGCAACGCCGCTGCAGCCGAGACGACGGCAAAGGCATAGGAGGTGCGCTCGCGCACCTTGAGGTAGCGCGCATGCGCGGCGAAGCCGCGTGCGGCAGTCGGCAGGCGCACCGCGACGATGAGATCGCCGGGCTCGAGCACGGTCTCGCGCTCGGGCGCTTCGCCCGGCAGGCGGTGCAGCTCGTCGAGCGCGATCTCGCGCCGGCCGCCCCTGCCCTCGATCTCGACGACGGCATCGAGCGCGACCAGCGGCACGCAGAAGTCGGAGGGATGCGTGGCGATGCAGCTCTCGCTCCAGCCGAGCACGGCATGGCCGCGGTTCTCGCCGTCGCGCGCGTCGCAGCCGGAGCCAGGCTCGCGCTTGTTGCAGCGGCTGGCGGTGTCGTAGAAATACGCGCATCGCGTCCGTTGCAACAGGTTGCCGCCGACGGTGGCGGCATTGCGCAATTGAGCCGACGCTCCCGAGAGCAGCGCTTCGGCCACCGCCGGATAGGACCGCGCGAATTCCGCATCATGGGCGAGATCGGCATTGCGCACCAGCGCGCCGATCCGCAAAGACCCGTCCGCGAGAGTCTCGATTCTGTCGAGCCCATCGAGATGCGTGACGTCGACCAGCCGGTCCGGACGGCTGACGCCGCCCTTCATCAGGTCGAGCAGATTGGTGCCGGCGGCAAGAAAGACCGCGCCCGGCTGGGCGGCCGCCGCAACGGCTTCAGTGACCGTCGCCGGCCTGACATAATCGAACTGTTTCATGCGGAGCGCCTCTGATTGGTCTCGTCCATCTGTCCTTGCGCGTCCAGCACCGCATCGACGATGCCGACGTAAGCGCCGCAGCGGCACAGATTGCCGCTCATGCATTCGCGGACGCGTTCGGGATCGTTGCCGGCCTGGCCTTCGCCGATCATGCCGATCGCGCTCATGATCTGGCCGGGCGTGCAGAAGCCGCACTGGAAGCCGTCATGTGCGATGAAGGCGGCCTGCACAGGATGCAGCTGGTCGCCGCGCGCGAGGCCTTCAATGGTGAGGATGTCGGCGCCGTCGTGGCTGATGGCGAGCGCGAGGCAGGAATTGATGCGCTTGCCGTCGACGAGAATGGTGCAGGCGCCGCACTGGCCGCGGTCGCATCCCTTTTTGGTTCCGGTCAGATGGAGGCGCTCACGCAGGAGATCGAGCAGCGTGACGCGCGGATCGTCGAGAACGAAATCGCGCCGCGCACCGTTCACGGTGAGGCTGATGGAGTGGTTCATACAAGGCTCCGATCAGATTTGGACATGAGTCATCGTGCAGCGCGCCACCGCCGTGGCCGCTGTCGAATGGCGCCGCCCGAACATGATGCGGCCGACGCACGAGCGAAGATACGGAGGCACCCTCCGCTTAACAAGGGTCGGCCGGAAATATTTGGAATTCGTCAAAAGCCCCTGCGCCACCAACGCGATGCAGCCCTGCATGGGTCCGGCGAGGGTTCAATCTAACCAATTCGTGATCTACATTGCGCGGCATGGACGACCACACCGACCAGACCCGAAGACCCCGCGCCGACGCCGTGCGCAATCGCGAGCGCGTGCTCGAAGCGGCGAAGCTGGTGTTCAGCGCCGGCGGTTCGGAGGCGAGCCTCGAAGCCGTGGCGAAGCGGGCCGGCGTCGGCATCGGCACGCTGTATCGGCATTTTCCGACGCGCGAGGCCTTGTTCGAAGCGGTGTACCGCCGCGAAGTCGAGCAGCTCAGCGAGCTGGGCGAGCAATTGAAGAACGAGAAGGACCCGATCGAGGCGCTGCGGCGCTGGTTGCACTCAGGGGTCGCGTTTGTTGCGACCAAGAAGGGAATGATGGCCGCGCTGGCGCTCGCGGTGCAGAGCGGGTCGGAGCTGCATGCTTTCTCCTTCGAGCGTCTGACCAAGGCGATCGGCTCGCTGCTGGAGCGGGCGGTCGCAGCCGGCGAGATGCGCGCCGACATCAACCCGGAGGATCTGCTGCGCGCCTTCTTCGGCATGTGCTACGTGCACGACCAGCCCGGCTGGCAGGCGACGGCGCTGCGCCTGCTCGACGTGTTCGTCGACGGCTTGCGGGTGCAGCCGCCCAGCAAGGCGAAGGCGCGTTCGTCGAAGACGACCAAGCCGGCGATGAAGCGGAAGCGCTAGGCGGCGTGGACTCAAAGGAGAAGTATCGGCTCCTGAGGGCCGAGCGAAAATCTGCTGACCGGCCAGAGCACTAGCGCTTGTGACCCACAGCGGACGGGACGATCAATCATCTAGGTGCAATTCTTGCCACTCGGATCACCTCCGCATATTTGGTCATTTCACTTTGAATGAATGCTTGGAATTGTGTCGGCGATCCTGGCAGTGGCGACGCGCCGAGTTCAGCCAGGCGCGCCATTATTCGTGTGTCCGCAAACGCGGCATTGATCGCTTGGTTGAGTTTCTCGACCAGGACGGCGGGCATCTCACGAGGCGCAACGATACCGAACCACGATATCGCCTGGTACCCTGGAACGAAATCGGATGCTGAGGGCACATCCGGCAACGCGGCGGATTTCACAGGGGTCGTCACCGCCAGCGGGATTAGCCGTCCTGCCTTGATGTGCGCGATGGACGATGGCATCGGATCGAACATGCAATCGATCTTGCCGGCCAAGAGGTCGGCGAGCGCCGGGGTCGAGCCGAGATACGGCACCAGGGTTAGATCGACATCTGCCATCACCTTGAACATTTCAATGCCGATGTGCTGCGGCGTCCCTGCGCCAGCAAAGCCGATCTTGAGTTTGCCCGGGTTCGCCTTGGCATGCGCGATAAAACTCGCCAGCGTCGTTGCGGGAACGGAGGGATTGACCTCGATGACGAGCGGCACCTGCCAGAGACCGGCCACCGGCACGAAATCGCGTCCGAAGTCGAAATCAAGGTTCTTGAACAGCGTCGCGTTGATGGTGTTCACAGGACCGCACACCAGCAGCGAATATCCGTCCGGCTTGGCTCGCGCGACCGATCGGGTTGCGACGTTGCCGCTTTCGCCGGGTTGATTTTCCACCACGACAGGTTGGCTCAATCGATCTGACAGCCAGCCAGCAATCACGCGGGCGGCGATATCGACCGGCCCACCTTCCGGAAATCCAACGACAAGCCGTACGGGACGTGAGGGATAATCATCGGCATGCGCGAGCGGCGAAAGCGCCGGCAGGGCGGCGGCAGCTGCCAGCAATTCGACGAAGGCGCGGCGACGCATCAGCATGGCTCGGATCCTTTCCGTTTGGATCCGCATGACCATACGGCTGGCAGCTGGATGAGCTATGGCAGGTAAAGTGCAAATTTGATACCTAATCGGTATGGCAATTGATCTTGCACGGCTTCGGTATTTCGTCGCGGTTGCGGAAGAGGGGCACATCACTCGTGCCGCCGAGCGGCTCGACATGCAGCAACCGCCACTCAGCCGGCAGATTCGTCTCATGGAGCGAGAGCTGAAAGTTCAGCTGTTTCGCCGCTTGCCGCGCGGAGTTGAACTGACCAGCGCGGGTCATGCATTGCTGCCTGAAGCAAAGAGCATGCTTGCTCGTTTCGACCGTGCGATGGAGATCACTCGTCGTGCGGCGCGTGGTGAACAAGGCAGTCTTTGCGTGGGCATCGCGCCCACGGCGCCTTTCATCCCGCTGGTACCCAAATCGATCCGCGCGTTCCGTGAGGCTTTCCCGATGGTATCGCTGGTGCTTGAAGAGGGATTGAGCAACGAGGTCGTTAGCAAATTCGATAACGACCAAATGGATGTCGCGTTTGTTCGCGCCCCTCAGGTGCTTGCTCAGGGAGTGGTCGTCACGCCGCTTCAGGAAGAGCCCATGATCGTTGCCTTGCCCGGCAATCATCCGATTGCGAAGCGCGGCAAGGCTCAATCGATATCGCTGGCGAGCTTGGCCAACGATCCCTTTATCCTGATCGGTCCACAGGGTACGGGCCTGCACGACGAGACCGTTGCAGCATGCCGAGCCGCCGGGTTCATGCCCAAGCTTGGGCAACCCGCGCCCAGGATCACATCCACGCTAAGCCTGGTTGCCGCTGGGCTCGGCATCGCCGTGATCCCATCGACAATGCAAAGCGTTCGAATCGCCGGAATAGTCTATCGGCGCTTGCGGGCGCCAGTGCCAAAGGCATTTCTCGGCCTTGCCTTTCGTCGTAGCGACCCTTCGCCAGTGCTCAAGCAGTTTCTGAACGTCGTTCGAAGCATTGCGAAGTCCAGTCCTCCGATCCAGTGAGGACAAGTCAATCAGCTTCTGGCCGATCGGCGACTTGCAGGACCTCTGATGTATATGCCGCCGTCAGTTCAGCTGTCCTGACGCGCCGCTGGCGTTACAGGCCACCTCGCCCTTCCCAGTAGGTTGGCGTTCCGTAATACCGGTGAGTTCGCATTTCCCAGTCTCGATCTTCCCAGGAGTCATCGCTGAACTCAGGCGCATCCCTCAGCTGTTGCTCGGTGATATTGGTTCGAAAACCGTTAAGCGACGTGTCATATGTCAGAGCGCCCCAGGGAATGGGGTAGTGGCTGTGACCCAAGCCCACAAATCCACCAAAGCTCATGACCGCATAAGCCACGCGGCCTGACACTTTGTCGATGATGAGGTGATCAATCTCGCCGATATTCGTCCCATCTGCTCCATAGACCTCGGTACCCTCAATGTCCTCGCTTGAGATGCAGTGATGATCCGGATGGGCTGTTGCACGGGCCATGACTTTGCTCCTTGATAAGGTGGTTTTGCCGGCTTAACTCGGCCATCGCGGAGCCGTTCCTGCCTTAGGAGAACATATCGCAGCTGCCTGCTGTTTGTGTCGCTGTCCCGGATGAGTGGGCATCTGGAGCATCCAGGCCCAGCGCGTGATATCTGAGTGCACGCCCAGGCGCCGCAGATGTGCTAGGATCGCCTCTGCCGGGATCTCAACGCGGAGCCTGTCTTGCGCATCGCAGCCTTGCTGGTCGCTCTCATTGTTGCCTGTCATCATGCAGCGCTTGCGGGCGATGTCGCCACCGCCCAAAGCGTCATCCGCGCCCAGGAGCAGGCCTTCGTTCGCGACGATGCGGCGGCGGCTTATTCCTATGCGGCGCCGGCGATCAAGGAGATCTTTCCAGCACCCGACATCTTCATGTCCATGGTGCAGAGCGGCTACGCGCCGGTCTATCGTCACAAGAGTTTCGAATTCGGCGAGAGCAGGACCGATGGCGGCTGGATTGCCCAGCGCGTTCACATCATCGATGCCAATGGCGAGGCCTGGGAGGCGCTCTACACGCTCGAGCAGCAGAGCGACGGCAGCTACAAGATCACCGGCTGCTCGCTCGTGAAGGCCGGACAGGCCGTTTAGGTGGCAAAGCCCGGGCCGGTCTTGACCAGGCCCATCCGCGCGCGGACCAGGAGCAGCACGACGATGCCGATGTTCAGCGCATTCCAGGCGACGCCGTTGGCGAACGCCGCGGCGTACGAGCCGGTGGCATCGAAGATGACGCCGGACACCCAACCGCCGAAGGACATGCCGAACACCGACGCAAAGATCACGATGCCGACGCGGGTCGCGGCCTCGCTCGCCGGCATCGCCTCGCGCACGATGATGGCGTAGCTCGGCACGATGCCGCCCTGGAACAGGCCGAACATCGCGGAGATCAGATAGAGCGAGGTCAGGCTGTCGAAGAACAGATAGAACACCAGCGCAAAGCCCTGCGCCAGCGATCCCACCAGCAGGGTGCGGATGCCGCCGATCTTGTCGGCGAGGTAGCCCGAGCCGATCCGGCTGACGATGCCGCAGCCCATCATCAAGGAGAGCATCTCGGCGCCGCGCGCGACGCCATAGCCGAGATCGCCGCAATAGGCGACGATGTGCACCTGCGGCATCGCCATCGCCACGCAGCAGGAGATGCTGGCGATCGAGAGCAGCACCGTCAGCGTATTGGTCGAGAGCCTGAGATCGACCCGCGGCGGCGGTGCATTGGCGTGATCGTGGACGGTGTCGCGGCCCATCTGCGCGCGCAGGATCAGCACCAGCACCGTCATCAGGCTGGCGCAGACGATGCCGATGCCGATATGGGTGTAGCGCCAGCCGATCTCCTGCGTGCCCCAGCTCACGATCGGCGGCCACATCGCGCCGGCGACGTAATTGCCGCTGGCGACGATGGTCACCGCCAATCCGCGATAGCGCTCGAACCAGTGCGAGGCTTCGGCCATCAGCGGCGCGAAGGTCGCGGACGTCCCGAGCCCGATGAAGAAATAAGCCGCCACGAACTGCCAGAGCTGGCCCGACAGGCCCGCGAGTACATTGGCAACGCCGAGGAAGGCGATGCTGATCGCCATCGCCGGAACGATGCCGAACCGATCGGTGATCTTGCCGGCGATCACGCCACCAAGCCCGAAGCCGAACATCATGAGGGTGAAGGCCAGCGACACCGCGCCGCGCGTGGCAGCAAATTCGGTCTGCACGATCGGAATCACCACCACGACCGCCCACATGCCGACGGCGCCGATCGAGCCGATCACGAGGGCAAGGACGAGTCGCACCCAGGCCTGACGAGAGTCAGGGGTGAAGGAAGCAGGTGTTTGTCCTGGATGATTTGGCGCGTGCACGGGCAGGACCATGTTCGCGGACCGCCACATGGTCAACCAGCATGCCGCGATATTGGGCATGCGCGGTGCACTGCGGTAATAAGCTCTTGGCGAATGCGTCTTTTGCCATTAGTTTGCAACAAGCGTGTGCAACATTGCCGCGCGAGGAGCCTATCGGCGGGATGTTGATGCGATTGAGGCGATCGGTGCGGATCAGGGTGGGGCGGGTCATCGCCCTCGCCTATCTGTTCTGCGTGCTCGCGCCGGCCGCAAGCCTCGCCTTCGGCAGTGCTGCGCCCTGCCTTGGCGACGAGGCCCTCGCTGACCTCGTTCCGGTGCATCACCATATGGCTGCGAGCCATGACGATGTTCCGGATGGCGACGTTCCGCACGAGCATGCGGGAACCCCTTCACAGGTCGCCGCGAAGGACGCGCCTCCTCCGAATCATCACGACGGCAAGGGAACAGTGGGCCCGTGCTGTGCGATGATGTGCGTCAGCGCGCTGCCGGCCGATCTGCCCAGCGTCGTCACGCCGGTCCGCCCGATGTCGACCTGTGCGCCCGAGATCGTCCCCAGCCTGCACAGCGCCGCGCCGCCCCAGCGCTACCGCCCTCCCATCGCCTGATCTGACACGACGACGTCGGTTTCGATGCGCGCTTTTGCGCGCGCGAACCTGTGATCTCCAGATCGGGAATTAGGACATGGTTGCGCTTTCCGGGGCGAAATCTGCCGCATCTGCGGTGGGTGATCGACACTCACGTTTCATCTGGCTGCTGCTGGCCTTTGCCGAGCCGGCACTGTCCGGCTGCATGCCGGCAACGACGCACATGGCCAGCGCGGATCCCGCCGATCCGGCGGCGAAGGTGGCCCCGATCGGCTATCGCTCGCCCATCGCGCCCTATACCAGCCTGCGGCCTGCGACGCCGGCACCCTGGCGCGGCCGCAACGAGGCGGTGACGCCGCAGCCGAAGCAAGAGCGGTAGGAGCGCGCCATGATACCCCATCTTGCGCGAGGCCTGCTCGTGCTCGCCGCGCTCGGCCTTTCCGGGTGCGCCGCGTTCTCGCCCGATAGCGGCATGAGCGCCGTCTCGGATCTGGCGAGCCAGACCATCAACAAGGACGTCGCCTTCGTGCGATCGGCCGAGGGCGCCGCCGCGGTCGACGCCCGCGTCCGCCAGCTGCTCTCACGCACGCTCAGCGTCGACGCCGCCGTGCAGATCGCGCTGCTCAACAACAAGGGACTGCAGGCCGCCTACAACGAGCTGGCGCTGGCGGAGGCCGAACTGGTCGAGCAGAGCCTGCCGCCCAATCCGGTGTTCGCGGTCTCGCGCATCACAGGGAATGGCGCCAGCGAGATCGAGCGCCAGGTGGTCGGCGACATCCTCGCGCTCGCCACCCTGCCGTTCCGTTCCGAGATCGCTCGGGAACGCTTCCGCGGCGCGCAGCTGCGCGCCGCGCTGGCGACGCTGCGGCACGCCTCGGGCGTGCGCCGCGCCTATGTCCGCGCGGTTGCCGCGAGCGAGATGGTGGGGTTGCTGACCGACGCGAAGGCGACGGCGGAATCGACCGCACAGCTCGCGCTCAAGCTCGGCGAAACCGGCTCGCTCAACAAGCTCGACCAAGCCCGCGAGCAGGTGTTTTATGCCGAGACCACCGCCGACCTCGCCAGCGCGCGACAGGCGGCAGGAAGCGCGCGCGAAAGGCTGGCGCGCCTCATGGGACTGTGGGACGACGGTCTCGACTTCCGCCTGCCCAATCAACTGCCGCCGCTGCCGCGCCGGCCGCTGGCCCTCCCCACGATCGAGGCCGATGCGGTGGCGCATCGCCTCGACCTGCAGATCGCGCGGCTTGAGCTGGCCGCGCTGGCGAAAGCGCTGAACCTCACCGAGGCGACGCGCTTCGTGACACTGCTCGATCTCGCCGGCATCTCCCGCCGCACCCAGGATCCGGAAGGGCCGCCGTTCCGCGAGCGCGGCTTCGACCTGCAGTTCCAGATTCCGATCTTCGACGGCGGCGAGGTGCGCGTGCGCCAGGCGGCCGAGACCTACAACCTCGCCTTCAACCGCCTGACCGAGCGGGCCGTCAATGTGCGCTCCGAGGCGCGCGACGCCTATCGCGTCTACCGCTCCACTTACGACATCGCCGGCCACTACCAGCGCGAGATCATCCCGTTACGAAAGATCATCACCGAGGAGATGCAGCTGCGCTTCTCCAGCATGCAGGTTGACATCTTCGCGCTGCTCACCGAAGCGCGGCAGCGCCTCGCGGCGCTGCGCGGCGCGATCGACGCCAGGCAGAGATTCTTCCTCGCCCATGCCGATCTGCAGACCGCTGTCAACGGAGGCGGTCTGCCCGCCGCCGTTGACGACAATCCAACCACCGTCGCCGCGGCAGCTCCTGCCGAAGGCGGCCACTGAGACGGAGGCCAAGATGTTTTCCCGCCGAGGATTTTTAGGCACCGCCGCGCTTGTCGGCGCATCGGCTATTCAGGGCCGCGTCCAGGCCGCGTCGATTCCGGAAGCACCCACCATGGACAAGGTGGTGATGCAGCCGCCGCTGCATCCGAGCAGCGGCCCGGATTATCGACCCGTGGTCACGCTGAACGGCTGGTCGCTGCCGTTCCGCATGAACGGCGACTGGAAGGAATTCCATCTCGTCGCCGAGCCGGTGGTGCGGGAATTCGCCGAGGGCATGAAGGTGCATTTGTGGGGCTACAACGGGCAATCGCCGGGCCCGACCATCGAGGCCGTCGAGGGCGACAAGGTGCGGATCTTCGTCACCAACCGCTTGCCCGAATACACCACGGTGCACTGGCACGGCATGATCATCCCGAGCGGCATGGACGGCGTCGGCGGATTGACCCAGCCGCATATCGAGCCGGGCAAGACCTTCGTCTACGAATTCGAAATGAAGAAGAGCGGAACCTTCATGTACCACCCGCATTCCGACGAGATGGTGCAGATGGCGATGGGCATGATGGGCATGTTCGTCGTGCACCCGCGCGACCCGAGTTTCCGCGCCGTCGACCGCGACTTCGTGTTCGTGATGAGCACCTATCGCGTCGACCCCGGCACCTATCTGCCGCACGTCAACGAGATGACGGACTTCAACATGTGGACCTGGAACGCGCGGGTCTTTCCCGGAATCGATCCGCTGCCGGTCAGGCTCGGCGACAAGGTGCGCGTGCGCATCGGCAATCTCAGCATGACCAACCATCCGATCCATTTGCATGGCCACAGCTTCGCGGTGACCTGCACCGATGGCGGCTGGATTCAGGAGAGCGCGCAGATCCCTGAAACGACCACCGACGTGCCGGTCGGCGCGGTGCGCGTGTTCGACGTGCTCGCCGACAATCCCGGCGACTGGGCGTTCCATTGCCACAAGTCGCATCACACCATGAACGCGATGGGGCACGACGTGCGCAACCTGATCGGCGTGTCGCGCAAGGATCTCGCCAAGGCCGTCGGCAAGCTCGCGCCCGACGGCATGGCCATGGGCTCGACCGGCATGGCGATGGGCAACATGGAGATGCCCGCGCCCGATAACACGCTGCCGATGATGACCGGCACCGGCCAGTTCGGGGCGATCGAGATGGGCGGCATGTTCACGGTGATGAAGATCCGCGAAGACCTCGCGCGCGGCGATTACCGCGACCCCGGTCCGTACAAGTTCCCGCAAGGCACCGTCGCCTACGAAGTGGCCGCACCCGCCTCGGAGCCGGCGCGGCACAAATCCGGCAGCCCGCCGATGAAGCACAAGATGTGAGCGTTTCGATGAACCACCAACTGGAGACTACGATGAAGACCACGATCAAGCTCGCCCTCGCGCTGGCTGCACTTTCCACCGCGCCGGCCTTTGCTCACGACAAGCACGGGCACGGAAACTATTCGGCCGGCGAGCCCGGCGATCCCAAGAAGCCCGCTCGCACCATCGAAATTCTGATGAACGAAATGGACTACACGCCCGCGAAAATCGAGGTGAAGCGCGGCGAGCAGATCCGATTCGTGCTGCTCAATGTCGGCAAGGAGGACCACGAATTCCTGCTGGCCACGACCAAGGAGAACCTCGCGCATGCGGATCAGATGAAGAAGCATCCGCACATGGAGCACGACGAGCCCAATGCGGCGCGGCTTGCACCAAAAAAGACGGCCGAGATCCTCTGGAAGTTCAGCAAGCCCGGCATCTTCGAATATTCGTGCCTCATTCCCGACCACCGCGAGTACGGCATGGTCGGCCGGGTCACCGTGAAGTAACGCGAAGGGAGATCCACATGAACCGCATCATCCGTATCGCTTCGGCGCTGGCGCTGACCGTCGGCCTTGCGACTGCAACCCTCGCCGCCGAGGGCGCCGCGATCAGCGGCGAGATCAAGAAGATCGACGAAGGCGCCGGCAAGATCACGCTCAAGCACGGACCGGCGAAAAGCCTCGGCATGGAGGAGCCCATGACCATGGTCTATCGCGTCAAGGACGCGGCGATGCTCAAGCAGGTGAAGGTCGGCGACAAGGTCACCTTCGAGGCCGAGGAAGCGGCGTCGGGGTACACTGTGACCAAGATGCAGAAGGCGAAGTAGTCTCCGGTGTGATTCCGGGGCGCCCGCAGGGCGAACTATGATGCGCAATTGCGCATCAGAGAATCCATTCATCGACCGACTCCGCCGCACGATGGATTCCGAGTTCGCGCTTCGCGCGCCCCGGACTAACGGGCAAAACATCCCCGGTCGCCCCCCTTTCCACCCCCTCCGTTAACTCTTTGCTAACCATACACCGGGCAAAAATTGCCGGGTGAAGTCGAGTGTCGTCGGCCGCGTTTAGAACGGGAGCTCCCGTGGACGCCAGTGCGGTGCCTCACTTTCGGAACGGCGGCCCATCGGCCGCCGCGCAGACGTTTGGGGCGCGCGGACGGCAGTCGCGCGGGGAGGCAGCTACCATGGTCGACGTCACCGCGGGACAGGGCGTAGGCGGCGCGAAGCCCAGCATCCCCTCCATCAACGACATCGTCACCGTCCTCAAGCGCGGCGACATCGCGCTGGCGCTCGGCATCCTCACCATCCTGGTGGTGCTGATCCTGCCCCTGCCCGCGATCGTGCTGGACCTGTTCCTGGCGATCTCGATCACGCTGTCGATCCTGATCCTGATGACCTCGCTGTTCATCCAGGCGCCGCTCGAATTCTCCGCCTTCCCGACCATCCTCCTGATCTCGACCATGCTGCGCCTGTCGCTCAACATGGCATCGACCCGGCTGATCCTTTCGCACGGGCACGAGGGCACGGCCGCGGCCGGTCACGTCATCGAAGCCTTCGGCAACTTCGTGATGGGCGGCAATTTCGTCATCGGCATCATCGTGTTCGCCATCCTGATCATCGTCAACTTCGTCGTCATCACCAAGGGTTCGGGCCGCATCGCCGAAGTCGCCGCGCGCTTCCACCTCGACGCCATGCCCGGCAAGCAGATGGCGATCGACGCCGACCTCTCCGCCGGCCTGATCGACGAGAAGGTTGCCAAGGAGCGGCGCAAGGAGTTGGAGGACGAGAGCGGCTTCTTCGGCGCCATGGACGGTGCCTCCAAATTCGTCCGGGGCGACGCCATCGCCGGCCTCTTGATCGTCTTCATCAACGTCGTCGGCGGCATGATCATCGGCGTCGCGCAGCAGGGCATGTCCTTCGCCGACGCCGGCCGCACCTACACGCTGCTGACCGTCGGTGACGGCCTCGTCACCCAGGTGCCGGCGCTGATCGTCTCGACCGCGGCCGGCCTGCTCGTCTCCAAGGCCGGCGTCTCCGGCGCCGCCGACAAGGCGCTGATGAAGCAGTTCTCCGGCTATCCGCAGGCGCTGGCGATGTCATCGGCGGTGATGCTGGTACTGGCGGCGCTGCCGGGCATTCCGACCCTTCCCTTCCTCGCGCTCGGCGCCGGCGCCGGCGCGCTGGCCTGGAACGCCCGCAACCGCAACCGGGTGGCGGCCAAGGCCGAAGCCGCCGTTCACGCCACGCCCGCTCCGGGAACGCCGGGTGCGCCGGGCGCTGCCGCGACCGAAGAGCCGATCTCGGCGGCGCTCAAGATCGACGACCTCAAGATCGAGCTCGGCTATGCCTTGCTGCCGCTGGTCAACGGCCCCGACGGCACCGACCGCCTCACCGAGCAGATCAAGGCGCTGCGCCGTTCGCTCGCGATCGAGATGGGCTTCGTCATGCCGGCGGTGCGCATCCTCGACAACGTCCAGCTCGAGGCCAACACCTACATCATCAAGATCAAGGAGGTCGACGCCGGCACCGGCAAGATCTGGCCGAACCAGTTCATGGTCATGGACCCCGGCGGCAGCCAGGTGCAGGTGCCCGGCATCCACACCACCGAGCCGACCTTCGGCCTGCCCGCGACCTGGGTCGATGCCAGCCTCAAGGAAGAGGCCTCGCTCAAGGGCTACACGGTCGTCGACGCCGCGACCGTGCTGTCGACCCATCTCACCGAGCTGCTCAAGGCCAACATGTCGGACCTGCTGTCCTACGGCGAGGTGCAGAAGCTGCTCAAGGAGCTGCCGAAGGAGCAGAGCGAGCTGGTCAAGGACATCGTCCCGGGCCAGGTCACGGTCTCCGGCATCCAGCGCGTGCTGCAGCTGCTGCTCGCCGAGCGCATCTCGATCCGCGACCTCTCCACCATCCTCGAAGGCATCGCGGATTCGCTCGCCTTCTCGCGCAACCCCGCGACCATGGTCGAGCACGTCCGCGCCCGCCTGGCGCGGCAGATCTGCGCGCAGAACACCTCCTACGCCGGCTATCTGCCGCTGATCGCGCTGTCGGCGAAATGGGAGCAGGCTTTTGCCGAATCCATCATCGGCCAGGGCGAGGAGCGCAGCCTTGCCATGCAGCCCTCGAAACTCTCGGAATTCATGACCGCCGTGCGCGAGGCTTTCGAGCGTGCCGCCCGCGAGGGCGAGGCGCCGGTGCTGGTCACCTCTGCGGCCATTCGGCCCTTCGTGCGGTCCCTGGTGGAGCGGTTCCGGGCCCAGACCACCGTGCTGTCGCAGGCGGAAATCCACCCCAGGGCGAGGCTGAAAACGGTCGGAAGCATCTGATTTGCCTTAAGAAGCCGTGTGTTTTTCAGCCACAGGCAAAAGGTTTTTGAGTTCCTGGCGCCTTGTCGACCAAAGGCCCCAAAGCTCGACAATAAGCGCATTACAGCTTTGAAATAATTATATAAAAGAACGACCAAGGGTCGCTTTGGATCGCGATCTTTCACGTCCTATCACGCCCTTGTGATGACCTCTTGGGAACGAATCCGCCCGATACTAGGTTGTTGGGCACCGGAAGCATGAACCTGCCTCAAACGGCCGGCGACTACTTCGGGTAGATGGCGGCAGGAGGCTTCCATGAACCACTCGATCTACAGCGCAGATCGCGCGACCCATTTTAAGATTGTGGTCGTCGCCCTCGTCGCAGGGATCGCGGTGGCTGGCCTCGGCATCATGGCACGATCGGGTTCGGATGAAGGTCTGACCCAGACCGCCGGCGTCATCAAGGCCGGCAAGCTGGTCGTTGTCACCAGTTCGAACGCGAACCTTGTTCGCTGAAGGAGATCTGACGAGTTTTGTGAATTCACGCGGCTCTTTACCAGCCCCCCAAAGTCGCCACGTGGATATGTAGACGACCCCAACCCCAAGTCGACTACAGAAAGCGCCCGCCCCCCACGGGCGCTTTCGTTATGTCTGGGGTATCTCGTCATTGCGGGAGCACCCGCCAAATCCATCGAACCCACCAGTCGCCCCCGCGTGTCCCGGACGCGCTGCAACGCTCCTCGCGTTGCTGCGCAGAGCCGGGACCCAGCAGGCCCACGGCACTTTGATGCATGGGCCCCGGCTCTGCAGCGCATCGTCGAAGAGACGCTGCGCTGCGTCCGGGGCCCGGGTGGGCGTTTGGCGCACACGTGCTTCAACCTCGTCATTGCGAGCGCAGCGAAGCAATCCAGAATCTTACCCGCGGAAAGACTCTGGATTGCTTCGCTGCGCTCGCAATGACGGAGTGTGGGGTTGGCACCATCGTTCCCTTTGCTCGCATCTTCGATCCCAGACACACCTTCGCATCCTCGCGGCGCAATTCGCCCGAGCTTTGCGTCGATGCCTTTGCCCTCAATTGAAAGAGGGAGCAGGGGAAGACCGGGAGCCCGCTGGCACCCACGGTCCACTGTGCGGAATCTGCGTGGTGAGAAGCTGCACAGCGGCATACAGGTGTAGCCAGAACAATTTGCATCGCTCTATTTGCTGCCGGTCGTTCGGAGATTGGTCTTCTCACTACCTTGCGAGCCGCCTGCGGCTTTGTTCGGGTTTGCGGCTCGGTCGACGCGCCGAAGCGGGGCCTTGTTCGTAGGCGATAATATCCGTTCAGGGTCAAAGGCTGCCCTCGACAGGCAGCATGACTTGGTCAGCTCTCCACTCGGAAGTGGACGGTGCAAGCCCAAGGACGGAGGTCAGCCACGAGCCACCTTCGGACATGACGCGGCGGAGGTGTCATAGAGGCTCATCTCGGCTTCGGAGCCACGACAAGCGTATGTATCGCTGACATGCCTTGGACTGCAAGCGGACCTGGAGAGTGCCAACTAGAAAAGCGTAGCTGGTCTCATGAAATCGGCATAACCTCCCGACGTGCTCTGTTGGAATTCGAATGTTGCCATGGAGCTGAATCATGAAAAACAAGTTATTCGCAGTAGCCGCCATAGCGGCGGCAGGACTTTCGCTCACGCAACCCACACTGGGACAATCGGACGAGAAGCTCGGCACGGTGAATTTCGAAACATCGTGCACACCGGAAGCGCAGAAGCTTTTCGACCGCGGGATGTTGTACCAGCACTCGTTCTGGTACCGCGCCTCGCAAAAGGTTTTCGAAGATGCGCTGAAGGCCGATCCCGAATGCGGCATTTCCTATTGGGGCATCGCGCTCAGCCTGTTGTTGAATCCTCATGTGCCGACGCCTGCGAAGAACCTCGCCGAGGGCGCTGTCATAATCGCAAAGGGAAAGAGCGTCGGCGCCAAGACCCAGCGCGAACGCGACTACATTGATGCGCTCGGCGTTATGTACGCCGACTACGACAAGGTCGATCACCGTACGCGCATGCAGGCTTACGCCAAGGCCATGGAGCAATTGGCACAGCGCTACCCCAATGATGACGAAGCGCAGATCTACTATGCGCTTGCCCTAAACACCTCGGCTTCGCCGACCGACAAAACCTACGCCAACCAGCTCAAGGGCGCGGCAATCCTGGAGCCGATCGCACTACGCCAGCCGCAACATCCTGGCGTGGCGCATTACTTGATCCACCTTTACGACTATCCGCCAATCGCCGAGAGAGGCCTTGATGCTGCCCGACGCTATGCCAAGGTCGCGCCAGCGTCAGCACATGCCCAGCACATGCCGTCACATATCTTTACGCGCGTCGGCCACTGGAAGGAGTCGATTGCTTCAAACGCCGAATCATCGCGTGTCGCGAGCGCGGACAATGAGGGCCATGATCAGCTGCACGCCATGGATTACCTTGTCTACGCCTATCTACAGCTCGGACAGGATGAGAAGGCTGCAGCCATTCTCAACGAGATGACCACGGTCACCGGCTTCACCGAGACTTTCATCGCCGGGCCATACGCGCTGGCCGCTTCGCCGGCACGCTACGCAGTAGAACGCGGCGATTGGAAGGCTGCGGCGGCGCTTCAGGTCCGCCCCAGTCCGCTGGCTCACGTGCAGGCGATCACTCATTTCGCGCGAGCGCTAGGCGCAGCCCGCTCGGGCGATCGTGAAGCCGCTAAGGCTGACATCGCAAAGCTCACCGAACTGCGCGACAAGTTGCGCGATGCCAAGGACGCATATTGGTCCCAACAAGTCGACATTCAGCGGCAGGTCGCCACGGCCTGGCTGTTCTACGCCGAAGGCAACCGCGAGGATGCGCTGAAGGCGATGAGTGCCGCAGCTGATGCCGAGGACAAGACCGAGAAGCATCCAGTGACGCCCGGCGTGCTCAAACCGGCGCGCGAACTCTACGGAGTCATGCTGCTCGATAGCGGCAATGCCGATGAAGCACTTGCCGCCTTTGAGGCAACGCTGAGGAAGGAGCCGAACCGGCTCGGCGCATATGTGGGCGCGGCTAAGGCCGCGGAAACGTCCGGTCAGCCCGCCAAGGCTCGTGAATACTACGGCCGGGTCGTTGCGATCGCCGATGCCGCCGATAACACCCGGACCGAGCTCGCCGAGGCGCGTGCGTTCCTGACGAAGCGCTGAGAAGCCGGCGACAGGCATGGGAGCACAGCATGAGAGCAGTCTTTCCGCCGATCGTTCTGGGCATCCTTGCGAGCCCGGCCAGCGCTCAACCGCTTCAAGTCGTCGGATATTCAGGCCATTTGGGCGAGTGGGAGTTGACCGCCACCGTCACGGAAAGGGCTTCCGGCCATATAAAGGAATACTCCGGGCCATTAACGATGAAGCATGTCGGGATATGCACTCAGGATGGTCCGGAGGAGAAGACCGGTGAAATGCGTTTTCAGGTATCGGCCTCATCATCCCAATTGAACGCGACATTCTCGGTTGCCGGCGTCGAATGTACCTACAACGGACGGCTGTCAGACTCCTATACCGGCACCATGAAATGCCCCGATCGTCAGGCGGTTCCCCTCAAGCTGTGGCTAAGATAATTGCCTGCCAGAAAAATACTCCTGGATGACACGCGCCGAGAGCTGCGGGTCATGAGAAAGCCTAAAGAGGACCTTATGGTCCCGAGTCCGTTTGGTCAGCATCAGCCGGACAGGCGCTCGTTGGCACGTCAGTTTGCCGCCTGTCGCAAACAATTGCAGCGCAGCTCCCGCGGAGCGGATGACAGGGCCGGCCGCGTTTAACGGCGCTTTCGCGCAGTTCTCGTCAACATGGCGAATGGCAGCGTCACATGTTGCGAGCGCTGCGACTTCCGCTTTGGGCATTTGCCGACCTCTCGGCAGCGAGCGGCACAGTCGGCTCGGGGGCCCCGGAGCGGACAATGGCTGGCAGTCGCTCCGCCGCAGCCGACCGGTCCAACCCGTCGCCTTCGTTTCACCGCTCGTTTGGTGAACCTACGCGCCAGCTCAACGGCGCGGTGCCCCATAGGTCGGCGGCGGCGCCTGTACCGTCGGTGCTGCCGCCGCGAACAGATCGTCCTTGCTGCCGTTGAGCGGCGGATAGATGCGCTTGCGGTTGATGGTCTGCTTGGTCGCCTTGGCCGCTTGACCGGTCGTCTTGACCTCGCGATCCCACCCCTCCGTATAGAGCGCGCCCCAATCACCGAGATCGAGCACGGTGACGTACCAGTCGATCCGCAGCGGCAGCATGGGCTCACCTGCGAGATCGGCCACCACATTGTGGCCGGCGAAGCGGCCCATGGGGCGGGCGAACTGACAGGACATCACGGTCGGATGCAGCCCGTCGACCACGCTGGAGGCGACATCGCCGGCCGCGAACACGCCGGGCAGATCGGCAACGCGCATGAAGGGATCGACCAGCAGACGCCCGAGGCGATCGCGCGCGCCCGGAAAGTTTTCGGCCAGCCGGCTCGCACGCATGCCGGCGCACCAGATCACCGTCTGGGTCGGGATGAACTCGCCCGAGCTCAAATGAACGCCGGCCGCTTCGACGGAGGCGATGCGCACGCCGAGCCTCGTCTCGACATCGAGCGACGACAAGGCCGATTCGATGACGGGACGCGCATGCGCGCCGATGGTGGCGCCCACAGTTGGATTGGGATCGACCAGGATGATGCGGCGGCTGCCGGTGATGCCGGCACGCGCCAGCCGGTCCGGCATTTCGGCCGCGACCTCGATGCCGGTAAAGCCGGCGCCGACCACCACGACCGTCGAACGCCCCGGCGACGGCGCGCTGCGCCCAAGCGCGACGAGATGGTCTTCGAGGCGGAGCGCCGCAGTATAGGTATCGACGTCGAACCCATGGACGGCAAGGCCCGGAATGGCGGGACGCATCACCTCGCTGCCGAGCGCGAGCACGAGGCGGTCATAGCTCAGCGTCTCCTCGCCGCCGCTGGCGACGAGCGAAATTTTTCGATGCGCCGGATCGATGGACTCGATCTCGCCGAGGCCATGCGTGACGCCGATCGGATCGAGCAATTGCACAAGCGGGAGCGCGACCTCGCTGAGGTCGGTCTCGTAATTGCGCACGCGGATGTTGTGATAGGGATTGCGGTCGATGACACGGATCTCGATGTCGCGGTCGCTTGCGCCGATCTCGTCACGCTTGCGTGCAGCACCGATGGCCGCCCACAGGCCTGCAAATCCGGCGCCGAGCACGACGATACGCGCCATGTCCGCCTACTCGCACTTTCCAAGGATCCTGCGGCCTGCCCGCGCTGCTAGATATAGCCCATTCGTCAGGATCGACCAACTGCGGCGGCGCAAGGCTGCTGCACAAGATCGTAAGCCCAAGAACCGAAAGCCTACGCCTCGCGCAGTTCCGACGGCGTCGCGCCAAAGCGCTTGCGGAAGGCGCGGTTGAAATAGGACAGATCGGAGAAGCCGGAGGAATGCGCGATGTCGCTGATCTTGCGCATCCTGGCGCGGGGATCGCCGAGCAGCTTGCGCGCCTGGAGCAGGCGCTGTTCCAGCACGAATTCGGTGAAGGTCGTGCCGGCCTGCTCGAACAGGCGCTGGGCCTGGCGCGGGCTGAGCCCTGAGCGCGTCGCAACTTCGGCGAGGCAGAGATCGTTGCGGCCGAGCGCGGCCATCACGTCGGCACGCATGAGGTCGAGGCGCGCCGCCGCCTGCCCGCGGCCGCGCGCGCGGCTTGCATGCTCTGCATCGGTGCCGAGCAGGAGGCCGACGAGATCGATCATGTGCTGCGCGGTCAGGCGCTGGCCGACTGCATCGAGATGCGGCGCGTGGTTGGCGGCGAGCGCATGGTAGCGGAAGATGGTCTCGGCGACCGCCCCGTCGATGAGCACCTGCGAGAGCTTGTCCTCGGCGCGGGGACTGATGTCGAGCAGCG
Organism: Bradyrhizobium glycinis; assembly: GCF_016031655.1. Classification (GTDB taxonomy): domain Bacteria; phylum Pseudomonadota; class Alphaproteobacteria; order Rhizobiales; family Xanthobacteraceae; genus Bradyrhizobium; species Bradyrhizobium glycinis. The sequence goes on from NZ_JACCHQ010000007.1 coordinate 214,059, forward strand.
CACGGCGCGGCATGCGAATGGTGGTGAAGCGGTCTGCCTCGGTGTGGCCGACGATCCCGGTCACGCTCATGTCGACCAGCACCATCTGGGCGGGCGCGAGCTCGACGGTGTGGCCGTTCTGCCCGACGCGGACGAGCCCCGCATGGGCCGATATCAGCACGAGATCGTCGCTGCCGTCGGCAAGATGGCTCTGCGTGCGCGAATATTGCGCCGAGGCGCCTTCGGCAATGGCGAGCGTGATGTTGTCGACGACGCTGATCTGCAGCCGGCAATCGATGCTGTCGCCATGGCTCGGCCCGATATCGAGGCCGCAGGGACCGACGGCCCGCTCGCGCCAATGCTCGAAGGCCGGACCGTGCGGCAGGCCTGCATATTGGTGAACGAAGATGCCCGGCGTTCTCGCTGCATCCATCTGATTTTCTCGCCCTTTCCGGCATCACCGCGTTCAAATTCCGGGGATTTGACGCGGCGGACCGAGCGGAGGTTCAAATCGGGGGCGGATTCGGGGGGAGTTGTCGGGCTGCGACGGCGGGATGGACTGTGGCGACAGTCGCCGTGGCACCTATTTTTGCGCGGGCGCCTGCGGCTGCGCCGGCGGCACGGTCTCGATCAGCTTGCCGGAAAACACGGGGGCGGAGGTCGGCTGGCCGCTCGGCGAGCCGCCGGCCTGCTCGACGGTGACGGCGTAGGTGGCGCCGTTGACGACGTCGGAATCGTAGGACGCGAGCAGCGGACGTGCCGTGAAATCGCCCGCGCCGATCACACCGAGCGAGCGCGGGCGCGGCAGCTTGTCGGAGATCAGCCAAAGCTCGAAGCTCTTGCCGGGCTCCGGGGTCGCGCCGACCTTGCGCACCGTGAAATTCCGCGTTGCACCGTCGATGGTGAGGATGAAGGCGGGACCACCACCCTGCCCCTGCAGCAGGGCAACATATTGCGCGGAGGCGGTAAGCGGGGCAGCCGGCGTCTTCACCTCCACCGTCTGGATGCGGGGCGGGGGACGCAAGGCGCCGGGCAGCGCATCGGGCAGGAAGATCTGCAGCGACAGCGTCACGAGCAGCGCGGCCGCGAGCGCGCCGACGGCGGATGCAATGGTGCGCCAGCGCTTCACGCGTCTCTCGAGCCGGATCACGTCACCATCGGCGACCGGCGCCAGCTGTGCGCGCAGTACGCTGATATCCGGTGCATGGACCTGCGGGATGAATTGCGGCGCGATGTCCGGGATGGCATCGGGTTCGGGGCGCGACGACCCGGGCTGCTCCACTTGGCCAGGCAGCGGCTCCGGGGACGATACCGCCTCAGTCGACAAATCCGGCGGCGCAGTCACCGGCGTGGACAATTCCGGGATGAGCGGAGGTGGCGGCGGCGAAGCTTCGGCAGGCGCAGGCGGCTCCTGCGCAAGCGCGGTGCGCGCGATTTCGGACCTGATGTTCTCCCACACGATCGGACGTGGCTCGACCGAGCCGACCATCTGGTTGAGCACGCCGAGCCGATAGGCCCACGCCTGCACGATCTCGGCGAACGCCGCATCCACCGCCATCATGGTCTCGACCTGCGCGCGCTCGTCGGCATCGAGCGTACCGAGCGCGTATTCCGCGGCGAGCGCGATATGGTCCTCCGTGTAGGCCATCAATTTCCTTCACCTCTCCCGCAGGGAGAGGTCGATTTGCCCCGGGCGATGCGAAGCATCGTCCCGCGGAAATGGCGTGAGGGGTTCAGGTCCCATGAGAGTGCGCAATCCCTCACCCGGATTGCATCTTGCGATGCAACGTAGCCGAAGCTTCGCTTCGGCGTTTTTAGAAACGGCCGCCTAAGGCGGCCTATGCCTCTCCCTTCGGGAGAGGTGAGGCAAGAAGGCCGCGTCAGCATAGACACTCTCTCATCATCCTCTACAGCCCGAGGCACTCCCTTATCTCCAGCATGCTGCGCCGCAGCCACGTCTTCACCGTGTTGACGGGCGCGGCGAATTTCTCCGCCAATTGCTCGCGACTCCAGCCGTTGTAATAGGCGAGCAGCACGAGCCTCTGACGGTCCGGCTCGAGCCGGCCGATGCATTCCAGGAGCCGCTTCAGCTCCTCGGTCATCTCGCGGCGCGCCAGCGGATCGGCACTTTCGGCCGCGACCTCCATCGCCTGAGGCTCTTCCTCGATGGAGGCTTCCGACTTCTTGCGGACGATGTCGATCGCGCGGTTGCGCGCGATCGAGGCCATCCATGTGATCGGCGAGGACAGGGCCGGGTTGAACTGGCCGGCGCTGTTCCAGATCTTGACGTAAGTCTCCTGAATTACCTCCTCCGCGAGATCCTGTCGGCGCAAGATACGGAGCACGACACCATAGAGTTTCGCGCGCGTGGCGGCGTAGAGGCGCTCGAACGCGGCCTGATCGCCCTTTGCCACCGCCTCAATCAACCCGACCAGCTCCGCTGGCGTCAGCATTCAGCCCCCCGACACGCGGCCCGCCGCTTGCCTTCACCTCTCCCCGACGGGGAGAGGTCGATTTGCGCAGCAAATCGGGTGAGGGGGCGCGGGGGCTAAGGGCGGACCGTCACCCTTCACCCGGCGCTCCGCGCCGACCTCTCCCAAGGGAGAGGTGGGCACCGCCGTCGCTGGCACAGCATTGTTCTCCACCACCATAGCGCGCAGCCAAGGCAACCACCAAGGGGCGCGGCGCCACACTGTGGACAGCACATGCGAAAACCCGGACCTTGCGGGCCCGGGTTCTGGAATTCCTGGATCGTCTGACGGCTAGCGGCTCAGGCGACGGCGCCAATGCGGGCACGCATCAGACCGATGCTGTCGAGGTCGGCCTGCTCGCGGGCGCTCTCCTCGGCACGCTCGCGGGCCTGGTCGCGCTCGTCGAGCAGCTCGACCTTCTTCAGCTCCTCGAAGGCCTCGGCCAGTGCGGCCTTGGCTTCCTCGAGCTGGCCCCTGAGCTCGTCGGCCGAACGGGTCAGGTTCTCGCGGCGCTGAATCGCGGCTTTGGCGTAGGTCGGGTAGGCGAAGTGCGAGGGATCGTTGATCCCGGCGCGCTCCTGCTCGGTCTGGATCTCGCGTTCGAGATCGACCGACATGCGCTGGAAGTCGGCGATCATGGTCTCGATCTGGGTGACCCGGCGGCGCTTCTCGTCGACCTGAAATTTCTTCAGGCGGATGAGGGTATCTCGTGACTTCATCGACTCGTACTCCCCAGAAGTCCCCCCGCTGCACGTGGGACGATACCGGTCACCCCACGGGCCCGATGGGGGCCCAGACCGGCTCTGCTACTCTGTGGGATCGGATGATGACCGGACAAAGTTAGCGTTCCGTTTCCAAATTGCCGAGTATTTGCGCCAATTGGCGATAGCCCTCCGCCAGTGACGCCTTTTCGTCCTTGCGCTGGCGCAGGAAGGCTTCCAACGGCTCGTTCAGGCGGATCGCCTCGTCGACCTCGGTGCTGGAGCCGGCGCGGTAGGCGCCGAGACGGATCAATTCCTCCATGTCCGCATAGGTCGCCATCACCTGACGCGCCCGCTGGATGACCGGCCAGAACTGCGGATCGGCCGATTTCGGCATCGTTCGCGAGACGGATTTGAGAATGTTGATCGCGGGGTAGCGGCCGCGCTCGGCGATCGAGCGCTGCATCACGATGTGGCCGTCGAGGATGCCGCGCACGGCGTCCGCGATCGGCTCGTTATGGTCGTCGCCGTCGACCAGCACGGTAAAGATTGCGGTGATGGCGCCCTCGCCCAATCCCGGCCCGGCACGCTCCAGCAGCTTCGGCAACTCGGTGAAGACCGTCGGCGTGTAGCCCTTGGCGGTGGGCGGCTCACCGGCGGACAGGCCGATCTCGCGCTGCGCCATCGCAAAGCGCGTCACCGAGTCCATCAGGCAGAGCACGTCCTTGTCCTCGTCGCGAAAATATTCGGCGACCGCGAGCGTGAGGTACGCCGCCTGGCGGCGCATCAGCGCCGGCTCGTCGGAGGTCGCGACCACCACGACCGAGCGCGCGAGGCCCTCCTCGCCGAGATCGTCCTGCAGGAATTCCTGCACCTCGCGGCCGCGCTCGCCGATCAGCCCGATAACGCTGACATCGGCATCGACGTTGCGCGCCAGCATCGACAGCAGCACCGACTTGCCGACGCCGGAGCCTGCGAAGATGCCCATGCGCTGACCGCGGCAGCAGGTGAGGAAGGTGTTCATGGCGCGCACGCCGAGATCGAGCGGGCTGCCGACGCGCTTGCGCGAATGTGCGGGCGGCGGCGTATTGCGGAACGGCATCGGCGAAGAGCCCTGCGGCAGCGGCCCCTTGCCGTCGATCGGCTCGCCCAGCGCGTTGACGACGCGGCCGAGCCAGGCTGCGGACGGCCGCACTTGATTGGCGGCATTGGCGATGACCGCCTTGCAGCCGCGGCGCACGCCCTCGAGGCCGGCGAACGGCATCACCACGGCATTGTTGCCGGAGAAGCCGATCACCTCGCACGGAATGGTGCGGTTGGCGCCGGTCTCGATCACCAGCCGTGCGCCGACCGACATCGCGTGAATCGGACCGGCCACCTCGACCATCAGACCGCGAACGCCGACCACGCGGCCATAGATGTTGATGCCGTCGATGTCACCGATCTGTTCGGCAAGCGCCTTCATAGGAGGGCCTTCATCAGCAGCGCGCCTTCATATGAGAGTCCTCATGAGATGGTCGCCTTCGGTGATCCCGGGACATCACGGTGAAAACCTTAAGTTTCGCCATATTTCTGAACGGCGCTTAACTTCGTGTTTACCCGCATCATTAATCATTGCGTCACTGTCTTTGAGACTGAGCGTGACTCCCCTTCAGAAGAAGGCTGAGTCGCGGGAGTCGGTTAGGCCCGTCTCTTAAAGTGGAGCTTGAACGGAATCGGGTAACGAAAGCTGCTTCTCGCGCAAGACCTTAGGGCGATTCGACAAAAATTGCACCGGGGGGACTTGCGTTCCAGAATCAGACTTTGTTAACCATCTGTTGTCAGGATCCGAATCAGTTGTTCAAAGGCGTTTTGTTGAGTGCCGCGAATGCGGCCGACCTGACGCCCAGGAGCGGCGACTATGGGGAACTGGCATGCGCGTTTTGCTGATTGAAGATGACAGCGCCGTCGCGCAGTCGATCGAGCTGATGCTGAAGTCGGAGAGCTTCAACGTCTACACGACCGATTTGGGGGAAGAAGGCGTCGATCTCGGTAAACTATACGATTACGACATTATTCTCCTCGACCTCAACCTGCCCGACATGTCCGGCTACGACGTGCTCAAGCAGCTCCGGGTCTCCAAGATCAAGACACCGATTCTGATCCTCTCCGGCCTCGCCGGCATCGAGGACAAGGTCAAGGGTCTCGGCGTCGGCGCCGACGACTACATGACCAAGCCCTTCCACAAGGACGAGCTGGTGGCCCGCATCCACGCCATCGTGCGCCGCTCCAAGGGCCATGCCCAGTCGGTCATCCAGACCGGCGACCTCGTCGTCAACCTCGACACCAAGACGGTGGAAGTCGGCGGCCAGCGCGTGCATCTGACCGGCAAGGAATATCAGATGCTGGAGCTGCTCAGCCTGCGCAAGGGCACGACCCTCACCAAGGAAATGTTCCTCAACCACCTCTATGGCGGCATGGACGAGCCCGAGCTGAAGATCATCGACGTCTTCATCTGCAAGCTCCGCAAGAAGCTCGCCAACGCCTCCGAAGGCCGCAACTTCATCGAGACCGTGTGGGGCCGCGGCTACGTGCTGCGCGAGCCGCACGAGGCCGACGAGCGCATCCCCGCCTGATCCAAGGGTTTACGTCGCGAGCCCAGTCAGGCTCGCTCCTCCCAGCCTGGACCCCGCCGCAAATGGCGGGGTTTTCGTTTTCGGGGGGAACGCTTCATTGGAAGCTTAACGTTGAACCACTAGCCTTCCCCTGCCGACGAATGGTCGCTGCACATGGGGGAACGATGATCCTGCAATCACTCGCCGGCCTGCCCGCCTTCCTGGTCTATTTTTGCACCGGGCTGATCGCGATCGTGGCCTATCTGTTCGTCTACACCCGCATCACCGCTCATAACGAATTCCAGCTGATCCGCGACAACGAGCCGGCTGCGGCGATCGCGCTCGGGCTTAGCCTGCTCGGCTTCGTGGCGCCGCTGGTCAGCGCCATCGCGCATTCGGCCAACGTGCTGGACTGCCTGATCTGGGCGACGATCGCGCTGATCGTGCAGGTCATCGCGTTCTTCCTCGTCAAGGTCCCGGTCCCGAATCTCTCGGAGCGAATCTCCGCCGGCGAGCTTGCCCCGGCGATCTGGCTCGGCCTGTCCTCGCTCGCCGCCGGGCTGCTCAACGCCGCCAGCATGATCTACTGACATGGCCGACAAACCCGCCAAGAAGGACTTCGGCAAGCGCCGGCCGGTGGCCGAGCCGCCGCCGCGGCCGCCGGTGAAGCGCTCCGGCCACGTCGCGCTGCTGGTGATGGGCACGATTGCCGTCGGCACCACAGCCTACACCTTGATGCCGCGGCAGACCTGCGAGCCTCCTCCTCCCGGCGCGGATCCAGCGGTGCAGACGAGCACCGCATGTAGCAGTAGCAGCAGCAGAAGCAGTTCTTCGGGCGGCAGCTCGGGCTCGTCGTCACGATCGAGCTTCTTCAGCAGCGATTCCTCCAGCCATTCCTCATCGAGCACGTCATCCGACTTCGGCCACAGCAGCGTGAGCCGCGGCGGTTTCGGCTCGTTCGGCCACGGCTTTTCGGGCGGCGGCTGATCCATGCAGCGCATCACCTGTCTTGAGCGCGACGACTGGCGAGAGACCGCAGCGCAATGCGGCTTCGTCTTCCACACCATCGACGGCGAGCGCTATTGGGACGAGCGGGCCTATTACGGCTTCACGCTGGACGAGATCGAGCGCGGCATCGAGGCGCCGACCGGCGAGATCGACGCGATGTGCCTGGAGCTTGCCGGCCGTGTCATCGACGACGAACGCTCCTTGCGGCGCTTGAAGATTCCGGAAGCATTCTGGGGACTGATCGCCGAGAGCTGGAAGCGCGACGACCGCAGCCTCTACGGCCGGCTCGATCTGAGGTTCGACGGCAAGTCGCCGGCAAAGCTGCTCGAATACAATGCGGATACGCCGACCTCGATCTTCGAGGCCGCGGTGTTTCAATGGACCTGGCTCGAGCAGGCGATCGAACGCCGCGTCATCCCCTCGCGCGCCGACCAGTTCAACTCCATCCATGAGCGGCTGATCGCAGCGTGGAAGGAGATCGCTGGGAGCCGTCACGTCCATCTCACCGGCATCACCGGCAATGCAGAGGACGCCGGCACGCTCGCTTATCTCGAAGACACCGCGCGTCAGGCCGGACTCTCGACGACGCTGCTCGACATCGAGCAGGTCGGCTGGCGCGACGAGGCCGGCAGCTTCGTCGATCTGGACGAGAACGACATCGCGCTCGCCTTCAAGCTCTATCCCTGGGAATGGATGTTCCAGGACGCCTTCGGCGCAAAGCTGAAGGATGCGCCGACGCGCTGGATCGAGCCGCCGTGGAAGGCGGTGCTGTCCAACAAGGGCATCTTGCCGCTGCTCTGGGACATGTTTCCGAACCATCCCAATTTGCTGCCGGCCTTCTTCGAGGACGACCCGCGCGCAGCCGAGCTCGGCACGTCCTATGTGCGCAAGCCGCTGCTGTCGCGCGAAGGCGCCAATGTGACGCTGGTCTCCGGCGGCATGCCGCTCGACGAGCAGGCGGGGCCTTACGGCGCCGAAGGTTTCGTGCGGCAGGCGCTCGCTCCGCTGCCGAACTTCTCGGGCTTCTATCCGGTGATCGGAAGCTGGCTGGTGAACCACGAGCCTTGCGGGCTGTCGATCCGCGAGGACGAGAGCCCGATCACGGGCAATCGCTCGCGCTTTCTGCCGCACGCGATTTTGTGAGATGGTTTTTCTTCCTTCTCCCCTTGTGGGAGAAGGTGGCGCGAAGCGCCGGATGAGGGGTTCTTTCCACTCACAAGACTGGTCGTGAGGATAGAGACCCCTCACCCGGCTTCGCTAAAGCGAAGCCACCCTCTCCCACAAGGGGAGAGGGTGAAAAAAGCAATCACCTCGCCGCAGCGACCTTCAGCGGCTGCGGCATCAATCCGCCCATCGGACGGCCGGAGCGCGCGGGGTTGAGCTGATAGAGACCACGGCGATCGGCGACAGGGCGGAACGCGTCCGTGATGCCGACGACGGATTCGGCCGCTCCGAGCAGCAACGTGCCGTCGGCCTCCATCGCCTTCGCCATGCGCTCGAAAATCACCGCCTTGGTGTCCTGATCGAAATAAATCAGCACGTTGCGGCAGAAGATCACGTCGAACGTGCCGAGATGGGAGAAGTCCTGCAGCAGATTGAGCTGGCGGAACTGCACCATGGCGCGAATGTCGGCGTTGAGCTGCCAGAGTTCGCCGGTTTGCGTGAAGTATTTCACCAGGTGCTGGATCGGCAGGCCGCGCTGCACCTCGAACTGGCTGTAGACGCCGGTCTTGGACTTCTCCAGCACCTCCTGCGACAGGTCGGTGGCGACGATCTCGACGGGCCAGCCGGCGAGAGCCGCGCCCATCTCCTTCACGCACATCGCGATCGAATAGGGCTCCTGCCCGGTCGAGGAGGCCGCCGACCAGATGCGAAGCGACTTGCGTGCCGCACGCGCCTGGATCAGGCCCGGCAGGATGGTGTCGCGCAGGTGATCGAACGGAATCTTGTCGCGGTAGAAGAACGTCTCGTTGGTGGTCATTGCTTCGACCACGTCGGTCGCAAGCCGGCCGTCGCCGTTCCTGATCTTCAGAACGAGATCGGGGATGCCGGGAAGGCTTGCCTTGCGCGCGAGCGGCAGCAGCCGGCTCTCGACCAGATATTGCTTGTCGGCGGAGAGATCGAGACCGGAGCGCTCTTTCAGGAACTTGCGCAGATAGTCGTAATCCGCGGGTGTCACGAGCGGTCTCCCGCGAACAGGCGGCTGACCTTGGCGCCGATCTGGTTGAGCGGCAGGATCGCCGCGCAGATGCCGGCATTGGCCGCCGCGCCCGGCATGCCCCAGACTACGCTGGAGGCTTCGTCCTGCGCGATCACGCTGCCGCCGGCCGCGACGATGTCCTTGCCGCCGCGCATGCCGTCCGAGCCCATGCCGGTCAGGATCACCGAGAGGATGTTGCCGTGCCAGACGTCGATGGCGGAGGTGAAGAGCGGATCGACCGCAGGCTTGCAGAAATTGACGGCGGGGCCGTCGTCGAGCGCGATCACCGGATCGGCGCCGCTGCGCGCGACGCGCATGTGCTTGCCGCCAGGTGCGAGGTAAATCCGTCCCGGCTTCACCGGCTCGCCGTCGACCGCCTCGCTCGCCGGCCGGCGGCTCGAGCGTGCCAGATGCTCGGCCAGGATGGTGGTGAAGGTCGGCGGCATGTGCTGGGTGATCAGCACCGGGAAGCGATCGATCACGGGGCCGAGCTCGGTGACGAGCGCCATCAGTGCCTGAGGGCCGCCGGTCGAGGACCCGATCAGCAGCACCTTGGGTGCCTGTGTCGAGAACGGACGCGTCGAGGGCGATCCTGACGAGGGGGCAGGCACGGCCGGAGCGGGCGCAGGCGTGGCAGGCCGCGCAACAGGACCGCGCGCGAGCGGAGCCGGGCTCGCGGGCGCCAGCGGCGGGCTCGCAACCGCAGACTTGCGACGCAGCCGCGCGCCGAGATGACGGATCTTCTGGATGAGGTCGTGATGGAAAATGTCCGCGGCCGACGCCTCACGCGTCGATTCCGGCTTGGGAATGTAATCGGCCGCGCCGAGCGACAACGCCTTGAAGCTGATCTCCGCGTTGCGGCGGGTCAGCGTCGAAGCCATGATGATGACGAGATCGCGCTTCTTGGCGAGCAGTTGCGGCAGTGCGGAGAGGCCATCGAGCTCGGGCATTTCGATGTCGAGCACGGCAACATCGGGATTGATGCGATCGAGCTGGTTGACCGCCTCGAGCCCGGTGCGCAGCGACGCCGCAACCTCCATGTCGTGCTCGGCACCGATCCAGCGCGAAATCAGACCGCGGATGACGACGGAGTCGTCGACGATCATCACCCGCAGCGGCCCGGTCTCGCGCGACGTGCCCGTGGTCAAATTACCTGCGAACGCAACACTCATTACCCACCAACTCAGACTGAAACGGTTCAGTTGAAAACAAGCGCCGAAGGATCCGTTCAGCCTCCGGGCGATCGCTCAGATCAGGCCGACTTCCTGAAATTTCGCCGTCACGATGTCCTTGTCGAACGGCTTCATGATGTACTCGTTGGCGCCGGCGTGCAGCGCGCGCGCGATATGCGCCACGTCGTTCTCGGTGGTGCAGAACACCACCTTGGGCTGGTCGCCGCCGGGCATGCGCCTGAGATGGCCGAGGAACTCGTAGCCGTCCATGACCGGCATGTTCCAGTCGAGCAGTACTGCGTCGGGCAGGCCGCGCTTGCAGGCCTCCAGCGCCTTCTCACCGTCCTCGGCTTCGAGGATCTGGAAGTCGAGCCCCTCCAGGATCCGGCGCGCAACCTTTCGGATGACGCTGGAATCATCGACGACGAGACAAGTTCGCATGTGAACCTCTGCTTCCTTCCCCCTTTGCGAGGGCAGTTCCAATCGCAAGTCCTCGGCGGCAATGCCGCCGTATCAGGCCGCCATCATCTCGGGCGCGAGCTCGAGGACGCGGTCGACGTCGAGGACGACCATGAGCTGGCCGTCGAGGCGGTGGACGCCGCCGGCGAGCTTGGCCATGCGGGGGTCGAGGTTGACGGGGTTTTCTTCCTTGCCGTCCTCGGGCAGGCGCAGCACCTCGCCGATCTGGTCGATCAGGAGGCCGTAGGATTCGCCGCGCAGGTCGACGCCGACCGCCATCGCCGTCTTGCCGTCCTCGTCCTTGGGCAGGCCGAGGCGCGAGCGCATGTCGACCACGGTGACGATGCGGCCGCGCAGGTTCAATACGCCGGCGATCTCGCGCGAGGCCAGCGGCACGCGGGTGACGCGCTCGGGCATGAACACGTCCTGGACGCGCGAGATCGGCAGGCCGAACAGCTGACCGCCGATCATCGCGGTGACGTACTCGACCATGGCGCCTTCGCTGGATTGGGTCTTGCTCATCTTACCTCTCTCCTGATCCATCCCGCTTAAGGGCCTAAGCCGCGGCCGCCCGGCTCAGCTCGGAGGCGCCGGCGGCGCCCGCGGTCTGCTCCTTCAGCGCCGCGATCAGACCGGGACGGTCGAACTTGGCGACATAATCGTGGAAGCCGGCCTGACGGCCACGCTCGATCGCCGCCGGCGACACCAGCGCCGAGAGGCCGATGATCGGCGTCGCGGCGAGGTTGTTGTCGGCGCGGACGACTTCCGCGAACTCGAACCCGTTCATGTCGGGCATCTCGATGTCGGTCAGGATCACGTCGAAGTTTTGGGCGCGCAGCGCCGCCAAGCCCTCCTGCGCGGTCGGCGCGGTGCGGACGCGATAGCCGGCGGCTTTCAGCACCGGCGCCAGCATGTTGCGGAAGAACGCGCTGTCGTCGACCAGCAGCACCGACTGCGAATGCAGCGACGGCTTCATCTCCTTGCGAGTGAACCAGTCAGCGAACGCCATCGGCAGGAAGTGGCCGACGTCGATCACCTCGGTGGCCTGGCCCTTGATCACGGCCGAGCCGAGAATGCCGGAGGAGGAGCCGCCGACCTCGA
>NZ_JACCHQ010000061.1 GCF_016031655.1 Bradyrhizobium glycinis
CGTCACCTTCGGCGACGGCACCAACGGCACGGTCAAGACGCTCGATCAGCTCAACACCAAGCTGCAGGCCAACAACCTGACGGCGACGATCGACGCCAACGGCCTGCTGACGATCTCCACCACCAACGACTACGCGTCCTCGACCATCGGTTCGAGCGCCGCAGGTGGTGCGATCGGCGGCACGCTGACGACCGCTCTGACGTTCTCGACGGCTTCCAGCCCCGTCCAGGACACCGTTGCCCAGACCTCGCGCGCCAACCTGGTCAACCAGTACAACAACATCCTGAACCAGATCGACTCGACCGCTCAGGACTCCTCGTTCAACGGTGTCAACCTCTTGAACGGCGACCAGCTCAAGCTGGTGTTCGACGAGACTGCAAAGTCGAGCTTGAGCATCACCGGCGTGACCTACAACTCCAAGGGTCTGGGCCTTGCTGCGCTGACCAGCGGTGTCGACTTCATCGACAACGCTGCCACCAACAAGGTGCTGACCAACCTGAACGCCGCGTCGAGCACGCTGCGCTCGGAAGCTTCGGCTCTGGGCTCGAACCTGACGATCGTGCAGGTTCGTCAGGACTTCAACAAGAACCTGATCAACGTACTGCAAACCGGCTCGTCCAACCTGACGCTCGCCGACACCAACGTCGAGGCCGCCAACAGCCAGGCGTTGTCGACCCGTCAGTCGATCGCGGTCTCCGCGCTGTCGCTGGCCAACCAGTCGCAGCAGAGCGTGCTGCAGCTGCTCCGCTAAGGCGCGGACGACATCGCAAGGCGATTACGGCGGCGGGGCTTCGGCCCCGCCGCTTTCTTTTTGCGCACGGCTCGGAGAACTCGAGAGGGCAGGCGGTGCTCCGAAAAGTAACCAGCGGTTATGGTTAATGGAGCGTAAGCGTCAGGAATTGCCAATGATTTCAGATGGATTGCGAGCCGTGCCCGCACGGTCCACTCGCTTATGGTGAACCGGCGCTTATGCGGGCTTCATGCATTTCACCCTTTGTTAGCCATGTCACGGCACGCTGGCGCCGTCACTCGATCCAGAAGCGATCGAACGAAGACGCGTAAGCCAGAAGGGTAAGAGTCATGTCCGGTATCGTCCTCTCCGCATCGGTTCGTCAGAACCTGCTGTCTCTCCAGTCCACCGCCGATCTTCTCGCCACCACCCAGAGCCGTCTGTCGACCGGCAAGAGCGTCAACTCGGCCCTGGACAATCCCACCAACTTCTTCACGGCCCAGTCGCTCGACAACCGCGCCAGCGACATCAACAACCTGCTCGACAGCATCGCCAACGGCGTGCAGGTGCTGCAGGCTGCCAACACCGGCCTGACGTCGCTGCAGAAGCTGATCGACTCTGCGAAGTCGATCGCCAACCAGGCGCTGCAGACCACGGTCGGCTACTCCACCAAGTCCAACGTCTCCACCACCATCGCCGGTGCGACGGCGGCCGACCTGCGCGGCACGACGAGCTTCGCCAGCGCCACCGCGAGCAGCAACGTGCTCTATAGCGGCGCGGCCGGCGGCATCACCGCGGCGACCGGCACCAGCACGCTCGGCGCCAGCATCGGCGTCTTCGCAGGCACTGGCGCAACGACCGGCGCCGGCGGTACCACGACCCTGGAAGGTACCATCACCCTGATCGCCACCAACGGCACGAGCGCCAGCGGCCTGGCCGGCAACGCCCAGCCCGCCGACGGCGACACCCTGACCGTGAACGGCAAGACCATCACCTTCCGTGCCGGCGTCGCGCCGGCGGCGACCGGTGTTCCCGCCGGTTCGGGCGTCAGCGGCCATCTCGTCACCGACGGCAGCGGCAACACCACCGTCTATCTCGGTAGCACCGGCACGCCGGCAACGCTTGCAACCGTCGACGATCTGTTCACCGCGATCGATCTCGCCAGCGGCGTCAAGACAGTTGCCATCAGCTCCGGTGCTGCGACGATCGCCACGAGCGTCGGCCAGACCGCCTCGACCGTTGTGGGCGGCGCCGTCACGCTGAGGAGCTCGACAGGTGCGGATCTGACCGTCACCGGCAAGGCCGACCTGCTCAAGGCCCTCACCCTGACGAACTCTGTGGGCGGCGGCAACGC
>NZ_JACCHQ010000062.1 GCF_016031655.1 Bradyrhizobium glycinis
TACGGCTCGATACTTCCTGGCATCGCGTCCGCTCCCAGCCAAGAAGCTGCTTGAAGCCGTGCGCGCTCATTGGGGCATCGAAAACAATTTGCACTGGGTTCTCGACGTTCTGTTCGACGAGGACGCTTGCCGCAGCCGGAAAGGCCATGCTGCCGAAAACCTCGCAGCCATCCGCAAGCTGGCTATCAATACGCTGCAGGCAACACCTGGACCTGCCCGCACCAGCCACAAAATGCTCGAAGCCAGATGGAATAACGACTTCCTTCTCTCCGCCCTCGCTCATATGCGATAGCCCTACTTCTCCGCCCATTGCCGGTAGGTGCCCCAGACGTGCGAACCGTAGCTGTTGACCTGGGCCTCGACCCAGAGTGCAAGAACGTTCACGCCACGGTACCTGTTGCCCGAAGCGATGTTGACCGGGTGGCGCGCGCCGCTCCCGCGATGCCACGGCATCTGCCATTGTCCTGCACCGGCCTCGATCGCCGCAACGATGCGGTCGGTCAGGTGCTGGTGAATATCGAAGCGGTCCTTGCTCATGTCGTCTCTCCTTGCATTGCGGCCATCCGGCCGTGCCGGCGACCGGGAGAGACGCGGAGAGACGGCTGCCGCACCCACAGGGCGCGCCTGCGCGAGGGCTTGACCCTTGCGGCGGACGGACATCCGCGTCAGGTCAGCCGATGAGCATGGCCGGGATGGACGCTAGGAGAGACGTGAAGCAAGGCTCCGGGCATTGAGGGCCAGCACTCTATTGGCTCAGTGCTGCCGACGAGTGCGGAATGCGGCAAGATCAGTGGCGACAAGGGCGGCTTGCCCCCATCTGCTCTTGCCGCCCCCGAGTGGCCAGTCTTGCTATCGCCTGGCCTTCAGAGCCTGGACTTGGCGCATGGGGTTATCGTCAATGCGGCGGACAGGCATCGGCATTGCGGCTGCACCAGTTGCTGGCCTCCGAGCTGCCCCAGCCTCGCGCCTTGCTGCCGGATACGCATTCTTCGAAGGTGCAGGTCTTGGCCTGCTTCGGCTTTGACGCCTTCTGCTGGGCATTGGCAGGACCAGAGATCGCAATGGCGGCGAGAAGAAGCGGAAGCAGAAAGCGCATAAGATATCCTCTTTGCTCAATGACAGTGATGGCAGGTCATTTGGTGGTCAGTTCGCGTGGCTTCAGCTCCAGGGCGCCACCGGCAAGGGTTATGTTGAAGCGGGCCAGGAATGTCATGCCCAAAAGGCCGTCAACCTGCGGGCCATAAGCGGACGGGTGGCCGGTCGATACCGCCACTGGAACGTTCGCAGCCCGTGCGTTGCCGACCTCGATGAGCTGGGCAGTCCCTGGAGAGGACTGGATGGTGCCCCCGACCACGTAGAAGGTCATGGGATTGCGCTCATCGGGCGAGATGCCTGCTCGCGTTGCGAAGGACGGAGTGATGGAGACCATAGAGGCGCCGGTATCCACGATCATCCGGCCCTTCGCCCCGTTGATCGTCACTTCGACGATATTCGATGGCGCGACCAGCACCCGATCCGACCCGGCCGCGTAGGAAGCCCGGCAGTTGCCCTTGTTGGCGAACTCACTGATCATAGCGAGATCTGAGGGGTTTGCCGCTTGACGATGTCATACGAGAGATACATCTCCATCGGCGTGATCGCATCGCAAGGCCGGCCAAGCGCGTCGTACATCAGCGAGACTGCGGATTCCAATGATCGCGCGCAGGTATTCCAATCTGATGCCGCGCAACGTTCCAATCTGATCGCGCGCAGGAGAAGCACCCGATCGTTAAAGGTAATTGGCACCATCGATAGCCCGTGGTCAAGCGGCCGCTGAAGGGATCACGTCACATGTTTGATGGTATGGTCGGCGGAGCGAAGCTGACCGGACGCGCACCCCCAACAGTGCCGTAGCGGCCGATCAGCTTCGCGCGCTGCAGTCTCGGTCTTCATCGGCAGCCGATGTAATCAAGGCCGAGCAAGAACGGGCGGACGCC
>NZ_JACCHQ010000063.1 GCF_016031655.1 Bradyrhizobium glycinis
CGTCACCTTCGGCGACGGCACCAACGGCACGGTCAAGACGCTCGATCAGCTCAACACCAAGCTGCAGGCCAACAACCTGACGGCGACGATCGACGCCAACGGCCTGCTGACGATCTCCACCACCAACGACTACGCGTCCTCGACCATCGGTTCGAGCGCCGCAGGTGGTGCGATCGGCGGCACGCTGACGACCGCTCTGACGTTCTCGACGGCTTCCAGCCCCGTCCAGGACACCGTTGCCCAGACCTCGCGCGCCAACCTGGTCAACCAGTACAACAACATCCTGAACCAGATCGACACGACGGCGCAGGACTCCTCGTTCAACGGTGTCAACCTCTTGAACGGCGACCAGCTCAAGCTGGTGTTCGACGAGACCGGCAAGTCGAACCTCAGCATCACCGGCGTGACCTACAACTCCAAGGGTCTGGGCCTTGCTGCGCTGACCAGCGGTGTCGACTTCATCGATAACGCTGCCACCAACAAGGTGCTGACCAACCTGAATGCCGCGTCGAGCACACTTCGCTCGGAAGCTTCGAGCCTCGGCTCGAACCTCTCGGTGGTGCAGGTTCGTCAGGACTTCAACAAGAGCCTGATCAACGTGCTGCAGACCGGCTCGTCCAACCTGACCCTGGCCGACACCAATACCGAAGCGGCCAACAGCCAGGCGTTGTCGACCCGTCAGTCGATCGCGGTCTCCGCGCTGTCGCTGGCCAACCAGTCGCAGCAGAGCGTGCTGCAGCTGCTCCGCTAAGGCGCGGACGACATCGCAAGACGATTACGGCGGCGGGGCTTCGGCCCCGCCGCTTTCTTTTTGCGCCGCATCTGAGTGCCGCCCGGCAAGGTCGGAGCGGTTCATTCGATGCAGTCAATTGCTCACTCTCAGTTATGGTTGACAAGTCGCAAATGCCTCATCGCTGCACCGAAAAGCGCCGTCCTATCATGATGATATTGGTGAGCACGATCAGGTTCGAGAGGCGCACATGGTGAATCCGCGCAAGGACTGGCGCGACACGCTTCATGCTTTGTTAGCCCTCCGCGTTCACCGTCCCGAGCATCGATTAATCCTAATCGAAGTCTTGTTGCGTTGCGTACCAGAAGGGTAACACTCAATGTCCGGTATCGTTCTCTCCGCATCGGTTCGTCAGAACCTGCTGTCTCTCCAGTCCACCGCCGATCTTCTCGCCACCACCCAGAGCCGTCTGTCGACCGGCAAGAGCGTCAACTCGGCCCTGGACAATCCCACCAACTTCTTCACGGCCCAGTCGCTCGACAACCGCGCCAGCGACATCAACAACCTGCTTGACGGCATCGCCAACGGCGTGCAGGTGCTGCAGGCTGCCAACACCGGCATCACCTCGCTGCAGAAGCTGATCGACTCTGCCAAGTCGATCGCCAACCAGGCGCTGCAGACCACGGTCGGCTATTCCACCAAGTCCAACGTCTCCACCACCATCTCCGGTGCGACGGCGGCCGACCTGCGCGGCACGACGAGCTTCGCCAGCGCCACCGCGAGCAGCAACGTGCTCTATAGCGGCGCGGCCGGCGGCATCACCGCGGCGACCGGCACCAGCACGCTCGGCGCCAGCATCGGCGTCTTCGCAGGCACTGGCGCAACGACCGGCGCCGGCGGTACCACGACCCTGGAAGGCACCATCACCCTGATCGCCACCAACGGCACGAGCGCCAGTGGCCTGGCCGGCAACGCCCAGCCCGCCGACGGCGACACCCTGACCGTGAACGGCAAGACCATCACCTTCCGTGCCGGCGTCGCGCCGGCGGCGACCGGTGTTCCCGCCGGTTCGGGCGTCAGCGGCCATCTCGTCACCGACGGCAGCGGCAACACCACCGTCTATCTCGGTAGCACCGGCACGCCGGCAACGCTTGCAACCGTCGACGATCTGTTCACCGCGATCGATCTCGCCAGCGGCGTCAAGACAGTTGCCATCAGCTCCGGTGCTGCGACGAT
>NZ_JACCHQ010000064.1 GCF_016031655.1 Bradyrhizobium glycinis
GTAAGCGTCGTTTTCAAGCCACGGCTTTGAGGGCTTGAGCGCGGTAGGACCAGGGCAGTAGCTGGTCGATGTCGCGGTTTGGATGCCCGTTGACGATCCTGGTCAGGACATCGGTGAGATAGGCGAGCGGATCGACGTCGTTGATCTTACAGGTCTCGACCAAGGACGCGATAACAGCCCAATGTTCCGCGCCACCGTCAGATCCAGCAAACAGCGCGTTTTTGCGGCTGAGCTTGATGCCGCGGATCGATCGTTCGACCGTGTTGTTGTCGAGTTCGATGCGGCCGTCATCGATGAAGCGCGTCAGCCCCTGCCAGCGTGACAGGGCGTAACGGATGGCCTCGGCGAGCTTGATCTTCTGGCTGATCAAAGCGAGCTTGGCGCGCAGCCATACCTCGAAGGCATCAGCCAGTGGTCGGCTCTTCTGCTGGCGCACGAGGCGACGCTCCTCTGCGCTGCGGCCGCGGATCTCCTTCTCGATCGCATAAAAAGCGGCGATGTGCTTCAGCGCCTCGCTGGCGATCGGTGCCGGGCCGGCGGCTGCAAGTTCGTAGAAGTTGCGCCGCATGTGCACCCAGCAGAACGCGAGCTCGACTCCACCGCGGTCGGCAAGCTTTGGGTAGGCGTTGTAACCATCGACCTGCAGGACGCCCTCGAAGC
Source organism: Bradyrhizobium glycinis (assembly GCF_016031655.1). Taxonomy (GTDB): domain Bacteria; phylum Pseudomonadota; class Alphaproteobacteria; order Rhizobiales; family Xanthobacteraceae; genus Bradyrhizobium; species Bradyrhizobium glycinis. Next base: position 661 of record NZ_JACCHQ010000064.1, read on the forward strand.
CGGCAAGATGGCCGAACAGCCGCTCGGCCTTGCGGTCGGGCGCATAGACGTAGGCGATGCCAGGCGGGTCCAGTCCGCCCCAGGGCCTATCGTCGGCGGCATAGGCCCAAAGCTGGCCGGTTTTAGTGCAGCCTCGGCCGGGATCGAGCACCGGCACCGTCGTCTCGTCGGCGAACAGCTTGGACCTTGCGCGAAGCACCGCAAGAAGTCGCTCATGCAGCGGGCTCAGATGGAAGGCAGCATGCCCGACCCAGTCTGCGAGCGTCGACCGGTCGAGATGGATGCCCTGGCGTGCATAGATCTGGGCCTGCCGATACAGCGGCAGATGATCGGCATATTTCGACACCAGAACCTGGGCGACGGTCGCTTCGGTCGGTAGCCCACCTTCGATCAGCCGGGCCGGAGCCTCAGCCTGCATGATGCCATCTTCGCAGGCTCGGCAGGCGTATTTGGGACGCCGAGTGACGACGACGCGGAACTGGGCCGGGATCATGTCCAGCCGCTCGCTCCGATCCTCGCCGATCTGGTGCAGGTCGCCCTTGCAGCATGGGCAGGTCTTACTCTCGACGTCGACCACAACTTCGATCCGCGGCAGATGCGCCGGCAGTGCTCCGCGATTGACGCGGCGCTTGCGTGCGCGCTCTGCCCGGCCTTCCGAGGCTGTTTCGTCCTGAGTCGCCTCGGTATAGGCTGCGACTTGTTCGACGTCCTCAAGACCGAGGAGCATCTGTTCTTCGGGGAGCGACTCTGCCTTCCGGCCAAAGCGATGACGCTGCAATTCCTTGATGATCTGACGCAGCCGCTCGCTCTCGTGCCGCTCAGCCAGCAGCATCGCCTTCAGCGTTTCGGGATCATCAGGAAGGTTATCGCTCACACGCAAATCAGAACATATTCGCCGCCGTTTTGCGATGATCTGGATGCTGCTGATTCACTTCGCCGCAGCGCCACCAACAGCTATCCGGCTTGCGTCGGCGCCACCGTTTCTCGCGCCTCATGAACCAGCCGCCAGTCGAGGCCTTCGAGCAACGCCGACAATTGTCCCGATGATAGACGCATCACTCCGTCTTCAATCTTCGGCCAACGGAAGACGCCTTCCTCGAGCCGCTTGGCGAACAGGCACAAACCCGTTCCATCCCAAAAGATCAGCTTGATCCGGT
>NZ_JACCHQ010000065.1 GCF_016031655.1 Bradyrhizobium glycinis
TCATCGATGACGGCCGCATCGAACTCGACAACAACACGGTCGAACGATCGATCCGCGGCATCAAGCTCAGCCGCAAAAACGCGCTGTTTGCTGGATCTGACGGTGGCGCGGAACATTGGGCTGTTATCGCGTCCTTGGTCGAGACCTGTAAGATCAACGACGTCGATCCGCTCGCCTATCTCACCGATGTCCTGACCAGGATCGTCAACGGGCATCCAAACCGCGACATCGACCAGCTACTGCCCTGGTCCTACCGCGCTCAAGCCCTCAAAGCCGTGGCTTGAAAACGACGCTTACGATCAGTCCTTCCTGTGTGACGAAGTGAAAGACTCTACAGCGGGAGACCGGAGGCGTTTCTCCCGGCCAGATTGGCGGTCACAAGAAGCCGGTTCTGTCCGGCACCAACGCGGACTGGCGGCTCAAGCGCGTTCGCTCCGGACTATTCACTTTCTGAAAGTTGACGCGGGAACTGGCTGAGCGCGGGATCAAGACAGACGTGTGGGCGGTATACGTTCGTTCACGCCGAGGGCCTGAGCTTCAAAAAAACGCTCCGGCCGCCCGAACAAGACCGCCCCGATATCGCGCGTAAACGCGATGCGCTGGAAGGCCAATGAGCGCAAGGGGCGAGGTCTCACGCCTGGTCTCTGTCGGCGAGACCTGGATCAAAACAAACATGGCGCCACTGCGCGGCTGGGGACCGAATGGGCAGCGTCTTGAGGCATCCACGCCTTTTTGGCCACTGGAACACAACGACCTTCATCGCCGCGTTGCGCCACGATCGGATCAGCGCGCCCTGGGTCATCGACGCCCATCAACGGTGAGCTCTTCACGCTCCATATCGAGAAAGTGTTAGCGCCCACCTTGGCAAGGCGAGGTCGTCATCCTCAACCACCTCGGCAGTCACAAGGGCAAAGCGGCCCCTAACGCCATCCGCGCCAGAGGAGCGTATCTCCTCTTCCTGCCGCCCTACAGCCCCGACCTCGAGCTGGTCTTCACCAAGCTCAAGCACCCGATGCGAGTCGCGCAGACACGTGATATCGAAGCCAGTTGGCGCACGGTCGACGAACTCCTCGATATTTTCTCCAACGAGGAATGCGCCAGCTAACTCAAAAATTCAGGCTATGTTTCCGTACAAAAACATTATGCTCTGCACCCGGACAGAAAGATCGGCAGCGCGGCAGAAACGCGCGTTCCGCGTGGCTGCTGACCCCAAACGCGTCGGTTGTGCAGGCTCGATAACGATTATCACAAACCCACCCACCCGC
>NZ_JACCHQ010000066.1 GCF_016031655.1 Bradyrhizobium glycinis
TAGGGCTATCGCATATGAGCGAGGGCGGAGAGAAGGAAGTCGTTATTCCATCTGGCTTCGAGCATTTTGTGGCTGGTGCGGGCAGGTCCAGGTGTTGCCTGCAGCGTATTGATAGCCAGCTTGCGGATGGCTGCGAGGTTTTCGGCAGCATGGCCTTTCCGGCTGCGGCAAGCGTCCTCGTCGAACAGAACGTCGAGAACCCAGTGCAAATTGTTTTCGATGCCCCAATGAGCGCGCACGGCTTCAAGCAGCTTCTTGGCTGGGAGCGGACGCGATGCCAGGAAGTATCGAGCCGTATGTTTGGCAGCCTTGCCGGTATCGGCACGCCAACTGTCGATGCGGCCCACGGCAACGACGGCGGGGAAGCCGTATTGCTTCGCAAAATGAGGTGCCGGGGTGACAATGGCCTGCCGACGCTCGGTACGACCATGAGCGGAGATCCTGCGCTGGCTCGCCCGCGCAGGCTTGCGTGCGGTATCTATCAATACCTTGGCGGCCTTGAAGAGGCGGCCGCGATTGCTCTTAATCGCCAGGACGTAATGGCCCTTTCGGTTACGGATGGCCTGCGCGACATCGGGTCTGCAATGCAAGGCATCGGCAGTGACAAGAGCGCCGTCCAGATCGAGCTGAGCGAGGACTTGGAGAACACCGGCAACCTCGTTGCGATTGGGGGCCTTTCTCTGAGCCAGCGCCATGCGCGTGCTTGCCGCCCAGACATTGACCATATGCAGCGGCATCGCCCGCCGACCCCGCCTGAAGGCTCCTCGCAAGGCCTTCCCGTCAATGCTGACCACGCCTTTGATACCGAAGCCCTTGCTGAACTTACGTAAAATCGCTTCCAGTCCCTTCGGATCCAGCGCGCGGAAAACGGTGCTGAACGTATCGTGGCTGGGAATGCCGTGTTTGAGCTCCAGAAACTCCCGCAACAGTTCCTCTCGGCCCCTCCCGAAGAATTCGAACTCGGTACAGCTCTTGGCGCCAGCCAGCGTTGCCGCCAAAGCGATGATGACGATATCAGCCAGCGCGTGCCGCGAGTTATCGGCGCGTGGATCCTTGAGAGGTCGGAGCAGGCGCCTGAGTTTGCGCATTTGGGTCTCCCTCGACAATCGAGAGAAACCCAAAGAATCCAGTTCAAATCGCTTTGCAATACACTACCAACGCCATATGCGATTCCCCTA
>NZ_JACCHQ010000067.1 GCF_016031655.1 Bradyrhizobium glycinis
GTCGATCTGGTTCAGGATGTTGTTGTACTGGTTGACCAGGTTGGCGCGCGAGGTCTGGGCAACGGTGTCCTGGACGGGGCTGGAAGCCGTCGAGAACGTCAGAGCGGTCGTCAGCGTGCCGCCGATCGCACCACCTGCGGCGCTCGAACCGATGGTCGAGGACGCGTAGTCGTTGGTGGTGGAGATCGTCAGCAGGCCGTTGGCGTCGATCGTCGCCGTCAGGTTGTTGGCCTGCAGCTTGGTGTTGAGCTGATCGAGCGTCTTGACCGTGCCGTTGGTGCCGTCGCCGAAGGTGACGTTGACCGCCGTGCCGCCGTTGAAGGAGGTGAAGGTCAGGGTCTTGCCGCTGATGCCGCCGATGCCGGAGGTACGCGCCGCGGTGAAGGCGGTCGATGTGCCGGTGTTGCCGGCAAGACCAAGCACGTTCAACGCATTGCCGGTGCCGGTGATCGAGAGGTCGGCGTTGACGCCGGTCGAGAGCTTGAGCTGACCGGAGGCGTTGATCGACGAGTTGGTCTGGCCGGTGGCGGTCGCAAGCGTTGCGGTGCCGTTGGCATTGATCGTCGCCGTCTGCACGCCGGTGGCAAGGTCGATCGCCTTCAAGACGTCGTTGACCGTGCCGGCCTGCAGATAGACCGTCGAGTTGCCATTGCCGTCGGTCAGGACGTTGCCGCTCGCACCATAACCGCTCGGAACGCTCGGAGCACCGGTCGAGCCCGGGATCGGCGCGTTCTTGAAGGTGATGACGTGACCGTTGACATTCAGCGTCGAGCCGTCGGTGATCGTCGCACCCAGCGAGGCTGCGCTCGTGGTCCGGTTGACCTGGACCGTTGCGTTGCCGCCGCCCACAGAGTTCGTCAGGGTGAGGGCCTTGAGCAGGTCGGCCTTGCCGGTGACGGTCAGATCCGCACCTGTCGAGCTCCTCAGCGTGACGGCGCCGCCCACAACGGTCGAGGCGGTCTGGCCGACGCTCGTGGCGATCGTCGCAGCACCGGAGCTGATGGCAACTGTCTTGACGCCGCTGGCGAGATCGATCGCGGTGAACAGATCGTCGACGGTTG
>NZ_JACCHQ010000068.1 GCF_016031655.1 Bradyrhizobium glycinis
ACGTCACGCCCGCGCCGACCAGCCAGGGATCGATATGCGCGGTGCCGGTGACCGGGATCGCGCCGTTGACCGTGGCCGAGTAGTTGGGCTGGAGCCATAGCTTCTTCACGTCGACGTTGAGGCCCCGATCAAACCGGGACTATCGCGACGCGATTTGGCCCCAGCGTTGCAGATGTGTCACGGAAAGCGCGAATGCGAAGCGGGTGGCGCGGCAGCATAGTGCCGCCGCTCACATCACGGGCGCACGGGGTTGTTCAGCATGTACTCGCCGAGATCGCGCTGGCGGCGGTCGGCGCGCGCGGTGGCGGCGTTGCGCTGGACGTCGCGGTCCTTGCGGCAGGCCACGTATTCCGGCGAGCCCTGCGCATAGCCCCGGCTCTGGCAGACCGCATCGTCGTCGTCACCGCCCATCGCCACCGGATTCTGGTAGCGCGCCGAGCAGGCGGAGAGAGCGACGGCGAGCAGAGAGATTGCCCCATACTGCGCGAGTTTGGCTGACATTTGGTCGTCCTGTCTCATTCGTCATCGCCGGGCTTGACCCGGGCATCCATCAATGAGCAAGCAATTGCCTTGATTTCGATGGATTGCCGGGTCAAGCCCGGGCATGACAGAAGGGCAAACTCACACCCGTCCCTTCAGCGCCTCGCCGATCTCGTCGAGCGCCTTGGGATCCTCGATCGTCGCCGGCATGGTCCAGGATTCGCCGTCGGCGATCTTCTTGATGGTGCCGCGTAGGATCTTTCCGGAGCGCGTCTTGGGTAGGCGGCCGACGGTGATGGCGAGCTTGAACGCGGCGACCGGGCCGAGCTTGTCGCGCACCAGCGCGACGATTTCCTTCTCGATCTCGGTTGGCGGGCGCTTGACGCCCGCCTTCAGCACCAGGAA
>NZ_JACCHQ010000069.1 GCF_016031655.1 Bradyrhizobium glycinis
TTCCTGGTGCTGAAGGCGGGCGTCAAGCGCCCGCCAACCGAGATCGAGAAGGAAATCGTCGCGCTGGTGCGCGACAAGCTCGGCCCGGTCGCCGCGTTCAAGCTCGCCATCACCGTCGGCCGCCTACCCAAGACGCGCTCCGGAAAGATCCTACGCGGCACCATCAAGAAGATCGCCGACGGCGAATCCTGGACCATGCCGGCGACGATCGAGGATCCCAAGGCGCTCGACGAGATCGGCGAGGCGCTGAAGGGACGGGTGTGAGTTTGCCCTTCTGTCATGCCCGGGCTTGACCCGGGCATCCATCAATGAGCAAGCAATTGCCTTGATTTCGATGGATTGCCGGGTCAAGCCCGGCGATGACGAATGAGACAGGACGACCAAATGTCAGCCAAACTCGCGCAGTATGGGGCAATCTCTCTGCTCGCCGTCGCTCTCTCCGCCTGCTCGGCGCGCGCGGTGGCGGCGTTGCGCTGGACGTCGCGGTCCTTGCGGCAGGCCACGTATTCCGGCGAGCCCTGCGCATAGCCCCGGCTCTGGCAGACCGCATCGTCGTCGTCACCGCCCATCGCCACCGGATTCTGGTAGCGCGCCGACCGCCGCCAGCGCGATCTCGGCGAGTACATGCTGAACAACCCCGTGCGCCCGTGATGTGAGCGGCGGCACTATGCTGCCGCGCCACCCGCTTCGCATTCGCGCTTTCCGTGACACATCTGCAACGCTGGGGCCAAATCGCGTCGCGATAGTCCCGGTTTGATCGGGGCCTCAACGTCGACGTGAAGAAGCTATGGCTCCAGCCCAACTACTCGGCCACGGTCAACGGCGCGATCCCGGTCACCGGCACCGCGCATATCGATCCCTGGCTGGTCGGCGCGGGCGTGACGT
>NZ_JACCHQ010000070.1 GCF_016031655.1 Bradyrhizobium glycinis
CGCTCTACCCATCCTTGTATTAGCGCGATCGCCTATAATGAGCCGTTCCGTGAGGAATGGCCCAGCCCGGGTAGCCGCCCGAGCTGGGTCGCCGTTCGATCGGATCGGTACCCATCGAAGCCTTGAGGGCTGTCTGACGTAGCGAGATCGCGATCGGCACTTCATCGGGACCCGAATGGTTGAACGAACTTTAGGTTCGCATCACAAGGGAGGGATCGACGAAGATGGCCAAGCATACCACGATCTGTGCCGGGATCGATACCGGCAAACGGAAGCTCGACGTGGCGATCGAGGGCCGCCGCGAGCAGCTGCAGGTGAAAAACACGCCGGAAGGTCATGCGACTTTGTTGGCTTGGCTACGACAACACCGCGTTAGACGCATCGGCATCGAGGCGAGCGGCGGTTACGAGCAGCCTGTCGTCGTCGAGCTGCGGCGCAAGCGGTTTGTGGTTGTGGTGTTCCAGCCGGCTCAAGTCCGGGCCTATGCCAAATTCCACTCGCGGCGGGCCAAGAACGATAAGATTGATGCCGCTCTTATTGCAGTCTGTACCGCGGCGGTGCGCAAGATCCACGCCGCACCCGATCCTCGATTGCTGTCGTTCGCCGAGCAACTGACCATGATCGATCAGATCGGCGAGGATATCGCGCGCCTGAAGAACAGGATCGAGAGCTGCCGTAACGTGGCAATCAACAAGCTCTGGCATGAGGATATCGCTCGCCTGGAGCAACGTGAGAGCGCCGAACTCAAGGCTCTGGTCGCCTCGATCCGCAAGTATCCCGATCTTGCCGAGAGGCTTGCGCTGATCAATAGCGTCG
>NZ_JACCHQ010000008.1 GCF_016031655.1 Bradyrhizobium glycinis
CGTGGCTGGGAATGCCGTGTTTGAGCTCCAGAAACTCCCGCAACAGTTCCTCTCGGCCCCTCCCGAAGAATTCGAACTCGGTACAGCTCTTGGCGCCAGCCAGCGTTGCCGCCAAAGCGATGATGACGATATCAGCCAGCGCGTGCCGCGAGTTATCGGCGCGTGGATCCTTGAGAGGTCGGAGCAGGCGCCTGAGTTTGCGCATTTGGGTCTCCCTCGACAATCGAGAGAAACCCAAAGAATCCAGTTCAAATCGCTTTGCAATACACTACCAACGCCATATGCGATTCCCCTACCCGCAAGCGGGGGAGGGAGCGCACCTGCGCTGCCGCTCGATTACGTCCGATTGCGTTTCAGCGTTTCCGCTCGGGACCGCAGACGGTGCCGTTTTCGACCATCGCGTCGATCTCAGCCTTGGAGTAGCCGAACTCGCCGAGCACCTCGGCCGCGTGCTGGCTAAACTTCGGCGGCACGCGGCGCAGGCTGGGCTTGCTGCGATCGAGCCGGATCGGCGAGGCCACGCCCTTGTACCAGTCCTTCTCGATAATATCGCCGCGGTAGATCGTGTGCGGGTTGGTCAACGCCTGGTCGATCTTCTGCACCGGCCCCGCAGGCAGGCCCGCCGCGAGCAGGCGGTTGCACAGCGGCTCGGCCTCGTGCTGGCTGAACACGGCGGCAAGCTCGGCGCGCAGCGCCTCGCGATTGGCGATACGGTCCTTGTTGCGGGCAAAGCGCGGATCGGTGCCGAGCTCGGGCTTGCCGATCTCCTTGGCGAGCTTGCGGAAGGTGCCGTCATTGCCGACGCCGATGAAGATGTTGTCGGTCTTGGTCGGGAAGATCGCGTAAGGCACGAGGTTCGGATGCTCGTTGCCGGTGAGGCTCGGCGGCTTGCCGTGCATGAAATAGTTCGCGGTATGGGGATGCATGATGGCAAGGCCGGTCTCGTACAGCGTCGTCTCCAGGAACTGGCCCTTGCCTGACCGCTGCCGCTCGGAGAGCGCCATCAGGATGCCGATCGCTGCATAAAGTCCGGTGGTGATGTCGACCAAGGGCACGCCGATCCGCATCGGCCCGCTCTCGGGCGAGCCGGTCGCCGCGATCATGCCGGTCATGGCCTGGATGATGGCATCGTAGCCGGGATTGCCGCCGCGCGGGCCGTCGGCGCCGAAGCCGCAGATCCGGCAATGCACGAGGCGCGGGAATTTCTCGCGCAACACCTCGTTGCCGATGCCCCATTTCTCCAGCGTGCCCGGCTTGAAATTCTCGATCAGGACGTCGGCGGTCTCCAGCATCTTGAGCAGCACGACGCGGCCGCCTTCGGAGGCGAGGTCGAGGCCGATCGAGCGCTTGTTGCGGTTGATGCCGACGAAATAGGCCGCATCCTCCTCGTGGAACGGAGGGCCCCATTCGCGCACCTCGTCGCCCGCGGGCGGTTCGACCTTGATCACGTCGGCGCCGTGGTCGGCGAGGATCTGGGTGCAGTAGGGACCGCCGAGCACGCGCGTGAGATCGATGACGCGCAGTCCGGTCATGGCACCTGTGGCCGCTTCAGAACTCATACCTTCGCTTCCCTGTGTCGGTCGTTTGATCACAGGCCTAGCGAGGTTTGTTTGCGCCAGCAATGGCGCCGAGCGTGGAGCCGTATGCGCCGCCGTGCAGCCATGCCGCGAGGTGGCAAATTCGGTCGTAAGCGGCCGGCCCGAGGGGGATCCCGGGCCGGCCAATCCGCGCTGCCGATCAGACGACCGTCAGGCGAACGTCGACATTGCCGCGCGTGGCATTGGAGTACGGGCACACCTGGTGGGCCTTCGCGACCAGCGCCTCGGCGTCCGCGCGGGCGAGGCCCGGCAGCGAGACCGCAAGGTCGATGTCGAGGCCGAAGCCGCCCTCGGAGCGCGGGCCGATGCCGACGGTGGAGGTGACGGAGGCGTCCGCGGGCACCTTCGGGCCGCCCTGCGAGGCCACGAACTTCATCGCGCCGATGAAGCAGGCGGCATAGCCCGCCGCGAACAGCTGCTCGGGATTGTTGCCGGCGCCGCCTCCGCCGCCGAGCTCCTTCGGCCTGGTGAGCTTGACGTCGAGCGCGCCGTCGAGCGTCGCAGCATGGCCGTCGCGGCCGCCGGTAGCCTTGGCGCTGGTCTTGTAGAGGACGTTCACGGACATTTTCGTCTCCTCGGGTCTTTCCGGGTTGGGGTGCAGCTTTATTGCAGACAATTAGATTGTGCGCAATCTAATTTGACGGGTCTCACATTTAATTGTTCGCAATTGAATGTGCCGCCGGCCGGGCCCAGAATGAGAGAAACGCGCGAGATTCGTCATGGCCCGGAAATCAACGGCGGTCGACCCGCTTCGCCTGGACAACCAGATTTGTTTCGCGGTCTATTCCGCCACGCACGCCTTCAACCGCGTCTACAAGCCGCTGCTCGATCGGCTCGGCCTGACCTATCCGCAATATCTGGTCATGCTGGTGCTGTGGGAACGTGATGACGTGCCGGTCAAGGAGATCGGCGAGAAGCTGTTCCTGGATTCGGGCACGCTGACGCCGCTGCTGAAGCGGCTCGAGGCCGCCCATCTCGTCAGGCGCACCCGCTCGCGCGAGGACGAGCGTCAGGTCCTGATCGCCCTGACGCCGCAGGGCCATGCGCTGAAGGAGAAGGCGCGCAGCGTGCCGCAATCGATCCTGGCGGCATCGGACTGCTCGGTGTCGGAACTGGTCGCGATGAAAGACGAGATCGTCGCGCTGAGGGATCGGCTGAATGCGGTGATCGGGGAGTAGGGGAGGTTAGCAGAAGCGCTTTTTCGAGAATGCGCGGCCCGAGTGCGACTTCAGATACTTCTCGAATGCCAAGGCTTTCAGCTTATCCGGGAAGGCGCAGTACCAGACCAGCTTCCACGGCTTGAACTTGGCGGTGTGAGCAGACTTGGCGGCATTGTGCTCCGGGAGCCGCCGCTTCAGGTCCTCCGTGGCGCCAATGTACTCCTGGTCGGGGAACTCGATGCTGCGAATGATGTAGACGTACCACATCGATGTGTCGCGCCTCGGCAGCCGAATGAGTAGTAGGGCAATGAGAATGTGGGGCAGTCCGTCTTCGCCCTTTGGGCTTCGCCGGACACCACGCTTCGCCCTTCGGGCTCCGACGTGGCTGCGCCACGCGTAGCCCGAAGGGCGAAGCGTGGTGGAGCCAGGCGGGATCGAACCGCCGACCTCTTGCATGCCATGCAAGCGCTCTCCCAGCTGAGCTATGGCCCCTTAACCCTGAACGGGGTGAACCTGGTCGATCACCCCGGATCGGCGAGCCTTTCGACTCGCGCGGTGCACCCTTTTTCACAGATCAGGGCTGATCTCAAGTCTCTTCATCACCGCCGACATCACCAATGATGTCGGTCACGTCCTCATCGCCCTCTTCCTCGTCGGCAATGAAGGTCGAATCGTCGTCATCATCGTCGTCGAGGGTCTCGTCGACCTCGATATCGTCCTCCGATTCGGGCACGATGGCCTTGACCTTGCCGGTGTTCTCCTCGGCATCGGCCTCCTCGAGCGAGACCAATTCTTCGGCCTCCGCTGGCTCCGGCGTGTTGTCCTGGGCCATGTTGCGGGCCTCGGCCCCACGGGGGCCGCGGGCGGGAGCGACCGGGGCGATCGGCACCACTTCGCCGGTATAGGGCGAGATCACCGGATTCTTGTTGAGGTCATAGAACTTCTTGCCCGTGGTCGGGCAAATACGTTTGGTTCCGAGTTCGGACTTGGCCACGGCAGGAATCCTGGGAATGTCTGAAAAGCGGTGCTTCACTTGGCTAGTTGGCGGCCCGCTGTCAATAGCGCATTACGGGAGAACGACATGCCCGTGACGGGGCGCAGACCATGTGATACCTGCGCGCCAGCCCACCGGGCCTATTCAAGGACACAATCTTGACCCATTCCGACCAACCGAGGCCGCTCCAGTCTCGCGCCAGCGGTCCCCTGACCGGGAAAGTACGGGTGCCCGGCGACAAGTCGATCTCCCACCGCGCCCTGATCCTGGGCGCGCTCGCGGTCGGCGAAACCAGGATTTCGGGCCTGCTCGAGGGCGAGGACGTCCTCAACACCGCCAAATCGATGCAGGCGTTGGGCGCCAAGGTCCAGCGCACCGGCGATTTCGCCTGGACCGTCAACGGCGTCGGGGTCGGGGGCTTCGCCCAGCCCAAGGCACCGCTGGATTTCGGCAATTCCGGCACCGGCTGCCGGCTGGTGATGGGTGCCGTCGCCGGCTGTCCGATTGCGGCGGTGTTCGACGGCGACGCCTCGCTGCGCAGCCGCCCGATGCGCCGGATCCTCGATCCCTTGGAAAAGATGGGTGCCAGGGTCACCGCCGGCGGCGAAGGCGGGCGCCTGCCGCTGACCCTCCAGGGCGCGCGCGATCCCCTGCCTATCACCTACAAGACCCCGGTCGCGTCGGCCCAGATCAAATCGGCCGTGCTGCTGGCGGGCCTCGCAGCACCCGGCACCACCACGGTCATCGAGGCCGAGGCCAGCCGCGACCACACCGAGCTGATGCTGAGGCATTTCGGCGCCGACATCACCTCGGTCCAGGAAGGCCGCCACGGCCGCCGCATCACGCTTGTCGGCCAGCCCGAGCTGCATGGCGCCAATGTCGTGGTGCCTGCCGATCCCTCGTCGGCGGCCTTTCCGATCGTCGCGACGCTGATCGTCGAGGGCTCCGACGTCGTGCTGTCCGACGTCATGACCAATCCGCTGCGCACCGGCCTGTTCACCACGCTGCGCGAAATGGGCGCCTCCATCGAGGAGAGCGAAGTGCGGGGCGACGCCGGCGAGCCGATGGCGCGCTTGCGCGTGCGTGCGTCGAAGCTGCGCGGCGTCGAGGTGCCGCCGGAGCGCGCGCCGTCGATGATCGACGAATATCTGGTGCTGGCGGTGGCGGCGTCGTTCGCCGAAGGCACCACGATCATGCGCGGCCTGCAGGAGCTGCGCGTCAAGGAATCCGACCGGCTTGAAGCCACCGCCGCCATGCTGCGCGTCAACGGCGTCACGGTCGAGGTCTCCGGCGACGATCTGATCGTCGAGGGCCGCGGCCACGTCCCGGGCGGCGGCACTGTCGCGACCCACATGGACCATCGCATCGCGATGTCCGCGCTGGTGATGGGCTGCGCCTCCGATCAGCCCGTGACCGTCGACGACACCGCCTTCATCGCCACCAGTTTTCCGGATTTCATTCCGATGATGCGTTCGCTAGGGGCCGATTTCTCATGATCATCGCCATCGACGGGCCCGCGGCTTCGGGCAAGGGGACGCTCGGCAAGCGTCTCGCCCACCATTACGGCTATCGTCATCTCGATACCGGCGTGATCTATCGCGCTGTGGCCTATGCCTTGATGCAGTCAGGGCACGATCTCAACGACGAGGCGGCTGCGGTGCAGGCCGCGTTGGAGCTCGATCCCGAAAAGTTCGGCAATCCTGCGCTGAAGACCCAGAAGGCCGGCGAGGGCGCCTCGATCGTCTCGGCAATCCCTCGGGTTCGCGAGGTTCTGGTCAATTTCCAGCGCCAGTTTGCCGCCGATCCGCCCGGCGCCGTGCTCGACGGCCGGGATATTGGAACCGTGATCTGCCCCCATGCCGACGTGAAGATCTTCGTGGTCGCCGACCCCAAGGTCCGCGCCCGCCGCCGCACCATGGAGGCCAGGGCGCGGGGCGAGGATGCAGACGAGGCGGCCGTGCTCGCCGACATTCTCCAGCGCGACGAACGCGACAAGAATCGACCGATTGCGCCTTTGAAACCGGCCCCGGATGCTTACTTGCTAGATAACTCCCAACTGGATATAGAAGGCGGCGTCCGGGCCGCCATCGACATTATCGAGGCTGTCCGAGCGGGCCGGTCGCGGGGTTAAGCCGCCGCCGTCATTGGAGGAAGTGCCCGCTCCCGCTCTTTGAGGTCGATACGCTCCGTCCCGGTTTCGGGACCGGTGCGATCCAGGTTCCGGACAAAGCTTTCCACGTATCGAACGCGCGGGCCTCAGCCGGCCCGCATCCGCTGTTCTGGTCTTAAGGCCGGGGCAACGAGCGGTCGCTCGAAGGTCTTGCGGACCTTCCGACACTGCGCGCGCGATGCGCCCATGAACCCAACGGCCGGCAAGACATCCGCAACTGGAGAACAAATGGCTTCGACTTCTGCTGATACCTATAGCCCGTCGCGCGACGATTTCGCCGCGATGCTCGACGAGTCCTTCGCAGGCGGCAACCTGCAGGAAAGCTCCGTCGTCAAGGGCAAGGTGGTTGCAATTGAAAAGGACATGGCCGTCATCGACGTCGGCCTGAAGACCGAGGGCCGCGTCGCGCTGCGCGAATTTTCCGGCCCCGGCCGTGAGAGCGACCTCAAGGTCGGCGACGAGGTGGAAGTGTTCCTCGATCGCATCGAGAACGCCCTCGGCGAAGCCGTGCTGTCGCGCGACAAGGCGCGCCGCGAAGAGAGCTGGGGCAAGCTGGAGAAGGCGTTCCAGAACAACGAGAAGGTCAACGGCGTCATCTTCAACCAGGTCAAGGGCGGCTTCACCGTCGACCTCGACGGTGCCGTGGCCTTCCTGCCGCGCTCGCAGGTCGACATCCGCCCGATCCGCGACGTTGCGCCGCTGATGAACAACTCGCAGCCGTTCCAGATCCTGAAGATGGACCGCCGCCGCGGCAACATCGTCGTGTCTCGCCGCACGGTGCTGGAAGAGACCCGCGCCGAGCAGCGCCAGGAGCTGGTGCAGAACCTCGAAGAGGGTCAGGTCATCGACGGCGTGGTCAAGAACATCACCGATTACGGTGCGTTCGTTGACCTCGGCGGCATCGACGGTCTCTTGCACGTCACCGACATCGCCTGGCGCCGCGTCAACCATCCGACCGAGGTCCTCTCGATCGGCCAGACCGTGAAGGTCAAGATCATCAAGATCAACCACGAGACGCACCGCATCTCGCTGGGCATGAAGCAGCTGCTGGACGATCCGTGGCAGGGCATCGAAGCCAAGTACCCGCTGGGTGCCCGCTTCACCGGCCGCGTCACCAACATCACCGACTACGGTGCGTTCGTCGAGCTCGAGCCGGGCATCGAAGGCCTGATCCACGTCTCCGAGATGTCGTGGACCAAGAAGAACATGCACCCCGGCAAGATCGTGTCGACTTCGCAGGAAGTTGACGTGCAGGTGCTGGAAGTCGATTCCGTCAAGCGCCGCATCTCGCTCGGCCTCAAGCAGACCATGCGCAACCCCTGGGAGGTCTTCGTCGAGAAGCACCCGACCGGTTCGGTGGTCGAGGGCGAGGTCAAGAACAAGACCGAGTTCGGTCTGTTCCTGGGCCTCGAGGGCGACGTCGACGGCATGGTCCACCTCTCCGATCTCGACTGGAAGCTTCCGGGCGAGCAGGTGATCGACAACTACAAGAAGGGCGACATGGTGAAGGCCGTGGTGCTCGATGTGGACGTCGAGAAGGAGCGCATCTCGCTCGGCATCAAGCAGCTCGAAGGCGACCCCTTCGCCGAGCCGGGCGATGTCAAGAAGGGCGCGGTCGTGACCTGCGAAGTGCTCGAAGTGAAGGAGAGCGGTATCGAGGTGAAGATCGCCGGTACCGACTTCACCACCTTTATCAAGCGCTCGGAGCTTGCCCGTGACCGTAACGACCAGCGCGCCGAACGCTTCGCCGTCGGCGAGAAGGTCGATGCCCGCGTGATCCAGTTCGACAAGAAGGCCCGCAAGGTCCAGGTGTCGATCAAGGCGCTCGAAGTCGCCGAAGAGAAGGAAGCCATCGCGCAGTACGGCTCCTCGGATTCGGGTGCGACGCTCGGCGACATCCTCGGCACCGCGCTGAAGAACCGCGACAGCAAGTAAGCGAAACGTCCGTTTTGCTGCATCAAGGCCCCGGCGCAAGCCGGGGCTTTTTTTGTTGTGGCCGCATACACAACTGTCGTCCCGGACAAGCGCGCCCTCAGCGCGCGTAGATCCGGGACCCATAGCCACAGGGAGTGGTTTGGCGCGAGCTGGCAACCCCAGGTCTTCGCCAAACGCAGTCCTTTGGTTATGGATCCCGGATCAGCGCTCCGCTTCGCTGCGCTTGTCCGGGATGACGAGGAGTGTGTGACAGGGGCTCGGCCTCCACCAAGCCAAGCCTTCATTTCTTCAAATTGGCCCGCAATTGATGTATCGAGATAAGCCAATGGTGACGCTGTGACGTCACAACGCGCCTGATCTTTCATTTGGAGATATTCCGATGTCGCTCGATTCTGACATCATCGTCGATCGCCGCAGGATCCGCCGCAAGCTGACGTTCTGGCGGGTGATGGCGGCGCTGATCGCGATCGCGGCAATTGCAAGCTTCGCACTGATTGCGACACCCGGTGCACGCGGCACATTCGCATCCGCCGGCTCGATCGCGCGCGTCCACATCGAGGGATTGATCCGCAGCGATTCCGATCGCACGCAGGCGCTGGAGCGGCTCGAGAATTCGCAAGCCGCCGCCGTCATCGTTCACATCAACTCGCCGGGCGGCACCACTGCCGGCTCCGAGCAGCTCTATGACTCGCTGGTTCGCCTCAAGGCGAAAAAGCCGCTGGTAGTGGTGGTGGAGGGCCTGGCTGCCTCCGGGGGCTACATCACGGCGATCGCGAGCGACCATATCGTCGCCCAGCAAAGCTCGCTGGTCGGCTCCATCGGCGTGCTGTTCCAGTACCCCAATCTCACCGAGCTTCTGAAGACCATCGGCGTCAAGGTCGAGGAGGTGAAGTCCTCGCCGTTGAAGGCCGCGCCCAACGGTTTTGAGCCGACAAGTCCCGAGGCGCGCGCCGCGCTCGATGCGCTGGTGAAGGATTCCTATGCCTGGTTCAAGGGGATGGTGAAGGAGCGGCGTGGCATGGATGACACGCAGCTCGAAAAAGTCGCCGACGGCCGCGTCTTCACCGGGCGCCAGGCGATCGATCTCAAGCTGATCGACCAGATCGGCGACGAGAAGACGGCCGTGACCTGGCTGGTCGAGCAGAAAGGCGTCAAGAAGGGCCTTCCCGTGCGCGATTACAAGCTCCAGCCGCGCTTCGGCGATCTGCCGTTCCTGAAGACGGCGGCCGCATTGACGCTGGAAGCGCTCGGTTTGGGCTCGATCGCGCACCAGATCGGGCAAACCGGGGTTGCGCAGGCGGTGGATCGGCTCGGAATGGATGGAATGCTGGCCTTGTGGCAGCCGGCTGCGTCCAACTGACCGTCGGTAGGCGAGTTCCAGAGCCTTTTCCCGTCTGACGCGTGCTGGCGCAGCCTGCTTTTTCGGCATTTGTCACGCATTTTCACGACGCCCATCTATGATTTAGCGTCTTGACAGATCACGGTATTTTCACGGAAATGGTCATCCGCACGCTTCCGGGTCCTATCTCTCGATGATCAAATCCGAACTTGTTCAGCGTATCGCCGAGCACAACCCGCATCTGTACCAGCGGGATGTCGAGAACATTGTGAATGCGATTCTCGAAGAGATCGTAGCGGCGCTTGCACGCGGTGACCGCGTCGAGCTGCGCGGCTTCGGTGCCTTCTCGGTCAAGCACCGCCCTGCGCGCGCAGGGCGCAATCCACGCACCGGCGCCCATGTGCCCGTCGATCAGAAGAGCGTTCCGTTCTTCAAGACCGGCAAGGAAATGCGCGAGCGGCTGAACCGCGACCATCCGGATCCCGGCGGCGCAGACTGAAGCGCGATGTGACCGCGCTTTAGGTTTTTCGCGGTCGCACAGGATGCGGCCGCAAGCTTGATTCAAGGCGAGCGAAGCCAGATGCGAAAGTTCCTGACCGCGCTGATCGTGCTTCCGCTGGGCCTGATCCTGGTGGCGTTCGCCGTCGCCAACCGGCATTTCGTCACGGTCTCCTTCGACCCCTTCATTTCCGACGACCCCTCGCTGTCGATCACCCTGCCGCTGTTCCTGCTGCTGATCCTGGTGGCGGCGCTCGGCGTGGTCGCGGGCGGCTCCGCCGTCTGGTTCGGCCAGCGGCGCTGGCGGCGCGCGGCGCGCCGGAATGATGCGGAGGCCCGGGCCGCCCGGGCAGAACTGGCCGATCTGCGGGCCCAGGCGACCGCAGCCAAACCGGAGCCCCAGCGCCTTCCCGTTCCCTCCGGGATGGGCCTGTACGGGCCCATCGGGCGAGACAAGCAGCGCGCGACGTTGTAGAAGCGGCCCCGACCGAAAAGCCCCATTTTCTGGCCGCGGACCCCGCGACCTTTACCCGCTTTGAGACCATGTCCCTGCTCGTCAAGATCTGCGGCCTGTCCACGCGCGAGACGCTCGAAACGGCGCTCGAGGCCGGCGCCGACATGGTCGGGTTCGTGTTCTTTCCCCCCTCGCCCCGGCACCTCTCCCTGGAGCTCGGCCGTGATCTCGGCCGTCAGGTCAACCGGCGCGCGCTCAAGGTGGCGCTCACGGTCGATGCCGATGACGCAACGCTCGACAACATCATGGACGCGCTGTCGCCGGACATTTTCCAGCTTCACGGCAGGGAGAGCGTCGCGCGGCTGCGCGACATCAAGCAACGCTTCGGCCGCCCCGTGATGAAGGCGGTGCCGGTCGCGACGGCAGCCGACCTCGCGGTGCTGCCCGGCTACGCCGCGGTCGCCGACCGCATCCTGTTCGATGCGCGCGCGCCGAAGGAGGCGACGCGGCCCGGCGGTCTCGGGGAACCGTTCGACTGGCACCTGCTCGAAAACCTCGATCTGAAACTGCCCTACATGGTCTCGGGCGGGCTGCACGCGGACAATCTGGCCGAAGCCCTTCGCGTCACCCGCGCCGGCGGCGTCGACGTGTCCTCCGGCGTCGAGCGCGCGCCGGGTGTCAAGGACGCTGACATGATCAAGGCCTTCATCCGCGCCGCGCGCGCAAGCAAAGATGCAAGTCAAGAGTTGAGCGTCAGATGAACATCGCCAAGCCAAACTCCTATCGCAGCGGCCCTGACGAGCGCGGCCATTTCGGCATATTCGGCGGACGCTTCGTCGCCGAAACCTTGATGCCGCTGATCCTCGACCTGGAGCAGGCCTACACCGCAGCCAAGGCCGATCCGGCGTTCCAGGCCGAGATGAACGGCTATCTCAAGAACTATGTCGGCCGGCCCTCGCCGCTCTATTTCGCCGAGCGCCTCACCTCACATCTCGGCGGCGCGAAGATCTACCTCAAGCGTGAAGAGCTCAATCACACCGGCTCGCACAAGGTGAACAACGTGCTCGGCCAGATCATGCTGGCACGGCGCATGGGCAAGAAGCGCATCATCGCCGAGACCGGCGCGGGCCAGCACGGCGTCGCCACCGCGACGCTATGCGCGCGTTTCGGCCTCGAATGCGTGGTCTATATGGGCGCCGTCGACGTCGAGCGGCAGCAGCCCAACGTCATCCGCATGGAGATGCTGGGCGCGAAGGTGATGCCGGTGCAGTCGGGCACGCGGACGCTGAAGGACGCCATGAACGAGGCGCTGCGCGACTGGGTCACCAACGTGCACAACACCTTCTATTGCATCGGCACGGTGGCGGGTCCGCATCCTTATCCGACGCTGGTGCGCGATTTCCAGTCGGTCATCGGCAACGAGACCAGGGCGCAGATGCACGAGATCGAAGGCCGCCTGCCGGATTCGCTGGTCGCCTGCATCGGCGGCGGCTCCAACGCCATGGGCCTGTTCCATCCGTTCCTCGACGATCCCTCCGTCGAGATCTTCGGCGTCGAAGCCGCCGGCCATGGTCTCACACAGCTGCATGCCGCCTCGATCGCGGGCGGCCGTCCCGGCGTGCTCCACGGCAACCGCACCTATCTCTTGATGGACGCCGACGGCCAAATCCAGGACGCGCATTCGATCTCGGCCGGTCTCGATTATCCCGGCATCGGCCCCGAGCATTCCTGGCTGCACGAGGTCGGCCGTGTGAATTATCTCTCCGCAACCGATGACGAGGCGCTCGCCGCGTTCCAGCTGCTGTCAAAGTTAGAGGGCATCATCCCCGCGCTCGAGCCCGCGCATGCCATTGCCAAGGTGATGGAGCTCGCGCCGAAGCGGCCGAGGGATCACCTGATGGTCGTCAATCTCTCCGGCCGCGGCGACAAGGACGTCCCGCAGGTTGGCGACATCCTGAGGGGCAAGAAGTGACCACGCGTATCGATACCCGTTTTGCCGAGCTGAAAAGCCAAGGCCGCGCGGCCTTTGTCACCTATGTGATGGCCGGCGATCCCGATCCCGCGACCTCGCTCGAGATCGTCAAGGCGCTGCCGAAATCCGGCGCCGACGTCATCGAACTCGGCATTCCCTTCACCGACCCGATGGCGGATGGTCCTTCGATTCAGGCTGCAGGCCTGCGTGCGCTCAAGATCGGCATGACCTTGAAGAAGACGCTGGAGCTGGTGCGCGACTTCCGCAAGGACGACAATGTCACGCCGCTGGTGCTGATGGGCTATTACAATCCGATCTACATCTACGGCGTCGACAAGTTCTTGGCTGATGCCAAGACGGCCGGCGTCGACGGCCTGATCATCGTCGATTTGCCGCCGGAGGAGGACGACGAGCTCTGCATTCCCGCGCTGAAGGCGGGGCTGAACTTCATTCGCTTGGCGACCCCGACCACCGACGACAAGCGCCTGCCGGCGGTGCTCGCGAACACATCAGGCTTTGTCTATTACGTCTCGATCGCCGGCATCACCGGTGCAGCGGCGGCGGACGCAAGTGCCGTCGGCGAAGCTGTCGCGCGCATCAAGCGGCATACCAGGCTGCCGATCTGCGTCGGTTTTGGCATCCGCACGCCGGAGGCGGCGCGCGCCATTGCCGAGAAGGCCGATGGGTCGGTGGTCGGCACCGCGCTTGTCGATGCGCTCAAGAACAGCCTCGATGCCGAGGGACGGGCGACCGCCAAAACCGTTAACGCCGTCGCCGAATTGACGGCCGCCCTGGCCCAGGGCGTCAAGGGCGCGCAGCAGGCGGCAGAATAGGCCATAATTCCGCTTTTGGGACGGGCGACACCGCGGCTTGCCGGGCAGATGTCCGGCCGCCATATATCCTTTCAGGCGATTCCCAGCGGGATCGCACATCGGAGCAAACCATGAACTGGCTTACCAATGTGGTCCGGCCGAAGATCCGCAACATGCTGCGGCGGGAGACGCCGGAGAACCTGTGGATCAAGTGCCCGGATTCCGGACAGCTCGTGTTCTACAAGGACGTCGAGGCCAACCAGTTCGTCATCCCCGGCTCGAACTACCACATGCGCATGGGCGCGGTGGCGCGTCTCAAGTCGATCTTCGACAACGAGACCTGGTTCGACGTCGCGCTGCCGGAGGTCACGCCTGACCCGCTCAAGTTCCGCGACGAGAAGAAATATGCCGACCGTATCAAGGATGCGCGGGCGCGGACCAATCTGAACGATGCGGTCAAGGTCGGCTACGGCAAGCTCGAAGGCGCCGCCGTCGTCGTCGCCGTGCAGGATTTCGACTTCATGGGTGGTTCGCTCGGCATGGCCGCGGGCGAGGCGATCGTGCGCGGCATGGAGCTCGCGGTCGAGAAGAATTCGCCGTTCATCGTGTTCGCCGCGAGCGGCGGCGCACGCATGCAAGAAGGCATTTTGTCCTTGATGCAGATGCCGCGCACCACCGTTGCGGTGCAGATGCTGCGCGAGGCAAAGCTGCCCTACATCGTCGTGCTGACCAATCCGACCACCGGCGGCGTCACCGCGTCCTATGCGATGCTCGGCGACGTGCATATCGCCGAGCCCGGCGCGCTGATCGGCTTTGCCGGCGCGCGCGTGATCGAGCAGACCATCCGCGAGAAGCTGCCTGAAGGTTTCCAGCGCGCCGAGTATCTCAAGGAGCACGGCATGGTCGACATGGTCGTGCACCGTCACGAGCTGCGTCCGACCCTGGCGCGGCTCTGCCGCCTCTTGACCAAGGCGCCGGCGCAGGAAGGTGCATCGAAGCCGGCGCAGCCGGTGACGAGCCCGGCGCAGATCGTATCGGCCGCCGAGACGGCGCCGGCCGCGCCGCACGCGTGAACGTCTCCCCTGACAGTGCAAAGACACCGCTCGGCGAAGTGATCGGGCGGCTGTCGGCCCTGCATCAGAAGCGCATCGATCTCGGGTTGGAGCGGATGCACCGCCTGCTCGAGCGGCTCGGCCACCCCGAGCGCAAGCTGCCGCCGGTGATCCACATCGCTGGCACCAACGGCAAGGGCTCGACCCTCGCTTACCTGCGCGCCACGCTGGAGGCTTCAGGCCTGCGCGTCCACGCCTACACGTCCCCCTATCTCGTCCGCATCAACGAATGCTTCCGGCTCGGCCGCCTCAGTGGCGGCGTGCTCGTCGGCGACGACGAGCTGCGCGCGGCGCTGGAAGAGGTCGAGCGCGTCAATGGCGGCGAGGCCGCGACATTATTTGAGCTGAAGACCGCCGCCGCCTTCCTGCTGTTCGCGCGGAACCCGGCCGACATCGTGCTGCTCGAAGTCGGCCTCGGCGGGCGACTCGATTCGACCAACGTGGTCGATGCGCCGGCGGCCTGCGTGATCACGCCCGTCAGCATGGATCACATGGATTTCCTCGGCGATACGCTGGCATCGATTGCCGGTGAGAAGGCCGCGATCATCAAGCGCGGCGTGCCCGTGATTTGCGCCGAGCAGATGCCGGAGGCGATGGCCGTGATCGAAGCGCAGGCGAGGCGCATGCATGCGCCGCTGTTTGCCGCTAACGAGAGCTGGCACGTCAATGTCGAGCGCGGGCGCCTGGTCTATTCCGACGATCGCGGCTTGATGGATCTGCCGGCGCCGCGTCTGTTCGGAAGGCACCAGTTCGCCAATGCCGGGCTCGCGATCGCGACGCTGCGCGCGCTGCCCACGATCAAGGTCAGCCACGCCGCGTTCGAGGCCGGCATCCTCAGTGCCGACTGGCCGGCGCGGATGCAGCGCATCACCTCGGGTGAGCTGCTGTCCTGGGGTCCGCAGGGTTCGGAGATCTGGCTCGACGGCGGCCACAATGCCGAGGGCGGTCGCGTTGCGGCGGCAGCGCTCGGCGATCTCGAGGAGCGGGTGTCGCGGCCGCTGGTGATCATCGCGGGCATGATGGCCAACAAGGACGCGCCGGGCTTCCTCGCCAATTTCGCCGGCCTCACCCGTCACATCATCGCCGTGCCGATTCCCGACACCGAGAGTGCGATGCCGGTCGACCGTCTTGCCGATGCCGCGCGCAGCCTCGGCATGCGCGTCGAGCCCGCCCCCGGCATCGAGGCCGCCCTGCGCGCGCTGGCGCAGCTCGCCTATGAGTTGCCGCCGCGCATCCTGATCACCGGCTCGCTGTATCTCGCTGGCCACGTGCTGGCCATCAACGGCACGCCGCCTGCATAGAGGTTTGGTGTCCCGGACAAGGCGCATCGTGCAAGCGATGAGCCGCAGAGCCGGGACCCAGAATGCCGCGACATGGGCCCCGGCTCTGCAGCGCACCACTGCGTGCTGCGCTGCGTCCGGGGCACGAGAGGAGAGATGCCAACAATGCGCTTCGTCGCGATTGCCGACATTCACGGAAACTATCTCGCGCTGGAGGCCGTGCTCGCCGACATCCGCGCGCTCGGCATGGCCGACATCGTCAATCTCGGCGACATGCTGAGTGGGCCGCTCGATGCGCGCCGTACCATCGAAATCCTGATGCCGCTCGACGCCGTGCATGTGCTCGGCAATCACGATCGCTATTTGCTCGATCGTCCGCCGGAGAAGATGGGTTCGTGGGATCGCCCCGCCTACGAACAGCTCGATACCGCCCACCTCGACTGGCTGCGGGCGCAGCCGAAGACACGTGTCTTCCGCGAGCAGGTGTTCCTGTGCCATGCGACGCCCGGCAGCGATGAGGTGTACTGGCTCGACTCCGTCCATCCCGACGGCGCGGTGGCGCTGTCGCCGCTGGACCGGATCGAGCAGCTCGCGGAAGGCATCACGCAATCCCTTATCCTCTGCGCCCACACCCATCTCGCCCGCGCCGTGCGCCTGCGCGACGGCCGGCTGATCGTCAATCCCGGCAGCGTCGGCAGTCCCGGCTTTCGCGACAAGCATCCATTCCCGCATGTGGTGGAGGCCGGCACGCCGCACGCGCGTTATGCGATTCTGGAACGCGTCGATGCTGCCTGGCAGGTGACGTTCCGCCACGTCGCATACGATCACGAGGCCATGGCTGCGCTGGCGCGGCGCAATGGTCAGCCGGAGCTGGCGAACGCGCTGGCGACAGGGTGGATCAAGTAGAATCTCTCGTGTCCCGGACGCGGTGCAGCGCGAAGCGCTGCTCCGCAGAGCCGGGACCCAGAATGCCGCACCATGCACCCTGGCTCAGCAGCGCACCATTGCGTGTTGCGCTGCGTCCGGGGCACGAGAGCGTCACTTCAACAGCTTCATCGGATCGGCCGCCTTCTGCTTCAGCTGCTCGAAGGTGCATTGCCGCGGCGCCTTGTCGGGACGCCAGCGCAGGATCGAGGTGCCGTGGCGAAACCGCTCGCCGCTGAAATGGTCGTAGCAGACCTCGACCACCAGCTTCGGCTTGAGCGGACACCACTTTGCGGAACGCTCGGTCGACCAGCGGCTCGGCCCGCCCGGCGCATTGCCGGTGAAGCCGGGCTCGCCGATCAGCGCTTCGAGCCGGTCGGTCAGAGCCGGCTTCGCCTCCGCCTTGATCGCCGAGGTGAAGCCGACATGGTGCAGCAGGCCGTCATCGTCGTAGAGCCCGAGCAGCAGCGAGCCGACGACGTTCCGGCCGGCGATCTTGTTGGTGGCGTAGCGGAAGCCGCCGACCACGCAATCGGCGCTACGGAATTTCTTGATCTTCTGCATGCCGTCGCGATTTCCCGCTTGGTAGGGCAGGTCGATACGCTTGGCGATGACGCCGTCCGAGCCGCCACCGGATTGCGCCAGCCACTTTTTGGCTGTGGCGTAGCTCGTCGTCACCGGTGACAGGCGGAAGAGGCTGTTCTTGAGGTTGGCTTTCGCGAAGGCCTCCAGCGCCGGCCGCCGTTCGCGCAGCGTCTTCTCAGCCAGGCCCTTCTGCCCGGATGTCGCGAGCAGATCGAAGACGAGGTAGAGCGCCGGTGTCTCCACCGAGAGCTTCTTCACGCGGCTTGCCGCCGGATGGATCCGTTGCAGCAGCGCATCGAAGGAAAAGCTCTTGCCTTGCGGCACGACGATCTCGCCGTCGAGCGTGAAGCGGTCGGCCTTGAGCTCCAAGGCAGCGGCGACGACTTCCGGGAAGTAGCGCGCGAGGTCCTCGCCGGATTTGGAGCGCAGATCGACCTTGCTGCCGTTGCGCGACAGCAGGCAGCGGAAGCCGTCCCACTTGGGTTCATATTGCCATTCGCTGCCGCGCGGGATTTCGTCGACTGAACGCGCCTCCATTGCGGCGAGAGCGGTGGGCTTGCGGTCGCGCTTTCGGGGAGGAGCAGGCAAGGGCGGGACTCGTCATACGCCGAACACGCCCCATCAACGCAAAACGGCCGGCTTTCGCCGGCCGTTGTCGAAAATAATCTTGCGCCAATAATCTTGCGCGAGGTGGATCAGACCGCGGAGGTGATCCATTGCTGCAGCTTCGCCTTCGGCGCAGCGCCGACCTGGCGCGAGGCCATCTCGCCGCCCTTGAAGATCATCAGGGTCGGGATCGACATCACGCCATACTTCGAGGCGGTCTTCGGGCTCTCGTCGACATTGAGCTTCACGATCTTGACCTTGTCGCCCATCGCGCCGGCGATCTCGTCGAGGGCGGGGGCGATCATGCGGCAGGGGCCGCACCATTCGGCCCAGAAGTCGACGACCACGGGGCCGTTCGCCTTGAGCACTTCGGCTTCGAAATCGGCGTCGGAAACCTTGCTAACGGCCATTGGGAGTACCTCACTCGGTTGAAAGCGAATCGGCGCGACCTGGAATCGCGCCCGGGATCATGCGGTCAACCTATGAACGGCCCCTTGCCGGGTCAAGGACGCTCACACCGAGATGAAGGGATGCCAGCGCCGCGTCCAGCGCGGGGGCCGAAATCTCCATATATTCAAGGGCCTCGGTCCAGAGCAGGACGGCCCTGACCGGCTTTTGGGGATAAAGCCGCGCCAGCACCGCCCGGTACAGCGCAAGCTGGCGGATATAGGTCGCCGGCGCCTCGGCCGCGCTCTTGGGCGCTGCCTGGTTGGTCTTGAAGTCGACGATCAGGACCTCCTCGGGGCGCACGACCAGCCGGTCGATCTGCCCCGATACCAAGGCCGGCGTGCGGCCCGGCCGCTCCAGCCGTCCGGCGATGGCGACCTCCGCCCGGCTGCCGGCGGCAAAGACAGGGGCGAAACGCGGGTCCGTGATCAGGGCGAGCACCTTGTCGGCCAGCGCAATGCGGTCGGCCTCCGCCCAGTCCGCGGCGTTGCGCGCCATGAAGCCGAGCGCGGCCTCGCGCCGGCGCTCGCCGGCGATCTCGGGCAGCGATTGCAACAGCCGGTGCACCAGTGTGCCGCGTTGCAGCGCCAGCGCGCGCGACTGCACCGATTCGCTCGATCGGACGCTGCGGCCCTCCTCGGCAGACTGGCCCGAGGGACGCACCGGATCCTCGTCGATGGCCTCACGCGGTGCCGGTGTCCGCAGCCAGTCCGGCAGCGCGATGGTCTGGTGCACAGAGGCCGCCGGCGCGCCCAGCGCCACCACGTCCTCGGGACGGGCGAACCGCGTCACCTTGCCGAGCGGCGTCTCGATCACCTGCTTGTCGAGGCCCGAGCCGGAAAGGCCGGTGTCGACGAGGTCGTACCAGCTCAGCTTGCGTACCGTCTTCATGTTGCCCGGCATGCAGCCGCCGACGATCAGCCGGTCGGCCGCGCGCGTCATCGCGACATAGAGCAGGCGGCGATATTCGTCCTCGGTCTCCTCAAGCATCGCCTTGCGCGCCTCGGCAACGGCCTTGGGATCGTCGGCCTTGCGGCCGGCCCAGACCACGACCTCGCCGCCATTGCCGCGCGGCACATGGATCAGCCGCAGCCGCTGCGAGTCCGCGGGCGAGGACGTGGTGTCGACCATGAACACGACCGAGGCCTCGAGGCCCTTGGCGCCGTGCACGGTCATCACCCGCACCTCGTCGCGCGAGATCTCCATGTCGCGCTTCACCTCGGTGTCGGCCGAACGCAGCCAGGCCATGAAGCCCTGTAGCGAGGCCGGAGCCTTGCGCTCGTAGTTCAGCGCGAGCTCCAGGAATTCGTCGAGGGCGTCATTGGCCTCGTGGCCGAGCCGGCGCAGGATGCGCGCCCGCCCGCCATCGCCGCCCAGCAGCCAGGCGTAAAAGGCGAACGGCGTCTCCTCGCGGGCGCGGGTCTCGCAGGCTTCCAGGCGCCGCAACGCCGTGGCGAATTTCTCGCTTGTGGCCGCGTGCTCGCCGAGCGCGCGGCGTAGCGAGCTCTTGCGGTCATGGGCAAGCGTGAACAGGTCGTCGTCACCGAGCCCGAACAACGGGCTCTTCAGCGCCACGGCGAGCGCGAGATCGTCCTGTGGCAGCAGCAGCGCGTCGGCAAGATTCATCAGGTCGATGATGGCGATGTGCTCGGTGAGCTTGAGGCGATCGGCGCCGGCCACCGGAATGCCGGCGTGCTTCAGCGCCTGGATCACGGCATCGAATGCGTTGCCGCGCCGGCGCACCAGGATCAACATGTCGCCATAGCGTAGGGGACGACGCTCGCCCTCGTGCCCGGTCAACGTGCCGCTCTCGACCAGCCGCTTGATCTCGGCCTGGATGCGCCGGGCAAGCTTGACCTCGGGGCTGGTCACGGCGACGCCGTCGAACGGCGCGCGCCAGCCCTCGATGTCCTGCCGATCGTCGGCCTCCGCGAGATCCCACAGCTCGATCACGCTCGGGCCGGCATCGCTGAGCGCGTTGTGCAGGGGATGGCCGATCTCGACCGAATGGATGCTCTTGTAGATCGCGGGATCGCGGAAGACGTGGTCGACCGAATGCAGGATCGTCGCGCCCGAGCGGAACGAATAGGTGAAGGCGACCGGATCGAATTTCAGCCCGGCGGCGGTGAACTTGCGGTGCAGTTCGCGCCTGCGCGCGTCGAACTCGTGAGGCGCCGCGCCCTGAAACGAGAAGATCGACTGCTTCTCGTCGCCCACGGCGAAGATGGTGCGGTTCAGCCCCTCGCGCGCGCCTTCGCCGGCGGTGAACTCGGAGATGATGTGCGCGATGATGTCCCATTGCCGCGGGCTGGTATCCTGCGCCTCGTCGATCAGCACGTGATCGACGCCGCGGTCGAGCTTGTAATGCACCCAGCCCGAGGCGATGCGGTCCAGCATCGCCAGCGTCTTGTCGATGAGGTCATCGTAGTCGAGCAGGCCGCGCTCCTGCTTCTCGCGCCGGTAATTCGCGGCGGCGGCGGTGGCGATATGCAGCAGGGCCGCGGTGCGGTCCCGAATGGTCACGGCGCGGCGCTTCTCGACCAGCCCTGCAAGGCGCTGCGCCTCGGCCTCGAACAGGCGGGCCACAGACGGATTGTGATCGCAGAACTTCTTGGTCAGCACCGCCTTGCGCGGCAGCTTGTCGTCGGTGAGGAACACGGACAGATAGGCATCGACCTGATCGCTGCCGGAAAACGCCTTTGCCGCGCGCAGCCGCCCCGCCTGGTCATTGTCGGATTTGCTGCCGTCTTCCAGCGCGAAGGCGATGTCGTCCCAGCGCGCGCGTGGCAGGAATGGGCCATCGAGAATCTCCGTCTCGACGGCCTCGATTCGGTCGCTCGCCTCGACGCCCAGCACGGAAGCCATCTGCGCCGCAGCGGCTTCCGCGTTGCCGGCCTCGTCGGTCCAGGCCATGAAATGATCGCGGCTGAGGCACGCCTCGCGCACGACCTCCTTGAAGGTGACATCCGCGGCGCTCGCCATCGCCATCAGCAGCGCGCGGCCGGTGACGCTTTCGGAATCGCGCGCGGCTTCCAGAAGCACCTTCAGATTGGCGCGTTCCATCATGTCGTTCTGGTCGCGCTCGTCGATCACGGCAAAGCGCGCGGGAACGTTGGCCTCGAACGGAAATTGCTGGAGCAGGCGGGTGCATAGCGCGTGGATGGTCTGCACCTTCAGCCCGCCCGGCGTCTCCAGCGCGCAGGCGAACAGCTTTCTCGCGTCGCGACGTAGTTTCGCGCCGGGATGCGGGATGCCGATCGCGCGGATCGCCGCGTCCAGCGCATCATCGTCCAGCGTCACCCAATGACCGAGCGTGGTGAACACGCGCTCGGCCATGTTGGCGGCGGCAGCCTTGGTGAAGGTGATGCAGAGGATCTTCTCCGGCGGCACGCCGGACAGCAAGAGACGGATCACGCGCTGCACCAGCACATGTGTCTTGCCCGAGCCCGCATTGGCCGAGACGAAGGCGGATGCAGTCGGATCGGAGGCGCGCGCCTGCCGCGCGCGCACCTCGTCGGGGATGGGACGCGGCGCCTTCACCATTCCTCGATCCCCAATCCGCCGGCCGCGGACCATTCCTTGATCCGGGCAAGGTCGTCATAGGTGCCGTAGCGGTTCGCCCACATCGGCAGGTTCAGCGAGGTATAGGCCTGGTTCTCGTCCTCGAAGGCGCGGATCAGCGCTTCCAGCTTGGCTCTTGCCTCGGCCGCCGCGGTGTCCGGGGGCTGCGGCTCGTCTCCCGGCTTGAACTTGAGCTCGAGGATGCGCTCCTCGCCCGGCGGGTTGTTGCCGCTGAGACGGACATAGACGAGCTGGCTCACGGAGGCGCCGGCATCGATATCGGGAAAGCCGCCCTCGCGCAGGATCGCGGCTTCCAGCGTCAGCTGCGGCGACAGACCCATGCGGACCTGCTTGCCGGTCGGCGGCTGCCCAGTCTTGTAGTCGAGGATGGCGTAGCGGCCACCCTTGCGCCGCTCGATGCGGTCGGCGCGGGCGGAAAGGCGGAAACTGCGCTGAGCATCCAGCGTAATCGAGATCTCGCCACGGGTCTCCGCGACGATCGCCTCGATAGCATCGCGCCGCGCCGTCTCCCATTCGCCGAACCAGCGCGCGATGCGCTGGAAGCGCGGCCACCACAGCGCCCGCGCCTCGGGTCGCTCCATCAGCGGCGCAAAATGCTTCTCGCCGATCGCGCGCAGCACCCGCGCGGGATCGTCCGGCAGACGCGCCGCATAGCTTTCCGTGAATTCGCCGATGGCATCGTGAATCGCCGAACCGCGATCGGCGGCCGAGAGCGGCATGTCGACAGGGTCGAGCACATCGAGTCGCAAGATTCGTTTGGCGTAGATCGTGTAGGGATCGCGCAGCCAGTCTTCGATCTCGGTGACGGACATCTTGAGCGGCCGTGTCGCGCGCGGCGGCCGCGGCTCCGGCTGCTTGATCGGCTTGACCTCGTCGGGCTGGTCGAGCGCCGCGGCGAACTGCACGTATGTCTCGCCAGCGCGAACGGCCGCCTGCCAGAGTTCATCGCCTGCCACCGCCTCCAGCCGATGCAGGAAGCGTGAGGCCACCGCCGGCGCGCCGCCGGCCTTGGCGGAGTGGGTGAGGATCACCTCGTCGCCCCCGAGCAATTGCGCGAAGTCATGGGCGGACAGGCCGATGCGGCGCTCCGGCAGATCGAGCCCGAGCTCGTGCCGCATCGGGCGGCTGAGCCAGGGATCGATGCGCGGCGCCGGCGGCCAGACGCCTTCGATCAGGCCGCCGATGATGATGCGGTCGGCCTGCATCAGGCGCGACTCCAGCGGGCCGTAGATTTGCAGCCGCGCGCCCGGCCGGTCGCGCCGCCGCACTGCGCGATCGCTGAACGCGGTCTGGAAGACGTCCGAATAATCCGGCAGCGTCACCAGCAATCCGCTGGTCGTGCCGCCGCGCAAGAGGTCGTCGAACGCGCCCGCGAGCGCGAGACCATCGCGATCCTCGAAGGCGAGCGATTTGCCCTGCTCGTCGCGCGACAGATCGATCATGATCTCGCGATGCCGATGCGCGAGCTCGGCGAAATCATAAGGTTTCGACGGCGGCAGGCGCTCGATCGGCGCCAATGCCTTTTGCAGGGCATCGATCAGCGCCTGGATGCGATCGAGATCCTCGGCCTTGAGGCGCGCCCGCGGCTCGGCGCGATGCAGCGCGGAGACCTCGCCGCGCCACAGCTTTGCCAGCTCCTCGCGGAAGCGGTTGAACTCGCGCAGGAGGCCCGCCGAGCCTGCCGGTGGGCGCGTGCCGCGCAGCACCGCAAGCTCCAGGCCCTCGATTGCCATCTTCCACGCGCCCGGCGCGCGGCCGAGCCGGCACAGCGGATGCTTCAGCATCGCCAGCAAAGTCGGCGGCTCCAGGCCCTTGGTCGCCGCCTCTGCCGCGAGGCGCGCAAACGTGCCGGCGGAGGTTTCCATCAAGACGTCGCCGCCGGAATCGTCGAAGGCGAGATCCCATCGCGTCAGCGCCGCCATCACCCGCCGCGCCAGCGCGCGGTCGGGCGTTACCAGGGCGGCCGACTTGTCGAGATGGCGCGCCTCGCGCATCGCGATGGCGATGGCGAGCGCTTCCATCTCGGGATTGGGCGCTTCGACCACCGCGAGGTTGTTCATGCCGCCCGCGATCTTCGCGGCGACATCGGGCTGCTTCAGCCGGTCGTGCCAGACCTCGGTCTTGGCGGACGGCCGCATCGATTCCGACGCAAGCAGGTCGCGGCCGCCTTCCGCTGGAGGCTGCAAAATCTCGACATCGCTGCGCTTGATGCCGAAGCGATCCAGCAGCGCGTGCATGGCATATTGCGGATGGTTCGAGGTGGGATTCTCGATGATGCCCAGCAGGTCCCTGCTGCCGCCGATGCTCCGCCAGGCCTCCTCATCGAGATCGGTGTCGAGTCCCGGCAGCACCACGGCGCCATGCGGCAGCAATGCGACCGCATGGAGAAATTTTGCGGTGGCCGGCATCGAGCCGGTCGAGCCCGCCGCGACCACAGGTCCATTTGGATGCGCGGTCAAGCGCCTCGCTTCCGCGGCAATCAGAAGATCGCGCCGCGCGGCTGGCTCGATCCGGTTGATCTCAGCGAGATGATTGGGCCAGGCGATGCGGGCGATGCGCAGGAATTCGAGCGAGTGCTGCCAGTAGCGGTCGAGGTTGTCAGGCACCAGGCCGTCGAGCGCGCTCCAGTCGACGCCGCGCGTCACCATGTCGTCGATCAGCCGCGCGAGATCGGAAGCAAGCGCCAGCGTCGAGGCGGGGCCGCCGACCACCAGCGGCGCCAGCACCGGCCCCTTGGCCCAGGCGGCGACGAGCTGCGCCAGCGTCAGGCGCCGTTCGAGCTCGCCCAGGCGCGGCGGAATGTCGAGCGGCGCGGTCCCGGAAAACTGTTCGCTCTCGCCCGCGAAAGCGAGCTCGTCCTCGTCGATATCGCCGAGCGCGACGATGCGCGGCAGCACGACGGCATCCGTCTTCATCTCGTCGAGGAAGATCTCGCGCACCACCCGCATGGCGCGCCGCGTCGGCAGATACAGCGTAGCGTCCGCCAGCCGCGCCGGTTCCTTGCGCGCCTCGAAGCCCTCGACCAGCCGCCCATCGAGCAGCGCCGTGACGACCGTGCGCAGGAACGGAACTGAGATGGGAACGCTGAAAACGCGCATGGGCCGCCTGATTCGAAGGATCAGGCAATATAGGGAGGTGGACTCAAATGGTCATGGGTGCGGGTGAGTCATCCCCGCTGTTCGCCTCTCGTGCGGACGCGGCGCAGCGCTCCTTCAGCGGTGCGCCGCAGAGCCGGGGCCCATCTCGTCGCGTCCTGCCATGTCGCTTTCTGGGTCCCGGCTCTGCGGAGCGGCACTTTGTGCCGCACCGCGTCCGGGACACGGAACAGCCCTACGCCACACTCTCCAAAAACGCCTCTTCCGCGGCGTGCACGGCATCGGGCGTGCCGACATGCATCCAGACGCCGTCGAGGCGCAGGCCGAACAGCCGCTCCTGCTCCTCGGCGCGGTCGAACATCTTCGTCAGCGAGAATTCACCCCGGGGCGCGTCCGCAAAGATCGCGGGCGACATGATCGCTGCGCCGGCATAGACGAACGGAACGACCTCCTTCTCCTTGCGCTTGCGCAAGGCGCCGTCGGGCAGCATGCCGTAATCGCCGCGGCCGCCATAGCCGATGCTCGTCGCGGTCGGTGCCATCAGCAGCAGGATGTCCATTCGTGCGGGATCGAAGTTTTCGGCGAGCCGCGTCAGGTTCGAGCGCACGCCGTCGATCCACAGCGTGTCGGAATTGACATGGAAAAACGGTGCATCGCCGAGCAGCGGCAACGCCTTGACGACGCCGCCGCCGGTGCCGAGCACCTGGTCGCGCTCGTCCGAGATGGTCACGCGCGGAAGCTGGCGTGATGCGACGTGGTCGATGATCTGGTCCGGCAGGTAGTGCACGTTGACCACCGCCTCGCTCACGCCGGCGTGGCCGAGCTTGTCGAGCACGTGGTCAAGCAGCGGCTGGCCCGCGACCGGCACCATCGGCTTCGGCATCTTGTCCGTCAGGGGGCGCATGCGCAGGCCAAACCCTGCGGCGAGCACCATGGCTTTGGTCGGTTTGACGGACATCCTTCGTTTCTCAGACCTTTCGCGTTCGCAGCAATCCTAACACGAGGCTCGATCTGCCGCACCGCATCTCGACCGCCTTAACCACCCGCCGTGACGGTTGTACGACGGGTGTTGCCGTCACGCCCCAACGGCTGTGGAACGCACCTTCTTCTTCTTGTCGCCCACTTTCAGGAAATTGACACCGATCTGGTCGCCATTGACCCAGGCCAGTTCGCAGCGCCGGTAGGCGAGCCCGGTGGACGACAGCAGGAGAAAGAATTCCTTCAAATGCAGGCCTTCGACCGAACCGTCGATCGTCAGCTTGGCGCCGCTCTCGGAGACGTCTTCCATGGTGCAGTCGCGCCGCCAGGTGCCGTCGATTCCCATCATCTGGGCCGGAAACCCGCGCTCGAAAGTAACCCGGCTGTTGCCGCGCTGGTCCGCATTTACCGCCATCTACCCCGCTCCAGCCCCGAATGACCCGGCTGCCTCGCGGCGAGAATACCGAGGTCTTGGCTAACAGGCGGTAAATCGGCCTCAAATCAGGCTTGAGGCGCCCCTTGCAATGGGTCTTGAGACGGTCCTTGAGACGGTCCTTGGGGCGGCGGGACGTTGGCGAGATACCAGTCGCGCAGATCGGCGAGCGCCGGATGCGCCAGCGAGCGCTGGAGATAGGTCCAGATCCGCGGCTGATGGCGCAGATAATGCGGCTTGCCGTCGCGGCGGTTGAGCCGGGCGAAGGTGCCGAGCAGGCGCGTGTTCCGCTGCGCCGACATGATGGCGTAGAGCTCGGCGAAGCCGGCGGCGTCGAAGCTGGTGTCCTGCGCCCGCCGCGCCTTGATGTAGCGCGACAGCAGCGTCAGCTCGATGGTCTCGGGGACATTGATGCGTGCGTCCTGCAGCAGCGACACCACGTCGTAGGATTGTGGCCCCAGCACGGTGTCCTGGAAATCGATCACGCCGACGCGTGCGATGCCGCTGCGCTTGCTGAGCCAGATCAGATTGGGCGAATGATAGTCGCGGATGATCCACGTCTTCGGCGCCGCCAGCGGCCTCTTCAGCAATTCGCGCCACATCGCGAAAAATTCTGCGCGCGCCTCATCGCTCAGCGGTGCGTTGCGATCGGGCAGATACCATTCCGGCATCAACCCGATCTCGATCAGCAGCGCTTCGACGTCGAAGACGGGGATCGCGTAGGTCTGCCCGTCCAGCGGCAGCGTCTCCGGCAGCGTCTTTCCGTGCAGCATCGCCAGCACGTCGGTCGCGGCTTCGTAGCGCTCGAGAATCGGTCGCGGCGGATCGCCCTCGATCACGCCCTCGCTGCCGAAGTCTTCGGTGATCAGGAAACCGTGGTCGAGATCGGAATGATGGATCGCGGGCGCGGAGATTCCTTGCGCGCGGAGGCCTTCGTCGATGGCGACGAACGGTCTTACATTTTCGGCCAGATGCACCGCAGCGCTGTAGGACTTGCCGTTGTAGAGGGCCGTACCATCGGGCCGCTGCGGGAAGTTCATGAGAATGACGATCTCGTCATCGCGCACGAGCCGCGCATAGGAGCGCGTCGAGGCGTCGCCATTCATGCGCCGCCGCGTCGCGTCGATATAGCCGGATTCATCGAGGAATTCGCGCAGCGCCTTCAGCCGCGCCACTTGCGCAGCGCACTTACCATAGCCGGTGATGTCGGCGGCGCGCGCATTCGACCCCAGCGCCGGCCGATGCGTCAGTGTGATGTCGATGCGATCCGCGGGCATCGCCGACGGCGCGCGCTCCGGCCATTCGATCAGCACCAGCGTGGCATCGGGCAGCGGCGACAGCCCGATCTCCTCGAGCTCGCTCTCGTCCTCGACACGGTAGAGATCGGCATGCAGCACCGGGAACGGCGGCAGCTCGTAGCCCTGCACCAGCGTGAAGGTCGGGCTCGGCACTTCCAGCGCCTCGTCGCCGGCGAGATAGCGGATCAGGCTGCGGGCGGCTGCGGTCTTGCCGGCGCCGAGATCGCCGGTGAGGGTGATGACGTCGCCGGGGCCGACCAGCAGGGCGAGGTCGGCCATCAGCCGCGCCGTGGCCGTCTCGTTGTGAAGCGCGACGGAGAATGTGGTTGTATCAGTCATTCGGCGGCGTCGCGGTGCGCCGCCTGGTCGGTCGGGAAATCACAAATCACGACCGTGCCCCGGCCGACGATCGAATCCACCCGCACCTTGCCGCCATGCAGCTCGACGAAGGAGCGCACCAGCGACAGGCCGAGCCCGGCGCCGCGATGACGCGAGCCCTGCGAGCGGCTTTCGAACCAGTTGAACACCTTGTCCTTCATGTCGGCAGGTATTCCAGGGCCCGAATCTGTCACGGTGAAGACCACGCTGCGTTCGGTGCGCCGCGCGCTGATGCCGACGGTGGAATCCTGTGGAGAAAACCCGACGGCATTGGCGAGGAGGTTATAGAGCACCTGCACCACGCGCTTCTCGTCGCCGACGAAGCTGCCGACATCGGGCGCGATCTCGACCTTGAGGCGGATACGGTCGGTGGCGAGCCGGTCCTGGATGCCCTCGGCGGCTAGCTCGATGGCCTTGGCGACGTCGACCTGCCCGAGTTCCAGCTTCATGGCGCCGGCGTCGATGGTGGCGAGATCCAGGATGTTGTTGGTGAGCGCGAGCAGCGCGTTGGTCGACTTGGTGACGTAGTCGAGATATTCGGCCTGCTTCGGCGTCAGCGGTCCGGTCGAGGGATCGCTGAGGAAATGCGCAAAGCCGATGATGGTGGTGAGCGGCGAGCGCAGCTCGTAGGAGACGTGGTGGACGAAATCCACCTTCATCTGGTCGGCCGCCTCCAGCGCCTCGTTGCGCTCGCGCAGCGCGCGCTCGACATTCTCGGTGTCGGTGATGTCCTGGAAGGTCAGCATGGTGGCGCCGTCAGGCAGCGGCCGGATCATGCCGTCGAGCACGCTGCCGTCCTTGCGCTCCAGCTTCAGCGGCACGTCGGCGCGGTTCTCGATCGAGGTGATGGCTTCGCGGATCTGGCGCCAGACCACGGGATCGTCGAACAGCTGATGGCACCAGCCTTCGACGGTCTGGATATGCGGCTCGTCGCGCATGGCATCGCTCGACAGCTTCCACATCCGCACGAAGGCCGGATTGAACAGCTGCGCCTTGCCATTGCTGCCGAACACCGCGACGCCCTCGGCGAGGCTGTCCAGCGTCTCGCGCTGGACGCGGATCAGGCCGTCGAAACGGCGGGCGAGGTCGAGGCTTTCGGTGACGTCGTCGAACAGATAGGTGACGCCTCCTTCCGGGTTCGGCGTGGTGACGACCGAGAGCGCGCGGCCGTCGGGCAGGAACCAGGTGTCCTTGGCAGTCTCGACCGCGCGATAGGCCTCGTGCAGCTTGGCTTTCCAGGCGCGGAAATCCGGCTGCTCGGGCAGCTTGCGCGCGGCGCGGAGCTGGTCGAGCACGCTGGAATCGTCCGGATGGGCGTCGAGGAAGTTGCGATCGAGATCCCATAGCCGGCGATAGGAATCGTTGTAGAAGGCAAGGCGCCGCTGGCCGTCGAACACGGCAACGCCCGAGGAGAGCTGGTCGAGCGTGCGGCGGTGCGCCTCCGCCATGCGCACCAGGGCCGAGCTCAGCGCATCCGCCTCGCTGGCATCGATGGCGACGCCGACGCTGCCGCTACCGACATTGACGGCGCGCACGTCGTAGATGCGCCGTTCGCCGCCGACCACGATCGGCAGCCGCGAGGTGAAATTGGCGGCGTCCTTCAGCCCCCGCTCCATCGCATTGCGGTCGTCGCTGTCGAGCAGCTCGAGCTTGCGCTCCTGGGCATCGATGGCGCTGGTCGCCTCGGTGGCGCGCACATAAGCCGGGTTGGCGTAGGTCAGGGTGCCGTTCTCCCCCTTTGCCCAGATCGGCCACGGTGCCGCCGCGGCAAAGCCACGAAGCATCTCGGTCTCGTCGGAGAGCGCCTTGTAGCGCAGATTGGTCTCGGCCAGTTCGCGGCGGAGGCCCGAGAGCTCGCGAATGCGGACGATGGCCTGGCCGCCGATGGCGCGTCCGATCGCTTCCAGCATATGGCCGTGCGCGGTGGTCAGCGTCAGCTGGAACCCGTCGCCGCGCTCGCGCAGCGCGTCGACCGCGTGGTCCATCAGCAGCGCCGGTTCCGGCGGCAGCCAGGTTCCGAACGCCAGCACACGCTGCGGCGAGGAATCGCGCGGCAGCACCAGCGCGATGTCGCCGGAAATCTGCGCGCGGTTGTCGCCGGCCGGCCACGAGATCAGGATCTGCGGCTCGGCGAACAGCAGGGCGCCGAAGCGGTCGGCCTGGAGCTGCAGTTCCCCGATCCGCGCGCGCAGCCGCGCCTCGTTCTTCGCCGTGCGCACCCGCGTGCGCATCAACAGGATCGCGGCCACGACCGAGAAGCCGAGCAGCGCCAAGGCGGTGGCGAGCACCGCGAGTTCCTGCCGGTTGAAATCCATAACCAGGGAGAGGGTGTCGACGAGGTCGGCGGCCTTGGCCGGCGCAGCCGGCAGCAGCGCTGCGAGAGCGCCTCCCACCAAGCCGTTGCGCGCCAGCGATGTGCACGACAGCAGCGTCCGACGCATCGACACGATCACGCCTGACATAGTTGCCCCAAGACGCGGAAATTCAAGACCGCACGAATTGACGCGCGGCGACCCCCGTCGCGCGCGAATCAAAAGACAATACCCTCACCGCGACTCCGCCGGTAAGAGTCCAGATCGTGAACGCAAAGGCGGGTCCCAAAAAAGTGCCCCGCGCGCGGTTCCCGGTGCACGTAATTCTTCGGGTGATTCGGGTGGGATTGCCGCGCGTTAGCGTGTGAGGCGGATTGCTCGCCACGATGCTGGTGCGCTCCTTCCCCCGCTTGCGGGGGAGGGCTGGGGAGAGGGTGTCTCCGCGATGGGACAATCCCCTAGAGGAGAAAACCCTCACCCGCCGTGCTCTGCGAGCGCGGCCGCCTCTCCCGCAAGCGGGAGAGGTAAGAAAGCTACCGCCCCGTCGAGCCGAAGCCGCCGGCGCCGCGATCGGTCGCCGACAAGGTGGCGACGGGAAGCAGCGCGGCCTGCAGCACCG
Source organism: Bradyrhizobium glycinis (assembly GCF_016031655.1). Classification (GTDB taxonomy): domain Bacteria; phylum Pseudomonadota; class Alphaproteobacteria; order Rhizobiales; family Xanthobacteraceae; genus Bradyrhizobium; species Bradyrhizobium glycinis. The sequence continues at coordinate 30,582 of NZ_JACCHQ010000008.1, forward strand.
GCGCGATCACCATCTGGGCGATGCGCTCGCCGCGCTTGATCACGAACGGCGCGGTGCCGTGATTGATCAGGATCACCTTGATCTCGCCGCGGTAGTCCGCATCGATCGTGCCCGGCGAATTCAGCACGGTGAGGCCGTGCTTGGCCGCAAGCCCCGAACGCGGCCGCACCTGCGCCTCGTGCCCGGGCGGCAAGGCGATGGCAAGGCCGGTCGGCACCAGCGCGTATTGGCCCGGTGCGAGCGTCATGGGCTCGTTGTCGGGCACCGCGGCCATCAAATCCAGGCCAGCGGCCTCGCTGGTCTGATAGGCCGGCAGCGGCAGGCCGTCAGCGTGGGCGAAACGTTGCAGCTCGACGGTAACCTTCGTGCTCAAGATGCGGACTCCAGGGATTTGCCGGTCACGCTCTTCGCGATCTGCGCGACCAGTTCGGTGGCGACCTGTTCCTTGGTCATCGCCGGCCAGGAATCAACTGTAATCTCGCCGTCCTGCGCACCGTTCTTGCGGCTGAGCAGGTGGACCGTGTTGCGGTCGCCACCCATCACGCCGGTGGCGGGCGAGACGTCGTTGGCGACGATCCAGTCGCAGCCCTTGCGCGCGAATTTTGCTTTGGCGTTGTCGATGAGGTGCTCGGTCTCGGCGGCAAAGCCGATCACGAGCCTCGGGCGCTTGTCGGTGAGCTTGGAGATGGTGGCGAGGATGTCGGGGTTTTCGACCAGCTGAAGCGGCGGCATGCCGGCAGAAGTCTTCTTCAGCTTCTGCTCGCCTTCGTTGGCGACGCGCCAGTCGGCGACCGCGGCGGCGAAGATCGCGACGTCGGCAGGGAGTGCGGCCTTGACCTGCTCCAGCATCTGCCGCGCCGATTCGACGTGCTTCACCGTCACGCCCGGGGGATCGTCGAGGTCGACCGGACCGCTCACCAGAGTGACCTCGGCGCCCGCGGCCTGCGCAGCGGCGGCAATGGCAAAGCCCTGCTTGCCGGAGGAACGGTTGGCGATATAGCGCACCGGGTCGATCGCCTCGTGGGTGGGACCGGCGGTGATCAGCACGCGCTTGCCGGCGAGCGGCTTCGGCATCGGCGGCCGCAGCAGCCGCTCGGCGGCATTGGCGATCTCGATGGCTTCCGACATGCGGCCCGTTCCGGCTTCGCCGGCTTCGGCCATCTCGCCCGCGTTCGGGCCGATCAGCACCACGCCGTCGCGCTGGAGCTGCGCGACGTTGCGGCGCGTCGCCGCGTTGCTCCACATCAGCGGATTCATCGCCGGTGCCAGCAGCACCTTGCGGTTGGTCGCAAGCAGGATGGCGCTGGCGAGATCGTCGGCATGACCGTTCGCCATCTTCGCCATCAGGTCGGCGGTGGCCGGCGCGACCACGATCAGGTCGCAGTCGCGCGCGAGGCGTATATGGCCGGCGTCGAACTCGCTCTGCGGGTCGAACAAGTCCGTGTAGACGCGCTCATGCGAGAGGGCGCTCACGGCCAGCGGCGTCACGAATTGCTGGGCTGCCTTCGTGAGCACGCAGCGGACCTCGATGCGGCGCTCCTTCAGCCTGCGGATCAGGTCGAGCGACTTATAGGCTGCGATCCCGCCCCCAATGATCAGGGTGACGCTGGCCTCGGGGACTGCGCCGGTGCGCTGCGGCGCCGGGGTGGTGGATGGTGCCGGCGGCGCGGAAAACGGCGTCAGCGGCTCCTCGCGGCCCTCGATCAGCTCCCGCAGGATGACCCGGACCTCCTCCTCGACCGACCTGTGGTTCTTGGCCGAGCGCAGCCGCAAATAGGTTTTGACGGCGTCGTCGAGCTTGCGGATGGTCAGGCTTGCCATGACGCCCTCCGGCGGAGAATGATAGCGATGCTATCACTCGCGTGATTGCAATGCAATCATAGATTCCGGACGGCGATCAGAATCCCGATGAAGGTCGCGGCAATGATCCAGAGCGCCACGGTGCGCCAACGATTCTTGCGGCCCTCGCTGCGTCCCATCGCCGCGATGCTCTCCGGCGACAGCCTGATGCCCTCCCGCGTCATGGTCTCGAGCTGCTCCAGCACCTTCACCGACCGCTCGGCGATCTCCGGCAGGCGCATCAACACCCGTGCGATGTCCCCGGTGCCGGCGAGCCCGCCCTCGATGCGGCCGATGGGTCCGAGATTGCGCTCGATCCATTCCCGCACCACGGGGTCGGCGATCCGCCAGATATCGAGCTTGGGATCGAAGCCGCGCGCAACGCCTTCGACCACCACCATGGTTTTCTGCAGCAGGATCAGCTCGGGCCGCGTCCTCATGTCGAACAGGCCGGTGACCTCGAGCAGCAGCGTCAAGAGCCGCGCCATCGAGATCTCTTCCGCCGTGCGATTGTGGATCGGCTCGCCGATGGCGCGAATGGCTTGCGCGAAATTCTCGACCGAATGATGCGCGGGCACATAGCCGGCCTCGAAATGCACCTCGGCGACGCGGCGATAATCGCGGGTGATGAAGCCGAGCAGGATCTCGGCGAGGAAGCGCCGCTCCTTCATCCCGAGCCGGCCCATGATGCCGAAATCGACTGCGACGAGACGGCCGGTATCATCCAGGAACAGATTGCCCGGATGCATGTCGGCGTGGAAGAAGCCGTCGCGCAGCGCGTGCCGCAAAAAGCTCTGGATCACCTTGCGGCCGAGATCAGGCAGGTCGACGTGCGCCTCTGCGAGGCGCTTGTGATCGTTCAGCGCGATGCCGTCGATCCATTCCATCGTCAGCACGTTGTGCGTGGTGCGGTCCCAATCAACGGCGGGCACGCGGAAATCGGGATCGTCGCGCGTGTTCTCCGCCATCTCCGACAGCGCGGCGGCCTCTAACCGCAGGTCCATCTCCATCGCGACCGAGCGCGACATCGTGTTGATGACCTCGATCAGGCGCAGGCGCCGCGCCTCGGCCGAATAGGCCTCGGCCTTGTGCGCGACGAAGAAGAAATCCGAGAGATCGCGGCGGAAGCGTGCGGCGACATTGGGCCTCAGCACCTTGATCGCCACCGGCTTGCGGATGCCGTCGCGCAGCACCTCGCCGCGATGCACCTGCGCGATCGAGGCCGCCGCGACCGGCGGGCCGAAGCTGACGAAGACGTCCTTCAGCGGCCGTTCCAGCGAGGCCGCGATCGTCGCCTCGGCTTCGGCCTGCGGAAACGGCGGCAGCCGGTCCTGCAGGCTTTCGAGGTCGCGCGCCATGATGACGCCGACCACGTCGGGGCGCGTGGCCAGGAACTGGCCGAGCTTGAGATAGGCCGGACCCATCCGCGTCAGCGCGCGCGAGATCCGCGGACCGTATTTGGCGCCGCGGCGCTCGATGATGCGCGCCAGCTTCAGCGCGAGTTGCCCCGGCGGCGGCACCAGGCTCGGATCGACCGCGCCGAACACGCCTTCGCGCGCAAACACGAACGCGGCGCGGATCAGGCGCGCAATGTGGGTGACGGCAGAGATCACAAACGCCAGCCCGAATGCAGTGCGACGATGCCGCCGGAGAGTGTCTGCCAGCTGACGCGGGCAAAGCCGGCCTCGCGGATCATGTCGGCGAAGGCGGCGGGCTTTGGAAATTTGCGGATGGACTCGACGAGATATTGGTACGATTCGGCGTCGCCCGTGACCATGCGCCCGAGCGGCGGGATCACCTTGAACGAGAACAGATCATAGAACTTGTCCAGTCCCGGCATCTCGACGGTGGAGAATTCCAGGCACAGGAAGCGGCTGCCGGGTCTCAGCACGCGATAGGCCTCGCGCAGCGCAAGATCGATCCGCGGCACGTTGCGGATGCCGAACGCGATCGTATAGGCATCGAAGCTGCGATCGGCGAAGCCGAGCGATTCGGCATTGCCTTCGACGAAATCGACCTGGGTGTCCAGATGGCGCTTGGCGGCGCGCTCGCGCCCGACGGCCAGCATATCCGAATTGATGTCGCACACCGTGGCGTGGAAGCCGGGGCCGGCTGCCTTGGCGGCCCGGAACGAGATGTCGCCGGTGCCGCCGGCGACATCGAGCAGCGCGAACCGCCGGTCGCTCCTCGGCGGATCCAGCGCGGTGATCATGATGTCCTTCCAGACCCGATGCAGGCCACCGGACATCAGGTCGTTCATCAGATCATAGCGCGACGCCACGCTGTGAAACACATCGTTCACCAGCGTCTGCTTGTCCCCGAGGGGTACGTCCCTGAAGCCAAAATGCGTGGTTTCGCCCGGCCGATCCATTACTCTGCTCCACTCGGCGGACCATAGCCTGCCCGCCGCAATGGCGCTATCACACCGCCCTCATAAGGTGAATGCCCGACCATGCCTGAATTGCCCGAAGTCGAGACCGTCCGCCGCGGCCTTCAGCCCGTGATGGAGGGCGCGAAAATCCTCGATGCGGAGGCCCGCCGGCCGGATTTGCGCTTTCCGTTCCAGCCCGACTTCGTGGCCCGGCTCAAGGGGCAGGTCGTCACGGGCCTCGGGCGCCGTGCAAAATATCTCATGGCCGATCTCGCCTCCGGCGACGTGCTCTTGATGCATTTGGGCATGTCGGGCTCGTTCCGCGTCATCAAGCCGGACAACGAGGCTCAGCCCGGCGAGTTTCACTATCCGAAGGCCAAGGACTCCGCGCACGACCACGTGCTGTTTCGGATGTCCTCCGGCGCCGACATCGTCTTCAACGATCCTCGCCGCTTCGGATACATGAAGGTGATCGCGCGCAACGCGCTCGAAGACGAGCCGCTGCTGCGCGGACTCGGCCCCGAGCCGCTCGGCAACGAATTCGATGCCGCGATGCTGGCGCGCTCCTGCCAGGGCAAGACCACGAGCCTGAAGGCCGCGCTGCTCGACCAGCGCGTGGTGGCCGGGCTCGGCAACATCTATGTCTGCGAGGCGCTGCACCGCTCGCATCTGTCGCCGCGGCGCATTGCTGCGACATTGTCGACGAAGGCCGGACAACGCAAGGGCGTTGCCGGGGGCGAGCCGACCGATCATGCCAAGAGGCTGGTCGGTGCGATCCACGCCGTGCTCAATGACGCTATCAAGGCCGGCGGCTCCAGCTTGCGCGATCACCGCCAGACCACCGGCGAGCTCGGCTATTTCCAGCACTCGTTCAAGGTCTATGACCGCGAAGGCGAAAAATGCACGACGCCGCGCTGCGGCGGCACGATCAAGCGGTTCACGCAGAACGGCCGCTCGACCTTCTGGTGCCCGAAATGTCAGAAATGACGTAGCGCGGTAGCAGCAAAGAGATGAGTTTCTCCACGGCGACGGTCCCACCACCCGTCCTTGCGAGCGCAGCGAAGCAATCCAGAATCCCTCCGCAGCAGCAGTCTGGATTGCTTCGTCGCAAGGGCTCCTCGCAATGACGGGAGGATAGAGCCCTCGCTACAACGCGCGAGACGAAGCAATCCGGCCGGGCTGGGGGCCGGACTGCTTCGTCGCTTGGGCTCGTTCACCGGATGACGAACAGCCCGACTGTCGCCCGAGCGATCGCCCCGCTCAGGACGCCAGTGTCGTGGTCTCGTCTGCCGCCTGCTCTGCGGCGATCTGCAGCATGCCGTGTGCAGCCGCGATGACCTGATCGATCAGGGCATTGGTGGTGGCTTCGAGCTCGAGCCGGGTCGCGATCCAGCGCCAGAGGCTGCGGATCTCGTCCGCCGACTTGCCGTTCGGCGCGAATTCGCTCACGGCAAGGCCGCTGGCGAGTGCGTCCTGGTGATCGTTGCGCATCACGATCAGCGGACGCGCGAGCACGTCGGCAAGATCGAGCGCGGCTTCCTCGGCGAGCGCGGTCGCGGCGTTGTCGATGCGCTGACCGCGGATCGGCGTCTGGTTGAGCACGAAGCTGTAAGGCCGCTTCCAGGCGCGGGCGACGCTGAGCGTCGAGACGGTCGCCTCGATGTCGGCGACGCTGGGACGGGCCGGGATCAGGCAGAGATCGGAATGGCGGATCGCGGCGGTGGTGGCGGCGGAAAGGCCGGCTGCGGTGTCGACGATCGCGAGCTGGAGGCCGCTATCGGCCAGCATCTTCAGCCGCGGCGCGATATCGGCTGCGTGATAGATCGGCTCGACGACGAGATCGTCGGTCAAGCGGCGCCGCTGCCAGTTGGAGAGAGTGCCCTGCGGGTCGGTCTCGATCAGGCGGACGGTGAAGCCGGCCTGCTTGGCGGCCAGGGCGAGGCCGATGGCAAGCGTGCTCTTGCCGCTGCCGCCCTTTTGGGTGGCCAGTACGATCGTGTGCATTGAAGATCAATCCTTTGGAGTGCTGGGTCAGGAATACGCCACGCGAACGTGCATCGCTTCTGGATGCTGAGCGCTTCTCGCTCAGGACGTGCCGGCCCGATCCAAAGGGGATCGCGGAGGTCCAACGGTAACGATGATGGCGGAATAGCGAATGCCAGCGAATCCGTACCATTACCGACTCCGTAGTCGTACGCATGTGCAACCGCGCCCCGGCTCTGCACAGCAACGCTGAGGCGTTGCAGCGCGTCCGGGACACGAGACTTATTTCCGCACGCAGATCACGCGCACGACCGCGGCCTTTGCATCGGTCGACGTGCCATTCGCGGCGACACCGTTCGCCTTCAGGAATCCGCGCACCGCCTCTGCCGAGACCATCAAAGCCTGTGACGCCGGTACCGATGTCGCAGGTCCTGCGACCATGGCCGGCTTCAGCAGCGCGATGCCGGCGAACTTGCCGTCGGCGTCCACGGTCGGGCTGCCGGAGAAGCCGACCGCCGGCGGCGGCGAGAGTGCGGAATTGCTGCTCGTCACCGGTGCCAGCGCGGCCTTGAGGCTCGACACGGCGGCCGCGCCGCCCTGGCTTTGCGGATCGGCGATGCCGACGACATCGACATTGGTCTTCGCGGTCCCGCCGGCGAGGCTGAGCGGCTTCAGGCCGCGCGCGCCGTAGACGTGCAGCAGCGCGAGATCGTGCTCCTTGTCCTCGGCGAGACGGTCGGCGCTGCCATGGCCGGCGATCGTGATCGCGAGGCAGCCATCGGTGACGAGACGGTCCGTGACGATCGCGCCGTCCTCGCTGACGACGAGGCCGGTGCCGTATTCCACGGTCTTGCGTGGCGGCGGCCCGGCCAGCGGTCCCGACGGAAACGCGTTGAACGCGCTCGACATCGCGATCACGACCGGCTCGACGATGTTCTCTGTTGCCTGGTCGTAGAGGATCGTCATGGTGCGGACCTCGTCGCCCTTGAAGGTGCCGCGGACGTAGAACTTCTTCAGGCCCTGCAAGCCCGACAGCACGAAGAAGTCGGGCTTCACCACGGTGTAATCGACCTTGCGTCCGGACGGCTCCTTCTCGAGCTCGGCGAGCTTTGCCGAGGTCGGATTCGTCTCCTTGCGGCGGCTGAGAATCACCTGCACCGTCCCGGTCGGCGAGGTCCATTTCGAGCCGTTGGCATCGCTGGCCTGCTGCGGCACCAGCTTGCCGGGAATGCCGAGCCGGGCGCCGCTGGTCGGCTCCGTCACGATCTTCCAGCCGACGCTCTCCTGCTTCTTTCGCGCCGTCTCGGCGAGCCCGGCGCGCTCCTGCGGATTGAGCACGCCGGTCGGCTTGCCGCCCTTGGCCTTCTGGTATTCCTTGATGGCGTTGACCATGCGATCGCTGACGTCGCCGGTGATGGCGCCGTTGTACTGGCCGGCCCAGGCGAGGTCGGACTGCAGCGCCAGCCGCTCCGCTTTGGCCATGGCATCGGCGGTCGCCGACGGCGTCTGCATTGCGGGAGGCTGGACCGGGACGGTCTGCACCGTTTTCGGCTTGGTGCCGGCGACTTGCGACGTCGTCATCTGGGCGTTCGCGCCCGTGGCGGCTGCAAACACCAAGGTTGCCGCAAGCATCGATCTCATGACAAATCCAGCCAGCCCATTGAACGTCAAGACATTGAAAAGCGTGCCATTGAAGCACATCTCGTTGGTCGCGAACAACGTAGGGGTGGTTCAGGTGGCGTAGAGGCCGCGACCTTGGGTCCTCATCCTGAGGAGCGGCCCTGAGGCCGCGTCTCGAAGGATGGCCGCAGGCGATATCGGGGCCTTCATGGTTCGAGACGCGCGTACCGCGCTCCTCACCATGAGGGGTGAGAGGAACGAAAGACGATGCTGAGCCCGGACGAACTCGAACGCTATGCCCGCCACATCGTCCTGCGCGACGTCGGCGGTCCCGGCCAGGCCGCGCTGAAGCGGGCCTCGGTGCTGGTGATCGGCGCCGGCGGGCTCGGCGCGCCCGCGCTGATGTATCTGGCGGCCGCCGGCGTCGGCACGCTCGGCGTGGTCGACGACGACGTGGTGTCGCTGAGCAACCTGCAGCGCCAGGTGATCCATACGACGCCCGACATCGGCCGGCACAAGGTCGAGAGTGCGGCCGAGCGGATCGCGGCGCTCAACCCGCATGTCCGCTTCGTCGGCCATGCCACCTGGCTCAACGCCGACAATGCGCTCGGCCTGATCGGCGATTACGACCTCGTGCTCGACGGCTCCGACAATTTCTCAACGCGTTATCTCGTCTCCGACGCCTGCTTCTTCGCCAAGCGGCCGCTGATCACCGCGGCGCTCGGCACCTTCGACGGCTCGCTCACCACCATCCGGGCGCATGAGACCAACGAGCAGGGCGAGTTCAATCCGACCTATCGCTGCCTGTTTCCGGAAGCGCCGCCGCCCGGCACCGTGCCGGCCTGTGCGGAAGCCGGGGTGATGGGCGCATTGGCGGGCGTGCTCGGCTCGATGATGGCGCTGGAGGCGATCCGCGAGATCGTCGGCTTCGGCGACGGCCTCGTCGGCCGCCTCCTGATGATCGATGCGCGTGCGATGCGCTTCGAGACGCTGCGCTATGCGCGCGATCCCGCCAATCCGCTCAACGGCGACGGGCCCGTGTTCGAGGATCTCAGCGTCCATCGCGCGTAGGCGCGGGGCACGAAAATAGACACTTGTAAGCGTCTCCGTTCGTGATTGAATTCGCCTCGCCGCAAGGCGAATGGAAATTTCAGATTGGAGATTGCTATGAAGTACATCTCAAGCTGGAAATTACCGCCGAATTTGATCGACTCCGCCATCGAAAAGTTTCTGAAGACCGGGGGGGTGCCACCGGAAGGCGTGAAGATGCTCGGCCGCTGGCACGGAATGAACGGGACGGGCTTTGCCATTTCGGAGAGCAACGACCCGAAGGCCATGTATCAATGGTATGCCCAATGGGCCAACGTGATGGAGATCACCGTGACTCCGTGCGTTGAAGACGCCGAAGCCGGCCCGATCCTGGCCGCGTTGGCGAAGCACTGACTGGCTCGGAGCGGTCGTCGTACGCTGCGGCCGCTCCGCTCAATCTACAAAGCCTCGGCGAGCGGCGCCTTACAGCATGCTAGGCAGCACGCGATCCGGCGGCTTGTGGGCATCGAGGAAGGTGCGGATGTTGATGATCACCTTCTCGCCCATCTCGACGCGGCCTTCGATCGTGGCCGAGCCCATATGTGGCAGCAGCGTGACCTTGCCGGCCCTGGCGAGCCGCACCAGCTTCGGATTGACCGCGGGCTCGTGCTCGTAGACGTCGAGGCCGGCGCCGCCGATCTCGCCGCCTTCGATCAGCTTGATCAGCGTGTCCTCGTCGGTGACCTCGCCGCGCGCGGTGTTGACGATATAGGCGTCCCTGCGGATCAGCTTCAGCCGCCGCGCCGAGAGCAGGTGATAGGTCGCCGGCGTGTGCGGACAATTCACTGAGATGATGTCCATCCGCGCCAGCATCTGGTCGAGGCTTTCCCAATAAGTCGCCCCTAGCTCCTCGGCGATCACGGGGGCGACGGGACGGCGGTTGTGATAGTGGATCTGCAGGCCGAAGGCGCGGGCGCGGCGCGCCACCGCCTGGCCGATGCGGCCCATGCCGATGATGCCGAGACGTTTTCCCCCGATACGGTGGCCGAGCATCCAGGTCGGCGACCAGCCGGCCCAGGGCTTGCCTTCGGTCAGGATCGAGGCGCCTTCGATCATCCGCCGCGGCACCGCCAGGATCAGCGCCATGGTCATGTCGGCGGTGTCTTCGGTCAGGACCTTCGGCGTGTTGGTGACGGTGATGCCGCGGGCATGGGCGGCTGCGACATCGATATTGTCGACGCCATTGCCGAAATTTGCGATCAGGCGGAGCTTGCAGTCGGGCTGGTTCACCACCTCGGCGCTGATGTGATCGGTCACGGTCGGAACCAGCACGTCGGCGGTGCGGGCGGCTTCCGCGATCTGCTCGGGCGACATCGGCGTGTCGTCGAGATTGATCCGCGCATCGAACAATTCGCGCATCCGCGTCTCGATCGAATCCGGCAGCTTGCGCGTCACCACGACGAGGGGCTTTTTCTTCACCGACATGTCCTGCTCTCATGAGGCGTCGCAGGCCGCCTCTGTCGCCAAAGGCCGGTCGTTGAGGCCTCATTAACCCGGTTGTTCGACACTGCCCTTGCCGTGTCCGTCCCCGGCGTTTCCTCCAAGCTCACCCGACATTTCCGGCCGGAAAATCGGGGCCAATTGGTTGCTCAAGTGCCCGTTCTCTCTAGCAGAAGGCCGGGCCAAGACAAGAACCACGGCTTAAGGCTTGGAACCCGCGTGGGGCGGGCAGAAGGGGCAGGCGCGGCAGGGTTTTGGAATTTGGGGTGAGGGCCCGGTCTGCCGGGTCTTCGAAGGAGACGGGTTGATGGCGTTGGGGCGTTTTTGTTCGGTGATGGCGCTCGTTTGCACCTGGTTGAGCGCCTCGGTCGGCCCCGCGCATGCGGCGAAGGACAACACCCCGCAGACCACCAGCGGCCTGCCGGTGCCGCGCTATGTCAGCCTCAAATCGGATCACGTGAACGTCCGCGCCGGCCCGACCAAGGACAATGACGTCGCCTGGGTCTACACCCGCGCCGGCCTGCCGGTCGAAATTACCGCCGAGTTCGAGAACTGGCGCCGGGTGCGCGATTCCGAAGGCGCCGAGGGCTGGGTCTATCACTCGCTGCTGTCGGGCCGCCGCACTGCGGTCGTCACCATGAAGCACAAGGACGACCTCGCCCCGATCTATGACCGGCCCGATCCCGACAGTGCGGTTGCGGCCAAGCTCCAGGCCGGCGTCGTCACCCAGGTCAAGAAATGCACGGCAGGCTGGTGCCGCGTCATCGGCAATGGCTTCGACGGCTGGATCCAGCAGGAGCGCCTCTGGGGCGTCTACGCCGACGAGCAGGTCAACTGACGCCGATACGCGTCATCCCGAAGCGATGCGCAGCATCGAGCCCGGGATCTCGAGATTTCCGGGTCTGGTCCTTCGGACCAGCCCGGAATGACGGTGCAAACTAGAATGGCCGGGACAAGCCCGGCCATGATGACGAATTCAGCAGTTCTACACTGATGGTCAGCGCTTCTTGCGCAGGCGCACGACCATGTCGATGCGGGAGATCTCGTAGCCCTCGGGCACCTCCGGCATCTTGGACAGCGCCAGATGCGGATCCTCGATGTCGACCAGCTCGTGGCTGTTCTCGAGATAGTAATGGTGGTGGGTGGTCACGTTGGTGTCGAAATAGGTCTTGGTGCCGTCGACGCTGACCTGGCGCAGCAGGCCGGCATCGGTGAGCTGGTTCAGCGTGTTGTAGACGGTGGCCAACGACACCGGGACCTTGGCGAGGGTGGCCTCCTCGTAGAGCATTTCAGCCGTGAGGTGGCGTGCGCCCTTGCCGAACAGCAGCCAGCCCAGCGCCATGCGCTGGCGCGTCGGCCGCAACCCTGCGGACTGCAGCATCTCGTTGACGTCGTGCCAGGGACACCCGGTCAGGGCCGGCTGGCGGCCGGACAGGAGGGCCGCGGCATGGTCGTCGTCGTGTTGGGACGCGATATTCTCGTTCATTTCCAAGATTTCGGGCACGCGTGAACAATATCTCTTTGCAATATAAGAACAGAAAGATGCAGATGCAAGTTTCTCGCAACTAGAGAGGTTCTAATCAGACTTGGAACCGGCTGGGGAGCGCGTCATTTTACCTTCATCTCTGCGCTTTGCCACCCGAAATGGCCTGTGTTAGAGAGCGCGCGGTTCCGCTTAGCCGATTTTGGCGCAGCCGGGCATGGAGGCCCGGTCGGCAGTCCATGCGAAGCTTGCGCAAGTCGCGGCCGGCGGTGGCAATTGGCGTTGCTGTCCGATCGAGACGGGGCCCATTTTTGCCAGGAACGCCGCTCAATCGGGATTTGAACAGAGGCTCGTGAATGCTGAACAGGCGCAACGGTTACGACTACGAAGATCTGCTGGCCTGTGCCCGCGGCGAGATGTTCGGCCCAGGCAATGCCCAGCTGCCGCTGCCGCCGATGCTGATGTTCGACCGCATCACCGACATCAACGACAATGGCGGTGAGTTCGGCAAGGGCCTGGTGCGCGCCGAGCTCGACGTGAAGCCCGACCTCTGGTTCTTCGGCTGCCACTTCAAGAACGATCCCGTCATGCCCGGCTGCCTCGGCCTCGATGCGCTGTGGCAGATGGTCGGCTTTTACCTCGGCTGGACCGGGGGCGAAGGCCGCGGCCGGGCTCTTGGCCTGAGCGAGCTCAAGTTCAGCGGCCAGGTGCTGCCGGAAGCGCGCAAGGTTGTGTACAACGTCGATATCAAGCGCGTGATGCGTTCGAAGCTGGTGCTCGGCATCGCCGACGGGTGGCTTTCGGTCGATGACCAGATTATTTATCGCGCCAAGGATCTGAAGGTCGGCCTGTTCAAGCAGGGCACGAGCCTGGGCTGAGCGCATCACCAGAAGACAACGATTGAGGCGAGGCTGTCATGAGGCGGGTTGTGGTCACCGGGATGGGCATCGTCTCGTCGATCGGAAACAACACCCAGGAAGTGCTTGCGAGCCTTCACGAGGCGAAGTCGGGCATTTCGCGGGCTGAGAAATATGCCGAGCTCGGCTTCCGTTCGCAGGTGCAAGGCGAGCCGTCGCTCGATCCGTCGACGGTGGTCGACCGCCGCGCGATGCGCTTCCTCGGCCAGGGCGCGGCGTGGAATCACATCGCGATGGAGCAGGCGATCCAGGATTCCGGCCTGTCGCCCGACGAAGTCTCCAACATCCGCACCGGCATCATCATGGGCTCCGGCGGTCCGTCGGCGCGCACCATCGTCGAAGCCGCCGACATCACCCGCTCCAAGGGCCCGAAGCGCGTCGGCCCGTTCGCGGTGCCGAAGGCGATGTCCTCGACGGCGTCCGCGACGCTCGCGACCTGGTTCAAGATCAAGGGCGTGAACTATTCGATCTCCTCGGCCTGCGCGACCTCGAACCATTGCGTCGGCAATGCCTATGAGACCATCCAGATCGGCAAGCAGGACGTCATCTTCGCCGGCGGCTGCGAGGAACTGGACTGGTCGCTGTCGGTGCTGTTCGACGCCATGGGCGCGATGTCCTCGAAGTACAACGACACGCCGGCCACGGCCTCGCGTCCCTACGATCTCAATCGCGACGGCTTCGTCATCGCCGGCGGCGCCGGCGTGCTGGTGCTGGAAGAGCTCGAGCATGCCAAGGCGCGTGGCGCGCGCATCTATGGCGAGGTCGTCGGCTATGGCGCGACCTCGGACGGCCACGACATGGTGGCGCCGTCGGGCGAAGGCGCCGAGCGCTGCATGCGCATGGCGATGTCGACGGTGAAGACCAAGGTCGACTACATCAACCCCCACGCGACCTCGACGCCGGCCGGCGATCCGCCGGAGATCGAGGCGATCCGAAAGGTGTTCGGCGTCGGCGAGAAGTGCCCGCCGATCTCGGCGACCAAGGCGCTGACCGGCCACTCGCTCGGCGCCACCGGCGTGCAGGAAGCGATCTATTCGCTGCTGATGATGAACAACGGCTTCATCTGCGAGAGCGCGCATATCCAGGAGCTCGACCCCGTGTTCGCCGACATGCCGATCGTGCGCAAGCGTATCGACAACGCCAAGATCGGCACCGTGCTGTCGAACTCCTTCGGCTTCGGCGGCACCAACGCCACGCTGGTGTTCAGCCGGCTGGATGCGTGATCTTGCTGCCGCGGTCGTGCCCTGCGAAAGCGGGGCATCCAGTACGCCGCGGCCGTTCGATCTAACTCGACCGTCTCTGGAATGCTGAATCGCCGGCCCAATGCGCAGTGCGCACAAGGCGGGCGATGACAGGGGAATTGTGGGAGCCACGATGCAGGACTTGATGAAAGGCAAGCGCGGTCTGATCATGGGCATCGCCAATGATCATTCCATCGCCTGGGGCATGGCGCGGACGCTTCATGCCCACGGCGCCGAGCTTGCCTTCACCTTCCAGGGCGAGGCGCTCGGCAAGCGCGTCAAGCCGCTGGCGGAGCAGCTCGGCGTCGATCTCGTGCTGCCTTGCGACGTCGAGGACATCGCCAGCGTCGATGCCACCTTCGCGGGGCTCCGCGAAAAGTGGGGCAAGCTCGACTTCGTCATCCACGCGATCGGCTTCGCCGACAAGAACGAGCTCAAGGGCCGCTATGCCGACACCAGCCGCGAGAACTTTTCGCGCACCATGGTGATCTCCTGCTTCTCGTTCACGGAGGTCGCAAAGCGCGCCGCCGAGCTGATGACGGAAGGCGGCAGCATGGTCACGCTGACCTTCGGCGCATCGGAGCGCGCGATGCCGAACTACAACGTTATGGGCGTGGCCAAGGCGGCGCTGGAAGCCTCCGTGCGCTATCTCGCCGCCGATTTCGGACCGCGCGGCATCCGCGTCAATGCGATCTCCGCCGGCCCCATCCGCACGCTGGCCGGCTCCGGCATCGGCGAGGCGCGCGCGATGTTTGCCTTCATGCAGAAGCATTCGCCGCTTCGCCGCGGCGTCACGCTCGACGAACTCGGCGGCTCGGCGCTGTATCTGCTGTCCGATCTCTCCGGCGGCGTGACCGGCGAGATCCATTATGTGGATTCCGGCTACAACGTCATCCTGATGCCGCGGCCGGACGATTTGAAGGCGTCGGAATAGGACTCCGTAGGGTGGGCAAAGGCGCGCAAGCGACGTGCCCACGATCTCTCGATAATCGCGACCAAACGGTGGGCACGCTTCGCTTTGCCCACCCTACGAGAGCCTGCTTATCCCGCCGCAATCTTCTCCGCGCGCTGGAACGCCGGCCGCGCCGTGCAGCGCGCGAGGTAAGCATCGAACGCCGGGCGCGACGGCACCATCTTGAACAGGCGCACCGCGAAATTCAGGCCGGCGCCGATCACGATATCGGCGGCGGAAAAGTCCTCGCCGAGAATCCACGGACCCTTTTCGAGTGCGGCTTCCAGCACGTCGAACACCTGCGTCGCGCTGCCCCAGGCCGCGGTCGAGGTCGGGACCTCGATCTTGGTGAAGATCTGGATGATGGCGGGCTCAATGCAGCCCGGCGAGAAGAATAGCCATTGCAGATAGCGCGCCCGGCGCGGGTCGGTCACGGCGGGCGCGAGCCTAGTCTCGGGATAACGATCGGCGATGTAGGCGCAGATCGCGGCGGCTTCGCCGAGCGCGGCCTCGCCGTCGGTCAGCGCCGGCACCTTGCCCATCGGGTTGATCTTCAGATAGTCCGTCGCCTTCTGCGCGCCGGTCGAGATGTCGGTCAGCACGCGCTCATAGGGCAGGCCGCTCTCTTCCATCAGCCAAAGCGTCGTGAACGAGCGCGAACGGGGCGACCAATAGAGCTTGATCATGGTGAGGGCCTTATTGCTGGAGCAGTCGTGGTAATGTCCGGTCGAGGCTTGTCGTCAATAATGCACGGACACCGTCGCGCAGCTTTGCGTTAGCCGCCACCTCGGTGGGAGCCGATGGAAAGACCGCCTCGTCCAATTCCTTGTTCGGACCACTGATGGGGTTGATCCCGATCAGGCGGGACATCATCGGCTCGTCATCCAGGCTTGCGGCGCCCTTGTTGATGGCCTCGAATGATTGCCCGTCATACACGGTGATGTAGGTCAACGCGAACAGGAACGTGCGACGCTTGATGGGGTTTCCCCATTTGACGATGCCAAAGCCTTCGACGGACTGGTTGGTATTGCTGAAGCGGTTCTGGTATCGCTCGACCAGGACATAGCGTTGACATCTGGTGGTGGCGGCGCTCTGCTGAACGAACTCCTGTCGTTCCGGGTTCCGACGCAGCATCGGCGATCCCGATTCCACGGCACGCGCGAAAGCAGCGGGCGAATACGCAATTCGCCTCACCGACTTTCCGGCTGCGGCCGCGCGAAGCCGCGACAGGATGAGATCGTCCAGTCCCCAACTCTCGATCGGGACAGGTGTGTACTCGTTGCCGAACATGGTGAAGCCGACCTGCTGAACGCCGAAACGATTGGCCGGCGCGGCCAGGAGACCGATCTCGCATGGGCCAGCGTCTGCAGCGCCCGCCTGCTTGGGATTCGGTGTGCCTTTCGGAGTTGCGCCCTTGGCTGGGCGCGACGTTGGCGTAGCCGATGGCGGTGCAGGCTGCGCCGCGGCGACACTGATGAGGCCAAACAGAGAGATCACGGTCAAACAGATGCGAAACATGGAATCGGCGGCGATCACGAGCTTGGAAGATGTTCGATGAGGAGTTGAGATAAGTCTTAGAGCGAGCCGATGACAACCGCAAGGTGAGCGTCTCGGCGCACTACGCGTCGATGGTCCTCCGCTTCCACCTGTAACACTTCATCACGAACCCGTTCGACGGCTCGATTTGTTCCTTCTCGAACACAAAGCCTTCGCGCTCGTACCAGCGCCAAGCCTTTTCGTTCTCGCGCACGCAGCGCAGATACATCTCGTCGGGCATTTGCGTGCGCGTGAAGGCGAGCAATTGCCGGCCGAGCGATCGGCCCTGATAGGCGGGCGCGACGAACAGCATGTCGAGATAGAGCTTTGGCAGATGCAGCGCCAGCATCGCGGCGATCGTTCCGCGATCGTCGGCGACGAACAGGCTCCAGCCGTTCTCGATCTCGCGCCTGATGCGCGCACGCAAGTTCGCCAGCAGGAAGTCGCTGGCTTCGGCGAGCCCGGTCGAGACCCAGCTCTCCATCCAGACCCGGCCGATCTCGTCGTACTCGTCGGAGCGGGCGGGGCGGATGATCGGATGCGGCATCCGCCGGTCAAGCCTTCTGGCGCACGGATTGCCGCGCGCGCACCTTGCCGGCCGACAGGCACACCACCTCGGAAATCTGCAGCAGCTGCCGCGCCAGCGGGCTGGTCTTGCGCCAGACCATGCCGATGGTGCGCGACGGCTCGGGGTCGCGGAAGCGCGCCAGCGAGACCGTGGCAGAGCGCGTCTCCACCGGCACCGCCATCTCCGGGATCAGGGTGACGCCGATGCCGGCGCTGACCATCTGCACCAGTGTTGACAGCGAGTTCGCATCCAGCATCTCGCGCGGCGGTGCCGATTGCATGTTGCAGAAGGAGAGCGCCTGGTCGCGGAAGCAGTGCCCCTCCTCGAGCAGCAGAAGCCGCATCTCGCGCATCATCTCGCGTGACGGCACCGGTGTGCCTTCATCCGCGCCCGGCCGTACCAGCAGAAACTTCTCCTCGAACAGCGCGACCTCGGTGAGCGAGGGCTCGGACACCGGCAGCGCCACGATGGCGGTGTCGAGCCGTCCCTCCACCAGCTCCTGAATCAGCCGCGGCGTCATGGTCTCGCGCACGCGAATGTCGAGCTCCGGATGCATGCGCGTGAGGTTCTTGGTGATCTTAGGCAGCAGGTAGGGCGCGATGGTCGGGATCATGCCGATGCGCAGACGGCCGGCGAAGCGGTCCTGCGACGCGCGCGCAAAATCGCCGAGCTCGTCGACCGAGCGCAGGATGTCGCGGACCCGTTGCGCCAGCTCTTCGCCGAACCGGGTCAGCGCGACCTGCCGCGCGCTGCGTTCCAGCAGCAGGCCGCCCAGCGCCTCCTCCAGCTCCTTGATCTGCATCGACAAGGCCGGCTGCGAGATCGAGCAGGACTCGGCCGCGCGGCCGAAATGGCCGTGACGGGCCAGCGCGTCGAAATACCGGAGCTGGCGCAGCGTCAGATTGATCATCAGAAAATCCTATCGCAGCGATCACTAAAGTCAACTTCCCCTGATAGGACGCGGCGCTTAGAGTGGTTCTACCTGGTCAAGGGCGAGTTCGACGCCGCCAGAGGAGGTATTCATGGACGACACTTCGAAGTGCCCGTTTTCGGGCGGAAAACCCACGCGCACAAACCGCGACTGGTGGCCGACGCAGCTCAACATCGAGGTGCTGCACAAGAATTCCGATCTGTCCGATCCGATGGGCAAGGAATTCGACTATGCCAAGGAGTTCAAGTCGCTCGACCTGAACGCGGTCATCAAGGACCTCACGGCCCTGATGACGGATTCGCAGGAATGGTGGCCCGCCGACTTCGGTCACTACGGCGGCCTCATGATCCGCATGGCCTGGCACAGCGCGGGCACCTACCGCATCACCGACGGCCGCGGTGGCGCCGGCGCCGGTCAGCAGCGTTTCGCCCCGCTCAACTCCTGGCCCGACAACGCCAACCTCGACAAGGCCCGCCGTCTGCTGTGGCCGATCAAGCAGAAATACGGCCGCAAGATTTCCTGGGCCGATCTGATGGTGCTCGCCGGCAACGTCGCGCTGGAATCGATGGGCTTCAAGACCTTCGGCTTTGCCGGCGGCCGCGCCGACGTCTGGGAGCCGGAAGAGCTCTATTGGGGCCCGGAAGGCACCTGGCTCGGCGATGAGCGCTACAGCGGCGAACGCCAGCTCGCCGAGCCGCTCGGCGCCGTGCAGATGGGCCTCATCTACGTCAATCCGGAAGGCCCGAACGGCAAGCCGGACCCGGTCGCCGCGGCCAAGGACATCCGCGAGACCTTCTTCCGCATGGCGATGAACGACGAGGAAACCGTCGCGCTGATCGCCGGCGGCCACACCTTCGGCAAGACCCATGGCGCGGGTGATCCGTCGCTGGTCGGCCCGGAGCCGGAAGCCGGTGCGCTGGAAGATCAGGGCCTCGGCTGGAAGAGCAAGCACGCTTCGGGCCTCGCAGGTGATTCCATCACCAGCGGTCTCGAGGTGACGTGGACGCAGACCCCGACGAAGTGGAGCAACAACTTCTTCGAGAACCTGTTCAAGTACGAATGGGAGCTGACGAAGAGCCCGGGCGGCGCCAACCAGTGGGTGGCGAAGGGCGCGGAGGCGATCATTCCTGATGCCTTCGATAAGTCGAAGAAGCACCGGCCGACTATGCTGACGACGGACCTGTCGCTGCGCTTCGATCCCGCCTACGAGAAGATCTCGCGACGCTTCCTGGAGCATCCGGATCAGTTCGCGGACGCCTTCGCCCGCGCCTGGTTCAAGCTCACCCATCGCGACATGGGCCCGATCCAGCGCTATCTCGGCCCGCTAGTGCCGAAGGAGACGCTGATCTGGCAGGACCCGATTCCGGCCGTGGATCACGAGCTGGTCGGCGAGCAGGACATCGCTGCACTGAAGACCAAGATCCTGGCCTCGGGCCTCTCGGTGTCCGAGCTGGTCTCGACCGCCTGGGCGTCGGCCTCGACGTTCCGCGGCTCCGACAAGCGCGGCGGCGCCAACGGTGCGCGCATCCGCCTCAGCCCCCAGAAGGACTGGGAAGTGAACGAGCCGGCCCAGCTCTCCAAGGTGCTCGGCAAGCTCGAAGCGATCCAGAAGGACTTCAACGCCTCATCCGGCGCGAAGAAGGTCTCGCTTGCGGACCTCATCGTGCTCGGCGGCACCGCCGCGGTCGAGAAGGCCGCCAAGGATGCCGGCGTCGAGGTCAAGGTTGGCTTCACGCCGGGCCGCATGGATGCTTCGCAGGAGCAGACGGACGCGGCCTCCTTCGCACCGCTGGAGCCGCGCGCCGATGGCTTCCGCAACTACATCGGCAAGCGGCATCAGTTCATGCAGCAGGAGGAAGCTCTGGTCGATCGCGCGCAGCTGCTAAGGCTCACCGGCCCCGAGATGACGGTGCTGGTCGGCGGCCTGCGTGTGCTCGGTGCCAACGCGAACGGTTCGAAGCACGGCGTGTTCACCACAAAGGTGGGAACGCTAAGCAACGACTTCTTCGTCAACCTGCTCGACATGAGCACGCAGTGGACGGCCGCGGCCGACGGCAGCTACGAAGGGCGCGACCGCAAGACCAATGCGGTGAAGTGGACCGGCACCCGCGCCGATCTCATCTTCGGTGCGCACTCGCAGCTCCGCGCCTTTGCCGAGGTCTACGCCACCTCGGACGCCAAGGAGAAGTTCGTCAAGGACTTCGCCAAAGCCTGGACCAAGGTGATGAACCTCGACCGCTACGATATCGCGGCGTGAGCGTGACACCTCTCCCGCTTGCGGGAGAGGGGGCGCAGCACTCCCCGGAGCGGACACAAACAAAAAGGGCGGCCTTTCGGCCGCCCTTCGTATTTCTAGCTGATCGCGAGACCTTACTCGCCGGCCGCTTCGCGCGGCGCCTTCTCGCCCTCGGCCTTGTCCTTGCCCTCGAGGTCCTCGCCGGTGGTCTGGTCGACCACCTTCATCGACAGGCGGGTCTTGCCGCGATCGTCGAAGCCGAGCAGCTTGACCTTGACCTTGTCGCCTTCCTTGACGACGTCGGAGGTCTTCTGCACGCGGTTCGCCGCAAGCTGGCTGATGTGGACGAGGCCGTCCTTGGAGCCGAAGAAGTTCACGAAGGCGCCGAACTCCATCACCTTGACGACGGTGCCGTCATAGATCTGGCCGACTTCCGGATCGGACGCGATCGACTTGATCCACTTGATCGCCGCCTTCATTGCCTCGCCGTCGCTGGAGGCGACCTTCACGGTGCCGTCGTCCTCGATGTTGACCTTGGCGCCGGTCTTCTCGACGATCTCGCGGATCACCTTGCCGCCGGTGCCGATCACTTCGCGGATCTTGTCGGTGGCGATCTTGAAGGTCTCGATGCGCGGCGCGTATTCGCCGAGCTCGGCGCGCGCGGCGGTGAGGGCCTTGGCCATCTCGCCGAGGATGTGGATGCGGCCTTCCTTGGCCTGGCCAAGGGCGACGCGCATGATCTCTTCGGTGATGCCCTCGATCTTGATATCCATCTGCAGCGAGGTGATGCCCTGCTCGGTACCGGCGACCTTGAAGTCCATGTCGCCGAGATGGTCCTCGTCACCGAGGATGTCGGAGAGAACCGCGAAGCGCTTGTCCTCGAGGATCAGGCCCATCGCGATGCCCGCGGTCGGCCGCTTCAGCGGCACGCCCGCATCCATCAGCGCCAGCGATGCGCCGCAAACCGAAGCCATCGAGGACGAGCCGTTCGACTCGGTGATCTCCGACACCACGCGCGTGGTGTAGGGGAATTCATGGTGCGGCGGCAGCACCGGATGGATCGCGCGCCAGGCCAGCTTGCCATGGCCGATCTCGCGGCGCTTGGTGCCGCCGAGGCGGCCGGTCTCGCCGACCGAGAAGGGCGGGAAGTTGTAGTGCAGCAGGAACGTCTCCTTGTACGTTCCCGACAGCGCGTCGATGTACTGCTCGTCCTCGCCGGTGCCGAGCGTGGTCACGACCATCGCCTGGGTCTCGCCGCGGGTGAACAGCGCCGAGCCATGGGCGCGGGGCAGCACGCCGACTTCGGCGACGATGTTGCGCACCGTCTTGCTGTCGCGGCCGTCGATGCGCTTGCCGGTGTCGAGGATGTTCCAGCGGACGATCTTGGCCTCGAGCTCCTTGAACACGCCGGCGACACGGAGCTTGTCGTATTTCGGCTCCTGGCCCTCCGGGAAGTAGTGGGCCATCACCTTTTCCTTGGCGGCGCCGACGGCGGCATAACGCTCCTGCTTGATCGGAATCGCGTAGGCGGCGCGCAGCTCCTGCTCGATCAGGCCGAGCATTTCCTTCTCGAGCGCCGAATTGTCGATCACGGTGACTTCGCGCGGCTCCTTGGCGGCCTTCTCGGCGAGCTCGATGATCGCGTTGATCACAGGCTGGAAGTGGCGGTGACCGAACATCACCGCGCCGAGCATGATGTCTTCGTTCAGTTCCTTGGCTTCCGATTCCACCATCAGCACGGCGTCGGCCGTGCCGGCGACGACGAGATCGAGCTGGGTGTCGACCATCTCGTCCAGCGTCGGGTTGAGAATGAACTCGTCATTGGCAAAGCCGACGCGGGCGGCGCCGATCGGGCCCTTGAACGGCACGCCGGACAGCGTCAGCGCGGCGGAGGCCGCGACCATCGCCACGACGTCGGGATCGTTCTCCATGTCGTGCGACAGCACGGTGACGATCACCTGGGTCTCGTTGCGCCAGCCGTCGACGAACAGCGGGCGGATCGGACGGTCGATCAGGCGCGAGACCAGCGTCTCCTTCTCGGTCGGACGGCCCTCGCGCTTGAAATAGCCGCCGGGAATGCGGCCCGCAGCGTAGGCCTTTTCCTGGTAGTCGACGGTCAGCGGCAGGAAGTCGACGCCTTCGCGCGGCGCCTTCGCCGCGACGACGGTGGCGAGCACCACGGTCTCGCCATAGGTGGCGACGACGGCGCCGTCGGCCTGGCGGGCGATCTTGCCGGTTTCGAGCTTGAGTGGGCGTCCGCCCCAGTCGATCTCGACTGAATGCTTATTGAACATAGAGGTCTTCTTTCATGGGTTCTCGAAAGAAGGGACGCTTCCAAAAACAAAAACCATGCGCAAGATTGCGGGGCGCTGATCGGAGCGGATGATCAGCGTCCTGCGATCCTGCCATGGTTTTTGGATATCGGATGGCGTCCATCCTTTCGGGTCATACGGGCGCCTTGCCCGTTGTGCCCAGCCGCCGGATTGCTGCTGGACTGTCAGTCGGCACGAATGCGAACACCGAACCGTGGTCTTCGCTCTTCATGCCCGGATGCGAATCCTCAACGACTCACACCCGACGCGCACGCAGCCTCGAGCAAAAACCTTTAAAGAAAGCGCTTTCGTTCGAAACCACGTGCGAAAACGCGCGCCGGTGGCGCGCGCAGGAGCTTAACGACGAATATTGTGCTTCTCGAGCAGCGCCTTGTACCGTGCCTCGTCCTTCTTCTTGAGATAGTCGAGGAGCGAGCGGCGGGTCGAGACCAGCTTCAAGAGGCCGCGACGCGAATGGTTGTCCTTCACGTGGGTCTTGAAATGGTTGGTGAGGTTGTTGATGCGTTCCGACAGGATCGCGACCTGAACCTCGGGCGAGCCGGTGTCGCCGGCCTTGGTGGCATTCGTCTTGATGACTTCCGCTTTGCGTTCTGCGGCAATCGACATCGTCAATTTCTCTCGTTGCGACCGGGGCTGGCAGTCAGGCCGGTCAGGTTGAACACACGCTTGGGGATGATTTCGCCATTGCCAACTTCGGCAAGCGCCAAAAGACGGCCTGCCACCGTGACATAGACTGTGCCGCTACAAGTGGGCGCATCCCGTCCGCGCAACAAAACGGCCTGGCCCCGATGGAGCCTTGCCGCATCAGCCCGAGTGACGGCCAGTGCCGGGATGTCGTCCAGCGCGGTCTCAACGGGCAAAAGCGCGTCGGCGAGGCTGCCCTCGCCGGACGCGGCTCTATCGCACAAAGCCTCCAACTGATCCAGCGGAATCATGTCGTTTTCGCCAAATGGGCCGACCAGGGTCCGCCGCAGCGCGCAGATATGGCCGTAAGTGCCGAGAATCCGGCCCATATCGCGGGCGAGCGCCCGGACATAGGTGCCCTTGCCGCATTCGGCCTCGAACACGGCCCGGTCGTTATCTGGTTGATCTACAAGGGTTAAATGGTGGATCTCGACCGGGCGGGGCGCCAGTTCCACGACCTCCCCGTCGCGGGCGAGGTCATAGGCGCGCTCGCCCTGGACCTTGATCGCCGAATAGCGCGGCGGGATCTGCTCGATCACCCCGGTGAAGCGGGGCAGTAGGGCCAGGATCGCCTCCCGGCTCGGGCGCTGGTCCGAGGTCGCGGTCACCCGGCCCTCGATGTCGTCGGTGTCGCGCTCCTCGCCCCAGCAGACCGTGAAGCGGTAGCGCTTGCGGCCGTCCATCACGAAGGGGACGGTCTTGGTGGCTTCCCCGAGCGCGATCGGCAAGCCCCCGGAGGCGAGCGGATCCAGCGTGCCGGCGTGTCCGGCGCGCTTGGCATTGAACAGCCGCTTGAGCACGGCGACCGCCTGCGTCGAGGTCATGCCGATCGGCTTGTCGAGCACGACCCAGCCATGGACGTCGCGGCGGTCGCGGCGAGGCTGGTTGCCCTTCTGCTGCTTGGCGCGCGGATCGTTGTTGACGCGGCGCGGCTCCTGATGCGGCGGCGAATTGCCGCCCTTCTCCGCGAAATTGTTGTTCTGCACGTCGCGCTGATCGGTGTCGTTGCCGTCGATCGTGCCGTGAGCCGGGTCCATATTCATTGCTCTTCTTCCCGATCCGAATGCGGATCCTGTTCCAGGTCCTGTGCGAGGTCCTTCTGCACCGCAGGTGTTCGCAAAAGCTTCTCGATCCGTTCCGCTTCGTCGAATCGTTCGTCGACGCGGAAGCGAATGTCAGGTGCAAATTTCAGGTTAACGCGCCGCGCGACCTCGCCGCGCAAGAACTTCTTGTTGCGCTCGAGCGCGGTGATCACGATCTCGGTGTCGCGGCCACCGAGCGGCATCACGTAGACCGTCGCGAGCTTCAGGTCGGGCGACATCCGCACCTCCGGCACGGTGATGATGTGACCTTCGAGGTCGGCATCATGCACATTGCCTTGCGCCAGAATATCGGCCATCGCGTGGCGAACCTGCTCGCCGACGCGCAGCTGACGCTGCGAGCCGCCGGGCGCGGAACTCTTCTTCTGATGATGCCGTGGCATTTTCGAAAATCACCTCGTCATGCCCGCATCCTGCGACACGGGCATTGTCATTTGTCCTGTTGAAACGAAGAGGGGTGGATGGCCGGAAAAATCCGGCCATCGCACTCCCGCAATCTCAGTTCAAAAAGATCCGAACGCTTCGGTAAGATTTGGACTTACAGGGAGCGCTGGATCGTCTCCACGCGATAACACTCGATCACGTCACCGGCACGCATGTCGTGGTAGTTCTCGAAGGCCATGCCGCATTCCTGGCCGGACTGGACTTCCTTCACTTCGTCCTTGAAGCGCTTCAGCGTCGACAGCTTGCCTTCGTGCACGACGACGTTGTCGCGGATCAGGCGCACATTGGCGCCGCGTTCCACGGTGCCGTCGGTGACGCGGCAGCCGGCGACCTTGCCGACCTTGGAGATGTTGAAGATCTCCAGGATCTCGGCATTGCCCAGCATGGTTTCGCGCAAGGTCGGCGCGAGCAGACCGCTCATCGCCTTCTTCACGTCGTCCACGAGGTCATAGATGATGTTGTAGTAGCGGATCTCGATGCCGTTGCGCTTGGCGGCCGCAGCGGCCTCCTTGTTGGCGCGAACCGAGAAGCCGATGATCGCGGCGTTGAAGCCTTCGGCCAGCGTCACGTCGGATTCCGAGATGCCGCCGACGCCGGCATGCAGGATGCGGGCGGCGACCTCGTCGGTGCCGAGCTTCTCCAGCGAGCCGAGGATGGCTTCGAGCGAACCCTGCACGTCGGCCTTGACGATCAGCGGAAATTCCTTGCGGCCCGCCGTCTTCAATTGCGACATCATCTGCTCGAGCGAGCCGCGCATGCCGGAGATCGAGGCTGCCGCGTTCTCGCGCTTCTGGTGCGCGCGATAGCTTGTGACCTGGCGGGCGCGGGCTTCGTTCTCGACCACCGCGAGACGATCGCCGGCCTCCGGCGGGCCGTTGAAGCCGAGCACTTCGACCGGCACCGAGGGGCCGGCCTCCTGCACGGTCTCGCCCTGATCGGAGATCAGCGCGCGGACGCGGCCCATTTCGGCACCGGCAACGATGATGTCGCCGACGCGAAGCGTGCCGCGCTGCACCAGCACGGTCGCGACCGGACCACGGCCGCGATCGAGCTTGGCCTCGATCACCGTGCCTTCGGCCGGACGCTGCGAATTGGTCTTCAGGTCGAGGATTTCGGCCTGCAGCGCGATCATCTCGAGCAGCTTGTCGAGATTGGTCTTGTTCTTGGCGGATACCTCGACGTCGACGACGTCGCCGCCGAACGACTCCACCTGCACCTCGTGCTGGAGCAGCTCGGTGCGCACGCGCTCGGGCTTGGCGTCGGGCTTGTCGATCTTGTTGATGGCAACGATGATCGGCACCCGCGCCGCCTTGGCGTGGTTGATGGCTTCGACCGTCTGCGGCATCACGCCGTCGTCGGCCGCGACCACCAGCACGACGATGTCGGTGACCTTGGCGCCGCGGGCGCGCATCGCGGTGAACGCGGCGTGGCCGGGCGTGTCGATGAAGGTGATCTTCTTGCCGCTTTCCGGCGAGACCACCTGATAGGCGCCGATGTGCTGGGTGATGCCGCCGGCTTCGCCGGAGACCACGTTGGCATGACGGAGCGCGTCGAGCAGCGAGGTCTTGCCGTGGTCGACGTGGCCCATCACGGTCACGACCGGCGAGCGCGTCTCGGTGTCGGTGGAATCGTCGACCGTGTCGAACAGGCCTTCCTCGACGTCGGACGCGGCGACGCGCTTGACCGTGTGTCCGAGCTCTTCGGCGATCAGCTGCGCGGTGTCGGCGTCGATCACGTCGGTGATCTTGTGCATCGCGCCCTGCTTCATCAGCATGCGGATGACGTCGACCGCGCGCTCGGACATGCGATTGGCGAGTTCCTGGATGGTGATCGCCTCCGGAATGGTCACCTCGCGGACCAGCTTTTCCTTCGGCTCGTTCGAGGCGTGGCCCTTCAGGCGCTGGGTGCGGCGACGGAACGAGGCGATCGAGCGCTCGCGCACCTCGTCGGCATTGAGCGCAGTAACGACGGTCAGTCGGCCGCGCTCCTTCTGCGGGCCGGGCTTGTGCGTGGTCTTTGGGGCTGCCGCAGGACGCGCAGCGCCGCCGGGTCCGCGACGGATCTGGCGCGGCGCCTCGTCGTCGTCAGGCTCGGCCGCAACGGCGGGGCCGCGGCCAGCCGGTCCACCCGGACGCTGCGCGGTCGTGGTTGCAGGACGCGCCGTCGTGGTTCCCGGGCGTGCCGTCGTGGTGCCCTGGCGCGGCGCAGGCACGGCCGGTGCCGCGGCGGCGGGACGCGGCGCGGCCGGCTGCTCGCCTTCGCCAAAACGCTTCTTGGCCTCGGTCTCGGCCTTGCGCTTGGCTTCGTCCTCGTGGCGATGCCGCTCTTCCTCGGCCTTGCGGCGCGCTTCGGCGGCTTCGCGCTCGGCGCGCTCGGCGGCCTCACGGGCGGCGCGGCGCTGGGCCTCTTCCTCGGCCTGGCGACGCTCCTCGACTTCGCGCAGCTTGGCATCGGCCAGCGCACTGGCGCGGGCCGAACGTTCGTCCTCGGTGAGGGTACGAAGCACCACGCCGGAACCGGCGTTGCGCGGCGGGGGCGGAGCCGGGCGCGAAGGCGCGGCGGGTGCGGCCGGCGCGGGCTTTGCCGTCACCTCGGGCGCGTGCGGCTCGGGTCCGTCGCCAATGCGGCGCTTGCCGCGCTTCTCGACCACGACCTGCTTGCTGCGGCCATGGCTGAAGCTCTGGCGCACGGTGCCCGTTTCGACGCGCGGCTTGAGCGATAGCGTCTTGCTCGGAACGCTCAGCTTCTTGTCGCCAGGGGTCTTGGTATCAACCATTCAGCAGTCCTAATCCTGATTTATCAGTGTTGTGCGTTGCCGCACCATCCAATTGGGTCGTCGTGTCTCTCAGAAATCCTGGCCGGGTTTTTCGACAGTCTTGTCGTCCGCCATCCGGTATCGGACCAGGATCTGGCTACGTGACAGGAATGACTTGCTCGCCGGGCCCGCGAGCAGGGCAGCATGTATCACATTTGACCGGGTCAGTGCCAAATCCAATTCTACCGATTTCAGAGCGGTGACGACGGGAATCTGCGCCTTAGCACCGCGATTCCCGGCATTCTGACGCGCCAGCATGTCCAATTTGCGGATTCCGTCCGCGGCCCCGTCGCTGGCATGGATCAGGACCTCGACCGTTCCTTCCCGAAGGGCGCTCTCGACCTTGCCGAAACCGGCCACGACCTGGCCCGCCTTGGCGGCGATCCCAAGGGCTTCGGTCACGCTCCGGACCAGGAGCGCCTCGATGTCGGTGGGAAGCGTCTTAGGGATGCGCAGCTCGCGCTTGAAGGCTTTGCTAAATTGGTGACGCCGCACCGCTTCCGCAACCATCTTGCGTGAGGCGGTGAGCCACATCCCGCGTCCGGGTAGCTTGCGCTTGAGATCGGGAACTATTTGTCCGTCAGGCGATGCGACGAAGCGGATCAGCTCGTCGATCGGCCGGACCTCGCGGCTGACCGCGCACATGCGCATGGTCGCGGACCTTTCGGTCCGCGGCCCATGGTCAAGTTCGAGGTCGGAATCTGCGAGCATCCGGGCGACATTCTCCTTTGCCCTTAAGCCGGCTGATCTTCGGTCGCCTCGGCCTCTTCGGCGGGCTTGGCGAGATCGGCCTCGGTGATCCAGCCGGCCTTGACGCGGGCCTGCATGATCATCGCTTCGGCGTCGTCACGGGAGATGTCGATGCCGTCCAGCGCACCGGCGTGCTTGGTCGGCTCGCTGCCTTCCTTGCGCTCGGTCCAGCCGACCAGATCGTCGGTGGCGCAGCCGGCGAGGTCCTCGACGCTCTTGATGTCGTTCTCGCCGAACTTCACCAGCATCTTCGAGGTCACGCCGGGCACGTCCTTGAGCGCGTCCTCGACGCCGAGCTCCTTGCGCCTCGCCTCGAGCTCGGCTTCCTGCTGCTCCAGATATTCGCGGGCGCGGTTCTGCAGCTCCTGCGCGGTCTCCTCGTCGAAGCCCTCGATGCCGGCGAGCTCCTTGACGTCCACCATCGCGAGCTCCTCGACCGAGGTGAAGCCTTCGGACGCCAGGAGCTGACCGACCACCTCATCGACGTTGAGCGATTCCATGAAGACGCGGGTGGAGTTCTCGAAGTCGGCCTGGCGGCGCTCCGATTCCTCCTGCTCGGTCAGGATGTCGATGTCCCAGCCGGTGAGCTGCGAGGCCAGGCGCACGTTCTGACCGCGGCGGCCGATCGCCAGCGAGAGCTGGTTGTTGGTGTCGGGCACCACGACCTCGATGCGCTCGCGGTCCTCGTCGATGACGACCTTGGAGACTTCCGCCGGCGCCAGCGCGTTGACCACGAAAGTCGCGATGTCAGGCGACCAGGGAATGATGTCGATCTTCTCGCCCTGCAGCTCGTTCACCACGGCCTGCACGCGCGAGCCGCGCATGCCGACGCAAGCACCGACCGGATCGACCGAGGAATCGCGGGAAATCACGCCGATTTTCGCGCGCGAGCCCGGATCGCGGGCCACCGCCTTGATCTCGACGATGCCGTCATAGATCTCCGGCACTTCCTGCGCGAACAGCTTCGCCATGAACTGCGGATGGGTGCGGGAGAGGAAGATCTGCGGGCCTCTCGTTTCGCGGCGGACGTCGAAGATATAGGCGCGGACGCGGTCACCGTTGCGGAACACCTCGCGCGGCAGCATCTCGTCGCGGCGGATGATGGCTTCGCCGCGGCCGAGATCGACGATCACGCTGCCATATTCGACGCGCTTGACGACGCCGTTGACGATGTCGCCGATGCGGTCCTTGAATTCCTGGTACTGCCGGTCGCGTTCGGCCTCGCGCACCTTCTGCACGATCACCTGCTTGGCCGATTGCGCGGCGATGCGGCCATATTCCAGCGGCGGCAGGGTGTCGGCGATGGTGTCACCGACCTGGGCGCCGGGATTGGCGCGCTGCGCGTCCACCAGCGAGATCTGGTTGGAGTGATTCTCGACCTTGTCGACCACCAGCATGTGGCGCGACAGCCGCAGCTCGCCCTTCTTCGGGTCGATCTCGGCATGAACGTCAGTCTCGCTGCCGTAACGGGCGCGCGCCGCCTTGGCGATGGCGTCCTCCATCGCCGCGATGACGATGCCGCGGTCGATCGACTTTTCGCGTGCGACGGCGTCGGCGATCTGAAGCAATTCAAGTCGGTTGGCGCTGACTGCCATGGCTAGTCTCCTTGGTCAGGCTCGATCTCGCCGCGCCGCGCGCGTTCGGCGGCAAGGCGATGTTTCTTCGTGTTGGTCGGGGCCGGCTTCTTCTTCGGCTTGGTGTTCTTGGTGGTCTTCTCGCTGATCCTGGCGTGCGGTGCCTGCGGCGGCTCCAGACCGAGATTGCGCCGCATCTCGCGCGCCTCGGCCTTGCCGCGGCGCATGGATTCGGCGATCAGCTCGTCGGTCAGAACCAGCCGGGCCTCGCCGATATCCTCCATCGTCAGGAGAACGTCGGCATCGTCGCCAGCCTTGGCATCGTCGCGATGCAGATGCACGCGATCGCCCTCGACCGCACCGAGCGTGCCGCGGAAGCGCTTCCGCCCCTCATGCGCGACCGCCATCTCGATCTTCACCAGATGCCCGGAATAGCGCTCGAAATCGGAGCGGCGGACCAGCGGGCGGTCAATTCCCGGCGAGGAGATCTCGAGGCGATAGGCGCGGTCGATGGGATCGGCGACGTCGAGCACGGGCGACAGGGCCCGCGAGATCGCCTCGCAATCCTCGATCTGCATCGAGCCGTCCGGCCGCTCGGCCATGATCTGCACGGTGCAGCCGGCTTCGCCGGAAATGCGGATCCGGACCAGCCGGTAGCCCATACCCTGCAGCACGGGAGTGGCCACCGCCGACACCCGTGCCGCGACGCCGGGCTCGACCACGAGCCGCGGCTCGGCCAGCAATTCGGCATCCGTGGAACCAGGGTTCGGTTCGGTCATATCCAGGGTCAGAGCGCTCGATGGTTAAGGCTTGGTTGCGATTTCAACGCCCGCTTCGGAACTTTCCCGACGACGCGTCGGGGGCATCTCCCGCCAAGCCGCGTTCAGGTAATAAAAAAGAGCGGGTCCTTGCGGGCCCACTCTCACTACGCGGATCGTATGAGAAGATGAATTGGCGCTGATATAGCGCTTTCCCACCCCCTGGACAAGGCCCATTGCAGCGGGAACGGGGCCTTTTTGCGCGCGTCCTGCGGACCCTGCGCAACGCTTCCTTCATCAAGCAGGCCTAGATTCCCCGATTGTGGGGCGGCTTGGACCAAGGGCGCACCCGCGGCGTGCCCCGTTCGAGTTGCGTTTTCATGACCGTTGCCACGTCGCTCATTCCTGGACTGGACGATATCGTCAAGCGCGGCGATCCGCGCCGCCGCGGCGAGATCGCGCGTGCCATCTCCCAATTGTTCTTCCGGGATGCGGACAAGCTCCGCCCCGAGTTGATCGATCTGTTCGACAATCTCCTGATCGATCTCGTGCCGCATGCCGAGCTCGCATCGCGCGTCGATCTGGCCGAGCGCTTCTCGCGTCTCGATAATGCGCCGCCACACCTCGTCAATCAGCTCGCGCGCGAGAACGAGATCATGGTGGCCGGCCCGGTGCTGCGCCGCTCGCCCGTGCTCGACGACGCGGCGCTGGTCGAGATCGCGCGCCTAAAGGGCCAGGGCCATCTTCTGGCGATGACGGAGCGTCCCGCTTTGTCTCCCGCCGTTACCGACGTGTTGGTCGAGCGCGGCGATCGCGACGTGGTGCGCCGTGCCGCCGCCAATGCCGGTGCGATGTTCTCGCCAGCCAGCTATTCCGAGATGATCAAGCGCGCGGCGCAGGACGGCGTGCTGACGCTGAAGATCGGCCAGCGCAACGACCTTTCCGGCGAGCACTTGAAGCAGCTGCTGGACGGGACGCTGGACGTCATCCGCCGCCGCCTCTCCACCGTGGTCAATCCCGCACGCCAGGCCGAGATCAAGCGCGCGATGGCGGCGATCGAGGAGGCTGCGCTGCCCCCGGGCCCGCGCCGCGATTTCTCCGCGGCACAGCGCACAGTGCTGACCTTGAATCGCGAGGGCCATCTCGGCGAGAGCGCGCTGCTCGGTTTCGCCAAGGCGCACAAATACGAGGAATCGGTCGCCGCGCTCTCGGCGATGTCGGGCGTTCGCCTCCAGGTCCTCGACCGCCTGATCGCCGGCGACCGCTACGATCCGCTGCTGATCCTCGGCCACGTGCTGAACCTCGGCTGGCCCACGGTGCGCGCGCTGATCCTGCTCTGGTACGGCTCGAACCGCACGCCGGCCGATGCCGACATCGAGACCGCCCGCATCAACTTCACGCGCCTGATGCCGACGACCGCCGAACGCGTCGTGAATTTCTGGCGCAACCGGCAGACGATCTAATCAAAGTTCAGGTCTCATCGTCATGGCTGGGCTTGTCCCGGCCATCCACGTTCTTCGTGCCACGGGAAGAAAGTGCGTGGATGCCCGGGACAAGCCCGGGCATGACGAATGCGGATGGATTGTGCGAAAAAGCTACACCCGCCTAAACCGCAGATAAGCCGCCTTGCGCCCTTCGCGCGCGGCCTTTCGGCCGTAGCGCGTCATGGTGTAGCCCGGCCATGGCTGCCGGAAATCGTCGGCGCGTTCGGCGAGCCAGACGAAATCGGGCGAGCGCGCAAGATGCGACAAGGTCCAGGCGCAGTAATCGTCGATGTCGCAGACGAAGCGGAATTCGCCGTTCGGCTTGAGCACGCGCGCCATCGCCGCGATGGTCCGGTCCTGGACAAAGCGCCGCTTCCAGTGGCGCCGCTTCGGCCAGGGATCGGGATGGATCAGGTCGATCCGCGACAGCGACTCCCTGGGCAGCCAAGCGAGCAGCTCGGCGGCATCGCCCGCGAACAGGCGGATGTTGCTGATGTTGGCCGCCTCGATCTGCGCGAGGATCTTGGCCATCCCGTTGACATAAGGCTCGCAGCCGATGAAGCCGGTGGCGGGAAAGTTCTGCGCCTCGGCCGCAAGATGCTCGCCGCCGCCGAAGCCGATCTCGAGCCTGACGTCGTTGCTTGCGGGATCGAAGATGTCGCGGGCGTCCGCCGGCGCCTCGCGGTCGATGTCGAGGGCAAGATGCGGCAGCAGCTGCTCGATCAAGCCGGCCTGGTGTTGCCTCAGCTTGTGGCCCTTGCGGCGCCCGAAGAAGGCGCGCTCGCTGTCGTTGCGGTCGGGGGTCGACTTACGTTCGCTCATCGCAGCGTCTGATAAAGCCGATGGAGCAGCCGCGCGCGCGGCGCCAGCGAGGAGACATAGAGCTGCTCATAATGGGTGTGTGCACCCTTGCCGTCGACGCCGAGCCCATCCAGGGTCGCGGTGTGCGGGGCGGTGAAATTGCCGTCCGAGCCGCCGCCGGTGTGGGTGTCGATCAGCTCGAAGCCGATCTCGCTGGCGAGCGCCCTGGCATGCTCGTACAGCGAGGCGCCTGCATTGCTCTTCTCGTAAGGCGGCCGGTTGAGCTCGCCGGTGACAGCGACGGTGACGCCGTCCGTCTTCGATCTCAGCCCGAGGATCTTGCCGACGAACTCGTCTGCGTCCTTGAGGCTCACGACGCGCAGATCGACTTCCGCATAAGCATCCTCGGGCGTGACGTTGGGGCGCGTGCCGCCGCGCACCACGCCGACATTGACGGTCACGCCGCGCGTCAGATCGTTCATCCCTTCCAGCGCCAGGATGACGTTGCCGAGTTCGCGGACGGCGCTGCGGCCGTCTTCGGGCCGCGAGCCGGCATGCGCGGGCACGCCCTTGATGAACACCCGGAAGCGTCCGACGCCCTTGCGTGCGGTGACGATCTTGCCGCCGTCGCGCGCCGGCTCGGTCACCAGCACATATTTGGCTCTGCGCCCTTCCTGCTCGATCAGCGCACGCGAGGTCGGGCTACCGATCTCCTCGTCGGACGTGAACAGATGGGTGATGCCGAGCGGGGAGCGATCGCCCGTCGCGCAAAGCGCGCGGAAGGCGTGGTGGGCAATGTAGGCGCCGCCCTTCATGTCGTAGATGCCCGGACCGAACGCGACGTCGCCTTCGACCTTGAACGGCAGGCGCTCGATGAAGCCGATGGGATGGACGGTATCGAGATGGCTCAGCACCAGGATGCCCGGCTGATCCTGCCCCCAATTCGTGCGCACCACGAGATGATCGCCGCAGCCGTCCGTGCCCGCGATGCGTTCCAGCGTGACCGGCAGGTCGCGGTATTGCTCCGCGACGACGGAGACCAGCTTGTTGACCTGTTCAGGTGCTTCCGTCGGCGTCTCGATCTCCACCCAGCGGCGGATGCCATCGAGAATAGTTTGCGAATCGAACCAATTGGAGCCGGTCATGGACGCATCTGTGCCTTTAAATCGCATCATCAAAGCGGACGCGCATCAAAGCGCGGTCGTCAATGACGACATAGGCCAGATTTGATGCAGTCTCAAATCGCGGTGGACATGAGCTTCAGCGCTTGTCGGGACCTTCGCGGGCCGCAATCTGCTCGACGAGATCAACGATCGAGCGGCGCATCTTCGAATCAGTGATTCGCGTGAACGCCTTGGTCAAAGCGAGCCCTTCGGAGGTGGCGAGAAAGTCCGAGACGTAAGAGGGCGAGGCGCCTTCGCTGAAGCCTTCCGGTCCCGGCACGCCGCTCGGGCCGCCCTCGAACAGGAAGGATACCGGCACCTGCAGAATCTCCGCGATCTGCTGGATGCGGCTCGCGCCGACCCGGTTGGTGCCCTTCTCGTACTTCTGAATCTGCTGGAAAGTCAGGCCCAAAGCTTCGCCGAGCTTTTCCTGGCTCATGCCCAACATGATGCGGCGCATGCGCACGCGACTGCCGACATATTTGTCAACAGGGTTGGGCGCTTTCGACATTTCCTCAGCCCTCCAAACACCACCTTCGGCGCAATGATCAGCATGCCTCGGGTGCAGCATCGTCAAAATCAAACCCTCTTATTGGGAAACATTGCGGAGAAATTTAGCAATGTACCACTGTCTTTTGCAGCCGATGCAGAATGGGGAGCCCGCGTGCAGTCTGTCAACCGTGGGACTACGGTTGTCAAAGGATT
Source organism: Bradyrhizobium glycinis (assembly GCF_016031655.1). GTDB lineage: Bacteria > Pseudomonadota > Alphaproteobacteria > Rhizobiales > Xanthobacteraceae > Bradyrhizobium > Bradyrhizobium glycinis. The sequence goes on from NZ_JACCHQ010000008.1 coordinate 65,399, forward strand.
CCCGGCCGCTGCGGCGGCGGTGCGATCAGGGCTTGCGTTTGCCTGTTCGTCGGCGGACCGCCAACAGCACGGCCACCGCGACGAGCATGGCTGCGGGCGCATCACCCAACCGTGCATAAACGGTCGGTGGGATCGCGGCCGGCAGGCGCGCGTCCAAAATGCCTTCGAGGCCGAGACCGAGGCTCGCAGTGGTGCGGCCGACCGGATCGATCACTGCGGAGATGCCGGTATTGGCCGAGCGGACCAGCGGCAATCCGAGCTCGACCGCGCGCATCCGCGACTGCTCCAGGTGCTGGTAGGGACCGGTCGAGATGCCGAACCAGCCGTCATTGGTGAGGTTCACGATCCAGCCCGGACGTTCGTTGCGTCCGGCCACTTCGCCCGGAAAGATCGCCTCGTAGCAGATCAGCGGCAGTGCGGGCGGCGCGCCGGCGACCGGCAGCGCATGCCGCACGGTGCCTGGAATGAAGCCGCCGCGCACACGCGTCAGTTGCTCGAAGCCGAGCTTCTCCATCAACGACTGATAGGGAAGAAATTCTCCGAACGGGACCAGATGCAGCTTGTCGTACACGGCGAGCACGCTACCGTCGTGATCGATCACGTAGATCGAGTTGTAGGCCCGCGTGATCGGCGTGCCCCGCGGCACATCGGGCGCGCGGACCGATCCCGTGATCAGCACCGTGCCCTTCGGCAAGAGATCAGCGATTTGCGCCATCGCGTCGGCTTCGCGGGTCAGGAAGAACGGGAAGGCGGATTCCGGCCAGATCAGGATGGTGGCATCGCGCACGCCGGTCGATTGCGGACCGGAGGCGCGGTCCGACAGCGCGAGGTACTTCTTCATTACCTCCGGCTTGGCGGCGTAGTTGAATTTCGCGTCCTGCTGCAGGTTGGGCTGCATCAGGCGCAGCTTGGCGCCGGATAGGGTCGTGGTCGGGTGCAGCGACAGGCGGATTGCGCCGAAGATGCTCATGACAAGCAGGGCCGCGACGGCCGCGGCCGGCACCCGCCATTTCAGGCGCCGATCTGGCGTGGGGTCGATCAGCGTCGCCGGGCTCGCGAAGATCGCAATGGTCAGGAACGTCATGCCCCACAGGCCGACCAGCGAGGCCGTCTGCGCCAGCGGCAATGGCTCGGACAGCGCATAGCCGAACGTGTTCCAGGGAAAGCCGGTCAGCGCATGGCCGCGCAGCCATTCGCTAATGGTGAGGCTCGCTGCGAGCGCCAGGACACGCGTGGCGTTCTTGCTCCAGAGCAGGCGCGCCAGCGCAAAGCCGATTGCCGTGAAGATCGCGAGATAGGCCGGCAGGCCCAGCACCGCGAACGGCGTCAGCCAGGCGAATGTGTCGGCCTCGACGAAGAAGGCGTAGCCGATCCAGTAGAGGCCGGGCACGAAATAGCCGAGCCCGAACCAGTAGCCGGTCAAGGCGGCGCCGGGCACGCCGCCGTAGCGGCCGGCCCCGGCGCCGTCGATCAGCCAGACCAGCACCGGGAAGGTGACGAACAGCACCGGAAAGAGGTTGAACGGCGCCAGCGCCAACACCGACAGCGCTCCGGCGGCCATGGCGACGATTGCGCGCTGCCATCCCCAGGTGAGGATGATGGCAAGCGCAATTTGCCGAAGGCGCTGCGATGGGCTCACTGCGAGGCGGCCCCGTCGCGCGGTGGCGATGTCGGCGTGTCGCTGGCCGGCGCTTGTCCGCTCTCCGGCGTGGCTTCACGCCGCCGGCTCTCGCGCTGGGTGCGGGGCGCCGGGCGTTCCTTCCGCGTTGCGATACGCAGCCGCTTGACGCGGCGCGGATCGGCATCGAGCACTTCGACCTCGTAATTGCCGGGGCCAGAGATCACCTCGCCGCGCACCGGCAGGCGCCCGACGAAGCTGACGAGATAGCCGCCCAGCGTCTCCACCTCCTCGCCGGCCTCGCCGGTGACGAAATCCTCGCCGATCACCGAACGGACGTCGTCGAGGCTGGCGCGGGCGTCGGCGATGAAGGCGTTGTCGGGCAGGCGCACGATCGAGGGCGGCTCGTCGCTGTCGTGCTCGTCGTCGATCTCGCCGACGATCTGCTCGACGATGTCCTCGATCGAGACCAGCCCGTCGCTGCCGCCATATTCGTCGACCACCAGCGCCAGATGGATGCGCGAGGCCTGCATCTGCGCGAGCAGGTCGATCGCCCGCATCGACGGCGGCACGTAGAGCAGCTTGCGGATGATGTGCGCCTCGTGAAGCGGCAGCGCGAGATCCACCGCGCGCAAATCGAGCCCGGCCGGCAGCGGCTTCTTGCGCTTGGTCTTGGTGGCTTCCGACACGCGGGCGCGCGCGGTCATGAAGGCGAGCAGGTCGCGGATGTGGACGATGCCGACGGGATCGTCGAGCGTTTCGTTGAAGACCACGAGGCGGGAATGGCCGGCGCTCTCGAAGCGGTCCATCAATTCCCCGAGCGGGATGTCGCGCTTCACCGCGACGATGTCGGCGCGATGCACCATGACGTCGGCGATGCGGCGCTCGTGCAAGCCGAGGATGTTGCGCAGCATGGTGCGCTCGACCGCGGAGAAGCCGGTGTCGTCGGGCGTCGAGGCGTCGAGCACGACCTGGAGGTCGTCGCGCACCGACCCTGCCTTCCAGCCGAACAGCGTGCGGATGGCGCGCAGCAGCCAGCTTTCCGCGCTCGGGCGCAGCACCTCGCCCGGCGTCACCACGGCCGGCAGATTGGCCGTGGTGCGGGGATTGTCGTGGATAGGCTCGGAATCCGGCATCTCAGTGCGTCCCCGGGCGGTCGGCATAGGGATCGGGGATGCCGAGATGGGCGAGGATCTCCGTTTCGAGCGCTTCCATCTCCTCGGCGTCGTCGTCGTTCTCGTGGTCGTAGCCGATCAGGTGCAGGAAGCCGTGCACGGCGAGGTGGCTCAGATGATGGTCGAACGGCTTGTGTTCTTCGTCCGCCTCGCGCCGCATGGTCTCGTAAGCGATCGCGATGTCGCCGAGCATGCGTGGCGCATCGCCTACCTTCCACGCGCCCTCCGGCTGGAGCGCGGGGAACGACAGCACGTTGGTCGGCTTGTCGATGCCGCGCCAGTTGCTGTTGAGCGTGCGGATGCCGGCATCATCGGTCAGCATCACGGCCACTTCCGCGTCGGCAACGTCTTCCTCGACGTTCTCGGCGGCAGCCGCCAGTGCGCGCTGGATCACGGCTTCGGAATCGGGCTCGCGCTGCCAGCAATCGGCGACGACGAGGACCTCGGTCATGGGACGGTTGGAATGGGACATTGTGTTGTCTCGGACGAGGGGCGCCGCGCTCGCGCCCTCCTTGGTCCGGTGTTGCCTCGTCAGGATTGACCGGTAGCCGGCCGCTGCGGCGGCCCTTCGTAGGCAGCGACGATCCGCGCCACGAGCTCGTGGCGGATCACGTCCTCCGCCTTGAAATGAACCTGGGCGATGCCCTCGACGCCGTTCAGGAGGCGGGTCGCCTCGGCCAGGCCCGAGGTCTGGCCGTTCGGCAGGTCGATCTGCGAGGGATCGCCCGTCACGATCATGCGGCTGTTCTCGCCGAGACGCGTCAGGAACATCTTCATCTGCATCGACGTGGTGTTCTGGGCCTCGTCCAGGATGATGGCGGCGTTGGTGAGCGTGCGGCCGCGCATGAAGGCGAGCGGCGCGATCTCGATCTCGCCGGTCTGCAGCGCGCGCTCCACGATGCGTGCATCCATGAGGTCGTAGAGCGCATCATAGATCGGCCGCAGATAAGGATCGACCTTTTCGCGGAGATCGCCGGGCAAAAAGCCGAGCCGCTCGCCGGCTTCCACCGCCGGACGCGACAGGATGATGCGGTCGACCTCCTTGCGCTCGAATAGCTGCGCCGCATGGGCGACCGCGAGCCAGGTCTTGCCGGTGCCGGCCGGGCCGATGCCGAACACCAGCTCGTGCCGCTTCAGCGCGCGGATGTAGGAATCCTGCGCGGCGGTGCGCGCCCGCACCGGGCGCTTGCGCAGGTTGATGCTGTCGAAGGTCGACTTGGCCGATTTGGCGTCGAACTCGAACAGCGAGCCCTGGGCGATCACGGCGCGGATCGCGCCCTCCACCTCGCCCTGGTCGAGATCCTGCCCCTTGACGGCCTGCGTGTAGAGCATCTCCAGCACCCGGCGCGCGGCGTCGCAGCCGTCGCGGGTGCCGCCGATCGTGATGTGGTTGCCCTTGGAATCGACCACCACCCCCAGCCGCCGCTCGATCTGCGCCAGGTGCTGGCCGTACGGGCCGACCAGCGCGGAAGCGGCGCGATTGTCGTCGAAGTCGATGACGACCTGGGTCTCGGGCGGAACTTGCATGTCGCGGTCAAATTTGCGGCTGGGAGCGAACGAAGACGAATCCGATGCGCTTTTGGGCAAGGGTTCAGGCTCCACTGGCTTGCGATAAAGCGGGCTCGCGCGTCTTGCGCTGCGTCACGAGCTCGCCGAGAAAACTGTAGCGCTCGAGGCTGTCGATTCTAACAGGCAGGATGCGTCCGATGATGTCGGGCGGGGCCATCACATGGGCGGGCTGGAGGTAGGCGGTGCGGCCCACGATCTGGCCCTCCTTGCGCGCCGGACGCTCGAACAGCACGTCGACCGTTGAGCCAATCGCGGCCTTGTTGAAGGCCGATTGCTGGCTGTCGATCAGTTCCTGGAGCCGCTCCAATCGCTGGTCCATCTCGGCGGGGGACACCGTCTCCTGCATGTCCGCAGCCGGCGTTCCCGGCCGGGCGGAGTATTTGAACGAATAGGCCGCAGCGTAGCCGATTTGCGTGACAAGCGCGAGGGTGGCGAGAAAATCTTGCTCGCTCTCGCCGGGGAAGCCGACGATGAAATCCGATGAAAAAGCAATGTCTTGGCGTGCGGTACGAAAACGGTCGATGACCCGCCGGTAATCATCGGCGGTATGTTTGCGGTTCATGGCCGCCAAAATGCGGTCCGAGCCCGACTGCACCGGCAGGTGCACGAACGGCATCAGGGCACCGAGATCGCGATGGGCCGCGATCAGGCTTTCGTCGACGTCGCGCGGATGGCTGGTCGAATAGCGCAGCCGCGCGATACCCGGAATCGTCGCCAGATGTTCGAGCAGCCGGCCGAGCGGCCAGGTTTTTCCGTCCGGCCCCTCGCCATGATAGGCGTTGACGTTCTGCCCGATCAGCGTGAGCTCGCGCACGCCGTTCTCGGCGAGACGCTTCACGTCCTCGACGATCTTCGCCACCGGGCGCGAGACTTCGGCGCCGCGCGTATAGGGCACGACGCAGAAGGTGCAGAACTTGTCGCAGCCTTCCTGCACCGTGACGAAGGCGGAAATGCCGCGCGCGCGGATCGCGTCCGGCTTCGGCTGAGCCAGGAAGCCGAACTTGTCGGCGGCGGGAAACTCGGTCTCGATCGCGCGGCCTTGGTCGTCGGCGCGCTTCAACAGCTCCGGCAGGTGATGATAGCTCTGCGGGCCCACCACGACGTCGACGACAGGTGCCCGGCGCACGATCTCCTCGCCCTCGGCCTGTGCCACGCAGCCAGCCACCGCGATTTTCATCGCGCGGCCTGCACGCGCAGCCTCGTCCTTGGCGACGCGCAGGCGGCCGAGCTCGGAATAGACCTTCTCCGAGGCCTTCTCGCGGATATGGCAGGTGTTGAGGATGACGAGGTCGGCATCCTCCGCGCTCGCCGTCTCCACGAATCCTTCCGGGGCCAGCGTGTCCACCATGCGCTGGGCATCGTAGACGTTCATCTGGCAGCCATATGATTTGATGTGCAGCTTGCGCGGCGGCGTCATGGAACCCGAAATGGAGATGGAGGACGGCCCTCAGATATAGGCTGGAGGGCCGAAAATCCAGCGAATGGAGCCATTTCCGCCTGTCATTCCGGGGCGCGACACAGTCTCGAACCCCGGAATCCAGAGGTTTTACTGCGAGATTCCGCCCTTCACGCGCGTCGCGCGTGCCCCGGAATGACGGTCCGGGGCAACAATCAGCCCGCCACGGCGTCCGCCTCGACCCGCCGGACCAGCGCCGGCAGCTGATGCATGTCGGCAAAGAGCAGGTCGGCGCCGGCCTGGCGCAGCGTCTCGGCATAGCCGTCCCGGCAATGGCTGCCCCCGTAAAAGCCGAATACGGTCATGCCGGCAGCCCGGGCGCCGGCGATGCCGGCCAGGCTGTCCTCGATCACGACGCAGTGCTCGGGCGGCACGCCCATTTGGCTCGCCGCGAACAGAAACAGATCCGGCGCCGGCTTGCCGTTCTTCACCTGCGAGGCCGAGAAGATGTTCGGCGCGAGGCGCTCGTACAGCCCGGTGCGCCCGAGGCTCACGCGCATGCGCTGATGCGAGCCGCTCGAGGCGACGCAGACGGCTTGCGTGACGACATCGAGCACATCGTGGATGCCGCGGATCGCTTCGAGGTCGGCTTCGAACGAACGAAACAGATCGTCCTGGAGATCGCCGTGATAGGCCTCCGGCAGCTTGCGGCCGAGCTCGGTCTCGATCTCCAGATTGGCCTGCTTTGTCGAGCGGCCAAGGAAGCGCGCGAACACCTGCTCCGAGGTGATCGGATAGCCGTGCCGCGTCAGCACATCGGCATGCGCGCGACAGGAGATCACCTCGCTGTCCACGAGCACGCCGTCGCAATCGAAGATGATGAGGTCGATGGGCATTTCAGTGTGTGGTGAGGTTGAGACGATCTGGCGCGATGCGGGCGGTATCACTTCTCCCGGAGGGAGAGGCGTAGGCCGCCTTTGGCGGCCGTTCTGAAAAACGCCGAAGCAAAGCTTCGGCTATGGCGAAGCGCCGGGTGAGGGGATCTGCTCTCTCGTGGGACCCGAGGCCCTTCACCCGATTTGCACCGGACGATGCTTCGCATCGCCGGGAGCAAATCGACCTCTCCCCAACGGGGAGAGGTGAAGAGAGGGCGACGAAAGATAGGTTCCTCAATTCGTCGGCTTGTCGTCGTCGAGCGGGACGCAATAGAGCTCGAGCCGGTGGTCGACCAGGCGATAGCCGAGCTTGCGGGCGATCTCGGCCTGCAGCTTCTCGATCTCCTCGGAGGTGAACTCGATCACCTTGCCGTCGCGCAGATTGATCAGGTGGTCGTGGTGGCTGTCGCGCATCTGTTCGTAGCGCGCGCGGCCTTCGCGGAAATCGTGGCGCTCGATGATGCCGGCGTCCTCGAACAGTTTCACGGTGCGATAGACCGTCGAGATCGAGATCTTGTCATCGACCGCAACGCAGCGCCGGTACAGTTCCTCGACGTCGGGATGATCGATCGCTTCCGCCAGCACGCGGGCGATGACGCGGCGCTGCTCGGTCATGCGCATGCCCGTTGCGGCGCAGCGCGCCTCGATATCGGACGCCTTGGATGCAGAAGAATGTTTCAGTATGGTCATAGCGTTGTCTGCCTGGCGGGCGCTTTCTGCCACCGATGTTACGACAAGTCACGTCGCATCAGAAGGGCGTTCAATTGTTCCCCGCTGGCCTGCTTATAGTAGCGATCGCGGCGCCCGACCACCACGAATCCGGCTCGATCGTAAAGCCGCCGCGCCGGCTCGTTGTTCTCCTCCACTTCCAGAAATATGGTGCGCACGCCGCGCCCGGCGAGGTGGCCGAGATGGGTCATCAGCAGCGTGCGGGAGAGGCCGCGGCCACGATAAGCCCCGTCCACCGCAATCGAGAGAATTTCCGCTTCGTCCGCGCCGATTCGCGACACCGCAAAGCCGATCGTCTTGCGGCCGAGCCGCAAGCGATGCACCAGCGTGTTGCGCTCGCTCATCATGCGCTCGAACTCGCTTTCGCCCCAGCCGTGCGCGAAGGAGGCGCCGTGCAGCTGCGCGAGGCGCGCGGCATCGCGCATGGTCGCGGGCTCGACGGCGGCGGTGCCGCCGCGCCACCACTCCGACAGCCATCCCATCATGAGGTCGCGGCTTGTGCTGCGAGCGGCGTCTGGGCCGCCGGCTTGGCGTCGGGCGCTTTCAGATAGAACGGCCGCGCCGGATTAGTGTCGGGATTGGCCGCCGCGCCGAGCCAGGCGACCCAACTGATGTCGGGCGCGGGCTGCGCGTCGACCGCGACAGGTTGCGGTCCGTCCTTCGGCCAGCGATCGGCGAGGATCCCGGCGGCATTGCCGACCAGATGCGGCGCACCGAATTGCGAGGCCGCGATCGCCGCATCGATGGAGGCGACACAGGGGCGCACCAGCTGGCTGCCGTCGCCGGCGACGATCTGGAAATAGACGTGGTCGTGCCGCGCATCGATCGCGGAGAGCACCGGCGCCGTTCTGCTCTGGCCGACGACGCCAGCGGCATAGGCCGACAGCGTCGTCAGCCCGACCGCCGGCCGTTTCGCCGCCAGCGCAAGGCCGCGCGCCGCCGAGATGCCGACGCGTAGGCCGGTGAAGCTGCCGGGCCCGACGGTGACGGCGATGCGATCGAGCGAGGTGAAGGCGAGGCTGGCCGATTGCATCACGCGCGCGATCATCGGCATCAGCGCCTCGGCATGGCCGCGCTTCATCAGCTGCGATTCCCGCGCGAGCAGCTCGCCGGCATCGGTGTCGAGAACGGCGGCCGCGCAGGCTTCGAGCGCAGTATCGATGGCAAGAATCAGCATGAAACAGCAAAGGGCGAGTGGCGAATGGACGGCACTCTAGCGAACCAGGCGCCTGTCCGCCATTCGTCACGCACGATTTGCAGTCCCCCGATATGCCCTATTTCGTCAGGTGAGCAAGCGCGCGCGCCTTGCGGACAAGCCGCGCTGCCGACCGGCCCGCGGGCTATCCCTCGCGCGCGTTCCTGAATTCCTTGGCCGCCTTGTCCAGCACGAACAGCGATCCCTCCGCCACGCCGAAATAGGCGCCGTGGGTCTGCATCTGGCCGCTCTCCACGGCTTTGCGGACGAACGGGAAGGTCATCAGGTTTTCCAGGCTGCGGAACACGGCGGCCTTCTCGATGCGCTCGACGAATTGCGCCATGGTCTCGTGCTCGCGCTGCTCGACCACCTCGCCCGGCTTGATGAACATCTGCATCCAGCGGCCGATGAAGTCGCCGGGCGTGAGCGGCTCGATCTTGTCGATGAAGGCGCGGATGCCGCCGCATTGGGCGTGGCCGAGCACTACGATGTGCTTCACCTTCAGCACCGTCACCGCAAACTCCAGCGCTGCCGAGACGCCGTGCGCGCCTTCGTCAGGCTGATAAGTCGGCACCAGATTGGCGATGTTGCGGACGACGAAGAGCTCGCCCGGCCCCGCGTCGAAGATCACCTCGGGGGAGACCCGGGAGTCGCAGCAGCCGATCACCATAGTCTCAGGCGACTGCCCTTTGACCGAGAGCTCGCGGTAGCGGTTCTGCTCGGTCGGCAGCCGCTGGGTGGCGAAGGCCTTGTAGCCTTCCAGCAAGTGCTTCGGGAATGTCGTCATGGCCCATGCCTAATCACATACCGCCAAAGCCGACAAGCCTTTCGAATGGGCAGGCCAAATGCTATCGGCTGGGGGACGATAGACCAGGAAGGAACGCCAGCATGACCCGCCCGCGCCGCAGCCATCTGTTCATGCCCGGGTCCAACCCGCGCGCGCTGGAAAAAGCGCGCAATCTCGCCGCCGACGGCCTGATCCTCGACCTCGAGGATTCCGTTGCTCCTGAGGCCAAGGCGGCGGCGCGGGACGGCATTGCGGCGGCGATCGCCGAAAAGGGTTTTGGCAGGCGCGAGGTCCTGATCCGGACCAACGGCCTCGACACGCCCTGGTGGCCAGATGACGTCGCCATGGCCGCCAAGGCCTCACCGGACGGCATCCTGGTTCCAAAAGTCTCGAGCGTCGAGGATCTCGACGCCATCGGCCGCAAGCTGGCCGAGCTCGGCGCCGCGCCGACCGTGAAGGTCTGGGCCATGATCGAGACCGCGCGCGCCGTGCTGCACGCCGAGGAACTGGCCGCGGCGGGGCGCGATCCCTCGCGCCGCCTCTCGGGCTTCGTGTTCGGCCCGAACGACATCTCGCGCGAGACGCGGATCAGGATGCTACCGGGCCGCGCCGCGATGATCCCGATGATCACCCATTGCATCCTGGCGAGCCGCGCCCACGGCCTCGAGATCCTCGACGGCCCCTACAGCGACATCGCCAATTCCGACGGATTCGCCACCGAATGCGCGCAGGGCCGCGACCTCGGCTTCGACGGCAAGACGCTGATCCACCCTTCCCAGATCGACGCCTGCAACGCCATCTTCACCCCGCCGGAAGAGGAAGTCGCCCGCGCGCGAAAAATCATCGCCGCGTTCGAACTGCCGGAGAACGTCTCGCGCGGCGCGATCCGCCTGGACGGTGCGATGGTGGAGCGCCTGCACGCCGACATGGCCCGGCGCACCATCGCGATTGCGGACGCGATCGCGGCGATGGGGAAGGGCTGAGGCGTCAACTCGAAAAAGCGATATCCGCTTTTCCGCGACAAACGGCAATCTTCTGTTCGCCAGGAGCCGGGGACGCTGTGGCCAATTCCTCGCAATACATACGATCGATCGTGCGCTGCATGAGCGCATAACAATCGCATGCGACCTTCTCGAGCCGCGTCCGATCGATCTCTAGAAACCCGCGCCGGTCGGCCGGGACCGCGCCGACCTCGCGTAGCTTGCTCATCGTCAGAGTTACTGTCGTCCGTCGCACCCCAAGCAGTTGCGCAAGCGCCTCCTGCGTCACCGGAAGCCGGTCATCGGGCACGCGGTCGTGAAGCTGCAGGAGCCATCGCGCCATGCGGCCATCCACCCGGTGCAGCGCGTTGCAAGCGGCTACGTGCTGGAGCTGCAATAACACCGCGCGGGCGTGGACCTGCACGACGTTCCTGATGGCTGCGCTTTGCGCATGGGCAGCGCGAAATTTGGCGGCGGAAATCACCGATGCAGTTCCGGCTATGCGGGCAATGGCGGTCACGGATGAAGGCGATGGGCCGAGCACGGAGAACGAGGCCAAAGCGCCTTCCCGTCCCATCAAGGTGGTCGCGACCGTTTGCCCGTCCGGCATATCGAGCATGAAGGCGATTGCGCCCCTGTGGGGAAAATAGACCGGGTCGAGCTCATCGCCCGATCGCACCAGGACGGCATCGGGTTCGAACGAGACCGTTTGGAAGTGGGGCGTGAGCAAGGCGAGATCCGCCGGCGGCAACGCTGCCAGTAGCCGATTCCCGATTCCCGCGCGGTGAACGGTCCCGATGCTTACTTGTGAACGAACACCCAATGAACGACGGTATCGAGCTATTTCATTTGCCATGATTATCCGAAATACGAATTGCCGAAAGGACAACCATCCAAACAGAGCCACTCGTCGAGATCAAGCGCGGACAATTGCGGAGACCTGTCGTCGCGCAAACAGGTCTTGCATACATCATACTATTCGAGATCTTTGCCGCTCGCGAAGTGCCCGCGAAGTGATCGACCAATGATCGTAGCGGCAACGCGTGCGTCTGCCCTTGGCCCGGCGCTGACCTCTGAAGACATCTGCTATCGCCGCTATCAGCCGTACAGCAGACCATGCCCAGATCCAAGGCAGCGCCGTGGGCGAAATCTTCCGCGCCGCCTCACCGCGTCGCGTGTTCGGCACGCTCGAGCGTCTCCAGCGTCGAGGCGTTGGCGCAATAGCCGTGATAGTTCTCCGCGGCGGTGCCGTCAGCGAGGTCGCGGTCGCACTGTACCTTGTGATTGCAGAGCGAGCAGACCCGCTCGAGGTCGCGCAGCAGCAGCGGCTGCGCGCGGCCGAGCGCATCGGCGCTGATGCCGAGCTGCTCGAGCATCTTCGGCAGCTCGTCGGCGGCGTGGCGGCCGTGACGAACCAGCTCCTCCAGATCGTCGGGCGCGATCCTGAGATCATTGGCGATCCGGTCGAAATCGGCGCGGTCGAGCTGCCGCATCTCGTTGATCTCGCGGCGGTGCTTCACCCAGTTCGCGAAGAACTCGATGAGATCCTGGACAATGGGATAGGGCCTGGTTGCGGTGCTCATGGAAAGCTCCATTCGGACGAGCGGAATTGGAGCGAGATAAGCACAATGATGCAGGGGTGCGTTGCGCTGGATCAAACAGGAAGAGCGGTAAGGACATGGCTCTCGTGTCCCGGACGCGCTGCAGCGTGTCCGGGACGGGCACGATTTGATCGCAGGGAGAGCGCAAGTCCTTCCACGTCGTCATGGCCGGGCTTGACCCGGCCATCCACGCCTTGCTGCGCAGTGCAAAGAACGTGGATGCCCGGGACAAGCCCGGGCATGACGACCTCTTGCGCTGCTATGTGATTGTTCAAGGTAAAGGAGAGCTACCTAAACCGCTCCGCCGCCCACGCATACAGGCTGCCGGGGATCGGCTTCTCGCCGCCACGTCCCTTGGGCGAGATGTGCAGGCCGATGATCTCGGGGTTGGTGACGAGGCCGAGATAGCTCGAGGGATCGAAGAACAGTTTTGGCTCGGCATGCACCGCATAGAATGATTGCTTCGGCAACGCGTTCTGCAGCTCCCCGGTGCGCCGCGCCAGTGCAGTGAGTGCCGCGGGCCCGTAGATCGCGACGCGAATATCCGAGAGCCGGTTCGAGCCGCCGCGCAGGCGCCGCATCATGAAAGTAATGCGATGGCGCACGGACAGCCAGTTCGGCGTCAGCTCCTCCTGCTCCATCAGCTCTTCGAACGCGCGCACGATGCCGTGCTCGGGCGGCAGATAGAGCACGGAATTGCCGAGCTGGCGCGGCCGCTCCCAGGCGAAATATGGCTTTGCCGGATCGATCTCGACGGGCTTGAGCAGCAGCACGTCGGCGTCGAGCCAAAGGCCGAGATTCTTCGCCATCAGCTTCATGCGGAAGAAATCGCTGAACTGCAGAATGGTCCAGTCGCGCCAGCTGCCGTCCGGCTGCGGCGGGCGCAAGCGTTCGGAGAACGCATGCGGCAGGATCGCCTCGGCCTCGGCATTCGCGACGCCGGCCGGCAGCCCGGGAATGGGATCAAAGCTGTAGACCGTGACCTTGTGCCCGGCAGCCAGCTGCGAGCGCAGACAGGTCTGGCGCAGCGTATCCATCGGGCCATGCCAGAAGGTGACGATCTCGGGCAGCATGTGTGCAGCTATACGGGAGGCAAAGAAAAAGCCCCGGCGCTTGCGGCACCGGGGCTCAAACAAAACTTGCGATCAGGCCCAGGCGCGTTCGCGCTTGAGCTTGTCCTCGTAAGAGTCGATCGAGGCCTTCTTCTCCATGGTGAGGCCGATGTCGTCGAGGCCGTTGATCAGGCAGTGCTTGCGGAACGGGTCGATCTCAAACTTGACCTTGCCGCCGTCGGGGCCGCGGATCTCCTGGTTCGGCAGATCGATCGTCAGCGTCGCATTGGCGCCGCGCTCGGCGTCGTCGAACAGCTTGTCGAGGTCTTCCTGCGACACGCGGATCGGCAGAATGCCGTTCTTGAAGCAATTGTTGTAGAAGATGTCGCCGAACGAGGTCGAGATCACGCAGCGGATACCGAAGTCGAGCAGCGCCCAGGGCGCGTGCTCGCGGCTCGAGCCGCAGCCGAAATTGTCGCCGGCCACAAGCACCTTCGCATTGCGATAGGCGGGCTGGTTGAGCACGAAGTCCGGATTCTCGCTGCCGTCGTCCTTGTAGCGCTGCTCGGAGAAGAGCCCCTTGCCAAGGCCGGTGCGCTTGATGGTCTTGAGGTACTGCTTCGGAATGATCATGTCGGTGTCGACATTGATGATCTTCAGCGGCGCCGCGACGCCTTCCAGCGTGGTGAACTTGTCCATGGTTGCGCTTTCTGGTTCAGGGAAGGCGTATTTATCGCGATCGGGCCCGAAATCCTAGGCCGAAATGGGCAGGGCTGCCCTTACCTCTCCCGCGTGCGGGAGAGGTCGCGCCGAAGGCGCGGGTGAGGGCTCTTTCCTCTGGGGGATTGTCCCATCGGGGAGACACCCTCTCCCCAACCCTCCCCCGCAAGCGGGGGAGGGAGCGCACCTCCCGCTCGGCGCCCATTACTCCGCCTTAGCCTCGATCGCGGCCATATCCTCGTCCGAAAGACCAAAATGGTGGCCGATCTCGTGGATCAGGACGTGGCGGACGATGTGGCCGAGGCTTTCGTCGTGCTCGGCCCAATAGTCCAGGATCGGGCGGCGGTAGAGCCAGACCATGTTGGGCAGCCGTGCCACGTCGCCAAAGCTCTGCTGGGGCAGGCCGACGCCCTGGAACAGGCCGAGCAGGTCGAACTCGCTCTCGCAGTCCATCTCGTCCAGGACCTCCTCGGGCGGGAAGTCCTCGACGCGGACGATGACGCCCTCGCAAAGCTTGCGAAATTCCCCCGGCAGGCGCTCGAACACGTCGTGAGCCATCGCTTCCATCTCGGCGAGCGAGGGCGCTTTCAATTCCGTCCACATGAGACCCTCATACCGCGGGTTCCGCGGCGATGCATCCCGCATTATAAACGCGGCGAGGTTGACGGGCGCCGCCAAAACGGGGAGCGTGGGGCCGTCAATGGGACGTCTCAGGTGGGCGGAAAATGCGAGCGAAAACAGCGCTGACTCTACTGTGCATGGGGTTGTTTTCGCAGTTTTGCGTCGGTGCCGAGGCGCAGACCGCCAGTTCCGGAATCCGGATGGCCCAACTGGTCTCGCCGGACGATATCCCCCCGCCGCGCAAGCGGCCGCGCCTGCGCGTCACGCCCTATTACAGCCCGGACGGCGTCTATCCCCGCTACAATCCCGGCCCGGACGCGGTCCGCGTCTGCAACGCCACCTATGTGCAGGAGTACCGGCCGAGCGGCACGGTGATCGTGCCGCGCGTGAGCTGCTACTGGCGGCGGGGCTGACGCCGTCGATGCCCGCGCCAGCGAGCTCCGCGGTAGGGTCGTGATGGCGAGATGGATCGCATTAGCCATTGCCGTCGCGCTTGCTGCCGGACTGCCTCGCGCGTCCGCCGCGCCAAGGGCGACGATCCCAGAGGCGTCGGCGGGGATCGCAGTGTTCGATGTGCGACGACACGCGCGCTATGACATCGCGCGGCCTGCCGTACGCCGTGATCCGCGCTACTACGCGCGGCCCGTCCATTACCGTCCCTATCCCTACGGCGTGCCCGCACCCTTCGTCTTCAGCTACGGGCCCTTCTGGTAAGGCGCCGCCTTAGACCGCTGGCGTAAATCCCTTCACCAGCAGCACCGTCGCCTGCGCACCCGCCTTGCGATCGCGCGAGATCTCTTGGTAATCGGGCGAGGTCGAGAAGGCGAGGAATGCGGCCTCGTCGGGGAACGACATCATGACAAGCTTGTCATGCGGCCAGGCGCCTTCGAGCACGCGCGGCTGTTCGTCGGCGGCGAGCAGACGGCCATTGAACTTCCTGAACACGTCGAAGAACCGCGCCTGATAGCGGTCATAGGCGGCGCGGTCCGTCATCTTCAATTGCGCAATGGCGTAGACAGTCATCTGCAAAAATTCCTTTCGTCGTGGCACGGCGTCGCATCGCGGCGCCGCGTGTCGTTCATTCATGGCGCGTTCACATCGCTGTCCGCAACTTAATCCCGGGAGCGACCGCAATTGAACGGCAATGGCGCGGCCGAGACGTCGCGGCTCTGCCGTCCGGATTCAGGGAGGATTCCATGCTGAGGATATTGGATCGTCGGGCTGGCCCGGTGCGCCTGCTCGGGCTTGCGGCCGCCGCGGCGCTGATGCTGTCTGCCGGCAGCGCGCGTCGCGCTGAAGCGCTCACCTTGATTAATCCGGCGGCGTCGCCGGTGACGAAGGCCGCGACCGACGATCTCGTCACGCAGGTTCGCCATGGCGGGCACGGCGGACATGGTGGCGGCGGGCATTTTCACGGCGGCGGTTTCCGCAGTGGCGGCGGGCATATCGGCGGCTTTCACGGCGGTGGCTTTCGCTACGGCGGCTTCCGTCACTACGGCGGCCATCACCACCACTGGGGCTATCGCCCCCATTACGGCTATCGTCACTTCCACCGTCGCTATTATGTCGGCGGCTATTATCCCTACTATCACTATCCGCGCCGCTGCCGGATCATCTGGACCTATGACGGCCCGCGCCGCGTCTGCCGCTGGCCCCGCTGGCACTATCCGTACCGGTACTATTGGTGATGTGGGTGAATTGCTGGCTCTGCATTCGTCATGGCCGGGCTTGTCCCGGCCATCCACGTCCTTGGGGCTTGCGCAGAGAATTCGTGGATGCCCGGGACGAGCCCGGGCATGACGGCGAGACTGGTTAGAGCCAATCCTTCAGCTTCCACGATGAAGCCTTCCACCGCATCAGATTCTCGAGCTTCCACTGCCGAAACATCGCCGGTGGCCAGCGGCTGAGCTTGGAGGTCTCCTCGACCTCCGGCTTGGCGACGATGCGCAATGGCGGCGCGCGCCGCCGATGCTGGCGCGTGGCCTCGCTGATGAGATCGACATATTCCGGCTTGTTGGCCATGACGTGTCCTCGCGAAACCGTCGCGAGGACATCGTCGGCGCCGCCGATTAACGACGCTTTGCCGCGATCGCTACAATTGCAGGAACCGGCCTAGCGCCAGTCCCTGACGTCGACGAAGTGACCCGCGATCGCCGCCGCTGCCGCCATCGCCGGCGACACCAGATGGGTACGGCCCTTGAAGCCCTGGCGGCCCTCGAAATTGCGGTTCGAGGTCGAGGCGCAGCGCTCTTCCGGCTTCAGCTTGTCCGGGTTCATGGCAAGGCACATCGAGCAGCCCGGCTCGCGCCATTCGAAACCGGCCTTGATGAAGATCTTGTCCAGGCCCTCGGCTTCCGCCTGCTCCTTCACGATGCCGGAGCCCGGCACGACCATGGCGTTGACGTTCGCCGACACGGTTTTGCCTTCCGCGATCTTCGCTGCCGCGCGCAAATCCTCGATGCGGCCGTTGGTGCAGGAGCCGATGAAGACGCGGTCGAGCTTGATGTCGGTGATCTTGGTCCCCGCGGTCAGGCCCATATATTTCAGCGCGCGATGCTTGGAGATGCGCTTGGCCTCGTCCTCGATCTTGTCGGGGTCGGGCACGATACCGGTCACCGAGATTACGTCTTCAGGCGAGGTGCCCCAGGTCACGATCGGCGGCAGCTTTGCAGCATCGAGGCGCAGCTCGTGGTCGAAATGCGCGCCCTCGTCGGAACGCAGCTTCTCCCAGTAGCGCATCGCCGCATCCCAGGCCGCGCCCTTCGGCGCTTTCGGACGATCGCGCAGGAAGTCGAACGCCTTCTGGTCGGGCGCAACCAGGCCGGCGCGCGCGCCGCCTTCGATCGACATGTTGCAGACCGTCATACGGCCTTCCATCGAGAGCGCGCGGATCGCTTCGCCCGCATATTCCAGCACGTAGCCGGTGCCGCCCGCGGTGCCGATCTCGCCGATGATGGCCAGGATGATGTCCTTGCCCGTCACGCCGTCGGGCAATTTGCCGTCGACGGTGACGCGCATGTTCTTGGCCTTCTTCTGGATCAGCGTCTGCGTCGCCAGCACGTGCTCGACCTCGCTGGTGCCGATGCCGTGGGCGAGCGCGCCGAACGCGCCATGCGTCGAGGTGTGGCTGTCACCGCAGACGATGGTGGTGCCGGGCAGCGTAAAACCCTGCTCGGGGCCGATGACATGGACGATGCCCTGACGCTTGTCGAACTCGTTGTAATATTCGATGCCGAATTCCCTGGCGTTCTCGGCCAGCGCCTTGATCTGCTCGATGCTTTCAGGATCGGGATTCGGCTTGGTGCGGTCGGTGGTCGGTACGTTGTGATCGACGACGGCGAGCGTCTTCTCGGGCGCGTGGACCTTGCGCCCCGTGGCGCGCAGGCCTTCGAACGCCTGCGGCGAGGTCACCTCGTGCACCAGGTGGCGATCGATGTAGATCAGGCAGGTGCCGTCCTCGGCTTCGTGCACCAGATGGTCGTTCCAGATCTTGTCGTACAGGGTGGTCGGCTTGGACATGAGCTTGAGCTCCGGAGAATGTGTGTCAGCGATGAGCGCGGCAGGCCGCGCGGGCAACAAAATCGTCAGCGCAGCTTTCAGGCTGCGCGGCTAAGCTCTGACGTTGCCGAGGTCGCGAAGCGTCCGAAGAACCGGCCAGGCAGCCGCGAGCGATCGTCGATCACGATGCGCTGGATGCGGGCGAAGCTGGTCAGATCTGGAAACATTCTAGGAGCTATATAGCACGCGGAAGCTAAAGCGCGAGAGCCTAGCGGTACCGTCATTGCGAGCGCAGCGAAGCAATCCAGGAATGCATCCGCGGAGACAGTCTGGATTGCTTCGTCGCAAGGGCTCCTCGCAATGACAGCAGGGCCAAACAAAAAAGCGCGGAGCCGAGCCCCGCGCTTTCGAAAGACTTGCCTGGTGGCGAAAACTTACTCGCCGACGGCAGCAGCGCGGTCCTGCTTCTCGACGATGCGGGCCGACTTGCCGCGCAGGTTGCGGAGGTAATACAGCTTGGCGCGACGCACCTTGCCGCGGCGCACCACCTTGATCGAGTCGATCATCGGGGAGAGCAGCGGGAACACGCGCTCGACGCCCTCGCCATAGGAGATCTTGCGCACGGTGAAGCTCTCGTTGAGGCCACCGCCGGAACGGCCGATGCAGACGCCCTCATAGGCCTGCACGCGCGTGCGGTCGCCTTCGACCACCTTCACGTTGACGATCACGGTGTCGCCGGGGGCGAATTCCGGGATGTCCTTGCCGGCGGACAGCTTGTCGAATTGCTCCTGCTCGAGCTGCTTGATCAGGTTCATGGGTAAATCTCCATCGGCGCGCCCAGCCTTTAAGAAACGGGGGCTGCGTGAATTCGTCTATCCAGCCATTGCGGATTTGGCCGCTCCTATAAGGCAAGCCGGAGCGTTTGTCACCCGTCTGTCTTGTTTTTTGGCGTTTTTTGGCCGCTCCCCCGATTCGCGGCCTTTTCCCACAAATCCGGGCGACGGGCGGCCGTCAGGGCCTCGGATTCGGCCCGGCGCCAGGCCGCCACCTTGGCGTGGTCGCCGGAGGTGAGGATGGCCGGGATCGGAACCCCCTCGAACAGCTGCGGGCGGGTGTATTGGGGATACTCCAGCAGGCCGTCCGAAAAACTCTCCTCGGTTCCCGAGGCCTCCTTGCCCATCACCCCCGGCAGCAGCCGGACGCAGGCGTCGATCAGGGCGAGGGCTGCGATTTCGCCCCCGGACAGCACGTAATCGCCGATCGAGACCTCCTCCAGGCCGCGTCCGTCGATCACCCGCTGGTCCACCCCCTCGAACCGTCCGCAGACGATCAGGGGGCCGGGCCCCCGGGCGAGCTCGGTGACGCGCGTCTGGGTCAATGGCCGACCCCGGGGGCTCATCAGGAGGCGCGGCCGCTCAGGCCCGATCCCGGTTGCATCGATGGCCGCGGCCAGAACATCGGCCCGCAGCACCATGCCCGGCCCGCCGCCGGCCGGCGTGTCGTCGACGCTGCGGTGGCGGTCAGTGGCGGAGGCCCGGATGTCCCGCGCCTCGAGTTGCCAGAGCCCGGATGCGAGCGCCCGGCCGGCGAGGCTCACGCCGAGCGGCCCGGGAAACATCTCCGGGAACAGCGTCAGCACCGTCGCGCGCCAGGGTGAGGGGGGTGTCATGACCGCTGGTTAGGCCATTGCGACCGGCAGGTCGAGGCCCCGTGGGCCTAGTCTAGCCTTTGCGGCCGTACGCCACGACTTCGAGAACATTATTGATCCGCAGGTGGCCGTTCTCTCGCGACACAAAGGTCTTCTTCACCCAATGGTCAATGGCAGGGGCGTACCAGGTCACGATCGTGATGTCCTGCTTGCGGCTCCGGTCGTTGGTCGGGCGTCTCGAGAGGGCCGTTTCGATCCTGTACGTCTCGAACGTGCCGGCGCGGGTGGTGATGGCCTCCTGGCCGACGACCCTCGAGCGGCCCGAGCGTTTCCAGATGAAGCCCTTGCTGGTGTTGACGTCGTCGGCGGAGATATTCCAGCTATCGCCGGTCTTCAGCGGCGAATGAATGCCCGAGCCATCGCCCGGCTGATACTTCCACTCGCCGTTGTCCTTCAGATTCCAAGATCGATCGTAGACGCTCAGGATCTCGGTATCCTTGCCTTCGATGGTGGTGCGGATGCTGATCTCGCTCGGCGCGACCTCGGTGACCATATGCGTGCGGATCGAGCTGACCTTGCCGCTGATTTCGTCCCGCACCTCGTACGTCCAGAAATCACCTTGCAGCGGCTGCTCCATGGCCATGACCGGCTTTGTATCCGCAGCCGCGGCCGGCGGCGGATCGTTTGCCGCCCATGCCACGGTGTTGCCGGCAAGCAGACAAGCGATCATCGCGGCCGCGTAACGAGACATCAGCGTTTTCCCCAGCAGTTTCGGTTGTTCACGGCGCCTTGGCGTCCGAGGTTAGCGGCGACCGTATTCGATCATTTCGAGCGCGCTCCGCTCGCGAACCCTGCCATCCGACCTACTGACATACGTGCGCTTCACCCAATGGTTGATTTCGGGCACGTACCAGGCCTGCAGCTCAGCCCGGGATTTCCTGGTGGCATCGTTGGTATTTCGCATCTCGATCGACGTCTCGATCTTGTAGGCCTCGAAAGTGCCGGCGCGGGTGGTGATGTTCTCCCTGGCCGTGACCTTCGAGGTGCCCGAGCGCTTCAGGCTGACACCGGCCGTGCTGGAGTCGCTGGACTTGAACGTCCAGGACTTGCCGACCGCCAGCGGCATGCGGATACCCGTGCCGTCGTTTGGCGTGAAGCGCCACGCGCCGTTATTGATGACGTTCCAGGACCGGTCGTAGGTCTGATAGCCGAAACCGGGCTTGCCAAGGGTCTCGAACCTGATGCTGATCTCGGTCGCCGAGACGTCGGTGATGGTATGGGTCATCGTCGATTTGAGATCGCCCGTGATCTCGTCGCGCACCTCGTAGGTCCAGTGGTCGCCGACCTGCGGCTCTTCCATAGCTTCGACCGGTGGTGCCTCGGCTGCGGGCGGAGGGCTCGGCGGCGTCTGCGCGTGGAGGACGCTCGTGGACACGAGCAGGCTGATCGTTGCCAGAACACAGCAGCGCAGCATGGTATCTCCGGTTGTCAGGGGATCATCAGGTGGGAGCGCGCAACCGGAGCGTGAACCAGCCGGATGCCAAACGCAAGCCCCCTGGTCAGAGATGGTTGGCGAGCTGTTATCGTGCCGTCACGATGACGCCTCGTCCTCGCCCTCGATCTCCTGCGGCGGCGCGATCACGACGCGGCCGCCTTTGAGATCGACCTCCGGCACCACCGCGTTGGAGAACGGCAGCAGCATGGTCGGACCCTTGGGCGGTGCGATCTCGATGATGTCACCGGCGCCGAAATTATGGATCGCGACGACGCGGCCGAGCGCAGCGCCGTCCGTTGTGACGGCGGCGAGCCCGATCAGATCGGTGTGGTAATATTCGTCCTCGTCCGTCGCGGGCAGTTTGTCGCGCGGGACGTAGAGCTCGATGCCGTTGAGGCGCTCGGCCTCATCACGGGTCGCAACACCCTTGAATGTCGCGACCAGATGATCCCTAGCCTCGCGCACTTGCGCGATCTCGAACTGGCGCCTGCCGTCCTTGGTCGACAGCGGCCCGTAGCGGCGGACGGCGAAGGGGTCCTCGGTGAAGGTCCACAGCTTGACCGCACCGCGCACACCATGCGCGGCGCCGATCCGCGCGACGCAGACCAGCGCCGACATGATCCAGCCTTACGCCTTGGCGGCGGCTTCGGCCTGCGCCTTGCGCTCCTTGCGCGGCACGGCCTTCTGCGGATTGTTGCGGGCTTCGCGCTTCTTGACGCCGGCAGCATCGAGGAAACGCGCGACGCGGTCGGACGGCTGCGCGCCCTTGGCGAGCCAGGCCTTCACCTTGTCCATGTCGAGCTTGAGACGGGTCTCGTTGTCCTTCGGCAGCAGCGGATTGAAATGGCCGAGACGCTCGATGAAGCGGCCGTCGCGCGGAAAGCGCGAGTCGGCGACGACGACGTGATAGACGGGACGCTTCTTGGTGCCTGCACGGGCGAGGCGGATAACGACGGACATGTTGGTCTCCTGAGTAGTTGTTAATTCAAAGGTTGATTTGTTTTCGTCATTGCGAGGAGCGAAGCGACGAAGCAATCCAGACTGCTTCTGCGGAAGCATCTCTGGATTGCTTCGCTTCGCTCGCAATGACGAGTGAACTCACTTTTTCTTCCCCAGTCCGGGGAAGCCGCCGAGCCCTGGGAGGTTCGGCTTTCCACTGAGGCCGGTGAGCCCCGGAAGGTTCGGCAGGCCCTGGCGGAGACCGGGCGGCAGATCCTTGGGCAGATTCGGCAGGCCTTGGCCGCCGCCGCTCTGCATCTTCTCCTGCAGCGCCTTCATCTCTTCCGGCGAGGGCATCTTCATGCCGCCACCGAAGCCCATCGCCTGCGCGATGCCGGCGAACGGGCCGCGCTTGCCCGAGCCCATGGCCTTCATCATGTCGGCCATGTTCCGGTGCATCTTCAAGAGCTTGTTGACGTGCTCGACGCTCTGGCCGCTGCCGGCCGCGATGCGCTTCTTGCGGCTGGCTTTCAAGAGGTCCGGATGACGGCGCTCCTCGCGCGTCATGGAATCGATGATCGCGACCTGACGCTTCAGGATCTTGTCGTCGATGCCGGCCGCGGCGATCTGGTTCTTCATCTTGGAGATGCCGGGCATCATGCCCATCAGCCCGCTGATGCCGCCCATATTGGCCATCTGCAGCAACTGCTCGCGCATGTCGTTGAGGTCGAATTGACCCTTGCGCATGCGCTCGGCGGTGCGCGCGGCCTTCTCCGCATCGATATTGGCGGCGGCGCGCTCGACCAGCGAAACCACGTCGCCCATGCCGAGGATGCGGCCGGCGATACGGTCGGGGTGGAAATCCTCCAGCGCATCGGTCTTTTCGCCGGTGCCGATCAGCTTGATCGGCTTGCCGGTGACGGCGCGCATCGACAGCGCGGCGCCACCGCGGCCGTCGCCGTCAACGCGTGTGAGCACGATGCCGGTGAGGCCGACGCGCTGATCGAACGAGCGCGCCAGATTCACCGCGTCCTGGCCGGTGAGCGAGTCCGCAACCAGCAGCACTTCATGCGGATTGGCCGCGGCTTTGATCGCAGCCGCCTCCGCCATCATCTCTTCGTCGAGCGTGGTGCGGCCGGCGGTATCGAGCAGCACGATGTCGTAGCCGCCGAGCTTGCCGGCTTCCAGCGCGCGCTTGGCGATCTGCGGCGGCTGCTGGCCCGCCACGATCGGCAGCGTCGGAATGTCGAGGTCGCGGCCGAGCACGGCCAGCTGCTCCATCGCCGCCGGACGATAAACGTCGAGCGAGGCCATCAAGACCTTGCGCTTGTCGCGCTGGACCAGGCGGCGGGCGAGCTTGGCGGTGGTGGTGGTCTTACCGGAGCCCTGCAGACCGACCATCATGATCGGCACCGGCGGCACGGCATTGACGTCGATGGTCTGGCCTTCGCTGCCGAGCGTGTTGACCAGCTCGTCGTGGACGATCTTGACCACCATCTGGCCGGGGGTGACCGACTTGACGACGGTGGCCCCGATCGCCTGCTCGCGCACGCGCTCGGTGAAGCTGCGGACCACTTCGAGCGCGACGTCGGCCTCCAGCAGCGCGCGGCGCACCTCGCGCATCGCGGCGTCGACGTCCTTTTCGGTCAGCGCGCCGCGCCCCGTCAGACGATCGAGAATGCCACCAAGCCGTTCCGACAGATTGTCGAACAATGCCGTTGTCCTCGTTTACCTCTCCCCGCCTGCGGGGAGAGGTCGCCGCCCTCTTGGGCGGCGGGTGAGGGGGTACGGAACCGTCTACGCGCACCGTGCGCGGAGAGAGCCCCTCACCCCGACCCTCTCCCCGCAAGAGCGGGGCGAGGGAGAAGTAAGTCCAAACACCTTTGCGCCCGAGGGCGCACAGCGCTGTCGGGCGTTGACCTCCGGCCTCGAGGCCGGTCGGCGGGTCGAAAAGAAAGCCTTTCCGAGAAAGTGGCGGGGTTAAACGCCGCTCCCGCTCAAAAGTCAAGGAAAGTTAGGGTGTCGGCCCGCCCTCTGTAAGGCAAGGTTCTGAAAAGGTGATCCTTTTAGTCGCGGGTTCCTTTTCCGCCAGCCCCCGCCCATATAGGCGGTGATGTCTTACCCTTCCGACCATCCCTAGAAGCCCGCCGTGCCGATCACCCGCCGCCGCCTTTTCGGACTTTTCGCCGGAGCAGGGACGCTGGTCGGCGTTCCCTCCGTCTGGATGTCCAGCATGAAAACCTATGACGGTCCCGCCTCCGACCATTTCGACGGCCTGACCTTCTTCGATCCGGACGGGTCGCCGCCGAAATCGTTGCGCGAGGTGCTGCGCTGGCAGTTCAGCGGCAAGCGGCGGCGGGCGACCTGGCCGGATTGGGCGCCCAGCCCGCACGCCGACACCCCGCCGGCGCGTGTCGATGGCGACAAGGTGCGGCTCTCCTTCGTCGGCCACGCCAGCTGGCTGATCCAGGCCGGCGGCCTCAACATCCTGGTCGATCCGGTCTGGTCGGAGCGGGTCTCGCCGGTCGCCTGGGCCGGGCCGAAGCGGCACAACGACCCAGGCATCGCCTTCGAGAAGCTGCCGAAGATCGATGTCGTGCTGGTCTCGCACGGCCACTACGACCATCTCGACATCGCGACGCTGTCGCGGCTCACCAAGAATTTCGCCCCGCGCGTCGTCACTCCGCTCGGCAACGACGTCACCATGCGCAGCTGGGATCCCACGATCAACGTGGAAGCGTTCGACTGGCACGACCGCGTCGAGCTCGGCGAAGGCGTTGCCGTGCATCTGGTGCCGACAAGGCACTGGACCGCGCGCGGCCTGTTCGACCGCAACAAGGCGCTGTGGGCGAGCTTTGTCCTGGAGACGCCGGCGGGGAAGATCTACGTGGTCTGCGATTCCGGCTACGGCGATGGCCGCCATTTCCGCCGCGTCGCCGAGAAGCACGGCAAGCTGCGCCTCGCCATCCTCCCCATCGGCGCCTACGAGCCGCGCTGGTTCATGCGCGACCAGCACATGAATCCGGAAGACGCAGTGAAGGCGCTGGCCGATTGCGGCGCCGAGCAAGCGCTCGGACATCATCACTTCACGTTCCAGTTGACGGACGAAGCGATCGACGCGCCGGCGAAAGCGCTGGTCGAAGCGCTCGACGCAGCGAAGATACCGCATGAGCGGTTCGTGGCGATGATGCCGGGGCAGGTGGTGGAGATCTAGGTCGTGTGCCCATAAACCCGGCGGCGTGATGCGACGAAAGCAATGTCCGCTTTGCTCCCATAGTGACAAGTTCGTGCGGCTCTGCGCCGTTGAACCAGAAAGCCCATGACGCAACAAAACACCATGGATTTCTTTCGGTCGGAAGACCTTGATTGATCGATGGATGGAGCCGACCTGTGCGATTTTTGCTGAGAATTGTGCTTGCAACCGCTCTCGTGAACCTTGCTCCAGCCGTCGCCCAGGCGAAGAATGCCGTCGCTTCTCCTGCCTTGCAGAAGGAATTCGATGGCTTCATCGAGAAGTTTCGCGCGGCGCTGAAGGCAAACGATTCCGCCGCCGTCGCCGCTATGACAAGATTGCCGTTCATGAATGACAACGCAATTCGCGACGCCGCGCAATTTGGTGCCAAGACCTATCGGACCTCGTTCACGCCAAAAAATCGCGCATGTATTCAGCGCGGCAAGGCCGTCTACGATCGCGATGATTATAAGAACGACAGTTACTTCATCTTCTGTGGCGAGCTCATCTTCGTCTTTACCAAGACGCCGGCGGGGTTCCTTTTTACAGATATCAGCGTGAATGACTGATCAGGCAACAATGCGATCCACTGCCGCCGAACGCATGATCGGTCGCCTCGCTTAGCGACGTATTGGATGCAGCAACCTAGGCGATGGGCCTCCTACGAACGAGGCTACTGCCCCTGCTTGATCGCCCAGCTCACATTCACCGTCACCGTCAGCGTCTCCTCGCCCGGGGCGACCGCGGCCTGCGGGGCTGCGGCCATTGGCGCTGCCATGCGGCCCTTGAACAGCGGCACCGGGCCGCCGCCCTCGGTGACGCTGAGCGGCGCGCCCAGTGTCACGCCGGCGGCCTTCGCATAAATCTCCGCCTTGCGGCGCGCATCGGCAACGGCCTGCTCGCGCGCATC
Source organism: Bradyrhizobium glycinis (assembly GCF_016031655.1). GTDB lineage: Bacteria > Pseudomonadota > Alphaproteobacteria > Rhizobiales > Xanthobacteraceae > Bradyrhizobium > Bradyrhizobium glycinis. Next base: position 91,499 of record NZ_JACCHQ010000008.1, read on the forward strand.
ATCCAGCAGCTTCGAGGCCTGCGTCACCTCGAACGAGATGTTGCCGATGTCGTTGGCGCCGGCGCTGACCAGCGTGTCGATGATGCTGGCCACCTTGGTCACGTCGCGGATCTTCACGGTGACGCGGTTGCTCGCGCGGAAGCCTGTTACGGGCGAGGCGCCGGTGGATTTGTTCTGGCTGTATTGCGGCTGCAGCGACAGCCGCGAGGTCTGGTAATCCTTCTCGGCGATCCCTGCGCCCTTCAGCGCCAGCAGCACCTTGCCCATCGCGGCGTTGTTGGCATCGGACGCTTCCTTCGCGGTCTTGGCGTCGCTGGCGACGCCGGCATCGATTTGCGCGAGATCGGGCGCCGCGGAGACCGAGGCTTCGCCGCTCACCGAGATCGCGGAGGGAAAGTCCTCGGCACGCGCGGGCGCGGTGAGCAGCGTGGCGGCGAGGACGGCGGCAAGTAGGGCAGGCTTTTTCATCAGTCTCACTTCAGCGGCACGAAAACATTGATCACAAGCTTGTCCTCGGCCGTCTTCAGGGGATCGGTGAGGTACTCCTCGATAAAGGTGTCCTTGGCTTCCAGCCTCTTGTCATCAAGGTGGTTGGTGATCGCCTCATAGGTGTTGTCCATGTTGTCGTAGGAGCCGCGATGGACGAATTTCAGCGCCTTGCCTTCAGGCGACTTGCCGATGCTCATGTCCTTGGACAAGTTCTTCGGGTCCTGATCGACCGGGATCTCGGCAAGGAACGTGAAGCCGGTATCGTCGGTCGAGGTGTAGACGATCATCGAATTGCCCGACGGCTTGATGCCCTGCTTGTCCAAGAACGTGTTCAACGCCTTGAAGGCGTCGATCAGCGTGTCGAAGGCGGCGTCCCAATTGGCAGTGCCCTTGACCATCACGACCTTCTTCGGCTCGAGAATGGTCTCGAGGCCGAAGGGATCGGCGGTCTGAACCGGGGCCGGCGTCGCGGCGGCCGCCGGGGGCGGGGCCGGCGGGGCGGGAGATGGTGAAGCGCTGGCCGCGGGTGAAGGCGTCGCCGCGGGGGCCGGCGAGGCGCTTGCGGCCGGGGCGGGTGCTGTCGATGGCGCGGGCGAAGGGCTCGCGGAGGCCGCCGGCGCCGGGCTCGGCGTCTGCGCCAGCGCGCTGGACAGCCCATGCGACAAGGCCGCAGCCGGGATCAGCGCGGCCAGCACAACACGACGAAAAGTGTTCATTTTATTCTCCCCGAGGCCCCCGCTTCGTCAGGGCCTCAATTCATCAAGGCCTTACCCACCAAGGCCTTAACCCGGCCGCGCGTCCCGCGCCGTTCTAACACGCGAGCGCCGAATTCGTCCCATGACAGATGCGTCATGGCAGGCACCTTGGCCCATGTCCCGGTCCGCGGCGGCAAATCACTGGCCAAGCCGGCAAGGATCGCCATATAAGGCAGGCGAAATTCGGGAATTTTCATGAGCGCGCTGGCCAACCACGCATTTGCCAAGATGAACGGCATCGGCAACGAGATCGTCGTTGTCGACTTGCGCGATTCGACGGCCAAGGTCACGCCGGACGACGCCCGCGCCGTGGCCTCCGCGAACGGCGGCGTGGCTTACGACCAGCTCATGGTGCTCTCGAGGCCGCGGCTCGACGGCACCGAAGCCTTCATCAGCATCTACAATAATGACGGCTCGGAGGCCGGCGCCTGCGGCAACGGCATGCGCTGCGTCGTGCGCCGCATCTTCGAGAAGACCGGGCAGACCACCGCGACCTTCGAGACGGCCGCCGGCCTGCTCAATGCCTGGCAGGGGCCAGCGCCCGACCTCTACACAGTGGATATGGGCGCGCCAAAATTCGGCTGGCAGGACATTCCGCTGGCGGAAGAGTTTCGCGATACCCGCTACATCGAATTGCAGATCGGGCCGATCGACAATCCCATTCTGCATTCGCCCTCAGTGGTGAGCATGGGCAATCCGCACGCGGTGTTCTGGGTCGAGGACGTCGAGGCCTACGATCTCGGCCGCTTCGGGCCGCTCCTGGAAAACCATCCGATCTTCCCCGAGCGCGCCAATATCACGCTGGCCCATATCGTCGATCGCGAGCACATCACGATCCGCACCTGGGAGCGCGGTGCCGGCCTGACCAAGGCGTGCGGATCGGCGGCCTGCGCCACGGCCGTCGCCGCCGCGCGGCTGAAGCGCGCCGAGCGCAAGGTCGAGATCACGTTGCCGGGCGGCAAGCTCGGCATCGAATGGCGCGAGCGCGATGACCACGTGCTGATGACGGGCACGGCGACCTTCGAATATGAGGGCACCTTCGATCCGGCGCTGTTCGCGCCGGTCGCCTGATGGCCGTCGACATCGTCACCTTCGGCTGCCGCCTCAACGCCTTCGAGGCCGAGGTGATTCGCAGCAAGGCGGAAGCCGCGGGGCTTTACGACACAATCGTCATCAACAGCTGCGCCGTCACGAACGAGGCGGTGGCTCAGGCGCGCCAGTCGATCCGCAAGCTGAAGCGCGAGCGCCCCGAGGCGCGCATCGTCGTCACCGGCTGCGCGGCGCAGACGCAGGCTGCGATGTTCGCCGACATGGCCGAGGTCGATCGCGTCGTCGGCAATGACGACAAGATGCGCGGCGAAGCATGGCGGGACACGCGCGACGCTTTCGATCTCGGCGCCAGCGAGAAGATCGCCGTCAGCGACATCATGGCGGTGAAGGAGATGGCGCCGCATCTCGTCGATGGCTATGCGAGCGGCCTGCCGCGTGTGTTCGTGCAGGTGCAGAACGGCTGTGACCATCGCTGCACCTTCTGCATCATCCCGTTCGGCCGCGGCAATTCGCGCTCGGTGCCGATGGGCGCGGTGGTCGATCAGGTGCGCACCCTGGTCGAACGCGGCCATGCCGAGGTCGTGCTGACGGGCGTCGACCTCACCAGCTATGGTGCGGACCTGCCCGGCGCGCCGAAGCTAGGCATGCTGACCAAGCAGATCCTGCGGCATGTGCCGGACCTGAGGCGCCTGCGCATCTCCTCGATCGATTCGATCGAGGCGGATGACGACCTGCTCGACGCCATCGCTGAGGATGCGCGGCTGATGCCGCATCTGCATTTGTCGCTGCAGTCAGGCGACGACATGATCCTGAAGCGCATGAAGCGGCGGCATTCGCGAAATGACGCCATCGCGTTCTGCGAGCAGGTGCGCCGCCTGCGCCCTGATGTCGTCTTCGGCGCCGATATCATCGCGGGCTTCCCGACCGAGACCGAGGAGATGTTCTCGCGCTCGCTCGACCTCGTCGAGCAATGCGGCCTGACCTTCCTGCACGTCTTCCCCTATTCCCCGCGGCCCGGCACGCCGGCTGCGCGGATGCCGCAGGTGGCGGGGCCTGAGATCAAGGCGCGTGCGAAGCGGCTGCGGGCTGCGGGGGAGGCGGCCTTGCGGCAGCGCCTGCAAGCCGAGACCGGCGCAACGCGCGAGGTGCTGATCGAGAGCGAGGGGCAGGGCCGCACGGAGCATTATCTGGCGGTGGCGATTGCGGGCGAGCGGGTCGGGAGCGTGGTGTCGCTGAGGATAGCCGGCAGCGATGGCGAGCGTCTGACCACATAATTGGTGTCGTCGCCCGGCTCGACCGGGCGACCCAGTACGCCGCGGCTTCTCGGTTCAATCTCCGTCGTCTCTGGAATACTGGATTGCCCGCTTTCGCGGGCAATGACAGCGGAATGTGTAATGAGCAGCAAGCGCCCTACAGCGCCCTTACCTGCCAGAACCGCAGCGTCCGCTTGGCGTTCTCCGCCGTCATTCTCGCAAAATGCCCCTGTGCCCTCGCGATGTCCGCCGGCTTCATCGCGCCTGTCGCGAAACGGCATTCGAGCACGGCCATGGTCGTTTCCCAGCTGAGCTGCGCGGCCTTGCAGGGCACCAGCAGGCCGTCCTCGCGAAGGCTCTGCATCAGCGGACGAATCACCTCGATCGTCGACCCCGATAACGCCGCCAGCGCGGCCACGGTCTCCTCATAGCGCCGCTGTCTGGCGAAGCCGAGCAACGTCGCCTCGTTGAGCTGGCCGGTGGCTTTGAGGCCGGCAATGGCGCGCTTGGCACCTTCGAAATCGCGGACGCCGGACATTTCGCGCTCGGCGCCGATGGCGACGGCGGCGATCGCGCTCTGGATCTCCTCGAACAGATGCGGCGGGGCGCGCGACAACAGGCGGGTGCGCACGGCATCGGTCGCCGAGCGCAGCAATTGGCGGCGCAGCTCCGAGGGCAAATCAACGCGGACGCCGACGCTGACCGCGAGCTCCGGATCGCTTTCGGCCTGGCCGACGATGATGGCAAATCCCTTACCGGAGACGCGCGCGCCCGGATTGGCGGCGAGCCGCCGGCTGACGCTGGGATAGCGGCGCGCCAGCAGCGCGTCCGTGACGATCTCCTTTAGCCACCAGCGGCCGGCGACGGCGAGCAGATGCGGCTCGCCCTTGCTCGATGCGATTTTCACCAGTTCGCCGTCGTCGAGGCGCGCGGATTCCTGCAGCACGGGACCGGCGATGCGGATCTCGTCATTGTTGGCGAGGCGGCGGATCACCGACGGCGGCGCCTGCGCGATCGGCGCCAGTTGCGCGCTGATCTCGGCCAGCGCCACGCGCGCTGCCACATCGGCGATGGCGCGCAGCTCGATGGTGCCGATCAGGCGCTCGAGCACGTCGTCGAACAGCGCGATCTGCTCGTCGTCGAAATTGCCGGCGGAGGAGAGGAACAGCTCGGTGACGCGCCGGGCCGTCGCCACACCCTTTTCCGGCGAGCCGATCCGAAGTGCGGATTCAACCTCGTCGATGATCGATAGCCCGGCCTTGGTCATCACGCGCGGCTCGTCCTGAGCGGTTACGGAAGCTTGTTCTAAGCAACCGATATCATTAGAGGCGAGCGCTGAAGGTTTCGTAAACCATGGGGCTTGAGAGCGGCTGGCTTGCGCAAGATGCAGCCGCGGCGTCGGTGTGCTCCCTCCCCCGCTCGCGGGGGAGGGGTGGGGAGAGGGTTGTCTCCGCAAGCGAGGACCCCCGAGAGGATAGAGCCCTCACCCGGATCGCTTCGCGATCCGACCTCTCCCGCAAGCGGGAGAGGTGAACAACAGCGGCACCTACTCCCCATTCCACCCGCAGGCCCGGAGCTTCTCATGCATATGCGGCGGGGCCGGCGCCACCACGCGGACGGGCTCCTTGTTCCGGGAGATCGGCACCACGATCTCGCGCGAATGCAGGTGCAGGCGCGGCTCGCCAAAGCGCGGGCCGTTGCCGTAAATGTTATCGCCGAAGATCGGCCAGCCGCTCGCGGCCGCGTGCACCCGCAATTGATGGGTCCGCCCCGTCACCGGTTCCATGGCAAGCCAGGCGAAACCGTCGCCCCGGCCCAACACTTTCCAGTTCGTGATCGCCTTCTGCCCTTCCGGATCGGGCTTCTGCCACCAGCCGCGCTCGGCATTGAGCCGGCCGAGCGGCATGTCGATGGTGCCTTCATCTTCGGCAGGGCCGCCTTCGACCACGGTCCAGTAGATCTTGCCGATCTTGCCGTGCTTGAACAGGAGGCCCAGCGATGCCGTCGCCTTGCGGTGGCGGCCGAGCACGAGGCACCCCGAGGTGTCCTTGTCCAGCCGGTGGGCCAGCACCGGCGGGCGCGGCAGGCCGAAACGCAGCGCGTCGAAGGAATCCTCCAGGTTGGGGCCGCCCTTGGGGCCGCGATGCACCGGCAGGCCGGCGGGCTTGTCGATGACCAGCATCAGGCCGTCGCGATGGAGCACGCGGGCCAGGATCTCATCGGCGGTCAATTGGGGAACATCGAGCAATTGCAGGACTTTCGGTCAAGGCTTTCGTTTACGGGCCGGAACGGCTAACACGCCACCATGAACGATACCACGTCAGATCCCCCGAAGCTGAGCTGGTGGCGCCGCCTGTCCAACGGGTTGAAGCGCACCTCGTCGTCGCTTGGGACCGCGGTCGCCGACCTCGTCACCAAGCGCAAGCTCGACCGCGCCATGCTCGACGACATCGAGGACGTGCTGCTGCGCGCCGACCTCGGCACATCCGTCGCGGTGCGCATTGCCGATGCCGTCGGCGCGGGACGTTACGACAAGGCGATCTCGGCGGACGAGGTCAAGGACGTCGTCGCGACCGAGGTCGAGAAGGTGCTGTCGCCGGTGGCAAAACCGCTCGTGATCGATGCGGCCAAGAAGCCGTTCGTCATTCTCGTCGTCGGCGTCAACGGCTCCGGCAAGACCACGACGATCGGCAAGCTGTCGCAGAAATTCGCCTCGGAAGGCCGCAAGGTGATGCTGGCCGCCGGCGACACGTTTCGCGCCGCCGCCATCGAGCAGCTCAAGGTCTGGGGCGAGCGGACGAAGACGCCCGTCATCGCAGGCGCGCAGGGCTCGGATTCCGCAAGCCTCGCCTTCAACGCGCTCACCGCGGCGAAGGAGCAGAATGTCGACGTGCTGCTGATCGACACCGCCGGCCGCTTGCAGAACAAGGCCGAGCTGATGAACGAGCTCGAGAAGGTCGTGCGCGTGATTCGCAAGGTCGATGACACCGCGCCGCATGCCGTGCTGCTGGTGTTGGATGCGACCGTTGGCCAGAATGCGCTGTCGCAGGTCGAGGCCTTCCATCGCACCGCCGGGGTCACCGGCCTCGTGATGACCAAGCTCGATGGCACCGCGCGCGGCGGCATCCTGGTGGCGCTCGCGGAGAAATTCAAGCTGCCGGTGCACTTCATCGGCGTCGGCGAAGGCGTCGACGATCTCGCGCCCTTCACCGCGCGCGACTTCGCCCGCGCCATCGCCGGAATCGAATAGCGTCATCCTTCGAGACGCCGCTTGCGCGGCTCCTCAGGATGAGGTCGTGCCACACATGAGGTCCTCATCCTGAGGAGACCGCGAAGCGGTCGTCTCGAAGGATGGGAGAGACGGAAGAGAGAATGGACAAGACCCAGCCGCATCCGCTGTTCAAGCTTGCGACCGAGCTCGGTCCGCTGCTCGTGTTCTTCTTCGTCAACGCGAAGTTCAATCTGTTCGCCGCGACCGGCGCCTTCATGGTCGCGATCGCGGTCGCGATGGCCGCCTCTTACATCGTGACGCGCCACATCCCGATCATGGCGATCGTCACGGGCGTGATCGTGCTGGTGTTCGGCACGCTGACCCTGGTGCTGCACGACGAGACCTTCATCAAGGTCAAGCCGACCATCATCTACGGCCTGTTCGCCGCGATCCTCGGTGGCGGCCTGTTGTTCGGCCGCTCCTTCATCGCCGTGATGTTCGACCAGGTGTTCAACCTGACGCCGCAGGGCTGGCGCATCCTCACCTTGCGCTGGGCGCTGTTCTTCGCCGGCATGGCGGTGCTGAACGAGATCGTCTGGCGCACCCAGAGCACGGATTTCTGGGTGAACTTCAAGGTGTTCGGCGTCACCCCGATCACGATGATCTTCGCCATCGCCCAGATGCCGCTGACCAAGCGCTATCATCTCGCGCCGGTCTCGCTGGAGAGAAGCGAGGCCGAGGCGGGGGATGTGAGCAAGGGATAGTGCCGGGCCGGCATCTGCCGGCATCGCCTATTCACGCTAACGTGCACTTCGCGCCGCTGCCGGTCGGATCGCGCGCCGAATCCGGACCGGCTCCTTCATTGCTCCGTAACCGCGAGCTGAGATTATTCAGCGCTTTACCTTGCTGAAAGGTCGAGGACGATAGCCTTTCCCTGTGAAGAGAGGATGGCTCGCCGGAGGGCCCGGTGGTGAGCGCAAGACAGGACCAGACCGCTGAACACCTGATTCAGTATCTCCGGCAACTCGCGCCGCAGGTCCGGCGCCGCCTGCTTGCCGAGCTGGAGCGGCTGCATCTCCTCGGCGAGGACATTCCGCATTCCGAGCCATTGATCGCGGCGCTGCGTGCCGAGTTTCGCAACACCGGCCAAAATCACTATCGCGTCGGAAATCCGTCACGCTACTTCTTCGAGCCGCTCGAGCCGGTCCTGGTGGACAGCGCTCCGGAGCGCGCCAATAGCGGGCAGATCGCCCGTGGATCACTCGCGCCGATCTGGAGCCTCGTGACGGAGCAATTGCTGCGCAGCATGGCTGCCGACTACATCGCCAATGCGACCAAGGTCATCTCTGCCGACAAGCAGGCCGAGGCGCGGCAGATGGCCCAAGCCTTCCAGAAGAAGGTCCTGACCTCGCTCAACGGCCAGCTGGGGTCCGCCGAGGGCGCAGCCCGCATTCGCGATGGGCTGATGGCCTATACCAGCTCGCATGCGACGTTCGACGACCTGAAGAAGATGCTGCGCTACCTCGACATGCAGCGGGAGCTCGACGATTTCGGCCGTGCGCTTGCACCGAAGATCGCCCGGCTCGAGGGCGCCAGCCTCGACAAGGTCCTCGGCCAGTTGAGCACGCTGAGGGCCAAGCGTGCCGATGCCCTGCCGTTCGCGCTCACGATCCTGGCAAAGCATCTGGAAATCCCCTGGGAGCTGCTGTCCGTCGCGATCGCTCCGGCCGACGACCGGGCTGCGGCGCGGATCGCGGCGGGCCCCTTTGCGATTGCGGTGTCGATGGTGCTCGATCAGATCGAGGAGAACCATCACCTCTTGCTCTTTGCGCTCAGGAACAACCGTCCGGTGCGAGCCAAGGAGATCGTTGGCGAGATCTACCGGATCGAGCAGGCGCTGAGAGCTCAGATCGAGCTCAAAGGCTCGGGCTGGGCGCGGCGCCTGGATGACCTCATGACGGAAGTCCAGGCCGCCGTCGCCGCGGAGATCAGCAGCATTCCCGGCGATCACCGCCACTTGACGCACATTCTGGAATCGCCGCGGCTGCGCCCGGACGATTCCTTCGGCCACAAGGTCGGCCATATGTTCGGGAAGGGCTGGGATGTCGTCGCCGGCTTGCTCGCAGGTCACGCCGACACGACCAATCGTCGCGACGGCGCTTCGTGAATTCGCTCCGTGGCGCGGCTCGTGCGCAGCAGGTCAGCTTCCTGCCTTCAGCGCCTTCTCCAGCTCCGGCATCAGCACGGCCTTGAGATTTTGCGGCGTGATCGGACCGACCAGCTTGTAGACGATGGTGCCCTCGCGCCCGACGACAAAGGTCTCCGGCACGCCGTAGACGCCCCATTCGATCGAGGCGCGGCCGTTGGCGTCCACGCCGACGTGGCCGAACGGGTTGCCGTAGCGGCCGAGGAAGCGCCGCGCATTGTCGGCGGCGTCCTTGTAGTTGATGCCGACCAGCTGGAAGCGCTTGTCCTTGGCGAGCTCGGTCAGGAGCGGCGCCTCGTCGTGGCACGGCACGCACCAGGACGCCCAGACGTTGACGAGGCTGACCTTGCCGCTGAAGGCGGCGGGATCGAGACCCGGCACCTGCGTGCCGTTGTCCTGCAATCCCTGGAGCGGCGGCAGCACGGTCTGCGGTGCGGGCCGGCCGATCAGCGCCGAGGGAATCCGCGAAGGATCGCCGCTGCCAAGCCGGAACCAGAATAGAAGCGCAAGGGCGATGAAGGCGATCAGCGGCAGCACCATCAGGAAGGTGCGGCGTTGCGGCGGAGCGGAGGCAGGTTGATCGCTCATCGCGGATCCGTCGCGCTGCGGCCCGACCGGCGGGTGATGCCGCGCTGCTCCAGCTCGCGCAGGCGCTGTGTCTGGCTGCGATGATCAAGCATGACCCAGCCGATCAGGATGGCGACCACGAGGGCGGCAGCTGCGTAAGACGTCACGATGAAAGAGGCGTAAGGACCGAGCGACATCGTCATGCAGCCCCAGCTTCTTTTGACGCGTTGTCTTCACGCGAACCGACGGCCACTTCGCTCGAAAACGCGATGCGACTGGCCTGCATCATCTGCAGCGAGCGGACACGGCGGCGCAAGATCTCGTTGCGCATCGCGGCCAGGTGCAGCGTGACGAACAGCAGCGTGAATGCGACCGCCATCACCAGCAGCGGAATCAGGAATGACTTGTCCAGCGCCGAGCCGCCCATGCGCATCACCGAGGCGGGCTGGTGCAGCGTGTTCCACCAATCCACCGAGAACTTGATGATCGGCAGGTTGATCGCGCCGACCAGCGTCAGCACTGCGGCAGCGCGCGCCGCACGCGAGGGATCGTCGACCGCGCGCCACAGCGCCATCAGGCCGAGATACATCAGGAACAGGATCAGCACCGAGGTCAGCCGCGCGTCCCATTCCCAATAGGTGCCCCACATCGGCCGCCCCCAGAGCGAGCCCGTGAGCAGCGCGAGGAAGGTGAAGGCGGCGCCGATCGGCGCTGCGGCCTTGGCGGCGACGTCGGCGAGCGGATGCCGCCACACCAGTGTGCCCAATGATGCGATGCTCATCACGCCCCACACGAACATCGACAGCCAGGCATTGGGCACGTGGATGAACATGATCTTGACGGTCGCGCCCTGCTGATAATCGTCGGGCGCGAGCGCAGCTTGATAGAGACCGATCGTGAGCAGGATGATTGTCGCGGCCGCCAGCCACGGCAACACCCGCGCTGTCAGCGCGAGGAACCGCGTGGGGTTGGCGAGGTCGATCAGCGTCATGGTATCCTGATAATCACCGGGGGCCGCTCAGGCAATCAGCACGAAAGTCCGTCGCGAAAGTTGATCGGGGTCAAGGCGGGTCCAGTCCGTCTCAATCGAGACCATGGCGCAGGCTCGCTGCGGCCGCGAACGGGCCGATCACGAGGCTGACCAGGGACAGCGCGCACAGGATCGAGAATGGCGCGCCGAAGGTCATCGGACCGACGATCACCGCCTGCGAGGCCGCAACGCCGAAAATCAGCACGGGAATCGACAGCGGCAGCACCAGCACCGCCATCAACAGCCCGCCGCGATGCAGTGTCACCGCCAGCGCCGCGCCGATCATGCCGGTGAAGGTCAGCGCCGGGGTGCCCGCCAGCAGCGTCAGCGCCACCGCGGCCGTGGCGACCATATCGAGGTTGAGCAATAGTCCGAGCACGGGGGTTGCGACAATCAGCGGCAGGCCGGCGGCGAGCCAATGCGCCAGCGCCTTGGCGGCGCAGGCGAGTTCCAGCGGCGTCCGGCTCATCGTGATCAGGTCGAGCGAGCCGTCCTCATGGTCAGCCATGAACAGCCGGTCGAGGGTCAGCAGGCTCGCCAGCAGGGCGCCGAGCCAGAGAATGGCCGGGCCCAGCCGCGACAGCAGCGCCAGATCCGGCCCGACCGCGAACGGCATCAGCACCACCACGGTCAGGAAGAACAAGACCCCGATCAGCGCCCCGCCGCCGACGCGAAGCGCAATGCGAATGTCGCGGCGGATGAGGGCGGCGAGGGCGGTCATGGAGGGCTTCCAGCGGTTGGGAAAACAGTCGCCGCCGGCCACAGCCACACTGCACTCCCTCCCCCCTTGTGGGGGAGGGCAGGGGAGGGGGGTAGCCCCGGGCGAGATGCCCGCTGGGCGCGAGCCTCCAGCAACAGAGCACCCGCTGCTCGAACGTCAGAGCCGAGAAGCCGCGTCGTGTGGCACCCCCCTCCCTGACCCTCCCCCGCAAGGGGGGAGGGAACGGTGAGAGCAGGGCCTAGCCGCTCGGAAAGCTGAGGGTGCATCGGAATCACGCCACACCCCCGATCCGCAGCTCCCGCGATTCGATCCCGAGTGGGGCATGCGTCGCCGCGACGATCACGCCGCCGGCGGCCAGATGCTCACGCATCAGGCCGGCGAACATGTCCTGACCGGCCACGTCCAGCGCATTGGTCGGCTCATCCAGGAGCCAGACCGGGCGGCGGATGGTCAGCAGCCGGGCCAACGAGAGCCGGCGGCGCTGTCCCGCGGACAGGAATCCGGCGGGCAGATGGATGGCGTGGTCGAGCCCCACCTTGGCGAGGCTCTCGGCCGCATCGAAACGCTCCCCGCCGAGAAAATCAGCCCAAAACGTCAGATTTTCGGCCACGCTCAGCGCCGGCTTCAGGGCATCGCGATGGCCGAGATAGTGGCACTGCTCCGGCAGGGTCAGCTCACTATGGCCCCCCTCCAGCGTGATCGATCCGTCGGCGGGAACGAGCAGGCCTGCGATCAGCCGCAGCAGCGAGGTCTTGCCCGATCCATTGCGGCCGACGACCGCGACGGCCTCGCCCGAGCCGGCCGCGAAATCGAGCCCGGCGAACACCTCGCGGCCGCCCCGCACGCATCTCAGCCCGTGACCTGACAGCCGCATGTCGCCTTGGTTCAGTCCGCTCACAGCCGGGCCTCAGGAAATCTTGGGGTAGCGCATGGGAATTTTTGGCTCGCGAATTGCTGCGGCACGACAGAGGCTGTGGCGGCGCGGTTAGAAAGCTTCTATAAGCCCGGAACTACTTGATGCAGCAACTCAACCTGCCCCTGCAAGCGGCCCAGCCTGATACGCTGACGGTGTTAAAATACCCTGCCGGGTATAACTAACAATTGGGATCTCCTACATGACCTCGCTCGACAGCTTCAAATGCAAAAAGACCCTCAAGGTCGGCGCCAAGACCTATGTCTATTACAGCCTGCCTACCGCCGAGAAGAATGGTCTGAAGGGAATTTCCAAACTTCCCTATTCGATGAAGGTCCTGCTCGAGAATCTGCTGCGCAACGAGGACGGCCGCTCGGTCAAGAAGGAAGACATCGTCGCGGTGTCGAAATGGCTGCGCAAGAAGTCGCTGGAGCATGAGATCGCCTTCCGCCCGGCGCGGGTGTTGATGCAGGACTTCACCGGCGTGCCCGCAGTGGTCGACCTCGCCGCGATGCGCAACGCGATGCAGAAGCTCGGCGGCGAGCCCGAGAAGATCAACCCGCTGGTGCCCGTCGATCTCGTCATCGACCATTCCGTGATCGTGAACTTCTTCGGCGACAACAAGGCTTTCGGCAAGAACGTCACCGAAGAATACAAGCAGAACCAGGAGCGCTACGAGTTCCTGAAGTGGGGCCAGAAGGCCTTCTCGAACTTCTCCGTCGTGCCGCCCGGCACCGGCATCTGCCACCAGGTCAATCTCGAATATCTGGCCCAGACCGTCTGGACCAAGAAGGAAAAGATGACGGTCGGCAAGAAGACCGGCACCTTCGAGGTGGCCTATCCCGATTCGCTGGTCGGCACCGACTCGCACACCACCATGGTCAACGGTCTTGCCGTGCTCGGCTGGGGCGTCGGCGGCATCGAGGCGGAAGCCTGCATGCTCGGCCAGCCGCTGTCGATGCTGCTGCCCAACGTCGTCGGCTTCAAGCTGAAGGGCGCGCTGAAGGAAGGCGTCACCGCGACCGACCTCGTGCTGACCGTGACGCAGATGCTGCGCAAGCTCGGCGTCGTCGGCAAGTTCGTCGAGTTCTTCGGCCCCGGCCTCGACCACCTCTCGGTCGCCGACAAGGCGACGATCGCCAACATGGCGCCCGAATACGGCGCGACCTGCGGCTTCTTCCCGGTCGATGCCGCCGCGCTCGATTATCTCAAGACCTCCGGCCGCGCCGCGGCGCGCGTCGCGCTGGTGCAGGCCTATGCCAAGGCCCAGGGCCTGTTCCGCACCGCCAAGTCGCCCGACCCCGTGTTCACGGAAACGCTGACGCTCGACCTCGGCGACGTCGTGCCGTCGATGGCCGGCCCGAAGCGTCCCGAAGGCCGCATCGCGCTGCCGACCGTCGCGGACGGTTTCTCGCTCGCGCTCGCCAGCGAATACAAGAAGGCCGAGGAGCCGGCCAAGCGCTTCCCCGTCGAAGGCAAGAACTTCGACATCGGCCATGGCGACGTCGTGATCGCCGCGATCACCTCCTGCACCAACACCTCGAACCCGAGCGTTCTCATCGGCGCCGGCCTGCTCGCGCGCAATGCGGCTGCCAAGGGCCTCAAGGCCAAGCCGTGGGTGAAGACCTCGCTCGCCCCGGGCAGCCAAGTGGTCGCGGAATATCTCGCCAATTCCGGTCTGCAGCCCGATCTCGACAAGGTCGGCTTCAACCTTGTCGGCTTCGGCTGCACCACCTGCATCGGCAATTCCGGTCCGCTGCCTGAGGAGATCTCGAAGGCGATCAACGACAACGGCGTCGTCGCGGCCGCCGTGCTCTCCGGCAACCGCAACTTCGAAGGCCGCGTCTCGCCGGACGTGCAGGCGAACTACCTGGCCTCGCCGCCGCTGGTCGTCGCCTACGCGCTCGCGGGCAGCGTCACCAAGAACCTCGCCACCGAGCCGCTCGGCGAGGGCAAGGACGGCAAGCCGGTGTACCTGAAGGACATCTGGCCGACGACCAAGGAGATCAACGCCTTCATGAAGAAGTTCGTGACCGCGTCGATCTTCAAGAAGAAGTATGCCGACGTGTTCAAGGGCGACACCAACTGGCGCAAGATCAAGACGGTCGAGAGCGAGACCTATCGCTGGAACATGTCTTCGACCTATGTGCAGAACCCGCCCTACTTCGAAGGCATGAAGAAGGAGCCGGAGCCGGTCACCGACATCGTCGAGGCGCGCATCCTCGCCATGTTCGGCGACAAGATCACCACCGACCACATCTCGCCGGCCGGCTCGATCAAGCTCACCTCGCCCGCCGGCAAGTATCTCAGCGAGCACCAGGTGCGCCCCGCCGACTTCAACCAGTACGGCACGCGCCGCGGCAACCATGAAGTCATGATGCGCGGCACCTTCGCCAACATCCGCATCAAGAACTTCATGCTGAAGGGCGCGGACGGCAACATCCCCGAGGGCGGCCTGACCAAGCACTGGCCCGACGGCGAGCAGATGTCGATCTACGACGCCGCGATGAAGTACCAGGAAGAGAAGGTGCCGCTGGTGGTGTTCGCCGGGGCCGAGTACGGCAACGGCTCCTCGCGCGACTGGGCCGCCAAGGGCACGCGCCTGCTCGGCGTGCGCGCCGTGATCTGCCAGAGCTTCGAGCGCATCCACCGCTCCAACCTGGTCGGCATGGGCGTGCTGCCGCTGACCTTCGAGGAAGGCACCTCCTGGCAGTCGCTGGGGCTGAAGGGTGACGAGAAGGTGACCATCCGCGGCCTCGTCGGCGACCTCAAGCCGCGCCAGAAGCTGACCGCGGAGATCGTCTCCGGCGACGGTTCGCTGCAGCGCGTTTCGCTGCTCTGCCGCATCGATACGCTGGACGAACTCGACTACTACCGCAACGGCGGCATCCTGCATTACGTGCTGCGCAAGCTCGCGGCGTAAGCGCGGATTTGTGAACGATGGCTCACTGCGAAGTGAGTAGAAGCCTTAACGAAGGCGGCCTATCAAAGGCCGCCTTCGCGCGTTTGCGGTACGCTTCAGATGGGCCCGCCCGGCGGAAAACCTCCCTTTGGACGGTTGCCCGGATGGATGAATGTACCGCGCCCCGTAAGACTACGGTGACCATCCGGCGATAAGATTTCCCTCCAACAGTAACGGTGTGCGGCGTTCGACATGACGACAATGACGGCTTCCCATCTGATTCCACGTTGGTCCGGTGCCCTCTGGTCGGGAGCTCTCGGCATATGTGCGATCATCGCCGTCATTCGTCCTGCCCAGGCTGAACCCCGCGCCGTCGTCGAATTGTTCACCTCGCAGGGCTGCTCCTCCTGCCCGCCCGCCGACCAGATCATCGGTGATCTCTCCAAAGATCCCTCCGTCATCGCGCTGAGCATGCCGATTGATTATTGGGATTATCTCGGCTGGAAGGACACGCTGGCGGACTCGCGCTTCTCTGCACGGCAGCGTGCCTATTCGCGCATGCGCGGCGACCGCGAGGTCTACACGCCGCAGGTCGTGGTCAACGGCTCCACGCATGTCATCGGTAGCGATCGTGCCGGCATCGAGAACGCGATCGGCAAGACCGACAAGGGCACGGGCGTGATGAGCGTGCCGGTGACGATGTCGCTCTCGGGCAAGCAGATCAACGTGTCGGTGGCAGCAAGCAAGGAGCCCACGGTCTCGCGCGGCGAGGTCTGGATCTGCTCGATCGCCAAGTCGGTGCCGATCGCGATCACCCGCGGCGAGAACCGCGGACAGCAGGTCACCTATCACAACGTGGTGCGCAACCTGCTCAAGGTCGGCGACTGGACCGGCCGTCCGGAGAGCTGGACGGTGCCGATCGAGAACCTCACGCGCGACGGCGTCGACGGCGCGGTGGTCTACATCCAGGACGGCAGCCGCGAGCGACCAGGCCCGATGTTAGGTGCGGCGTATACGTCGCTGCATTGATTCGAATTTCGCTTCATCTCCAGGCCCGATTTAACTCCGCATGGTGAGGAGGCGCGTCAGCGCCGTCTCGAACCATGAAAGGCCCGCACCGGCGGCCTTTCATCCTTCGAGACGCGCGCGAAGAGCGCGCTCCTCAGGATGAGGGGAAACAGTCTTTCCGCGGATGTTTGGGAGAGAGCGTCGGTCGCGCCGGAAACATCCCGACGCAAACAAAAAAGGACCAACTTGCGTTGGCCCTCCTTGTCGCGCGTACAGACCCGATCCTGTTCGACCCCGGGGGGCTGGGGGCTGAGGAATCCGGAACCGAAAGGACCGGGTCAACGCACGTCACCCTTTTCGCAGTGCAGGGCGGCAGGCGGTTGGCGGAAAAGCGGCGATACTATGATTCCTGCTAACGATCCCGTGACGGTTTGCCGCGACAGAGTTCCACTCTGGCGTGTGCCCTGATGCGCTGTCGATTCGATGGGTTGAGCCCCCTTGCGATGCGGAACGGTTGGCGCAATCATGCAATTGTCATGAACGCGGTTCCGGTCTTCGCGGACGCGGGTCATAGCCGTGCGATGAGGAGGCGCTTCCCATGAGTCTGACGTCGGAGGATGCCGATCCGAGCGAGCAGCGCGCGGCGGCGCGCCCCGCCGCGGCGTATGCGCCGCCGAACCGGGTGACGTTCAACCGGCTTGAGCTGCACCGGATTCTCAATCTCTACGGCCGCATGGTCGCCGACGGCGAATGGCGCGACTATGCCATTGACTTCCTGAAGGACCGCGCCGTGTTCTCGGTCTATCGCCGCGCCTCTGAAGTGCCGATCTATCGCATCGAGAAGGACCCGCGCCTCGCGCGCAAACAGGGCATGTACAGCGTGATCTCGGCGACCGGCCTGATCCTGCGCCGCGGCCACGAGCTCGAGCGGGTGCTGCTGGTGATCGATCGGAAATTGGCGGTGGTGTGACGACCTTCGGCCGTCATTCCGGGGCGCGCTAAGCGCGAACCCGGAATCCAGAGATTGTGAGCGTATGATGCGGCTCGAGATTCCGAGTTCGATGCCGCGCATCGCCCCGGAATGACGGTACGACGGCTACTTCCCCGGCACAGTGCTTGCGCCCTCGCCGAGCTCGCGTTGCATCATCACGGTGTCCAGCCAGCGGCCGAATTTCAGCCCGACATTGGGATGCGTGCCGATCATCTTGAAACCGCACCTCGTGTGCACGCCGATCGATCCGGCATTGGCGGAATCGCCGATCACCGCGATCATCTGGCGGAAGCCGCGCGCTTCGCATTCGACGATCAGCCGTTCCAGCAGCTTTGAGCCGACGCCGCGGCGGTGGAAAGAGGGATCGAGATAGATCGAGTTCTCCACCGTGAAGCGATAGGCTGGCCGCGGCCGGTAGGCGCCGGCATAGGCATAGCCGGCCACGCGCCCGTCCAGCATGGCGAGGAAATAGGGGTAGCCGCCGTCGATCAGCGCGCGATAGCGGCGCGTCATTTCCGCAAGGTCGGGCGGCTCCAGCTCGAACGTCGCCGTGCCCTCGCGGACGGCCTGCTGGTAGATGGCGGTGATGGCGGGGAGGTCGGCCTCGATGGTGGGCCTGATATCGGGTTCGGACATGGGGGAAGATTAGAGCGTTCCCTCGGAGGCCGGAAGAGGCTGCGCTGCCTCCACACCGGTCATTGCGGGTGCAGCGAAGCAATCCAGAAATGCATCCGCGGAGGGACTCTGGACTGCTTCGTCGCAAGGGCACCTCGCAATGACGGGGGAGAGGCCGTACCCCCAAACAAAAACCCCGGCCTTTCGGCCGGGGTCCGTGTCGTTCGCTCGGGCCTGTCGCCTACTCGCGCTGGCCGAGGAGCTGCAGCAGCAGCGTGAACAGGTTGATGAAGTTCAGGTACAGCGACAGTGCGCCGGTGATGGCCGAACGCTCTGCGATGTCACCGCCGGCCGAGGCATAGCCGTAGATGTAGTCGTTCTTCAGCCGCTGGGTGTCCCAGGCGGTGAGGCCCGAGAACACCAGCACGCCGACCACCGACACGATGAACTGCAGTATCGAGCTGGCCAGGAACAGGTTCACCAGGCTGGCGAGAATGATGCCAATCAGGCCCATGAACAGGAACGAGCCCATCCCGGTCAGGTCACGCTTGGTGGTGTAGCCGTAGAGGCTCAACGCACCGAAGGTGGCCGCGGTGATGAAGAACACCCGCACGATCGAGGTGTGCGTGAACACCAGGAAGATCGATGACAGCGAGATGCCCATCAGCGCCGAGAACACCCAGAACAGGATCTGGGCGGTCGAGGGGGCCAGACGGTTGATACCCGCCGAGATCACGAACACCATCGCGAGCGGCGCCAGCATGAACAGCCACTTCAGGGGGCTGACGAACATGGCGTAGCCGAACGGCGTCAGGAACAGCTTGCCGACGCGGACGGCGTCCGCCGTCGGAACGTCGGTCACAGCGGCCATGTAGACGCCGAGCGCGGCCAGGCCGGTGATGGCCAGGCCAATGGTCATGTAGTTGTAGATGCGCAGCATATAGGCGCGCAGGCCGGCATCGACCGTCGCGGCGTCAACACGCCCGGCGGCCCTGCCGAAAGGAGAAGCGTAGTTACGGTCTAGGTCCGACATGGTCGAATTCCCGTTGGTTGGTCCGTCCGGCATGAGGGTCGCCATGCCGCCGGTTCGTCAAAATTCTATCTCGGAGACCCCTGCCAGCCGACTTAATTTTGGCTCACAATCGGGACTCCGAACCCATCCGATATGTGGGAAACTAACACATTCGCCGCAACCTTCCACGCGCGGCTGAATGTCGCCCTCGGCGGCAATCCTGACGCGAAGCTGACGGGTAGCGTGGTTAATCGCCGAAACCCGGGTGATTCCGCCCGACTCGATCCGCCGCTACATTTTGTCACAAATTTCGCAACACCATGGCGGGCCTTTTGTTCAATGCCAGCAGCGTGCCGGCAAGCCCGAGCCCGACGGTGACGACCAGCGCGGCGGCGACCACGCCGGCGGCGCTGCCGGCCTGCCAGACGAAGCTCAGCGTCATCAGCCGCGTCACAATCATCCAGGCAGCTATGCTGCCCGCGATCACCCCGAACACCGCGGTGGCAAGGCCGATCAGCAGGTATTCGAGGGCATAGGCGCCGAGCAGCCGCAGCCGCGTCGCGCCCAGGGTCTTCAGGATCACCGCATCATAGACCCGGTGGCGGTGGCCGGCGGCGAGCGCCCCGCCCAGCACCAGAATCGCCGAGATCAGCGTCACGGCGCTGGCGCCGCGGATCGCCAGGGCCAGATTGGTCACCACGGAGCCGACCGTCTCCATCACCTCGCGCACGCGTACGCTCGTCACCATCGGATAGGCGTCGGCGACCTCCTTGATGATCTTGCCGTCGCCCGCCGCCTTTCCGCCCGCTTCCGTCAGTGTCGCGATGTGGGCATGGGGCGCGCCCTTGAAAGCGTTGGGCGAGAACACCAGGACGAAATTGATGCCGAGACCCTGCCAGTCGATCGTGCGTAAATTGCTGATCTTGGCCGGGATGTCGCGGCCGAGCACGTTGACCACCACCTCGTCGCCGAGCTTGAGGCCGAGCCCGTCGGCGATCTTCTTCTCCATGGAGACCAGCGGCGGGCCGGAATAATCGGCACGCCACCATTCGCCCTCCACCACCTTGGAGCCCTTCGGCAGCTCAGCGGTATAGGTCAGGCCGCGGTCGCTCTGCAGCACCCATTCGGAATCCGTGGTCGGCTTGAGCTCCTCGGCGCGCACCCCGCGCGCGGCGACGATGCGTCCGCGCAGCATCGGCACGTCCTCGATTCTGGCGCCAGGGGCGATCTGGCGCAAATACGCGTCGAACTGCTCGGCCTGCGCGCTCGGAATGTCGATGAAGAAGAACGACGGCGCCTGGTCGGGAAGCGCGGCCAGGAACTGCCGGCGCAGATTGCCGTCGATCTGGGTGATCGTGACGAGCACGGCGAGCCCGAGTCCCAGCGACAGCACGACCGACGGCGTGAGCGCGCCCGGCCGGTGGATGTTGGCGATCGCAAGCCGCAGCATCGGCAGCCGCGTCCGCGGCAGCCGTCGTGCGATTCCCATCAGCAGGGCGGCGATGCCGCGCAGCAAGGCGAACACGACCACCGACGAAACCACGAACACCGCGGCGATGCGCCTGTCGAACGACAGGCCGATCACGACCGCGATGAGAAGAGCGATCACGATCGCCATGAACACGAGATAGCTCGCGCGCGGCCGGTGCCATTCGGAGCTGATGGTGTCGCGGAACAGGGCTGCCACCGGCACGTCGTGCACGCGGCCAAGCGGCCGCAGGCCGAAGGCGAGCGCGGTGAGGAGGCCGTAGACGAAAGACAGCGCGAGCTCATCAGCATGCACGGCCGGAACCATCGGCAGCGGCAACAGCTTGCCGAACAGGCCAACGATGGCAAAGGGCATCGCGGCGCCGAGCGCCAGGCCGATCACGGACCCGATTGCGGCCAGCAGGACCACTTGCGCCAGGTAGATGCCGAACACGTCCCGGCCGGTGGCGCCGACGGCCTTGAAGGCGGCGATCACCTCGAGCTTGCGGTCGATGTGACTCTTGACGGCATTGGCGACGCCGACGCCGCCGACCAGTAGCGCAGCAAGCCCGACCAGCGTCAGGAATTGCGTGAAGCGGTTGATGTTGCGTTCGAGCTGCGGCGAGGCATTGGAGCGGCTGCGGATCTCCCAGCCGGCCTGCGGCGCGGCGCTCCGCGCATCCGCGATGAAGGCTTCGGTGGCGCGCTCGTTGTTGGCAGCCTCCGGCAGCTTGACCCGGTAGACCCAGCGCACCAGGCTGCCGGGCTGGATCAGGCCGGTGGCGCGCAAGGCCGCCTCGCTGATCAAAAAGCGCGGCCCGAAGCCGATGCCGCCGGCGAGCTTGTCCGGCTCGGCCTCCACGGTGGAGCGGATCTGGAATGTCGCGGCCCCGATCGTGACGCGGTCGCCGGTCTTGAGGGAAAGCCGCGCCAGCAGCGTCGGATCGGCGGCGGCACCGAACGCGCCGTCGCGCATCGCGAGCAAATCGGCCATCGGCACGGGCGGCGCCAGCGTCAGCTGTCCCAGCATCGGATAGGTGTTATCGACCGCCTTCATCTCGACCAGCGCCAGCTTGCCGTCAGCCGAGCGCGCCATGCCGCGCAAGGTCGCGGCGGTCGAGACCGTGCCGCGCGAGCGCAGGAACGCGACCTCTTCCGGCTTGGCCTCGCGCTGGAACAGCACGAAGGAGACGTCGCCGCCGAGCAGCGTGCGGCCTTCGCGCGCGAGACCGTCGCTCAGGCTCGCGGACACCGAGCCGACGCCCGCAATCGCCATCACGCCGAGCGCGATGCAGGCGATGAAGACGTAGAAGCCGCGCAGGCCGCCACGCAATTCGCGCAAGGCATAGCGCAGCGACAGCGCGACGGCGTTCGGCTTCGCGAACGATTCGGCCACGGCGCTCATGCCGGTGCGGACTGCGTGTCGATGCGCCCGGAGCGCAGGCGGATGACGCGGTCGCAGCGATGCGCGAGCGAGGAATCGTGCGTCACCAGCACCAAGGTCATGCCGCGCTCGGCGTGCTTGCTGAACAGGAGATCGACGATCTGCTTACCCGTCGTCTCGTCGAGATTGCCGGTCGGCTCGTCGGCGACGAGGATCGCGGGATCGGGCGCCAGCGCGCGGGCGAGCGCGACGCGCTGCTGCTCGCCGCCGGAGAGCTGCGTCGGATAATGATGCAGGCGGTCGCCGAGCCCAACCGATTGCAGCTCCTCTGCCGCGCGCTTGGCGGCATCGGGGTTGCCGGCGAGCTCGAGCGGCACCGCCACGTTCTCCAGCGCCGTCATGGTCGGGATCAGGTGGAAGGACTGGAAGACGATGCCGACCTGGCGGCCGCGGAAGCGCGCCAGCGCGTCCTCGTCGAGGGCATTGAAAGGCGTGCCATTCACCACCACCTCTCCGCTATCAGGACGCTCCAGCCCCGCCATCACCATCAGCAGCGTGGATTTGCCCGAGCCTGACGGGCCGATCAGGCCGATCGTCTCGCTCCGGCCGACCCGCAGGCTGATATCCTTGAGGATGTGAACGCGTGCCGCGCCCGTGCCCAATGAGAGGTTGACGTTGGAAATGGCGATGGTGTCCGCGGCGGTAGCGGCGAGCGAAGAGGGGTCGATGCGAGTGTCCATGGTCCGGTCATATGGCAAGTCCGCACGCGGGGTCGAGAGGCGTTACGGATTGTTCATGCACATAGCCGTGTTGATGCTCGCCGTCATGACGGTGGCGGACCCCGCTTGGGCGGGCGCGACAAAACCGGTCAAGCTCGTCGTCCTAGGCGATTCCTTGAGCGCCGGCCTCGGCCTTCCGGCCCAGGAGGCATTCCCCCAAAAGCTTCAAAAAGCCTTGCAGGCCAAGGGCATAGAGGTCGACATGACCAATGCCGGGGTGTCCGGCGACACCACCTCGGGCGGCCGCGACCGGCTCGACTGGTCGGTGCCCGATGGAACCGACGGCGTCATCGTCGAGCTCGGCGCCAACGACGCGCTGCGCGGCATCGATCCCGACGTGACGCGCGCCGCGCTGACCGACATCGTCCAGCGGCTCAAGGCGCGAAAGATTCCAGTCATGCTCTGCGGCATGCTGGCGCCGCCGAATTACGGCGCCGAATACGCCGCCCGCTTCAATTCGATTTATCCGGATTTGGCGAAGACATTTGACGTGCCGCTCTATCCGTTCTTCCTCGATGGCGTCGCGGCCGACGCCAAGCTCAACCAGCCCGACGGCATTCATCCAACCGCTGCAGGCGTCGACATCATCGTCGGCAGGATCATGCCCATGGTGGAGGCATTCATTGGCACGATCGCTGAGCAACGGCGTTGAAAAGCAGGCAACGCTAGCCCGAATTCCCAGGGTTTTACCGGGGTGAGGCGCGGCATGCTTCGCAGAGTCACACAACTGCGATAGGAATCGGGGTACCGGTGATTCGTCGCCGGCTCTAATTCGGATATGGTTCTCGCTATTCGAGGACCGTACCCAAGCATCGGGAGTGCGAAACGATGCCGCGTTTGTTCACGGGTCTGGAAATTCCGGCCGAGATCGGCCAGTCGCTTTCCAACTTGAGGGGTGGCCTCCCCGGCGCCCGCTGGATCGATCCCGAAAATTATCACGTCACCCTGCGCTTCATCGGCGATATCGACGGCGCTTCCGCCAACGAGATCGCATCGATGCTGTTTCGCGTCGACCGCAAGCCGTTCGAGGTGAAGGTGCAGGGGCTCACCAGCTTCGGCGGCCGCAAGCCCCGCGCGGTGGTCGCCACGATTGCGCCGAGCAAGCCGCTCATGGAGCTGCAGGCCGAGCTCGAGCGCATGATGCAGCGGATCGGCCTCGACCCGGAAGGACGCAAATACATTCCGCACGTCACGCTCGCGAGGCTGCACGACGCCTCCGACCGCGACGTCGCCGACTATCTCTCGCTGCGCGGCTATTTCCCGAGCAAGGCGTTCATGGCCGAACGCTTCGTGCTGTTCTCCTCACGCGCATCGACGGGCGGTGGGCCGTACGTGGTCGAGGACGCCTACGAGCTGTGTGCTTGAGGAACTCGTGCCCCGGCCGCAGAGCCGGGGCCCAGCTTTCCCACGATGAACGAAATTTGGCGATGAACGAAGCAATGTGTCCCGGCTCTGCGCAGCAGCGCAAGCGCGCTGCAGCGCGTCCGGGACACGAAAGCGCATACCTCTGACCCCAATTCACGGCTTGCAATTTTCCGCCGTCTCTGGCGGAAAGAGCCATGCTCTCGACCCCCAGTTCCCCTTTCAGCGAAGCGTATCAGGCCGAGATTGCGTCAGGCGCAATCGAGCCCGATGCCGCGCAGGCCGAGGTCGCCCAGGCCTATGCCGCGCTCGACCAGCGGCTCGCGACCTACAAGCCGCAGCGTAAGCAGGGCCTGCTCAGCCGTCTGTTCAGCTCTGGCGACAAGGATGATGCGCCGCGCGGACTCTACATCCATGGCGAGGTCGGTCGCGGCAAGACCATGCTGATGGATCTGTTCTTCCAGCACGCATCGGTCGAGCACAAGCGCCGTGCGCATTTCCACGAGTTCATGGCCGACGTGCACGAGCGCATCTACGATTATCGTCAGAGCATCGCGCGCGGCGAGATCGCCGATAGCGACGTCATCGCGCTGACCGCCACGGCGATCTTCGAGGAGAGCTGGCTGCTCTGCTTCGACGAATTCCACGTCACCGACATCGCCGACGCGATGATCCTGGGCCGCCTGTTCGCAAAATTGTTCGAGCTCGGCACCGTCGTGGTCGCGACCTCCAACGTTGCGCCCGACGATCTCTACAAGGGCGGCCTTAACCGCTCGCTGTTCCTGCCCTTCATCAAGCAGATCACCGACCACATGGACGTCGCGCGGCTCGATGCGCGCACCGACTTCCGCCTGGAGAAGCTGCAGGGCGTGCCGATGTGGCTGACGCCGGCCGATGGCGACGCGGACGCCGCGCTCGACCGCGCCTGGAAGCGGATGACGGGCGGCGCCAAGTGCCGCTCGCGCGACATTTCGATCAAGGGCCGCATCCTGCACGTGCCGTGCTCGGCCCATGGCGTGGCGCGGTTCTCCTTCGCCGACCTCTGCGAGCAGCCGCTCGGTGCATCCGATTACCTCAGACTGGCGCACGACTATCACACCATCCTGGTCGACCATATTCCAGTGATGGACCTCTCCCAGCGCAACGCGGCCAAGCGCTTTATCACTCTGATCGATACGCTCTATGACAACGCCGTAAAGCTGATGGCCTCGGCCGACGCCAACCCGATCTCGCTCTACCTCGCGACCGACGGCGTTGAGGCCATGGAGTTCAAGCGGACCGCCTCGCGCCTGATCGAAATGAGCTCGGAATCCTATCTGGCGCTGCCTCACGGCCGAAAGGATTCCACCGCCAGCGGCTCGACCAAGGGGCTGGTGGAGACTTAAGTCCTATCCTTGCCCGTCATTCCGGGGCGCGCGGAGCGCGAGCCCGGAATCCATACTCCCTGGTGGTTATGGATTCCGGGCTTGCGACTTCGTCGCGCCCCGGAATGACGGCTTCGGTATGCTGGCTGCTACCGCGCCAAGCCCGACAATTGGGCATTGGGCGACTTGAACGGGGGAGGCGAAAGGGATAACCACCCCTCTCAGTTTTCCCCTCCTTACGTGTCTAAAGGACAGGTTCACATGGCGCGCGACAAGATTGCTTTGATTGGCTCCGGTCAGATCGGCGGAACGCTGGCTCACCTCATCGGCCTGAAAGAACTGGGCGACGTCGTGATGTTCGACATCGCCGAGGGCGTGCCGCAGGGCAAGGCGCTCGACATCGCGCAGTCCTCGCCGGTCGACGGCTTCGACGCCCATTACACCGGCGCGAACTCCTATGAGGCGCTCGACAATGCAAAAGTCTGCATCGTCACCGCCGGCGTGCCGCGCAAGCCCGGCATGAGCCGCGACGACCTCCTCTCCATCAACCTCAAGGTCATGGAGCAGGTCGGTGCCGGCATCAAAAAGTACGCCCCCGACGCCTTCGTCATCTGCATCACCAACCCGCTCGACGCCATGGTCTGGGCGTTGCAGAAGGCTTCCGGCCTGCCGCACAAGAAGGTCGTCGGCATGGCCGGCGTGCTCGATTCGGCCCGCTTCCGCTACTTCCTCGCCGACGAGTTCAACGTTTCCGTTGAGGACGTCACCGCCTTCGTGCTCGGCGGTCACGGTGACACCATGGTGCCGCTGGTGAAGTACTCCACCGTCGCCGGCATCCCGCTGCCCGACCTCGTCAAGATGGGCTGGACCTCGCAGGCGCGCCTCGACGAGATCGTCGACCGCACCCGCAACGGCGGCGCCGAGATCGTCAATTTGCTCAAGACCGGCTCGGCCTTCTATGCGCCGGCGGCCTCCGCGATCGCGATGGCCGAGAGCTATCTGAAGGACAAGAAGCGCGTGCTGCCCTGCGCCGCCTATCTCAACGGCGAGTACAGCGTGAAGGACATGTATGTCGGCGTGCCCGTCGTGATCGGCGCCAAGGGCGTCGAGCGCGTGGTCGAGATCGACCTCGCCGGCAAGGACCGCGAAGCCTTCGACAAGTCGGTCGGTGCCGTGCAGGGCCTGGTCGATGCCTGCAAGAAGATCGCACCCGATCTTCTCGGCCGCTAAAGGCGCAATACCCCCGCCGAAGATCGAAACCGGTCTTCGGCGGTTTCACTTCCGGGACCAGCTGCCGGGGGCGGGTTCCTAGTCCAGAGATCTGAAGTCAAAGAATCCGGGTTGCAGTTCCTGTGGTATATGGTATGCCAGCCACAAGACTGAGGTGGGCCCATGGGGTCACCGCCCGCGGGTTCAGGGAGCGACCATATGAATATCCATGAATATCAGGCCAAAGCGCTGCTGAACGAGTTCGGCGTGCCCATCTCCAAGGGCGTCCCGGTGCTCAAGGCTGCCGACGCCGAAGCCGCCGCCAAGGCGCTGCCCGGCCCCGTCTGGGTGGTGAAGAGCCAGATCCATGCCGGCGGGCGCGGCAAGGGCAAGTTCAAGGAAGCTAGCGCCGGCGACAAAGGCGGCGTCCGCATAGCCAAGTCGGCTGCTGAAGTCTCCGAGTTTGCCAAGCAGATGCTGGGCGCAACCCTAGTGACCGTGCAGACCGGCCCCGCCGGCAAGCAGGTCAACCGCCTCTACATCGAGGACGGCTCGGACATCGACAAGGAATTCTACCTCTCGATCCTGGTCGACCGCGAGACCTCGCGCGTCTCCTTCGTCGTCTCGACGGAGGGCGGCGTCAACATCGAGGACGTCGCCCACAACACGCCCGAGAAAATCGTGACCTTCTCCGTCGATCCTGCCACCGGCGTCATGGGCCATCACGGCCGCACGGTCGCGAAGGCGCTGAACCTCTCCGGCGATCTTGCCAAGCAGGCCGAGAAGCTCACCGCGCAGCTCTACGCCGCCTTCGTCGCCAAGGACATGTCGATGCTGGAGATCAACCCGCTGGTCGTGACCAAGCAGGGCCAGCTCCGCGTGCTCGATGCCAAGGTGTCGTTCGACGACAACGCGCTGTTCCGCCACCCCGAGGTGCTCGCGCTGCGCGACGAGACCGAGGAAGACGCCAAGGAGATCGAGGCGTCGAAATACGACCTCAACTACGTCGCGCTCGACGGCAATATCGGCTGCATGGTCAACGGCGCCGGCCTTGCCATGGCGACGATGGACATCATCAAGCTCTACGGCATGGCGCCGGCGAACTTCCTCGACGTCGGCGGCAGCGCCAGCAAGGAGAAGGTCGCGGCCGCCTTCAAGATCATCACCGCCGATCCCAACGTGAAGGGCATCCTGGTCAACATCTTCGGCGGCATCATGAAATGCGACGTGATCGCCGAGGGCGTCACGGCTGCGGTTCGTGAAGTCGGCCTCAGCGTGCCGCTGGTGGTCCGCCTCGAAGGCACCAACGTCGAACTCGGCAAGAAGATCATCCGTGAATCCGGCCTGAACGTGGTGCCCGCCGACAATCTCGACGACGCCGCGCAGAAGATCGTGAAGGCCGTCAAGGGAGGCTGACGCCATGGCCCAGGACCATCTCGCCGCATCATCTCCGCTCCCCGAGCACGCGCGCCTCGCCGCGTTCGCCGGCGAATGGGATGGTGAGGAGATGGTCTTCCCGTCGCGCTGGACAGCGGGCGGGCCGGCCGCCTCGCGCGTCGTCGCGCGCATGGATCTCAACGGGTTCTATCTGATCCAGGACTCGGTCCAGATGCGCGAGGGCAAGCAGGTCTTCGCCACCCACGGCATCTTCACCTTCGACCGCGACGACCGGACCTACAAATTGTTCTGGTACGACTCGCTCGGCTACACGCCGCCTTCGCCCGCCTCAGGCGGGTGGGACGGCAAGACCCTGACACTGGTGCGCGGCTCGCTCCGCGGCAATGCGCGCCACGTCTACGAGATCCTCGACGACAATTCCTACTCGATGAAGATCCAGTTCTCGCCGGACGCGGAAGGCTGGGCCGACGTGCTCACCGGCGTCTACCGCCGCATCCACTGACCCTCTCACTCTGTTAGTTTCGCGAAAGCAGACCTCATGTCCATCCTGATCGACAAGAACACCAAGGTCATCTGCCAGGGCTTCACCGGCAAGAACGGCACGTTCCATTCCGAGGCCGCGATTGCCTACGGCACCAAGATGGTCGGCGGCACCTCGCCGGGCAAAGGCGGCTCGACGCATCTGGGCCTGCCGGTGTTCGACACCGTGCGCGAGGCGCGTGAGAAGACCGGCGCCGATGCGTCGGTGATCTACGTGCCGCCGCCAGGCGCGGCGGACGCGATCTGCGAAGCCATTGATGCCGAGATCCCGCTGATCGTCTGCATCACCGAGGGCATTCCTGTGATCGACATGGTGCGCGTCAAGCGCTCGCTGATCGGCTCCAAGTCGCGCCTGATCGGGCCGAACTGCCCGGGCGTCATGACCGCCGGCGAGTGCAAGATCGGCATCATGCCCGCCAACATCTTCAAGACCGGCTCTGTCGGCATCGTCTCCCGCTCGGGCACGCTGACCTATGAAGCCGTGTTCCAGACCTCCCAGGAAGGCCTCGGCCAGACCACCGCGGTCGGCATCGGCGGCGATCCGGTCAAGGGCACCGAGTTCATCGACGTGCTGGAGATGCTGCTCGCCGACCCCAAGACCGAATCGATCATCATGATCGGCGAGATCGGCGGTTCCGCCGAGGAGGACGCCGCTCAGTTCCTCAAGGACGAGGCCAAGCGCGGCCGCAAGAAGCCGATGGTCGGCTTCATCGCCGGCGTCACAGCCCCTCCCGGCCGCCGCATGGGTCATGCCGGCGCGATCATCTCGGGCGGTAAGGGCGACGCCGGTTCCAAGACTGAGGCGATGAAATCCGCTGGGATTACAGTGTCGCCGTCGCCCGCGCGCCTCGGCCATACGCTTGCCGAAAAGTTGAAAGGTTAATTCACTTCTTCGTGCTTTTCCGGGCGAAGTTTCGCAGCAAATAGGGTAAAGGGTGCCTGTCGCGTCGAGCCCTGTCGGGGGAGCTCGGCGCCAGCGCCGTTTGTTATGCGCGAACCGAAATCGCCAGGAACTCAAGTATGTCTCGCCAGGACGCGAACGCAGCCTTTGCCCTGTCATCCTTTTTGCAGGGCACCAACGCCACCTACATCGACGAAATCTACGCCCGCTACCAGAAGGACCCGTCCTCGGTCGACACCGAGTGGCAGGAGTTCTTCAAGAGCCTCAACGACGCACCTGCTGACATCAGCAAGAACGCGGAAGGCCCGTCCTGGGAGCGCGACAACTGGCCGCTGACCCCGAAAGATGACCTGACCTCCGCCCTCGACGGCAATTGGGCCGAAGTCGAGAAGACGGTCGGTAGCAAGATCGCCGCCAAGGCGCAGGCCAAAGGCGCCGACATCTCCTCCGCCGACCTGCTTCAGGCCACGCGCGACTCCGTTCGCGCGCTGATGCTGATCCGCTCCTACCGCATGCGCGGCCACTTCCATGCCAAGCTCGATCCGCTCGGCATCGAAGCCCAGCGCAACCGCGAAGAGCTCGACCCGCGCACCTACGGCTTCAGCGAGGCGGATTTCGACCGCAAGATCTTCCTCGATCACGTGCTCGGCCTCGAATACGGCACTCTGCGCGAGATCACCGCGATCTGCGAGCGCACCTACTGCCAGACGCTCGGCGTCGAGTTCATGCACATCAGCAACGCCGCGCAGAAGGCCTGGATCCAGGAGCGCATCGAGGGACCCGACAAGGAGATCTCGTTCACCCGCGAAGGCCGCAGGGCCATCCTGCAGAAGCTGATCGAAGCCGAAGGCTTCGAAAAGTTCTGCGACACCAAGTTCACCGGCACCAAGCGCTTCGGCCTCGACGGCGGCGAATCCCTGATCCCCGCGCTCGAGCAGATCATCAA
Source organism: Bradyrhizobium glycinis (assembly GCF_016031655.1). GTDB lineage: Bacteria > Pseudomonadota > Alphaproteobacteria > Rhizobiales > Xanthobacteraceae > Bradyrhizobium > Bradyrhizobium glycinis. Next base: position 121,572 of record NZ_JACCHQ010000008.1, read on the forward strand.
GCGCGGCGGCAATCTCGGCGTGAAGGAGATCGTGCTCGGCATGCCGCATCGCGGCCGCCTCAACGTGCTGACCCAGGTGATGGGCAAGGCGCACCGCGCCCTGTTCCACGAATTCAAGGGCGGTTCGGCCAATCCCGACGCGGTCGAAGGCTCCGGCGATGTCAAGTATCACCTCGGCGCGTCCTCGGACCGCGAGTTCGACGGCAACCGCATCCATCTGTCGCTGACCGCCAACCCCTCGCATCTCGAGATCGTCGATCCCGTCGTGCTCGGCAAGGTCCGGGCCAAGCAGGACCAGCACGGCGATCCCCCGGACATGCGCATCTCGGTGATGCCGCTTCTGATGCACGGCGACGCCGCGTTCGCCGGCCAGGGCGTGGTCGCGGAATGCTTCGGCCTGTCCGACCTGAAGGGCTACCGCACCGGCGGCTCCGTGCACTTCATCGTCAACAACCAGATCGGCTTCACCACCTATCCGCGTTACTCGCGCTCCTCTCCGTATCCGTCGGATGTGGCGAAGATGATCGACGCGCCGATCTTCCACGTGAACGGCGACGATCCGGAAGCCGTCGTGTTCGCGGCCAAGGTCGCGACCGAATTCCGGCAGAAGTTCCACAAGCCCGTCGTCATCGACATGTGGTGCTACCGCCGCTACGGCCACAATGAGGGCGATGAGCCGGCCTTCACCCAGCCGGTGATGTACAAGCGGATCGCGGCCCATCCCTCGACCCTCACCCTCTACTCCAAGCGCTTGATCGCGGAAGGCGTCGTCACCGAGGGCGAGGTCGACAAGCTGAAGGCGGACTGGCGCGCCCGGCTCGATGCCGAGTTCGAGGCCGGCACATCCTACAAGCCGAACAAGGCCGACTGGCTCGACGGCAAGTGGGCGGGCTTCAAGATCGCCGACCAGGAAGAGGATGCGCGGCGCGGTGTCACCGGCGTCGACATCGCCACGCTGAAGGACATCGGCCGCAAGATCACCAAGGTGCCGGACGGCTTCCGCGTTCACCGCACCATTCAGCGTTTCCTCGATAACCGCGCCAAGGCGATCGAGAGCGGCAACGGCATCGACTGGGCCACCGGCGAGGCGCTGGCGTTCTGCTCGCTGCTCAACGAAAACCACCACGTCCGCCTGTCCGGACAGGACTCGGAGCGCGGCACCTTCTCGCAGCGCCATTCGGTCCTGATCGATCAGGAGGACGAGAGCCGCTACACGCCGTTCAATCATCTCGGCCACGAGCAGGGCCATTACGAGGTCATCAACTCGCTGCTGTCTGAAGAAGCCGTGCTCGGTTTCGAATACGGCTATTCGCTCGCCGAGCCGAACACGCTGACGCTGTGGGAAGCCCAGTTCGGCGACTTCGCCAACGGCGCGCAGGTCGTGTTCGACCAGTTCATCTCCTCGGGCGAGCGCAAATGGCTGCGCATGTCCGGCCTCGTCTGCCTGTTGCCGCACGGCTACGAGGGCCAGGGTCCGGAGCACTCCTCGGCGCGCCTCGAGCGTTACTTGCAGATGTGCGCGGAAGACAACATGCAGGTGGTCTATCCGACCACGCCGGCGAACTACTTCCACGTGCTGCGGCGGCAGCTGCATCGCGAGATCCGCAAGCCGCTGATCATGATGACGCCGAAGTCGCTGCTGCGTCACAAGCGGGCGGTGTCGCGTCTGGAAGAGCTGGCGAAGGGCACGACCTTCCACCGCATCCTCTATGATGACGCCCAGATGCTGCCGAACGAGGCGATCAAGCTCGTCCCCGACGAGAAGATCCGCCGCATCGTGCTGTGCTCCGGCAAGGTCTATTACGATCTTTACGAGGAGCGCGAGAAGCGCGGCATCGACGACATCTATCTGATGCGCGTCGAGCAGCTCTATCCGGTGCCGCTGAAGGCGCTGGTGGCCGAGCTGTCGCGCTTCAAGAAGGCCGAGATGGTGTGGTGCCAGGAAGAGCCCCGCAACATGGGTGCCTGGCACTTCATCGAGCCCTATCTGGAATGGGTGCTGAACCAGGTGAACGGCGCGAGCCGGCGTCCGCGTTATGTCGGCCGCGCCGCTTCCGCCGCGACCGCAACGGGTCTGATGTCCAAGCATCAGGCTCAGCTGAAGGCGTTCCTGGACGAAGCACTGAGCTGAACTTTCTGAACTGCGTCATGCCCCGCCTCGTGCGCAACCGGCGCACCGGAGCGGGGCATCCAGGTGCCGCGGCGTGATTGCAAACGCCCCGGCTCGCTGGATGGCCTGCTTTTCGCCGGCCGATGACACCTGAATTCATGACCGCATCTGGCGATCCCTTAAGGAAGAGACCATGACTGAAATTCGTGTGCCGACGCTCGGCGAATCCGTCACCGAGGCCACCATCGGCCGCTGGTTCAAGAAGGCCGGCGATCCCGTCGCCGTCGACGAGCCCTTGGTGGAGCTCGAGACCGACAAGGTCACCATCGAAGTCCCGGCGCCCTCCGCCGGCACGCTGAGCGAGATCATCGCTGCCGATGGTGCGACCGTTGCCGTGGGCGCGCTGCTCGGTCAGATCACCGACGGGGCCGGCGCCGCCAAGCCCGCCGCGCCGGCCAAGGCTGCTGCGCCTGCCGCTGCCGCCGCTGCTCCCGCGCCGGCTCCCGCTGCCGCGAAGGCGCCGCCGGCCGACGCGCCGCTCGCGCCGTCGGTGCGTAAGCTCTCGGCCGAGACCGGCATCGACGCCTCGACCGTTCCGGGCTCCGGCAAGGACGGCCGCGTCACCAAGGGCGATATGCTGGCCGCGATCGAGCGCGCCGCCTCCGCGCCGACCCCGGTCAACCAGCCCGCCGCCGCGGTTCAGGTCCGCGCGCCGTCGCCGGCCGATGACGCCGCCCGCGAAGAGCGCGTCAAGATGACCCGGCTGCGCCAGACCATCGCGCGCCGTCTCAAGGACGTGCAGAACACCGCGGCCATGCTGACGACCTTCAACGAGGTCGACATGACCAACGTCATGGCGCTGCGTGCGCACTACAAGGACGCGTTCGAGAAGAAGCATGGCGCCAAGCTCGGCTTCATGGGCTTCTTCACCAAGGCCGTCGTGCAGGCGCTGAAGGACATCCCGGCCGTCAACGCCGAGATCGACGGCAGCGACCTGATCTACAAGAACTATTATCACATCGGCGTCGCCGTCGGCACCGACAAGGGCCTGGTCGTGCCGGTGGTGCGCGACTGCGACCACAAGTCGATCTCCGACATCGAGAAGAGCATCGCCGATTTCGGCCGCCGCGCCCGCGACGGCCAGCTCAAGATCGACGAGATGCAGGGCGGCACCTTCACCATCACCAATGGCGGCATCTACGGCTCGCTGATGTCGACCCCGATCCTGAACGCGCCGCAGTCCGGCATTTTGGGCATGCACAAGATCCAGGAGCGGCCGATGGTCGTCGGCGGCAAGATCGAGGTCCGACCGATGATGTATCTGGCGCTGTCCTACGATCACCGCGTGATCGACGGCAAGGAAGCCGTCACCTTCCTGGTCCGCGTGAAGGAGAGTCTGGAAGATCCGGCGCGCCTGGTGCTCGATCTCTGATCGCTGATGCTTGCGAGCGCCGTCGCGACTGACGCGACGGCGCGTGTCGAACCATGGAGGCGCGCGTGACGGATAAAGTCGTTGTCATCACCGGCGGCAGCCGCGGCATCGGGCGGGCGACCGCGCTCGCGGCGGCCGCGCGCGGCTTTCGCGTCGTGGTCGGCTATGCCAGCAATAAGGATGCCGCCGACGAGGTCGTCGCGCAGATCGCGGCCAGCAACGGCAAGGCCATCGCGGTGAAATGCGACGTCGCCGAGGAAAGCGACATCCTCAATCTGTTCAAGGAAGCCGACAAGTTCGGCACGCTGGGGGCGCTCGTCAACAATGGCGGCATCGTCGGCAAGAGCGGCGTGCGCGTCGACGAGATGTCGGCCGAGCGCATCCATCGCGTGATGGCGGTCAACGTCACCGGCTCGATCCTCTGCGCGCGCGAGGCGGTGAAGCGGATGTCGACCAAGCACGGCGGCAAGGGCGGCGTCATCGTCAACCTGTCCTCGGTCGCAGCGCGTCTCGGCGCGCCCAACACCTATGTCGACTACGCCGCGTCCAAGGGCGCGGTCGATTCCTTCACCGTCGGCCTCGGCCATGAGGTCGCGGGCGAGGGCATCCGCGTCGCCGCAATCCGTCCCGGCTTGATCGACACCGAGATCCACGCCGCCGGCGGCGAGCCCGACCGCGCCCATCGCCTGGCCCATCTGGTGCCGATGAAGCGCGTCGGCACCGCCGACGAAATCGCCAATGCCATCGTCTGGCTGATCTCGGACGAGGCCTCCTACGTCACCTCAGCCATTCTCGATGTGTCCGGCGGACGCTGAGGCGCCGCGCGGACGCTGACACATCCTCACCACGCCTAACCTTACGGGACTTTCTCTCATGGCTACCTACGATCTCGTCGTCATCGGCACCGGACCGGGCGGTTATGTCTGCGCGGTGCGCGCGAGCCAGCTCGGCATGAAAGTCGCCGTGGTCGAAAAGAACGCAACCCTCGGCGGCACCTGCCTCAATGTCGGCTGCATGCCGTCGAAGGCGCTGCTGCACGCCTCCGAGATGTTCGAGGAAGCCGGCCATTCCTTCGCCAAGATGGGCGTGAGCGTTTCCGCGCCGAAGCTCGATCTGCCCGCGATGATGAACTTCAAGCAGCAGGGCATCGACGGCAACGTCAAGGGCGTCGAGTTCCTGATGAAGAAGAACAAGATCGACGTGCTCAAGGGCACCGGCAAGATCTTAGGCACGGGCAAAGTCGAGGTCTCCGCCGACGGCAAGTCGCAGGTGGTCGAGACCAAGAACATCGTGATCGCCACCGGCTCCGACATCGCGCGCCTCAAGGGCATCGACATCGACGAGAAGCGCATCGTGTCTTCGACCGGCGCGCTGTCGCTGGAGAAGGTGCCAGGCAGATTGCTGGTCATTGGCGCCGGCGTGATCGGGCTCGAACTCGGCTCGGTATGGCGCCGGCTCGGATCCGAAGTCATGGTGGTCGAATTCCTCGATCGCATCCTGCCCGGCATGGACGGCGAGATCGCCAAGCAATTCCAGCGCATTCTTGAAAAGCAGGGATTTGCATTCAAGCTGGGTTCGAAGGTGACCGGCGTCGAGGTGAACAGCAAGGCATTGCTCGCGAAAATCGAACCGGCTTCCGGCGGCGCCGCCGAGACCATCGAGGCCGACGTCGTGCTGGTCTGCATCGGCCGCACGCCCTACACCGACGGTCTCGGCCTCAAGGAAGCCGGCGTCGCGCTGGATTCGCGCGGCCGGGTGCAGATCGATCCGCATTTCGCCACCAGCCTGAAGGGCGTCTATGCCATCGGCGACGTCGTCGCTGGGCCCATGCTGGCGCACAAGGCCGAGGACGAAGGTGTTGCGGTCGCCGAGATCATCGCCGGCCAGGCCGGCCACGTGAATTACGACGTGATCCCGGGCGTCGTGTATACCACGCCGGAAGTGTCCTCCGTCGGCAAGACCGAGGAGGAACTCAAGCAGGCGGGCGTGGCTTATACGGTTGGAAAGTTCCCGTTCACCGCCAACGGCCGCTCCAAGGTCAACCAGACCACTGACGGGTTTGTGAAAATTCTCGCTGATTCCAAGACCGATCGCGTGCTTGGCGTGCACATTATCGGCCGCGAAGCCGGCGAAATGATCCATGAAGCGTGCGTTCTCATGGAATTTGGCGGCAGTGCGGAAGATCTCGCGCGCACCTGCCACGCCCATCCGACCCGCTCGGAGGCCGTCAAGGAAGCCGCGCTTGCGGTCGGCAGGCGCGCCATCCATATGTAGCGAAGCGCCCAGCGCCGAACCGGGCGGGAAACACATGCTGCGCCGCCTTCTTCAACCGGTCTGGGTCCTGCTTGCGATCGTCTTCCTGATCGAAGCCTGGCTGTGGGACCATCTCGAGCCGATCGTTGCCAAGGTCGTCGCGGCCATCCCGCTCGCGCGCTTCAAGCAATGGCTGACGGAGCGCGTCGATGCGCTGTCGCCGGCCATGACGCTGGTCGTGTTCGCGGTCCCCGTCATCCCGCTGTTTCCGCTCAAGCTGGTCGGCCTGTGGCTGCTCGCGCACGAATACTGGACCAGCGCGGTCTTCACGATCGTGTTCGCGAAGCTCGTCGGCGTCGGCGTCACCGCCTTCGTGTTCGACGTCACGCGCGCCAAGCTTCTGGAGATGCACTGGTTCGAGCGGATCTACGCCCTGGTGCTGAAAATCCGCGCCAAGGCCGCGGAGCTGGTCGACCCGATCAAGCGCCGCATCCGCGAGCTGATCGCCGGCGATGGCGAAGGCTGGTCCTCCCGCACGCTGCGTCTGATCCAGCGTTTCAGGAAGAGCGTGCACCAGGCGCGCTGAGCGTCAGCACAATCATCTCACACCGTCACCCTGAGGTGGCGCTTCTTCAGCGGCCCTCGAAGGCCGACGGCCCGTCTCTATCCGCGCGGGGCTGCAGCTCGGCCGTTCATCCTTCGAGGCTCCGCCCGCGATGCGTTGTATCGCAGGCCTCGCACCTCAGGATGACGGGATTGACGTTGACGCGATTGGGCGCCGCCCCTCAATGCAAATGCAGCAGATGCGGCCACCACAGGCCGAGCGCGGTCATGATCAGGCCGGCGATCGTCAGCACGCCGCTGACATAGGCGAGCGCCAGCATGCCGGTGATGATGGTGGCCGAGGCCAGCACGATGCCGATTTGGAAGGCGGCCGAGGCCAGCTCGAAATGATGGTACTTCGCGGTCGCTTCGTCGCGGGCGTGCTCGGCGTGCTTGGCCTTCTCTGCAAGCTGCTCGGTGCCTTCGCCGGTCTCAGGCTCGGAGCGGTAGCGCTGCGCGGTCTTGGTCCAGTCCTCGATCTGCTTCTGCACGGCGGGTTTCTGCGCCTCGTCCGCGGCGGCCAGCGTCAGCTTGCCCTGCTCCGCCGCGGTCACCACCACCGTGCGGCGGATGCTCTTGGCCTGGAAGAACGCCCAGAGATTGGCGGCTTCGACGTTCTTGCTGATCGATTCGGTCTGAGCGCCCTTGCCGAGCGTCTCCGAGATCGCAAGGAACAGCGCCAGCACGGCGATCAGAAGGGCGATCTTCTTGTTCGAGCCGGACGCGTGTTCGGCGTGCTCGGCATGCTCCATGCTTTCATGTGCGCTCATGATTCCCCTCCGCTTCGGTTCCGCAACGATTGACCGAACCGCGCGGCCTGCGCAAGAGGCCTGAGCGCTATGACAGCTTCATGTCAGAATTCAGCGGCAATTCAGCGCCGCGGATGCGCGCTCGCATACACTTCGAGCAATCGCTCGGAATCGATGCCGGTGTAGACCTGCGTCGTCGACAGCGAGGAATGGCCGAGCAATTCCTGGATGGCGCGCAAGTCGCCGCCGCGCGAGAGCAGATGCGTGGCGAAGGAATGCCGGAGCGCGTGCGGCGTGGCGCTGTCGGGGAGTCCCAGCGCGCCGCGCAGCCGCTCCATCGCGAGCTGGATGATGCGCGGGCTCAAGGGGCCGCCGCGTGCGCCGACGAAGATCGGCCTCTCCGCCGGCAGCGGATACGGACAGATCGCAACGTATTCTTGAATCAATGCGAGCACGTTCTGCAGCACCGGCACCATACGGGTCTTGTTGCCCTTGCCGGTCACGACCAGCACGTCGCCTTCGCCGGGCCGCGGCACCTCGCGGCGCTTCAGGGAGAGGGCTTCGGAGATGCGCAGGCCTGAGCCGTACAAGAGCGCCATCACCGCGGCATCGCGCGCCAGGATCCAGGTCTCGCGTTCCTCGCCGGCGCGCTCATCGGCGTCGGCAAGACGTTTGGCCGATGCCATCGGCAGCGGCTTCGGCAGGCTCTTTGCAACTTTGGGCGCGCGGATCGCCGAGAGCGCGCCGACCTTGCCCTTGCCTTCGCGTTCGAGGAAGCGACCGAACGAACGCAGCCCCGCCAGCGCGCGCATCAGGCTGCGGCCGGCGATGTCGTCGGCGCGGCGCATCGCCATGAAGGCGCGCACGTCGGTTGCCTCCAGCGCCGCGAATCGCTCGAGCGTGACGCGCTCGCCCCAATGCGCACAGAGAAAGTCCAGGCACTGCCGCAAGTCGCGGCCATAGGCCTCCAGCGTCTTCGGCGACAGCCGCCGCTCGGCGCCGAGATGCGCCAGCCAGCGCGCCATCTCCTGCGCGATCGAGGGATCGGCGCTGGCGAGCTCGATTTGTGGGGCGGCCGCTTTGCTCATGCGCTCTGGACGTGGTGATTCCGCACAGTATATCGCATCACACTCGTTTATCGTTCGCTAAGGCCGCCGCGCGGCGCTAGCCTCAAGGCCTCAAGGTTCCGATTCCAAAGCTCATGGACCAATCACCGCGCAACAGCACCGCCCCCGCCACCGCGACCCGCATGGTCGACGTGCTGGTGCCGGTCGCACTCGACCAGACCTATTCCTACAAGGTGCCGCGCGGCATGGAGCTGAAGGCGGGTGACCTCGTCGGTGTGCCGCTCGGTCCGCGCGAGGTGCTGGCCGTGGTCTGGGGCGAGAATGCCAATCCCGATCCGCGCCTACACAACCGCCTCAAGGAGGTCAGCGAGAAGCTCGACATCCCGCCGCTCAAGCCGGAGCTGCGCTCGGTGGTGGACTGGGTCGCCAATTACACGCTGAGCCCGCGCGGCATGGTGCTGCGCATGTGCCTCCGCATGGGCGAAAATCTCGGCCCGGAGCGGGCGCGCGCCGGCGTGCGCCTGACCGGCGATCCTCCGAAGCGTCTGACGCCGGCGCGGAGCCGCGTGATCGCGGTGCTGTCGGACCGGCTGCTGCACGGCAAGTCCGAGGCGGCCAAGGAAGCCGGCGTCTCCGCAGGCGTGATCGACGGCCTCGTCGATGAAGGCACGCTCACGGTGGAGCCGATGCCGCCGCCGCCTCCGCCGCCGGCGCCCGATCCGGAATTCGGCCGGCCGGACTTCACGTCGCTGCAGCGCGCGGCCGTCGACACCATGCGCGCGCTCGCGGCCAACGGCACCTTCCACGTCGCGCTGCTCGACGGCGTCACCGGCTCGGGTAAGACCGAGGTCTATTTCGAGGCCGTCGCCGAGGTGGTCCGTCGCGGCAAGCAGGCGCTGATCCTGATGCCGGAGATCGCGCTCACCGGCCAGTTCCTCGACCGCTTTGCGCAGCGCTTTGGCGTACGGCCGATCGAGTGGCATTCGGAGCTGACCCCGCGCACCCGCGCGCGCAATTGGGCCGCGATCTCCGAAGGTTCAGCGCCGGTCGTGGTCGGCGCGCGCTCGGCGCTGTTTCTCCCTTACGCCAATCTCGGCCTCATCGTCGTCGATGAAGAGCACGACCAGGCCTACAAGCAGGACGACGGCGTGCATTACCACGCCCGCGACATGGCGGTGGTGCGCGGGCATATCGCAAAGATCCCGGTCGTGCTGGCCTCCGCGACGCCGTCGGTGGAATCCGAGGTCAATGCGCGCAAGAACCGCTATCAGCGCATCGCGCTGCCCTCGCGCTTCGGCGGCCAGCACATGCCGCATATCGAGGCCATCGACCTGCGCCGCGAGCCGCCCGCGCGCGGCCGCTTCATCTCGCCGCGGCTTGCCGGGCAGATCAGGACCGCGATCGAGCGGCGCGAGCAGGCGCTGTTGTTCCTCAATCGCCGCGGCTATGCGCCGCTGACGCTGTGCCGTGCCTGCGGCCATCGCTTCGCCTGCACCATCTGCGATGCCTGGCTGGTCGATCATCGTTTCCGTCAGCGCCTGGTCTGTCACCATTGCGGCTTCTCGATGCCGCGCCCGCACATCTGCCCGAACTGTTCGGCCGAGGAATCGCTGGTCGCGGTCGGCCCCGGCGTCGAGCGCCTGCAGGAGGAGGCGGCCACGCTGTTCCCGCAAGCCCGCACCATGGTGCTGTCGAGCGATCTCATCACCTCGATCGAGACGATGCGAAGCGAGCTCGCCGAGATCGCGGAGGGCCGCGTCGACATCATCATCGGCACGCAGCTCGTGGCCAAGGGTCACAACTTTCCGCGGCTCAATCTGGTCGGCGTGGTCGATGCCGATCTCGGCCTTTCCAACGGCGACCCGCGCGCGGCCGAGCGCACCTGGCAATTGCTCAACCAGGTGATCGGCCGCGCCGGCCGCGAGCAGGGCCGCGGCGTCGGCTATCTCCAGACCCACCAGCCCGATCATCCCGTGATGCGGGCCTTGATCGCCTGCGATCGCGAGGCCTTCTACGACAGCGAGATCGAGCTGCGCGAGAAGACGCTCTATCCGCCGTTCGGCCGGCTCGCCAGCCTGATCATCTCCGCCGGCGATCGCCCGGGCGCCGAAGGCTTCGGCCGCAAGCTTGTCGCGCTAGCGCCGCGCGACGAGCGCGTCGTCGTGCTCGGTCCCGCCGAAGCACCGCTCGCCGTCATCAAGGGCCGCTACCGCTTTCGCATCCTGGTGAAATCGGCGCGCGGTTTCGATCTGTCGGACTATCTGCGCAACTGGCTCGCGGTCTGTCCGAAGCCGACAGGCAACCTGAAGCTGGAAGTGGACGTCGATCCGCAGAGCTTTTTGTGATCCTCGAGCTTTCGTAGATTTCGTAGGGTGGGCAAAGCGCGCGTTTTCGTTCGAAGAACGAAGGCGCAAGCGTGCCCACCACTGAAATTGGTGGGCACGCATCCGCCGTCGCTCTGCGATCGCCGGCGGATGCTTTGCCCACCCTACGCGCTGCGCTCGCAATGACGACAGCAAACAACAAAAAGCCCGCGGTCCCCCAAGACCGCGGGCTCGTTTCACGCGCGCATCAAACTGATGAAAACTGCGCGTGTGAAGGAAGGCGCGTCGAAACGCCTTAGGAGATGACTTCCGCGGTGACGCGGCCGACGCCGCGACTGGTGAGGCCAATGGCGCGGGCGGCACCGGTGGAGAGGTCGAGCACACGCCCGCGAATGAACGGGCCGCGGTCGTTGATGGTGACGACCACGCTCTGGCCGCCATGGGTGACGCGCAGCTTGGTGCCGAACGGCAGCGAACGGTGCGCCGCGGTCATGGCGTTCTGGTTGAAGCGCTGGCCCGAGGCGGTCTTGCTGCCGGACTCATTGCCGTAAAAGGACGCGATGCCGGAGAAGCTGCGGCCCGTGCCGGAGGTCGGCGTCATCGACGCATTGGCATTGCGCCAATCGGAGGTCGCGTTGGCCTCGGTCTGGGCCTGGTGGCGGTGGTGATGCCGGTGATGCCGGGATTTGGCGGAAGCTTCGGTGGCAGTTCCACCGACGAGGAGAGTTGCGGCGACGAAAGCAATCGCCGTACGCGGCCGGGTCACAAAGCCCAGCGTCTTCAAAGACAGCATTTAATGGTCCCTAAGCTAGTATTGCCACATTTGTGGCAAGTGGAGCCCCCATCAGTTTGTGAGCGGATTGGCGTTTCGATTCCCAATGAGGCGTGAATTGGGCAGTAAATCCAGTATGTGTCGTCATGAAATATCTTGTTACCGTCGCGCGATATTCAGCCGATGTTCCGTAATCTTCGCCTTTAACGATTTATTAACCTCACGACTACTTTCGATTACTGTAAAGCGAAGTCATCGCCCCGCGCATTTAGAATTCGATAAGTATTCGGCGGGTGGAACTGGCGGGAACGGATTCACGCGTCAGCGATCCGTGTTCATGGCCGCTATGCGCTGGGGGCAGGAACCAATGGAGGGTGCCGCGGCAGGGCCGGCGCCAATTTCCGTGAGGTAGCAGGTGGCCGCCTCGGCTGCGCCTCCGTGCGCGATATGTCGCGAGGCTGCGACGAACTGGCGACAGAACCTCATGCCTTTAATTTGGCGTCATGTTGCACCTGCGCGCCCGCTATGTTAGCAAAGCCGCGATTTTAACGAGCCCGGCACCTCCCGTGCTGGTCGAAAATCGAAGTCCCGCTTGAATTCCAAGGGCTTGGATCGCTAGGCGCCGCTTCGTGGCGACGGTTTTTCCCTTGCGAGTTTGACAGCAAAAAGAGCGCGTCTGTGGCTGCAGAAGATACGTCCGTTTCAGGTGTGTCCGGCCGTTATGCAACGGCCTTGTTTGAACTGGCCCGCGACCAGAACGTGGTCGACGCGGTCAAAGCCGATCTCGACAAATTCGATGCCCTGCTGAACGAGAGCGCCGATCTGAAGCGCCTCGTCCGCAGCCCGGTGTTCGCGGCCGACGCCCAGTCCAAGGCCCTCTCGGCCGTGCTGGACAAGGCCGGCATCACCGGCATCGCCGCCAACTTCCTGAAAGTGCTGACCGCCAACCGCCGCCTGTTCGCGGTGGCCGACGTCATCCGCGCCTACCGCGCGCTCGTCGCCAAGTTCAAGGGCGAGACGACCGCCGACGTCACCGTGGCGGAAGCGCTCTCGGACAAGAATCTCGATGCCCTCAAGGTCGCCCTCAAATCGGTGACCGGCAAGGATGTCGCGCTGAACGTGAAGGTTGATCCCTCGATCATCGGTGGCCTTGTCGTCAAGCTGGGCAGCCGCATGGTGGATGGTTCGCTTCGCACCAAACTCAATTCGATCAAGCACGCGATGAAAGAGGCAGGCTGATGGACATCCGCGCCGCGGAAATTTCCGCGATCCTCAAGGACCAGATCAAGAATTTCGGCCAGGAAGCTGAAGTCTCCGAAGTCGGACAGGTGCTGTCCGTCGGCGACGGTATCGCCCGCGTCTACGGTCTGGACAACGTCCAGGCCGGTGAAATGGTCGAGTTCGAGAACGGCACCCGCGGCATGGCGCTGAACCTCGAGACCGACAACGTCGGTGTCGTTATTTTCGGCGCCGACCGCGAGATCAAGGAAGGCCAGACCGTCAAGCGCACCCGCGCCATCGTGGACGCGCCGGTCGGCAAGGGCCTGCTCGGCCGCGTCGTCGACGCGCTCGGCAATCCCATCGACGGAAAGGGCCCGATCCAGGCCGACAAGCGCATGCGCGTCGACGTCAAGGCGCCTGGCATCATTCCGCGCAAGTCGGTGAGCGAGCCGATGGCGACCGGCCTCAAGGCCATCGACGCCCTGATCCCGATCGGCCGCGGCCAGCGCGAGCTGATCATCGGCGACCGCCAGACCGGCAAGACCGCGATCGCGCTCGACACCATCCTGAACCAGAAGCCGCTCAACGCGCAGCCGGACGAGAACATCAAGCTGTACTGCGTCTACGTCGCGGTCGGCCAGAAGCGTTCGACCGTCGCGCAGTTCGTGAAGGTGCTGGAAGAGCAGGGCGCGCTCGAATATTCGATCGTCGTTGCCGCCACCGCCTCCGATCCGGCGCCGATGCAGTACATCGCGCCCTTCACCGGCTGCACCATGGGCGAGTACTTCCGCGACAACGGCATGCACGCGGTCATCATCTATGACGACCTGTCCAAGCAGGCCGTCGCCTACCGCCAGATGTCGCTGCTGCTGCGCCGCCCGCCGGGCCGCGAAGCCTATCCGGGCGACGTGTTCTATCTGCACTCCCGCCTGCTCGAGCGCGCGGCGAAGCTGAACAAGGACCAGGGCTCGGGCTCGCTGACGGCGCTGCCTGTCATCGAAACCCAGGCCAACGACGTGTCGGCCTACATCCCGACCAACGTCATCTCGATCACCGACGGCCAGATCTTCCTGGAAACCGACCTGTTCTTCCAGGGCATCCGTCCGGCTGTGAACGTCGGTCTGTCGGTGTCGCGCGTCGGCTCCTCGGCGCAGACCAAGGCCACCAAGAAGGTCGCCGGCAAGATCAAGGGCGAGCTCGCGCAGTACCGCGAAATGGCGGCGTTCGCGCAGTTCGGCTCCGACCTCGATGCCTCGACCCAGCGCCTGCTCAACCGCGGTTCGCGCCTCACCGAGCTGTTGAAGCAGCCGCAATTCTCGCCGCTGAAGATGGAGGAGCAGGTTTGCGTGATCTGGGCCGGCACCAACGGCTATCTCGATCCGCTGCCGCTCAACAAGGTGCGCGCGTTCGAGGACGGCCTGCTCTCGCTGCTGCGCGGCAAGCACGCCGACATCCTCAACGCGATCCGCGACAGCCGCGACCTCTCCGACGACACCGCCGGCAAGCTGAAGTCGGTGGTCGAAGGCTTCGCGAAGAGCTTCGCTTAAGAGTGCCGTCATGGCCGGGCTGAAGCGCGAAGCGCGTCTTCGCAACTGAAGTCCCGGCCATCCACGCCTTGCTGCGTGGAAGGTGAAGACGTGGATGCCCGGGACAAGCCCGGGCATGACGAAAGGATAGGGTCGCGGTCGAGCCGCAGGCTGATCGCTGGGGACGAAGAATGGCGTCACTTAAAGACATGCGCGTCCGCATCGCCTCCACCAAGGCGACGCAAAAGATCACCAAGGCCATGCAGATGGTCGCCGCCTCCAAGCTGCGCCGCGCGCAGACCGCCGCGGAAGCGGCGCGTCCCTATGCCGACAAGATGAGCGCGGTGATCTCCAACATCGCCGGCGCCGCGGCGGGCTCGCCCGGCGCACCGGTGCTGCTGGCCGGCACGGGCCGCGACCAGGTTCACCTGCTGTTGGTCTGCACCGGCGAGCGTGGCCTCTCCGGCGCCTTCAACTCCTCGATCGTGCGTCTCGCCCGCGAGCGCGCTTTGGCGCTGATCGCGCAGGGCAAGGAAGTGAAGTTCTTCTGCGTCGGCCGCAAGGGTTACGAGCAGCTCCGGCGCCAGTTCGACAAGCAGATCGTCGAGCATCTCGACCTGCGCAGCGTCCGCCAGCTCGGCTTCGTCAACGCCGAGGACATCGCCAAGAAGGTTTTGGCGCGTTTCGACGCCGGCGAGTTCGACGTCTGCACGCTGTTCTACTCGAAATTCAAATCGGTGATCGCACAGGTCCCGACCGCCCAGCAGATCATTCCGCTGGTCGTCGAGGAAGGCAGTGCGAACGGCAGCGCGACCTCTTACGAATACGAGCCGGAGGAGGACGAGATCCTCACGCGTCTGTTGCCGCGCAATCTCGCGGTGCAGATCTTCCGCGCCCTGCTCGAGAACAACGCCTCGTTCTACGGCGCGCAGATGTCGGCGATGGATAACGCCACCCGCAATGCCGGCGAAATGATCCGCAAGCAGACGCTGGTCTACAACCGCACGCGTCAGGCTCAGATCACCAAGGAACTCATCGAAATCATCTCCGGCGCAGAAGCAGTCTGACCGGACACGAAATTCGGATCGAAGGAGACAGTAAATGGCTACAGCAGCCACACAGATCGGTCGCGTTACCCAGGTCATGGGCGCCGTCGTCGACGTGCAGTTCGAAGGCCACCTGCCGGCCATTCTCAACTCGCTGGAGACCAAGAACGGCAACAACCGCCTGGTTCTGGAAGTCGCGCAGCACCTCGGCGAATCGACCGTCCGCACCATCGCGATGGACGCCACCGAAGGTCTGGTGCGCGGCCAGGAAGTGACCGACACCGGTCAGCCGATCTCGGTTCCCGTGGGTGACGGTACGCTCGGCCGCATCATGAACGTCATCGGCGAGCCGATCGACGAGGCCGGCCCGATCAAGTCGGAGGGCACCCGCGCCATCCACCAGGAAGCGCCGACCTACACCGACCAGTCGACCGAAGCCGAAATTCTCGTCACCGGCATCAAGGTCGTCGACCTCCTCGCGCCCTACGCCAAGGGCGGCAAGATCGGCCTGTTCGGCGGCGCCGGCGTCGGCAAGACCGTGCTGATTCAGGAGCTGATCAACAACGTTGCCAAGGCGCACGGCGGTTACTCCGTGTTCGCCGGCGTCGGCGAGCGTACCCGCGAGGGCAACGACCTCTATCACGAGTTCATCGAGTCCAAGGTCAACGCCGATCCCAAGAATCCGGATCCGAGCGTGAAGTCGAAATGCGCGCTGGTGTTCGGCCAGATGAATGAGCCGCCGGGCGCCCGCGCCCGCGTCGGCCTGACCGGTCTGACCGTCGCCGAGCACTTCCGCGATCAGGGTCAGGACGTGTTGTTCTTCGTCGACAACATCTTCCGCTTCACGCAAGCGGGTTCGGAAGTGTCGGCGCTCTTGGGTCGTATTCCTTCGGCCGTGGGTTATCAGCCGACGCTCGCCACCGACATGGGCGCGCTGCAGGAGCGCATCACCACCACGCAGAAGGGTTCGATCACCTCGGTGCAGGCCATCTACGTGCCGGCCGACGACTTGACCGACCCGGCGCCCGCCACCTCGTTCGCGCACTTGGACGCCACCACGGTGCTGTCGCGCGCGATCTCGGAAAAGGGCATCTACCCGGCGGTGGACCCGCTCGACTCGACCTCGCGCATGCTCTCCCCGCTGGTCGTCGGCGAGGAGCACTACGCCGTCGCCCGCCAGGTCCAGCAGGTGCTGCAGCGCTACAAGTCGCTGCAGGACATCATCGCCATTCTCGGCATGGACGAGCTGTCGGAAGAGGACAAGCTGACGGTGGCCCGCGCCCGCAAGATCGAGCGCTTCCTGTCGCAGCCGTTCCACGTCGCCGAAGTCTTCACGGGATCGCCGGGCAAGTTCGTTGACCTCGCCGACACCATCAAGGGCTTCAAGGGCCTGGTCGAAGGCAAGTACGACCACCTGCCGGAAGCTGCCTTCTATATGGTCGGCACCATCGAAGAGGCGGTCGAGAAGGGCAAGAAGCTGGCGGCGGAAGCCGCCTAATTCTCGGTGTCATTGCCGGGCTTGACCCGGCAATCCATCGCGAAAGAGTTTGATGGATGGACCCGCGGGTCAAGCCCGCGGGTGACAGGCAAAGCAAGCGGAAACACCATGGCCACCTTCCATTTCGATCTCGTCTCACCGGAAAAGCTCGCCTTCTCGGGCGAGGTCGACCAGGTCGACATTCCCGGTGTCGAGGGTGACTTCGGCGTGCTGGCAGGGCATGCGCCGGTCGTGGCGGCGATCCGGCCGGGCATCCTCACCGTGACCACCGGCGGCCGCCACGAGAAGATCATCGTGCTTGGCGGCCTTGCTGAGGTCTCCGAAAGAGGCCTGACCGTGCTCGCCGACGTCGCGACCTCGCTGGCCGAGCTGGACCGCGCCCAGTTCGCCGAGACCATCGCGGAGATGGAAGAGAACCTGAAGGAGCATGAGGGCTCCGAGCTCGATCAGGCCATCGAGCGGCTCGATCACTTCAAGAGCATCCAGCACCAGCTCAGCTCCACGGCTATGCACTAAGCCCCGGGGCACCGCTCCGGGGCTCGAACAAGACATTCCTGCAAAGGAATTCCTGAACAGGTTCAGCGCTCGTCACCGACCGTGGCGGGCGCTGAAACTTTGTTGCACCGCGCCGGAGATGGCGGCATTCTGCGCTCGCGGATTGTTCCGGGGGCCGGCAGATGAAACGCAAGATCGCAGCGATTTTCGCAGCCGATATTGCCGGGTATTCGAGGCTGGTCGCGGAAGACGAAGAGGAGACGCTGCGGCGTCTGGCCTCCTATCGCGAGGTCGTCGACGATTTCATCGCCAAGGCCGGTGGGCGCATCTTCAACACGGCGGGCGATGCCGTGCTCGCGGAGTTTCCGAGCGCGGTGGATGCGGTGCGCTGCGCGATTGACATCCAGGAAAGCTTGCGGACCCGCAACATGGCCTATCCGTCGAGCCGGCAGATGTCGTTTCGCATCGGTATCACCATCGGCGACGTCGTCGAGCGCGACGGCGATCTCCTGGGCGACGGCGTCAACATCGCCGCGCGCCTGGAGGGTCTTGCCGAGGTCGGCGGCATCTGCATCTCCCGCGCGGTGCATGAGCAGGTCGCCAACAAGCTGTCGGTGCAGTTCGCCGATATCGGCGCGCAGGAGGTCAAGAACATCCCGACGCCGGTGCACGCCTACATGGTGGCGATGCGGCGCGAGGACGGCAGCTATGCCAAGCCGAAGCTGAAAAACGCGGCTTCCAAGATGGCCTCGGCACCGGTGTGGATGTGGCCGCTGGCGGTCGCCGTCGTCTCGATCGTCGCCATCGTGGTCACCGGCTTTCTCTACAACACCAAGCTCAAGCACGCCGCGAGTGCCGCGGCGCCGGCCCCGGCCCCGAGCGCCGCGCCGACTGCGAATGCAGCGGCGGCAAGCCCGATGCCGGCAGCGACGCCCATGGCGCCGAGCCCAATGTCCACCCCGGCCGCAAAGGCGGCGATGACTCCGCCGAATGCCGGCGCTGCGATGGCGCCGATGCCCGCGCCGTCACCCTCCGCCGCGCCGATGACGGGCAAGCTTGTTGCCGACAGCGTGCCCTTCATCAACGAGCGCGTCCGCAACTTCCTGGCTGGCGACTATTCCGCGGCCGGCGACTACAAGGCTTTCGCGCTCAATATCGGCGGCTTCACCGGCTCGGCATTGAACCAGCCGACCGAAGAAGCCGCGCGCAACACGGCGGTCGAGCAGTGTCAGAAGCGCGCTGATGCGGCGCAATCGCCGCGGCGCTGCGAGCTCTATGCCGTCGGCAACAACGTCGTCTACACGCACGGCAAGCCGCCGATGCCGCCGCAGCCCTGGGTGCGCCATGATGCCATGACCGAGCGGCCGTTCGCCTCGAAGGATTTTCCTCTGGTCCGCGAACCGCAAAAGATCCGGCTCGAGAACATGTTCGTGCCGGCGGCGAAAGCCCGCTCCGTCGCGCTCAGCCCGGGCGGGCAATATTTCATGGTGCTGGGAGCCTCGTCCGCCGATGATGCCGCGCGGCGCTCATTGGAATCGTGTGGCGCGATCGCCGGCGTGCCCTGTCTGGTCGTCGCGATCGACGACAATTTCGTCGTGCCGATCCCGACCTTGTTCAGGATCACCGGCTTCTTCAATGCCGCCTCCAACGCCTCGATCGTGGCCGACGCGCGTGGCGAGGTCGTACGCAAGCTCACCGACCCCATGGGCTGGAACGCCGTCGCCGTCGGCACGTCGGGCCGGCCCGGCCTCGGTCTCAAGGCCGCTGACGAGCAGACCGCCGTCACCTCCGCGCTCGCCGACTGCGCCAAGCGCGACAGCGACTGCCATGTCATCGCCATCGGCCCATTCACGGTGGGGCCGATCAATTAAGGCGCGCCAAATGAGGCTTGATGACGGAAGTCCGCTCCCTCCCCGCTTGCGGGAGAGGCTCAGACCGAGTGCGCCGAAAGATCAACCTCGATAAGTGGCACTGAATGCCAGCTAGATCTTGTTGCTCTCCGCCGCGATGCGGAGCCGCCGCACGATCTCCGTCGCCACGGCGCGGGCCTCGACCCGCGAGCCGATGCGCGGGCTGCGAAACCGCCGCCCCGAATGCAGCCGGATCACCACGATGCAATGCTCGTCCTCGGAGCGGCCGCGCCGCTCGACCGTGATCGTTTTCACGTCGGGTCCGGTGATGTGGTCGGCCCGCAGGCTACCGTCGCCCCACAGGCGCTCGACGCGAATATCGTTCGCCCCGATGATCCAGAACGCGCCGGTCGCAAGGTTCGCATAGCGATAGATGGCGAATGCGGCGATCGCGCCCAGCGGCAGCAGCAGGATATCGACATGGCTGGGTGAGAGGCCGCGCCACAGCTTGTAGGCATAGGGGGCTGCGGACAAGGCCACCGCGATCAGCGCGACGATTCGGATGTCCCGTGCGGAAAACGCCTCGAGCGGCTCGCCGAGATGCATCTCGGGATTGCTGGCATCGAGCGGGTTGCTCGGCGCCTCGACATTGGGAACGTCGAAATTCGCCGCGATCCACGCCACGGTGTCGCTGACATGGGTGACGTCGGGAATCGGCGGCGAGGCCAGGCGCTCGCCCGAGGCCAGCGTGAACACGAGCTGGAAGCGGGCCTTCACCCTCTTGCTGCCGGGGACCTGCAGCGCCGTGATCTCGTCCTTGCCGACCAGGCGCGTCTGGAGTTTTCCGAACGGCCTCTGCTGGCCGATCAGGATCTCGTCCGGCGTGATGATCCACACCACCGCCGGCGCCATCATGATGCCGACGACGAACCCGGCTCCCACCAGCAGCGCTAGCGCCGATATCGTGATTTCCAGGACGTCCTGCGTGAACAGTCCCGGCGTGAAGCAGAGCGCAACGGCGGCCGCAGAGCCGGCCACGACCAGCCGCTGCGCGATCGAGGAACCTTCACGAAGGCGGATGTCGGTGCTGATGGTCGCGTCCATTGCGGGCGGCTGATTGCGTCGGTTGCGAAACTCCACGGACGGCTCCGTGGAGTCAAGCAACAAGGCTGACAATTGCAGCCAGCCGCGCGATGGCCGCGTGGCCTCAGCTGCTCGCGTTCAGCAGCTTGGCCACGGTGCGATCGATCTCGTCATAGCTGCCTTCGCCGGCGTGCTGGAACACGATCTTGCCGCTCTGGTCGATGATGTATTGCGCCGGCCAATATTGATTGCGATAGGCGTTCCAGGTCTTGGACTCATTGTCCTGCGCCACCGGATAGCTGATGCCATGGCGCTTCAGCGCGGCCTGCACGTTGGCGGCCGAGCGCTCGAACGGGAATTCCGGCGTATGCACGCCGACCACGACGAGGCCCCGATCCCGGTACTTGGCGTAGAGGCCGGTGACATGCGGCAGCGTGTTGACGCAGTTGACGCAGCCATAGGTCCAGAAATCGACCAGCACGACCTTGCCGCGGAGATCGGCGATATGAAGCGGCTTCGAGTTGAACCAGTTGGTGATGCCGGTGAAGTCGGGCGCGGCCTGCTGGTTCGCGGCGGCGGCGACGATAGGCGCGGCGCGTGCGGCCTCGTCGCAGATGCCGGGGATGACGGCGCCGGTAACGGTGATGCCGATCAGTGCAGCAGACATTGCGAGCAGTTTGAGAGTCATGGAAAGCGTCCTCCGGTGAAGATGACGTGGGATCACAGGCCGATCTGGCCGGTGGGGTAGAAGCCGGTGAGCCACGCCACGATCAGCGTGTCGTATTGGAAATAGGCGGCGACCGCGAAGCCGATCACGACGACGCCAAAGCCCTGCTGCAGCCGCGGCGAGATCCGGGCCAGGCTGCGCACGCGCGTCGTCGCGGCCTGTCCGCCATAGGCGATCGCCAGCATCGGGATCGCAGCACCAATGGCATAGGCGACCAGCAGCGTGCTGGCCCAGCCGAGATTCCTGGAGGTCGCAACCAGCGTCAGGATCGAGCCGAGCACCGGCCCTGCGCAGGGCGTCCAGACCAGTCCCAAGGTGGTGCCGAGGATCAGCCCACCGAGCGCGCCGTCGCGCTGCATGGCGCCAGTGTTGCCCAGATCGAGCCAGCCGTTGATCCGGATCGACAGCCATTCGAACGGCGCCGGCCACAACATCAACAAGCCGAAGCCGAGCAGCAGGACCGCAGCCGCCTCGCGCAGCACGTTCGGATCGAAATCGAAGGCACGTGTGATCGCGCCGAGCGCCAGCGCGACCACCGAGAAGGAAACGACGAAGCCGAGCGCGATCATCGCGGGCCGCAGATGCCCCGCGCGCCCGATCGAGGCGCCGAGCAGGATCGGCAACATCGGCAACGTGCAGGGCGCGGCGATGGTGAGGAGGCCGGCGAGGAGAGCGAAGAGTAGGTCGAGCATGAGGCACTCGTGTGGGAGGTCACGAGGGCTGTTCGGATCGGCTGTGGCAGTCGTTACGCCGCGTCACGCCTTCGTGACGGCGCGGTCGGGTGGTTGCTCAGGCCTAAATACGAAGCGACCCGGACGGGGCATCGTCCGGGTCGCTGGAGGTCTTGGGAGGTTTAACGAAACCGTATGGGAGCTTTATAGAGGGGAAGTTTTTCCGCCTGATGTTGTCGTTTGTTTCAATTGTTTCAAAGGCGGTAACGCTTCCGTGTCCAGGGAGAAGGCCGAAATTGAGGTCCTATCCCCTTGAAATCATTGTGGTTACGCGGCGAAACGGTCGACGCCGGCGCCCTTAAGCAAATCGGCGAGTTGCTTGCGGGCGTAGAACATCCGCGTCTTCACCGTGCTCTGGGGGATGCCGATGATCTGGCCGACCTCCTCCACCGACTTCTCGTGGTAGTAGACGAGGTTGATGATCTCGCGGTGCGCCGGCGACAGCTTCTGCACGCAGGCGCGCAGAATGGCGCTGGTGTCGCTGCGGTCGAGCGAGGTCTCCGGCGTGTCGCAATCATCAGGGATCTGACGCACGTCCTCCTGGTCGATGTCCTCGAAGCGGCGCTGGCGCATCGCGGTCAGCGCCTTGAAGCGGGCGATCGAGAGCAGCCAGGTGGACACCTGCGAGCGGCCCTGGAACTGGCCGGCGGTCCGCCACACGTCCAGAAACACCTGGCTGACCAGGTCTTCCGCCGTAGTGGCGTCGCGCACGATGCGCAGGATGAAGCGGTAAACCCGCACATTGTGCCGGCAGTAAAGGATGTGCATGGCCGTCCGGTTGCCGGCCGCGATGCTTTCGAGGAGCATGTCGTCCGAGGTCGCCTGAGCGGCAATGATGCTCTGGCTGGCTTGGGCGTTGATGGCAATGACGTTCGGCATGGACTTGGCTCCCCGTAGCGCCGCAACCGAGCGGCGTTTCCTTGGGACAAAGTGTTAATGAGCCAACGTTTCGGGACGTCTGCACGAAAAGCGGAAAATGGTTTCGTGCGCCGCCAAATTGTTTCGTGACAACGGCCGCGATGAAACATTCGGAGCAAAAAACCGAGGAATTTCAACGTGCCGAAAATACGGGGGTGGCGGTTCGGGGCCGGACGGGGGCGCCGCGGAACGAATCCCGGCGATTTGCGTTTGGTCGCGCCGCACCCACCGCCGTCGTCCCGGGGCGCGAAGCGAGCCCGGGACCCATAACCACAGGATGCGGTTTGGCGAAGATTCGGAGTTACCAGCTCGGCGTCGTAACCCCTCCCTGGGGTTATGGATCCCGGGCTAGCGCTACGCGCGCCCCGGGACGACAGCGGCGGTTGCCAGTAGCAGCCGCTACGCCTTCTCGCCCTGCGGCGAGAACAGATAGCCGCCGCCGCGGATGGTGCGGATCACCGCGGGCTTGGCCGGGTCGGGCTCGATCTTGCGGCGGATGCGCATGATGCGCAGATCGACGGCGCGGTCGAAGGCTTCGGCGTCGCGGGCGTTCGCAAGCTCGAGCAGGCGCTCGCGCGACAGTACGCGCTTCGGATTGGCCGCGAACACCTTGAGCAGCCCGAACTCGGACGCGGTCAGCGGATGCTCGTTGCCCTCGTCGTCGCGCAAGGCCTGCGCTTCGAGGTCGAGCCATTTGGTGCCGAAGCGCACCAGCTGCTCCTTGTCCGACTTCGCCGCCGGCGCGTCCGCTGCCTTTGCCGGCCCGCTCCGCCGCAGCACCGAGCGGATTCGCGCCATCAGCTCGCGCAGCTCGCACGGCTTTGCCACGTAATCGTCGGCGCCGAGCTCGAGGCCGACGACGCGGTCGATCGGGCTTGCGGTCGCCGTCAGCATGATGACCGGCACGTTGATGCGGCTCTTGAGGTCGCGGATGATCGAGAGCCCGTCTTCCTCGGGCATGTTGAGGTCGAGCACGACGAGATCGGGCATGCTGCCCTGGATCGCGGCGCGCAAGGACTTGCCGCCGTCGCACAGCGTCACGGTGAAGCCGTGCATCTTGAGGTAATCGCCGACCATCTCCCGGGCCGGAGCCTCGTCGTCGACGATCATGATGTGCTGGCTTTGGGTCATGGGCTTTGCATCACGGGCTTTGCATCACGGCATTTCAGTCGCGGGCAGGGTGATGGTGAAGGTCGAGCCCTTGCCGGGGCCCTCGCTCTCGGCGGTCACCTCGCCGCCGTGCATGTCGATGATACGCTTGACGATGGAGAGACCAAGTCCGGTCGAGCTCTCCCCGGCTGTCGGTTTGGCCGACAGTCGCTGGAACCGGCCGAACAGGCGGCCGAGGTCCTCCGGCGACAGGCCGGCGCCCTCGTCGCTGACCCGGACGATGGTGTCGCTGCCCTCGTGGACGACGGCCACGTCGATCTTGCCCCCGATCGGCGAGTATTTGATGGCGTTGCTGATGAGATTGTCGATCGCCTCGCGGATGCGATCGGTGTCGCACATGGTGACGACGTTGGGCGGCGCGGTGACTTTGATCGCCTGCTGCTTGTTGACCGCGAGCGGCTGGTTGGCCTCGGCGACCTCCTTGACCAGTGCGGCGACGTCGACCGGCTCGCGGCGGATGGTGATGTCGAAGGCATCCGCCATCGCGTCCGAGATCAGGTGATCGACCATCGTGGTCAGGCGCTTGGTGGCGTCGCGGATGTGGTCGACCTGGGCGACCACGCCGCTTTCCGAGGCGCCGGTCGAGATCAGCTCCTTGAGCATCTCGGTGCGGCCGAGAATGACGCCGAGCGGGTTCTTCAGGTCGTGCGCGACGGTGCCGAGGATCTCGTTCTTGAAGCCGTTGGCGCGCTGCAGCCGCAGCCATTGCGCCGAGAGGCGGCGGTTGGCCTGCATCAGGGCGCGGGTGCGCTGGGCGACGCGGTCCTCCAGCTGGGTGTTGGCGTCCTGCAGCTGCTGATAGAGGATGACGTTGTCGAAGGCGATCGAGAGCCTGGAGGAGAAGATCTCGACCAGCGAACGGTCGGTCTCCGACAGCTCGCGCTCGGCCTGGAGCAGCACCACGACCTCGCGGCCCGATCCGGTGCGCAAATAGATCACGCTGCGATGATCGGCGAACTCGTTCTTGCGGCGCTGGAACGCGGCCTCCACCATCTCGCGCAGCTCGGGGTCGAGCGCCTTCGACGAGGTGGTGCCGATGAAGCGGCTGTAGCAGCCGCTGCCGGCGAGCACGGAGAGTTCGGGATCGTTGCCGCCATTGTCGCGCAGCACCAGGATGCCGGCGCAGTCGACGTTGAGGAGCGAAGCGAGCTGGGTCAGGACGCCCTCGGCGAGCCGCTGCATCGACTTGAAGTCGTACAGCGTGGACGCCGCGTCGATGATGATCTCGAGCCCGCGCCGCGTCTGCACCATGCGCTCGAGCTGCTGATACGAGCGCAGCGCCGCGGTCAGCGAGGTGAACAGCTTGTCGGCGGTGAGCTCAGTCTTGGCCTTGTAGTCGTTGATGTCGTACTGCACGATCACGCGCCGCTCCGGCGCCTGGCCGGGCTGCCCGGTGCGCAGGATGATGCGCACGGTCTCGTTGCGGATCTCGTTGCGGATGAACTCGACCAGCTCGAGGCCGGCGACGTCGGTCTCCATGATGACGTCGAGCAGCACCGCGGCGATGTCGCGATGCTCGGCCATCAGCTTGCGGCCTTCGGCCGCGGAATAGGCCGACAGGATCTCCAGGCTCTGGCCGTTCAGGCTGTAGTCCGACAGCGCGAAACGCGTGCCGTCATGCACGGCCGGATCGTCATCGATGACGGCGATCTTCCATTTCCGGGCGTTGCTATCCTCCGACGCGGTACCGGTATCGTCGATCAGGTGGAGGACATCGTCCTGTTCGGCCATTGAGAAGATCCGTCACTTTCTGTGCTTTGCGCGCCGCCCTTGGCGACGCGGGGCATGATAATGCGAAAAGTAGTGCCTTGTCCCAGCTTGGATTCCAGCATCATCCGGCCGCCGAGCTGCTGGGTGACGAGGTTATAGACGATATGAAGGCCAAGTCCCGTGCCGCCTTCATTGCGCCGGGTGGTAAAGAAAGGGTCAAAGGCCTGGCGCTGCACGTCCGGGGTCATGCCGGCCCCGTCATCGGAGAAGCTGATCTCGATATCCTCGGTCCCGCGCGGCCGCGCCGAGATCGCGATCCTGCCGGCGCGGCCGTCGGCGAAGGCGTGATTGGCGGCGTTGAGGAAGAGGTTGGTCAGGATCTGGCCGTAGGAGCCGGGATAGCCGTCGAGCAGCAGCCCCTCGGGTACGTCGACCTCCAGCGTGATCGGCGAGCGCTTCAGCACGGGCTTGAGGCTGGCGATGATCTGGTCGGTGGCTTCGCTCAAGGAGAACTGCCGCCGTTCGGCATGGGAGCGGTCGACCGCGACCTGCTTGAACGACTGGATCAGCTCGCCGGCGCGGGTCAGGTTGGCGACGAGCTGCTGCGAGGCGTCGCGCGAGGATTGCACGAACTCCTCCAGCTGCGAGCGGCGCAGGCCGCCGTCGCCCTTGAGCTGGGCTTCGAAGATCTCGGTGCGCCGGGCAAAGCTCGATGCAACCGTCAGGCTGATGCCGATCGGGTTGTTGACCTCGTGCGC
The DNA here is from genome assembly GCF_016031655.1 of Bradyrhizobium glycinis. Taxonomy (GTDB): domain Bacteria; phylum Pseudomonadota; class Alphaproteobacteria; order Rhizobiales; family Xanthobacteraceae; genus Bradyrhizobium; species Bradyrhizobium glycinis. The sequence continues at coordinate 147,615 of NZ_JACCHQ010000008.1, forward strand.
GACGCCGGCAACGAGGCCGCCGAGCGCGGCCAGCCGCTCGGCGTCGATCAGGTTCTGCTGCGCGGTGTTGAGCTCGAGCAAAGCGCTCTCGGCCTTTTCCTTGGACGCGCGCAGCTCGTCCTCGGTCCGGCGCTTGGCGATCGCGTTCTCGCGGAACACCTCCACCGCGCGTGCCATGGCTCCGACCTCGTCCCGCGCTTTCGTGCCCTGTACCTCGCGGTCGAGGTCACCGAGCGTGATCGCACGCATCGCCGTCATGATCTGCTGCAGCGGCAGGCGGATCGACAGCGCGATCAAGACGCCCGCGGTGAGGATAATGCCGAGGAAGATCACGGCGATCGACAGCACCCGGCGTGAGATATCCGCCAGCGTGCGGTCGAACGTCTCCTGCGCCTTCTGCTCGCGCTGGCGCATCTTGGTCGACAGGTCGTCGATGGCGCCGATCGCCTCGGCCTGGCTGGCGTCGATGGTGTTGCGCAGGAGCTCGGTGCGGCTCGCAAGCTGCTCGGAGAGTTTTGCAAAGCCCTCGCGCAGCGCGGCGGTGCGGGCCGCGAGCCGCTGCAAGGCCATCTTCTGCAGGTCGTTGTCGGCGAGATCGATCATGACCGGGATGGTCCTCTCGATCGTCTCGGTGTGGCGGCGCGCGTCGTCGGCGGCGCCCGACGACTGCGACAGATAGTAGGAATTGGCCGCGACCAGCATCGCGGTGAAGGCCTCGCGGGACTTGCCGAGCGAGGGCCAGATCAGCGCGTCGCGATGGCCGGTGGCGCCCTCGATGATGGAGTAGAGGCCCGCCATGTCCCTGGCGGGGCCCTGCACCTGCTCCTCATAGGTCCTGGCGATGGTGGACTGCACGCTGCGCAGCTCGCCGAAGCCGTTGAGGAAGCGGTCGGTGGTGCGTTCCAGCTCCTCCACCGAGCCCGACAGCATCGGGTCCTTGGCGGCGCGGCCCGTCAGCGTGCCCAGCACCGCCTCGCGCAGCAACAGGATCTCGGCGAACAGGTCCGGGCTCGGCTGGTTGATGTAGCGGTGGATCAGGTTTTGCAGCCGTCCGGTCTCGCTTTCGAGCAGCGCCAGGATCCGGTCGGACTCGCGCACCTGGCGCACGTCGTCCCAGGCCGAGCCGAGCACCTTCGCGCCGTTCCAGATCATCGCCACCAGCACCACGACCACGGCCGAGTTCAGCGCGGCGATCGACAGGATGCGCCAGCGGATCGGCACCGCCCGCAGCAGGCCGACGATGCGCGCGCGCAGCTGCCCGATCGGGCCGGGCGGCTTGTCCGCGTGTTCGCTATGTCCAAGCGCAGCCAACAGGCCTCACTCCACCTTGCGAATCCGTTCGATCAGCGCGGCCGCCGCGGGGTCGCGCTCGGCCTTGGCGTAGATTGCGGCCATCGCCTCCTCGAACGGCTTGCGGTCGATGTCCCTGATGATGGTCACGCCGGCCTCCTGCGCCTTGCGCTGCGACTGTTCCTCGAGGTCGTGCCACTTCTCGCGCATGAACCGGCTGGAGCGCTGCGCGGCCTCCCTGAAGATCGTCTGCTCCTCCGCCGACAGGCTCTTCCAGGCCTTCAGCGAGATCACCAGCACCTCCGGGCTCATCGTGTGCTCGGTGAGCGTGTAATGGCCGGCATGCTGGTAATGGTTCGTGGTCACGAAGGATGGCCAGTTGTTTTCGGCGCCGTCGATCAGATGGTTGGCAAGCCCGGTGAGCACCTGCCCATAGGGCAGCTCGACCGGTTCGGCGCCGAGTGCGCGCATCATCTGGCTCATCAACTCCGACTGCTGCACCCGGATCCGCAATCCCTTGAGGTCCGCGATGGTCTTCACCGGACGGACCCCGTTGTAGATCGACCGCGCGCCCGAATCGTAGAAAGCGAGCCCGACGAAGCCGTAGGGCTCGAAGCTGTCGAGGATCTCGCTGCCGACAGGCCCGTCCAGCACCTTCTGCATGTGCTCGATGGACCGGAACAGGAACGGCATCGCCAGCACGTTCATGGCCGGGACGAAATTGCCGATCAGCGCCACGTTGGTCCGGTTGAGGTCGATCGCACCGGCCCGGGTCTGCTCGATGGTCTCCTTTTCCTCCCCGAGCTGGCGAGAGTGGAACACCTTGATCTCGTGCCGGCCGCCGGTGCGCTCGGCGATCAGGGCGCCCATATAGCGCAGCGCCTGCACGGTCGGGTAATCCTCGGTCTGGGTGTCGGCGGCACGAAATTCACGCGCAACCGCGCTCGTCGTGCGCATGCTCGACGAGACTGCGGCAAGCAGAAGCGCGACGAAGACCACCCCAGTCCGCGAGAGTTCGGCACGGCTCAACACTGGCACACTCAACCCCTCAGTGGTGGAGTCTATGGCGGAAGGAAAAGGTTCAATGCAATCTATCAGATGGTGAACGGAAGGCCATCCCGCACCGGCGAGCCGATTGTGCGGCGCAGCCGGCGTTCATTCCCGATTGAAACCGCGATTGCCGCGCCTTAAGCAAGGTGGCCGGCCTTCGCCGTGCGTTCTGGGAAGAGCCATCGTGAGGTCAGCCTTGCGCCTTTTGCAGCTCGTCGCCGCCTTTGCGGCCCTCTCATTGGCCGCCCCTGCGCGGGCCGCCACCGAGATCGCGTTGTGGCACGCCATGTCCGGCGAGCTCGGAAGGCAGCTGGAAAAGCTCGCAGCCGACTTCAACGCCTCGCAGTCCGGCTACCGCATCGTGCCCGTCTACAAGGGCAATTACACCGAGACGGTGACGGCCGCGATCTTCGCCTTCCGCTCGCGCAGCCAGCCCGCCATCGTCCAGGTCAACGAGGTCGCCACCGCCACCATGACCGCGGCCAAGGGCGCGATCTACCCGGTGTTCAGCCTGATGCGCGATCAGGCCGAGCCGTTCTCGCTCAGCGATTATCTGCCCGCGGTCTCCGGCTATTACACCGATGCATCAGGCAATCTCTTGTCCTTCCCATTCAATTCTTCCACGCCGATCCTCTATTACAACAAGACCATGTTCCGCGACGCCGGCCTCGATCCGGAGGCGCCGCCGAAGACCTGGCCGGAACTGGGAGCGGCCGCCAAGCGACTGCGCGACCGCGGCGCGCCTTGCGGTTTCACCACGTCCTGGCCGTCCTGGATCCATGTCGAGAATTTCTCCGCCTTTCATAACCTCGCGGTGGCGAGCCGGGCGAACGGCTTCGCCGGGCTGGATGCGGAATTGACCATCAACAATCCGACGCTGGTGCATCACGTCGCGGCGCTCAGCGAGTGGCAGAAGACCAGGCTGTTCGACTACAGCGGCCGCGGCCAGTCGGCCGAGCCGCGCTTCCAGAAGGGCGAGTGCGGCATCTTCATCGGCTCCTCGGCGACGCGCGCCGACATCAAGGCCAATTCGAAGTTCGAGATCGGCTATGGCATGATGCCCTATTGGCCCGACGTGAAGGGCGCGCCGCAGAACTCGATCATCGGCGGCGCCACGCTGTGGGTGCTGCGCGACCGTCCGCGCGAGGAATACAAGGGCGTGGCGCGGTTCTTCGCCTATCTGTCCCAGCCCGGCGTGCAGGCCGCCTGGCACCAGAACACGGGCTATCTGCCGGTGACCCGCGCCGCCTTCGAGCTGACGCGCTCGCAAGGCTTCTACGAGCGCAATCCGGGCTCGGCGATCTCGTTCGAGCAGATCACGCTCAATCCGCCGACCGAGAACTCCAAGGGCATCCGGCTCGGCTCCTTCGTCCTGATCCGCGGCGTGATCGAGGACGAGCTCGAGCAGGCTTTCGCCGGCCGCAAGAGCGCGCAATCCGCACTCGATTCCGCCGTCGAGCGCGGCAACAAGCTCCTGCGCCAGTTCGAGCGGGCAAGCCCGGAGCGGTAGCAGCATGTCGCGATTCAATCTCGCTGCAGCCACAATCGTGGTGCGCTCCCTCCCCCGCTTGCGGGGGAGGGTCGGGGAGAGGGTGTCTCCACAACGGGACAATCCCCGAGAGGAGAGAGCCCCCACCCGGCGCTTCGCGCCGACCTCCCCCGCAAGCGGGAGAGGTGCACCGTCTGCGTGGTTTGCATCGAATTCGCCAAATTCCTTTCGATGAGAGCGCGCGGATGACGAGTGGTCGAGCGCAACAACTACCGGTCTTCACCGACGCCGCAAGCTTCCGCGCCTTCCGCTCCGATCCCTCACAATGGCTGCCGATCGCCCTCGACATCGCACGCGGCCATGGCCTCGATGCCGGCTCACCGCAGGTGTTTGCGACCGGCACCAATCTCGTGGTCGGCCTCGGCGACAAGCTGATCCTGAAAATCTTCCCGCCGCTGCTCGCAGCGCAATTCGTCTCGGAGCGCGCCGCGCTGACGCAGCTCGCCGGCCGTCTGCACCTGCCGATCCCCGAGATCGTCGCGGAGGGGATGCGCGACGGCTGGCTCTATCTCGTCATGACGCGTCTTACCGGCACGCTCGGCTCGGAGGTCTGGCCGTCACTGCCGGAGCCGCAGAAGGAGCGCCTGCTGCGCCAAATCGGCGAGACCATCGCTTGCGTGCAGCGCGTTCCGCTAGGGGAGCTCGCGTCCATCGAGCCGCGCTGGGACGTGTTCATGCGGGCCCAGATGCAGGGTTGCCGCGCGCGACACGAGCGTCTCGGCCTCGCGCCGAAATTCCTCGCCGGCCTCGACGACCTCCTGCGCGATGCCGCAAAGCTGATCCCGATGGACGCGCCGCCGGTGATCCTGATCGGCGAATACATCCCCGAGAATTTTCTGCTCGCCTGCGATGACGGCCAATGGTCGCTCGCAGGCCTGTTCGATTTCGGCGACGTGCTCGTGGGATGGCGCGACTACGATCTGCTCGGCCCTAGCGCCTTCATGGCGGCGGGCCGGCCGGGCCGGGTGACGAGCCTGCTCGAAGGTTTTGGCTATGCAAGGCTGGACGCCACCATCAAGCGCCGCCTGATGGCCCTGATGCTGCTGCACCGCGCCAGCGACCTCAACAGCCACATCTGCATCGAGGGCTGGCAGGAGAGGGTGGATGATCTGGTCGAGCTGCAGGAGTTGATCTGGCCCGGCTGAGCGCTCCGTCAACACCGTCATTGCGAGCGAAGCGAAGCAATCCAGATTGTCTCCGTGGAAAGACTCTGGATTGCTTCGTCGCAAGGGCTCCTCGCAATGACGAGCTTAGCCCACGAGACCCGATCTCCTGTCGAGGGCCGCGACCCGCGGCAAGAGAGTCGACGGCCATGGCGGTAAATTGGGCCCCCGGCTTCATCTGCTTATTTTATGATCAAAATCTCATCTTTGTATGCAACGACAGAGGCCGCTGAGAACTGCCTAGTGAGCCGAACTCGGGTGAATATCATTATAAATCAATAATTTACGCACGGTTCAAGCTTCCGTTAACCCTTGGCACAAACCTTGCGAATCCAGTTCCAACCAAAAACTTTCATGTTGGAGCGATTTCATGAAGCGCCGCGATTTCCTCAAATCCGTTTCCGGGTTGGCCGCTGGCGCGGCGCTTCCGGCCATGCCATCCGTGATCTCCTCGGCCAAGGCCGACGCCCGCTCGGAGACGCTGCTGATCGTCTCGGAGGGCGGCCCCAACAATCTCGACATCCATGGCGTCGGCACCAACGTGCCCGGCTACGAGGTCTCCTGGAATTGCTACGACCGCCTGATCAGCCACGAGATGAAGAGCGGCCCCGGCGGGGTGCCCTATTACGACCGCGACAAGTTCAAGGGCGAGCTCGCCGACGACATGAAGATCGACGACATGTCGGTCACCTTCAAGCTGAAGAAGAACGCCAAATTCCACGACGGCGCGCCGGTCACGGCGAAAGACGTGAAATGGTCGCTCGACCGCGCCGTCAGCGTCGGCGGCTTCCCGACCTTCCAGATGAGCGCGGGTTCGCTGACAAAGGCCGAGCAGTTCGTCGTGGTAGACGATCACACCGTGCGCGTCGACTTCCTGAAGAAGGACAAGCTGACGATCCCCGATCTCGCCGTCATCGTGCCCTGCATCGTCAATTCCGAGCTGGTGAAGAAGAACGCCAGCGAAAAAGACCCCTGGGGTCTCGAATACACCAAGCAGCAGACCGCCGGCTCCGGCGCCTACAAGGTGACGAAGTGGACCGCGGGCACCGAAGTCATCATGGAGCGGAACGAGGATTGGGTCGGCGGCCCGCTCCCCAAGATCAAGCGCGTGATCTGGCGCATGGTGCCGCAGGCCGGCAACCGCCGGGCGCTGCTCGAGCGCGGCGACGCCGACATCTCCTATGAGCTGCCGTTCAAGGATTTCCAGGAGATGAAGGCGAACGGCAAGCTCAATGTGGTGTCGCTGCCGTTTTCCAACGGCATCCAGTATATCGGCATGAACGTGACCAAGCCGCCGTTCGACAACGTCAAGGTGCGGCAGGCCATCGCCTATGCGCTGCCGTATCAGAAGATCATGGACGCGGTGCTGTTCGGCCTTGGCAATCCCATGTTCGGCGCAAAGGACAAGGCGACCGAAGTCGCCTGGCCGCAGCCGCACAAATACAACACCGACATGGAGAAGGCGAAGGCGCTGCTGACAGAAGCCGGTTACGCAGGCGGCTTCGAGACCACGATCTCGTTTGACCTCAACTTCGCCGGCGTCAACGAGCCGCTGTGCGTGTTGGTGCAGGAGAGCCTCGCCCAGCTCGGCATCAAGACCACCATCAACAAGGTGCCCGGCGCCAACTGGCGCACCGAACTCAACAAGAAGGAGATGCCGCTCTTCACCAACGTGTTCTCGGGCTGGCTCGATTACCCCGAGTATTTCTTCTACTGGTGCTATCACGGCAACAATTCCGTCTTCAACACCATGAGCTACAAGTCGGCGGCGATGGACAAGTTCATCGACGGTGCGCGCACGGCGGCAGCGACCGGCGACAAGGCCGCTTACGATGCCGACGTGAAGGGCTTCGTCGATCTCGCCTTCGCCGACATCCCGCGCATCCCGTTGTATCAGCCCTTCGTCAACGTCGCGATGCAGAAGAACGTCACGGGCTACCAATACTGGTTCCACCGCAGGCTCGATTATCGCGCGATGGCGAAGGGGTGAGGGGCCATGGGTGGCGCGAGCAACACGTCCGCGTCTTCCAGCTTTCCGCGCTGGAGTGAGGTGAGCACCACTCTCTCATTCCCTCCCCCCTTGTGGGGGAGGGGCAGGGAGGGGGGTAGCCACGAACTCCGACCTCTCGGGCGGCCACCCCTCTCCCTAGCCCTCCCCCACAAGGGGGCAGGGAACGCAGCGGAGCGCGCGGCTCGCAGAGTGCGCAACACGCGCAGGAGCACCCCATGCTGACCATGATCGGCAAGCGCCTGATGTTCGCGATCCCCTCGCTGATCGGCGTCGTCATCGTCACCTTCCTGCTGACGCGCGCGCTGCCGGGCGATCCCGCCGCTTACTTCGCGGGCCCGGCCGCGACCAAGGAAGCCGTCGAGCAGATCCGGAAAAAGCTCGGCTTCGACAAGCCGTTGATCGAGCAGTTCTTCCGCTATGCCAACGATCTCGCGCACGGCGATTTCGGCAACTCGCTGACGACGGGCCAGCCGGTCGCGACCGAGATTCGCAACCGCCTGCCGGCCTCGGCCGAGCTGACGCTGCTCGGCCTCTTCGTGTCCATTGCGATCGCCATTCCGCTCGGCGTGCTGGCGGCAACGCGGCCGGGATCATGGATCGACCATCTCTGTCGGGTGACGACCACGGCCGGCGTCTCGCTGCCGGTGTTCTTCACCGGCCTCGTGCTGGTCTATGTCTTCTACTTCCGGCTGGGCTGGTCGCCGGCGCCGCTCGGCCGTCTCGACGTGTTCTACAGCGCGCCGCCAACGGTGACAGGCTTCTATTTGATCGACACCCTGATCGCGCGCGATGTCGAGGCGTTCCGCTCGGCGCTGAGCCAGCTCATTCTCCCGGCAACGACGCTCGCGATCTTCTCGCTGGCGCCGATCGCGCGCATGACCCGCGCCTCCATGCTCGCGGTGCTCGCGTCCGAATTCGTTCGCACCGCGCGCGCCAGCGGCCTGTCGCCGGCGACCGTGATCGTCACTTACGCGTTTCGCAATGCGATGCTGCCTGTCATCACCACGCTCAGCATGGTGTTCTCGTTCCTGCTCGGCGCCAACGTGCTGGTGGAGAAGGTGTTCGCCTGGCCGGGTATCGGCTCCTACGCGGTGGAAGCGCTGATCTCCTCCGACTTCGCGCCGGTGCAGGGCTTCGTGCTGACCATGGCGGTGATGTACGTGCTGCTCAATCTCGTGATCGACATTTTGTACGGTGTGATCGATCCGCGCGTCAGGTTGGAGGGGTAGATGATCGCATTCGAAGCCACGCGAACGGTGCGCTCCCTCCCCCGCTTGCGGGGGAGGGTTGGGGAGAGGGCTTTTTCCGCGGTCGAGCACCCCCGAGAGGAGAGAGCCCTCACTCGGCGCTCCGCGCCGACCTCTCCCGCAAGCGGGAGAGGTGAAGCCAACTCCCAGCTCGGCACCCAACGTCATGACGCTCAGGAGTGACACAATGAGCTCCGTTGCGCCTGCTGTTGAACCTGTCGGGCCCGCCCGCACGTCAGGCCTCGTCGCGGTGCTTGAACAGACCCGTTACGTCCTCAGCGAGAACAAGGTCACGGGCTTTGCCTTTGCGCTGCTCCTGATCATCGTGTTCGCCGCGCTGTTCGGCCCCTATGTCGTGCCCTATGATCCGCTCGCCTCCGACACGGCCGCTGCGCTGAAGCCGCCGTCGGCGGCGCACTGGTTCGGCACCGACCAATTGGGCCGCGACATCTTCAGCCGCGTCATCGTCGCCACGCGCCTCGACTTCTTCATCGCGATCGCGTCGGTTGCTCTGGTGTTCCTGATGGGCGGCCTTGCCGGCATTGCGGCCGGCTATTTCGGCGGCTGGACCGATCGCGTCGTCGGCCGCATCGCCGACACCATCATGGCCTTTCCGCTGTTCGTGCTGGCGATGGGCATCGTCGCCGCGCTTGGCAACACCGTGCAGAACATCATCCTGGCCACTGCGATCGTGAACTTCCCGCTCTATGCCCGCGTCGCGCGCGCCGAAGCCAATGTCCGCCGCAATGCCGGCTTCGTGCAGGCCGCGCGTCTCTCAGGCAACGGCGAATTCCGCATCCTGCTGGTGCACATCCTGCCCAACATCATGCCGATCATGATCGTGCAGATGTCGCTGACCATGGGCTACGCCATCCTCAACGCCGCCGGCCTCTCCTTCATCGGCCTCGGCGTCCGTCCGCCGACCGCCGAATGGGGCATCATGGTCGCTGAAGGCGCGGGCTTCATGGTGTCGGGCGAATGGTGGATCGCGCTCTTCCCCGGCCTTGCCCTGATGATCGCCGTGTTCTGCTTCAACCTCCTCGGCGACGGCCTCCGCGACATCGTCGATCCGCAACGGAGGACGTGATGGTGAATTTTTGGTTGAAATTCCTCAACGATTCCAACCTCGTTCTACTGTGCATGGGGTTGTTTTCGCACTTTTTGATCGGCAGGCCCGCATGACCGCCCAGCCGCTGCTCGAGGTCCAGGACCTCACGGTCGAATTCACCACCCGCCGCGGCATCGTCAAGGCTGTGCAGCACGTCAACATCTCCGTGGCCAAGGGCGAGACGCTCGCCATCGTCGGCGAGTCCGGCTCCGGCAAGTCGGTGACATCCTACGCGGTGATGCGCATCCTCGACCGCGCCGGCAAGATCGCCGAGGGCTCTGTGATGTTCTCCGGCATCGACGTCAAGGCGGCGACCGAAGACCAGATGCGCGATCTGCGCGGCCGCGAAGTCTCGATGATCTTCCAGAATCCGCGTGCCGCGCTCAACCCGATCCGGAAAGTCGGCGACCAGATCGAGGACGTGCTGCGCACCCATGTGCAGCAGGCCCAGGTTGCCGATCATGGCGAGAAGGCGATCGAGGCGCTGGAGCAGGTCAAGATCGCGCGCCCGCGGGAGCGCTACCACGCCTATCCGTTCGAGCTGTCGGGCGGCATGTGCCAGCGCGTCGTCATCGCGCTCGCGCTCGCCTGCAATCCGCAGCTCCTCATCGCCGACGAGCCGACGACGGGATTGGACGTCACCACGCAGAAGGCCGTGATGGACCTGATCGTCGAGCTGACGAAACGCCGCGCGATGTCGACCATCCTGATCACGCACGATCTTGGCCTCGCTGCCGCCTATTGCGACCGCGTCGTCGTGATGGAGAAGGGCCGTGTCGTCGAGACCGCCACGGCCGCCGACATCTTCGCGAACCCGCAGCACCCGTATACGAAGAAGCTGATGCGCGCGACGCCGCGGCTTGGGGTGAGCTTGCGCGATCTGCTGCCTGAGGAAGAAAGCAGAGCCGTCATGGCCGGGCTTGACCCGGCCATCCATCAAACTTCGCAAGACCTCTCTCGGTCGATGGACCCCCGGGTCGAGCCCGGGGGTGACGAAACATCAAAACCCCTCCTGCTCGTCGACAAGCTCGTCAAGGAATATCCCCGCCAGGGTGCGACCGCCGTGCTCGGCAAACTGTTCGGCCGCAAGCCGCCGGTGGAGCCGGACGTGTTCCGCGCCGTCGACGGCATCTCCTTTGCGATTGGCCATGGCGAGAGCGTCGGCCTGGTCGGCGAGTCCGGCTGCGGCAAGTCGACCACGTCGATGATGGTGATGCGCCTCCTCGACCAGACCTCCGGCCTGATCCAGTTCGACGGCGAGGACATCGGCAGCATTGCTCCCGCCGCGTTCGCGCGGCTGCCGCAGCGCAGCCGCATCCAGATGGTGTTCCAGGATCCGACCGACAGCCTCAACCCGCGCTTCACCGCTGCGCGCGCGATCGCCGATCCGATCATGCAATTGGGCGACGTCAGGGGACGCGACGCGCTGCGCGCCCGCTGCGAAGAGCTGGCCACCATGGTCGGCCTGCCGCACAATCTGCTCGACCGCTTCCCGCACCAATTGTCCGGCGGCCAGAAGGCCCGCGTCGGCATCGCCCGGGCGATCGCGCTGCATCCCAAGCTCGTCATCCTGGACGAGCCGACCGCGGCGCTGGACGTCTCCGTGCAGGCCGTCGTCCTCAATTTGCTTCAGGATCTCAAGGCGCGGCTAGGTATGAGCTATCTGTTCGTCTCGCATGATTTGAATGTGGTGCGCTTGTTGTGCGATCGTGTCATTGTGATGCGGACGGGACGGATCGTCGAGGAAGGTTCTTCCGAGCAGGTGCTCGGCGATCCCAAGGACGACTACACCAAGGAGCTGCTGACGGCGATCCCGCATCCGCCGTTGCCGACACACTAAGACTGCACTGATTGCTTGAGAGCGTGATGGCCGAACCCCTGGACGACTATATCGACGCCGTATCGAAGGCGCTGGCACTGCCGCTCGAGGAGGCCTGGCGGCCTGCCGTGCGCGCCAATCTCGAAGTCTCGCTGCGGCTTGGCCGCATGGTCGACGAATTCGCGCTGCCGGACGAGACCGAGCCGGCGCCGATCTTCACGGCCTGAAACCATGTCGGCCAAACCAGAGATGACGGCCTCCGAGATCGCGAGTGCGGTTGCGGGGCGCAAGATGTCCGCGCTCGATGCCACCGAAGCTGTGCTCGCGCGCATCGAGCAGCATGACCGCATCCTCAATTCCTTCACCGACGTCACCGCCGAACGCGCCCGCGCCAAAGCGCGCGCGATCGATGCCGACATCGCTGCAGGCAGGAAAGTCGGTCCGCTCGCCGGCGTGCCCTTCGCCGTCAAGAACCTGTTCGATGTTGCGGGCCTGCCAACGCGCGCCGGCTCGAAGATCAACCGCGATCTCGCGCCCGCCAAGCGCGACGCGACGCTGATCGAGCGGATGGAAGCGGCCGGTGCCGTTCTCGTCGGCGCGCTCAACATGGGCGAATACGCCTACGATTTCACGGGCGAGAACATCCATGACAGCCCCTCGCGCAATCCGCACGACACCACGCGGATGAGCGGCGGCTCCTCCGGCGGCTCGGGCAGCGCCGTCGGCGGCGCGCTGGTGCCGATCGCGCTCGGCTCCGACACCAATGGCTCGATCCGCGTGCCGTCGTCCTTCTGCGGCATCTTCGGCCTGAAGCCGACCTATGGCCGGCTGTCACGCGCGCGTTCGTTCCCGTTCGTGGCGAGCCTCGACCATCTCGGCCCGTTCGCGCGCTCCGTCGCCGACCTCGCGCTCGCCTATGACGCGATGCAGGGTCCGGACGCAGACGACGGCGCCTGCACCACGCGCGGGTTGGAGCCGGTCACGCCGCTGCTCGATGAGTCCATTTCCGGTCTGCGCGTTGCGATTGCCGGCGGGCACTTCCAGAAGAATGTGTTTCCGGAAGCGGTCGAAGCCGTCAGCCGCGTCGCCAAGGCGCTGGGCGCAACGCAGGTGGTCGACGTTCCCGAAGCATCGCGCGCCCGCGCGGCGGCTTACGTCATCACCACCACGGAGGGCGCCTCGCTCCATCTCGATCGCCTACGCAAGCGCCCTGGCGATTTCGACCCGGCCGTGCGCGACCGGCTGATCGCGGGCGCCATGGTCCCTGCGCCGCTGGTCGACCGCGCACAAAAATTCCGCCGCTGGTATCGCGCACAGCTCGCCGAGATCTTTCGATCCGTCGACGTGCTGCTGGCGCCAGCGACGCCCTGCACCGCGCCGAAGCTCGGCCAGGTCAATTTCAATCTCGACGGCGTCGAGCTGCCGGTGCGCGCCAATATCGGCATCCACACCCAGCCGATTTCCTTCATCGGCCTGCCGGTGGTCGCGGTTCCGGTGCCGCTGGAGCCGCTGCCGATCGGCGTGCAGATCATTTGCGCGCCCTGGCGCGAGGACATCGCGCTGCGCGTTGCGCACGCATTGGAGAAGATGGGCGCCGTCGCGGCGCCCGCGCCGAGAGGATTCTAAGATGGAGATCGATCTCCCCGACGTGATCGCGGAAGTCAAGGCCGCGTTCGAGCGCTACGAGCAGGCCCTCGTCAGCAACGACGTCGCCGTGCTCGGTGAGCTGTTCCGCAACGATCCGCGCACCTTGCGCTACGGCATCGGCGAGAACCTCTATGGCTACGAGGCGATCTCCGGCTTCCGCGCCGCGCGCTCGCCGGTCGGGCTGAACCGCCGCACCGCCAAGACCGTGATCACGGCTTACGGCCGCGACACGGCGGTGGCGTCCACCTTGTTCTATCGCGATACGGCCCCCGGCAAGGTCGGCCGGCAGATGCAGACGTGGATACGTTTCCCGGAGGGCTGGCGCGTCGTCGCCGCTCATGTCAGCATCATCGACGAGCCGAAAGAGACCGTATGACGCTTGATGATCTTCCGCAGGGCGCATTGCCGGCCGAGCCGGTGGTGCCGCGCGTCGACCGTCCATCGCCGTCGCTGCTGAAGGTCACGCGCGCCGAGGAGCTGCGACTGCAGCTTGCCGACGAGATCGTGCGGGGAACGCTGGCGCCGGGCTCGCCCCTGGACGAGACCGACATCGCAAGGCGCTTCAACGTCTCGCGCACGCCGGTGCGCGAGGCATTGCGCCAGCTGGTGGCGAGCGGCCTCGTCGAGGCGCGGCCGCATCGCGGCGCCGTGGTGGCGCAGCCATCGATCGAGCGACTGAAAGGCATGTTCGAGGCGATGGCGGAGCTCGAGGCCTTGTGCGCGGGCCTTGCCGCCGAACGCATGTCGGCGGCAGAGCGTCATGGCCTGGAGGCCATCCATGAGGAGCTGCGGGTGCTGAGCTATGCCGGCAATCCCGAGCGCTTCCACGAGGTCAACGAGCGCTTTCACAACGCGATCTATGCCGGTTCGCAGAACGGCTACATCGCCGAGATCACGCTCGCGACCCGCGTCCGCGTGCAGCCGTTCCGCCGCGCCCAATTCCGCAACCTCGGCCGCCTCGCCAAGTCGCAGGCCGAACACGACCGCGTCGTCGTCGCCATCATGCGCGGCGACAAACAGGGCGCCGCCGCCGCCATGCGCGCGCATATCGAGCTGGTGCGCGGGGAGTACGAAATCTACGCGGTGTCGGTTTAGGGCGACGCGCTAGGTGCTGTAGGGTGGGCAAAGCGAAGCGTGCCCACCTTATGGTGATGGTGGGCACGTCACGCGAAGAGCGCACCTTCCACCCTACGAGGCCTGCTTTGCCGCAGCTTCCTTCATATACGCGCGCCAGCCGCCATAGGCGGTGATATCGCGCGCTTCGGCCAGCACCTCCGGCTCGACGAGGAATCCCTTCACGCTGCGCCCGTCCGCGAGCGTGATCGTGCCGATCGCCATCGGCGCGGGGATCGCGTTGACGAACTTGCCGAAGGCCGACGACGACAACGACCAGATCTCCAGCTCGATCGAAGCGCCCGTGCCGGCCTCGACGCGCAGCATGCCCGGCTTCGGCGGCGTGGTCTGAAGCGCATACAGCTTGTAGTCGGCGGCCGTCCTGGTGACTTCGATCAGGCGCGCGTTCAGCGCGGTCAATTCCCCGTTCAGCGCCATGCCAGTGAGATGCGCGCCGACCACCGCAAGCGGGATTTCATCGTCATTGCTTGCGGGCAGTGGCGCGAGCGGGGCCTGCGCCACGCCCTTTGCACCGAGCGTCAGTTTGATATCGGCATGGAACACCCGGCCGATGCTGGCGAGCATCGCATCGCGCCCTGCGGGTGCCAGCAGCGTGATGCCGAATGGAATGCCGTCGCTGCGCATCGAAGCCGGCACGGCGAGACCGCAGAGGTCGAGCAGGTTGACGAAGTTGGTGTAGGTGCCGAGCCTGCTGTTGAGCTCGATCGGGTTGGCGAGCACCTGCTCCGTCGTGTAGACGGTCGGCGCGGTCGGCAGCACCAGCGCGTCGATGTTGGCGAATGTTCGCTCGGCGATCTTGCGCAGGCCCTGCAGGCGATAGAGCGCCGAGAACGTTTCCGCCGCCGTGAGCCGCGCACCTCCCGCGGTGATCTCCCGCGTCACAGGGTGAATCGCATCAGGCGCGGACGCCAGCAGGTTCTTGATCACGAGGTAACGCTCGGCGACCCAGGGACCCTCATAGAGCAGCCGCGCCGTCTCGTAGAACGGCTCGAGGTCGAACTCGACCAGCGTCGCCCCAAGCGCGGTCCAGCGCTTCAGCGCATCGTTGTAGGCGGCTTCCGCTTTCTTGTCGCCGAAGAAGATCAGCTGACCATTGCGCGGCACGCCGAGGCGCAGGTTTGCCGGCATCGGCGTGATCGCGCCGAGCGGCCGGTCGCGCGAGAATGGATCGGCCTGGTCGGGGCCGGCGACCACCGACAGGGCGAGCGCGGCATCGTCCACCGTGAGTGCGAACACCGAGATGCAGTCGAGCGTGCGGCAGGCCGGTACCAGGCCTGCGGTCGAGATCATGCCGAGGCTCGGCTTCAGCCCGACGATGTTGTTGAGCATCGCCGGCACGCGGCCCGAGCCGGCCGTGTCCGTGCCGAGCGACAGCGGTACGAGGCCGGCGCCGACCGCGGTGGCCGAGCCCGAGCTGGAGCCCCCGGGAATGAGATCCTCGCGAATCGAATTCTTAGGGATGCCGTAGGGCGAACGGACGCCGACGAGGCCGGTCGCGAACTGGTCGAGATTGGTCTTGCCGATGATGATAGCCCCGGCCGCGCGCAGGCGCGCGACGGCGGTCGAGTCGTGCGTGGGCGTGTAGGAGAAAGCCGGGCAGGCCGCGCTGGTGGGAAATCCCAGCGCGTCGATATTGTCCTTCACTGCGACCGGCACGCCGTAAAGCGGCAGGCTTACCGCATCCACACGGGCCGCGAGCTTCTCCGCCTCCGCGATCGCGTCCTTCTCGTCGCGCAGGCTGATGAACACGGCAGGATCGTCGTATTCGCGGATGCGCCGATAGGTTCGCGCGACCGTCTCCGCCGGCGTCAGTGTGCCCGCGCGGTGCGCGGCCACAATCGCGGCGATCGTTTCAGGCTGCTCGGCCCCCATGGCGGCAAAACTCCGGCAATTCGTCTTCGCCCAGAGTGAAGCAAGCGATGTGCCATTGTGTACAGAATCCGGGCAGGATGACCGTGCCGGATATTATCGTGCGATCAGTGGCTTGGGAGATATTTCGGCCGGCGCTCGGCCGGTCGCTTCGGCGACCTATCTGCCTAAATCATGGGCAGCCGAGATCAGGTGAAGCCGGAGAGGATCCGGAGCAGGTGTGCCCGGTTCTCCTTGCCGATCTTCGCCTCGACGTGCCGCTCGTGCTCGGCTGCGAGCCGCTTGAATTTCGTCAGCGCCGTCTCGCCCTGCGCGGTGAGGTGCAGCGCATGCGAGCGCCGGTCCTCCTTCGACTTGATCCGCTTCACCAGCTTACGCTTTTCGAGGCTGTCGAGCAGGTGCACCAGTCGGGCGCGCTCGATGCCGAGGCGTTTTGCCACCGCCATCTGCGACAGGCCCGGATTGGCGCCGATCACGGTCAGCACCGAATATTGCGTCGGCCTGATATCGACCTCGCCGAGCGTCTTGATGAAGTCCTGAAAGATCCAGATCTGGAAGCGCCGCACCGCATAGCCGGCGTGGCCGACCAACGCGTCGAGGCCGACGTCGTCGGCGACATCGCGTGGTGCCGCGCCGTTGCCGGCGCGCTTGCGTGGGGATTGGCGGCTGTCGGCCCGGGCTGTGGCGGTCACGTCTGCGTCTCCTGTCGCGCGCGATCCTAGCGCCCCAGGCCGCGGAACGAAAGATTGTTGTTGACGACAACAATTGCCGCGCCCAACATTATGGCCAAAGCAGCCCGGAACGAGGCTGCGGCCGATCCTGTAACCGGGGTGGAGGAGGAAACACATGACAGTCGCCTCACATGGTGACGTTGCGGGCCTGTTCGCAACGCCGAGGACCGTCGCAGAGCATCGGCCCGACGGCAGCATCGTTCTGCGCTCGCCCGAGCCGCTCGGCGAGTTTGCGCGCTGCACCGGCGATTGGCTGGAGCAATGGGCGCAGCAAAGGCCGGATGCGATCTTCCTCGCCGAGCGAGGCAATGTCGAAATGCCCTGGACCACTGTCACCTATGCGCAGGCGCTGCGGAAGGTGCGCGCCGCCGCGTCCTGGATCCTGGCGCAAGGGCTCAGCGCGGATCGCCCCGTGGCGATCCTCTCCGACAACAGCGTCGATCATGCGCTGCTCGCGCTCGCCGCCCAGCATGTCGGCGTACCCTCGGCGGCGATCTCGCCGGCCTATTCGCTGATGTCGAAGGACTTCGACAAGCTCAAGAGCATGATTGCGCTTCTCAACCCCGGCGCGATCTACGTCTCTGCGCTCCAGCCGTTCGCACCAGCGCTGGCCGCAATCAAGCCGCTGCACAACGCACAGATCATCAGCGGCAACGCCGATGACGACGCGCTCGCGTTCCGCGCCATTGCGGCAACGCCCGAGACGCCCGACGTCGCAAAGGCCTTCGCCGCGGTGACGCCGGACACGATCGCAAAATTCCTGTTCACCTCGGGATCGACGGGCACACCGAAAGCCGTCATCAACACCCAGCGCATGCTGACGTCGAGCCAGCAGGCCAAGGCACAGACCTGGACCTTCCTCGAACAGAGCCGCGATCTCGTCATTCTCGATTGGCTGCCCTGGAGCCACACCTTCGGCGCCAACCACAATTTTAACCTGGTGCTGCGCAACGGCGGCGCGCTCTACATCGACGGCGGCAAGCCCGCGCCCGGCCTGTTCGCGGCCTCGCTCGCCAACCTCAGAAGCGTGATGCCGACGGTCTATTTCAACGTGCCGCGCGGCTTCGACATGCTGATCGCGGCACTGCGAAGCGACGAGGAATTGCGCCGCCGCTTCTTCGGCGAGGTGAAATTCGCGTTCTATGCCGGCGCCGCATTGCCGCAGAATCTCTGGGATGCTCTCGGAGAGCTCTCGCTCGAGACGGTCGGCCGCGCGCTGCCGATGGTCTCGGCATGGGGCTCGACGGAAACCTCACCGCTCGCCACCGACTGTCATTTCCTCGCCGAGCGCTCCGGCAATATCGGCGTGCCCATTCCCGGCGCCGAGCTGAAGCTCGTCACCTCCGGCGACAAGCTGGAGGTGCGGGTGCGCGGCCCCAACGTCACGCCCGGATATTGGAAGGCGCCGGAGCTGACGAAGCAGGCGTTCGACGAGGAGGGCTTCTACCTGATCGGCGACGCCGTGAAGCTTGCTGATAGCGCACGGCCCGAGCGTGGCCTCTTCTTCGACGGCCGCGTTGCCGAAGACTTCAAGCTCAATTCCGGCACCTGGGTCAGCGTCGGCACATTGCGGGTTGCCGGCATCGCCGCGCTGGCGCCGCTGGCGCAGGACATCGTCGTCGCCGGTCACGGCGGCGACGAGGTGCGTTTCCTCGTGTTTCCCAACGTCGCAGCCTGCCGCGCTCACGCGGGGCTGCCCGAGACGGCCGATGTGAACGACGTGCTGGCGCATGACAAGGTCCGCAGCGCAATCGCACAGGGGCTGGTGAGGCTGAAACAGCAGAGCGCCAACTCCTCCGCCCACGCCACCCGCGCCTTGCTGCTCGCCGAGCCGCCGTCGGTCGACGGCGGCGAGATCACTGACAAGGGCTACATCAACCAGCGCGCCGTGCTGACGCGCCGCGCCGATGCGGTGGCGCGGCTGAACGATGATGCGTCGGGGGAGTGGATCGGGTTGTAAGGGCCGAGTCAGCGACGCCACATTCCGCTGTCATTCCGGGGCGCGCCTCTTGGCGCGAGCCCGGAATCCATTTCACCGTAGGGGTGTTGCACGACGGATTCCGGGTTCGCGCTACGCGCGCTCCGGAATGACGAGTGGGATACGCCAGCGATACTGTCGCAATATCGTGCCGATTATTTTGTTGCCTAAGCAACTAATCTGTGCGAACCGTTTCGGAGAAGGACGACGGTGGAGGAACTGCCGCGTCCGCTCTCGGAGGAAACAATGCTTGGCAGGAGAGGTCCCGCGGGCAAACGCGGACGCATGCCCAACAGCGGCGGTGCGATGCGCGCGCGACGCGGCCGGTCAACTGTGGCTGCTGTCCGTGACCGCGCCGAGATTTTCGTGCAGCCGGCGCAAGAGATCGATCAGCACCTCGCGCTCGTCCTTGCTGAGGCAGGACAGCAGGCGCCGCTCGCGTTCGAACGCAGCGACGATCACCTTGTCGTGGGTGGCGCGGCCCCTGGCGGTCAGCGAGATCGAATGGGTGCGGCCGTCGTTCGGGTCCGTGCGGATCGACACCAGCCCACGCTTTTCCAGGCCAGCAAGGGTCCTGCTCACCGGGCCCTTGTCGAAGCCGATGACGTGGCAGATGCGCGAGGCCGGAATGCCGGGTTCGATCGCCAGCAGCGACATGATTCGCCATTCGGTGACGTTGACACCGAATTCGCGCTGATAGAACGCGGTCGCACTGTTCGACAGCTTGTTGGCGATGAAGGTGATGAACGCCGGGACGTAACGGTCGAGATCGAGCGTCGGTCCCGCATCATTGGGCGCAGGCTTCTGGCGGGCTCTGGTCGAGGACGGCGGCATATCGGGTTTCTGACTCGCTGCGGGCCCAAAGACCTAAGGACATGCGCCACCCTTTCACAAGATCAAAATGTGGGAGATCTTCCATGACCGCATCCGGCGCCGCGGGATCGGGCGTCCCGCATCTCGACGTCGATCCCTTCGACATGACTTTTCTTGCCGACCCCTATCCTGCGCATGAGCTGCTGCGGGAGGCTGGCCCCGTGGTCTATCTCGACAAGTGGAACGTCTATGGCGTGACGCGCTATGCCGAGGTTCACGCGGTGCTGAACGATCCCGCCACCTTCTGCTCCAGCCGCGGCGTTGGGCTTTCCGACTTCAAGAAGGAAACGCCGTGGCGGCCGCCGAGCCTGATCCTGGAGGCCGATCCGCCCGCCCATACCCGCACCCGCGCCGTTCTGTCAAAGGTGCTGTCGCCGACGGTGATGAAGCAGGTGCGCGACCGTTTTGCGGCGGCGGCGGAGGAACGGGTCGACGCGCTGCTCGAGCAGCGCAGCTTCGACGCGATCACCGACCTTGCCGAGGCTTATCCGCTGTCGATTTTCCCCGATGCGCTCGGCCTGAAGCCGGAGGGCCGCGAGCATCTGATTCCCTATGCGAGCGTCGTGTTCAACGCGTTCGGGCCGCCGAACGAGCTGCGCCAGCAGGCGATCGAGCGCTCGGCGCCGCACCAGGCCTATGTCGCCGAGCAATGCCAGCGCGAGAACCTCGCGCCCGGCGGCTTCGGCGCCTGCATTCATGCGCAAGTCGACGAAGGCGCCATCACGGCGAGCGAGGCGCCGCTGTTGGTGCGCTCGCTGCTGTCGGCCGGTCTCGATACCACCGTCAACGGCATCGGTGCTGCGGTCTATTGCCTCGCGCGCTTCCCCGACCAGTGGCAGCGCCTGCGCGAGGATCTCACGCTGGCACGCGGCGCCTTCGAGGAGGCCGTGCGTTTCGAAAGCCCGGTGCAGACCTTCTTCCGCACCACCACCCGTGAGGTCGAGCTGTCCGGCGCGAAGATCGGCGAGGGCGAGAAGGTGCTGATGTTCCTCGCCGCCGCCAACCGCGATCCGCGGCGCTGGGACGAGCCCGGCCGCTACGACATCACCCGCCGCACCTCCGGCCATGTCGGCTTCGGCTCCGGCATTCACATGTGCGTCGGCCAGCTCGTCGCCCGCCTCGAAGGCGAGGTGATGCTGACGGCGCTGGCGCGCCGCATCGCGAAGATCGAGATCACCGGCGAGCCGAAGCGCCGTTTCAACAACACCCTGCGCGGGCTCGACAGCCTGCCGGTCACCATCACCCCCGCCTGACGAGGAGTCTCGATGCCCGCCATCATGTTTATCCATGCCGACGGCAGGCCCGACCGCGTCGAGACTTCAGGCGGCGAGAGCGCCATGCAGGCCGCGACCCGTCACGGCATCGACGGCATTTTGGCCGAATGCGGCGGCAACGCCATGTGCGCGACCTGCCATGTCTATGTCGACGAGAGCTGGCTCACACGCCTGCCCGAGATGGCGGATGATGAGGACGCGCTGCTCGATGGCACCGCCGCCGAGCGGCGGCCGAGCAGCCGTCTGTCCTGCCAGATCAAGATCACGCCCGAGCTCGACGGCCTCGTGCTGAGACTGCCGGAGCGGCAGGTCTGACTTTCCAATCGCGCCGGCAAAGACCGGCAATCGACCAAACAGGGGAGGGAATTCATGAAAGCTCTGAAGTGGACGCTCGCACTGGCGGCGAGCCTGGTGACCGGCGCGGCGAGCGCGGAAATATCGGACAACGTCGTGCGCCTCCGCGTGCTCAACGACATCTCCGGCATTTTCCAGGACACCAACGGCATGGGCTCGGTCGAAGCCGCGCGCATGGCGGCGGAGGATTTCAACGGCGGCGGCAAGGGCATCAAGGTCGAGATCGTCTATGCCGATCACCAGAACAAGGCCGATGTCGGCAACGCCATCGTGCGCAAATGGCTCGACGTCGAAGGTGTCGATGCCATCGTGGACGTGCCGAACTCGGCCGTCGGGCTCTCGATCAACGCGCTCCTGCGCGACAGCCGCATGACCTTCCTGGCGTCCTCGACGGCGAGCTCGGATCTGACCGGCAAGGCGTGCTCGCCCAACACCATCCAATGGGTCAACGACGCCTGGGCGACCGGCAACACCACGGCAGCCGCGATGATGTCGCGCGGCGGCAAGGACTGGTATTTCCTGACGGTCGATTACGCGCTCGGCAAGGGCATCGAGGCGGAGGCGCAGAAATACATCGAGGGACATGGCGGCAAGGTGCTGGGCTCCTCCAAGCATCCGCTCGGCACCTCCGATTTCGCCTCCTTCCTGCTGCAGGCGCAGAGCTCCAAAGCGCAGGTGATTGGACTTGCCAATGCAGGCGGCGACACCATCAACGCGGTGAAGCAGGCCGCCGAGTTCGGCATCCAGCAAAGCGGGCAGAAGCTCGTCGCCTTCCTGCTCTTCATCAATGACATCCACGGCATGGGCATCAAGGTCGCGCAGGGCCTCCAGCTCATGGAAGCCTTTTACTGGGACATGAACGACGACACCCGCGCGTTCGCCAAGCGTTTTGCCGCGCGGCCCGGCATGAACGGCAAGATGCCGAGCGGCAACCAGGCCGGCGTCTATGCTTCCACGCTCGCCTATCTCAACGCCGTCGCCGCCACCGGCAGCGACAATGCCAAGCAGGTCGTGCCCGAGATGAAGAAGTTCAAGGGCAAGGACAAGCTGTTCGGCGACACCGCGATCCGCCAGGACGGTCGCGTCGTGCATCCGATGTATCTGTTCGAGGTGAAGAAGCCGGAGGAGTCGAAATATCCGTACGACTATTACAAGCTGGTCTCGACCATTCCGGCCGACCATGCGTTCCGCCCGCTGGCGGAGGGCGGGTGTGAGCTGGTGAAGTAGGGAACGCTGTTGCAGCGAGCTCGGTTGCCTTCACCCTCCCCTGGAGGGGGAGGGTCGATCGCGCGCAGCGCGAGCGGGGTGGGGTGATCTCTCCGCTCGGGCACTGTTGGATGAGGAGAGACTGGTCACCCCACCCCGTCTCACATTTCGCTGCGCACCATGTGAGCCGACCCTCTTCCTCCAGGGGAGGGTAAGAGGGCCGCGCTGCGTCAGTGCCTCCTACACCACCTTGCTCGATCCCTGCGTGATCAACCGCGCGGCGCGCTGGTCTCGCGCGTAGATCCAGAGCCAGCTCAGCGCGACGCTGAGGCGGTGGCGCAGGCCGATCAGGAAGTAGATGTGGGCGATGCCCCAGATCCACCAGGCGATGGCGCCGCGCAGCTTGACGCGGCCGAAATCGATCACCGCGAGCCGCTTGCCGATCTGGGCAAGGCTGCCGGCGTGCTTGTAGCGGAACGGGCCGGTCGCAGCACCGCGCAGGCGCGCTCTTATGGTCTCGGCGACATAGCGGCCCTGCTGCTTGGCGGCCGGCGCGATGCCGGGCACCGGCTTGCCGTCCCAGGCGTTGATGCTGACGGTATCGCCGATTGCGAAGATCTCGGGATGGGCTGGTATGGTGAGGTCGGCCTCGACCAGCACACGCCCCGCGCGATCGTGCGCTGCGCCCAGCCATTCGGCGGCGGGCGAGGCGCGCACGCCGGCGGCCCAGATCCGTGTCTTCGCCTCGAGCAGCTTGCCGCCGAACACGACGCCGTCGCGGTTGATCTCGGTCACGGCCTGCCCGAGCACGACCTCGACGCCGATCTTTTCCAGCGAGGCCTGGGCGTAGGCCGAGAGCTCGTCGGGAAAGCCGGCGAGCACGCGCGGGCCCGCCTCGATCAGCACGACGCGGGCCTTGTGCGTGTCGATGTTGCGGAAATCGCCGGGCAGGGTGTGATGCGCCATCTCGGCAATGGTGCCGGCGAGCTCGACGCCGGTCGGGCCGGCGCCGACGATCACAAAGGTCAGCCGTGCCGCGCGCCGCTTCGGATCGGTCTCGCGCTCGGCGCGCTCGAACGCCACGAGGATGTGCCGGCGCAAGGTGGTCGCATCCTCCAGCGTCTTCAGGCCGGGCGCGAACTGCTCCCATTCATCGTGGCCGAAATAGGCATGCCGCGCGCCGGTGGCCAGCACCAGCGTGTCGTAGGGCACTTCGCTGCCGTCGTCGATCAGCACGCAGCGACGAGCCGTGTCGATGCCGCTCACGGTGGCAAACAGCGTCGTCACCTCGCGTCGGTCGCGCATGAGATGACGGATCGGCCAGGCGATCTCGCTGGTTGCGAGCGAAGCGGTCGCGACCTGGTAGAGCAGCGGCTGGAACAGATGATGATTGCGGCGGTCGATCAGCGTGATCTCGACGGGGGCGCCCGCAAGCCGGTAAGTCGCCTCCAGCCCGCCGAAGCCGGCACCGACGATGACGACGCGATGGGGATTTGCGGCCATGATTTAACCCTCGAATCTCGCTGCTGCTCGCCTTCATTTAAGTGCGGATTGGGCGCCGCGGTCCAATAGCCGTCATCAATGGGCGAATAGACGGGATGCATCGATCCGGCGCGAAAAAGCGCCGCAGCCTCCGTCCAAGTGAGTAGAATTATATTTCTTGCCATCGCAGATTGAGGCGAAATATGGTGCAGGGCGAGCGCTGAGCGATTGGCGGCGCGACAGATTTTGCGTTCAATAGAGACGGGCCTGGAGCGGCGATCACCCCGCTTCCGGGGACCGATAATAAGGAGGGGAGTGGTTATGAGGACGGCATTTTGGCTGGCGGGCGCAGCGGCGCTGGTGCTGGCAAATCAGGCATTCGCCGGCGACACCATCAAGATCGGCTTCGTCTCGACCTTCAGTGGCCCGACCGCCTCGATCGGCAACGACATGCGCAATTCCTTCGAGCTCGCGCTCGATCATCTCGGCCGCAAGATGGCTGGCAAGCCGGTCGAGGTGATCTACGAGGATGACGGGCAGAAGCCCGACGTCGGCAAGCAGAAGACCGAGAAGCTGGTGCAGTCGGACAAGGTCGATTTCATCGTCGGCTACATCTGGTCGAACGTGCTCCTGGCCTCGCTCAAGACCGCGGTGGACTCGCAAACCTTCCTGATCTCGGCCAACGCCGGTCCGTCGCAGCTCGCGGGCGAGCTGTGCTCGCCTTACGTGTTCTCGACCTCGTGGCAGAACGACCAGACGCCGCAGGCGGTCGGCACCTATATGAACCAGAAGGGCGTCAAGTCGGTGTTCCTGATCGGTCCGAACTACGCCGCCGGCAAGGACATGCTGGCCGGCGTCAAGAGCACCTTCAAGGGTCAAGTCGTGGGTGAGGAATACACGGTGTGGCCGAGCCAGCTCGACTTCTCCGCCGAGCTCTCCAAGGCGCGTGCCTCCGGCGCCGAGTCGATCTTCGTGTTCTACCCGGGTGCCGCGGGCGTGCAGTTCCTGAACCAATATGCGCAGGCCGGACTGAAGAGCACGATGCCGCTCTACACCGCCTTCACCATCGACGAGCTCTCGCTGCCGCTCCAGAAGGAGAACGCGCTCGGGGTGCCCGGCGCGCAGCAATGGGTCAACGACCTCCCCAACGAGCAGAACAAGCGCTTCGTCGCCGACTACCGCAAGAAGCACCCCGGCCTGCGCCCGACCTTTTACGGCGCGCAGTCCTATGATGCCGCGAACCTGATCAACAGCGCCGTCGTCGCCGTGAAGGGCGACACCTCCAAGAAGGACGAGATGAAGGCCGAGATGGAGAAGGTGAACTTCAAATCGGTGCGCGGCTCGTTCAAGTACGGCAACAACCACATTCCGATCCAGAACTTCTACCTGCAGGACGTGGTCAAGGATTCCGAAGGCCAGCTCACCCTGAAGACCGTCGCCACCATCGTCGAGAACGACCAGGATCGCTTCCACGACAAGTGCAAGATGAAGTGAGGTCTCTCCTCTCCCTCTCCCCGTTCTTACGGGGAGAGGGGTGGGGTGAGGGGCTCTCTCCCCGAGGACGGAGTTGCTCGAATTCCTCGGTAGTCCCAACACCGTCATTGCGAGCGCAGCGAAGCAATCCAGAGTCTTTCCGCGGAGGGATTCTGGATTGCTTCGCTGCGCTCGCAATGACCTGTTGAGAGACCGTCGTCCCAGCGGATATGTGACTCGCGGAGACTCCCCCTCACCCGCCGCGCTCGGGACGATGCTTCGCATCGCCCGGGGCGCGTCGGCCTCCCCGCAGGCGGGGAGAGGCGAAGAGCCCGCGAGGGAGAAGGGCCTACACCCGCGGCATGCTTGCGGGGCGCACCTCGCGCGCTTGCGCTGCGAGCCTGATGCCGGCGTTGGCCGCACCAAAACCCTGATAATTCCTGCGCTCGACGATCTCGAAGAAGAAGCGCTCGTCGAAGATGTGGGTGTAGACCTGGAAGAACTCGCCGTCGCCTTCGCGGTCGTAGAGGATGTGGTTGGCGCGCAGCTGCGCCATCAGTTCGGGCGAAAGATCGTATTTGGCTTCGATGTCGTCGTAGTAATTGTCGGGGATGTCCAGGAAGCCCGCGCCGCGCTGTCGCATCGCAGCGACCGTCGCAAAAATGTCCTGACACGCGAAAGCGACATGCTGCACGCCCGAGCCGAAGAACTCGGAGATGAAGCGCGCCGGCAGGGTGCGGTTGGCGGAGGAGCCGTTGAGCACGAAGCGCAGGCTCTGGTCGCCGTTGACGATGGCCTGGCTCTGCACGAGGCCCCGGGGGTCGGCAATCTCCATCTGCGGCAGCCGATTGAGGTCGAGAATGCCGGTGTAGAACAAGAGCCAGGACAGCATCTCATCATAGGGCATCGACTGCGCGATGTGATCGACCGCGAGCAGCGCATCGCCGCTGGCGTCGCTTGCAACAGGCTCGAAATCGGTGTCCCAGTTCTTGCCGGCCTGGTCGAGAAAATAGAGCAGGCTGCCGCCGACGCCGTGGATCGCGGGGATCTCGAGTTCGCCCGGCCCGACCGGCTGGTAGAAGGTGCGCGCCTTCAGCGTCTCGGCACGCCGCATGGCACGGCCGGCATCGTCGACGTCGAGCGCAATGGCGCAGACGCCGGGCCCGTGGGTGACATAGTGCGAATGCGCAAAGCCGTCGGTCTCGCAATTGATGACGAGCTCGACCTTGCCCTGCGACCAGCGCTCCACCGCCTTGCTGCGGTGCTGGCCGCTCTTGCGGAAGCCGATCTGTGAGAACAGACGGGCAAGCTCGCCGGCCTTGCTCTCGTTGACGGCAAACTCGATGAAGCCGGCGCCGCGGCTCGTCGCCTTCGGGGCCAGCGCCTTACCGACGAAATTCGGCCAATCCGGTGCGAGCTGGTCCTCCAGCAGGATCAGCGACCGCAGGCCGTCGACCGCAGTCTGTGCGGCCGAGCCGGCGCGGAACTGGTCGTTGAAGATCTCCAGCGACAGCGGCCCGGCATAGCCGGTCGCCGCGACCGCCGCCATGAACTCGCCGACCGGCAGGTCGCCCTGGCCGGGGAAGGAGCGGAAGTGCCGGCTCCACGACAGGATGTCCAGCTCGAGTCTCGGCGCGTCGGCGAGCTGCACCAGAAAGATCTTGTCGCCGGGGATCGAGGCCATGGCGCGGGTCGGAAAGCCCGGTGCCAGCGCGTGGAAGCTGTCGAGGATGACGCCGATCGCGGGATGATCGGCGCGCCGCACGATCTCCCAGGCGTCGCGATAATCGTTGACGTGGCGGCCCCAGGCCAGCGCCTCATAGCCGACGCGCAAGCCGCGTTTGGCGGCGCGCTCGCCGAGCTCGCGAAAATCATCGGCAGCGCGGTCGATGCCGCCGAGCGAGGCGGGCGAGACGTTGGAGCAGATCAGCAAGAGATCGGTGCCGAGCTCCTGCATCAAATCGAACTTCCGCTCCGCGCGGGCGAAGTTGCGCGCGCGCTGCGGCTCCGGCATGCCCTCGAAATCGCGGAACGGCTGGAACGCACAGATCTCGAGATTGAGGTCCGTGCACATCTTCGCGATATCGCGTGGGCCGGCGCCGAACGACAGCAGATCGTTCTCGAAGATTTCCACCGCATCGAATCCCGCGGCGGCAATGGCGCGGAGTTTTTCGTCAAGGGCGCCGGAGAGGGAGACGGTGGCGATCGAGCGCTGGTTCATGCGGCCTGCTCCATGATCTGCCCCGGCGAGATCGTTTGCCCCGTGCGCGCGGCCTCGCTGACGGCTTCGACGACGGCAAGCGTTCCCATCGCGTCCTCGACCGAGATCAGCGGCTGTTCGCGGCCGGCGATCACGGCGCAGAAATGCCGGAGCTGCTCGACCAGAGGATCGAACGCGGGCGGCGCGATGGTCGTCCGTGACAGCGGGGCATACCAGCCGGGCTGCTGGGCGTATGACCACAGCTCCATGTTGGGCACGGAGAGCGAACCCGCGGTGCCCGAGAGGATGTAGCAGGGCTGGTCCTGCTTGGGATAGGCCGGGTTCTCGCCCGAGGAGAGCTCCCAGCTCCACGGCGCCGGCGTCGCATCCGACACGGTCACCGTTCCCAGCGCGCCACTCGCGAAACGCAGCAGCAGCGCGGCAGTGTCCTCGACCGCGAAGCCGCGCGCCTTGTTCGAGGTCAGCGCCTGCACCTCGACGATCTCGCCGCAGATGAAGCGGAGATTGTCGATGTCGTGGATGAGATTGATGAGCAGCGGCCCGCCGCCTGCTTCGCGCCGCCAGGCGACCTCGAAATAATCGTCGGGCTTCTTGAGGAGCCACAGCCCGACCACGGCCGTGAGCTGGCCGAGCTTGCCGCCCGCCACCGTCTCGCGGGCCGACTTGATGATCGGATTGTGCCGCCGGTGGTGGCCGACCAGCATCGGCACGCCGGTGCGTCTCACCGCCGCGCACAGGCGCTGCGCGGTCGCAACCGTCTCGGTCACCGGCTTCTCGATCAAAGCCGGCACGCCGGATTCGGCGCAGTCGAGCGCCATCGGCAGATGCAGCGTGTTGGGCGAGGCAATGATGAGGCCGTCGGGCTTCTCTTCTGCCAGCAGGGCACGATGGTCCGCATAGCAGGGCACGCCGTGCGCCAGGGCATATTCCTTCGCGGCGGGCGAAGGGTCGGCGATGCCGGCGAGCACGCAATCCCGGGAGGACTCGATCAACTCGATATGGCGACGCCCGATCAGGCCGGCACCGGCCACGGCGATCCGCATCTTCGCGCTCATGCCACACTCTCCTCCATGGCGCCACCGAGGAAGAGCTGCCCGATGCGCGGATCGTTCAGGATGCGCCTGGCGTCGTCGACCATGCGGGTCTGGCCAAGCTCGAGCACGATGCCGATGTCGGAGATCTCCAGCGCCGAGCGCGCGTTCTGCTCGATCATCAGGATGGTGACGCCGCGATCGCGCAACGATTTGAGGATGTCGAAGGTCTGCTGCACCATCAGCGGTGACAAGCCGATCGAGGGCTCGTCGACCAGCACCAGCTTCGGCTCGAGTAGCAGCGAGCGGGCGATCTCGAGCTGCTTCTGCTCGCCGCCTGACAGCGTCGACGCCTGCTGCGCGGACTTGCGCCGCAACGCCGGAAACAGGTCGAGCGCCGCCTCGATCCGCTTGGGCAGGTCGAGGCCCTTGTCGGCAGCAACGCCGCCGAGCTCGATATTGTGGCGCACCGACAGTTCGGGAAAGATGTTGCGACCCTGCGGCACGTAGCAGATGCCGGCGTTGAGCAGCGCGCGCTGGCTCAGATTGGTGACGTCGCGGCCCGCGAAGCTGATCTTGCCTTCGCGCAGCTTGAGCAGGCCGAAGATGGCCTTGAAAACCGTCGACTTGCCGGCGCCGTTCGGACCGATGATCGTCGTGATCGTGGCTGCAGGAACGGCAAACGTCGTGCCGTTCAAGATCGTCATCTTGCCGTAGCCGCCGACGAGATTGTGGACCGAGAGGATCGGGTCGCTCATCGCTCGCTCCTAATGTCCGAGATAGGCTTCGATCACGGCGGGGTTCTTGCGGACCTCGTCGGGCCGGCCCATCGCCAGCACCTTGCCTTCCGCCATCACCATCACGCGCGAGCACAGCGACATCACGAACTCCATGTTATGCTCGATCACGACGAAGGTGGCGTTCTTCTCGCGGTTGATTGCGACCAGGCGCTCCTTGAGGTCCGCCAGCATCGACGGGTTGACGCCACCGGCTGGCTCATCGAGCAGCACGAGGCGCGGACCGCCCATGAACGCCATCGCGGCATCGAGCAGTTTCTGCTGACCGTAGGAGAGACCACCGGCTGGCTCGTCGGCGAGATGGTCGAGCTTGAAGAAGCCGATCATCTGGTTGGCGGCCTCCGTGAGCCCGGCATCGGAGCGGCCGACCAGGCGCGAGGCCATGTTGCCCTGGTGCTCCTGTCCGGCGAGGATCAGGTTCTCGCGCACCGAGAGTTTCGGGAACACCTGCAACAGCTGGAAGGTGCGGCTGACCCCGAGCTTGTTGAGCTCGGAGGGGCGCAGGCCCGTGACGACCTGTCCATCGAGCTTGACCTCGCCGTCGGTGGGCGTGAGCTGGCCGAGGATGCAGTTGAACAGCGTGGACTTGCCGCAGCCGTTCGGCCCGATCAGGCCGAGGATCTCGCCCTGGCGTACGTCGAACGAGACGCCGTTGACAGCGTGGATGCCGCCAAAGCTCTTCTTGATGTCGGTGACTTCGAGAACCGCACTCATTGCACCGTCTCCAGGCGCGACTTTGCGACGGCGCGCAGCGCGGACGCCGCCTTGGTGCGGCGTTCGGCGAGATAACGATCGAGGATTCCGAGAATGCCGGTCGGCGACCAGATTAGCAGCAGCATCACGGCGACCGCGTAGAGCATCAGATAATAGCCTTCCGTGAAGCGCAGCCATTCCGGCAGCAGCACCGCGATCATGGCGCCGAGGAACGGACCGAAATAGAAGCCGGCGCCGCCCACGATCACCATCAGCAGGAGGTCGAGCGACAGCGATAGGTTGAACGGCACCGGATCGATATATTGCGTCAGCGGCGCGTAGAGCGCGCCGGCGACGCCGCCGAGCGCCGAGCCGATCGCGAACGCCATCAGCGTGTAGCGCCGCGTATCGATGCCGAGCGATTGCGCGCGCAACGGATTTTCCCGTAACGCCATGAAGGCACGGCCCCACGGCGAACGGATCAGCCACCACACCGCCAGCGAGACGATCGCGAGCGAGCCGAGGCAGACATAGTAGAACGGCAGCGGCTTGTTGGTCGCGATGCCGAAGATGTGGGGACGCGGAATGTTGGAGATGCCGTAGATGCCGCCGGTCAGCCAGCTCTCGTTGCGGAACAGAAGGAAGGCCAGCGTGGAGAAGGCCAGCGTGACGAAAGCGAGATAATGGTGCTGCACGCGCAGCGCGGGATAGCCGAGCACCCAGCCGATCGCAAAGCTCAAGACGATCGCTACCAGGATCGCCGCCGGCAGCGGCCAGCCATGTGTGGTCATGATCGCAGCGGCATAGGCGCCGATGCCGACGAAGGCGCCTTGGGCCAGCGAGACCTGGCCGGCATAGCCGAGCGTGAGATTGAGCCCCATCGCCGCGATGCTCATCACGGCCCATTGGCTCAGGATGAACAGGCCGTAGCGGTTGAAGTTCATGGGGACGATGATCAGCGCGGCGATCACGGCAAGGCCGAGCGCGATCTTCAGGGGTCTGGCGAAGCCGCTCATACGGTGCGCTCCTCGGCACGGCCGAGCAAGCCCTGCGGCCGGAACAGGATGACGGCGATCAGGAACATCATCGGCACGGCGGCGCGATACTGCGTCGAGACATAGGCGGCCGCGAGATTATCGAGCACGCCGATCAACAGGCCGCCGGCGATCGCGCCGCGCACCTGGTTGAAGCCGCCGACGATCGCGGCAATGAAGGCGGCCTGGCCCAGCACCTCGCCGGACGAGAATTTTGCGAGGTAGATCGGCGTGATCAGCAGCGAGGCCAGCGCCACCAGGAACGCGTTGATCAGGAAGGTCAAGAGGATCATGCGCTCGACCGGCACGCCGATGATGCGCGCCACCGTCGGATTCTGCGCCGCCGCCTGCATCTGGTGGCCGAGCGAGGTACGGTTCAGCAGCGTGGTCAGGCCGAGAACGGCGAGGATGGCGACCGCGAGCACGCCGATGCTCTGCAGCGACACGGCATGACCGAGGATGGAGACGTCGCCGGTCGGCACGATCGAGGGGAAGGGCGAAGCCTCGGCGCTGAAGAATTGCTTGACGGCCTCCTTGATGCCGATCGCGAGCGCCATGGTCGCGATCGCCAGCGGTAGCACGCCGTGGCGCATCATCGGGTCAACCAGCAGCAGCTTGAAGGCGAGGCCGAGCAGGATCATCGACAGGAGGATGCCGAGGATGACCGCGAGCCAGAACGGCGCGCCCACATGCATCGCGGCCAGCATCAGGAACGCCGGCAGCATCACGAACTCGCCTTGCGCGAAATTGATGGTCTGCGAGGTCTGCCACAGCAGCGTGAAGCCGACCGCGACCAGCGCGTAGATGGCGCCGGTGGCGAGCCCCGCGACCAGTAGATCGAATAGGTTGGACATGTTCCCTCTCGTGTCCCTATCCCCGCTCCATCGTCTCCCTCCCCCCGTTCTCTTTCTTCCCCTCTCCCCGTTCTTACGGGGAGAGGGTTGGGGTGAGGGGCTGTCTCCGCGAACTCGATTGTCACCGTCGTCGCGGAAGCAGCCCCTCACCCCGCCCTCTCCCCGCGAAGGGCGGGGAGAGGGAGACGAAAGATCTCTCCCCGGAAAGAGCGGGGCGAGGGAGAAGGGCCACGCCTCACTTCACTTTCGGCAGCACCTGCTTCACCACCTGCTTGCCTTCGACCACCTCGACCAGGAAGCTTTGGCGGTCGATGTCGCCGGTGTCGCTGAAGGTGACGTCCATCAGGATGCCCGGCTCGTCCGCGGCCTTGATGGTGAGGCCGTGCAGCGTGTCGGCGAACTTCTTCGGATCGACCTTGCCCATCTTTTCCGTGGTGGCCTTCACCATGTAGACGGCGAGGTAGCCTTTCAGGCCGTTATGGTCAGGGACGTAATTGTACTTCTTGGAGAACTTCTCACGGAACGCCTTGACCAGGTCGACCGGTGCGTCGGTGGTGAGGCCGACATGGCCCCGCGCGCCGTTGGCGGCATCGCCGGCGAGCTCGATCACCTTCTGGCCGATCAGCGTGGTCTCGCCCATCAGCGGCGCAGTGACGCCCTGGCGCTTCAGCTCTTTCAGGATGCGCGCGCTCTCTTCCTCATTCAGGTAGACGAACACGGCATCGGGATTGGCGGCCTTGATCTTGCCGACGTCGGCAGCGAAGTCGGCCTGGCCGGCCTCAGTGGAGAGATCGGCGACGACCTTGGAGCCGAGCCGGTCGAGCTCCTTGATCATCACGTCGCGCCCGCCGCGGCCGAAGTCGTTGTTGACCCAGACCACCGCGACGGTCTTCGCCTTCATCTCGTCGTGGATGTACTTTGCGACCTTCGGCATCGAGGATTGCTGGCCGAAGGAGGTGCGGAACAGGAACTTGTTTCCGGCTTGCGTCAGCTCGGCGGCTTCACCGCCCATGATCTGCGCGATGCCGGCTTCTGCCGCGAGCGGCGCGGTCACCTTCACCGAGCCGGAATAGCCGGGTCCGAGCAGCACATAGGGCTCGGCGTCGAGCGCCTTCTGCACCTGGGCGCGCGCCACGCCGGGGTTGGACTGCGAGTCGGCATGGCTGACCTCGAGCTTGCGGCCGAGCACGCCGCCCTTGGCGTTGATCTCCTCGATCGCGAGGTCGATGCCGTTCTTCCAGTTCGTGCCGACGGTGGCGCCGCCGCCCGAGAGTTCCGCGACGTTGGCGAGCTTGATCGCCTGGCCAAAGGCGCCCGTTGCCGTCATGACCGTGAGCAATGCGCCCACCACTAGCGTTGATTTCATCGTCCTCTCCTCCCGTTTCAATCTGCAAGCGGCCTTGTATCCGGCCGCTTCGCCTCAAGCTGCCTGATAGGCGGCGCCGCGCGCAGCCATCACGGCGTCGAAAGCCTCTCCCATGATCTCGGTGGATGGGGCAAGGCCTGTGAACAGTTCGAAGGCGTCGGCGGCCTGGTAGATCGCGAGCTCGCGGCCGGTCATGATCCGGGCGCCCTTCTCTCGCGCTGCGGCCAGCAGCGGCGTGATCAGCGGCGAATAGACGGCGTCGGCGACCCAGAGGTCCGCCCTGAGCAGTCCCACCGGCACCGGCGTGTCACGGTTCGGAAGCATGCCGACCGGCGTGCCGTTGACGAGACCGGTCGCGCCGTCGAGCGCGTTCTCGACGCTGGCGGCGACGCGGGCGCCGCGCGAGGCGAGCAAGGCGGCCAGTTTCTCGGCGCGCGCCGGCTCGCTGTCGAAAATGCGGATGTCGGCCACCTCTCGGCTCGCCAGCGCAAACGCGATCGCCTTGCCGACGCCGCCGGCGCCGATCACGGCGACGGCGTTGCCGGAGGGCGCCAGCAACGGCGCCACCGCCCGCGCGAAACCCGTGGTGTCGGTGTTGTGGCCGATCAGCCGGCCATCCCTGACGACGACGGTGTTGACCGCGCCCATGCTGGCTGCGCCCGGCGCCAGTGCGTCGAGCAGCGGCACCACCGCTTCCTTGTAGGGGTAGGTGACATTGACACCGGCAAAGCCGAGCCGCCGGACGCCCTCGAGCATCATGCGCAGCCCGGCCGCATCGGCGCCGGCGACCTCGATGAGCTGGTAATGGCCGCGCAGGCCGAGCGCCTCGGCGGCGCGCTCGTGCATGGCGGGCGACGCGGAATGCGCGATCGGCGCGCCGATCAGGCCGGTCAGGAGCTTCTTGCTGGCGGCGTATCCGCGTTTCGACATGGTTCGCTATCGTCTCAAAGGGAGCGTCCGGCCCCGGCCATTAACGGGGACATCCGTGCAATTCCAGCTGCGACGATAGCCTTTCCCCCGCCTAACACAATTACCCTTTTATCCGGCTAACCTAACATCATGTTATTTCTTCCGCCCACGTGCCGGGGCGGTCTTGCCACTGCCGCGGGACGGCTCGACCGCGCGCATCTCGGTGCGGAGGGCCTCGATGAAATACTCGGCATGCAGCGACAGCGGCGTGCCGCGCTTGACTGCGATGTAGGTGTCGAACCGCGTCGGCTCGGCGATCTTCAAAAGCTCAATGCCGGGATAGCCGCCATGGGCGACGGTGAACTGGTCGATGATGGCGATGCCGAGCCCCGCCTTCACTAGTGCGCAGACCGTGGTGCCGAAGCGCGCGCGGATGGTGATGTTGTAGTCGAGCCGATGGCGCGCGAAGATCTCGGCCATGATGCGGCCGTAAGGGTCGTTGGGATCGATGCCGATCAGCGGATAGCGCGTGATCTCGGCGGCAGAGACCTGCTTGCGGCCGGAGAGCTCGTGGCCGGGCGGCACGATGCAATAGAGCTCGCCCGAGGCGAGCGGCATGAAGTCGAGCCCGGAATGCTCGAGACGATAGCTCATCGCCACGCACTCGCCGCGGCCGAGCATCAGGTAGTCGATGGCTTCCTCGAGCTTGAGGATGTTGATGTCGATGCCGAGATCGGGATAGCGGCGGCGGACGCGCTCGATCGCACGCGGCACCATTACCTGCGAGATGCTCGGCACCGAGCCGATGCGCAATTCCGACAGGCCGCCGCGACCGATCTTGGAAATGATCTCGGAGAGGTCGTCGACCTTCTTGTAGACGCCGTTGATCTGCTCGAAGATGTTCTCGGCTTCCGGCGTCGGGAAGTAGCGCCCGTTCTGGCGCTGGAAGAAGCGGATGCCGAGCGACCGCTCGGTGTATTTGACGAGGCGGCTGATCCCCGGCGCCGAGACGTTGAGCAGCTTCGCCGCACCGCCGATGGTGCCCGTCACCATCACGGCACGGATCACTTCGACCTGGCGCAGCGTCATCATGGCCTTGAAAATGTCCCTGGCATCCGGAAAACGATCGTAGCAGCGATCATCTCACGAGAGCCGCAATGTCATCCAGCGCCAAGTGGCTCGATGTGAGCGGAGGCAAGTCCTGTGTCCCGGACGCGCTGCAACGCTTTTGGCGTTGCGGCGCAGAGCCGGGACCCAGAAAGCCAGAGAGGAGGTTGTGGATGGATGGGCCCCGGCTCTGCAGCGCATCGTCGAAGAGACGCTGCGCTGCGTCCGGGGCACGCGTGCGCGGCCGCTTCATCAACCCTCTGAACAGGAGGAGAAGAGGCCAAGATTCTCTTTCAGGGTGTCTCGACTAAAATCCGCGCGTTCAAATGGAATGGCGTCGTCGCGCGATCTGTTGCTTCGGCGTCGTCTGTTGCAACGGCGTTCTAGCTCGCCGGCCCTTCCGGCGACACGCTCTCGGCCAGCTCCGCGCGCTCGCTCTGCAGCACCTCGCGCGCAAACTCAATGATCTTCTGCTTGTTCGCCGTTTTACGGACAGCAAAAAACACGCGGTTCAATTCCAGGCCGAGCACGCTGTTGAGGGCGATGTCCTCGTCTTCCATCGTTGGTTTCCCGCTTCGGACGCTCTCAGGTGTATCGTGGCGTCAATTCTGCCACAAGTAGTTAAATCTTCAGAGCGGAGAGCACCGGGAAACTACGGCCACAGCGAATTGAGGCGGTCTGCGAATACGTGCTATACGGAAGCGGCGAGGGTCAGGAAACGTACGATGTCCGCCGTAGACTATGGCCGGGAGGCGCTCGACTTCATTGAAGGTCTGCAGACCTACCGCAAGGTGCCAGAGGCCATGAATGCGCTCGAAGCGGCGTTCGGTCGCTTCGGCTTCGAAACCATCATCGTGACGGGGTTGCCCAATCCCGATCAGCAATTTGCGCAGATGGTGCTCGCCAAGCGCTGGCCTGCGGGATGGTTCAGCCTCTACACCGAGAACAATTACGATCGGTTCGATCCCGTGGTGCGGTTGTGCCGGCAGTCGGTCAATCCGTTCGAGTGGTCGGAAGCGCCCTATGATGCGGAACTCGAGCCGAATGCGGCCGAGGTGATGAACCGCGCCAGCGAGTTCCGCATGTCGCGCGGCTTCATCGTGCCAATCCACGGGCTCACCGGCTACGAGGCCGCGGTCTCGCTAGGCGGTGTCCATCTCGACCTCAACGCCCGCAGCAAGCCGGCGCTGCACCTGATGGCGATGTATGGCTTCGACCACATTCGCCGCCTGCTCGAGCCGATGCCGCATCCGTCGACGCGCCTCACTCCGCGCGAGCGCGAGGTAATCGCCTGGGCTTCGCAGGGGAAGTCGGCCTGGGAAATCGGCGAGATCCTTCACATCACCCAGCGCACCGCCGAAGAGCATCTTGCAACTGCCGCGCGCAAGCTCGGCGCCGTCAACCGTACGCATGCGGTCGCGCTGGCAATTCGGAACAAGATCATCACTCTTTAGCCGCCTTACTGGGAAATTTCCCAATACCGAAGCTGCGTCTTTTAGCAGAGTCTGCCTCCATTGAGGATGAATGGGGGCTTTCATGATTCACGCAATTTCCGCGGTAAATCGCCACCTTTATGAAGACGTCATCGAGCAGCATTTCCGGCTGCGTCACGACATCTTCGTCGAGGAGCGGCGCTGGGAGACGCTGCGCAGGCCGGATGGCCGCGAGATCGATTCCTACGACGACGAGGACACCGTCTATCTGCTGGCGCTGGAAGGCCGCCGCGTCGTGGGCGGTCATCGGCTCTATCCGACCACCAAGCCCTCGATGATGAGTGAGGTGTTTCCGCATCTGGCGGCGGTTCGCGGCTGGCCCGCCGATCCCTTGGTGTGGGAATGGTCGCGCTACTTCGTCGTGCGCGATCGCCGCGACGGCGCGCTCAATCTGCAACTGATGGCCGCGGTGCAGGAGTTCTGCCTCGATCAGGGAATCGCGCAGGTCAGCGCGATCATGGAGACTTGGTGGTTGCCGCGCTTCCATGAGGCCGGCTTCGTCGTGACGCCGCTTGGCCTGCCAGCTCTGGTTGAGAACGCATGGACCATGGCGGCGACCATCGACATTCGTCGGGAGACGCGCGATGCCCTGCATCGCCGGATCGGCATGGCTTCGGTCGTGCAGCAGGACGGCCCTCGTCTCGATGCCGTCGCCCGTGCCAACCTCTGCGGTCATGTTGCCGCGCAACGAAAGAGCGCTTGAGATGTCGAACGTGATGCGGGACAGCCAGATCATGGCGCAAATCAAAGACGAGAATCTCGGCTACATGTCCGACATGGCGCTCGAGCTGGCGCAAATGGCCGACGATACCGGGCTAACGACGCTCGCCTATCTGTTTCGG
Source organism: Bradyrhizobium glycinis (assembly GCF_016031655.1). Lineage (GTDB taxonomy): Bacteria > Pseudomonadota > Alphaproteobacteria > Rhizobiales > Xanthobacteraceae > Bradyrhizobium > Bradyrhizobium glycinis. The sequence goes on from NZ_JACCHQ010000008.1 coordinate 185,220, forward strand.
ATGGCGGCCCTGGAGGCCTCGACAGCCAACTCTGTTCTCGCCGAGCCGGACGAGCTCCCCAGGCCGATGACGTCGCACTAGAGCATGATCCGGAAAAGTGCGATGACGATTCATCCTGATCGCATCGCGCCTTAGCCGCAGCCCTGCTCGATCCCGGAACGATCGCACCCTCTCACCGCCAGCCGGTGAGAGGGTGGTGTTATTTGGGTGCGGCAGGTTGCCTCACGCCGCGCGGCAGCCTTTTTGCATTGCGAGGCGCGTCTCGGCCGCATGTGCCGAGATGCAACAAAGTGCATGTCTGGTGTCGAATCGCTCTTGCCTCGGAACGATACTGCCATTACCCATTTTTCGGCCTTGAAGAGGCAGGGGGAGCTCTTTCACTGATGGCGACTATGTTCGAACATCGGCGCGACGCTGCGCGCGCCTGAAAGAGTCTTGATGCTGCTCGTCGTCGAACAATTCTTGAATGGGTTGCAGTTCGGCCTGCTGCTGTTCCTCCTCGCGGCGGGCCTGACGCTGGTGTTCGGGATCATGGATCTCGTCAACCTCGCGCACGGCTCGCTCTATATGATGGGCGCCTATTTCGCCGCGACCTTCGCGGCCTGGACCGGCAGCTTCGTGCTGGGCGCGCTGATGGCGCTCGGGGCCACGCTCGTGCTCGGCATCGTGCTGGAGGTGACGGCGCTACGGCATCTCTATGGCCGCGACCATCTCGACCATGTGCTCGCGACCTTCGGCCTGATCCTGTTCTTCAATGAAGCCGTGCGGCTGATCTGGGGCCCGGCGGGCCTGGCGCTGCCGCTGCCGGCCTGGCTCACCGTGCCGGTGCCGATCCTTCCCGGCATTCACTATCCCGCCTATCGCCTTGCCATCATCGTGGTGGCCCTGCTCGTTGCGCTCCTGCTCTATCTCGGCGTGATGCGCACCCGCATCGGCATGCTGATCCGGGCCGGCGCATCCAACCGCGAGATGATCGGCGCGCTCGGCATCAACATCAAGCTGCTCTACACGCTGGTCTTCGGGCTCGGCGCCGCGCTCGCCGGCCTTGCCGGGCTGATGCAGGCCCCGATCCTCACCGTGCAGATCGGAATGGGCGAGAACATCCTGATCCTCGCTTTCGTCATCATCGTGATCGGCGGCATCGGCTCGATCCGCGGCGCTTTCCTCGCCGCGATCTTCGTCGGCATGATCGACACGCTCGGCCGCGCCTTCCTGCCCAATCTACTACGGCAGGTGCTGAGCGGCGCCGCCGCATCCACCGCCGCACCCGCGCTGTCCTCCATGCTGATCTATCTCTTAATGGCGATCGTGCTGGTGGTGCGGCCGGAGGGGCTGTTTCCGGCCAATCGTCGATGAAGAGTCTGAGCGTGAGCAAGGCCGTCACGGCCCTGATGCTGGCCGGCCTCGTGCTGCTGCCGCTCTATTCGCAGCTGTCCGGCAACATCTTTATCCTGACGCTGTTCACCCGCATCATTATCCTGGCGCTGGCGGCCGCGAGCCTCAACCTCATCATGGGCTTCGGCGGCATGATGAGCTTCGGCCATGCCGCCTATCTCGGCATCGGCGGCTACGCCGTCGGCATGCTGGCGCAGGAAGGCATAGGTTCCGGCTTCATCCAGTTTCCGGTCGCGCTCGCGGCCTCCGCGATCTATGCCCTCGTGATCGGCGCGCTCTCGCTTCGCACGCGCGGCGTCTACTTCATCATGATCACGCTGGCCTTTGCCCAGATGGCCTATTACGTCGCCTCGGGGCTGGCGCGTTACGGCGGCGATGACGGCCTCACGATTTACAATCGCAGCGACTTCTCCGGCCTCATCAATCTCGGCAATCGCGTGCAGTTCTATTATCTCTGCCTCGCCTGCCTGTTCGGCGTCATCTTCCTGATCTGGCGCATCGTCAATTCGCGCTTCGGCCTCGTGGTGCAGGGCCTGCGCTCCAACGAGCAGCGCATGCAGGCGATCGGCTTTCCGGCCAAACGCTACCAGCTGGTCTGCTTCGTCATATCAGGCACGATGTGCGGCCTCGCCGGCGCGCTGCTCGCCAACAACACCGATTTCGTCAGCCCGGCCGTGATGTACTGGACCCGTTCCGGCGACCTCATGGTGATGGTGATCCTGGGCGGCATGGGCACGCTGTTCGGTCCCGTCATGGGAGCGGTGGTGTTCCTGCTGCTGGAGGAGCTCCTGTCCCAGATCACCGAATATTGGGCGCTGATCATGGGTCCGCTGCTGCTGCTCATCGTGCTGTTCGGCCGCGGCGGCATCATGGGCGTGCTCGGGAGGGCTGGCCGTGGCTGAACCCTTGCTCCGCGTCGAAAAGCTGGTGCGTCGCTTCGGCGGCATCATCGCGACCGACAACGTCTCGCTCGACGTCGCATCCGGCGAGTTGCACGCCATCATCGGCCCCAACGGCGCCGGCAAGACCACGCTGATCAGCCAGCTCACGGGGCACCTCGCGCCGCATTCCGGCAGCGTCTCGCTGGCGGGCCGCGATATCACCGACTTGCCGGCCTATCGCCGCTGCGCGCTGGGCCTCGCGCGTTCGTTCCAGATCACCTCGCTGCTGCTCGACTTCACCGCCGCCGACAATGTCGCGCTGGCGGCGCAGGCGCATGCCGGCACCTCGTTCCGCTTCTTCGCCAACGCGCGCAAGGAGAAGGGCTTGCGCGATGCCGCCCACGCCGCGCTCGATCGCGTCGGCCTGTTGCATCGTGCCGATGTCGTGGTGTCCAGGCTGAGCCATGGCGAGCGTCGTGAGCTCGAGCTGGCGGTCGCGCTCGCGAGCAAGCCGAAATTGCTGCTGCTCGACGAGCCGATGGCGGGTCTCGGCGTCACCGAATCCCAGCGCATGGTGAAACTGCTTCAGGAGCTGCGGAAAGAGGTCTCGATCGTGCTGGTCGAGCACGACATGCCGGCGGTGTTCGCGCTGGCCGACCGCATCACGGTGCTGGTCTATGGCCGCGTCATCGCTTCCGGCGATCCGGCCGCGATCCGCGCCAACGAGGACGTCAAGCGCGCTTATCTCGGCGATCAGCATGTGGTGACGCATCATGGCTGACACGCTGCTCGAGGTCGACGGCATCGAGACCTGTTACGGCCTATCCCAGGTGCTGTTCGGCCTGTCGCTGTCAATCAAGCCGGGCGAGATGGTCTCGCTGATGGGCCGCAACGGCATGGGCAAGACCACCACCATCCGCTCCATCATGGGCCTGACGCCGGCGCGCGCAGGCACCATTCGCTTCGCGGGCGCGGAGGTGCGGCAGCTTCCCTCCTACAGGATTGCCAAGCTCGGCGTCGGTCTCGTTCCCGAGGGCCGCCAGATCTTCCCGAATCTCACCGTGCGCGAAAACCTCGTCGCAGCCGCGGCCGATCGCTTCAACAGCGACAATCCCTGGACGCTCGCCGCAATCTACGTGCTGTTCCCGCGCCTTGCCGAGCGTGCGTCCAACATGGGCAACCAGCTCTCAGGCGGCGAGCAGCAGATGCTCGCAATCGGCCGCGCGTTGATGACGAATCCAAAACTCCTGATCCTGGACGAGGCGACCGAAGGCCTCGCGCCGCTGATCCGCGAGGAGATCTGGAATTGCCTGTCGCTGCTCAAGAGCCGCGGACAGTCGATCCTGGTCGTCGACAAGAACGTCGACCATCTCGCCCGCATCTGCGATCGCCATTACATCATCGAGCGCGGCAAGACGGTGTGGAGCGGCACCTCCGACGAGCTGATGGCCGCGCCGGACCTGCAGCACAAATATCTGGGAATTTGAGCTCCGCTCTGTCGGCGTCATTGCGAGCGCAGCGAAGCAATCCAGGCCATCTCCGAGGAAACAGTCTGGATTGCTTCGTCGCAAGGGCTCCTCGCAATGACGCGGAGAGAGCGGTGAGCTCTCACCAATAAATTCCATGCCGATGCAGCTCGCGGATCACGCGCGCCTCGGTGGACGGCTGCCGGCGCTTCGGCTTGGCTGTTTCGGTCGTCGACGCCGTTGCGGGCCGGGCGGACGTCGTGGCGGCGGGAGCTGTCGAGGCAGGCGCCGTCGATGCAGCTGGTGCGGTCGCCGTCGGCACATTCGTTGCTGGCGGGCCTTGAGTCGTCTGCGCCGGAACTGGCGTCGCGGTGGCCGGCTGTTCCGCCTGCTGGCTTGCATTGCTGGCCGCCAAGCTGAGGCTCCGCGAGCCTCCGGCATTGGCCTGGCTTGCGAGCAGCGACATCGCCGCGATCAGGATCAGCTTGCGCATGGCAATCCCCGTCATCTGGTCAATCGATCTTACCTAATTCCCGCGGGCTTCATGGGCCTCAACGCGCGAGGCGGTGCACGCCGATCTCGATCAGGGTGGTCCGGCAGGACAGGCGATAGATCAGGCTGAAAAGTCGACCCCACATGACCGAACTCCTTTGTTGATCATTGGAGAGCGTTATACGCCGCCTGCCTTTCCGGCGTTTTTCGCCGGATGAGGAAATGGCTTCGTCCGGGGCTGGCGCGATGTCGTCGGAACAGTCCGGAAGAAGTCGCCTCACGGGGGCGTGAAGCAGCGCGCCGATCGAGTCCGGACCGGATTCCGATAGAGGCCGGTAGTTGTCCCGAGATGAAGCGTGCGCAGCGCGGCAGTAACGTGCGAGCGGCCTTCAGACCCGGTTATTGTATGAGTTCCGATCGCGAAGACGATCCGCCGATCCTCATCTGCTCAAAATGCGGGCGCCCAATGAAGTTCCTGGCGACACTACCTGGAATAGTCACGCTGCCTGCGGAGCACGTCTTTCATTGCGTCCAGTGCCGTCGGGTGGACACGATTCGGCTGAAGTGAGGCGCCGGTGCCGGGTCGAACCGGACTTGCTCAAAACATCTCGAAATATTCGCGATGCTCCCAGTCGGTCACTTCCGACAGGAAGCGATCGATCTCGGCGTTTTTGATGTGGGTGTAGTAATCGACGAATTCGGCCCCGAGCTTCTCGCGGAAGAACGGATCGTCCTTCAGTGCAGAGACCGCATCGCGCAAGCTTTTCGGCAATGGCGGCGCCTTGGTCTCGTAGGGCGCGTCGGCTGAGGGGCCGGGATCGAGCTTGCGGTTGACGCCATCGAGTCCGGAGAGAATCTGCGAGGCCATGTAGAGATAGGGATTGGCCGCGGGCTCGCCAATGCGGTTCTCCAGGCGCGTGGCGACATCACCCGCGCCGCCGAGCACGCGGATCATCACGCCGCGATTGTCGCGGCCCCAGATCGCGCGATCGGGCGCCAGCGAATAGGAGCGATAGCGCTTGTAGCCGTTGATGGTGGGCGTGGTGAACAATGTCGAGGCGCGGGCGTGATCGAGCAGGCCGGCGAGGTAGGACTTGCCGAACGCGCTGAGCGGTTCGCTGCCGTCTTTCGCCATGAACAAATTGTCGCCGCTGGCGCGCGAGACCACTGACTGGTGCAGGTGCCAGCCGCTCGCGAACGCGTTCGGCAGCTTCGGTCGGCACATGAAGGTGGCGTGATAGCCATGGCGGCGCGCGATCTGCTTCACCGCGCTGCGGAACAGCACCATGTTGTCGGCGGGCTCGAGGCCCTTCTTCGGCTGGAACGTGAATTCGCACTGGCTCGGCCCGAACTCGACCTCGACCGAGCGCAACGGCAGCCCCAGCGCAATGATGTCGCGGCGCAAGATCTCCAGCACCGGCTCCATCTGATCGAAGCGCTGCTCGGTGAGATATTGATAGCCGTGGCTGAGCAGGCTGACCGAGGGCGGCGTGCCGGGCTGTCCTGCGTCTTCCGCGCGCATGTGCGGATCGTCGAGCCTGAAGATGTGGAATTCCACTTCGAGCCCCGCCACAAAATCGTAGCCGCGCGCGCCGAGCTCGTCGAGGACGCGCTTGTATAGCCCGCGCGTCGCGAACGGCACGGGACGGCCGTCGTTGAAATAGAGGTCGCACAGCACCCAGCCCGTGGTGGGCGCCCACGGCAGCACGCGAAACGTGGTGGGATCGGCGACCATGAGAACGTCGGCCGCGCCCTCCATCTCCTTCATGCCGAAGCCGCCGCCTGCCGTGAACACCGGGAATACCGTGCGGTGCGAGGTATCCTTGGCCAGCATGGTGGTGGTGATGGAGCAGCCGCTCTCCAGCGAGGCGATCGCCTCGGACGAGACGATGGTCTTTCCGCGCAAGATGCCGTGCTGGTCGGGGAAGGCGAGGCGGATGACCTCGAGGTTCTTCTCCTCGGCGATGCGGCGCATGCGCTGGGCTGCGTCCCTCTGCTCATCCGACCACAGCGCATGGTGCGCGACGAAAGTCACTTTGCTACTCCCTCAGTCGTGAGGCGCGAAGCATGCGCCACATTCTCCGTCATTGCGAGGAGCTCTTGCGACGAAGCAATCCAGAAATTCATCGGCGGTAACAGTCCGGATTGCTTCGCTGCGCTCGCAATGACGAGGATAGGCCGTCATCCTCACTCCGCTGCCGTCAACCGGTGCACGTTGTCCGCGATCTCCTTTGGCACCGGCGCGGTCCACGGCGCGCCGCGGCGGCGCTTGACGTCGACTTCCATCCAATAGGTCTCCCAACCCCGCGTCGGTCCGATGCCGTCCATCGTCGCCGGGCCCTGAATGCTGCGCGCATTGGCTTCGTCCAAAAACAGCAACGGCTTCTCGCCGCCCTGGACCTTCTCGATCTCCTGCCGCAGCAGACGGCGGTATTGCACGATCGCCTTGTCTGATTGTCCGAGATGCTCCTTGGTGCGGTCCTGGATCGCGCCCATCGATTCCACCGCCCACTGGTCGTGAACGTTGATGTCGTTGCCCATGCCGGTATAGGTCGCGGTCTGCTGCTCGTGCGGATCAAAGCCGTAATCGTTGCTGCGGTTCTTGCGCGAGATGTAGTCGGGCAGCTCATAGAGCTCGAGCCGCTGGTCGCGCATCTTCTGCTTGTCGACCGGGTTCGAATAGCTCGTGAAGATCGCATACCAGTAGCAGTTCTCGTCATCGACCGGCACGTGCCATTGCGTGATCGTCATCTCCGTGCTCATGGGGATGACGAAGCCGTGCGGAAAGAGTTGGTTGGTGACGCGCACATGGGTGCGCTCCTGGTCGATCTCGCGCAGCGCGATCAGGCGCAGGCCGTATTCGGTGTGCTCGACATTGATGATCGGGCGATCGTATTCACGCAGGATTTTCGTCATCGGCAGATCGCTGCCGGCGGAGGCGCCGCGGAACTGCTTGCCGTAAGCCGTCGAGGTGTCCTCGTCCTCGAAGAAGCGGTGCAGATAGGAGGCGTGGGCGGGATCGATGCCGACTTCAAGCGCCTGCAGCCAGTTGCAGGCCATGTGGCCCTTGAAGGCAAAGGTGTGCGTGCCGGGTGCAACAAAGCAGTCGATCTCCGCGAATGCGGGCGGGGCGCCTTCGCCTAGATAAGCCCAGAGGATGCCGCTCTTCTCGACCACGGGATAGGAGCGCTGGCGGATGTTCTGACAGAGCTTCGAATCCTTCGGCTCGGCCGGCGTCTCGATGCACTGGCCGGTGGCGTCGAACAGCCAGCCATGGAAGGCGCAGCGCAGGCCGCCATGCTCGAGCCGCCCGAAGGCGAGGTCGGCGCCGCGATGGGCGCAGTGGCGGTCGATCAGGCCGTAGCGCCCGGTCTCGTCGCGGAACAGCACCAGGTTCTCGCCCAGCAATTTGACGGGCCGGATCGGCCGCGCGCCCTCCAGCTCATCCACCAGCGCCGCTGGCTGCCAGTAGCTCCGCATCAGCTTGCCGCAGGGCTCCTTCGGCCCGGTGCGGGTGATCAGGTCGTTCTGCTCCTGGCTCATCATGGCGGTCGCGTCCTTTTCTGGAGAAGCGGTTTGTTCGCCTATTGAACGAATGGGCGAATTATGACATGCCTTTAACCGGCAGCAAGCACTATTTTGCAGGACTATCCGAGCCCATGCCCAAGCTGAAACGGAACGAGACTGACGAGCGGGCGACGGATTTCGTCGAGGCCCTCGACCGCGGGCTGCGCCTCCTGCAGTGCTTCGGCACCAATGCCGGCCCGATGACGCTGAGCGATCTCGCCCGCGCTGCCGCTCTGCCGCGTGCGACGGCGCGGCGCATGCTGTTCACGCTGCAGCGTGCCGGTTTCGTCAGCGGCGACGGCAAGCTGTTCTCGCTGACGCCGCACGTGCTGACGCTGGCTGCGTCCTATTTGCGATCCAGCCAGCTCGTCACGGTGCTGCAACCGGTGCTCGATCGCGTTGCGACGGCGGCGAATGAAATCTCCTCGCTGGCCGTGCTCGACGGCGACGAGGTCGTGTTCATCGCCCGCAGCAGCCCGACACGCCTGTTCTCCGGCGGGCTCGAGATCGGCTACCGCCTGCCTTCCTTCTGCACCTCGGTCGGCCGCGCCATGCTCGGCCAGCTCGACGACGCCGATCTCGCCGCGCGTCTGAAGACGATGAAGCGGGAGGCCTTGACGCCGCAGACGATGACTGACCCGAAGGTGCTGCTCGCGCGCATTGCTGCCGACCGCGCCCAGGGCTATGCCCTGGTCGATCGCGAGGCCGAGCCGCATTTCCGCTCGATCTCGGTCCCCGTTCGCCGCTACGACGGCATCATCGTCGCCGCCATCAACATGGGCGCCCATGTCGACCGCGTGCCGGCGCAGGAGCTGATCGACCGTTTCCTGCCGTTGCTGCGGGACGGCACGGAGGCGGTGCGTTCGCAGCTTCTATAGCTGCTCCCGCCGCCTCGAAATGGGTGCTATAATAGTCGCGAACACAAGAGAACAGGGAGGACACCATGAACCACACCATGGTTCCCAGTGATCGCGTGGAGCACGTCGCCGTCTACGGACGCGACGGCACGAAGCTCGGCACGATCGAGCGACTGATGCTCGACAAGATGAGCGGAACGGTCGCCTACGCCGTCATCAAGACCGGCGGGCTGCTCGGCACCCATCACCACTATCCGCTGCAGTGGAGCGCGCTGAAATACGATCCAAGGCGCCAGGCCTTCCAGACCGAGCTGACGCTGGAGGAGCTCAGCAGCGGCCCGTGCGAGTTCGATGGCGATGCGTTCGACTGGGGCGACCGCTCGCGGCCGTACCCGCATCCGCATTACTGGTCGATCTAGCCGGGAAACGGCCGGCCAGCTCGCATTCTCGGCGCGGACGCGGCTGGCTCAAGCGGCGGCCGATGGTTGTCCGACGCGAGCGCCCGCTATCCGGCGAGCGGCTGCTCGCCGACCTTGGGCCAATAGGTGCCGAAGCTCCAGAGCCCGCCCTCCGGATCGCGTGCGGCGAAATCGCGGCTGCCATAATCGGTCGTGTAGGGCTCCATCTCGATCTGCGCACCGGCGGCTTTCACCTTTTGATAGAGCGCGTCGGGATCATCGACAGCCAGATAGACGGCGTCCGTCCGCCGGGCGTCGATGTCGCCAATCAGTTTGGCGTAGGCGTCGTCGCGATGCGCGCCCAGCATGAGGATCGACGATCCGAACGCCAGTTCGGCGTGAACGACCGTGCCGTCCTTTCGGTACACCACCCGTTCGGCAAAGCCGAGAACGTTCTTCAGCCAGGCGATCATCGCCTCCGCATCCTTGCAGCGCATGGTGTGGTAGAGGCGGGGCGCTTCGTAAACGTTTTGGTTCATGGCACTCTCCAAGCTCGTTGCGAGACGTCCAACGTAAGTCCTTTTGAGAGGCCGACCTTAGTTCGGATCACGGCGGCCGGCTTGAACAAATGGGACTTGCCCGAGGCTGGCGCTGTTTCGGCGCTAGCCTCCGCCGTCGCGCGTCAGGCGTAGATCGACGGCATCGAGCCGGGCGGCCCATCTGGTCGGCGTCTCTCCGCTGAACATCCGGAAATCGCGAGCAAGATGTGCCTGGTCGGCATAGCCGGCCTCCGCGGCGATGGCCGCCCAGCCGCCTGCGCGATTCGTTCGGGCCAGGGCGCAAGCTCGATGAAAGCGCAGCATCTGGGCCAGCACCTTTGGCGGAACGCCGATCTCGTGGTGGAAGCGGCGCGTGAGATGCTTGCGGCTCCAGCCGATCTCGGAGGCCATGTCGGCGATCCTGACCGCGCCCGCGCCTTGCCAGAGCGTGTCCAGCGCGAAAGCGACCTCAGGGGAGGGCTCGTGTACGGCGCGGCGAAGCACGAAGTCTTCCACGATCTCGAATCGTCGCTGCCAGCCGGCCGCCTCAGTGACCCTGGCGCGGAGGTCCCTACCGAGTGATCCCAGAATGTCGTCGAGGCCGACGATCCGCGCGGTGAGATCGGGCACGGCTCCTCCGAAGAAGCGATACGCCCCGAGCGGGGTGAAATCGACCTGAATGCATTCGGCGCGCCCGTCGGATTCGATCACGACCGGCCCAGGAAAGAGACCCGCCGCGAAACTCGGCCGCGCATCGGCGGTGTCCGGTTGGTGTCCGAGCGCAATGCGGAAGGGCGTTCCCAAATTCACCAGCAGAGGCAGTGTAAGCGGCGCAGCGTGGCGGAAGGCGGCCAAGCCGATGCCGCGCTCGCGGTAGAACGAAATACTCGAGATCAGCCGCGCAAGGCGCGGCGAGGCGGGTCGACGGATGACATCGGGAGGTGCGTCCATCACGCGCTAACGCTCCGTCGCTTCGCGCTCCATGCGAATGGTGTCAGGGAGCGTGTCGGTCATGCCTGGAGCTTAGCAGGCGATCGCCGCGGAACTCAAATGACCCGGTGCGTGGCACGCCGTCGAATTGCGCCGAAGCGCAACCGCCCTGTCACGGCCGGTTGCGCATCCAGTCGGCGAGGCCGGACAGCGCCTTGTCGAGATCCTGGCGTGCGGCCGCGTCTGCCACTGTCTCCTCCAGCGCGCCGCGCATGCAGAGCATCCACGCGTCTCGCTCGGCATCTCCAATGGAAAAGCCGAAATGGCGCTGGCGCAGCCGCGGATGGCCTTTCTCGGGGGTATAGAGCCGCGGGCCGCCGGTCCATTCGGTGAGATAGCGCTTCAGCACGTCCCTGATCTCGCCGAGGTCGTCCGCATGCATGGCGCGGATGATCCTCGCTTCCGGCAGCGAGTCCATGCGGTCGTAGAAGCGCTCGACGAGGGCGTCGATCGTGGCACGGCCGCCGATCCGCTCGAACATGGAGATTGCAGTGGTGGTGTCGTTCATTCTCTACAGCGCCACGCTGCGCAGCCCGAAGCTGCGCGCTTCGTTCTGCAGCACCGGCCGTACGGCATCGATCAGCCGCGCGGCGGCTGCATCGACCGACAGCCCGGCGGTATCCACCACCGCGGTTGCGCGCGAATACAACGGCTCGCGGCTGAGCAGGATGTTGCGCAGCTCCGTCATCGCCGAGCGATCATCGGCCATCGGGCGCAGATCGCCCTGGCGGCGCACGCGCGCCATGTGCTCCTCGGGCTCGGCCTTCAGCCAGATCGTGTAGAACGAGCTCAGGACCTGGTCGAAGGTCAAAGGCTCCGAGACGATGCCGCCGCCGGTCGCCAGCACCATCAGCTCGTTGCGCGCGAGCAGCTGTTGCAGCGCCGCCTGCTCCATGCGGCGAAAGCCTTCCTGGCCGTAGAGCGCGATGATCTCGGCGACCGAGAGCCCGTTCTGCTGCTCGACCTCCTTGTTGAGCTCGACAAAACTCCAGCCGATCTTCTTCGCCAGCATCCGCCCAAGTGTCGACTTGCCGGCGCCGCGCAGGCCGATCAGCGCGATGCCGCAGAATGGCGCGCGCCGGGGCGCGGAGGCGCTGCCCCCAGTGAGCAGATCTTTTGCTTGCGCAATCTGGCTGGGGGTCGCCTTGCGCAAGAGGTCGCGGAACATCTGCCAGTCCGGGGTCGGATCGGCGCTGGGCAGCAAATCTTCGAGATGGGCGCCCATCGCGTCGGAGACGCGGCGCAGCAGCACGATCGAGACATTGCCCTTGCCGCTCTCGAGCTGCGCGATGTAGCGCTCCGAAATCCCTGACACCTTGGCGAGCACCTTGCGCGACATGCCGCGCAGCGCGCGCATGGTGCGCACACGCTGGCCGAGCTGTTCGAGGAAGCGGGATTCGGCGTCGGGACTTTCGGTCATGAGCCTTCTTTACAGGGGTCCTGCGGCGCGTTTTAATGAAACATAGTGCCTGCTGCCATTGACAGCAAGCCGCCGTGGTGTCTTTCTATGAATTATAATTCTAAATTCGGGGGAGATGTCCGTGAGCGAGGGATCCTACAACGCGGTGACCTGGCTGCTCGACCGTAATGTTGAGGAGGGCAGGGGCGGCAAGCTCGCCTTCGACGACACCGTCTCGCGGCTCACCTACGGCGAGCTCCAGCAACGGACACGGCGCGCCGCCAACATGCTGCGCCGGCTCGGCGTCCGCCGCGAGGAGCGCGTGGCGATGATCATGCTGGACACGGTCGATTTTCCGATCGTGTTCCTGGGCGCGATCCGCGCCGGCATCGTGCCGGTGCCGCTCAACACGCTGCTGACCGCGGACCAATACGCCTACATCCTCGCCGACTGCCGCGCACGCGTGCTGTTCGTGTCCGAAGCGCTCTATCCTGTCATCAAAGACGTCGTCGGCCGCATGCCGGATCTCGAGCATGTCGTGGTCTCCGGCGCCAAGCAGAACGGCCACAAGCAGCTTGCCGAAGAGCTCGCCGGCGAGAGCGACCAGTTCAGCACCGCCCCGACGCATCCGGACGAGCCGGCGTTCTGGCTCTATTCGTCGGGGTCGACGGGCATGCCGAAGGGCGTGCGCCATCTTCATTCCAATTTGCAGGCGACCGCCGACACCTACGCCAAGCAGGTGCTCGGCATTCGCGAGAGCGATGTGTGTCTCTCCGCGGCGAAATTGTTCTTCGCCTATGGCCTCGGCAATGCGCTGACCTTCCCGATGTCGGTCGGCGCCAGCGTGATCCTCAACAGCGAGCGGCCGACGCCGGCGCGCATGTTCGACCTGATGAACCGCTACAATCCCTCGATCTTCTACGGCGTGCCGACCTTGTTCGCGGCGATGCTCAACGACGAGACCATGAAGAGCGAGCGCGGCGGCAAGGCCTTGCGCATCTGCACTTCCGCCGGCGAGGCGCTTCCGGAATCCGTCGGCCACAGCTGGAAGGCACGCTTCGGTGTCGACATTCTCGATGGCGTCGGTTCGACCGAGCTGCTGCACATTTTTCTCTCGAACGCGCCCGGCGACATCAAATACGGCTCGTCCGGCAAGCCGGTGCCCGGTTACGCGGTGCGGCTCGTCAACGAGGCCGGGCAGGACGTCGCCGACGGCGAGGTCGGCGAACTCCTGGTCGATGCGCCCTCGGCCGGCGAGGGCTACTGGAACCAGCGCCACAAGAGCCGCCGCACCTTCGAGGGGCCATGGACGCGCACTGGCGACAAATACATCCGTGACGCGGATGGCCGCTACACCTTCTGCGGTCGCGCCGACGACATGTTCAAGGTCTCCGGCATCTGGGTCTCGCCGTTCGAAGTGGAGAGCGCGCTGATCACGCATCCGGCGGTGCTGGAAGCTGCCGTCGTGCCCGAGGCCGATCCGGAAGGACTCCTAAAGCCCAAAGCCTTCGTCGTGCTGCGCCCGGGCGCCAAGACGACGGATTTGCAGGAGATGCTCAAGGAGCACGTCAAGCAGAAGATCGGCCCCTGGAAATATCCGCGCTGGATCGATGTGGTGGACTCGCTGCCGAAGACAGCGACGGGCAAGATCCAGCGATTCAAGCTTCGGGAGGGGGCGCATTGATGGTGCAGGCGGCGGACTCGCTTGCTCACCCTCCCCCTCCAGGGGAGGGTGGGCATCTCGGTATTGGCTAGGAATGGGAATTCGACCATGACGCAACTCACCCCCACCGGCTTCCTCAGCATCGGCGGCGCCAGCCTCGAATACAAATGGCTCGCGCCGCCTTCCGCCGACGCCCCAACCATCGTCATGCTGCATGAAGGCCTCGGCTGCATCGGGCTCTGGGGCGACTTCCCTGAGAAGCTGCAGCAGGCCACCGGCGCGGGCATCTTCGCCTATTCGCGCGCTGGCTACGGCCAGTCCAGCCCGGTCGCGCTGCCGCGGCCGCTCGACTACATGCATCGCGAGGCGCTGGAGGTGCTGCCGAAGCTGCTCGACATGATCGGCTTCAAGCGTGGCCTCCTGCTCGGCCATTCCGACGGCGCCTCGATCGCCACCATCTATGCCGGGGCGCATCAGGATCATCGCCTCAACGGCCTCGTCCTGATCGCGCCGCACTTCATCGTCGAGGACATCTCGATCAAGTCGATTGCCGCGATCAAGACGACGTTCGAGACCACGGATCTCAGGGCGAAGCTCGCGCGCTGGCACAAGGACGTCGACAACGCCTTCGCGGGGTGGAACGGCGCCTGGCTCGATCCGAAATTCCGCGATTGGGATATTTCCGAATACCTCGCCTACATCCGCGTGCCCGTCCTGATCGTGCAGGGCGTCGTTGATCAATATGGGACCCTGCGCCAGGCCGAGATCGCCCAGGAGGAATGTTACTGCCCGGTCGACCTGAAAATCATTGCCGGCGCAGGGCATTCCCCGCATCGCGAGGCCCCGTCGCCCACCCTCGATGCCATCACGCAGTTCGCCAGGGCCGCCTTGCGCGACGATCCAGGGCTTCAGGCCGCGTGAGGCGTCTGCGCGTCTGGATGAAGCAAAGTGCATGTAATCCCGAGATTCGGGCTGGACTTACCTGATAAGATGCACTATTGTGCATCTAACGCTCCAAAACGCATAAGCAAGCTCAAGGGTGGCTCATGGCCGGGGAAGATCGGCGCCTCGCAGGCGGCGCGACATTCATCGATTTCCAGACCGAACCGTCCCGCTACAAGCATTGGAAGCTCGCGGTCGACGGCGACGTCGCGACGTTGACCATGGACGTCGACGAGAATGGCGGCCTGTTTGAGGGCTACCAGCTCAAGCTCAATTCCTACGATCTCGGCGTCGACATTGAGCTCGCCGACGCGATCCAGCGCCTGCGCTTCGAGCATCCGCAAGTGAAGGTCGTGGTGCTGCGCTCGGCCAAGAACCGCGTGTTCTGCGCCGGCGCCAACATCCGCATGCTCGCGGGCTCCACCCATGCCCACAAGGTGAACTTCTGCAAGTTCACCAACGAGACCCGCAACGGCATGGAAGATTCGTCGGAGAATTCCGGCCAGCGCTTCATCACGGTCGTGAACGGCTCCGCCGCCGGCGGCGGCTATGAGCTGGCGCTCGCCACCGATCACATCATCCTCGCCGACGACGGCTCGTCTGCCGTGGCGCTGCCCGAAGTGCCGCTGCTCGCGGTGCTGCCGGGCACCGGCGGCCTCACCCGCGTCGTCGACAAGCGCAAGGTGCGGCGCGACCACGCCGATGTCTTCTGCACCATCGAGGAAGGTGTCAAGGGCAAGCGCGCCGTGCAATGGCGCCTCGTCGACGAGATCGCGCCGAACTCCAAGCTCGAGGCCAGGATCGCCGAGCGCGCCAAGGAGTTTGCGGCGGCCTCGACGCGCAAGGGCAACGGGAAAGGGATCGCGCTGACGCCGCTTAGGCGTCTGATCGACCAAAACAGCCTCCGCTACGGCTTCGTTACCGTCGACATCGATCGCACCGCCCGCATCGCCACCATCTCGATCAAGGCGCCGGAGACCGCGCCGCCCGCCGACATCGACGGCATGATGGCGCAAGGCGCCTCGTTCTGGCCGCTGCAAGTGGCGCGCGAGCTTGACGATGCCATCCTGCATCTGCGCATCAACGAGCTCGAGATCGCGATGCTCGTCTTCAAGAGCCATGGCGACCGCGCCCATGTGCTGGCTTGCGATGCTTTCCTCGAAGCCAACAAGGCGCATTGGCTGGTTAACGAGATCAGGCATTACTGGAAGCGCGTGCTCAAGCGCATCGACGTCACCTCGCGCACGCTGGTGACGCTGGTCGAGCCCGGCTCCTGCTTTGCCGGCACGCTCGCCGAGCTCGTGTTCGCCGCCGATCGCTCCTACATGCTGATCGGCACGCGCCAGGGCGACAATCGCCCGCCGCCGTCGATCGAGCTGTCCGCCATGAACTTCGGCCCGTATCCGATGAGCCATGGCCTGACCCGGCTGCAATCGCGCTTCCAGGCCGATCCGTCCGACCTGGAGCGCGCGGAAGCAACGCTCGGCACCAGCCTCGACGCCGAGCAGGCCGAAGAGCTCGGCCTCGTCACCTTCGCGCTCGACGACATCGACTGGGACGATGAGGTCCGCGTATTCCTCGAGGAGCGCGCCAGCTTCTCGCCCGACAGCCTCACCGGCATGGAAGCGAGCCTGCGCTTCGTCGGCCCCGAGACGATGGAATCGAAGATCTTCGCGCGCCTCACCGCCTGGCAGAACTGGATCTTCCAGCGCCCGAACGCGGTCGGCGAGGAAGGCGCGCTGCGCCGCTACGGCAGCGGCCAGAAACCGAAATTCGATATGACGCGGGTGTAACGACGATCGTGTCCCGGGCGCGGCGCAGCACGAAGTGATGCGACGCAGAACCGGGACCCAGAAGGACGAGACAGCGGGTCCCGGCTCAGCAGCGCACCGCTTCGCGTTGCGCAGCGTCCGGGACAAGAAACAAGGAGCACGGCCATGAACATGAACATCATGAACGTCGACTACTCGACCAAGATTCCGAACAACGTCAACCTCGCCGAAGATCGCCAGGTGCTGAAAGCGCTGGAGGGCTGGCATCCCGGCTACATGGACTGGTGGAGCGACATGGGGCCGGACGGCTTCCAGGAATCGCTGGTCTACTTGCGCACCGCCTATTCCGTCGATCCGCGCGGCTGGGCCAAGTTCGACTACGTCCGCATGCCCGAATATCGCTGGGGCATCCTGCTTGCGCCCCAGGAAGAAAATCGCGTCGTGCCGTTCGGCGAGCATTATGGCGAGCCGGCGTGGCAGGAAGTCCCGGGCGAGCATCGCGCCATGCTGCGCCGCCTGATCGTGATCCAGGGCGACACCGAGCCGGCCTCGGTCGAGCAGCAGCGCCATCTCGGCAAGACCGCGCCCTCGCTCTACGACATGCGCAATCTGTTCCAGGTCAATGTCGAGGAAGGCCGTCACCTCTGGGCGATGGTCTATCTGCTGCAGAAATATTTCGGCCGCGACGGCCGCGAGGAAGCGGATGATTTGCTGCGCCGCCGCTCCGGCGACGCCGACGCGCCGCGCATGCTGGGCGCCTTCAACGAGGCGACGCCGGACTGGCTGTCCTTCTTCATGTTCACCTATTTCACCGACCGCGACGGCAAGATGCAGCTGCACTCGCTCGCGCAGTCCGGCTTCGATCCCCTGTCGCGCACCTGCCGTTTCATGCTGACCGAGGAAGCGCACCACATGTTCGTCGGCGAGACCGGCATCACCCGCGTCGTGCAGCGCACCTGCGAGGCGATGAGGGCGGCCGGCATCACCGATCCCACCGACATCGCGAAAGTCCGCGCGCTCGGCGTGATCGATCTTCCGACCATCCAGAAGAAGCTCAACCTGCACTACACGCTCTCGCTCGATCTGTTCGGCTCGGAAGTCTCGACCAACGCGGCCAACGCCTTCAACGCCGGCATCAAGGGCCGCTATCACGAGACCCAGATCGACGACGATCACCAGCTCAAGAACTCGACCTATCCGGTGCTCAAGCTGATCAACGGCGAGATCAAGCTGGTGGACGAGCCCGCGCTGACCGCGCTCAACATGCGCTTGCGCGACGATTACAGCCAGGATTGCGTCAAGGGCATGCTGCGCTGGAACAAGGTGATCTCGACCGCGGGCTACGACTTCAAGCTGACGCTGCCCAATGTCGCCTTCCACCGCCACATCGGCGAGTTCAAGGACGTGCACGCCACGCCCGACGGCATCCTGATCGACGACGCCACCTGGGCCAAGCGCAAGGACGAGTGGCTGCCGTCGGCCAGCGACGGCGACTTCATCACCTCCCTGATGCAGCCCGTCACCGAGATCGGCCAGTTCGCCTCCTGGATCTCGCCGCCCAAGGTCGGCATCGACAACAAGCCCGGCGATTTCGAATACGTGAAGATCGAATCGTAAGGCTACGACGCAGCTCCACACTCATTGTCGTTCCGGACAAGCAAAGGCCTGGCAACGCATCGCGTTGCCAGGCCTTTGCGCAGGTCCGGGAGCCATAGCCGCAGGAAGGGGTCCGGCGAGGGTTCGGAGTGGGATGACGTCCGGTTTCGGAAAATGGAGCGGACGTACCCGAAAGCTGCGAGAACGTCGGATTGTGACCCAAAGCCGAAGTTGGATTTGCCGATCGGTATCTCTGTTATCCCCTAGACGCGCGTCCTCGGCACCAGCGGAGCGGGCGACGCTCCGCTGGTGCCGTTCGCTTACGCGGCGCGCACGTAGCCGTAACGCAAGTTCGAGGGTTGCTTCGCCGCCTGTGTGTACTCGTTCTTGAGCGCCGCGAGGCGGTCCTCGGAATAGGCAGGCATCCCGGTGTTGTCGGCCGCCTTCAGCTTGATCTTGTAGAACCTGGTTGCGTTGCCGGCGAAGATCTGCTGCTTGGTGGCGCTATTGGCGTCGCCGAGCGGCGCAAAGGCGTACTTCTTTTGCATGTCCTCCGGAATTTCGAGCCGGCGCAGCGCCTCGATCTGCCACTGCGGTGAGCCGTACCAGACCGAGTCGGTGCCCCACATCACGTGGTCGACGCCCATGCCCTTGATCAGCGTGCCGACCAGCGCGGCGCAGAACTTCGGATGCGCCACCGCCGAGTTGGCAAAAGAAGTGCCAAGCTCGGCATAGACGTTGGTGACGCCGAACTTCTGCGGGATTTCCGCGAGATCGGTAGCCCATTGGATGCGGCCCGTCTGCTCGAACTCTGCCCATGCCTTGTCCGGCAGCTCAAGGAAAGGTCGTAGCGCCGAGTGGTAGATCACGAAGTTCATCTGTGGCCAATCCTTGGCGGCTTTTCCGATGTCCCAGGCCGTTGCGTATTCCCACACCCCGGCAAAAGACTTCTCGTAGTCGGGCGGCAGCAGCCCCTTGTGGACGCACAGCGTGTTGATGCCCGCCTTCACCGCTTTCTCGTAGAACGGATACATCAGCTGTTCGTCGTCGAGCCGCCATGGGAATTTGGAGGGCGCCAGCGGGTCGCCGATCGTGTAAGACTTCCAGGAATCGGGCTTATAGACTGCGATGGCCTTATCGACCTCGTCCATCCACCCGGGTTGTTTCGGGGTGATGACGCTGTGCGCCAAGAGGCGCCGCGAGCCGGCGAAGTCGTTGATCAGCTCGCGCGCCTTGACGATCTGCTCGTTGGACAGGAGCCACCAGCTCGGGTCGTCGAACGGCGCGCCGCTCAGGAGCGCCATGTTGGTATCGCTATCGTAGTAGATCTCTTTCACGTAGTTCTGGAACTTGTAGCGAGCGAGGGAGGAGACGCCTTCGTCCTTCATCTTCGGGTTCCAGTGCTGGCTTGCGAACTCGCCTAGGCCCAAGAGCTCCTTGTGGTCGAAGTCGTCGCGCACGAAATGGGTCTGGACGTCGAAGATGAACTGGTCGGCGAGGCTTTGCGCCCGGGCCAGCATCAGCTCTGGTTCGCGGGCTTCGGCGGACGCAACCTGGAAGACATTGCCGTAGATGTCGTTCATGGCGAGGAACGCTGCCGCCATGCCGCAGCTCGTGTGCAGGAACTGCCTGCGGCTCAAGCCGAGGTGTTTGCCGTTCACGTCGGCGAGCTCGTTGATCCGAGCCTCGACCTTCTTTTGCGTAGCGCTCTGCGGGGGCGGGAGATACTCGCCGTTGGAAACAATCTGGGTTGGAATCGGCAGTGCCGCCGATGCCACCTCCGCGCCCGCGACAAGACGCTGTTCTCGCTCACTAAGCCAGGTGCTCATTGTTCTCCTCCCGCTTGTTGACCTTCGACAGTGCAGGATGGCGCGCATGAGGCTGCGCGTTTGGGTCATGCCACATCAGTTAGGTGGACCTGACTGCGCATGCCTCTCCTGTTCACTAACCATCGCACACGCCACACGCCGAGGCGGCTGTTCATCACTTCATCCTGTGAAAGCTCAGGCATATTCGAAAACGATTTGCGGTAGCTTCACATCGTCGTTGAGTGAATGCTCAAACCTCCATTGGTGCAAGCGATGTAATCCGACAGTCGCACTGTCCCAACGCGCATCATTCTTTCATCTGATTGTCTTCAGAGGCGAAGTTTATTTATTGGCATAAAGGCTCGTTGCTCAAATGGACTGCGTCGGCCCATGGCCCTTGCCGATTATTTCCAAATATTTGTTGGCAGGTCGGGCATCAGAGGGAAACCGGACCTAGCCGAACCGCGGCTTCATCGACGCGAATGGCCCGAGGCTGCCTAGCCTGATGCTCACCCAAGCGCGGCTGTCGAGAGTAGACCGGAAGGGGCTCGCAACGGTGTCGACCGCCGATTTTGGGCCCAAACCCGAAGTGATAACCAGCATTGAGCGGGCAGTGGCCTATGTTCTTGCCTTTCAGTTCTTTGCACCGTCGGATACTTCCGAGAATAAGGCATGCCGGGCGACAGCCAGTCTCGATCCAGGCGAGCGGCATTGTCGATAGCCGCCACAATATTTGCCTGTAGGAAAGGCAGAAGCGGCATAGCAATCCGGTTGCACTAGGCCGACCTTCCCGTAGACCAGAGGATAGCGTTAGTAAGGATTTTCTGGCAGCGCGGATCCTGCCAGACCGACGCCTCGTGGCCAAGCGCCGAATAGAATACTCGCCCGCCACCGTAAAATCGTTTCTTGGCGAGCGGCCAACCATAGAAGCGTTGATGCACACCGGCCTTATTGAGGTCCACCGAACTCTGGTCGAGGCGCAGGAGCACGCGTGATCCACGATAGTCGAAGTCGCTGATCTGGTAGATTTCATCGTTCAACTGCAACGAATTCCCCAGAAACGCCACCAGTGGATCTGCAACATCAGCCACCTCGATGGTCACACTCTGATGCCAGGGATGACCGTTGAAGTAGCCGCCGATCAGATCGAGATAGTCTGGCCAAGTGTAGAATGTGTCCGTGGCCGAGTGAACGCCGAGAAAGCCACGGCCCGAGCGCACAAAGTTGAGAAGTGCTATCTTTTGGGCGCCGCTCATCGGAATTTCACCGCTTGTGTAGAACATCACAGCGGCGTACCGCTCGAGGTTTCCGGTCGAAAATTCAGACAAGTCTTCCGTTGCAATGACTTCGAAGGCACCGGAAATCCTTCCAAGCTGCGTCAGGATTGCTTCGGAAAGTGGTATGACATCGTGCCGATAGCCGGCCGAGTATGTGAAATAGAGGACACGTTCTGGCGGGCGCTCTGCACGCGCGCCGAGCGGTCGGATTTGCCGCCGCGCTGTTGACGAGTGCGATGAACTCGCGTCGCGTCACAATCCTCTCCCGATGCTTAACCGGCCAGAAAAAGCTTAACACATGTCAGCGCGCCGCGCGACCTGCGACGCCGCCCTACGCCCGCGGTTCAATTTGATAGCCTCGACTTGGCAATGTCGCTTAATGGCCCGAATGCGAAGTCTAAGCGGATCGCCAAACAGCCTGCTTATCGGAGGAGACCAGAACGGCGATGCCTCCGCAAGCACTAGCCTCTGCGTTCGCAGCCGGTAGTTCATGGGCGTGCGACAAGCAACGGCAGCACGTTTGCGCCGCCCGCCATGAGCGGATTCGACGGCTCGAAATGTCCCCGCAATTCTCGCTTCCGGACGAGTGAGCGCGCACCGAGAAACGCCTCCTTCAGGCTAATGGCATTCCGGAGCGCGCGATTGAAAAAAGCGTCGCCAAAATAAGTCCACTTGGCCTTGTCCTGGCAGCCGAACGATGGATGCTTGGCATCGGCCGCGGTGATGACCAGCACATCGGGGTTTGCCAGACGCGGGATAAAAATCCCAGAATAACAAGCCGAGATGACCACCACCTTGTGTCGCACACCTGTCTTCGCGAGCATGTCGCGGAGCCGAGATGGCGTGAGCGTTTCTGTGAGCCGCCCCGCCTTGATTGCAAGGCCATCAGGAGAGCCATGCGAGGTGAGAATCAAAAAGAGAACACCTTTCTCTGCGTCCAAGCGGTTGGCTGCCGTCTGCAACGACTTGGTCAGAGCTTCGATTGTTGCACTTCCGCCATTCTTGGAATTGTACTCCACGATAATCGGGCCAGTCTCGAAACGGCTGGCCACGACCCGAGCCGCACCGATCGCCTCGGATCTAAACACGCCTTGATCGCCGTACAGTCCAAAGGACACCACGCCAACCTTTCTGGCGTCCTCAACAGCACCTACCGGCGCAACCGCCGGCCAGATGGTCAGAAAAAAAGCGACGAGCGGGGCGCCGAGCCGCCTGATCGAGGACCTGGAGGTCATCGCGAACCTCGTTTCGAGATCGCCGCTACAGTACTGCGGTTCAACATAAAATAGCGGAAAGCCAGCGCGCGCATGGGTCGGGATATGGCCCGGAGCCGAAGGTCCCTTGGGCGTTGGCGGCTTCCGTTGTGGGGCGTAGAGGACGCTGCGGAGGTCAGCCACGGGTGGACGGTTGCCGCGCGATTGCAAGCCTTTAGCTGATAATCTGCTTGACCTTGATGCCGCGCAAGGTCTCGATGCAGTCAGCTACCAAATGCAAGAGCTCTTGCCGCTTTATGCTTTTCACCTGACGACCTTCCATATTGATGAGAATGTATCTCGCCATGTCGTAGGCGACTTCAAACTGCGATTTTCCGGTAACCTCGACATCGATTCTTTCAGTCATTTCGCTCCCCGCTAGTTGTAATTGGAAAGCAGAAGCCTATTGGAAAGCGCGTGGCCAAGTCGAGTCTGTCTTCCTTTGCGGTTACATCATATCGGCCTGAACGTCCGCTGGCGCCGCAACCTCGAACGGTAAGGTGGTTCGCGGTTCAACGTATGGAACTCTACCCATTTCTTGGGCATATCGTTTGACGTGCTAGAGCTAAGTTAGTGGGTATTGCAGCTTGGTCCAGTGACGGAGTGGTGGGGATTATGCCGATAAACAAGATGCCGGATTATCCCTCGTATATTGGCTATTGGCTTCTTTGGCTGGCTGCGGGTTTCGTCGTTTGGCTCTTTAGCATTGCGCTATTCTGGTCTGGACACTGGATCATTGGCGTTATCGCTATTCTCGCGACCATCGCTCTCTACTTCCGTCACGGAATGGCAATCGCAAAGCAGCGGGAACGATGGCTGCGGTTTTCGTACGGCGCCCGCTATCGGCGGTATTTTCTCCGAGCGCGTTTCGGCACGGCTTCTCTGTTTCGAAGTCGCAATGTGAGCTGATCCGGCGCAACTCAGACTTCCGCTTCTGGCCCTAAGCCGAGCTCGCTTGAAGACGTGTCATGTAGGCTCTCAGAGGCAGACCGGACGCCGATTCAGTTTGGCGTCTACCGCCGCTTGTGACCCAGAGCGAAAACTCGGTCGTTCGGTCAGTGCGGTGTCCCTGAGGGAGTGGACGGGCCAGTTGCCGGCATGGTCCCATCATGCCTAAAATGCAAGATGTTCGGAGCAGGTGGTGACGCAATGAGCGATGACCGTTGGTACTACTTCCTGTCTATTGAAAAGGACTTTTTGCGCACCATCGACTTTGTCGAACTTCACCCAGATAACGGTACGGCATTTTCGAACGAGTATGCAAAACTTCTGTTGTTGATCGGTAGCGAAGTCGACGTAATTGCGAAGATGCTCTGTAACCGAGAGGCTGCTGGTCAGAACGCCAGCAACATCATCCACTATCAGGCCATCCTCACGGCGCGGTTCGCCGGTCTACACCAGATTGGGATCGACATCCCGAGATACAGGCGAAAAGTTCAACCGTGGCTGAGCTGGGACCCGGCCAACCCGATACCGCCCATCTGGTGGACCGCTCACAACAAGGTCAAGCATGAGCGCGACACCAACTTCTGGCGAGCCAATCAGCAGAACACACTTGAAGCGATCTGCGGGCTGCTTGCTCTCCTACTGTATTGGTTCAAAGATGAAGGACATCTTCAACCATATCCAGAGCTGCTGAATTTCGGATTTCCTGAGTTTCTTGTGAGTCATGGAGGCCAGAAGCCTCCTGGCGCATGAACAAACGCCTCCCTGAGAGGAGCGGACGGCGAGTGAACGTCGGCTATTGGCCCTTAGCCGAGCAAAGTTGACCCGTTACGATGTCGGGTGTCGGCGGCAGAACGGAAGCTGCGCCGCGCTTGCCCTGACCGCTGCTTGTGCCCCGAAGGAGACCACGTCGTGTTCGCGAGCGAGCGTTGATCAATCAGCACAACCCGATATATAGCAGCAGCCAGTCGGCGGATGAAGAGATGTCATGAACAGCCAGGAATTCGTTGAAGCCATCAAGCGCTATGTGGGGGATGCCGCAATAGAAGATACAGTAGCCCTCCTGAATAACCCTCCGGGCAGAAACGTGCCACGCGAACAGCGCATGCGCTCGGAATGGTACAAAAGCCTGCGAGCGGGAGACGCCGATAACGTCAATGGCGTAATTGCGATAGCAGTCCATCAAACGCTGTTCGGGCTTTTGGCGGTGCTCGACGGCGTGCGATCCGTCGACAATGAAGGGGGACGCTTCGAGCTAACCTATGTTGGTTCGACGCGGGTTGTGCTCAATGATCAGCAGGCCATAAGTCTACACGATCTCTTAAACGCCTCGAATTGATATCTGCTCGGCGTGCCACGAGTATCGTTTACTTCCTCGTATCGGTCAGGGGCAAAGTCCGCTTCTGGCCCTCAGCGGACACGCACATCTGTACCGCCAATGCACGTTTTCGAGCGGAAAGCGGACGTCGCTGTGCCTGCATCGCTGCCGACGGATTTTGAGCACGCGCGCCCAGCTCGACAAGTGTTTTGCCCGACGTGTCAACCGCATGTCGGCCGCAATTGTCGTCACCCGTGCCGCTCGAAAAATCCCTTATTGATCAAGGTGCCTTCTACTGTGCATGGGGTTGTTTTCGACCTTTTTCGTTCGAGGCCCCCCGATCAATCGCTGTCCCAGCCGCTACCCTTGATCCCCGCATTCGCGTAGACAATGCCGCCATCGACGGCGATGGTCGCGCCGACCACGTAATCGCCGGCGCGCGAGGCGAGATAGATCGCGGCGCCCGCCATGTCCTCGTCGGTGCCGATGCGGCCCGCGGGCACGCGCGTTGCGACCTCGTCGCCGTGGTCGCGCGCGGCGCGGTTCATGTCGGATTTGAACGGGCCCGGCGCGATCGCGGTGACCACGACATGGTCGGGGATCAGCTTCACCGCCATGCGCCTCGTCAGATGGATCAGCCCGGCCTTGCTCGCGGCGTAGGAATAGGTCTCCATCGGATTGACGAAGATGCCGTCGATCGAGGCGATGTTGATCACTTTCGCCGGGCGCTCTGCGCTCGCCGCCGCACGCAACGGACCGGCCAGCGCCTTGGTCAGGAAAAACGGCGCCTTGACGTTGAGGTTCATCACCTTGTCCCAGCCGCTCTCCGGGAATTCGTCGAACTCGGCGCCCCAGGCCGCGCCCGCATTGTTGACCAGGATGTCGAGCCTGGGCTCCAGCTTGATGATCTCGCCGGCGAGCCTGTTGCAGCCTTCGATGCTCGAGATGTCGATCGGCAGCGCGATGCATTCGCCGTCATATTGCGCGCTGAGCTCCTTGGCGGTCTCCTCGCATGGTCCGGCCTTGCGCGCGGTGATGTAGACCTTTGCCGCGCCGGCGCTGAGAAATCCCGCCGCGATCATCTTGCCGATGCCGCGCGAGCCGCCGGTCACCAGCGCGACGCGGCCTTTGAGCGAGAACAGATCGTTGAACATGCGTTCCTCCCTTGGTTGCCGCTGGTTGTGGTCGGAGCGGGGAGGGGAGTCAAGGAAGGCGCGCTTGTCCTCGACGACTGCGGAGAATGCAGCAGCTACGCCGCCGCGATGCGGCGGAAACCGTTCCACATCGCGGTCGCGGCGCCCGAGGTCAGCACCGGCAGGATCCGCGCGTCCTGATAATTGCCGTTGAGCGAGACGCGGGGCAGCGCCGTCATCTGGCCGGCGTTCTCCGCGAACAGCATGCCGGGCCGCGTCGTCACCGCGGTCTTGAAACCGGCGGACGCGGCAAGGGCGAATTCGCGCGCGCCCGCGGCGTCGCGGTCGCCATAGGGATAGGCGAGGTGCAGCACGGGGCGCTCCAGCGCCTGCTCGATCCGCGCGCGGCTTGCGGCCATCTCCTGCGCGGCGATGTCTTCCGCCTGCTTGGCGAGGTTGCAATGGCTGACACTGTGTGCGCCGATCGTGACCAGCGGATCGGCGGCAAAGGACTTGAGCTCGGCCCAGGACAGGCAGAGGCTGCGGCACAAAGCTTCCATGTCGACGCCGTAAGTCCTGCACAGTGCCCCGATCTCGCGCGCAAGATCGTGCTCGCCAGGCAGCGCACGCAGCCAGTCGTGCAGGCGGTCGAACGCCGCCTGCTTCGCCGCTAGCGTGCTCGCATCGAGCCGCAGGGCGGAATTGCCGATCTGCACCTCGATCTGCTCGGTCTTGGCGATCACGGCCTCCAGCGCCGTCCACCACAATCGCCCGGTGCCGTCGGCAAAATCGCTCGCGACATAGACCGCCAGCGGCGCGTCAAATTCGCGCAGCACCGGCAGAGCATAATCGAGATTGTCGCGGTAGCCGTCGTCGAGGGTGAAGGCGGCGAAGCGGCGGTCGAACCGGCCCTGCACCAGCCGCTCATGCAGCTCGTCCATGCTGACGATGTCGATGTCGCGCGAGCGCAAATGGCACAGCGTGGCGCGCAGGAAGTCGGGGGTGACCTCGAGATGCCGGTTCGGCTGGAACGCGGCCTCGCGCGCCGGCCGCACGTGGTGCAGCATGAAAATGGCGCCGACGCCTGACAAAAGCGGGCGCAACAGGTGGTGGGCCCCGCTGAAATAGAGTGCTCCCAGCCCGGCGCGGATGACGTTGTTACGCAGTTGTTTCATGACCGGGTGGGGACTTTGGCATTCCACCCTCAACTTACGGAAGAACCCTTGAAGAAAAAGTTATTCCAATTGTCCCACCCGGGCCTTGGGAACAGGGGCATTTCCGGTTTGACAGCCTGCCAAGGGTTTGTTTTGTCTCCGTTTCCAGAGTTCGGGTCGTCGAATGCAGAAGCTTTTCTCGTGGGCCAGCAAATGGTGGCCGGGGCTGATCCCCCTTGCCGTCATGTGGGGATTTGCGGCCTGGAATAATACCTTACCGGTCGAGGCCGATCTGTCGGCCCGCAGCTCGGCTGCGCTGAAGGACACCGTTCTGGACAAGACCCGGATCACGGTCGACGGCCGCGACGTCAGCCTGGCCGCGGACGCCTTCTCCGAGGAGGGGCGCCGCGACGCCGTGATGGCGGTCGAAACCGTCCCCGGCGTGCGGCTGGTCGATGACCGGACCCGCCTCGTTCCCGAGGCCAAGCCCTTCGTCTGGAACGCCGAGCGCGACGTGGTGCGGGTGACGCTGTCGGGCTCCGCGCCGCTGCCGTCCATGAAGGCCCGGCTGACCGAGGCGGCCCGAAAGGAAGTCGGCGGCGTCGAGGTTGCCGACCAGATGGGGCTGGCGCGCGGGGCGCCACCTCGCTTCGAAGCCGCCGCGATGCTGCTGCTGGATCAGATCGGCAAGCTGAAGGACGGCAAGATCACGATCACGGACACCAAGGTGAATCTGTCGGGCATGGCGCGTGAGCTCGGCGGCCGTGAGGCGATCGCGGCTGCGCTGAAGAACCTGCCTGAGGGTTTTTCGATTGCGGCCAACGAGATCAAGGCGCCGCCATACATCTTCCAGGCCTACAAGGATCCGGTGGCCGCGACGGTGACGCTGACCGGCTACGTTCCGGACAACAACGTCCACGCGGCGATCGCCACCAGCGCCTCGCGAAAGTTCTTCACCGAAAAGGTCGTCGACAATCTCAAGGCCAGCATCGGCGCACCCGGCTCCTTCAGCACGGCTGTTATCGCCGCGCTCGGCGCGCTGTCGCGGCTGTCGACCGGCACGCTCGTCGTCTCCGACCGCGAGGTGAAGCTCTCGGGCGATGCGCTCTACGAGGGCGCCGCGAACGAGATCCGCGCGGGTCTCGGCAAGGACTTCCCGAAGAACTGGCAGTACAAGCCGGAGATCACGGTGAAGCCCGCCGCTGGCCCGGTCGACGGCACCGTGTGCCAGCAATTGTTCTCGGAGCTTCTGACCAAGGGCAAGATCCGCTTCGCGAACAAGCGGGCGGACATCGATCCTGACTCGGCCGGCATCCTCGATCGCCTCATCGAGACCGCGCTGCGCTGTCCCACCACAAATATCGAGGTCGCCGGACATACCGACGCCGATGGCGAGGACTCCTTCAACCAGGCCCTTTCGGAAAAGCGCGCGCAGGCAGTGATCGACCATCTGATCAAGGCTGGCCTTCCCGCCAGCCGCTTCACCGCGGTCGGCCATGGCAGCACGCAGCCGGTCGCCGGCAACGACACCGATGAAGGCAAGGCGCAGAACCGCCGCATCGAATTTCTGGTGAGGTGACGATGCCCTATCTCGTCTCGTTCCATCTGGGCTGGCTGATCGGCTCGCTGCTGCTGGGCTTCTGCATGGGCTGGATCTCGGTGGTCCAGCGCGGCAACGGCACCTCGAAGGTGACCGCGCGGTGGCTCGCAGTGCTTGCCGCCGCCCTGGTCGCGATCGCTCTCGCCCATGTGGTCCCCGGTCGCTTCGGCTACTGGCTCGACCTCGGCCTGATCATGTTCGCCTGCTACCTCGTCGGCTGCACCATCGGAGCGTGGCTGCGCGATCGCGTGGTCGCGCGCAGCATGCGGGCAGGCTGAAGCCCGCGGTCGATCCCCTTACTTCCACTCGATGGTCATGAAGCGTCGGAGAAAGACAGGCGCTTGACAATAATACGTACGTACGTATTATTCAGTTTATGCCCAAGCACTCGCTCAAAGACGCCATCCTCGACGCCGGCCTCAAGGTCATGTTCCGGACCGGCTATCACGGTACCAGCGTGCGCGATGTGACCGCCGCGGCGGGCGCGCCGCAGGGCTCCTTCACCAATCATTTTCACTCCAAGGAAGCGTTCGCTTCGGAGGTGCTCAATCGATATTTCGAGATCACGAAGGGATTGGTCGCGGAGGCGCTTGAAGACGCTTCACTGACACCGCGGGCGCGGCTCAAACGCTATCTCGACATCATCACCGGCCGGCTCGAAGCCGATGGCTACGGAAGAGGTTGCCTCATCGGTGATCTCAGCTTGGAAGCGACCGGCAGCAGCGAGGTGCTGCGCACGCGCCTCGCCGAAATCTTTGCCGAGTGGCGCATGCCCTTCGCGGACTGCATCCGCGAGGCGCAGGAAAGCGGCGAGATCGATTCCGAATTCGAGCCCGGGGAGCTTGCCGACTTCCTGCTCGCGTCCTGGCAGGGCGCGATCCTGCGCATGAAGGTCGATCGCACGCCCAAGGCGCTCGAGCGATTCAAGACCATCGCATTCAAGACTGTCTTCAAGGAGCCGACATGAGCCAGCAAGCCAAGATCCAGATCCGCAGCGCCGCCGTGCTGGGAAGCACGATGGCTTATCGCGAGACGGGCGCGAAGGATGCGCCGGTCGCGCTCTTTCTCCACGGCAATCCGACGTCGTCCCATATCTGGCGAAACATCCTGCCGCTCGTCGCGCCGGTGGCGCATTGCATCGCGCCCGATCTCATTGGCTTCGGCCGGTCCGGCAAACCCGATATCGCCTATCGCTTCTTCGACCACGTCCGCTATCTCGACGCGTTGATCGAAGATCTCGGCATCAATTCGGCCTATCTCGTTGCGCAGGATTGGGGCACGGCCCTGGCATTTCATCTCGCGGCGCGCCGGCCGACGTTCGTGCGCGGCCTCGCCTTCATGGAGTTCATCCGGCCGATGCCGACCTGGCAGGATTTCCACCAAACGGAAGCTGCGCGCGAAACTTTCCGGAAATTCAGGACGGAAGGCGAAGGAGAGGCCATGATCCTGGAGGCGAATGCCTTCGTCGAACGCGTGCTGCCTGTTGGCATCATGCGCAGTTTGAGCGAAGAGGAGATGGCGTCTTATCGCGAGCCTTTTCCGACGCCGGACAGCCGCCGTCCGGTTCTTGCATTCCCGCGTGAATTGCCGATCGCGGGCGAGCCCGCCGATGTCTATCAAGCGCTGCAATCGGCTCATGCGTCGCTGAAAGCGTCCGCCTATCCGAAGCTGCTGTTCGCGGGCGAGCCGGGAGCCGTCGTCGCCCCCGAATTTGCCGAGACGTTCGCGGCCTCGCTGCAGCACTGCGCGCTCGTCAGCCTCGGGCCCGGCCGACATTACCTGCAGGAGGATCATCCGGATGCGATCGGCCGTTCCGTTGGCGGCTGGATCGCCGGCATCGAAGCGGTGCGTCCACAACTTGCGGCCTGAAGGAGAGCGAGATGTCGATTATCTGGTCCGACGATCTCGCCGGCATCGACTGGCAAGCTGTCCGAGCTCTATCGTATCGCCCCGCTCGGGAACAAGGCGCCGGCCGATCTCGCGCTCGTATTCGGCAACAGCATGTTTCGGGCTTTCGCCAGGGAAAATGGCCGCATCGTGGGGGCGGGACGCGCGCTGGCCGATGGCCGCGACTGCGCCTATCTCTGTGATGTCGCAGTGCACCCGGACTGTCAGGGGCGGGGTCTCGGTCGCGACGTGATCGAGCGTCTGCTTGCGCGTTGCCGCAGCCATCGCAAGATCATCCTCTACGCCGTGCCCGGCAAGGAAGGGTTTTACGAACGCCTGGGCTTCAGGCGGATGACCACGGCCATGGCGATCTTCGAGGATCAGGCCGGCGCCTATCGACGCGGCTATTTGACCGCGCCTTGAGTGCGATCTGGACCCCGCGGCCTTTCGGCGCATCGGAAAACCGGGAGCTGGCCGCTCCGGTCGCCCTCTTTCAACAGGCAGGCGGGCCCCATAGATTGACGTCAGCTTAAGGCGTGACGGAACATTGTGCGGCCGAAATCATCAAAACTTCATGGCCCCTGCGCAGGATCGCCCGGAGATTCGCGCCAAGCCTTGCCGACGAAAGCGCCAAACCCTGCACCGGGAGCCGCAACCCTGCCTAAAATATTGAAGGCACGTGTTTTTGTTCGAATTGGCGAATTCCACTTCGGCCAAAAACGCGCTAGTGGAGGGGCAGGGGGCATGCGCGATTCCGGCGCCGGCGGCGCGGATTCGTTGAATGCCTGCGCGTCCGCCTGTCCGCCGGCCACCCTGGCCGCTGAAGCGTTGTTCGAGGTCTAGATGCTGGAAGCCATCCGCAGGGCGATGACGTTTCTGCGCCAGAAGCAAGTCCTGCATAAGCTTGGCGTTGTGATCAGCATCGCGGTCATCGGCATCGCTTGCTACGTGCTCTACCACATGCTGCGCGGCATCGATTTCAACGAGGTCCTCGAAGCGATCAAGAGCACCGAACCGAGCCAGATTGCGATGGCGGCGCTGTTCGTCACTGCGGGCTATTTCACGCTGACCTTCTACGACCTCTTCGCCACGCGCGCGATCGGCCATGCCCATGTGCCCTATCGCATCAACGCGCTCGCGGCCTTCACCAGCTATTCGATCGGCCACAATGTCGGTGCCTCCGTCTTCACCGGCGGGGCGGTGCGCTACCGCATCTATTCGGCCTATGGGCTGAACGCGATCGACGTTGCAAAGATCTGCTTTCTCGCCGGCCTGACCTTCTGGCTGGGCAATGCCGCGGTGCTCGGCCTCGGCATCGCCTACCATCCGGAGGCGGCAGCCTCGATCGACCAGCTGCCGGCCTGGCTGAACCGGACGCTGGCGCTGATGATCATCGCAGGCCTGATCGGCTACGTGGTCTGGGTCTGGAGCCAGCCGCGGGTGGTCGGCCGCGGCCCCTGGACCGTGGTGCTGCCGGGCGGCCCGCTGACGCTGCTCCAGATCGCGATCGGCATCGTCGATCTCGGCTTCTGCGCGCTGGCGATGTATGTGCTGGTCCCCGACGAGCCCAATCTCGGCTTCGTGGTGGTCGCGGTCATCTTCGTCTCGGCGACCCTGCTCGGCTTCGCCAGCCATTCGCCCGGAGGCCTGGGGGTGTTCGACGCCGCCATGCTGGTCGGCCTCTGGCAGATGGACCGCGAGGAGCTGCTGGGCGGCATGCTCCTGTTCCGCGTCCTCTATTATCTGTCTCCCTTCGTCTTATCTGTAATCTTGCTGACGTTTCGAGAAGTTATCATCGGCGCCCGATCGAAGCGCTTGCAACAGGCGGCGCTCAAGCTGGACCCCGGCCCGGCGCCTGAAGCCGCCTATGTGAGAGAGCGCAGCGACAGCGGCGCCTGACCGGTGTCAGGTCCTTAAGGACAGTCCCCAGGAGAAGCCCGCCCCGATGGCGATCGACGCCCCCTCTTCTCCCTCCGCCCAGCCCTGGTCCGACCGGCTGCGGCACTCGACCATCATCCTGATCGCCGCGGCGCTGGCGCTGTCCGTCGTGGTCTCGCTCGGCGAATTGTCGGCGCTGCACGCCGCAATCGTGTTCCTCTGCATCGCGGCGGCTGCCTTGATCCCGTGGCGGCTGCACGATCCCGCCACCTCCCGCGACGACGTCAGACGCATCAACCCGGTCGAGAGCGCGGCGGTGGCCGCGGTGGTCGCCGGCATGCCGGATCCGGCGGTGCTGCTCGACCGGGCCGGCCGCGTCATCCACCTCAACGCCGCGGCCGCCCAGCTCGCGCCGGCGCTGCGCAAGAACGAGCTCGCCCAGTTCGCGCTGCGCTCGCCGGAGATCATCACCGCGCTGCGCGAGGCCATCGCGACCACCGAGCCGCGGCGCGCGACCTACCTCGATCATGTTCCGGTCGATCGCTGGATGGAGCTGATCATCACGCCGGTACCGGTCCCGACCAGCTTCGGCGGCGCCGACAAATGCATGCTGATGACCTTCCACGACCAGACGCCGCTGCGCCGGGTCGAGGAGATGCGCGCCGACTTCGTCGCCAATGCCAGCCACGAGCTGCGCACGCCGCTGGCGGCGCTGTCGGGCTTCATCGATACGCTCCAGGGCCAGGCCAAGGACGATCCCAAGGCGCGCGAGCGCTTCCTCGGCATCATGCACAACCAGGCGACCCGCATGGCGCGCCTGATCGACGACCTCTTGTCGCTGTCGCGGGTCGAGCTGTCGGCCCATGTCCGGCCCGACACCCTGGTCGATCTCGTCCCGATCATCCGCCAGGTCGCCGATGGGCTCGAGCCGCTGGCGCGTGAGCGTCAGGTCGAGGTGGAAATCCACTTGCCGGAACCGCCGGTGATGATCGCGGGGGACCGCGAGGAGCTGCTCCGCCTGTTCGAGAACCTGATCGAGAACGCACTCAAATACGGCGCCTCCGGCGGGCGCGTCATCGTGTCGCTGACCTCGAGCGCTGCCGCTGACGGAACTCAGGAAATCCGGGTCATGGTCCGCGATTTCGGCCCGGGCATCGCGCCGGAGCACCTGCCGCGGCTGACCGAACGCTTCTACCGGGTCGACGTCGGCGACAGCCGCTCGCAAGGCGGCACCGGGCTCGGGTTATCGCTGGTGAAACATATTCTTAACCGTCATCGCGGCCGCCTTTTGATCGAAAGCGTGCCCAGGCAGGGTGCCACCTTCACCGCCTGTTTTCCCCAGACCAAGACTCCGGCTTGATCGGAAATACAAGCAATTTCAATTGCTGAGTCCGTCATCCAACTGTCATGAAACCTTCGTAAAAGCACAGCCGACCGCTCCTAAAGGGGCGGCGCGGGGAGCGCGATCGGGCGCGGATGGCGCTTCGCTCCCCTGTATGGAGACCAGCATGAATTTCCTCAAAACCATGGTCGCTGCCGGCTTGGTCGCCGCATCGACGACGGTAGCCTTTGCGGCCGACATCACCGGTGCCGGCGCGACGTTCCCGTTCCCGATCTATTCGAAGTGGGCCGACGCCTACAAAAAGGAGACCGGCAACGGTCTGAACTATCAGTCGATCGGCTCCGGCGGCGGCATCAAGCAGATCCAGGCCAAGACCGTGACCTTCGGCGCCAGCGACGCGCCGCTCAAGGCCGAGCAGCTCGAGAAGGACGGCCTCGTCCAGTGGCCGATGGTGATGGGTGCCATCGTCCCGGTCGTCAACCTCGAGGGCGTGAAGCCGGGCGAGCTGGTGTTCGACGGCGAGACCCTCGCCAACATCTATCTCGGTAAGATCACCAAGTGGGACGATGCCGCGATCAAGAAGCTCAATCCGAACGCGAAGCTGCCCTCGGAGGCCATCACCGTGGTCCGTCGTTCGGACGGTTCGGGCACCACCTTCAACTTCACCAACTACCTCTCCAAGGCTAGCGCGGACTGGAAGAGCAAGGTCGGCGAGGGCACCGCGGTCGAGTGGCCGGTCGGCGTCGGCGCCAAGGGCAACGAGGGCGTGTCCGGCAACATCAGCCAGACCAAGAACTCGATCGGCTATGTCGAGTATGCCTATGCCAAGCAGAACAAGCTGACCCACACCGGTCTCATCAACAAGGCCGGCAAGCCGGTGCAGCCGACCGTCGAAGCCTTCCAGGCGGCCGCTTCCAACGCTGACTGGTCAAAGGCGCCCGGCTACTACGTCATCCTGACCGATCAGCCCGGCGACAAGTCCTGGCCGATCACGGCGGCGACCTTCATCCTCATGCACAAGTCCGCCACCGACAAGGCGGCCTCGCAGGAAGCCATCAAGTTCTTCCGCTGGGCCTTCAAGAATGGCGGCAAGATGGCTGAGGAGCTCGATTATATCCCGATGCCGGACAGCGTCGTCCAGCAGATCGAGAAGACCTGGGCTGCCGAGATCAAGAGCTAAGGCGCCATCTGTCCCGGATGCGGTTCCGGGATGCTGTAAGATCTCCGCTCCGGATCGGCCTCCTGCCGTATCCGGAGCGCGCCACCAACAACAAGCGTAAATAGCACGGGTACAGGGGATCGGCGTGGCTGAGATGGCTGTCGAGAGCAATGTGATTGATGCTGCCGGTCCATATGATCGCGCCAAGGCTTTGAGCGCGTTCAAGCTCGGCGACGTCACCTTCTACTGGATCACGCGGTTGTCCGCGATCTCGGTGCTGCTGATCCTCGGCGGCATCATCATCTCGCTGGTCGTGGGTGCATTCCCGGCGATCAAGGAATACGGCATCTCCTTCCTGTGGACGCAGCGCTGGGCGCCCTCCGCCGATCCGCCGGTGCTCGGCGCGCTCGGGCCGATGTACGGCACGCTCGTCACCTCCTTCATCGCGATGCTGATCGCCATTCCCGTCGGTCTCGGCATTGCGATCTTCCTCACCGAGCTCTGTCCGCAATGGCTGCGCCGCCCGATCGGCATGGCGGTCGAGCTGCTCGCCGGAATCCCATCGATCATCTACGGCATGTGGGGCTTCTTCGTGCTCGGCCCGTTCCTGGCCAACACCTTCCAGCCCTTCATGATCAGGGTGTTCGACGGCGTTCCCGTGCTGGGCGCGATCTTCGCAGGCCCCCCGTCCTATCTCAGCCTGTTCAACGCCGCCCTGATCCTCGCCATCATGGTGCTGCCCTTCATCACCTCGATCTCGGTCGACGTGTTCAAGACGGTGCCGCCGGTGCTGAAGGAAGCCGCCTACGGCGTCGGCTGCACCACCTGGGAGGTCGTCCGCAGCGTCGTGATCCCCTACACCCGCGTCGGCATCATCGGCGGCGTCATGCTGGCGCTGGGCCGCGCGCTCGGCGAGACCATGGCGGTGACCTTCATCATCGGCAACTCGTTCCGGATCTCCTCGTCGATCTTCGCGCCGGGCACGACGATCTCGGCGGCGATCGCATCCGAGTTCGCCGAGAGCGACGGACTGCACCAGTCCGGCCTGATCCTGCTCGGCCTCCTGCTGTTCGTGCTGACGTTCTTCGTGCTCGCGGCCGCGCGGCTGATGCTGCTGCGTCTGGAAATGAAGGCGGGGAAGTGACATGAATCCGATCTATTCACGCCGCCGCCGCAAGGACATCGTGATCCGCGGACTCTGCATTGCCGCCGCCGCCTTCGGCGTCACCTGGCTCGCACTGATCCTGATCACGCTGCTCTACAACGGCCTGTCCGGCCTCAACCTGCAGGTGTTCACCGAGAACACGCCGCCGCCCGGCTCGACCGAGGGCGGCCTGCTCAACGCCATCGTCGGCTCGCTGATCATGACCGTGCTCGGCGTCGGCATCGGCGCCCCGCTCGGGCTGTTCGCCGGCACCTATCTCGCCGAGTACGGCCGCAACGATAAGCTGACCTCGGTGATCCGGTTCATCAACGACATCCTCCTGTCGGCGCCCTCGATCATCATCGGCCTCTTCATCTATGGCGCGGTGGTGGTGCCGATGCGCGGCTTCTCGGCGATCGCGGGCAGCCTCGCGCTCGCCGTCATCGTGATCCCGGTTGTCGTGCGCACCACCGAGGACATGCTGCTGCTGGTGCCGAATCCGCTGCGCGAAGCCGCCAGCGCACTGGGCTTGCCGCGCTCGCTGGTGATCAAGCGGATCGCCTATCGTGCCGCGCGCTCCGGCCTCATCACCGGCGTGCTGCTCGCTACCGCACGTGTCGCCGGCGAGACCGCGCCGCTGCTGTTCACCGCGCTGTCGAACCAATTCTTCAGCCTCAGCCTGAACAAGACGATGGCCAACCTGCCGGTCACGATCAACAACTTCGTGCAGAGCCCCTACGCCTACTGGAAGCAGCTCGCCTGGAGCGGCGCGCTGCTGATCACCCTGACCGTGCTTGCCCTGAACATTGGCGCGCGCATCCTTGGCGCCGAGAGGACTGCAAAATGAGTGAAATGTCTGTTTCCGTCAGCGCGCCGACCGTTCATCCCGGCTCGCAGCCGCTGCCCGAGGCGCCGGCCAAGGTCACCGCACGCAACCTGAATTTCTACTACGGTGAGCACCACGCGCTGAAGAACATCAATCTGACGCTCGGCACCAATCGTGTCACGGCGTTCATCGGCCCGTCGGGCTGCGGCAAGTCGACCCTGCTGCGCATCTTCAACCGGATGTACGATCTCTATCCGGGCCAGCGGGCCACCGGCCAGCTGCTGCTCGACCAGACCAACATCCTCGACCCCAAGCTGGACCTCAACCTGCTGCGCGCCCGCGTCGGCATGGTGTTCCAGAAGCCGACGCCATTCCCGATGACGATCTACGAGAACATCGCCTTCGGCATTCGTCTCTATGAGAAGATCTCGAAGTCCGAGATGGACGACCGCGTCGAGAAGGCGCTGCGCGGCGGCGCGCTGTGGAACGAGGTCAAGGACAAGCTCAATGCCTCCGGCCTGTCGCTCTCCGGCGGCCAGCAGCAGCGCCTCTGCATCGCCCGCACCGTCGCGGTGCGGCCCGAGGTGATCCTGTTCGACGAGCCCTGCTCGGCGCTCGACCCGATCTCGACCGCCAAGGTCGAGGAGCTGATCCAGGAATTGTCCGAGAACTACACGATCGCGATCGTCACCCACAACATGCAGCAGGCGGCGCGCGTCTCCGACAAGACCGCCTTCATGTATCTCGGCGAGTTGATCGAGTTCGACGATACCAGCAAGATCTTCACGTCGCCGAGCGATCGGCGCACGCAGGATTACATCACCGGCCGGTTCGGCTGAGGAGACGGAACATGGGTTCTGAACATACCGTAAAGGCCTTCGACAGCGACCTTCAGGAGCTCACCCGCCTGGTCGCCGAGATGGGCGGCATCGCCGAGCGCATGATCGTCGATTCCGTCGACGCGCTGATCCGCCGCGACGTCGCGCTCGGCCAGCGCGTCGTCACCACCGACGGCGAGCTCGACGCGCTGCAGAAGCGCATCGAGGAGCGCGCGGTGCTCACCATCGCCCGCCGCCAGCCGATGGCCGTCGACCTGCGCGAGATCGTCGGCGCGATGCGCGTTGCGACCGATCTCGAGCGCATCGGCGATCTCGCCAAGAACATGGGCAAGCGCGTCGCAGCGCTGGAGACGGATTTCCATCCGCTCAAGCTGTTCCGCGGCCTGGAACACATGACCGACCTCGTGCAGCAGCAGGTCAAGTCGGTGCTGGACGCCTATGCCGCGCACGGCCACGACGGTGCCAAATACCTGACGACTTAAGGAGCTACGACCACATGGGCGCACGCATTATGGTGGTTGAGGACGAGGAAGCTCTCACCGAGCTACTCCGCTACAACCTCGAAGGCGACGGCTATGACGTCGAGACGGTGATGCGCGGCGATGACGCCGACACCCGCCTCAAGGAGCACATTCCCGATCTGATTGTGCTCGACTGGATGCTGCCGGGCCTGTCAGGCATCGAGCTGTGCCGGCGGCTTCGGACCCGCCCCGAGACCAAGCAGCTGCCGATCATCATGCTCACCGCGCGCGGCGAGGAGAGCGAGCGGGTGCGCGGGCTTGCCACCGGCGCCGATGATTACATCGTCAAGCCGTTCTCGGTGCCGGAGCTGCTCGCGCGTGTGAAGGGGCTGCTCAGGCGCGCGAGCCCCGAGCGCCTCGCCACCGTGCTCGCCTATGGCGATATCGAGCTCGACCGCGACAAGCGCCGCGTGGCGCGATCGGGCCGGCCGATCGATCTCGGCCCGACCGAATATCGCCTGCTGGAGTTCTTCCTGGAGCATCCCGGCCGCGTGTTCTCGCGCGAGCAGCTGCTCGACAGCGTGTGGGGCCGCGACATCTACATCGACGAGCGCACCGTCGACGTCCATATCGGCCGCCTGCGCAAGCTGCTCAATCTCGGCCGCGAGCAGGATCCGATCCGAACCGTCCGCGGCGCCGGCTACGCGCTGGACGATCGTTTCGCGAAGGCTGAGCAGACGTAAGCTGGTCTAGCGAGCCGCGGCAACAATCTCGGCCGTCATCCCGGGGCGCGCGCAGCGCGAGCCCGGGATCCATAACCACAGGATGTGGTTTGGCGGGGGCTCGCAGTAACCATCTCGCGCAATCACCGCGCCCTATGGTTATGGATCCCCGCCTTCGCGGGGATGACACCGAATAATTGGAGCCGTCATCGTGTGACGGCTGCCGTCCTGGCAATCAATGAAATCGCAAGCTCACCGCGTGCCTGGCTTCGCCGGCGCGCGCCGGCGGTCCGCTGCGGGCTGATAGGCCACGCGCGAGTGCTGGGCACAGTAGGGCAGGCCGGAGAGCGCCTTGCCGCCGCAGAAGAAGAAATCCGGGCTCGAGGGATCGCCGACCGGCCAGTGGCAGGTCGCCTCGTTCAATTCCAGCAGCGACAGCCGCTGGCTCATCGGCACCACGTTGTCGTAGGTAACCGGCTCGGCTTCCACCTCGACCTCGAAGGCCTGCGCCAGCGCGGTGTTGCCGCGTGCGACGGGGCGGGTCACCCGCATCATGTGCTGCGCGGGCCGTGCCTTGCGCGGCCGCGGCGCTGCCGATGAAGGGCTCTTGGCGCGGCCGGACAGGCCGAGCCGGTGCACCTTGCCGATCACGGCATTGCGGGTCACATTGCCGAGCTCCGCCGCGATCTGGCTGGCCGAAAGTCCGGCCTCCCAGAGCTTCTTCAGCTGCTCGACGCGATCATCGGACCAGGTCAAAACCGTCATTGCACCCCTTCCCTCGCTGCGCGCCTGCCATCCTGGGGCCTTCGCAGCGAATGCTTAAGCCTTGAAAAACCCGTGCCGTCAGAATCCCTTAAGGCTCGCCGGGCGCGCTCAAGACGCCCGAACGTTTACGCCGGTACATGAGGACTTTTGGGATCAGAACTGCTGCACGAGATGTCGTATCTGACAGTCTAAACGCTACAATATGGCGTGACTCCCGCGCAAGAGTCCGCCGACTCGCTTCCACATGTTCCGTGGTGAAAAACCCGCAAAAACGGCACCGCAAGACTACGGATTTAGCGTTTCGCGAGGCTTTCCGGGCGGCATTGACACCCGTCTTGCCAAGCATAAGATAGTGCCACGTGCCGCCCTTAAAAGGCGGCACGTTTCGTTTTCCGGGGCCGGTCAATGGTGCGTCGCGCAATGCGTGCCTCACACCGTCCGCAACATTCAAGTGACGTCATGACCAACAGCGCCGCGCCGCATTTGCTCCCCGTTTTCGCCAGGGCCGACCTCGGTTTCGAGCGCGGCGAAGGCTGCTGGCTGATCGCGACGAACGGCGATCGCTATCTCGATTTCACCTCGGGCGTGGCGGTGAATGCGCTCGGCCATGTCCATCCCGCGCTGGTAAAGGCATTGCAGGAGCAGGCGACCAAGCTCTGGCACATGTCGAACCTGTTCCAGAGCCCTGATGGCGAGAAGCTCGCAAGCCGCCTTTGCAATGAGAGCTTTGCGGACTTCGTGTTCTTCTGCAATTCCGGCGCCGAGGCGCTGGAAGGCGTGATCAAGCTTGTGCGCCACCATCATTTCTCGAAGGGGCATCCGGAACGTTATCGCATGATCACCTTCGAGGGTGCCTTCCATGGCCGCACGCTGGCAACGCTCGCCGCCACCGGGTCTGCGAAATATCTCGAAGGCTTCGGTCCGCCGATGGACGGCTTCGATCAGGTGCCGCATGGCGACCTCGACGCCGTGAAAAAGGCGATCGGCCCGCACACCGCCGGCATTCTCATCGAGCCGATCCAGGGCGAGGGTGGCGTTCGTGCTGCACCTCACGCCTTCCTGAAGGCGCTGCGTGAACTCTGCAACGAGCGCGGCCTGTTGCTCGCCTTCGACGAGGTGCAGACCGGCATGGGCCGCACCGGCGAGCTCTTTGCCTACAAGCGCACCGGTGTCACACCGGACGTGATGTCGCTCGCCAAGGCGCTCGGCGGCGGCTTCCCGATCGGCGCCGTGCTGGCGACCGCGGATGCGGCCGCAGGTATGGGGCCCGGCTCGCACGGCTCGACCTTCGGCGGCAATCCGCTCGCGATCTCGGCCGCCAACGCCGTGCTCGACGTCATGCTCAAGCCCGGCTTCTTCGACCACGTGCAGAAGATGTCGCTGCTGCTCAAGCAGAAGCTTGCCTCCGTGATCGATCGTCATCCCGACGTCGTCAGCGAGGTGCGCGGCGAGGGCCTCCTGATCGGTATCAAAGCCGTGGTGCCTTCGGGTGATCTCGTTGCGGCGCTGCGCGCCGAAAAGCTGCTCACCGTCGGAGCCGGCGACAATGTCGTGCGCTTCCTGCCGCCCCTGATCGTCAGCGAAGCGGAGATCGAGGACAGCGTCGGCCGGCTCGAGCGCGCCTGCACTGCGATCTCCTCCAGCCAGACCAAGCGGGCGGCAAGCTGATGAGCACGACGCCCAACAAAGCTCCAAAGCACTTCCTGGACATCAACGAGCTGCCGCTCTCGGAGCTCAAGAGCATGCTCGCCGCCTCTTCGGCCATGAAGGCGAAGCAGAAGGCGCAGCAGCCGGTCAGGCCGCTCGAAGGCAAGACGCTGGCGATGATCTTCGAGCGTCCCTCCACCCGCACCCGCGTGTCGTTCGACGTCGGCATGCGCCAGCTCGGCGGCGAGGCGATCATGCTCACCGGCGCCGAGATGCAGCTCGGACGCGGCGAGACCATCGCCGACACCGCGCGGGTGCTGTCGCGCTATGTCGACGCCATCATGATCCGCATCCTCAATCACGATGCGCTGCTGGAGCTTGCGGCCAACGCCACCGTGCCCGTCATCAACGGCCTGACGCGGCGTTCGCACCCCTGCCAGGTGATGGCCGACCTCATGACCTATGAGGAGCATCGCGGCCCGATCGAGGGTAAGACGGTGGCCTGGACCGG
This sequence comes from Bradyrhizobium glycinis, assembly GCF_016031655.1. GTDB lineage: Bacteria > Pseudomonadota > Alphaproteobacteria > Rhizobiales > Xanthobacteraceae > Bradyrhizobium > Bradyrhizobium glycinis. The sequence goes on from NZ_JACCHQ010000008.1 coordinate 226,846, forward strand.
CGACGACAACAACGTGCTGGCGTCCTGGGCCCATGCCGCCGAGCGCTTCAAATTCCAGCTCAATGTCGCAACGCCGCCAGAGCTCGCACCGAAAAAGGCCATGCGCGACTGGATCAAGGCGACCGGCGCGCCGATCGTGCTCGGCACCGATCCCGAGGCCGCTGTGCGCGGCGCCGATTGCGTCGTCACCGACACCTGGGTGTCGATGGGCGACAAGGAGGGCGAGCACCGCCACAACGTGCTCAAGCCGTACCAGGTCAATGCCAAGCTGATGTCGCTGGCCAAGGCGGACGCATTGTTCATGCATTGCCTGCCGGCCCATCGCGGCGAGGAGGTCACCGATGAGGTGATCGACGGTCCGCAATCGGTCGTGTTCGATGAGGCCGAAAACCGCCTGCATGCGCAGAAGGGCATCTTGGCCTGGTGCTTCGATGCGGTGAAGTAATCGCGGGGTGGCGCTGCGTCGCGGCTCCATTCTCCGCTGTCGTCCCGGACAAGCGCCGCATAGCGGCGCGCCGATCCGGGACCCATGACCACAGGATCGAGTTTGGCGAGGACTCGGAGTTGTCATCTCGCATGATGACGTGGTCCTATGTTTATGGGTCCCGGGCTCGCGCGTTGCGCGCCCCGGGACGACACCGAGTTTGCTGTAGCGTTGTGCACCCTCATCGCATCCGGAACGCGCCCCTTCCATTTCCGTCCTCCGACCCCAGATAAAGCGCCATGGTTTCCCAATCTCCTGAGATGAATACCGGGCCTGAAGGCCCGGTTCGCGCGCCATCACCGGTTCCGATCGATGACGCCGTGCTGCCTTACGAGGTCGACGCGCTCGACGTGCGCGGGCGCCTGGTGCGCCTTGGTCCTGCGCTCGACGACATCCTCACCAAGCACGATTATCCCGCAGCCGTGGGCAAGCTGCTCGGCGAGGCCATCGTGCTGACGACGCTGCTCGGCTCGGCGCTGAAATTCGAGGGCCGCTTCATTCTTCAGGCCCAGACCGATGGCCCGGTGTCGTTCCTGGTGGTCGACTACAAGGCTCCGGACCGCCTGCGCGCCTATGCGCGCTTTGATGTCTCGCGCCTGGGCACGGCGAAGGATTCCGGCACGCTGCTCGGCCGCGGCCATCTCGCCATGACCATCGACCAGGGCCCCGACATGAGCCGCTACCAGGGCCTCGTTGCGCTCGACGGCGGCAGCCTGGAAGACGCCGCCCACGAATATTTCCTGCGCTCCGAGCAGATCCCGACGCGCGTGCGCCTCGCGGTCGGCGAGGAGTGGCGTTCGAGCGACGGCGGCAAGCATCGCTGGCGCGCCGGCGGCATGCTGATGCAATTTCTGCCGAAGGCGCCGGAGCGCGCACGGCAGGCCGACTTGCATCCCGGCGATGCGCCCGACGGCACGGAGGTGCACAGCGTCGAGGAAGACGATGCCTGGGTCGAGGCACGCTCGCTGATCGAGACGGTCGAAGACGTCGAGCTGATCGATCCCGAGCTCTCCGGCGAGCGGCTGCTCTATCGCCTCTTCCACGAGCGCGGCGTGCGCGTATTCAATCCGCAGGTGCTAGAGGCGCGGTGCTCCTGCTCGCGCGATGCGGTCGCCGCGATGCTCAAGAGCTTCTCGCACGACGACCGCGCCGCCATGGTCAAGGATGACAAGGTCGTCGTCACCTGCGAGTTCTGCTCGTCGGTGTACCAGTTCACGCCGCACGAGGCGGGCGTGGAGGACGCGTAGCGTCTCCTTCGTCGCGACGCTCGCTGTTCGCCAGGCACTCGGATATCGTAAGGTGGGCAAAGCGAAGCGTGCCCACGATCTCATGCCGTGATCGAGAATGGTGGGCACGACGCTATGCGTCTTTGCCCACCCTACGGCACCTTGTCCGGGACGCGAGACCGAGCCCCCTAATTCAGCACCCGCTTGTTGTCCGGGCTGTCCAGCGAAAACGTCGGCACGTCGATCTCGAAGCGCTCGCCGGTTTCGCTGACCATCTGGTAGCGGCCGGTCATGAAGCCGGAGGCGGTCGAGAGCGGCACCCCGGAGGTGTATTCGAAGCGCTCGCCGGGGGCCAGGATCGGCTGCTCGCCGACCACGCCCTCGCCCTTCACCTCCTGCTGGCGACCGGAGGCATCGGTGATGATCCAGTGCCGCGTCTTGAGCTGCACGGTCTCCTCGCCGGAATTGGTGATGACGATGGTGTAGGACCAGAAGTAGCGCGAGCGGTCGGCCGACGATTGCTCCGGAACAAAGTTCGGCTCGACGGTCACTTCGATCTGGCGGGTCACGGCGCGGTACATGGCTGTCATCATACCGAAATCCGCCCCGGGAACCAAACCCCCGCGGGCGCCTTGGCGACATCGTCCCGCCAGAATTGGCGGGAAAGCACACACCGAGGGAGACACCTTATGTGATCTGGCCGCTTTGCGAGACGACGCCCGGACTATTACACTGCTTCAACGTCGCGATTTGCGGAAGGGTTTCCAGGCCCCGATGACCATTGCCGACCAAGTGACGGGATCGACCATCGCAGGAACCGCGGGCGCCAAGCCCGCAGGGACCAAGCTGCGCGCCGCAGCGCCAGCCATCACATTGCCCGCCATCGGCGAGCGCGAGCTTCGGCTCGATCTGTTCCGCGGGCTCGCGCTGTGGCTGATCTTCATCGACCATCTGCCGCCCAGTCTGCTGACCTGGTTCACGATCCGCAATTACGGCCTCAGCGACGCCACCGAGATCTTCATCTTCATCTCCGGCTACACCGCGGCCTTCGTCTATGGCCGGGCCATGCTGGAGAGCGGCGTTCTCATCGCCACCGCGCGCATCCTGCGCCGGGTCTGGCAGATCTATGTCGCCCACGTCTTCCTGTTCACGATCTTCCTCGCCGAGATCTCCTATGTGGCGACCAGGTTCGAGAACCCGCTCTACACCGAAGAGATGGGCATCATGGACTTCCTCAAGCAGCCCGACGTCACCATCGTGCAGGCGTTGCTGCTGCGCTTCCGTCCCGTCAACATGGACGTGCTGCCGCTCTACATCGTGCTGATGCTGGCGCTGCCGCTGATCCTGTGGTCGATGAAATGGCGGCCTGACGTCACGCTCGGGCTGTCGGTCGTGCTCTACGCGGTGACCTGGGAGTACGACCTTTACCTGTCGGCCTATCCGAACGGCTTCTGGGCCTTCAATCCGTTCGCCTGGCAATTGCTGTTCGTGTTCGGTGCCTGGTGCGCGCTCGGAGGTGCGCGTCGCATGTCGCGCATCCTGGCCTCAAACGTGACGATGTGGATCTCGATCGCCTATCTCGTCGCGGCGTTCTACGTGACCTTGACCTGGTACGTGCCGCAGCTCTCCCAGTTCATGCCGAAGCGGATCGAGCAATGGATGTATCCGATCGACAAGACCGACCTCGACGTGCTGCGCTTCACGCACTTCCTGGCGCTGGCGGCGCTGACCGTGCGCTTCCTGCCCCGCGATTGGCCGGGCTTGAAATCGCGCTGGCTGCGCCCATTGATTCTATGTGGCCAGCATTCGCTCGAGATCTTCTGCCTCGGCGTCTTCCTGGCCTTTGCCGGCCATTTCGTCCTCGCCGAAGTCTCCGGCGGACCGGTGATGCATGCGTTGATTAGCCTCTCCGGAATCCTGATCATGTGGGGAGTTGCCTGGATCATTTCGTGGTACAAGCGTGTGGCTGACAAGAGCGGTGCGAAAACCAAGAACGCCGTCGGCAATGCCGATCTGGCGGGAGGGGGCTGATGAAGGCGAAGGTTCTCCTGAGCCTGGTCCTGCTATGCGGTAGCCTCGCCGCGCCCACGGCGCGTGCGGGCGATGCCGCGTCTGCCCCATCCCCTGCGCCTGCGGCCTGCGAATTGCCGTCCTATCTGCTGACCAGTGAAAGCCAGCTGCCCAGGGTCGCCGACGCGATCAAGGCCGGCAAACCGCTCGACATCCTGGTCATCGGCAGCCGCTCGACCACGATTCCGTCGTCTGAGAGCAGCTCCTATCCGGCTCGGATGGAGGCGATCCTCAAGGAGAAGCTGCCGCCCTCCGAGGTGGTGCACGTCTCCGTAGAAATACAGAGCAAGAAAACCGCAGAGGAGACCGCGTCCACCTTCGTTAAGCTGATGGAAGCAAAAACGCCTACTTTGGTCATCTGGCAGACCGGGACCGTGGATGCTATCCGATCCATCGATCCCGACGAATTTCGTGGCGCGCTGACCGACGGGGTTGTTGCGCTGCAAAAGGCAGGGGCAGACGTCGTCTTGATGAATTTGCAATATAGCCCGCGCACCGAGACCATGATCTCGGCGCAGCCTTTTCTCGATAATATGCGCGTTGTGGCGCAGGAGCACGACATCCCGCTGTTCGATCGTTTCGCGATCATGCGGCAGTGGAATGAACAGGGCCAGTTCGATCTGTTCAACCCGTCCCGCGGGCCTGAGCTGGCGAAGCAGGTCCATGATTGCCTTGGCCGGGCGTTGGCACAGTTCGTGATTGACGCTGCTCATCTGGAGCCGGCCCAGCAGCAAAATTGAGGTCTAGCGTTAATGAGTTCTCTCCGCCCTTTTTGCCTGACGTCATGGCTGGCCGTGCCTGCAGCAGCAGTGTTGTTGTTGCTGATGCCCGCCTCGCATGCCCAGACGCCGGCCCAGCCGGCGACCGCCGCACCCGCCCAGTCGCCTGATCCCGCGCCCGCTTCGCCGTCCCAGACCACCGTCGCCGCGAGGTCGCCCGAGCAGCGCGGCGCCACCTCGCGCGCCATCGACAAGGTGAAGGAGGTCGCGAAATCCGCCGCCGACATCTTCAGCCGCGTACCCTGCCTGCCGCCGAAGGGCGGCTCGAAGGCGATGGGCTCGCTGCCGCATGTCGCGAGCAAGCTGGTCGCCGGCAAGCCCGTCGTCATCGTCGCGTTCGGCTCCTCGTCGACCGCGGGCTTCGGCGCAAGCTCGCCGGAGTTCAATTATCCGAACCGCCTGGCCGCGCAGCTGCGCCGGCACTATCCGACCGCCGACATCTCTGTCGTCAATGCCGGCGTCGGCGGCGAGGATGCGCCCGAGATGATGAAGCGCTTGCAGACGCAGGTCATCGACGTGCATCCGGATCTCGTGATCTGGCAGGTCGGCACCAACGCCGTGCTGCGCAACCTCGATCCTGCCGACACAGCCAAGCTGGTCGAGGACGGCATCAGCCGCATTCAGGCCGCCGGCGGCACCGACATCGTGCTGGTCGATCCGCAATATTCGCCGGCCGTCAACCAGCGCAAGGAGAGCGCCGGCAAGATGATCAAGTTGCTCGGCAACGTCGCCGAGCTCCGCAAGGTCGGCATCTTCCCCCGCTTCGAGGTGATGCGCGACTGGCACGAGAACCAGTCGATCCCGGTCGAGAGCTTCGTCATCGCCGACGGCCTGCACATGAACGATTGGGGCTATGCCTGCTTCGCCCAGCTGCTCGGCGACGACATCATCCGCTCCGTCGGCCAGATCAAGCTCGGGGTGAACGTGCCCGCCGATGTAAGGACGTATCGGCCGATGTAGGCTTCTGCCGTAGGGTGGGTTAGGCGAAGCCGTAACCCACCGTGCATCAACGAATGCCGAACGAAGTTGGTGGGTTACGCCTTCGGCTAACCCACCCTACGAGACCTCGCTTCGTCACGCCTTTTCCAGCGCGGCCGTCAGATCCTCGATCAGGTCGTCGGCATGTTCGAGCCCCGCCGAGAAGCGGATGAATCCCTCGCTGATGCCGAGCGCGGCGCGGTCTTCCGGCTTGAGGCGCTGATGCGTCGTGGTCGCCGGATGCGTGACGAGGCTCTTGGCGTCGCCGAGATTGTTCGAGATCTTGGCAAGCTTCAATTCGTTGAGCACACGGAACGCCGCCGCCTTGCCGCCCTTCACCTCGAAGCCGACCAGCGTCGAGCCGCCGCGCATCTGCTTCTTCACCAGCGCCGCCTGCGGATGATCGGCGCGGCCGGGATAGACCAGCCGCGAGATCTTGGGATGGCGTGCCAGCACCTCGGCGATGCGCGCGGCCGTGTCGGTCTGCGCGCGCACGCGCACGCCCAGCGTCTCCAGGCCCTTGAGCAGGACCCAGGCATTGAACGGCGAGATCGACGGGCCGGTCTGGCGCATGAAATTGTGGATGTGCTCGGCGATGAAGGCTTCTGAGGACAGGATGATGCCGCCGAGACAGCGGCCCTGGCCGTCGATGTGCTTGGTTGCTGAGTAGACGACGACGTCGGCGCCGAGCGCGAGCGGGCTCTGCCAGATCGGGGTCGCAAACACGTTGTCGACGACGAGCCGCGCGCCGCCCTTGTGCGCGATCTCGGCGATCGAGGGGATATCGAGCACGTCCAGCGTCGGGTTGGTCGGGCTCTCCAGGAAGAACGTCTTGGTGTTGGGCTTCAGCGCACGCTGCCACTGGTCGAGATCGAGCCCGTCGACCAGCGTGGCTTCGATGCCATAGCGCGGCAACAGGTCCTGGATGACGTAGAGGCAGGAGCCGAACAGCGCGCGGGAGGCGACCACGTGATCGCCGGCCTTGAGCGGCGCCAGGATCGCGGTCGTCACCGCCGCCATGCCGGTTGCCGCTGAGCGCGCGGCCTCGGCGCCTTCGAGTTCGATCATGCGGCGCTCGAACATCGCAATCGTCGGGTTGGAATAGCGCGAATAGATGAAGCCGGGATCCTCGCCCTTGAACCGCGCCTCGCACTCCTCCGCGCTGGCGTAGACGTAGCCTTGCGTCAGGAACAGCGCCTCCGAGGTCTCGCCATATTGCGAGCGCAGGGTGCCGGAATGGACCAGGCGGGTTTCGGGGCGGTAGGCAGCAGACGACTTCGACATAGGACCCTCTCCGACATGACCGTCGAGGCAAAACGGTCACAAAAAAACCGGCCTGGATATCTCCACGGGCCGGGATCACAGAGGTCCCCGGCCTGTTTAGCGAGTTATTTAACGTGGCTGCAAGCCGGCCGGCTCAAATCACCACGGGATAAGTGATGCTCATATTCCGCAATGCCCTTTCCGTCAAGGCGTCCATCGGATAGCCGTAAAAGACCTGTATTTCCGGCATGTCCGGATGCGTTTGACGCCTGATGAGGATCCCCGGTTGACGTTCACGGTCGCCGCCGACGCCAATGGTATCCTGCCCGACCGCATGATCGCGGCGATGGCGGAAGAGGGTCTCATCCTGCCCGCTTACGACTTCGTCGAGAGCCAGATCCAGCCGGCGAGCCTCGATCTGCGCCTTGGCGACATCGCCTATCGCGTCCGCGCCAGCTTCCTCCCCGGTCCCGGTGCCACCGTGGCCGAGCGCATCGACGAGTTGAAGCTGCACGAGTTCAGCCTCGCCGACGGCGCTGTGCTGGAGACCAACTGCGTCTACATCGTGCCGCTGCTCGAGAGCTTGGCGCTGCCGCCGGAGATCGTCGCTGCCGCCAATCCGAAGAGCTCGACCGGCCGGCTCGACGTCTTCACCCGCGTGATCGCCGACGGCACCCGTCGCTTCGACATGATCGGCGCCGGCTATCACGGCCCGCTCTATGCGGAGATCAGCCCGAAGACGTTTCCGGTGCTGGTGCGCGAGGGCTCGCGCCTCAGCCAGGTGCGCTTCCGCACCGGCGATGCCATCCTCAATGCCGACGAGCTCGATGCGCTGCACGCCAGCGAGCGTCTCGTCGACATCGACGATGCCGATCTCTCCGGCGGTGTCGCCGTCTCTGTCGATCTCTCGGGCGAGAAGGGAGGCGGCTTCGTCGGCTACCGCGCCAAGCGCCACACCGGTGTCGTCGATGTCGATCGCCGCGCCGGCTACGCGGTGGAGGATTTCTGGGAGCCGATCTCGGCGCGTCCCGACGGCAGCCTGATCCTCGACCCCGGCGAGTTCTACATCCTCGCCTCCAAGGAAGCGGTGCAGGTGCCGCCCGACTTCGCCGCGGAGATGGTGCCGTTCGATCCCCTGGTCGGCGAATTCCGCGTGCATTATGCCGGCTTCTTCGATCCCGGCTTCGGCTATGCCGGGGCCGGCGGGGCAGGATCGCGCGCCGTGCTGGAAGTGCGTTCGCGCGAGGTGCCGTTCATCCTCGAGCACGGCCAGATCGTCGGCCGGCTCGTCTACGAGAAGATGCTGGCGCGCCCCGACGCGATGTACGGCCAGCGCATCGGTTCGAATTACCAGGCGCAAGGGCTCAAGCTCAGCAAGCATTTCAGGGTGTAGTGCTAACCTCACCCACCGCTGTCATTCCCCGCGAAGGTGGGGAATCCAGTACGCCGCGGCCTCTCGATTCAAGCATGACCGTCTCGGAGTACTGGATCGCCGCCTTCGCGGGCGATGACACCGAGATCGCGTCCGGTTGCGCCGTCCCATCCGCGATGACACACTCCCGCAAAACAACACGCCGGGAGCGAACATGACCGCCGCACCAGACCTCGCGCAGGAAGCGCAATGGAAGCGCTGGCGCGCGGTCGCCGATCTCTATCATGCCTATTTCACCGGGCTGATCCTCACCGTCGTCACGCGCCGCGGCACGGCGGATGCGGCCGAATTCGTCTTTCGCGTGTTCCGGCGCCAGCAGCAGGAGCGTTTCCTGCCCGGGCTGAAGAAGCTCGGGATCGACCATCTGCCGCCGGCGGTCGCGGCCGCGCAATACCACTATCTCTCCAACTGGATCGGCGGCGTGCATGTCGAGTACATGTACGAGAGCGACACCAAGGCCTGGATCCGTTATCCGCCGCCGCGCTGGATCTGGAAGGGGCCGGCGATCTGCGGCGTTCCGGGCGAAGTCTCCCGCGCCATGCTGCGCGGCTGGCACGCCAACAACGGCGTTACGCTCGGCGATCTCAGGCTCGGCTTCGTCTGCACCAAGCAGAGCGTCGACGGCCAGGACGGGCTCGAAGGCTATTACCATCAATACGACCACCCACTCGAGCTCGACCAGCGTCTGGTGTTCGCACGACATCTGGAGGCGCCGATGTTCGACGCGGCGACCGCGCCGGCGTTACCGGTTGCAAGCTGGCCGAAACCACGGCTGGAAAAAGCCTATCGCAACTATGCGATGGAATATGTGCGCACCGCCGCGCCCGTGATGGTGCAACTGTTCGGCGTCGAAGACGCCGGCTATCTCCTGCACATCACCGGCAAATTGATCGGCATGCAATTCTTCGACGAGATCGCCGCGACGCTGTCGACGACCCGCGGCGGCGCGCGAGAGTTCGCATCATTCCTGAACGCGCTGCTCGCCGCGCAGGATGATGCGACCGAAACGACGCCATCCGAAGGCGCGTTCGAGATCCGCCAGCAGAGCTGGAAGCTGATGGACGACGTCGCCGACTATCACCGCGCCTGCGCCAGGGTGCTGGAAGGATTGTTCGAAGGCCTCGCTGCAGGTTGCGGCCGGCACATCGGCGTGCAGATGCGCACCGCTCCAGGCGGCCGCCCGCCGCTGGTCTGGACGATTGGGTAATTCCACCGCTTGAAATGCGCTGCCGCAGGGCACGCCTGCATCAGGCGCAGGCAGAATCGGAGCGCGCCGTGCTAACAAGCCTCAGCCGCGCCTTTCGCGCGAACGAAGTTATTGGCACACCAAGTGATTGCCGCGCCGCAAACGGCGCCCGCGCCCGGGAGAGGACATGTCCGACATCGCCGAAATTCCGGTCGATGAGCAAGAGCGCCCGCTGCCGCCGCCTCCGCCGCCGATTAGAAGCGCGCTGACGGATGGGCCGATCCTGCGCACGCTGCTCTCGCTCGCCTGGCCGAACGTGATCGGTCTGTCGGCCGGCATCTGCGTGGTGATCGCCGAGACGTCCTATGTCGGCCGGCTCGGCGTCGAGGCGCTGGCGGCGATGGCGCTGGTGTTTCCGACGATCATTTTGACCATGACGATGTCCGGCGGCGCCATGGGCGGCGCGGTGGCCTCGGCCATCGCGCGTGCGCTCGGCGCCGGGAACCGCGAGCGCGCCGGCGCATTGGCCGTGCACGCGATGCTGATCGGCATCAGCTTCGGCCTCGTCTTCATGCTGGGCATGCTGATCTTCGGGCCGAGATTGCTCGAGATGCTCGGCGGCCGCGGCGATGTGCTGACGCATGCGATCGCCTACACCCAGGTGTTCTTCGGCGGCGCCGTGCTGCCCTGGCTGCTCAACACCATGGCGGGCATCTTGCGCGGCACCGGCAACATGAAGCTGCCGTCGTTCCTGATCCTCAACTCCGCGGCCTGGCAGATCGTGCTCGGCGGCACGCTCGGCCTCGGGCTCGGCCCAGTGCCGCAGCTCGGCATGCGCGGCGTCGCCGCCGGCGCGCTGATCGCCTACACCATGAACATCGGCATCATGAGCTGGTACCTGTTCTCCGGCCGCGCGCGGATCACACTGAAGCTGCGCGGCCTGCGCATCCAATGGGCGATGTTCTTCGACATCCTGAAGGTCGGCGCCATCGCCTGCTTCTCGCCGCTGCAATCGGTGCTGACGATCTCGATCTTCACCCACATGCTGGCGCAGTTCGGCACCGCGATCCTCGCCGGCTACGGCGTCGGCGCGCGGCTCGAATTCCTGCTGACCTCGATCGCGTTCTCGTTCGGCATCGCCTGCGTGCCGATGGTCGGGATGGCGATCGGCGCCGGCCACGTCGCGCGCGCCCGCCGCATCGCCTGGACGGCAAGCGTTGCCGCTTTCGTGGCGGTCGGCGCGCCGGCATGCCTCGTTGCGATCTTCCCCGATCTCTGGGTCAACATGTTCACCGACAGCGTGGCCGTGCGCGCGGCGAGCCATCAATATCTCTCGACGGTCGGACCGTTCTACGCCTTCTTCGGCCTTGCAACGACGATGTATTTCTCCTCGCAAGGCGCGGCGAAGGTGATTGGCCCGGTGCTGGCGCAGACGGCGCGGCTGGTCTACATCGCTGGCGTCGGCTGGTGGCTATCGAGGCACGGCGCCAGCGCGCAGAGTTTCTTCTGGCTCGCCGCAAGCTCGATGGTCGTGCTCGGCCTGCTGTCGTGCTCCAGCGTCATGCTGACCCGTTGGGGACCGCGCGAGCCGAAGCCTGCGATCAAGCCAGTGCTTTCGGCGGCCGACTAGCGGCGCCTGTGGCGGCGATGGCCGCCGCCGGTATTGGCGAGCCGCATCAATTGCGGGATCATCGCCATCATGTCGCTGCCGCCGGTGCCGCCGAGCATGCCCATGATGTCGCCGCCGCCCATGCCGCCGATCCCGACCGGCATGGTGCCGCCGCCCATCAAGCCGCCGAGCCCGCCGCCGTTCTCCATCATGCGGCTCATCATCGGGCCCATGGTCTGCATCAGCATGGCGAAGCGGCGCTTGCCCATCTTCGCCTTCATCATCTCCAGCATCGGCGCCATCTGGGTCATCATGTCCTCGCCGCCGGCGCCGCCACCGCCGAGGAATTGCGCCTGTGCCGGCACGCTCGAGATCGAAAACAGCAGCAGCACCGCGCTGCCTGGCAGATCACCTTGTCCGCACCTCTCATGGCATGCTCCTCGCGTGCGTGGCGCCGCCGGGAGAGCGGAGCCGACCGGACGCACGCGGGCATGGTTACGGCCGGCGAGGACGGGCTTCTGTGAGAAAACTCACAGTGAATGATCAGGCCGCCGCGGGCGGAAACGCCTTGTGCATGGCGGCCACGGCCTCCTTGGTTTGCCCCTGAACGTAAGGCGCGAGCTCGTTCGGCAGCATGTCGATGATCCAGACGAGGCGACAGCGCGCCTCGCCCTCGGAAATCACCTGCACCGAGGCGCTGTAATGCCTCAGCCGCTCGTTGCTGATGGCATAGACCAGGCGCTGGCGCGCATCGTCGCAATCGACCAGCACCTCGCGCGCCACCGAGCCGTTGGCGAAGGTGACGATGCGCGCGTCGCCGTCGAGCGTGCAGGCGGTGACGAAGCCCGGCACCAGCCGTTCGTGCAGCGCGCCGAAATCACGCACCGCGTCCCAGACGTCGCGCGCGGAGGCGGGGAGGGAGATGTCGTTGTGGATGGAGGCCATGGAGGTGTCCTTGATTGTATTCGGTCATTGCAACAAGCACCGTCATTGCGAGCGAAGCGAAGCAATCCAGAACTGTATCCGCAGGCACAGGCTGGATTGCTTCGTCGCAAGAGCTCCTCGCAATGACGGAGCGAGTGGCTAGCGCTCACACACAAACCGCCTCGACATTATTGCCGTCAGGATCTATCAGGAACGCTGCATAATAGGTCGGGCTGTAATCCTTCCGCGGCCCGGCGCCGCCATTGTCGCGGCCGCCATGCCGGAGGCCCTCGCTGTGAAACGCCTTGACCGCGTCATGATTCTTGGCGCGAAACGCGATATGCGCGCCGTCGGCTTTCCGGCCCTTGTTCAGGTGCAGCCACAGCGCCGGCTCGCCCTTCGGCCCGAAGCCGGCATAGCCGTCGCCGCTCGAGCACAGGACATAGCCGAGCGGCGCCAGCACCGCGGTGTAGAAGCGCGTGGCGGCGTCGAGATCGGCAACGCGCAATCCGATGTGGTCGTACATGATCGTCTCCTTGCAGAAGCGTGCCGCGAATGGCACGCGTCGGAGACGAGCCTAGTGAATTGAGGGCAGGCTGCTCTTGGAGAATCTTGCGGTCCACCTTGTTAGATCGGATAGCGCCATTTCAAGGCGCGGCGCAGCAGCAGGATGACGATGACCAGGACGACCACGATCAGCCAATAGGGCCATGGGATCGGCCCGTCGTGCCCGAGATGTGCCATGTACAGGGAGAGGCCGAGCAGCGTCATGGTGAGCGCCGCGGTCGACCAGTACAGCGGCGATCGCGCCATACCGGTTGCGGCATATTCGGCCGCTTTTTCATGTGCACGTCTCATGCGGTAGTAGGCGAAGGCACCGAAGCCGATAATGATGAGGATCCATTCCACGTTGCGTCTCGCCGCGCGCTGCGACCAAACGTTAGCGCACTGCGCTGTGGGCGGCGATCTATTCCGCCGCATCTGGTCAACGAACGCTTAGCGCACGGCTGCCTCGTCAATTCAATGCAAGCTGCTCTTGGAGAATCTTGCGCTCCCCCCTCGACGCTTGGCGGAACTTGGTCGGCGAGACGCCGGCGGCGCGATGGAAGGTGCGGACGAAATTGGAGAGATCGCCGAAGCCGACGTCGTAGGCGATGTCGGTGACGGCGATGTTCTCGTCGGCAAGCCTGCGCGCGGCGTGCCGCAGCCGCGAGCGCACCAGATATTGATGCGGGGTGACGCCGAGCACGCTCGAGAACAGCCGCAGGAAATGGAACGGGCTCAATCCCGCCTGCCTTGCTGCCTGCTCGAGGTCGAGCTCGGTATGCGAGTTATCGTCGATCCACAGCGCCGCCTCCACCGCACGACGGCGATCGCGTGCGGTGGGGGCGGCTGGCTTGCGCGCTTTGCCCGAGACGGCGTCGACAAAACGGCCGGCCAGGATCTGGCCGATCTCGTCGAGGCCGAGATCGCTGTTGCCATCTGCTGCCGTCTGGGCCAGCTCGCCGACCACCATCAGCTCGGGCAGCGGCGGCGTCGCGCCGATTTGCCAGATCTCGCGCCGCCCGCCGAGGGCTTCGACCAAATCCTCGCTGAAGAAGAAGCCGAGACAGACGTCACCGGACACGTGCTCATGCGTGCAGGTGTATTCCTCGCCGGGGGCGCCGATCAGCAGCGAGCCCGCCACCAGCTCGAAGAAGCCGGCGCGGCAATGGCAGCCGAAGCTGCCGGAGCGGACATAGGCGATGGAATGGCCGGTGCGGCATTCCGCGAACGGCGTGTCGTCCGGTCCCGCATCGCAGCGAAACTCGGAAACACTTATCGATGGCGTCGTCAGCAGCGTGGTGGCGTGCATGCCGCCTTATCTAGGTGGAGGGTCTCGGTGGGGCAACCGGCAGCAGCACCTCGAACAATGTCTTGCTGGCGATGGGATGGGCGCCTTCGAGCGCCAGCAGCCGCCGCTTGGAGATCACGCCGCCATAGGGCGAGAGCCGGTCGGTGTAATTGCCTGTTTCCAGCACCCGGTGGCAGGGCACGATCAGCATGAATGGATTTTTCGCAATCGCCTGCGCCACGGAATAGACCGCGCCGGAGGCGCCAAGCGCCCGGGCGACCTCGAGATGGGTGCGCGTTTCCCCGCGGGGAATGCTGCAGGCGTACTCGTAGACGCGCCGGTTGAAGCCGGGCACCCCGCCGGCGTCCAGGCTGACCTCGGAGAAATCGGGATCGTGGCCTTGCAGCAGGCCGGTGATGCCCTCGATCGCAAGCTCGGCATTCTCGGACGGGCGTTGCTCCCGCGCCTCGGGATGGACCTGGAAGATCCGGCGGCGGGTGTCGATCTCTCGCGCCTCCGGCAATTGCACCGCGACCACACCCGTGTCGCTCCAGATGATGCCGCAACGGCCGATGGCCGTGTCGAATATCGCGTACGCCCGCCCCGCCATGCACACGCCCCACTCAGTGCACGTTTCTCCCCGGAGCGGCGATCATAACACCGCCACAATCCGGCGCACCTGGAATCTTATCAGGACGTTAACAACCGCCCGGCGGGTCGCTCCAAACCGCTTGGCGGGGCGCGCCGTCTCGGCTAATCAGGAGGGCGTGAACCGCGCATCTCGCGGGCGTAGTTCAATGGTAGAACGGCAGCTTCCCAAGCTGCATACGAGGGTTCGATTCCCTTCGCCCGCTCCAAAGCTTTCGGTCTGGCCGATATCCCAAATAGTAGGCTGAAGCTATGGTTGGGAAGCTCGAACAAGCCATTGCGCCAATCTCCCGACTGCCGGTCGCCGATCAGGAAAACCTCGGCCGGAAATTACTGTCCTATGTCGAAAGGCTGAGCACCATTCGGTGCGAAATTGGCCGCGGCATCCGCTCGCTCGATGCAGGCAAGGGCGAGAGCCTGAACATGGAAGAGTTTCTTCGCGACAAGAACTCACGACATTGAGCGTAAGCTTCAGGCCATTTGGTCGCCGGAAGAGCCGCGACCGCAGGCGAAGATTCTAATATGTTAGCCTCTCGCTCTCGGCACGTCTGCCTCGTCGGCCCTAAGTTCGCTCTCGCCCTGTGGATGCGGTCCTTGCGCCGGGCAATATTGGGATGAGGTCATGGACCAACAAAAACTCGACCGTGCAATCGGCCGGCGCCTGAAGACGCTGCGGACGCAGGCGGGCATGACGTTGAATGAGCTCGCAGGCCGCTCCGGCGTCAGCCGGGCCATGATCGGGCGGGTGGAGCGGGCGCAGAGCAGTGCGACGGCGGCGCTGCTCAACAAGCTCTGCGCGGCGCTCGACGTCACGCTCAGCGATGTCGTCGCGCTCGCCGAGAAGCCGCCGGAGCGCCTGGTGCGGCTGGCGGACCAGCCGCTCTGGCGCGACCCCGACAGCGGCTACCGCCGGCGTCATGCCTCGCCCCCGGATGCGGCCAGCGGCATCGAGATCATCGTGGTCGACCTTCCGGCCGGCGCGCGCGTCTCTTACAGCCCCTGGGGCCGCAACGCCTTCACCCAGCAGCTGCTGATGCTGGAGGGCGCGATCGCGGTGCATATCGATGCCAAGGCGGTGCGGCTGCGCGAGGGCGATTGCCTGGATTTCGACGTGATGCGCGCCGTGATCTTCGAGAACGAAACCAGGCAAGACGCGCGCTATGTCATCATCACGCGGCGCGGCGCGTCCTACGGCAAGATGTGAGGGCAGGGCATGGAGACGAGCACGATGCAGATCCGTACCGGCGACACCTACGATCCGCGCGTCGTCGCGCTGCTCGATCACCACGTCACGACCGCGCGGGCGCAGACGGCGCGGGGCAGCGCCCATGCGCTTGATCTCGCGGGCTTGCGTGCACCCGAGGTCGCGTTCTGGACCGGCTGGGACGGCGAGACGCTGGTCGCGACCGGTGCGTTGAAGACGCTTTCGGCTGAACACGGCGAGGTCAAGTCGATGCACACGCTGCAGACCGCGCGCCGGCGCGGCTATGGCGGCCAGATGCTGCGCCACATCATCACGGAGGCCCGCGCGCGCGGCCTGACGCGGCTCAGCCTCGAGACCGGCTCGTGGGACTATTTCAAGCCGGCGCACGCACTCTACCTGGCGCACGGTTTCGTCGCCTGTAGCCCGTTCGAGGGTTATGTCGAGGATCCCAACAGCCTGTTCCTGATGCTCGACCTGTCGGCGCCGGCGCAGCGATAGCTCAGGAGCGCGTCTCCTCGATCTTGTCGAGCACGCGCTCGGGGGCGATGTCCCGGGCCGCTTCCTGCAGGTCGCGCTCCGCGTCCGGCTTGACGTCGAGCCGGTCGGCGATCTGCGTGAGCAGGCGGGCCACCTTGGTCAGCTCGTGCTCGGCGAGCAGGCTGATCTGGAGATCGAGATCGGCGCGCTTGTCGGCCGCCGCGGTCATGCGGTTCTGCGAGATCAGCACGAAGGTGGAGAGGAAGATCGCCTCCACCGAGGCGATCATCGCCAGCACGACGAAGCTCTCGTCCCAGGCAGGAAGCCCCGGAATCCAATGCAGGTTGGCGATGATCCAGAACCCGAACACGGCGAGGTGCAGGTAGACGAAGATCATGCTGCCGGTGAAGGCCGTGATCGCGTCCGCGAGCTTGTCCTGGCCGCTTGCCGCGCGCTGCTCGCGGCGGCGCCGGGCGACCAGCGCCTGGATGTTGCGCTCGAGCGTCGGGCTCAGCCCCTCGCCGGACTCATGGGTGATATCGTTAGGCACGCCCCGGCAACGGTCCGCTCGGGGAGCTGTTCCTCGGCCAGGACGCAAAAAGACCGACCCCCTCATTAAATGAGTTGCGTACCTCAAAACACCTCTGCTAGCCTTCAGCCATGGCCGAGACCCTGAGCCCGACTGTGCTGACGCTGAAGGACATCGCCCGCGAGGCCGGTGTCAGCCTCGCCACGGTCGATCGCGTGCTGCACAACCGGCCGGGGGTCCGCCCGGATACGGTCCGGCGCGTCAAGGACGCCATCGCGCGCAATTCGTTCCAGCCGCATGTGGCCGCCGCCGAGCTCGCGCGCGGCCGCGCCCGCCGCTTCGCCTTCGTGATGCCGTCGGGGCCGAACCCGTTCATGCAGCAGATCGAGGCCTATCTCGGCGAGATGGCGGCCTGGCTGTCGGCCCGCCGCCTCAATGTCGAGATGATCGCGACCGACGTGTTTGAACCTGCCGCGCTCGCGGCCTCGCTCGAGGCGCTGTCGGGCGACTATGACGGCGTCGCTGTGGTGGCGCTGGACCATCCGAGCGTCCGCGCCGCCATCAACGACCTCGTGGATGCCGGCACCAAGGTCGTGACGCTGGTCTCGGACGTGCCGTCCTCGCGCCGCCACCATTATGTCGGCATCGACAACATCGCTGCGGGCCGCACCGCCGGCGCGCTGGTCGGGCGCTTAGTCGGCCAGAGGTCCGGCAAGGTCGCGATCGTCGCGGGCTCGCAGGGGCTGCGCGACCATGCCGAGCGCATCTTCGGCTTCAACCAGGTGATGGCGACCGAATTCCCCGATCTCAGCGTGCTGCCAGTGCTGGAAGGGCGGGACGAGGACGACCGTTCGGAGCAACTGCTGGCGCGGCTGCTCGGCAAGCATCCCGACATCGTCGGCCTCTACAACGTCGGCGCCGGCACGCAGGGCGTCGCCAAAGCGCTGAACGACAAGGCGTTGGGGGCGGCCGGGCGCGACAAGCAGGTGGTGTTCGTCGGGCACGACGTTACCGCGCTGACGCGCCGATTGCTGCTGCAGGGCGTGATGGATGCCGCGATCTCGCAGAACCCCGGACATGAAGCGCGCGCGGCCGTCCGCGTGTTGCTCGCGCTCGCCCGCGGCGAGCCGATCTTGAGCGAACAGGAGAAGATCAGGATCGACATCGTGATGCGGGACAATCTGCCCTAGCGGCAGGTGGATTTGGCAACAGGAGGCCTGCGGGGAAAAGCGACGCAAGATCGCTCACCGTCTCAGGCGAAAGGGAGGACGAATGTATCTCGGGATCGACATCGGCACGTCCGGTGTGAAAGCGGTGCTCGTGAGCGAAGCCGGCGCGGTGACCGCGACGGCGGCGCGCGAGCTTGCGCTGTCGCACCCGGCGCCGCTGTGGTCCGAGCAGGATCCCGACGCCTGGGTCGATGCGGCCGTCGGTGCCGTCGATGATCTCGCCGCGCGCCATGCCCGGGAGGTCGCGCAGGTCCGGGGCATCGGCCTGTCGGGTCAGATGCACGGCGCGACGCTGCTTGGCGAGGACGGCCGCCCGCTGCGTCCGGCCATCCTCTGGAACGACGGCCGCTCGCAGGCCGAATGCGCGGCGCTGGAGCGGCGCTGCCCCTCGCTGCACGCGATCGCCGGCAATCTCGCGATGCCGGGCTTCACCGCGCCGAAGCTGCTCTGGGTGGCACGGCACGAGCCGAAGATCTTCGACCGCGTGGCAAAGGTGCTGCTTCCGAAGGCCTATGTCCGCTATCGCCTCACCGGGGAGATGGTCGAGGACATGTCGGACGCATCAGGCACGCTGTGGCTCGACGTCGGCCTGCGCCGCTGGTCCGCGCTGCTGCTGCATGCCACCGGGCTCGATCTGCACCACATGCCGCGTCTCGTCGAGGGCAGTGCGGTGAGTGCGGTGCTTGCGCCTGAATACGGGCAGCGCTGGGGCATGGCGAAAAATGTCGTGGTCGCGGGCGGGGCCGGCGACAATGCGGCCAGCGCGATCGGGCTCGGCGCCATCGCACCTAGCGATGCCTTCCTGTCGCTGGGAACGTCGGGCGTCCTGTTCCGCGTCACCGATCGCTTCGCTCCGGCGCCGGCTTCGGCCGTGCATGCCTTCTGCCACGCGCTTCCCGGCCTCTGGCATCAGATGGGCGTGATGCTGTCGGCCGCGGCCTCGCTTGCCTGGCTCGCTGGCGTGATGGAGACGCCGGCCGCAGCGCTCCTGGCGCCGCTGGGCGAGCGCGTCGATGCACCAAGCCCGATCCAGTTCCTGCCTTATCTCGACGGCGAGCGCACGCCGCACAACGATGCCGCCGCCAGCGGCGCCTTCGTCGGCCTGCGCGGCGCGACCGGCCGCTCCCAGATCGTGCAGGCGGTGCTCGAAGGCGTCGCCTTTGCCGCGCGCGACAATCTGGCGGCGCTGAGCACAGCCGGCGGGCCGATCGCCGAGGTCGATCTCGTCGGCGGCGGCTCGCGCTCGCTGCTGTGGGCGCAGATCTGCGCCGACGTGCTCGGCATGCCCGTCCACCGCGTCGAGGAGGGCGAGGTGGGCGCCGCGCTCGGCGCAGCGCGGCTCGGCCGGCTCGCCGTAACAGGCGAGAACCCCGCGGACGTCTGCACGCGCCCGCGGCGGCTCGCGAGCTTCACACCCCGCCCGTCCGCCGCTGCGGCCTATGACGAGGCCTATCGGCGATGGCGCGCGCTCTATCCCGCATTGAAGGAGTCTTAAGTGAACGCGCCAGCCAAATTCTTCGATGCAAGTGCACCCGTCGCCTTCGGCGGCAAGGAGGCCGAAGGCGCGCCCGCCTTCCGCTGGTACGACAAGGACCGCCTGGTGCATGGCCGCCGGCTCGAGGATCACTTGCGCTTTGCCGTCTGCTATTGGCATTCGTTCTGCTGGCCGGGCGGCGATCCTTTCGGCGGCGAGACCTTCCTGCGGCCTTGGCATCACGGCACCGATGCGATGGCAATGGCGCGCGCCAAGGCCGACGTCGCCTTCGAGCTGTTCCGCCTCTTGGACGTTCCCTTCTTCACCTTCCACGACGTCGATGCGGCGCCGGAAGGTAGCTCGCTCGCCGAGTCCGTCGCCAACCTCAACGCCATCGCCGATCTGTTCGAGCAGAAGATGGCATCGAGCAAGGTTCGCCTGCTCTGGGGCACTGCGAACCTGTTCACGCACCGCCGCTACATGGCGGGCGCGGCCACCAACCCGGACCCCGACATCTTCACCTATGCCGCCGGCCAGGTCCGCGCTGCGCTGGAGGTGACGCACCGGCTCGGCGGGCAGAACTACGTGCTGTGGGGCGGACGCGAGGGCTACGAGACGCTGCTCAACACCGATCTCAAGCGCGAGCTCGATCAGCTCGGCCGCTTCGTCTCGCTGGTCGTCGAGCACAAGCACAAAATTGGCTTCAAGGGCCCGCTCCTGATCGAGCCGAAGCCGAAGGAGCCGACCAAGCATCAATATGATTTCGACGTCGCCACCTGCTACGGCTTCCTCGAGCGCTACGACCTGCTCAAGGACGTCAAGCTCAACATCGAGCAGAACCACGCCATCCTCGCCGGCCATTCCTTCCATCACGAGGTGGCGCTGGCCGAGGCGCTCGGCGTGTTCGGCTCGCTCGACGTCAATCGCGGCGACGATCTGCTCGGCTGGGACACCGACCAGTTCGCGATGAACGTGCCGGAGCTGGCGCTGGTGTTCCACGAAATCCTGAACCGCGGCGGCTTCACCACTGGCGGGCTCAATTTCGATGCCAAGATCCGCCGCCAGTCGATCGATCCCGATGATCTCATCCATGCCCATGTCGGCTCGATGGATGCCTGTGCGCGGGCCTTCCTCGCCGCCGCCGACATGCTCGACGCCGGCACGCTGAGTGCGCCGCTCGCAAAACGCTACGAGGGCTGGGCCGGGCCAGAGGGCCGCGCCATTCTCGCCGGCCAGCGTTCGCTCGCCGATCTCGCCGACCGCGCGATGTCTCCCGGCTTCGACCCGCAGCCGCGCTCGGGCCGGCAGGAATATCTGGAATCCCTGGTCAACCGCTATGTCTGAGGAAACACCGTTGATGACGAAGGCTGACGCGACACCGGTGCTCGAGCTCACCGGCATCGGCAAGGAGTTCGGCGCGATCCGCGCGCTGCACGACGTCGACATGCAGGTCTGGCCTGGCGAGGTGGTCGGCCTGATGGGCGACAACGGCGCCGGCAAGTCGACGCTGGTCAAGATCATCGCCGGCAATTTCCGCCCCACGCATGGCGAGATGCGCTTTGCCGGCAGCGCAGTGCATTTCTACCGGCCGGTCGATGCCCGCGCCGTCGGCATCGAGGTCGTCTACCAGGACCTCGCGCTGGCCGACAACCTCTCGGCCGCCGCCAACGTCTTTCTTGGCCGCGAGCTGAAGCGCAGGTTCGGCCCCATCGCCCTGCTCGACCACAAGGCGATGGCCGCGCGTGCGCTCGAGCTGTTCGGCGAGCTGCGCTCGGAGACGCGCCCCGACGATCTCGTCAAGCAGATGTCGGGCGGCCAGCGCCAGGCGGTCGCGATCGCGCGCACCCGGCTTTCCAATGCACGGCTCGTCATGATGGACGAGCCGACCGCCGCGATCTCGGTGCGCCAGGTCGAGCAGGTGCTCGGCCTGATTCACCGGCTGAAGGAGCAGGGCGTGGCCGTGATGCTGATCTCGCACCGCATGCCCGACGTGTTCGCCGTCTGCGACCGCGTCGTCGTCATGCGGCGCGGCGAGAAGCGCGCCGACAAGCCGATTCACCAGACCTCCCCCGAGGAGGTCACCGCCCTCATCACCGGTGCGAAGGAGGCGGCGTGATGGCTATGCCCATGGAATCCCCGATCAGCTTCACCAATGTCGGCAAGATCAGATGGTGGCAGCGCGGCATCTTCGCCTCGCAGACCGGCTACGTCCTGCTCGCGCTGGCGGTGCTGCTGGTGATCATGCATTTCGCCAGCCCGTACTTCTTCAGCCAGGGTAACATGCAGAACGTGGCGAAGAACTTTTCCTTCATCGCCATCGCAACGCTCGGCGTCACCTTCGTGATCATCACCGGCGGCATCGACCTGTCGGTCGGCTCGATGATGTGCTTCTCCGCCATGATCACCTCGATGGTGATGACCGAGCTGTCGGCGCCCGGCTCGCCGCTGGTGCACATGGCCGCCGACGGCAAGACGGTGCTCGCCAATGTTCCGGGGCTGATCCTGCTTATCTCGATCCTCGCCGGCCTCGGCGTCGCGCTGATTGCCGGCCTCTTCAATGGCTTCTGCATCGCCGTGCTCGGCCTGTCGCCCTTCGTCACCACGCTCGGCATGCTCTCGATCGTGCGCGGGCTCGGCTATGTCGTCTCCAACGGACGCGGCAGCTTCCCCGGCGGGCCGGACGCCGATTATTTCTATGCGCTCACCTCCGGTGACGTGCTCGGCGTGCCGGCGCCGTTCATCTATCTCGTGATCCTGGCGCTGACGATGGCGGTGGTGCTGCACCACACCTCGTTCGGCCGCCACGTCTTCGCGCTCGGCGGTAACGAGAAGGCGGCCGAGCTCACCGGCATTCCGGTGGTGCGGGTGAAGATCGAGGTCTACGTGATCTGCGCGCTCGCCGCGGGCCTGCAGGGCATCATCATCTCCGGCTGGCTCGGATCGGCGCCGGCCAACATGGCGACCTCCTACGAGCTCAACGTGATCGCGGCGGCCGTGATCGGCGGTGCCAATCTCGCCGGCGGCATCGGCGGTCCGCTCGGGGCCATCGTCGGCTGCGTGCTTTTGGAGGTGATCCGCAACGGGCTCGTGCTGGCCCAGGTCAGCTCGTACTGGCAGCAGGCGCTGGTCGGCGTGATCATCATTCTGGCTGTGCTGGTCGACCGCGTCCGCTCGCGGATGACCTGAACTGAAGACATCTCGGGAAGGCAAGGAAAACGCCGCCTATCCGCTTCCCGGGGGCTTTCGAGGGGATAGGCACCAACAAGAGTGGAGGAGACAATGAGGAAACTGCTTCTAGCCGGTATCGCGGTTGCGATGATGGCGACGCCGGCATTCGCTGCGAACTACCGCTTCGTCATCGTGCCGAAGGCGATGAACAATCCGTTCTTCGACTTTGCGCGCGACGGTTGCCTGAAGCGCGCCAAGGAGCTCGGCAACATCGAATGCATCTACAAGGGGCCGGTCGAGCATGAGCCGGCGACCCAGGCCCAGATCATTCAGGACTTCATCACGCAGAAGGTCGATGGTCTCGCCATCTCGGTCGCGGACGTCGCGGCCATGACCAAGTCGATCGAGGCGGCGACCGCGGCCGGCATTCCCGTCATCACCTTCGATGCCGACGCGCCGGGCTCCAAGCGCATTGCCTATATCGGCACCAACAACAAGGAGTTCGGTCTCGCGCTCGGCAAGGAATTGCTGAAATTGCGGCCCGACGGCGGCAAATACGCGATGGTTTCCGGAGGCCCCGGCGCCAAGAACCTCGCCGAGCGGGTCGACGGCGTGCGCGAGGCGCTGAAGGGCTCGAAATGGACGGAGGTCGCGGGCTCGCCGAGCTTCTGCAACGACGATCCCGCGCTCGCGGTCCAGCAGATGACCGACATGCGCACCGCAACGCCGGATCTCGCCGCCATCGTGCCGATCGGCGGTTGGCCGATGTTCGCGCCCGAAGGCTTCAAGGCCTTCGCCAGCAAGAACAAGAAGGACATCGATTCCGGCAAGTTCACGCTGGTCGTCGCCGATACGCTGAAGATGCAGCTCGAGCTGCTGCGTGACGGCTATGCCAATGCGCTGGTCGGGCAGCGTCCGTTCGAGATGGGTGAGAAGGCGATGGACACGCTGCTCGCCATCAAGAAGGGCGAGAAGGTGCCGGAGATCGTCTACACCGGCCTCGATCTCGTCACCAAGGACAACGTCGCGCAGATGTTGAAGTAGGAGCGCTGCCCAGCCCCGCGCTCCTGCATGCCTCTCCCGCTTGCGGTTTCCGCAAGCGGGAGACATGATTCGGAATGGAAGACGACTGCTCGAAGGCAATGGAATGAAAAGATCGCGGCTCGGCGCCCTCGATGTCACCTCGATCGGCCTCGGTTCCGCCCCGCTTGGCGGATTGTTCTCGCCCGTCAGCGATGCCGATGCGCAAGCGACGATCGAACGCGCCTGGTCGCTCGGCGTCCGGTTCTTCGACACCGCCCCGCTCTACGGCTTCGGCCTCGCGGAGCGGCGGTTGGGCGCCTTTCTGCGGCAACAGCGGCGCGACTCCTACGTCATCTCGACCAAGGTCGGCCGCCTGCTTCGCGCACCTGATGGTGCTGCCCCGGAGGACGAGCACTACAAGGGCACGCCGCGCGAGCGGCCGGTGTTCGACTTCAGCTATGACGGCGTGATGCGGTCGGTGGAGGAGAGCCTGCAGCGCCTCGGCCTCGACCGCGTCGACATCCTGCTCGTGCACGATCCCGACGATCATTACGAAGATGCCGTCAGCGGCGCCTTCCGCGCGCTCCAGCGCCTGCGCGAGGAGGGCACTGTCAAGGCGATCGGCGCCGGCATGAACCAGTCCGAGATGCTGGCTCGCTTCGCGCAAGCCCTGCCGGTCGACTGCTTCCTGCTCGCCGGCCGTTACACGCTGCTCGACCAGGGCGCGCTGGATGCGCTGTTTCCGCTCTGCCAGGCAAGCAAAATCGGCATCCTGCTCGGCGGCATCTACAACAGCGGCATCCTGGCCAATCCGAGGACGAGCGCGAAATTCAACTATCAGGATGCTGATGCTGCGCTCGTGGCACGTGCGCTGGAGCTCGACGAACTCTGCCGCAGGCACGGCACCGAGCTGAAAGCCGCCGCGCTGCAATTCTGCATGGCCCATCCGGCGGTGACGGTCGTCGTGATGGGCGCGCGCAATGCTGCCGAGGTCGCTGACAACATCGCGATGTCCGAGAAGGCGGTGCCGCCGGCATTCTGGCAGGAACTGCGGACACGAAAGGTCGTCGATGCGCGCGCGCCTCTTCCCGGCGGAGCGTAGGACATGATCGTCGATGCCCATCAGCATTTCTGGGATCCGGCGCACGCCGATTATCCCTGGATGCAGGCGGACGAGCTGGCGCCGATCCGCCGTGCCTTCGGCCCGGCCGACCTCGCGCCGCTGCTACTGGCGAACGGCATCGACGCCAGCATCCTGGTGCAATGCCGCTCGGCGCTGCAGGAGACCGAGGAGTTCTTGCGTATCGCGGCTGCGACGCCCTCAGTTATCGGCGTGGTCGGCTGGGCCGATCTGACCGATGCTGCGCTCGAGGAAACGCTGGGCCGGCTGCGCGCTCTGCCTGGCGGTGCCAAGCTGGTCGGCATCCGCCACCAGGTCCACGACGAGCTGGATGCGGATTGGCTGCTGCGCGAGGACGTCCAGCGCGGACTTGCGGCGGTGTTCGCCCACGATCTCGCTTACGATTTCCTTGTCCGCACCCGCGAGCTGCCTGCCGCGATCGCAACCGCGCAGGCCTTTCCGCACGCGCGTTTCGTGCTCGATCACGCCGCCAAGCCGCCGATTGCGGCCGGCGGGAGCGCAGAATGGGCCGAGCGCATCGCAGCGCTGGCTGCCTGCGGCAATGTCTGGTGCAAGATCTCGGGATTGGCGACCGAGGCGGTCTGGAACGACTGGGATGCGGAACGGCTGTTTCCGTTCGTGGAGCATGCCGCAAAGTGTTTCGGCGAGGACCGGCTGATCTTCGGATCGGACTGGCCTGTATGCCTGCTCGCCGGCAGCTACGGCGAGATCAAGAGCGCGCTGGAGGCCTGCCTGGCGAGGCTCGGCCCGCGTGCGCGGGACAAGGCGTTCGGCGTGAATGCAGCGCAGGCGTATCGGCTTGGTTAATTGCAGTGGATGCGTGCTCTTACCCTCTCCCCTTGTGGGAGAGGGTGGCATAGGCGGCCTCTGGCCGCCGTTCTTAAGAACGCCGATGCTTTGCATCGGCTATGGCGGAGCGGCGAGACGGGTGAGGGGTCTTTCTCCGCGAGTCACATTTCACATGTGAGTTTGCTGAAGCAACCCCTCATCCGGCGCTTCGCGCCACCTTCTCCCACAAGGGGAGAAGGGAAGAAGCGGCGGCGCGCCTCTCGTCCCGAGCCTACTCCGACATCGGCTTGTCGGAGATGTCCCAATCTTTCCCGGTGAAGGTGGAGATGAACAGCGTCTTCATCGGCGTGTAGTCCTCGGGCGTGTAGCTGTAGGTAACGCCGTCGAGGAAGTAGGGCGAGTGGAAACCTTGGAGGTTCGATGCCTGCTTCAGCACGTTGGCGCGGGTGAGGTTGTCGCCGCAGCGGCGCAGGATCTCGGCCATGGTCGCGGCCTGGCCGTAGCCGGCGAAGGCGATGGTGTTGTCGGGATCGATCGCCGGCGTGTACTTCTTGCGCAGCTCCTCGAACGCCATCACATCCGGGTCCGTCTCCCATTTCGGCAGGCCGACCTCCTTGTTGTAGCGGATCGCGACGATGCCGGTGGCGTTCTCGAGGCCCGCGGCATTGAGGATCGAGCGGCCGGTGGAGCCGGCGGAAAGAAGCTGCAGCGGCTTCCAGCCGAGCTCGGCCACTTTCCGGATCGACTGCGACGAGGCCTTGCCGGTGGAGATATTGTAGAAGACGTCGGCCCCCGACTTCGAGAGATTGACGAGCTGGGAATCGACGGTGGGCTCGGTGAGATCGTAGGTCTGCTCCATGATCACCTGCGCGGTGCCGCCGGCATCCGCCAGCACTTTCTTGAAGGGCGCAAGGAAGTCGCGACCGAAATCGTCGTTCTGGTAGAGGATGCCGATCTTGGCGTTCGGCTTCACACTGACGACGTGCCGCGCCAGGATGCGCGCCTCGGTCGGATAGAGCGGCAGGCCCGCCATCGTCCATTTGAACTCTTTCGGATTATTCCACTTCGACGCGCCGGTGTTGAGCAGAAGCTGCGGCACGCCCTTGGAGTTCAGGTATTTGTGCACGGCGGTTTGCGGCGCGGTGCCGAGCGAGCCGTACAGCGCGAGAACTTCCTCCTGCTCGACCAGGCGCCGCGTCGCCTCGACGCATTTCGGCGCGCTGTAGGCGTCGTCCATGGTGAGGAACTTGATCTTGCGCCCGTTGATGCCGCCCTTCTCGTTCAGCATCTGGAAATAGGCTTCGCCGACGCGGCCGAGCACGCCGTAGAGCGAGCCGGGGCCGGAATGCGGCACGGTCTGACCGATCTTGATCTCGGTGTCGCTGGCGCCCGCATCGTACTTCTTCTCCGCGGCCCAGACGTAGGGCGCGGGCAATGTCGATGCTGCGATGGTGGCGAGTGCGCCGGCGCTGAAATCGCGCCGCGATGGATTCTTGGTCATTGTTGTTTTCTCCCTGATGCGCGCATTGTGCTGACATCGCAGCTCGGCTCGCAAGTGGGAAGTCGCAGCTTTGCGACGCAATGACGCTCAAATCGCCAGGCGTTAGCGCCTAGACTCAAGTTTTCTCGGCGACGACGACGAGGCCACGCACCGGCTCGTTGTTCTCGTTGCGCGGCGAGGCCGGCTCCAGCGTCAGCAGCTTCATCCCCGCCTTCGCGATGGCGCCGCGCACATATTCCGCGGAATGGGCATAGCGCAGGCCCTCGCCGAGCACGATGCCGTTGCCGTCATGCGTCTCCAGGGTGAAGGCGAGCACGCCTCCTGACACAAGCACGCGTCTCGATTCGCTCAGCACCGGTGCGAGATCGGAGAGATAGACGAACGCATCGGCGGCCACGACGAGGTTCGCGCTGGCATCTGGCTTGCCGCGCAGGCCCTCGATCATGTCGGCGACTTCGAGCTCGGCATAGAGGTTCGTCGCCCGTGCCTCCTTGATCATGCCGGGCGACAGATCGATGCCGGTGAAACGGTCGACCTGCTTGGCGAAAGCCGCCGCCGCGAGCCCGGTGCCGCAGCCGAGATCGATGGTGTGCTTGAAGTAGGCGGGCTTCTTGGCGGCGACCCGCGCGGCCAGCACCGCCTTGAAGATCAGCGCAGGGGCGCGATAGCCGAGATCGTTGATCAGCGCGTGCTCGAAGCGCGGCGCGTATTGATCGAACAAGGCCTGCACGTAGGCCTTGGGCATCTCCGCCATCTCGGCATCGCCGAGCCGCATCAGGTGCAGGCCGGCGCCGTGCTGGTCCTCGGGGTCGCAGCGCCGCGCTTCACGAAAGGCCATAATGGCCTTGTCGCGCTCGCCGAGCTGCTGACGGATCTCGCCGAGCGTGAACCAGGCCGAGGTGAAATCAGGTGCGAGCTCGATCGCCTGCTCCAGAAGGTCCGCGGCGGCGGGCAGGTCGCCCTTGAGCTGGAGATCGCGTGCGAACTCGAAACGGCGGTCGGCCATGAGATCGCCGGAGGTCAGGAACAGGCGGAGCGGCATTGAGGAACCGATTGTCATTGCCGGGCTTGACCCGGCAATCCATCAAAAAAGCAACCTTCTAAGAGGATGGATGCGCGGGTCAAGCCCGCGCATGACAGCTTAATTTGAGGCGCCAACTTCCTATATCACCACCATGCGCCCGCAAGACATCCTGCTGCCAAATGCTGCCGGCCTGTGCTGCAAGCCCGGCGGCTTCCATATTGACCCCGTCCGTCCCGTGGAGCGGGCCGTGATCACCCACGGCCATTCCGACCATGCCCGTGCGGGCCATGGCGCCGTGCTGGCGACGCAGGAAACGCTGGACATGATGCGCCTGCGTTACGGCGAGAACTTTGCCGGCTCGACCCAGGCCATTCGCTATGGCGAGGAGATCCGGCTCGGCGACGTCAAGGTCAAGTTTCACCCGGCCGGCCACGTGCTGGGATCGGCGCAGATCGCCGTCTCGTGCAAGGACACCTGCATCGTCGCCTCCGGCGACTACAAGGACGCGCCCGACCCGACCTGCACGCCGTTCGAGCTGGTGCCCTGTGACGTCTTCATCACCGAGGCGACGTTCGGCCTGCCGGTGTTCCGACATGGCGATGCGAGCGACGAGGTCAAGAAGCTGCTCGCTTCCGTCGCGCTGTTTCCGGAGCGCGCGCATCTCGTCGGTGCCTACTCGCTCGGCAAGGCGCAGCGCGTGATCAAGCTGCTGCGCCAGGCCGGCTATGATGCGCCGGTCTACCTGCATGGTGCGATGGAGACGATCACGCATTACTATCAGAGCCGCGGGATCGACCTCGGCGAGCTCAAACCGGTGAAGGGCATGAAGAAGGCGGCGCTCGCCGGCACCATCACGCTGGCGCCGCCATCGGCCACCTCCGATCTCTGGACGCGGCGCTTTCCCGATCCGGTCACCGCCTTCGCCTCGGGCTGGATGCGCGTGCGCGCCCGGGCACGGCAGCGCGGCGTCGAGCTGCCGCTGGTGATCTCCGATCACGCCGACTGGGACGGCCTCACTGCAACCATCGCGGCGACCGGCGCCGGCGAGATCTGGGTCACCCACGGCCAGGAGGATGCGCTGGTGCATTGGTGCTGGAGCAAGGGCCTGAAGGCGCAGCCGCTCGACCTCGTCGGCTATGGCGACGAGGACGAGAGCGAGACGCCGATTCAGGGCGAGGCCGAAGCATGAACCGCTTCGCCGAGCTGCTCGATCGCCTCGCCTATGAGCCCGGCCGCAACAACAAGCTGCGGCTGCTCACCGGCTATTTTCGCGAGGTCGGCGATCCCGACCGCGGCTACGCGCTCGCCGCGCTGACCGGCGCACTCAGTTTCAAGCACGCCAAGCCCGCGCTGATCCGCGATCTCATCGCGGCACGCACGGATGAGGTGCTGTTCGGGCTGAGCTACGATTATGTCGGCGATCTCTCCGAGACGGTGGCGCTGATGTGGCCGAAGGCCGCGCTCGCCGCCCACAACAACCCACCGCCACCGAGCCTCACCGAAGTCGTCACCACGCTGCGCACGCTCGGCAAGACCGAGCTGCCCAAGCAGCTCGAGCGCTGGCTCGACGAGCTCGATGAGACCGGCCGCTGGGCGCTGCTGAAGCTCGTCACCGGGAGCTTGCGGATCGGCATCTCCGCGCGTCTTGCAAAGACTGCGGCTGCCGCGCTCGGCGACAAGGACCCGCACGAGATCGAACTGATCTGGCCGGGGCTCATCCCGCCCTATCTCGACCTGTTCGCCTGGCTGGAAGGCCGCGGCGACAAGCCCGTCAACCGCGATCCCGCGCCGTTCCGCCCCGTGATGCTGGCGCATGCCATCGAGGACGGCGATTTCGCCGGGCTCGACCCCGCCGACTACATCGCCGAATGGAAATGGGACGGCATCCGCGTTCAGGCGGTCGCCGGCCGCGACGAGCGCGGCCATATGACTGCGCGGCTCTATTCGCGCACCGGCGAGGACATCACGGGGAGCTTTCCGGATCTCGTGCCGTCGCTGCGCCTGCCGGGCGCCATCGACGGCGAGCTCTTGATCCTACGCGATGGCCGCGTGCAGAGCTTCAACGTCCTGCAGCAGCGCCTCAATCGCAAGGTCGTCTCGCCGAAGCTGATCAAGGAGTTTCCGATTCACCTGCGCGCCTACGATCTGCTTGGCGACGACGAGAATGATCTGCGCGAGCTGCCTTTTGCCGAGCGGCGCGAGCGGCTGGAGCGATTCATCGCAAAGCTCGACGATCCCCGCATCGATCTCTCGCCCACCGTTCCCTTCGACAGCTGGGAGGCACTCACCGCCGCGCGCGCCGATCCCGCCAGCGCCGGCGCGGGCGAGGATGCGGACGCCGTCGAAGGCGTCATGCTGAAGCGGCGCGATGCGCCTTATCTGCCGGGGCGGCCGAAGGGGCAATGGTGGAAATGGAAGCGCGACCCGCACATCATCGATGCCGTGCTGATGTATGCGCAGCGCGGCCACGGCAAGCGTTCGTCCTACTATTCCGACTACACCTTTGGCGTCTGGACCGAGACCGAGAACGGCGAGGAGCTGGTGCCGGTCGGAAAAGCCTATTTCGGCTTCACCGACGAGGAGCTCTTGCAAATCGACCGCTTCGTCCGCCGCAACACCACGGAAAAATTCGGCCCCGTGCGTCACGTCGTGCACGAGGGCGACAAGGGGCTGGTGCTGGAGGTCGCTTTCGAGGGATTGCAGCGCTCGCCCAGGCATAAATCCGGCGTCGCCATGCGTTTCCCCCGCATCAGCCGCCTGCGCTGGGACAAGCCGCCGCGGGAGGCCGACAGGCTGGAAACGCTGGAGAAGATGCTGAAGGCCGAGCCGGCGGAGATCGATGTCTGAGGCTCGATACCGCCAAGAAGACAGTGCGCCCCCTCGCCCGCTTGCGGGAGAGGGTTGGGGAGAGGGCTGTCTCCGCATTGGGACACTCCCCTAGAGGAGAAAGCCCTCTCCCGCGCCTTTGGCGCGACCTCTCCCGCAAGCGGGAGAGGTGAACGAGCCCGTGGCGCATCTTACCCGAATTAAACTCCCGTAACCCGATTGACGCGCGCTTGCGGGTTCCCCATGTCCCCCGCCGTGCCTATAATGGCTCGTATCCGCTTCAGGAGTTTGCGATGGTCCAAGACGTCAGAGATTTGCCGGCCGGCCGCAGCGACGGCCTGCACCGCTTTCTCGGCGGCTCTCCGCTGGCGGTCGCGTTCCGCCTGGTGCTGCTCTCGATCCTGGTCGGCGTGGTGCTGGCGGCGATCGGCTTCGACCCCTGGAACATCATCTATAGCATCCGCCTCCTGTTCCAGCGGCTGTGGGACCTCGGCTTCGATGCGGTGAACTGGCTGTGGCGCTACTTCCTGCTCGGTGCGGTCATCGTGATTCCGATCTGGCTGCTGTCGCGCGTGTTCGGCGCGCCGCGCGGCCGGTGAGCATGTGATCGAGGGAGTGCGCAGCCGATGCAACTGCGTTTCGTCGGCTGCGGTGATGCCTTCGGTTCCGGCGGCAGGCTCAACACCTGCTTCCACGTCTCGGGGCGCGAAGCGAACTTCCTGATCGATTGCGGTGCGTCGGCGCTGCCGGCGCTGAAGCGGCTTGAGATCGATCTGGGCGACATCGATCTGATCCTGATCACGCATTTCCACGGCGACCATTTTGCCGGCCTGCCGTTCTTTCTGCTCGACGCGCAATTCTCGCGACGCACGCGGCCGCTGACGATCGCGGGCCCGCAAGGCATCGAGCGGCGGCTGCGCGAAGTGATGGAGGCGCTGTTCGAGCATTCCTCAAAGACCAAGCAGCGCTTCGAGCTGAACGTGGTCGAGCTCGCACCCGGGCAACGCCAAAGCTTCGGCGCGGTGAATGTGACGCCCTATCCGGTCGTGCACGGCGAATCCGGCGGGCCTTTCCTGGCCTATCGCGTCGCGACCGAGGGCCGCACGCTCGCCTACAGCGCCGATACCGAATGGACGGAGACGCTCATTCCGCTGGCGCATGGCGCAGACCTTTTCATCGCCGAGGCCTATATGTACGAGAAGGTGGTGAAGAACCATCTCAGCCTGAAGATCTTGGAACAGCATCTGCCCGACATCGGCGCCAAGCGGCTCGTCCTCACCCATATGAGCGACGACATGCTGTCGCGCCTGGGCAAAGTCGAGCACCTCGCCGCCGAAGACGGCATGGTGCTCGTGTTCTGATCGATGCACGCACCCGTCCATCACCGCGTCGGCAGCCGGCAGGTCTTTGCCATCGCGGGGCCCGCGATGGTCGCGAACCTCACGACGCCGCTGATCGGCGTGGTCTCGACCACCGCGATCGGACGGCTCGACGATGCCGCGCTGCTCGGCGGCGTCGCGATGGCCTCCGTCATCTTCGACTGCCTGTTCTGGCTGTTCGGCTTCCTGCGCATGAGCACGCTCGCGTTCACCGCGCAGGCGCTCGGCGCGGGCGAGAGCCGCGAGCAAACCGTGATCCTGGTGCGCGGCTTCATCGTCGCCGGCCTGATCGGCGCGGCGCTGATCGTGCTGCAGCTGCCGCTGGCAGGCCTGCTCTTCGACCTGATGGGCGGCAGCGACGGCGTGACGCGCGCGGCAAAGACCTATTTCATGATCCGGATCTGGTCCTCGCCCTTCGCCTTCGCCAATTACGTCATCCTCGGCTGGCTGGTGGGGCAGGCCCGTGCCAATCCGGCGCTTGCGCTCCAGGTCGTCATCAACCTCATCAACATGGTGGCGACGATCCTATTGGTGTTGGTCTACGACACCGGCATTGCCGGCGCGGCGATCGCCGCGCTTCTGTCGGAGACGATCGGCTTCATGCTCGGCGTGATCGTGTGCCGGCGCCATGCGGTCGGCGGTTTTGCCGTGCCTCGTGCAACGCTGTTCGATCGCGAAAAGCTGATGCGGCTCCTGGCTGTCAACACCGACATCCTGATCCGCACCGCGGCGTTGATTGCCGTGTTCCTGTTCTTCACCGCCAAGGGCGCGCGGGCCGGCGACGTCACGCTGGCGGCGAACTCCGTGCTCAACAATTTCCTCCTGGTCAGCGCTTTCTTCCTCGATGGCCTTGCGAACGCGGCCCAGCAGCTCTGCGGCCGCGCCTTTGGCGGGCGCGACGCCAAGGGATTTGCGGATTCGACCAGACTGGTGCTGAGGTGGGGGCTCGGCTTCGCCGTCGTCGTCGCCGTGCTGTTCGCAGGTTTCGGCCCTGATATCATCAACGTCATGACGGCGAGCGAGGACGTCCGCCGCGCCGCGCGCGAGTTCCTGCCCTTCATCGTGCTGGCGCCGGTTCCCGGCGTGTTCGCCTTCGGCTTCGACGGCATCTATGTCGGCGCGACCTGGGCGCGGGAGATGCGCAACCTGATGCTGCTCTCGCTCGCGATCTTCTTCGCCGTCTGGCTGGCGCTGCAATCGTTCGGCAATGCCGGCCTGTGGAGCGCGCTGATCGCGTTCTACGTCGCGCGCGGCGGCTTGCAGGGGGCGAGGTATCCGGCGCTGTATCGGGCGACGTTCGCGAGACCGTAGCTCTCGTGTCCCGGACGCGCTGCAGCGTGAAACGCTGCTGCGCAGAGCCGGGACCCATTTGTCATCGAGCTCGCTGTCACATGGGCCCCGGCTCTGCAGCGCACCACGCCGAAGTCGGCGCGCTGTGCTGCGTCCGGGGCACGAGACTGCCTCACATTCCCGGCCAGTCTTCCGCCGTCAGCGTCGCCGCATCGGCGCCGACGATCTCGGAGAGCGAATCCCGACCCGTGCGGAGCAGCGTCGAGGTCAGGTCGCGCTTGATCTCGTCGACGAGGCCGAGGCCCTTGTAGACCAGCGACGAATAGAGCTGGATCAGGCTGGCCCCGGCGCGGATCT
The DNA here is from genome assembly GCF_016031655.1 of Bradyrhizobium glycinis. GTDB lineage: Bacteria > Pseudomonadota > Alphaproteobacteria > Rhizobiales > Xanthobacteraceae > Bradyrhizobium > Bradyrhizobium glycinis. Next base: position 260,690 of record NZ_JACCHQ010000008.1, read on the forward strand.
TGGTCAGCGCGGCGCCGCCCGAATCCACGCCGCCGACGCCGATCAGCGGGAATGCGCCCTCGACGCGCACATAGGTCTCCGCGACCATGCGTGTCGACAGACGGAACAGCGGCCGGCCGGACAGGCCGCCTTGCTCCTTCGCCCGCGTCTCTTCACGCAACGTGCTCGGCCGCGCGATCGTTGTGTTCGACACGATCATGCCGTCGACCCGGCGCGAACGCGCGACCTGGACGACGTCGTCGAGCTGGGCGAGGCTCAAATCCGGCGCGATCTTGAGCAGCACCGGCGTGTCGCCGGCCTTCTGCCTGACACGCTCGCGGGCGTCGATCACGCGCGCGAGCAGATCGTCGAGCAGCGCGCCTTCCTGAAGGTTGCGCAGGCCCGGCGTGTTCGGCGAGGAGACGTTGACGGTGAAATAGCTCGCCACCGGCGCGAAGGTCTCGATCAGCTTGACGTAGTCGCCGACGCGGTCCGGCGAATCCTTGTTGGCGCCGACATTGACGCCGACGATGCCGCCGTGCTGCGCGCGCGCCGCAAGCCGGCGCAGAGCCGCCTCCGCGCCGTCATTGTTGAAGCCCATGCGGTTGATGATCGCCTCGTCGCGCTCAAGCCGGAACAGCCGCGGCCGCGGATTGCCGGCTTGCGGCTTCGGCGTCACCGAGCCGATCTCGACGAAACCGAAGCCGAGCCGCAGCAGCGCATCCGGCACCTCGGCGCTCTTGTCGAAGCCCGCGGCCATGCCGATCGGATTGGGAAAGTTCAGCCCGAAGGCGCGCACCGCGAGCTTGGGATCATCGGCACGCGGCTTGACCGGCGGCAGGAAACGCAGGCCCTGGATCGCGAGGCGATGCGCGTCTTCGGGATCGAGCCAGCGCAACACCGGCAGCGAAAAGGAGTCGAACGCGCGGATCACGGCAACAGCTCCGGAACATCGTGACCGCCGTCGGAGCGCATGTTGAGGTTCGTCACCGCAAGGACCGCGCCGAGATCGAGCTCGCCATAGAGATGGGGGAAAAGCTCGTCATTGCGCGACCGTTCCCACCGCAATTCGCTCCCCAGCGCATCGCCGTCGACCTCGACCAGGAATAGCGCGCGCTGCCCGAAATAGTGTTTGCGCAGGGTCTCGGGAACCTGGGCCGCGGTCGAGAAATGGATGAACCCGTCGCGCACGTCATCTGCGCTGCCCCGGTAGACACCCTGCCGTTCCGCCTCGCGCCAGGCCGAGGCCGGACAGATTTTGTAGATCTTGACCACCGCTACCGCAGCCTTGTTTGTTCTTTGAGACTCTTGAGTTTTTTCGCTTTTCGCGGGTCCTCGAAACCCGGACCGCGACCGTAAAGGCCGCCCCTTCCGAACTCAAGACTTAGAGCCTTTTCCGCGCCGATGAAATCGGCGCGGGCATCAGATTCTTGTTTTGACGCGTTTTCCTCATGCGAACGGGTACCCGCTTCGTTTGCAAACGCCGTTCTCCCCGCCTCTTGCGCGAAAAACGGAAAACCTGTTGATTTGAAGACAGTTTTCCTGAGTTGCGACGGGCTGGACCTTCCATGGTCAGACAGGCCAAAGCGCAGAGGATGCTGACTCACGACCAGATCTGGGCCGCGTTGGACCGGCTGGCGGCGCGCGCCGGACTGTCTCCGTCCGGCCTTGCCAAGCGTGCCGGGCTCGACCCCACCACCTTCAACAGATCCAAGCGCGTCACCGCCGACGGGCGCGAGCGCTGGCCCTCGACCGAATCGATCGCAAAGGCGCTGGCCGCGGCCGACGCCTCGATCGACAGCTTTGCGAAGCTGATTGAGGACGATGGTGTAAGCGGCCGCGGCTCGGTGCCGCTGCTCGGCTTTGCACAGGCCGGGATGAGCGGCGCCTTCGATGAGGCCGGCCGTCCATCCGGCAGGGGCTGGACCGAGATCGCGCTTCCAATCGCCGAGGACGGTCAAGTCTTTGCGCTGGAGATTTCCGGCGCTGCGCTTACGCCCGTCTATCGCGACGGCGACATCGTCCTGGTCTCGCCTGCGGCGCCGATCCGCAAGGGCGATCGCGTGGTGGTGCGGAGCAAGGCGGGCGAAATGACGGTCGCGACACTGAAGCGCCGAACGGCCAAGGTGCTGGAGCTTCGGCCGCTCGATGCGACGCGGGCCGAATGCACGATGGCGGCTGGCGATGTGGCGTGGATCGCGCGGATCCTGTGGGCAAGCCAGTGATCGCGTGATCGCACCATGGTGCGACCCCCATTGCGACTCACTACGCCTCTCGCATAGGTTGCGCACCTGTTGCCAAGCAAGTTCATCTGGAGGGGGAATACAATGAATCGCCGCCACGCATTGAAGGCCTTGGTGGGTCTCGCACTTTGTCCGGTATGCAAGCCAGGCTTCGCCGCCGAAGGCGCGCATTGGAGCTATGAGGGCGCCGGCGGCCCCGCCAAATGGGGCGATCTCGACGCGGCCAACAAGGCCTGCGGGGTCGGCCTGCAGCAATCGCCGATCGACATCGAGGCGACGATCAAGTCGCAATTGCCGGTTTTGAAGCTGAGCTGGGGCAAGAGCGCCGACACCATCGTCAACAACGGGCACACCATCCAGCTCAACTTCGCCGAAGGCAGCACGCTTCTTCTCGGCGACGTCAAGTACAAGCTGCTCCAGGTGCATTTCCACCGGCCCAGCGAACACATGATCGGCGGCAAGAATTTTCCGATGGAGGCGCATTTCGTCCATCGCAACGAGGCCGGCGGGCTCGCCGTGGTCGGCGTGCTCATGACCGAGGGCAGGCCGAACGCGGCGTTCGGCAAGATCGTCAAGACCATGCCGGCGGCGGAAGGGCCCGCGGTGAAGGCCGACGCAACCATCGATCCCCACGCCATGCTGCCGCCGAAGCTCAGCTATTACCGCTATCCCGGCTCGCTGACGACGCCGCCCTGCTCGGAAGTGGTCGAATGGCTGCTGCTGACCGACCCGATCCAGGTGGCGGCCAGCGACGTCGCCGCGTTCGCAAAGCTGTACCCGATGAACGCAAGGCCGGTGCAGAAGGACAACCGCCGCTACGTGCTGCGATCGATTTGAGACGCAGCCTCGGCACTCGGAACGTTCTGGCGGACGTCCATGACGACATCATAGTTGGCGGCCGCAATATCGTAGGCCATCAGCATGGTCTGCGCCTCGGGATCGACAATGGCCTTGCCGGGATCTGGCCCCGTGAAGGTGCGGATGCTGTCGAGGTCCCGCCACAGCGTCAGAGCCAGCATCTCGGTGCCGCCTTCAACGTCCCGGCGCAATAGTGAGGCGCCGGCGAAGCCATCGATGCCTCGAAGATGCGGTATCACCCGGGTTGCGAAGTGATGCTCATAAAGGACGGCCTTGTCGAGCGTAGCCGCCGCACGCCAGATGCGAGCGATCATTCTTCTCCCCAACGCTTGTCAAGGCCCGAATATCGGCAGCGATCTCGGAGCCGTATTGGCTGAAATTGCGACAACGCTCCCATCCCGATCTTGCCTCTCGTACCGGACCTCTGGCCGCGTCATGATGCGCGTGAGATGGAGCACGCGGACCGAAGATGGCGCGCCGGCACACTGGCAATCACACGAGCTATTGGCACAGCCGGCGGATTCCCGGCATGAGCCTGCTGCGCGCCGATTTCCGTCATCACGACTACGGTTCACACACCCATGATGCCTATGTGATCGCGGTGACCCAGTCCGGCGGCGCCGAAATCCGCAATCGCAATGTCGTGCAAAGGGTCGACGCCTCCGCGCTGTTCGTCTCCAATCCGGACGACCGGCAGTCGGCGCGGATGGGCGACGGCAGCCGATGGCGCTATCGCGCCTTCTATCTCGCGCGGCCGGCGATCGAGGACCTGGCGCGGCGCTTCGGCACCGACACCTTGCCCCATCTTGGGCAAAGCATGCTCCATGACAATGATCTGATCGGGCGCTTCGGCCGGCTGCACCGGGTGCTCGAAACCCAGCAGGACGATGTTTTTACCGATGAGCTCGTCGCCGACACATTCGGCCAGCTGTTTGAGCGCTACGGCGACGGACGCCCCAGCAAAATCCCGGCCGGCGGTGACGCCGTCGTGACGCGGCTGGTCGCCCTGATGCGGGAGCGCCACGCCGAAAATCTGAGCCTGGACCAGCTCGCCGGCATAGCAGGCCTCAGCAGTTTCCAGCTGATAGGGCTGTTCAAGCGCACGGTCGGACTCACCCCGCACGCTTATCTCGTCCACATCAGACTGAACGCGGCCTGCCGCTTGTTGAGGCGCGGCCATTCGCTGGCGGACAGCGCGCTGGCGGCGGGCTTTTGCGACCAGGCCGCCCTCAACAAGCACTTCAGGCGCAGCTATGGCATCACGCCCCTGCAATTTGCGCAGGCCGCGCGGGCAGGCTGACGCCGCAATTTCAGCCAATACTGTCGGACAACGCACGCCCTACAGCGATGCGCCGGAGCTACCATGCCGAGACGCCGTCACCGCTGCGCAAGACGAGCGCCACCAGATCGCGACGCCGCTCTGCCGCTTGCTGGTGAGCTTGATGCGCGCGGCGGACGGATACGCCCGATCCCTGGCCTGACGGAGAAAGCGAAGTGACCGCACCATCGAAACCGAGACCTCCGGCTTTCGATCCGGACGACGTGAGCGAGAGCAATTTCACGAGCTATCCAGAGATGCACCGGGCCGCCAATCAGACGCGCTACAATCGCCGGCTCGGCAACCATGCGGGATTGAAGAATTTCGGCGTCAACCTGACCCGCATCATCCCGGGAGGCCAGTCTTCGTTCCGTCATGCCCATTCGCGCCAGGACGAGTTTGTCTTCGTGATCGAGGGCGAGGTCGTGCTCGAAACCAACTCCGGCGCGCAAGTGCTGACGGCGGGCATGTGCGCCGGCTTCCCCGCCGGCGCCGGCGACGCTCACCGCTTCGTCAATCACACGACGCGCGACGTGAAGCTGCTCGTGATCGGCGACCGCGCGGCGGACGACGAGATCAGCTATCCCGACGTCGACATGCACGCCGTGCTCGGGCCGGACGGCGTCTACAAGTTCACGACCAAGGCGGGCGATCCGCTCTAGGCGACCCGATACTACGCGCTCCTCGCCAGCGCGCCGTCGATCATATTCACCGCGTTCTGCACGCCGTAGACCGCGACGAAGGAGCCGAAGCGCGGGCCCTTCTGCTGGCCGAGCAGCACCTGGTAGAGCATGTTGAACCAGTCCAGCGTCACGCCGGGGCGCCCGTCCTTGCCCTTTTTGACCTGGTCGAGGAACGGCTCGCGGCGGCCGATCTCGTAGACGACGTTCTGGATGTCCTCGGCGGTGGCGTCCTGCGCAAGCTGCGACAGCGCATCGCGCAGATCCTGCAGCGCCGCGCGCTCGCTGTCGCTGGGCACGCGGAACTGCTTCGTCGGCGCGACGAAGTCGCGATAATAGTTAATGGCATAGCCGACCATCGCATCCAGCTTCGGATGCGTCTGCGGGCTCACGCCGGGACGGTAACGGCCGATGAAGCCCCACAGCGTCTCGGCGTTCTCCGCGTTCGACGACGACACCAGCGTCAGGAGCAGCTGGAAGGTGACAGGCATGTCGCCCTTCGGCGGCTTGCCGTTGTGGATGTGCCAGACCGGATTGCCGAGCTGCTGCTTGCCGTCCTGCTTAGGAAATCCGTCGAGGAATTGCTGGTAATCGTCGACGTTGCGCGGGATGACGTCGAAATAAAGCCGCTTGGCCGCCTTCGGCTCGCGATACATGAACAGCGACAGCGATTCCGGCGAGGCGTAGCGCAGCCATTCATCGATGGTGAGGCCGTTGCCCTTCGACTTCGAGATCTTCTGGCCCTTCTCGTCAAGGAAGAGCTCGTAGTTGAAACCTTCCGGCGGCGCGCTGCCGAGCGCTCTGGCGATCGCGCCGGACAGCTTCACGGAATCGATCAGGTCCTTGCCGGCCATCTCGTAGTCGACGCCGAGCGCGACCCAGCGCATCGCCCAGTCGGCCTTCCACTGACACTTCACGTTGCCGCCGGTGACGGGCGTCTCAACTTCCTGGTTGGTATCGGGATCGACATAGGTCACCGTGCCCGCCGCGACGTCGCGGCGGATCATCGGCACCTGCAGCACGACGCCCGTGGTCTTGCTGATGGGCAGGAACGGCGAATAGGTGGCGCGGCGGTCCGGTCCCAGCGTCGGCAGGATGATCGCCATGATCTTGTCGTAGGCGGCGAGCATCTTCAGCAGCGTCGCGTCGAAGCGGCCTGATGTGTAATAGTCGGTCGAGCTCGCGAACTCGTAGTCGAAGCCGAAATGATCGAGGAAGGCGCGCAGCCGCGCATTGTTGTGGTGGCCGAACGACGGGTATTCGTTGGAGAACGGATCCGGCACCCGCGTCAGCGGCTTGCCGAGATGCTCCGCCAGCATCTCCTTGTTCGGAACGTTGTCGGGCACCTTGCGGAAGCCGTCCATGTCGTCGGAGAACGCCAAAAGGCGCGTCTTGATCTTGTCCTCGGTGAGCACGCGGAAGGCGTGGCGCACCATCGAGGTGCGCGCCACCTCGCCGAACGTGCCGATATGCGGCAGGCCGGACGGACCGTAGCCGGTCTCGAACAGCACCTCGTCCTTCGGGCTTTTCTTCAGCCGCGCGACAATGGCCTTCGCCTGCTCGAACGGCCAAGCGTTGGATTGTTCGGCGAGCGCACGCAACTCGCTCGGGTTTGCGGCTAGATCAATAACGGACATCAGGGGCCTCCGGGCCGCGGAAAATAGCGATTTCCCCGCAGAATGCAAAAGTTGCGAGCTGATACCCCCCAGCCCTCCCGCTTGCGCAGGGCTATCGCATGTCGTGTGCACGATGCAGCGGCATCGGCACTGGGCTCCCTCCCCCCGCTTGCGGGGGAGGGTTGGGGAGAGGGTGCCTCCGCGTTGGGGTTGTTGAGAATGGACCGAGGATGTCCCTGCGCGGCGAGAGCCCTCACCCGCCGCGCGCGGGACGATGCTTCGCATCGCCCGGGGCGCGTCGGCCTCTCCGCAAGCGGGAGAGGCGGAGCAAACCCGCAGACAGTCGTCGTGAAGTCGATATGCGAGAGCGCGGGACGATGCATCGCATCGTCCGGCAGCCGAGTCGAACGCGATGCGGCTCAATGCGCCGCTGAGGCCGAGCGCTTGGTCGCGACTTGCTTGGGGGCCGGCTTCGCGCTCGCCTGCGGTGCACTGTCCCAGCCGCCGTTCGGGGCCGCAACGTTGACGGCATCGTCGGGCTGCGGCTCGGCGCTGAAGGTCTGGATCGCGAGCTTGGCGGCGGCGAGCGATTGCGGGTCGAGGCGCTTGGCGACATCGTCGCGCTTGCCGGCGGCATCAGCGTCGCCCTGGGCGGCCGCGAGGCTGAACCATTTGTAGGATTCGGCGAGGTTCTGCTCGACGCCGATGCCGCGGGCATAGAGGATGCCGAGGTTGAACTGGCTGTCGGCCACACCGCGATCGGCCGCTTTCCGGAACCACTGCGCCGCGCTCTTGTAATTGGCGCCGCGACCGCCGCCGTCGGCATCGAGCACTGCGAGATTGTGCATCGCCTTGGCGTTGCCGCGCTCGGCGGCCTGGGTGTAGTAGCGGCGCGCGATGTCGGCGTCCTTCTTCACCCCTAAGCCCTTTTCGTAGAGCGTGCCGAGGCGGAAGATTGCGGGGACGACCCCGGCCTGCGCCGCGCGGTCGTACCACTTCGCCGCTTCGTCGTAATTCGTGGCGACGCCCTTGCCTTCGGCAAAGCGCACGCCGATCTCGTAGGCCGCGGTCGCATCGCCCTTCATCGCGGCGCTGCGCAAGGCCGGGCCGCCAATGCCGTCAGGCAGCTTCTCGCTCGGCGGCACCTGGACGACGCCGAGCCTGGCGCGGCTCGTGCCCGACAGCGCGCCGGTGACGTCGCTGGAGGCCGGCGGCTGTACCGCCGCGGCAGGCGCTTGCGGGATTTCAACCGAGGCCGAGCTGCCGGAATTGGGAAGGGGCGCCGATGCGCCATTGTTCTGCGACTGCCGTCCGATCGGTGTCGGCGACGTCATCGAGGGGGTGATCTGCTCGGGCGCGGTTGGCTTGGTCTCGACCGGCGGCGGCGCGGGCTGCGGTGCCGGCTCGCTCGGAATGTTTTGCATCGCCTGCGGCGTCGGTGACGGGCTGCCGCCTTCGAGCAGGTTCATCGCCATCTTGAAGGTGCCGAGCACGATCACGACCACGCTCGCGCCGACCAGCAGCGAGCGGATTTTTGAGGTGATGGTCGAGCCGCCGTCCTTGCCCTTGTCCTTCGACCGATCAGCGCCGGCCTTCGCAGCACGTCCGGTCTTCTCCGGCTGCGCGGCGGCGGCCTGGGCGGCGCGGCGCGCGGCGGCGATGAAGCTCGACGACGACACCGGCTCCTTCGGCGCGGCGGCGATTCCGCTGATCGCGCTCTCGGAGGCGGCGATGCGCTCCGACGGCGTGGCGAGGCGTCCGCCCGGCCGTGTGCCCGGCTCGAGCGGGTGATCCGGCGGCAGTTCCGGCGCGAGCGCAGCGCGCGCAGTGTGCGGCTCCAGGATCTCGCTGATCGCGCGCGGCGGAACCGGTGGAGCCGCCGGCACGGGCGGCGGCGCGGCGGGGGTGGCGGCGTGGAATTCGCGCGGCGCGGCGACGAAGGTGGCCGGCGCCGCCTGCGCGGCAGCGGGATTGGGCAGCTCGGGCTTCGGATCGTGTTTCGGCGGCTGTGCTTGCGGCTGCGGCCGCGGCTCGCGCGCCATCGGCGCCGGCTCCATCGGGGCCGCCATCGGCATCGGCATCGGCTGCGGGGCAGGCGGAGGCGGCGCGGTGCGCACCGCGCGCAGATCGCCCTCGATCATCGAGAGGCGATCGACGACGTGGCCGAGCGCGCTGTGGACCGCCTCGAGCGAGTCCTGGGTGTGCCGGTTGGTCTCGGCCTGGCTGAAGCGGATGTCGGAGAGCTCGCGCTTGACGAGGTCGGCCATGCCGGAATCGGGCGGCGGCGCGGAGTTGCGGCTCTCGGCCAGCGCGGCATAGGTCGCCTGCTGCCGTTCGAGGTGCCTGAGGATGTCGTGCAGGCCGTCCTCGACGCGGCTCAAACTGCCGTTGCGCGGATCGGCGGCGGCCTCAACCCGCTCGAGCAGATAGGAGACGCGCTGTTCGAGGTGGGCGAAGGTCGATGCGGAATCGTTCCCGACCTGCATGCGGTCGAAGCGGTCCGACAGCGCGCGGATCGCAGCTTCCAGATGCTCGGTGCTCTCGGACGGCTGCGGCCGCTCGCGCGTTTCCAGCGCCGCCGTGAGCGCCGCGATGCGCTGCTCCAGCACTGCAAAGCTGTCGCCGTGGCCGGAGGCGCGGGTGATCTGGTCGACCTTGGACGACAGCAGCTGTACGTCTTCGGACAGCCGCGCGAGCGCCTCGTTGGAGGCGACGTTGGAGACGATGGCCCGCAGCGCGGAGATCGCGCCTTCGAGCTGCTGCACGGTCGAGGGGTCGTCATTGGCGCGCAGGATCAGGTCGAGCTTGGCGCCGAGATTGCGGATCGCCTCGTCGTAGCCGGTGAGCTGCTCGGCCGGCGTCAGCGTGCGCAGCACCTGCTTGATGTCGGACAATGCGCGCTCGATGCCGGCAAGAACCTGCCCGTCGGTGCCGTTGGAGCGGGTCTCGTCGATACGACGGTGCAGCGAGCGGATCTCGTTCTCGATCGATTCGATCGCGCGCCGCGGCATCGCCTCGGTGATGGCGGCGCGGATTTCGGCCAGCTCGCTGCGGAAGGCGGCGATGGCCTGCTCGGTATTGTCGGGCCGTTGCAGCGATTCGATCTGGCTCGTGATCTTGAGCAGATGGCGCTCGAGCGAGGAAAAATCCGGCCCCGGCTGCGATGGCGGCGGCGCATAGGCAGGGGCGGGCGGCGCCATCGGCGGCGCGTATGGAGCCGTTGGCGCAAGCGGCGGCGCGGCACGCGGCGGCATCGGCCGCGGCGTAAAGCCGTCGAGCTCGCTCTGGCGCGCGGTGATCTCGGCGACCGCGACGTCGAACGAGGCCGGGCTCAGGGGTGGTGAGCTGCGATAGACCTGCGCGGCGGCGCGCTCGACGGCATCGGCCTGATGCTGGCGCGCCTCGGCCGGGGTGGGGCGAGGGGCCTGCGGCTGCGGCGCTTGCCGCTGCGGGCGGGAGATTTGCGATAGCCGCGCATCGAGCCGCGAGATCGCGTCGTTGAGCTGGCGCGCGACGCCCTGCTCGCGCGAGACGTCCGGTCTCGATGGGTCTTGGCGCGGCGGGGGTTTTGAGATCCGCTCGATCTGCTGGGTGATCGCGTCCAGCCGCTGGTGGATGTCGGCGACTTCGCGGCTCTCCTGACTAGGTCCTTGGCTCGGCACGTGCTGCGGACGCTGATCGTAAGGTCCGCGGAAGTTGGGTGGGGCGGTTTCGCCGAGCGTGGAGTTCAGCCAATCGTTGAGCGACATGCCGGCGCGACGCGCAGCAGCCTCGGCCCGCTCCCGGACGGATGGATCGATGCCGTCGACACTCCACGATACGCGCGAATTCATGACTCTGTCCGGTTCCGACTTCGGCACCCCACCCGGCGCCTCCAGCTTCCCCACGCGTGCCGGTTGTAAAGACAATCGAATTTGGCGCGGGTCGTCTGCCTCGAAAACCGACTTTTTCCTGTTACGGTAAATAACGAGTTAAGGAATGCGGCGCCGGGGTCTTAAAGTTGGACGGGGGAGCTGAGCCACGAACGAGGTGCGCTCCCTCCCCCCGCTTGCGGGGGAGGGCTGGGGAGAGGGTGCTTCAACAACGAAGACTCCCCAAGAGGAGAAAGCCCTCACCCGGCGCGCGGGACGATGCTTCGCATCGCACGGACACGCCGACCTCTCCCGCAAGCGGGAGAGGTGACCGGCACTGCCTATAGTCGTCTCAGCCCTTCTCCCGCTTGCCGTCGTCCAGCGGCACCACACTCGCCTTGCCGCTCATTGCCGACAGCGCTTCCAGCGCCTCCTCGCAGAAGTCGGCCACCATCTGCTCGTGCCGGGCGCCGAGCTGGAGCAGCAGCAAATTGCCGAGATCGAGCCGGCCTTCCGCCGTGCCGTCGGGGAAGCGCTTCTTCAGGATGCGCTCGTAATTGGCGTGGCGGTCGCGGTGGTGCTCGAGGCGCGCCATCAGGTCGGTGCGCATGGGTTCGATGTCGATGCTGTCGAGCGCATGCAGCCGCACCAGGAGGTCGTCCTTGATCGAGGGCGGCGTGCTTGGCCGCGCGGCCCAGTGCCGCAGTGCTGTTCGGCCCTCGGGAGTCAGCGTATAGATTAGTTTATTGGGCTTGCCCGACTGCACGACCTCGCGGCCCTGGATGTAGCCGCGTTCGCGCAGCTTGGAGAGCTCGCGGTAGATCTGCTGGTGGTCGGCCTTCCAGAAGAAGCCGATCGAGGAATCGAACGTCTTGGCGAGCTCGTAGCCCGTCATCGGGCGTTCCGTCAGGCATGCGAGGATTGCGTCGCCGAGTGCCATGATCGGCCCCCTTCTGAGGTTTGACCAAGTTGCTTGACTTTATGCGCATCGGCGCATATGCGTCAATGTGCATATGAGGCAGCGTTCAGGCGGGCCACAGGCCCGACTGAATAATCATGCGAAATCAATCTCCTCGCTACTGTGCATGGGGTTGTTTTCGCACTTTTTGCCCTGGCCTTGAGGGAGGCACCCGAGAATGACCGGCCTCGATTCCTGGTACGCCTACATGAAGTCTCACGACCGCGCCGCGCTCTGGGACCTCCTGCATCCTGACGCCGTGTTCGAAAGCCCCGTCGTGCACACGCCGCAAGCCGGCCGCGACATCTCCTTCAAATACCTCTCCAGTGCCGAGAAGGTGCTCGGCGGCCCCGGCTTCACCTATGTCGGCGAGTGGCGCAGCGACAATGGCGCCGTGCTCGAATTCAAGAATGTCATCGACGGCATCGAGATCAACGGCGTCGACATCATCAGCTTCGATGCCGAGGGACGCATCACTCACTTCAAGGTGATGGTGCGTCCGCTCAAGGCCATCAACATGCTGCACCGCCTGATGGCGGAGCAGCTTGCCGCCGCCCAATCATAAGCCCAACATCCCCCTTCAAGCCCCATGCCGGGAGAACGCCATGCCGATCTATAAAGCCCCTGTCGAAGACGTGAACTTCCTGCTCAACGACGTCTTCCAGATCGATCGCTACGACAACCTCGCCGGCTTCTCCGATGCATCGAGCGACGTGCGCGAGGCCATTCTCGGCGAAGCCGCCAAGCTCGCCGAGGAGGTGCTGCAGCCGCTCAATCGCGTCGGCGATCTCGAAGGCTGCAAGCGCGCCGACGACGGCAGCGTCACCACGCCGAAGGGTTTCAAGGAGGCCTTCAAGCAGGTCGCCGAGGGCGGCTGGCTCGGCCTGTCGGCGCCGACCGAATATGGCGGCCAGGGCCTGCCGGTGACGCTCTCGCAGGCGGTCAATGAATTCCAGATCTCCGCCAACATGGCGTTCTCGATGTATGGCGGTCTCACCATGGGCGCGACCGCGGCGCTTCTGGTGCACGGCTCGCCGGAGCAGAAGAAGACCTACGTGCCGAAGATGGTGGCCGGCGAATGGACCGGCACCATGAACCTGACCGAGCCGCATTGCGGCACCGACCTCGGCATGCTCCGCACCAAGGCGGTGCGGCAGGCCGACGGCAGCTTCAAGATCACGGGCACCAAGATCTTCATCTCCGCCGGCGAGCACGATCTCGCCGAGAACATCATCCACCTCGTGCTTGCCCGCATCGAGGGCGCGCCCGCCGGCATCAAGGGCGTGTCGCTGTTCGTGGTGCCGAAGTTCCTGGTCAATGCCGACGGTTCGGTGGGACAGCGCAACGGCGTCGTCTGCGGCTCGATCGAGCACAAGATGGGCATCCACGGCAATTCGACCTGCGTGATGAACTACGACAACGCCACCGGCTGGCTGATCGGCGAAGAGAACAAGGGTATGCAGGGCATGTTCGTGATGATGAACGAGGCCCGGCTCGGCGTCGCCGTGCAGGGCCTTGCGCAGTCCGAGGTTGCCTATCAGAACGCGGTCGCCTATGCCCGCGAGCGCATCCAGGGCCGCGCGCTCACCGGCGCCAAGGCGCCGGACAAGCCGGCCGATCCGATCATCGTGCATCCGGACGTGCGCCGCACGCTGCTCTCGATCCGCGCTTTCAACGAGGCCGCGCGCGCCTTCGTGATGTGGACCGCACTGAAGAGCGACGTCGCCCATCGCTCCGAAGACCCCAAGGACCGCCAGGCCGCCGACGACCACATGGGCCTGATGACGCCGGTGCTGAAGGGCTTCCTCACTGACTACGGCTTCGCCAACGCGGTGCAGGCGCAGCAGATGTATGGCGGCCACGGCTACATCGCCGAGCAGGGCATGGAGCAGTTCGTGCGCGATGCGCGCATCGCCATGATCTACGAAGGCGCCAACGGCATCCAGGCGCTCGACCTCGTCGGCCGCAAGCTGCCGCGCGACGGCGGCCGCGCCATCATGGCCTTCTTCGGCGAGGTCATGGCCTTCGCCAAGGAGAACGGCGGCGACGAGGCGCTGAAGCCCTTCATCACCCCGCTCTCGACCTCGCTCGGCCATCTCCAGCAGGGCACCACCTGGCTGATGCAGAACGCGATGGCGAAGCCCGACAATGCCGGTGCCGCCGCAACCGATTACCTGCATCTCTTCGGCTTCGTCGCGCTCGGCTACATGTGGGCGCGGATGGCCAAGGTGACACAGGCCAAGATTGCCGAGAGCGGCGCGACGCCCTATCTCTCGACCAAGCTCGTCACCGGCCGCTTCTTCATGGAGCGGATGCTGCCGGAGACCGCGGCCAATCTCGCGCGCATCCAGGCCGGCTGCGCCACCATCATGGAACTGCCGGCGGAAGCCTTCTGAGCCTGTTTCCGCTGCCTGCTCCCAACCGTACCGAACATCACATCAGGAGGGCGTCATGCCTGAGGCATTCATCTACGACCACGTTCGTACCCCGCGCGGCCGCGGCAAGCCGGACGGCGCGCTGCACGAAGTCACCGCGCTCGCGCTTGCGACCGTGCCGCTGAAAGCCCTGAAGGAACGCAACAACCTGCCTGAGGATTCGGTCGACGACGTCGTGCTCGGCGTGGTCGATCCGGTCGGCGAAGCGGGCTCCGACATCGCGCGCTTCGCGGCGCTGAAGGCCGGTCTCGGCGAAGCCGTCCCTGGCGTGCAGATCAGCCGCTTCTGCGCCTCCGGCCTCGATGCCGTGAATTTCGCCGCGGCGCAGATCATGAGCGGCCAGCATGAGCTCGTGATCGGCGGCGGCGCCGAATCCATGAGCCGCGTCGGCATCGGCGCCTCCGGCGGCGCCTGGCCGATGGACCCCTCGATCGCGGTGCCTGCTTACTTCATGCCGCAGGGCGTCTCGGCCGACCTGATCGCAACCAAGTACGGCTTCTCGCGCGACGACGTCGATGCCTATGCCGTGCAGAGCCAGCAGCGTGCGGGCAAGGCCTGGGACGAAGGCCGCTTCGACAAGTCCGTGGTGCCGGTGAAGGACATCAACGGCCTCACCATCCTTGCCAAGGACGAGCATATGCGGCCCAATACCACGATGCAGTCGCTGGCGCAGCTGCAGCCGTCGTTCACGATGATGGCGCAGATGGGCGGCTTCGACGGCGTTGCGGTGCAGTCGCACCCGGAGATCGAGCGCGTCAATTACGTGCACCACGCCGGCAATTCCTCGGGCATCGTCGACGGCGCCGGCGCCGTGCTGCTCGGCAGCAAGGAAGCGGGTAGCAAGTACGGCCTGAAGCCGCGTGCCAAGATCCGGGCGTTTGCCAACATCGGCTCGGAGCCTGCGATGATGCTGACCGGTCCGGTCGACGTCACCGAGAAGCTGTTTGCACGCTCGGGCATGAAGAAGTCGGACATCGACCTGTTCGAGCTCAACGAGGCCTTCGCCTCCGTTGTGCTGCGCTACATCCAAGCCTTTGACATCGACAATGCCAAGATCAATGTCAATGGCGGCGCCATCGCGCTCGGCCATCCGCTCGGGGCGACCGGCGCGATGATCCTCGGCACCGTGCTCGACGAGCTCGAGCGCACCAACAAGTCCACCGCCCTGGTCACGCTGTGCATCGGCGGCGGCATGGGCACCGCGACCATCATTGAGCGCGTCTAAGGGTAGGGGAGCAACCAACATGTCGTACAAGAACTTCAAGGTTGAGACCGATTCCGACGGCATCGCGCTCGTCACCTGGGACATCCCGGGCCGCTCCATGAACGTGCTCGACGAGACCTCGACCAACGAGCTCGAGGCGATTGTCAAGGCGACCACGGCGGACGCCGCGGTCAAGGGCGTCGTCATCACCTCGGCCAAGGAAGCGTTCTGCGCCGGCGCGGACCTGTCCATGCTCGAAGGCATGAACCAGGCCTATGCGAAGGTTTTCAAGGAGCAGGGCGAGACCGCGGCGAACCAGATGCTGTTCGAGCAGAGCCGGCGCTTCTCGCAGGTGCTGCGCGGAATCGAAACCTCGGGCAAGCCGTGGGCGGCGGCGATCAACGGCCTCGCGCTCGGCGGCGGCTTCGAGATCACGCTGTGCTGCCACTATCGCGTGGCGGCAGAGAATCCCAAGACGCGCCTCGGCCTGCCCGAGGTCAAGGTCGGCCTGTTCCCCGGCGCCGGCGGCACGCAGCGCGTGCCGCGCCTGGTGCCGCCGCAGGATGCCATGACCATCCTGCTCAAAGGCGATCCGGTCACGGTCGACAAGGCCAAGGCGCTGAACCTGATCCACGCCATCGTTCCCGCCGCCGACCTCATCAAGGCGGCGAAGGACTGGATCAAGGGCGGCGGCAAGGCCGTCGCGCCGTGGGACGAGAAGGGGTTCAAGCTCCCGGGCGGCCCGGTGTTCTCCAAGGCCGGCATGATGATGTTCCCGGCCGGCAATGCGATCTATCGCCGCGAGACCTACGACAATTATCCGGCCGCGCGGGCGATCATGAGCTGCGTCTATGAGGGCCTGCAGCTGCCGATCGACGCGGCGCTGCGCGTGGAGTCGCGCTACTTCACCTCGGTGCTGCGCTCGAAGGAAGCGGCCGCGATGATCCGCAGCCTGTTCCTGTCGATGCAGGAGCTCAACAAGGGCGCGCGCCGTCCGAAGGACGTGCCACCGACCAAGGTGAAGAAGATCGCCGTGATCGGCGCCGGCTTCATGGGCGCGAGCGTCGGCTACGTCTCGGCCCGCGCCGGCCTCGACGTCGTCCTGATCGACCGCGACCAGGAGAGCGCCGACAAGGGCAAGGCGCATGCGCAGAAGGTGATCGAGGAGCAGATCAAGAAGGGCCGCGCCAAGCCCGCGGACGCCGAAGCGTTGCTCGCGCGCATCACGGCCACCGCGGACTACGCGGCGCTGAAGGACGTCGACCTCGTCATCGAGGCCGTGTTCGAGGACCGCAAGGTCAAGGCGGAGACCTTCGCCAAGGCGCAGCAATATTTGAAGCCCGACGTGATCTTCGCCTCCAACACCTCGACGCTGCCGATCACCTCGCTGGCCGAGAGTTTCAAGGACCAGGGCAAGTTCATCGGTATCCACTTCTTCTCGCCGGTCGAGAAGATGATGCTGGTCGAGATCATCCTCGGCAAGAACACCGGCGATGTCGCGCTCGCGACCGCGCTCGACTACGTCCGCCAGATCGGCAAGACGCCGATCGTGGTCAACGACTCCAGAGGCTTCTTCGCCAATCGCTGCGTCGGCCGCTACGTCGCCGAAGGTAACGAGATGTTCCTGGAGGGCGTGCCGCCGGCCATGATCGAGAACTGCGCCAAGATGGCCGGCATGCCGGTCGGCCCGCTCTCGCTCTCGGACGAGGTCGCGCTCGACCTCGGTCTGAAGATCATGAAGGCGACCGAAGCCGATCTCGGCCCCAACGCGATCAATCCCGAGCAGAAGAAGCTGATGGTGGAGATGGTCGAGAAGCAGGGTCGTCTCGGCCGCAAGAACAGCAAGGGTTTCTATGATTACCCTGAGAAGGGCAAGGGCCAGAAGAGCCTGTGGCCGGGCCTTTCCGCGCTGCAGCCGAAGCAGCTCGACCCCGACACGCTCGACGTCGAGGAGCTGAAGCAGCGCTTCCTGGTGGTGCAGGCGGTGGAGGCCGCGCGCACCGTTGAGGATCACGTCATCACCGACCCGCGCGAAGCCGATGTCGGCTCGATCCTCGGCTTCGGCTTTGCGCCGTTCACCGGGGGAACGCTGTCCTATATCGACTTCATGGGCACGAAGAAGTTCGTCGAGCTCTGCCACAAGCTGGAGGCGAAATACGGCTCGCGCTTCACCCCGCCGAAGCTGCTCGAGGAGATGGCGGCGAAGGGTGAGACCTTCTATGGCCGCTTCGCGCCGAAGAAGGCAGCAGCCTGACGGAAGCCTCGGGACCATGCCCAAACAAAAGGCCGGATCATCGATCCGGCCTTTTTCATTTTCGTCGCCGAAGGGCAAGAAGGCGCGGCCCGATACCGCATCGTCGGCGAGACTGGCCCTCCTCACCCAATCTCCACCCTGGCCACGCTCGCTTCGCCCTGGCACCGCTCTTGCTGATGATCCACCGGATGGCTGATCGACATTGAAGGTGTCCCGCAATGATCTCCACGGTGTCTCAAGACAGCGCAGCCGGCGTTGCGGTAAGATACGCCCCCTTGTTGCTGCTGGGTCGGCCGTGGCCGCGCCGCCGGCTCCTCCGGCGGCGCAGGAAAATTCCTTCGTGGGTCGGCCTGGCCCTACTCGTCCTCATCTTTGATGTGGCGTTGGCCGTGCTTGCCTGGTTTGCCGTCGATCTCGTCCTGCACTGAAAGCTCACCTCTGTGCACATAGAATGTCGCCGCCAAATAGGCGACCTGGCCGGCGATCAGGCAGCCGACGACGATTGGAACGCCCGTCCAGAATCCAAAGCCTGAGGTCTGAAGGATCGTCGCGGCAAGGATCGCAGTCGCCGGCGAGACCAGCAATAGAGTCCAGACTCGGAAGATTAGCCCCGTCGCCAAGCCGGTGATTGCGCTCGCGAGCAGGAGGAGGAGTGCAGTCGTCACGATAGTTTTTCCGGTCGGACGGTTAGCGTCCTGTCTCACGCTGAAGCTGAGCCAAGAGCATTGCTCCCACAAGGGTGGTGACGTCCGCGGAGCGCACAACGCCGAGTTATTGTTAACCCGGACAATGCTCGTAAAAATCGGCGTCAGCGCATCGCAAATCTTCGGATTTCGCGGATATGGCAAGGAAAGAGCCGAATCATCCGTCCGGCTCTTCGTCGCCCCGCCTGTCGTGCTTCGCGAACGGTGGACCAGACCTGATTGGCGATCATCTGGACAATCGCTTGGCCTTCCGTCACGATCTCATTTGCTGTCGAGGCCCAGGCAGGGACCTCTGGCCCCAAGGGGGGTCAGCTTCAGATAATCCTCACTATTTTCGCGCTTCTTGGCGTCGCTACCGACCTCGACCAGGCCATAGGGCGGGCTGGCCTCCAGAAGCACGATGTGGGGACGGCGGGCACTCACCGGGCAAACCGTCCGGTTTCGAGGAATTCCTTCCCCTGAAGCTTGGTTCGGCCGAAAGAGCGACTACATGCACCTGCCTGAAATAGTCAAGATTGATGCAGGTGCATCGAATGGAGTAAGAGACGGGCGACGAGCTTGAGCGGGACCATGAAACGCAAACCATCGACCGAGGCAACCGCCGCCTGGATCCGCCTGATGCGGGTGCAGAGCCGCGTGCTCGATTGCGTCGAGCAGGACTTGAAAAAGGCCGGCTTCCCACCGCTGGCCTGGTATGACGCGCTGCTCGAACTGTCGCGGGCGCCCTCGGGCGAGCTGCGGCCGGTCGAGCTCGAGCGGCAGATGCTGATCCCGCAATATTCGACCTCGCGGCTGATCGACCGGCTGGTCGACGAGGGTCTCGCCTCGCGGCGCGAATGCAAGATCGACAAGCGCGGCCAGTTCGTCGAGATCACGGAAGCGGGCCGCGAGCTGCAGAAGCGGATGTGGGGTGCCTATTCGGCCGCGATCGAGAAATATGTCGGTTCGAAACTGTCGGACGCCGACGCCGTCAAGCTCAGCAATCTGCTCGATCGCCTGGGCTGCTCTTGCGGCGAGATGAAACTGCCGCCCGTGGCCGCCAACGAAAGCATGCCGTCGCGATGATCGCGCGGCAACCCCGCTCGCCCGTGCAACCGGTGGGTTCGCGGGCCGTCCCTGTCACCCGCGCGCGTTCGGTCGAAGCGCTTTTGATTAGAGTTTGATATGGCGCGAGACCAGATCGACATGACGCCGCTGCAATCACGCGACGAGCTCGTCGCGTGGTTCGAGGCCGGCTGCAAGGACCCGTCCGAATTCCGCATGGGCACCGAGCACGAGAAGACGCCGTTCACGCTCGAAGGCCATCGTCCGGTGCCGTACGAGGGCGCGCGCGGCATCGGTGCGCTGCTCGAAGGCATGAAGCTCCTGCTCGGCTGGGAGCCGATCATGGAGCAGGGCAACATCATCGGCCTCTACGACGTCACCGGCGGCGGCGCGATCTCGCTCGAGCCCGGCGGCCAGTTCGAACTGTCCGGCGCGCCGGTCGAGAACGTGCACCAGACCCAGAGCGAGCTGATGGCGCACTTGGCGCAGGTGCGCGAGATCGCAACGCCGCTCGGCATCGGCTTCCTCGGCCTCGGCATGACGCCGTCCTGGTCGCGCGCCGACATCCCGGTGATGCCCAAGGGCCGCTACAAGATCATGACCAATTACATGCCGAAGGTCGGTCAATACGGCCTCGACATGATGTACCGGACCTGCACGGTGCAGACCAATCTCGACTTCTCCTCCGAAGCCGACATGGTCAAGAAGCTGCGCGTCTCGCTCGCGCTTCAACCGGTCGCAACTGCGCTGTTCGCCAATTCCCCGTTCACTGAGGGCAGGCCGAACGGCTTCCTGTCGTTCCGGTCCGAAATCTGGCGCGACACCGACAACGCGCGCGCGGGCATGATGCCGTGGGCGTTCGAGGACGGCATGGGGTTCGAGCGCTATGTCGATTATGCGCTGGACGTGCCGATGTATTTCGTCAAGCGCGGCGAGGAATATATCGACGTATCCGGCTCCTCGTTCCGCGCCTTCTTCGACGGCCGCAACAACAACCTTCCCGGCGAGCGTCCGACCTTGTCGGACTGGGCCAACCACCTCTCGACGATCTTCCCGGAAGTGCGGCTCAAGCGCTATCTCGAGATGCGCGGCTCCGACGGCGGCCCGTGGGGCCGCTTGCCGGCACTGCCGGCGTTCTGGGTCGGCCTACTCTACGACGACGCTTCGCTCGATGCCGCCTGGGACCTTGTGAAGCACTGGACCTCGCATGAGCGCCAGGCCTTGCGCGACGACGTGCCACGTCTCGGCTTCAAGGCGCGGATCAAGGACCGCTATCTGTTCGAGATCGCCAAGGAATGCCTCGTTCTTGCCCATGCCGGCCTGCGCCGGCGCGGCCGGATCGATCAACTCGGCCGCGACGAAACGCGGCATCTCGAGCCGCTCGATCGCATCATCGATTCCGGTCGGACGCCGGCCGAGGAGATGCTGGATAAATTCAACGGTTCTTGGAAGAACTCGGTGGAACCGGCCTACGCGGAATACGCGTTCTAGACCTCTGAAGCCGGGCATCCGGGATTCAGCCGTTCATCGCCCATACAGGTTTGCGGCGATCAAATGACCGGCTGAAAAAAAACCTGAGCGTCGTCAATAACTCGAAAGCTGTTCCGATGGGGAAGGGCCGCCTGTCCGGGGCCGTCATGGCCAGCGTCGCGGCATGTGTCACGCTGCTTGCGCTTGCATTTGCGAGCGCGCCGGCGCTTGCCCAGACGGCGTTCGACCGGCCCGGCGGCGACTATTTCAGTACGCCTGTCACCTCGGGCGATCCCGAGGATTGCGCGCTGCTGTGCGAGCGCGATCGCCGCTGCCGCTCCTGGAGCTTCAATTATCCCGATATCGAAGGCGGCTCGGCGGTGTGCTGGCTGAAGAACACCGTGCCCGCGCGCGTGCCGGGCAGCTGCTGTATCTCCGGGGTGCGCGGCGCCGGCGTGATCGAGCCGCGCGTCGAAGGCGTCGAGACGTCGATCGACCGCCCCGGCGGCGACTTGCGCAATTTCGAGATCAAGGACGGCGAAAGCGTCGAGGCCTGCAAGGCCGCCTGCACCGCCGACAACAAATGCCGCGCCTTCACCTATGCCCGCCCCGGCTACACCGGCCGTGAGGCGCGCTGCTTCCTGAAGAAGGAAATCAAGCCGCCGCGAAGGAAGGCGGGGTTCACGTCGGGCGTGGTGCGGTAATAAGTCTCACCGCTGTCATTGCGAGCTTCGCTCGCAATGACGAGGAGGATGAGGCAGGCACCTCACTCCGCTGCGATCACCGTAATCTCCGGCCACAGCGCCTTCCATCGCGCGGCCTTCGCCGCGTAGTTCGCGACGGAAAAATTCGGTCCTGGATTTGGCCGCGCGATCAGGGCTGCGATGTCGTCAAACCCGCGCGGTGCGTAGACCTCGTGGCCATCGCTTGCGCGCCTGACGCCGACCTGCGTGTTCTGCGTGAGGAAGCGGTCGATGCCTTCCCTCGAGCTTCTCAGCGGCGGATAGGGCAGGCCGTGCTTGCCGGGGTACCACATGTGCACGCGGGCCTGGTTGCGGGTCTCGACCTTGACGCCGAGATGACCGAGCCGGGCAGATAGATCCCGGATCACCGCGTCTTCTGCCTCCCACGATGTGTCGGAATCGAAATAGAACACGTCGTAATCGGCGATGCCGTGGTCGATCGGGCGCCCCGTGAGCACGTTCCATACCGTCTGCACCAGACATCCCGACACCAGCCACGCATCCGGCAGTGCAAGCCGGTGCAGCTCGTCGACGATCGCGGCGTTGACCGGATTGCGTAAGGCGAGGGCGAGGAATTCGTCCTTGCTCACCCTGCGACCAATCAATGCACGGCGGTGAAGAACCGCGCCAGCCTGAATCCGGACAGCCAGGTCCACACCGGCTGGCTGCGCATGCCGAGGTCCCAGGAGCCGACCACTGCGTCTGCACGTCCGATCAGATTATCGATCGGCAACAGGCCGACGCCGCCGGAGCGCAGCGGCACGCGGCTGTCGGCGGAATTGTCGCGGTTGTCGCCGAGCACGAACAGATGCCCGGCCGGGACCGTCACCTCGGGCGTGTTGTCGAGCGGCCCGCTGTCGCGCATCTTGAAGATCAGATGCGAGACGCCGTTCGGCAGCGTCTCGACATAGCGATAGGCGGGCTCGCTGCCGCCATGGTCGTCCTCGGCGGCGCCGACGCCATCGGGCTTCAGCTCGGCGGGGCGGTCGTTGATGAAGAGCTGGCCCCGCCGCATCTGGATGCGGTCGCCGGGCAGACCCACGACGCGCTTGACCCAGGCCTGCGAGCGATCGCCGGGCCAGCGGAACACGACGACGTCGCCGAGCTTCGGCGTCTCCGCGAATACACGGCCGCTCTCGGGCAGGCTGATCTGAATCGGCAGCGACGAGGTGCCGTAGCCATAGGGGAATTTCGAGGCGAGCAGCGCATCGCCGATCAGGAGCGTCGGCTCCATCGACCCCGACGGCACGTAGAACGGCTCGGCGAGCGCGCCCTTGGCGATGAAGACCGCGGCGACGATGCCGGCGAGCTGCACGAGTTGGCCACCCCAGCCGCTGCTTTTCCGCTTCGGGGTGACCGTTGCCTTCTCGATGCTCATGCGCCCGTTCCACCCACCGTAATGCGTTCCATCAGCAGCGACGGCTGGCCGACGCCGACAGGCACGCCCTGGCCGTTCTTGCCGCAGGTGCCGATGCCAGTATCGAGCGCAAGGTCGTTGCCGATCATGCGGATGCGATGCAGGTCCGTCGGCCCGTTGCCGATCAGCATGGCGCCCTTCAGCGGCGCCCCGATCTTGCCATTCTCGATCTTGTAGGCCTCGGTGCACTGGAACACGTACTTGCCCGAGGTGATGTCGACCTGGCCGCCGCCGAAATTCGCGGCGAACACGCCGTTCTTCACCGAGGCGATGATCTCCGCCGGGTCGCGGTCGCCCGCGAGCATGTAGGTGTTGGTCATGCGCGGCATCGGCACATGGGCATAGCCCTGGCGGCGGCCGTTGCCGGTCGGCTTCATGTTCATCAACCGGGCGTTCTGACGGTCCTGCATGTAGCCGACGAGGATGCCGTCCTCGATCAGCACGGTGCGGTTGGTCGGCGTGCCCTCGTCGTCGATCGACAGGGAGCCACGGCGCGAGGCGATGGTGCCGTCATCCACCACGGTGACACCCTTGGCGGCGACCTGCTGGCCCATCAGGCCGGCAAATGCGGACGTCTTCTTGCGGTTGAAGTCGCCCTCGAGGCCATGGCCGACCGCTTCATGCAGCATCACGCCGGGCCAGCCGGCTCCCAGCACGACGTCCATCTCGCCGGCCGGGGCCGGAATCGATTCCAGATTGACCAGCGCCTCGCGCAGCGCGCCATCGGCGGCCTCGCGCCAGGACCTCGTCTCGATGAATTCGGCATAGCCGGCGCGGCCGCCATAGCCCTTGCTGCCGCTCTCCTGGCGATCGCCCTGGCCGGCGACAACGGAGATGTTGACGCGCACCAGCGGACGGATGTCGCGATAGCTCTCGCCGTCGGGCCGCAGGATCTCGACAACCTGCCAGGTTGCGCCGAGACTCACACTGACCTGCCGCACCCTCGGATCCTTGTCGCGGAGGTAAGCGTCGATCTCGGCGAGCAGCTTGACCTTGGTCTCGAAGCCCGGTGCATCCAGCGGATTGTCGTCGCCATAGAGCCGCACATTGGTGTGCGGCGGCGGGGCGGCAAAGCTGCCGGAGTAACCGCCGCGCACGGCGGCAACCGCATCGGCGGCGCGGGTCAGCGCCGGCAGCGACACGTCGGAGGAATGCGCATAGCCGACCGCATCGTCCTTGACGGCGCGCAGGCCAAAACCCTGCGAGGTGTCGTAGGTCGCCTGCTTTAGCCGCCCATTGTCGAACATCAGCGCTTCGGTCTGGCTGTATTCCAGGAACAGTTCGCCGTCGTCAGCGCCCGAAAGCCCGCGCGCGACCTCGCTGCGAACCTGGTCGCGGTCGAGATTGGCACGGTCGAGCAGGGAGGTCGTGGCAGGATTGGTCATGCGTCCGTCCATTAGCGGAAGATGTGGGGCAAGATAATGGTTTCGGACCGGTTCCGCGAGAGCGCGAAGCCTCACATTACGGAAACAAAAGGATCGCCAAGGTTAGCCGCTCCTACGGCAGCTTGTCATAGCCCTCGCCGAGCCCGTTCAGGCTGAGCGGGAAGCCGATGCCTTCTTCCGGCGTCTCGAAGATGATGAAGGTCGCGGTCTTGGCGCTGCGGAGCTGACCGAGCAGCTTGTCCTCCAGCACGACCTCGGCGACGCAGCCGTTGGGCAGGCAGCGCACGAAGCCGGCGCGGCCGACATCCTGGTTGTCGAGCTTGAGCCCGAGGCCGGAGGGCAGCAGGACCCCGAGCGGGGCGACCACGCGCATCAAGCGGCTCTTCTGGTCGGCGGTCTTGAGCACGATCACGGTCAGGCCGGCATTGGAGCGGTCTTCCGCCACCACGCTCTGGATCAGGGCGCATTGCTCGGTCTGGGCACCGGGCGGGGTGTCGCAGCGGATCTGCCAGTCGCCATGGACGGAGCGCACCGCGCCCTGCGCATGGGCAAGCCCCGGCAGCGCCAGCAGGACAATCGCAGCCACAAGGGTGGTGAGCGCCGGGACGCCGTTCGCCGGCCTTGCCATCGATCTCGAAAGCCCCATCGGGTCGGTCCCTCTGCTCGCCTGGGTTGCTCGCGCTTGGCGGACTGATCTGGCGGACTGATACGGAATGACGGCGTCTTGAAGGCGATTCCCAAGCAAATTCCGCGCCGCCCACACCGCCATCGCTCGCACGAATCAGGCTGCTGCGTGGCAGGCTTCCAGTGCCTACCGCGGGCAATTCCGCTGTCAAGCCGCAGCGTCCCCGGGAACGGTATTTTTGTCTGATCTTGCTGGGAAATATCTTGCCGGTGATGGCTGGTAGACGGGGCTCAAGACTGCATTGCGATAGATCAAGAATTATGGTTTGAGAGGCTTGATTTCGGCGTTCTAGCGATCTGGCCCCAATTCCTCTTAGAGGTATTCTTGCGTGGCGGTTTGTCGGACTGGCGGATCGAATAAGCGTTTCCCGGAAAGAGGGGAATGCACTTGGGGTGATTTCGGAAGGGGAGCGCGACGACATGAGGATGTCGATGGGTCGGGTGGGCCGGCAATTGCTGGGATTGGCCACCATCGCCTTGGTGGCGGCTGGAGTCACGCTGGCGACGGGTGGTGCGGCATTGGCCGACCTCGGGCAGCCGGCGCCGTGGGAGTGGACGCTCCAGCAGTCCGGTTCCCCGGTGATGGACAACATCGTCTGGTTCCACAACTTCCTCTTCGTGCTGATCACCCTGATCACGCTGTTCGTCCTGGCACTGCTCGTGATCGTGGTCGTCAAGTTCAACGCGAAGGCCAATCCGGTGCCGTCGCGGACCACCCACAACACGCTGATCGAGGTGGCGTGGACCCTCGTTCCGGTGCTGATCCTGGTTGGCATCTCGGTGCCGTCGTTCCGGCTTCTGTTCCTGGAGCTCGACGTGCCGAAGGCGGATCTGACCATCAAGGCGACCGGCAAGCAGTGGTACTGGTCCTATGCCTATCCGGATAACGGCAAGTTCGAGTTCGACTCGCTGATGGCCCAGGACAAGCAGCCGCGCCTGCTCGGAGTCGACAACGAGATGGTGGTGCCGGTCAACAAGGTGATTCGAGTCCAGACCACCGGCGCCGACGTGATCCACGCCTTTGCGGTGCCGGCTTTCGGCATCAAGATCGACGCCATCCCGGGCCGGCTGAACGAGACCTGGTTCAAGGCCACCAAGACCGGCATGTATTACGGTCAGTGCTCGGAGCTGTGCGGCAAGGACCACGCCTTCATGCCGATCGCCGTGCGCGTGGTGAGCGACCAGGAGTTTGCCTCCTGGGTCGAGACGGCGAAGAAGAAATTTGCGAGCGGCGGCACCAGCACCTACGCCTCCGCGGCCGGCCCGACGCAGTAAGCGCCGGGTGACGGCCTGAGGGACTGAAAGCGACAAAGGGCGGGACCTCCAAAGGTCCCAATGGGACGCAAGGCAGGATTTGAAAATGGCAACGAGCGCAGCGGCACACGGCGATCACGCGCATCATGACGAGCACGCCCATCCGACCGGATGGCGGCGTTACGTCTATTCGACCAACCACAAGGACATCGGCACGATGTACCTGGTCTTCGCGGTCATCGCCGGCATCATTGGTGCGGCGATGTCGATCGCGATCCGGGCCGAGCTGATGTATCCGGGCGTGCAGGTCTTCCACGAGACCCACACCTACAACGTGTTCGTGACCTCGCACGGCCTGATCATGATCTTTTTCATGGTCATGCCCGCGATGATCGGCGGCTTCGGCAACTGGTTCGTGCCGCTGATGATCGGCGCGCCCGACATGGCGTTCCCGCGCATGAACAACATCTCGTTCTGGCTGCTGCCGGCCTCGTTCGCGCTGCTTTTGATGTCGACCTTCGTCGAGGGCGAGCCGGGCGCCAACGGCGTCGGGGCGGGTTGGACCATCTACGCGCCGCTGTCGACTTCGGGCCATCCCGGCCCGGCGGTCGACTTCGCGATCCTGTCGCTGCACCTCGCCGGTGCGTCCTCGATCCTCGGCGCCATCAACTTCATCACCACCATCTTCAACATGCGCGCGCCGGGCATGACCCTGCACAAGATGCCGCTGTTCGTGTGGTCGATCCTGGTGACGGTGTTCCTGCTGCTGCTGTCGCTGCCGGTGCTCGCCGGTGCGATCACCATGCTGCTCACCGACCGCAATTTCGGCACGACCTTCTTCGCCCCCGACGGCGGCGGCGACCCCGTGCTGTTCCAGCATCTGTTCTGGTTCTTCGGTCACCCGGAGGTCTACATCCTGATCCTGCCCGGCTTCGGCATGATCAGCCAGATCGTCTCGACCTTCTCGCGCAAGCCCGTGTTCGGCTATCTCGGCATGGCCTATGCCATGGTCGCGATCGGCGGCATCGGCTTCGTGGTGTGGGCGCACCACATGTACACGGTCGGCATGTCATCGGCGACGCAGGCCTATTTCGTCGCCGCCACGATGGTCATCGCGGTTCCGACCGGCGTGAAGATCTTCTCCTGGATCGCCACGATGTGGGGCGGCTCGATCGAATTCCGCGCGCCGATGATCTGGGCGGTGGGCTTCATCTTCCTGTTCACGATCGGCGGCGTCACCGGCGTCGTGCTGGCGAACGCGGGTGTCGATCGCGTGCTGCAGGAGACCTACTACGTCGTTGCGCACTTCCATTACGTGCTGTCGCTCGGTGCGGTGTTCGCGATCTTCGCCGGCTGGTACTACTGGTTCCCGAAGATGTCGGGCTATATGTACAACGAGGGCCTCGCGAAAGCGCACTTCTGGGTTACCTTCATCGGCGTCAACCTGGTGTTCTTCCCGCAGCACTTCCTCGGCCTCTCCGGCATGCCGCGCCGCTACGTCGATTACCCCGACGCGTTCGCGGGCTGGAACCTGGTCTCGTCGCTCGGCTCCTACATCTCCGGCTTCGGCGTGCTGATCTTCCTCTACTGCGTGCTTGACGCCTACATGAAGAAGGTGCCGGCGGGCAACAATCCCTGGGGTGCGGGCGCGACCACGCTGGAGTGGACGCTGTCCTCGCCGCCGCCCTTCCATCAGTTCGAAGTGCTGCCCCGGGTGCAGTAAGCAATCCCCCGCGGCGCCCGTGACGGGCGCCGCGGCGCTGTAACAAAACGAGTAGATCTAAGTGTCCGTGCTCGACCACAACGCCATCGACAGCAATCCCCGCATCTCCGAAGCGGAGGTTGGCGACTATCTCGCGCTGCTCAAGCCGCGGGTGATGTCGCTGGTGATCTTCACCGCGCTGGTCGGGATGGCGATGGCGCCGGGGCATTTCCATCCCGTGCTGGCGATCACCTCGCTGCTCTGCATCGCGGTCGGTGCCGGCGCCTCCGGGGCGCTCAACATGGCGCTCGAAGGCGACATCGATGCCAAGATGTCGCGCACGGCCAACCGGCCGATCCCGCGCGGCCGCATCACCCGCCCTGAAGCGATGACGTTCGGCATGACGCTCGCCTTCTTCTCGGTGATGACGCTCGGCATCCTCGTCAACTGGATCGCGGGCGCGCTGCTCGCCTTCACCATCTTCTTCTACGTCGTGATCTACACGATGTGGCTGAAGCGCTGGACCGCGCAGAACATCGTGATCGGCGGTGCGGCCGGCGCGCTGCCGCCGGTGGTGGCCTGGGCGTCGGTGACGGGCACGGTCGATGTCGAGCCGCTGCTGCTGTTCGCCATCATCTTCTTCTGGACCCCGCCGCATTTCTGGGCGCTGGCGCTGTTCCGCTCCGACGACTACGCGCGCGCCGGCATTCCGATGCTGCCCAACGTCGCCGGTCCCGACGCGACGCGTCTGCAGATCCTGCTCTACACCATCGTGCTGATCGCAGTCGCCGCCGCGCCCTGGGCGCTCGGCTATTTCGATGCCGTCTACGGCGTGGTCTCGCTGATCCTCGGTGCCGGCATGCTGGTGCTCGCCATCAACGTCTATCTCCGCCGGACGCGAGCTGCGTCATTGCGCGCGACCCGCAAGCTGTTTGCCTTCTCGATCCTGTACCTGTTTGCGCTGTTTGCGACCCTGCTGGCCGAAGTCGTGTACCGGGCGCTTGCTCCGATGATTGGGGGCGCATGATCACCGCGATGGCCGACAAACCCGAGCCGGAAGGAATCGTCCTCACCGAGGCGCAGCAGAAGAGCCGGCGTCAGCGCTCCATCGCCATCGCTCTGGCGCTCGGCGTGCTCGTGGTGCTGTTCTTCGCCGTCACCATGGTCAAGGGGCCGGCAGTGCTCGTGCGGCCGATGTAGGAAACATGGATCACGAGCCGACCATATCGCAGGACGTCAGCGCCAAGTCGGGCAGCCCGGCCAAGCGCCGCGGGCTGGGGCGCGATGTGGTGGTCGCGTCCATCTGCGGCGGCGTGGTCGCGCTGATGGTCGGCGCTTCCTACGCGGCGGTGCCGTTCTACAACTGGTTCTGCCGCGCCACCGGCTTCAACGGCACGACGCAGGTGGCGACCTCTGCGCCGGCCACGGGCCCGATCGCGCGGAAGATCTCGGTGCGCTTCGATTCCAACGTCGCGCCCGGCCTGCCCTGGAAGTTCGAGCCGGAGCAGAGCGAGATCGAGGTCAATGTCGGCCAGGTCGCGACGGTCTTCTACACCGTGACCAACCAGGCGGCGCGCGCCACTGCGGGCCAGGCCGCCTATAACGTCGCGCCCCTGACGGTCGGCGCCTATTTCCAGAAGATCAACTGCTTCTGCTTCACCGAGCAGACCATGGCGCCCGGTGAGAAGCGCGAGATGCCGGTCGTGTTCTACGTCGATCCGTCGATCGCGGCCGATCACGAGAACGACGGGCTGAGCACGATCACGCTGTCCTACACGTTCTATCCGGTGCGCGATCCCGTGGTGAAACCGCTGGCATCGGGCGAGGGCGACAAGCGCAAGGGAAATCTTTGACCGCAGGGCTCACGCTCGGGCGGTTGGACACAAGGGGATAAGTGCCTGATAGGCACGGGATTGAGGAGAGAGACGGAAATGGCCACGGCGCACACCAAGCATCACGATTATCACCTGGTCGATCCCTCTCCCTGGCCGGCGGTCGGCTCGCTCTCGGCCTTCATCATGGCGGTCGGTGCAATCGCCTGGATGCACCACATGTTCTCGGCCGCGCCGATCGTGTTCGGCATCGGCACCGTGGGCGTGCTTTACACCATGGCGAGCTGGTGGGCCGACGTGATCAAGGAAGCCCAGTACAAGGGCGACCATACCCGGGTCGTGCAGCTGCATCACCGCTACGGCATGATCCTGTTCATCGCCTCAGAGGTGATGTTCTTCGTCGCCTGGTTCTGGGCTTATTTCAACGCGGCGCTGTTTCCCGCCGATGCCGTCCACGCCACCCGCGATGCGGTGTTCGGCTGCGGCCTCGGCACGCAGCCCGGCGCCTGCGCGGTCCCGGGCACCTGGCCGCCGAAGGGCATCGAGACCTTCGATCCCTGGCATCTGCCGCTGCTGAACACGCTGATCCTGCTCACGTCAGGCACCACCGTGACTTGGGCGCACCACGCGCTGCTCGAGAACGACCGCCAGGGCCTGAAATACGGCCTGATCCTCACCGTTCTCCTCGGCGCTGCGTTCACCTGCGTGCAGGCCTATGAGTACGGCCATGCGGCGTTCTCCTTCGCCGGCAACGTCTACGGCGCCACGTTCTTCATGGCGACCGGCTTCCACGGCTTCCATGTGCTGGTCGGCACCGTCTTCCTGCTGGTGTGCCTGTTCCGCGCCTATGCCGGCCACTTCACGCCGAAGCAGCATCTCGGCTTCGAGTTCGCGGCCTGGTACTGGCACTTCGTTGACGTGGTCTGGCTGTTCCTGTTCCTCTGCATCTACGTCTGGGGACGCGGCGCCGAGACCATGGCCCACGCCGCGCACTGAGCCGTATCGAACCGATCGGGAAGGGCGGCCGCAGGGCCGCCCTTTCGCTTTTCGGCCGCCGGAAGTTTCGTCGGAAACTGTGATAGAGCGTTTTCGAGCGAAGTGGACACCGGTTCGCGTCAAGAAAGCGCGTCAAAACAAAAATCTAGAGCTTCGGTTCTGATTCAATCAGAACCGAAAATGCTCTAGAGTCCGCCATCATGAACGACAGTGCCGGCACACCCCCGTCCGAAACCACCGTCCTGCAAAGCGCGCTGCGCGGGCTTGCCTGTAGATGCCCGCGCTGCGGCCAGGGCAAGCTTTATGCTGGGTTTCTGACGCTCGCGTCCGCTTGCGACCGTTGCGGGCTCGACTATTCCTTCATCGATACCGGCGACGGTCCGGCGATCTTCATCATCATG
This sequence comes from Bradyrhizobium glycinis, assembly GCF_016031655.1. Taxonomy (GTDB): domain Bacteria; phylum Pseudomonadota; class Alphaproteobacteria; order Rhizobiales; family Xanthobacteraceae; genus Bradyrhizobium; species Bradyrhizobium glycinis. Next base: position 291,718 of record NZ_JACCHQ010000008.1, read on the forward strand.
CTGGCGGGCGGCATCGTCGTTGCATGCGCCCTCATCGTCGAAGTCAAATATCAGCCGCCATATTGGCTGCATGCCGTGCTCTGGTTGCCGCTGATCCTCGCCACCACGCTGTTGCCACTGCGCTCGATGAAGTCGCTGCTGATCGCGCTGCAATTCCACCACAAGGCGGCGCCGGGCCGGCTGGTCGATCGCGCGAAATGAACGAGCCTGCGTCGCGCAAGGGCCCCGTGGCCGGCTTCGCGCTGTTCACGCTGTTCCTGACGGCTGTGTTCGTCGCGCTCGGCGTCTGGCAGTTGCAGCGCCGCACAGCCAAGCACGAGTTGATTGCGGCACTCACCGAGCGGCTTGCGGCCGCGCCGGTTGCGCTGCCGCCATCCGCGCAATGGGCCGCGCTCAATCCCGCCCGCGACGAATTCCGCCGCGTCAGCTTCACCGCGACCTACGCAGCGCTCCCCGATGCGATGGTCTATTCCTCCGGCTCCGCGGTGCGCAAGGACGCTTCCGGCCCCGGCACCTGGGCGTTTCTGCCGGCGCGGCTTCCCAGCGGCGAGATGGTCGTGATCGACGCGGGCTTCGTCGAGAACACCATGCAGGATCGCGGCGTCGAGGATCGCGCGGTGAAGAAGCTCGTCACGGGCGAGCCGGTTGAGCTCACCGGATACTTGCGCTTTCCCGAGGCGCCAAGCTGGCTGACACCGGCGGAGAATCGCGGCAAGCGGCTCTGGTTCGTGCGCGATCATCTGGCAATCGCAAGCGTGCTCGGCTGGGGCGCTGTTGCGCCGTTCTATATCGATCTCGAACGGCCCGCGCCGGCGAACGGCATCCCGCGTCCGGGACCCCTCGAGGTCAATCTCAAGGACGACCATCTGCAATATGCAATCACCTGGTTCACGCTTGCAGGCGCCGTGCTCATCGCCTTCGGCGTGTGGGCAAGAGGCCGGCGGCAGAGCTGAGCTCATTGGCGCATGATCCGGAAAAGTGTGTAGCGGTTTTCCGAAAAGATCATGCTCAAACGACAGGTCCCTTGAAGGAACCCGGTATCGCCCGGGGTTTATTATTCAGCGCATATTCACGAGTGTAGTTCTAAGCCGCCGGTATTGTCCGCGGCAGATTGGGTGCGGCGTGAGTGATTTCGACCAGATGGGAATTATCGTCGACTGGGTGGATGCCTGCCGTAAGGGCGACCTCGCAGCCCTGCTCGACCTCTATGCCGACGACGCGCAGCTCGAATGCACGTGCCACGGCGCGCGGCGCTATCACGGCCGGAGCGAGATCGAGGCCTATTGGCAGCCGCGGCTCAGCGCCTTCTCGTCGGCAGGCTTCGGGCTGGAAGAGATCCATCCCGCGCCCCACGGCGTTCACCTCGAATATTCCGTCGCCGGCGCGCTGCGCATTCAGGCCTCATTCCGCTTCAGCCCTGATGGCAAGATCCGCAGCACGCTGTGCGAACCGGCGCTGCAGAATGCGCATGATGGCTGCGCCTGCTGAATCAGCCCGGCGATGGAGTGTCCCGCATCGTCTGCGCCGGAAGGCGGCAGCGCACGTAGGTTCGCTCATCTACGCGCAACAGCGATAGCGATCCGCTGAGCGCGCGCACGCGCTCGTGCATGCCGGTCAGGCCGCGGCCGAAGACATTGTCCGCAGGAAAACCGCCGCCATCGTCGGAGATCTCGACGACGAGCGTCTTGTCGACAACGGTCGCCTGCACGTGGGCGTTGCCGGCGTTGGCATGTCGCAGCACGTTGGTCAGTGCCTCCTGGATCACGCGATAGACGGTCTGCGCCAGCGGCTCGCCGATTCCGCTGAGATCGGGATCAATCTTGTCCGTCAGGACGATGTGAGGTGCCTGCTTGCGAAAATTCCGGAGCAGCGTTTGCACGCTGCGCGAAAGCCCGAGCTCCTCGATATAGAGCGGCCGCAGCCGGTCGAGGATGCGGCGGTTGGTCTGCTGCAGTGCCTCCACAGATTGCAGCAGGTCCTGTGCCGAATTGCCGAGATGTCCCATCGGCTGGGAGGTCTCGGTCAGCGCGATCGTGCCGGCGCGGATGCTGAAGAGGAGAGGCCCGAGCTCGTCATGCAGTTCGCGGGCGAGATCGCGCCGCTCGTCATCCTGCAGCGACACCAGGCGGTGCATCAGATCGCGATTGTCCTGGCTCAATTGCGCCAGCGTTGCAGCCAGCGCATTCGCCTCCTCGCAGCCTTGCCGGATTTCCGCCGGGCCTCGGACCGGAATTGGGCTCGTGTAGTCGCCCCGTCGTATTCGCGTGAGACCTTCGCCGAGATCTTGCAGTGGGCGCAGGACAGATCCCGACATGACATAGGCAATCGTGCCGGTCAGAATCATCAGCACGGCGAGGAGGCTGGCGAGCGCAAGAAAGCCGATCCATTTCTCGAACAGGTCGGCCGACATGTCCTGCAGGAATACGATATCGCCGACACGTCTGCCGTCGATCATCACCGGAAATGCCGTGTCCGTGTCGTGGACAACGAGAAGGTCGATGAACCAGCGCGGTACGCCATGCGGCTTGCGCAGGTCGTCCTTCGGCGGTAGCACGGGACCTGCTTCCACGCTGCGGAATTGGATATCGGAGGAGGTGTCCAAAGAATGGACAAAGGCGTCGAGGGTCTGCCTTGGATTGTCCGATGCGCTCAAGGCGTTGTTGAGCGCGGCGGCGACCGCCTCAGTCGAACGCCGCCGCGGCTCGTTCTCCTCCGCCAATTGATCCGTCGCGAAGATCTGAAGCAGCACGCCGCCCAGGATCAGCGCCGCGAGAAAACTGGCGCCGAGCGGGAGAAACAATTGAGTCCGGAACGAAAGTCGTCGCCACATTAGGTCAATTCTAACGCGTATCGGCGGGATTTGCTCTTTCCATTTATTCCCGGCGGGCTATGAGTCGAAAAACAAGAGGGTGCGCGATGCAAGATACCGCCAAGCTGGCGACGAGGGTCCTGATCGTCGACGACCATCCTGTGGTGCTGTCCGGCTGCCGCACCCTGTTCGCATCCGATCATTCAATCCGCATTGACGAGGCGAGCGATGCCAAATCCGGCCATCGCGCCTATGTCAGCAAGCGGCCCGACGTCACCGTGATCGACATCAGCCTGCCCGACGTCTCCGGTTTCGAGCTGATGCGACGCATCCGCAAGGACGATCCCGACGCCAAGATCATCATGTTCAGCATGAACGACGATCCGGCCTTCGTCGTGCGGGCCGTCGAGCTTGGGGCGCAGGGCTATGTCTCCAAAGGCGACGATCCCAGGATCCTGCTGAAAGCGGTGCGCAAGGTCGTCGCGGGTGACAACTTCATCTCGCCGCAGCTTGCGGAAGCCGTGACGTTTTCCGGTGCGGCGATCAAGGCCAACCCCGCGTCACAGATGACGCCGCGGGAGCTCGAAATTCTCCGCTTGCTCGGACGCGGCGACAAGATCGTCGAGGTCGCCGAGGCGCTCGGCATCTCCTACAAGACGGTCGCCAACACCACGTCCCTGCTCAAGCAGAAGCTTGGCGCCAAGAACCATTCCGACCTGATCCGGATCGCAGTCGAAATCGGGATGAACTGACTTTCGCCAGCGACCGAACCGGCTGCTTCAGGATGCAGCGGTTCGGCCGACGGATCGACGCCGCCGTTGGCCGGGCAATGCATGGACAACGGGCTGACACCCATCCGCCGACACAATGGGCTGAGGCTGTATTCGTTCCGCGGCTAATTCGGGAAAAAGCGGAGTTCAGGGCCAGGATCACGGCGGGGACTTAGCTGCAGCTGCCGAAACGAACCAGAACCGGGTCGGGAAGAATAGGAACATTTTCGACATGCGCGGGTTTTGGACTTGACGATTTCGTGACAGGCGACGAAAGCTTGCCGGAACAGTTTTGAGGGTCGGCGACCCCGACGAGGCAAAACGGTCTGCACACAACGACAGGCCTTCCAAGGGAAGGGCTGCGGCAATGCCGCAGCCCTTTTTCATTGGGCAAGGGGGGTGGCCCGGAAGCGGTTTCCCGATGCCGCAAAACACTCTATGGTGGTTCAAAGCCTCTGGCTGTTGACAAGTAATTACGTAAAATCAAAGGCTTAAGGGTCAAGCTTCGGCCCGGCCGCCTTTGGAGGGCAATTTGACTCGTTATATCTCGACCCGGGGCGAGGCCCCCGAACTCGGCTTTTGTGACGTGATGCTGACCGGGCTTGCCCGCGATGGTGGCCTGTATGTGCCCGCGGTGTGGCCACAGCTTCCGAGCGAGACGATCGCCGGCTTCTTCGGCCGCCCCTATTGGGAGGTCGCGGTCGACGTGATTCGTCCCTTCGCCGGCGGCGAGATTTCCGACGCCGAGCTCGGGCGAATGGCGAACGAGGCCTATGCCACCTTCCGCCATCCTGCGGTGGTGCCGCTGCGCCAGATGTCCCCGCACCAGTTCGTGCTGGAGCTGTTCCACGGTCCGACGCTCGCCTTCAAGGACGTGGCGATGCAGCTGATCTCGCGGCTGATGGACCATGTGCTCGAAAAGCGCGGCCAGCGCACCACCATCGTGGTCGCGACGTCAGGCGATACCGGCGGCGCCGCGGTCGAGGCCTTTGCAGGCCTCGAGAACGTCGATCTCATCGTGCTGTTTCCGCACGGCCGCATCTCCGAGGTGCAGCGGCGGATGATGACGACGACGGGCGCGGCCAACGTCCATGCGCTCGCCATCGAGGGCACCTTCGACGACTGCCAGGCGCTCGTGAAGGCGATGTTCAACAACCATCGCTTCCGCGATGCGACCTCGCTCTCCGGCGTCAATTCCATCAACTGGGCGCGCATCGTCGCCCAGGTGGTCTATTATTTCACCTCCGCCGTCGCGGTCGGTGCTCCGGCGCGCGCGGTCGATTTCGTCGTTCCGACGGGCAATTTCGGCGACATCTTCGCCGGCTACGTCGCCAAGCGCATGGGGTTGCCGGTGCGCACCCTGCGCATCGCCGCCAACGTCAACGACATCCTGGCGCGCACACTGAAGACCGGCATCTACGAGGTGCGCGAGGTGCACGCGACGGCATCGCCGTCGATGGACATCCAGATCTCCTCGAACTTCGAACGGCTGCTGTTCGAGGCCGGCCGGCGCGATGCCGCCGGCGTGCGCCGCCTGATGGAGTCGCTGAAGCAGTCCGGCCGCTTCGTGCTGCCCGATGCGACACTCGCCGCGATCCGCGAGGAGTTCGACGCCGGGCGCGCCGACGAGACCGAGACTGCGGCTGCGATCCGCGCCGCCTGGCGCGAAGCAGGCGAGCTGGTCGATCCCCATACCGCCGTGGCGCTCGCCGTCGCGGACCGCGACACCACCGATACGAGAGTGCCGAGCATCGTGCTTTCCACCGCCCATCCGGCCAAATTCCCCGATGCCGTCGAGGCGGCCTGCGCCCAGCGGCCGCAATTGCCGGCTTGGCTCGACGGCTTGATGACCAAATCCGAACACATGAGGGTGATGAAGAACGATCAGGTCGAGCTCGAGCGGTTCGTGCTGTCCACCAGCCGCGCCGCAAAGCAGGGAGTTGCCGGATGAGCGTCGAGATGTCCAAGCTTGCCTCCGGCCTCACCGTCGTCACCGACGAGATGCCCCACCTCGAGACGGCGGCGCTCGGCGTCTGGGCCGGCGTCGGCGGACGCGACGAGAAGCCGAACGAGCACGGCATCTCGCATCTCCTGGAGCACATGGCGTTCAAGGGCACGACCAGGCGCTCCTCGCGCGAGATCGTCGAGGAGATCGAGGCGGTCGGCGGCGACCTCAATGCCGGCACCTCGACCGAGACCACGTCCTATTACGCGCGGGTGCTGAAGGCCGACGTGCCGCTCGCGCTCGACGTGCTCGCCGACATCCTCGCCAATCCCGCCTTCGAGCCCGACGAGCTGGAGCGCGAGAAGAACGTCATCGTGCAGGAGATCGGTGCTGCGCAGGACACGCCCGACGACGTCGTGTTCGAGCATCTGAACGAGCTCTGCTATCCCGACCAGCCGATGGGCCGTTCGCTGCTCGGCACCGCCAAGACGCTGCGCGCCTTCAACCGCGACATGCTGCGCGGCTACCTGTCGACGCATTATCGCGGGCCCGATATGGTGGTGGCGGCGGCCGGCGCCGTCGACCACGGTCAGGTCGTCGCCGAGGTCGAAAAGCGTTTCGCGAGCTTCGAGGGTGCGCCCGGGCCGAAGCCGCAGGCCGCTCGGTTCGGCCAGGGCGGCGCCAAGGTGGTGCATCGCGAACTCGAGCAGGCGCATCTGACGCTGGCGCTCGAGGGGGTGCCGCAGACCGATCCTTCGCTGTTCCCGCTGCAGGTCTTCACCAATGTCCTCGGCGGCGGAATGTCGTCGCGCCTGTTCCAGGAGGTTCGCGAGAAGCGCGGCCTCTGCTACTCCATCTACACCTTCCACGCGCCCTACACCGACACCGGGTTTTTCGGCCTCTATACCGGCACCGATCCCGCCGACGCGCCGGAGATGATGGAGGTCGTGGTCGACATCATGAACGATTCGGTGGAGACGCTGACCGAGGCCGAGATCGCCCGGGCCAAGGCGCAGATGAAGGCGGGGCTGCTGATGGCGCTGGAGAGCTGCTCCTCCCGCGCCGAGCAGCTCGCCCGGCATGTGCTGGCCTATGGGCGGCCGCAGACGGTGCAGGAACTGGTGGCCCGGATCGATGCCGTCAGCATCGAATCGACGCGGGACGCGGCCCGTGCGCTGCTGTCGCGCAGCCGGCCTGCGGTCGTCGCGTTGGGCAGCGGCAGGGGTCTGGACACGGCGGTGTCTTTTGCGGAAGGATTGACACGGGCGCGCGCCAAGGCGCGGCTGCATTAGGAGCCGCGCGCGGGCCTCGCCCCGGAAAGCATCACCATGGCCCTCTTTCGCCTGCCATCCAGTGGACCCGCCGCCCTGGCGCCGCGCGGCAACGGGCTGCTCCTGCGCGCGCCGCAAATGTCCGACTTCCTGCAATGGGCTCATTTGCGCGAGACCAGCCGTGACTATCTCACGCCTTGGGAGCCGATCTGGCCGTCTGACGATCTCACCCGGTCCGGCTTCCGCCGCCGCCTGCGCCGCTATGCCGAGGACATTGCCGCGGACCGCTCCTATCCCTTTCTGATCTTCCGCGAGCTCGACGGTGCCCTGGTCGGCGGCATCACGCTCGCCAATGTCCGGCGTGGCATCGTGCAGGCCGGGACCATCGGCTATTGGGTCGGCCAGCCTTATGCCCATCGGGGCTACATGACGGCCGCACTGCGGGTGCTGCTGCCGACGCTGTTCGGCGAGCTCAATCTGCACCGGGTCGAGGCCGCCTGCATCCCGACCAATGCGCCGTCGATCCGGGTGCTGGAGAAGTGCGGCTTCTCGCGCGAGGGCCTGGCGCGTCGCTATCTCTGCATCAACGGGGTCTGGCAGGATCACCTGCTGTTCGGCCTGCTGCACGAGGACTTCCGCGGCTGAGCGGCCTGATGGGTGCGGCCCAATCCCTTTTTGCTGCCTTGGGTTCGCCGAGTTTGGCGATATAACCCGGCCGGAACATTGTCATGGAGTACGGGTGTTGATGGTGCAGGAGCTTCGGTCATCGCGGACGAGATTGCGGCGGGGCGCAGCGGTCGTGCTGGCATTATCGGTCGGGCTCGCCTCCGTCTCGCCGGTGGCGGCGCAGTCGTTGACCGACCGCTTCAAGAGCTTGTTCGGCGGCAAGTCCGACGAGCCGGCCGAGGCGAAGCCGGCGCCTGCGCCCGGACAGCCGGCCGAAGACGACCTCGATTGCCCGCAGGTCACGGTGCGTGCGGGCGCCTCGACCTACGCGGTCGGCGCCAGCGGCAAGCCGGCCGTCGGCAATGACATCCGCTTCCAGGCCTCGATCACCAAGATGGCGCGCGAATGCTCCCGCAGCAGCGCCGGCATCACCGCCCGGATCGGCATCCAGGGCCGTGTCATCGCTGGCCCCGCCGGTGCGCCCGCCTCCGTCGAGGTGCCGCTGCGCATCGCCGTCGTGCAGGGCGGCATCGGTGAGAAGGTGATCGCCTCGAAGGCCTACCGGACCACGGTGGCGATGTCGGAAGGCGGCAGCGTGCCCTTCACCTTCGTCGCCGAGGATCTGGCCTATCCGGTGCCGGCGCCCGCGGTCGCCGATGCCTACATCTTCTACGTCGGCTTCGACCCGCAGGCGCTCTCGCCGGAGCCGAAGGGGCGGAAGAAGAAATGATTCTCGTGCCCCGGACGCGGTGCAGCGCGTAGCGGTGCGGCGCAGAGCCGGGGCCCAGGGATGCGTGTTTCGGATCCATGGATCCCCGGCTCTGGGGAGCAGCGTTGCACGCTGCACCGCGTCCGGGACAAAGGAGGCCCGACAAACAAAAAAGCCGGCGCTCATCACGCCGGCTTTTGATTGATGCGGGCCGAAAGCTCAGTTCAGCTTCTGCCTGACTTCGTTGATGCTCTTGGCGAGCAGGTCGTCGGCGACCTGGCCCTTGACCGACTGCGACAGGATCGTCGAGGCAGCCTGGACGGCGGCTTCCGCGGCTGCGGCGCGGACGTCGGCCAGCGCCTGGGCCTCGGCCATCGCGATCTTGTTCTCCGCCGTCTTGGTGCGGCGGGCGACGAAGTCTTCCATCTTCGCCTTGGCGTCGGCGGCGATGCGCTCGGCTTCGGCCCTGGCGTTAGCGATGATATCGGCGGCCTCGCGCTCGGCCGTGGCACTGCGCGCCTTGTAGTCGGCGAGCACCTTGGCCGCCTCCTGCTTGAGGCGCGCGGCGTCGTCGAGCTCGGCCTTGATGCGGGCGGCGCGATGATCGAGCGCGGTCATCGCCGACTTGAAGACCCCGAGATAGCCGAACACGACCATCAGGATCACGAAGGCGACGGCGACCCAGGTTTCAGGATCGAAGAACATCTGTGGCTATCCCTTCAAGGACGCGTCAACGGCGGCATTGACCGAGGCAGCATCCGGAATGACCCCGGTGAGTTGCTGCACGATCTGGCCTGCCGCGTCGGCCGCGATGCCGCGGACGTTGCTCATGGCGGCCGTGCGGGTCGAGGCGATGGTCTTCTCTGCCTCGGCGAGCTTGGCCGCCAGCTGCTCTTCCAGCGCCTTGCGTTCGGCGTCCGCCTGCGCATTCGCCTTGTCGCGGGATTCGTTGCCGATCGCCTGCGCCCGCGAACGCGCCGAAGCGAGCTCGCCTTCATAGGCCTTCAGCGCAGCCTCGGACTGGTCCTTCAGCTTCTGCGCCTCGGCGAGGTCGCCCTCGATCTTGTTCTGGCGTGCTTCGATCGCACCGCCGACCTTCGGCAGAGCGAGCTTGGACACGATCACGTAAAGCAGGACGAAGAAGATCGCGAGCGACACCAGCTGCGAAGCAAAGGTGCTGCTCTCGAACGGCGGAAAGCCCCCGCTGTGATGACCGCCATCGGCTTCGGTGTGGGCACCCGCCGCCGGTCCTTTTGCCCCGCCATGACTCTCGGCCATGGAGTACTCCTGTTGCTGTCACGCGCCGCTTCGGATGAAGCGGCGCGGAAGAAGTCGTTCCTTTAGAAAACGAACAGCAGAAGCAGCGCGATCAGCAGCGAGAAGATGCCGAGCGCTTCGGTCACGGCGAAGCCGAAGATCAGGTTGCCGAACTGGCCCTGAGCGGCCGACGGGTTGCGGACGGCTGCGGCGAGGTAGTTGCCGAAGATCACGCCCACGCCGACGCCCGCACCGCCCATGCCGATGCACGCGATGCCCGCGCCGATAAGTTTTGCTGCTGCCGGATCCATTTTAGACTCCTTGGAAGAAAGATTGGGTTGTGGGTGGAAATTCCCCGGACCGCTCAGTGTCCCGGATGAATGGCGTCGTTGAGGTAGATGCAGGTCAGGATCGCGAACACGTAAGCCTGCAGGAACGCGACCAGGATCTCGAGAGCATACAGCGCGACCGTGAGCGCCAGCGGCAGCACGCCGCCGACCCAGCCGATGGCGCCGAGCGAGAAGCCCAGCATGGCGACGAAGCCCGCGAACACCTTCAGCGCGATGTGGCCGGCCAGCATGTTGGCGAACAGACGAATGCTGTGCGAGACCGGCCGCAGGAAGAACGACAGGACCTCGATGAACATGACCAGCGGCAGGACGTAGCCGGGCACGCCATGGGGAACGAAGATCTTGAAAAACTTCACGCCGTTCTTGGCGACGCCGTAGATCAGCACGGTGAAGAAGACCAGCAGCGCCAGCCCGGCGGTGACGATCAGGTGGCTCGAGACCGTGAAGGTGTAAGGAATGATGCCGACCAGGTTCGAGACGCAGATGAACATGAACAGCGAGAAGATCAGCGGGAAGAACTTCATGCCTTCCGCGCCGGCCGTCGAACGGATGGTCGACGCCACGAATTCGTAGGAGATCTCGGCGACCGACTGCAGGCGCCCAGGGACCAGCTGCGAGCCGCTGGCGAGCATCAGGATCGAGATGATCGCGACCGCGATCAGCATGTAGAGCGACGAATTGGTGAAGGCGATCGTGTGATTGCCGATATGGCCCAGGGTGAAGAGAGGCTCGATGTTGAACTGGTGGATCGGATCGATTTTCATCGGCGCGGCATCTCTTGGTCTGCCGGGCATGCCGGCGGGTCTCGGTCCTGCCGGCCGGGCCGGCCCGTACCGGCGAGGCCGGCACGATCATTCCTCTCCTGGTGGGACCAGCTTACGAACCACCGCGCCTGTTTTGACCCGCGCCTGCCGATCTCACCACATTCACCACGCCGGCGACGAAGCCCAGCAGCAGGAACACGATGAATCCGAAAGGCGACGTCGACAGCAAACGGTCGAACCCCCAGCCAATCCCCGCTCCGACAGCGACACCGGCGACCAACTCGGAGGATAACCGAAAACCAAGCGCCATCGCCGAGGCTCTGGCCGCTTTGTCTCCATCGTCACCTGCGGGTTGCTCGGTCTTGGCCCGGCGGTCGCGAAATTCGGACAACCGCTGATCAAGATTTCCGAGCCGATCGGAAAGCGCGGCTTCCTCGGACGATCTATCGCGATCTCCATTCTCACCGTGTCCCGTGCTCTGTGCCATGCGACAAAGACCCGAAACGCTGCGGCCAAATGGAAATTACGCCCGCCACCCTCAAAAGCCGCGCGGACCATACTGATGGCCCATAATCAAGTCAAGCCAAGTCACGATTGCGTCGCTTTCGATTATGTCTTTGATTTACTTGATGATATTGTCGCGCGCAGCAGCGCTGCACACAGCGTGACGCCGCACCGCAGCAGGTCTGCTCGCGAACGGCGGACGCAGCCGCGCTTTCGCCGCGGCGGTGGGATCAAACAAGCCGCCGCGTTCGTTGATTCCAGCGGCGGCTTTTTGGCGGCGGATTGCCGGCTGCGGGTGTAGAATTGCAACTGCAGCCGCAGCAGCGCCGGGGCGGAGACAACGATGAGACCTGCGACGTCATCCACGACATCATGGTTCGCGGCGGCGGCCGCGGTGATGGTGGTCAGCGGCGGCCTCGTGGCCGCGCAATCCGCGCCCGACGGCGAAAATGGCCGCTACAGCATGACGCCCATTCCCGAGGGCGTGCTGCGGCTCGACACGCGTACCGGCACGGTGTCGACCTGCAGCAAGAACGGCGCCGGTTGGGCCTGCTACGCGGTGCCCGACGAGCGGACCGCACTCGATGCCGAGATCGGCAGGCTCCAGGCCGAGGTCGAGAGGCTGAAGGGACAGCTCGCGGCGGGGCCGACCGTATCGGGCAAGATCGACGAGGCGCTGCCGAAATCCGATCCGCTCAGGAAAGCCGAGCCCAAGATCGCCGAGGGCGAGCGCAAGATCGAGATCCCACTGCCGAGCGAGCAGGACATCGACCGCGTGATGTCGTTCCTGGAAAAGGCCTGGCGGCGGCTGATCGACATGGCCAACCGCGTGCAGAAAGACGTGGCGGGGAAGATTTGATGCGTGCCCCTCCATGACATCAGCCAGATCCGTCACCCGCTCCGCACCATCGTCCGTGCAGGCTGCGACCGTCACATCGTCACTGCTCACCGTGCAGACACCCGGCCGCGGCTTCACTGATCTGACCAGTGAGGCCGCAAGATTCATCGCCGATGCGCACGCGGGTGAGGGTGCATTGACGCTGTTCATCCGCCACACCTCGGCCTCTCTGACGATCCAGGAAAACGCCGATCCCTCCGTGCTGGTCGATCTCACCACGGCGCTGTCACGGCTCGCGCCGGAGAACGCCGGGTGGACCCATGATACCGAGGGGCCCGATGACATGCCGGCCCACATCAAGACCATGCTGACGCAGACTTCGCTCCAGATCCCGGTCCTGAGCGGCAGGCTCGCGCTCGGCACCTGGCAGGCGATCTATCTGATCGAGCATCGCAGCCGCCCGCACCGCCGTGAGATCGTGCTGCAATTCGTCGGCAGCAATCGCTAGAGCGTTTTCGAGCGAGGTTGGTGTCGGTTCGCGCCAAGAAAACGCGTCCAAGCAAGAAGCACACAAAAGCAAAACCGGCCGCGGAGACCGCGGCCGGTTCGTGTCGTCGATTGTTGCTGCGATCAGGTCGCCTTGATGTCGACGTCCTTGGTTTCCGGCAGGAACAGGAAGCCGATCACCACGGTAATCGAGGCGAAGATGATCGGGTACCAGAGACCGGCGTAGATGTCGCCCGTCGAGGCCACGATGGCGAAGGCGGTGGCGGGCAGGAGGCCGCCGAACCAGCCGTTGCCGATGTGGTAGGGCAGCGACATCGAGGTGTAGCGGATGCGGGTCGGGAACAATTCGACCAGCATCGCCGCGATCGGGCCGTACACCATGGTGACGAACACGACCAGGATGAACAGCAGGCCGATGATCGCCGCCACCTGCGGACGGAAGATGTCGAACGGATGCGCCATCTTCACGATGCCGGCGTCACCCGCCTTGGGATAGCCGGCCGCCTGCACCGCGGCGAGAACCGCCGGGTTGCTGTCCTTGGCGTTGGTGTAGGGCACGTCCTTGCCGTTGACCACGACCTTCACGCCTGAGCCGGCCGGACCTGACGTCGTCGAGTACTTGACCGACGATTGCGACAGGTAGGCGCGCGCGGTGTCGCAAGGCGCGGTGAAGACGCGGGTGCCGACCGGGTTGAACAGATCGCCACAGCCGGCGGGATCGGCCACCACCTCGACCTTGACCGTCTCGATGGCCTTTTCCAGCGCCGGGTTGGCGTTGGACGTGATCATCTTGAAGATCGGGAAGAAGGTGAGGGCCGCGATCAGGCAGCCGCCAAGGATGATCGGCTTGCGGCCGATCTTGTCGGACAGCATGCCGAACACGATGAAGAAGCCGGTGCCGAGCAGCAGCGACCAGGCGATCAGGAGGTTGGCGGTATAGCCGTCGACCTTCAGGATCGATTGCAGGAAGAACAGCGCGTAGAACTGGCCGGTGTACCAGACCACGCCCTGGCCCATCACGCCGCCGAGCAAGGCGAGCAGCACGAGCTTGCCGTTCTGCCAGTTGCCGAAGGCCTCCGTCAGCGGCGCCTTCGAGCCCTTCCCTTCCTCCTTCATCTTCTGGAAGATCGGCGATTCGTTCAGGCGAAGCCGGATCCAGACCGAGATGCCGAGCAACAGCACCGAGACCAGGAACGGAATGCGCCAGCCCCAAGCCGCGAAGTCGGCCTCGCCGACCGCGGTGCGGGTGAACAGGATCACCAGCAGCGACAGGAACAGGCCGAGCGTAGCCGTGGTCTGGATGAACGAGGTGTAGTAGCCGCGCTTGCCGTTCGGCGCATGCTCCGCGACATAGGTTGCCGCGCCGCCATACTCGCCGCCGAGCGCCAGGCCCTGGGCGAGGCGCAGCACGATCAGGATGATCGGAGCCGCGATGCCGATCGTCGCCGCGTTGGGCAACAGGCCGACGATGAAGGTCGACAGACCCATGATCAGGATCGTGACCAGGAAGGTGTATTTGCGGCCGACGATGTCGCCGATGCGGCCGAAAACGATCGCGCCGAACGGCCGCACCAGGAAGCCCGCGGCAAACGCCAGCAGCGCGAAGATGTCGCGGGTTGCCGGCGGATAGGCCGAGAAGAACTGCACGCCGATGATCGAGGCGAGCGAACCGTAAAGATAGAAGTCGTACCACTCGAAGACGGTACCGAGCGAGGAGGCGAGAATGACGAACCGTTCGTCCTTCGTCATCCCTCCCGCGCCTGCTTGAGACACAGCCATTGTCGACATGTTGAGTCGCTCCCCGAAAAATACGTTTCCTCGCTCCCCCAGAATGTCCGGACGCGCCGGATCAGCCCAGGTCTTGCCCACAAGGTAACATCGGCGTGAAACCCGCCCCAATACGACTTTCGGCTTTGCGCACTGGCGCTGTGGTATCCGGCGCCGGTGCACAAGTGCCAGGCCCGGGGATTAACCCCTTTGCAGCAAAGGGATAATGTGCACTTGCATGCCACGGCCGCTCGGGGAAGAATTGACACACCCGAGATCTGTTTGCCGACCCGGCGCGAATGACAGCAAGAGAACGATGAACGCTCCTTCGACTTATCTCGTCATCGCCGATGATCATCCCCTGTTCCGCGATGCGCTGCGGCAGGCGGTGGCGGGCGTTCTCCCCTCGGCCCGGATCGACGAGGCCGGATCCTTCGAAGATCTGACCAAGCTTCTGGAGCAGGCCTCCGACGTCGATCTGGTCCTGCTCGACCTCTCCATGCCCGGGATTTCCGGCTTTTCCGGCCTGATCTACCTGCGCGCGCAATATCCGGCGATCCCGGTCGTGATCGTCTCGGCCTCCGACGATAGCGCCACGATCCGCCGTTCGCTCGATTTCGGTGCGTCCGGCTTCATCCCCAAGCGGTTCGGGGTCGAGACCTTGCGCGACGCCATCCTCAAGGTGATGGAAGGCGACGTCTGGGTTCCCGCCGATACCGACCTGTCCGCCGCCGCCGACCCTGACATGACCCGCCTCCGCGACCGCCTGGTGACGCTGACGCCGCAGCAGGTCCGGGTCCTGATGATGCTGTCGGAAGGCCTTCTCAACAAGCAGATCGCCTACGAGCTCGGCGTCTCCGAGGCCACCATCAAGGCCCATGTCTCGGCGATCCTGCAAAAGCTCGGCGTCGAGAGCCGGACGCAAGCGGTGATTGCCGCCGCGAAGATCGCCGGCGGCCAATGGAAGCAGGGCCCGCCGACGGGGTGATCCGCTACAGCGTGGTCAGCAGCACGCTGGCCGCTTTGATATCCGCCGTCTCGGAGCCCTCGGCAAAGCCATCGAGCGCCGATTGGAGCCATCGCTTCGCCTCGTCGCGCTGCCCGCGCTCGGCAAACAGCCCGGCGAGATCGATTGCGGCGCGCAGCTCCCAGGCCGTAGCGCCTTGCCGGCGACTGAGATCCAGGGATTGCATGAACTGGGCTTCTGCCTGCTCCGCGTTGGGCTCCGGCAGCGACAGCAGAACTCTGCCTTTCATCCGCAGCAACTCGGGCATGTAGAGATGATCGCCGCTCTGATCGACGAGGCGGATCGCATCCTCGATCAGGCGCGCACTCTGCGCGATCTGTCCAAGCGCCAGCAAGCCTTGAACCAGCGCGATGTTGAAGGTCGTGGTGAGCAGTTCGTAGCCGGCCTCGTGGAGCTCACGTAGGCAAGCTTCGATCGTCTCGACGCCATATGCGGCGTCTCCCCGACGGATCGCCAGTTCGCCTTTCACGCCGCGGCCCACCACGAGATAGGGACCCATCGATCGAGATTCAGCATGCGCGATGAACTGGTCAATGCTCTGTTCCGCGCCGTCGAGATCGCCGTCCCACAGCGAGATGGAGACCGCCCAGATCAGCGCGATGCACAGTGTGATCGGATGCTCCATCTGCGCGGCTTCAGTCACCGTCTGTTGCGCCAGCTGCCGCGCGTCCGCGGGCCGGCCCTGCAACCAGAGTTCGCGCGCCAGCGTGATGCCGGCCCGGTTGCGATGATCGAAGCCATGAATGGTGCTGATCCGTTCCGCGCCCGGCCCTTGCCATGCGACCTCCAGCATCTTCAGCGCATCGCGGTGCTCGCCGGCCAGATGCAGCGAGACCCCGAGCAGCGAATGGGCGAGGACGATCGCGCCGGGATCGCCGAGTGGCTGCGCGACCGCAAGGCTCTGCTGCGCATAACCCAGCGCGGCGTCGAACTGTCCCATCCGTTCGTGGAAGATATGCATGCGGCCGAGCAGCTGGAGCTGGTTCGGCGCGTCGCCGCGCGCCTCGGCGATCGCAAGGCTCCTGCTCAAGGCTACGCGCGCCGCCTCGCTGCCGCCGCGCGTGAACATCAGGCTCAGCCCGAGGGCGGCCTGGATGTGCATTTCATCGGCGCTGCCGCGCGCGGACGGGGTCATCGCAAGCAGCGCCCGTTCCGACCAGCGCCGGCATTCGATCAAGAGGGACATCGCGAGGAAGATCGGCGTTGCCGCGGCGGCGAGCGCGATGCCGGCGTTGGCGTCGCCGCCCGCGCCAAAGCACCAGTCCAGCGCGGCACGCACGTTGTGGAGCGCGGAGAAGTGGATCGCCCGTTCGTCGGCGTTCGGCGTTGCCGCCCATGTGCTGCCGGCCTGCTCCAGCCATCGCCGGTAGTAGATTGCGTGGCGGGCGGCGAGCGCGGCGTCGTTCGGCTCGATCTCGAGCAGATAGGCGCGCGTGGTATCGAGCAGACGGTAGCGCATCATGGCGCCGACCGGCCGCGGCGCAACCATCGATTTGGCGACGAGACTGTCTATGGCGTCGAACAAGCGGGAGCGGTCGGCACGTTCATCCGGGACGACCTCGAGGGCGGCGTCGATGGTGAAGTGACCTACGAAGACGGCCAGCCTGCGGAGTACGAGGCGCTCGATGTCGGACAGCAGCCCGTAGCTCCAGTCCAGTGTCGCCCGCAATGTCTTCTGCCGCGGCGGCGCGGTGCGCTGGCCCTGCCAGAGCAGATTGAGACGCTCGTCGAGCAGCGCGGCCGTCTGCTCCAGGCCGTAAGCCTCGACCCGGCCGGCGGCGAGCTCGATCGCCAGGGCCATGCCGTCGAGCTTGCGGCAGATGCCGGCGACGAGCGCCGCATTGCTGTCATCGAGCGCGATCTGCGCGCCGCCAGCGGTCGCCCGTTCGATGAAGAGCTGAAGCGCGGGATAGGTCTGCGCAGCCGCCGCACTCAGCCCGGTACTATCAGGCGGAACGGCGAGCGGCGCCAATCGATAGACCTGCTCGCCCTCGACGCGCAGGGCTTCGCGGCTGGTGGCGAGGATGTGGACATCCAGCGCAGCGTGGAAGATCGCCGAAGCCAGCGGCGCCGCTGCGGCGATGACATGCTCGCAATTGTCGAGGATGAGCAGCATCCGCTTGTCCCTGACATGCGCGAGCAGCGCGGGCAGGGGATCGTCGGTCTCGGCCGGCAAGCCGAGCATCAACAGGATCGAGGTGATCACGAGATCGGGATCGCTGAGCGCGGCAAGGTCGACGAAATGTGCGGCGTCGGAGAACGTCGCGAGCAGGTCGTGGGCGATCGCCACCGCGACGGCAGTCTTGCCCACACCGCCCGGACCCACGATCGTGACGAAGCGCGAGGTGAGAAGCTTGTCGGAGATGGTAGCAACCGCCTGGTCGCGCCCGACCATCCGTTGCAGCCGGTTCGGCAGCTTGACCGGCGGCAATTCCATGGGCGGGGACGAGTGCCGCGCTGCCGGAAGCTCCGTGTGCGAGATCGGTGCCACGAAGCAATAGCCGCGCCCGGAGAGCGTCGTGATGTATCGCGCGCCGTCCTTGCCGTCGCCGAGCGCCTTGCGGAGAGCGGCGATGTGAAAGCGCAGATTGGCCTCTTCGACGGTGATGCCGGGCCACACCAGCGCCATCAGATCCCATTTGCTGACGACCTCGTTCGGTCGCGACATCAGTGCGATCAGCGCGTCGAAGGCCTTCGCACCCAGCGGCACCGCGACGCCGTCGCGCGTCACGAGCCTTTCATGTGGCGCCACGGTGAATGGTCCGAACGAGAGTCTTGGCCCGGTCGGCGTGGTCATCGCGAAATCTTGCTCATTTGCGAACCGGATAGCCAGAGGGCAGCCATCCCGCAAGGCCTGCGTTGCATCGGCATCAGACCGTGTTTGCAGGCCTCCCAATAGCTTCTGCGCCGGCCTCACAATTTCTCACAAGTCCAAACGGGTCTCCGAAGCGCGTCGCTGATAGTAAGTCGCGATGGCAAGGAGCTCCTCATGACGCAAACGGCAAAACTGCTCTACACGGCCCGGACATACACAAGCGGCGGCCGCCACGACGGCATATCGCGCAGTTCCGACGGTCGCCTCGACGTCAAGCTGTCGCCGCCGGGCGGGGCCGGTATCGGCACCAATCCCGAGCAGTTGTTTGCGGCCGGCTGGTCGGCCTGCTTCGAAGGCGCGATGGAACTCGCCGCGCGCAAGCGGAAGGTGACCCTTCCCAGGAAAACCGCGATCGATGCGGAGATCGATCTCTTGCTCGATGAGGGCGCCTACTCGCTGAGGGCGCGCCTCAATGTCAGCCTGCCGGGTCTCGACCCCGAGATCGCACGCGGCATCATCGATGAAGCGCATCAAACCTGCCCCTACTCCAAGGCCGTCCGCGGCAACATCGACGTCACGGTCGCGCTGATCTGACGCACCATCATCAACCACGACGAGGTCACTCCATCATGAAACAGATCATCGATCAGCACCGCCGCCAGTTTCTCGGCATTGCCACGGGAGCCGCCGCCGCCGGTATCGGCATGATCGCGTTCGCGCGGGCCGAGACGGAACCACAGCGAACCTCCGCATCGAATGCGTCCTTCGGCGCGATCAAGCAGATCGATGCTGGCGTTCTCAACGTCGGCTATGCGGAGGCGGGTCCCTCGAACGGTCCGGTGGCGATCCTGCTGCACGGCTGGCCCTACGACATTCACGCCTTCATCGACGTCGCGCCGCTGCTGGCCAAGGCCGGCTATCGCGTCATCATCCCATATTTGCGTGGCTACGGCACGACGCACTTCCTCTCCAGTGAAACGCCGCGCAACGGCGAGCCTGTGGCCATGGCTGCGGACATCATCGCGCTGATGGACAAGCTCGAGATCAAGAAGGCCGTCGTCGCCGGCTTCGACTGGGGTGCACGCACCGCCGACATCATCGCCGCGTTGTGGCCGGACCGTTGTCGCGCGTTGGTATCGGTCAGCGGCTATCTGATCTCCAGCCAGGCCGCCGGCAACGCGCCGTTGCCGCCGCAGGCGGAGCTGCAATGGTGGTACCAGTTCTACTTCGCGACCGAGCGCGGCCGCGCCGGATACGAGAAGTACACGCACGATTTCGCCAAGCTGATCTGGAAGCTGGCCTCGCCGCAGTGGAAGTTCGACGACGCCACCTTCAACAGGAGCGCGGCGGCGCTCGACAACAGGGATCATGTCGCGATCACGATCCACAATTACCGCTGGCGGCTCGGGCTCGCCCAGGGCGAGGCAAAATACGAGCATCTCGAAAAGAAGCTGGCCGCAGCTCCGCAGATCGAGGTGCCGACGATCACGATGGAGGGCGACGCCAACGGCGCCCCCCATTCCGAGCCAAGCGCCTATGCCATGAAGTTCTCAGGCCGATACGAGTTTCGCCTGATCACCGGCGGCATCGGCCACAACCTGCCGCAGGAAGCGCCACAAGCCTTTGCCAAGGCCGTGATCGACGCCGATGGCGCCTAGGCGTTCGTCGACACCTCCGTCCAGCCTCATTGATCGAGCCTGATGAAACATCATGACGACAGCCGAACCTGAAAAGAGGAAATCTCTCTCCACCACGATGGTCGTGCTGACGGTGGTCCTCCTCGTCGTGCTCCTGACCTGCATGCCCTACCTCGTCACGATCGCCTTCGCGGAAGGGCCTGCGGAACAGAGCGCGGCGGACGCTTCGCCGATCTTCGGCATCACAATTCCAGCCGGCTACAAGCGGTGGGAGCTGATCGCGCCGGCCGAAGAGGCCGCGCCACTCGACGAGCTGCGCGCTGTTCTCGGCAACCAGACTGCAATCGACGCCTATCAGGCCGGAAAACTGCCGTTCCCGGACGGCACCATTCTGGTCAAGCGCGCCTGGAAGCGGAAACAATCGCCCGAATTTGCGTCAGCGACGATTCCCGGCGCCGCGACTACGGTCCAGGTGATGGTGAAGGATTCCAAGAAATACGCCGCCACCGGCGGCTGGGGTTTTGGCCGCTTCATCAACGGCAAGCCGGTGGACGAGGCGCAGCATCGCACCTGCTTCGCCTGCCACGACGCGCGCGCCAAGAGCCGCGATTACGTCTTCACGCGGCTTGCGCCCTGAGCGGACCTGGCCGCGCAATCATTCCACCGCCACCATCAAGGCGCACGTCTCGGTCATCCTGCAAAAGGGCGTCGAGAGCCGCATCCAGGCCGTGATTGCCGCCGCAAAGATCGCTGGCGGCCAGTGGAAGCAGGGCACGACCACGGGGTGAGGCGCTTAACTCGCGGATGGCCGGTCTTTAGGGCAAAGCGGATCAGTCAGTTCGTTCGGAGCTTTGCCGGGTTCGACCCGAAGCGGACATGCGAATCGTCTTGGACACTTACTCAACGACGCGGTCTGCTCGCTGCAAGATGCTCGCGGGTACCGTGATCCCAACAGCTTTTGCTGCCCGCTGATTTACGATCAATGTTCGCTTCGTGATGGTTTCAATTGGCAGCTCGGCGGGCTTCGTCCCCTTCAGAACTTTATCCGCAATGATTGACATTCTAGGAAATGTGTCGATCACGCTGGTACCATAGGCGAACAGCCCGCCCGCGGCTCCCTGGCTTCCGGGAAACACGGTCAGCAACTTTCTCTCGGAGGCAATCTCCGCGATGCGCTTTGCATGCGGGAAAACAACAGGCGCTTCGAGGATCACGATCGCCTGCACATCATGCTTCATGATCTCCGCAAAGGCCTCATCCAGTTTCGCTTCGGCGGTCGGACCCTTGACCCTTACGACGAAAGGCTCGAACCCAACCGCAATTGCTGCTGCGCGATTTTCCCTCTCGATCGGGACGAACCCACTCGCATCGGCTCCGGGCAGTGTGTCGTCGCTCAGAATCGCCACCCGTGAGATGCTCGGCAATGCCTCTTTGAGGAGTTCGAATTGCTTCGCGGCTTGCTGCGTATCGAGGCTGGTAATTCCTGTGGCATTGCCGCCCGGACGGCTCATATCATGGGCAAGGCCGAGCGCGATCGGATCAGTCACAATAGTAAACACGATCGGGGTCTTGCTGGTTGCCTTTTGCGCAGCAGCGGTTGCCACCCCGCCGTAGGTCATGATCAGGTCGAGTTCAAGGCGAGCAAGCTCGTCGGCAAAACCGGGATGACGGTCCAACTGCCCCTGAGCCCATCTCGGCTCGAAAGTAATGTCGCGACCTTCGACATATCCCAGATTTGCAAAATCTTTGCGGAGTTGATCAAAGAAGACGGCAGCAGTCGTATTCGACATGATTCCAACCCGGAACTGCCGGTTCGGTTGCTGCGCGCTTGCTTCTCGGCATGCGACCAAAACAAAGATTAACGCGAATATCCTCCAGCGCAATTTCATAAATACACCTCTGGCTGATGTTCGTTCCCACCCGCATAGGAATAGCAGCGACCCCTGAGGGTAACGACGCTTGGCCCGGCAGCGATTGAGCTCGGCCGAACCTCACGGAGACGCATCCAAACCGAAGCGATTGATCCGATGCACTATGGAGCCGGAGAGGCGAGCGGTTTTCCTTTCTCGACTACGTAAGTAGCAATCACTTTCGCGCCGTTCGGTCCGGCCTATGCATCGTGAATAACACCGGGTGCAAGTTGATAGCTCTCACCGGACTTTACTGTCTTGTCTGGTTGACCGTCGGCCATGAGCACCATTTCGCCATCAAGCATAAAGCCTGACTCAGGACCGGGATGTGTGTGGCGCCCGATATTCACATTGGGCGACCTCAGCAATTCCAATCACCGTCTCATAGTTGGTGCCGGGCACATCAAACTTCTGTAGTGGCGTCCGCTTTATCGTGGCGATTTGCTGGGTCGCCACTGGCGGATTCTGCTGAGCGGCAGCGATACTGGTCATCGTCAACACGACTACGGCGGCGGAAAGTAAGTACCTGACAAACATTACTTCCTCCAAATAATTGATTGAGAATACCCAAACTTATCAAAATCTCCAGGTTTTGGCCATGTCCGAAATTGGCCCAACCCGGGAGTTTGACGGTCTCTGCTCTTTGCCGCTATTTGGATTGAAGCGGACATCAAGTGCGTTCCACACCATCGACTTGGCAGGTGGGTGCCTGGAGCACCCCAAGAGTTTGGGGTTGTCCGGCAGCAAAACAGCAATGGCTGGGTCAATCGGCCTGCAGCAAAATATTCCACTTTACCGAAATTCGGATTTGTGGCATACGCAACTCACCCTGATCCGGCGAAAGGGGCGGTCGTACGTCGTCACGAGCCGCGGATCGGGCTGCGGTGGACGCATTGGCGCCGTCGCGGATGTGAGACGCAGGGCGGGGTGATGGATTGAGCCGATCCCCGTGAGCTTTTCGCAAGCCGCGTTGTACGAACGGTGCTCTTGCGTACGGCAAAACCGTGTGGTCCTGGCCGTCGTTGCCACGGTCAAGTCTTGCGGAGGCGGCACTGGCGCCAACCAGCGCGGTGTCGGCGAATTCCGTGAGGCGAGGGAGGCCAGAAGGAAAGTTCGGCTCCCGGGAGAGCACGGCATAAGCCGTCCGACCATCGCGCAGGGAAGGCCGTGTGTTCGGCTTCACCTGTATGCTGCTGTGCGGTTCTTCCAGCGTGTGCATTTCGCGCAGCGGACCGCGGGTGCTAGGTCAGCACCCGGCCTTCCCTGCGCCCTTTATTCAAGAGGGCGCGACGCGAAGCGCAAACCTCGGGCGAAACGCGCCGCGAGAAGGCGAGGGCGTGTCTGCGATCTCAAATGCATGATGGAGGATGGCGATGCTGCCATTCGCTCCGTCATTGCGAGGAGCCCTTGCGACGAAGCAATCCAGACTGCTTCCGCGGAAAGATTCTGGATTGCTTCGCTGCGCTCGCAATGACGGCCGTGGAAGCAGCCTGTGCCATTGGTCATTTCACGGACGCTGCGCAATTTTCTATGGATGGGCTACTCCGCCGCCACCATCTGCTGCGTGCGCCACTGGCCGAGCAGGGCACGGAGCGAAGCCGGCTTCACCGGCTTGTTGAGCACGGCGATCTTCTCGTCGCGCGCGGCGACCTGCACGGCGGGGCTGCGATCGGCGGTGATCAGGATCGCAGGAATGCCATCGCCGAAGCGGCGGCGGATCTCGCGGATGGCAGCGATGCCGTTGCCGCGATCGAGGTGATAATCGACGAGCAGGCCGGTGACGCGCCGTCCGGCGGTTTCGATGGCCGCGATCGCCCCTTCCGGGTCGGCGACCGCGATCACCTCGGCGTCCCAGGCTTTCAGCAGCGTGCGCATGCCGTCGAGGATCGCCGCATCGTTCTCGATGCAGACGATCAGCGCGCCCGAGATCGGCGTGCGCGCCAGCGGCGTCGCGCTGGTCACCGCCGCGGTGTGGGTGACCGCCTTCGCGGTCGG
Source organism: Bradyrhizobium glycinis (assembly GCF_016031655.1). Taxonomy (GTDB): domain Bacteria; phylum Pseudomonadota; class Alphaproteobacteria; order Rhizobiales; family Xanthobacteraceae; genus Bradyrhizobium; species Bradyrhizobium glycinis. The sequence goes on from NZ_JACCHQ010000008.1 coordinate 315,259, forward strand.
CACCGTCACGGAGAAGACCGAGCCGCCACCGGCATTGGCCTCGATGGCGATGCCGTGATTGAGCACGCGGGCCAGGCGTTCCACGATCGAGAGCCCGAGGCCCAGGCCGCGGGCGATCCGCGCCCCCTGCTCCAGGCGATGGAATTCCTTGAAGATCTCGCCGCGCTTGACCGACGGGATGCCGACGCCGGTATCGTAGACACAGATCTTGAGCGCGGTGCCGCGGCGGCGGCAGCCGACCAGCACCCGGCCGCGCGGGGTGTACTTGATCGCGTTCGAGATTAGGTTCTGCAGCAGCCGCCGCAGCAGCAGGCGGTCCGACTGCACCGGCAGCGAGCAGGGCACGAAGGCGAGCTCCAGGCCCTTGGCGCGCGCGATCGGCGCGAACTCGATTTCCAGCGAACGCATCAGATCGGCCATCTTGAAGCTCGAGATCGAGGTCGCCATCGCGCCGGCGTCGAGCCTGGAGATGTCGAGCAGCGCCCCGAGGATTTCCTCGATCGCCTGAAGCGATTCGTCGATGTTCTCGACCAGCCGCGTCTCCTCGCCATTGTGCTGGCGCTCGACGAGGCTGGTGACGTAGAGCCGCGCCGCGTTCAGCGGCTGCAGGATGTCGTGACTGGCGGCGGCGAGGAAACGCGTCTTGGAGATGCTGGCGTCCTCCGCCGCGCTCTTGGCGAGCGCCAGCTCGGAGTTCAGCCGCGTCAGCTCCTCGGTGCGGTCACGCACGCGCTTTTCCAGCGTCGCATTGGCGCGCTCCAGCGCTTCGGCGGCTTCGAAGCTCGGCGTGACGTCGGTGAAGGTGATCACGAAGCCGCCGCCGGGCATGCGGTTGGTGAGCACCTCGATCACCATGTGCCGTTCCGGCAGGCGCTCGAGATAAGGCTCGCTGTCGGTGGTGTAGGCCGCAAGGCGCCGTTCCAGCAGGGCCTCGCGCTCGAGCGGATCGTTCGGATCGCCGAGGCCGATGAACTCCAGGATCTCGCGCAAGGGCGTGCCGAACTGGATCAAATGCAGTGGCACATTGAGGAGGTCGCCGAACTGCCGGTTGGAGCAGATCAATTGCAGATCGGCGTCGAACACGGCGATGCCCTGGCGCACATGGTTGAGCGCGGTCTGCAGGATCTCGCGGTTGAAATGCAGCGCGGCGTGCGAATCGTCGAGCAGCTTCAGTGCGGCCCTGGCGGAGACCGTCCGCTTGCGCAGCAGCAGCGACATCACGAGGCGGGAGGAGGCCGCGCCGATCGAAGAGGCAATCAGGTGCTCGGCGTGTTGCAGCAGCTCGAAATCGGCGGGCGCACCGGGCTCCAGCCGCACGTTGCGCCGCGCCGAGAAGGCCTCGAAGGACTGCCGCGCGCGGTCGGGCCCGAGATATTGCGCCACCGTGGTCTGGATGTCCTGCACGGTGACCGTGGTGCGCCAGCGGCGGAAGCTCGGGGAGTTCGGTGTGAGCGTGTTGGGCACGAACAGATCGGCCTGCAGCAGCTCGATGGAAGACGGCCGGCGCGCCAGCGACAGCAGCACGTAGGTCAGGATGTTGAGCGACAGCGACCAGATCACGCCGTGCATCAGGGGCGGCAGGTCGGCGCCGAACAGTGCCTGCGGCCGCAGCGCCTCGATGCCGAACGGGCCGTGCTGCAGCAGCAGGATGCCTGAAGTCGAGGAATCCATGAAGCTCGGCATGAACAGCGTGTAGAGCCACACGGCAAAACCGACCAGCATGCCGCCGATCGCCCCGCGCGCGGTCGCGCGCCGCCAGAGCAGGCCGCCGAAGAAGCTCGGGGCAAGCTGGGCGATGGCGGCAAAGGAGAGCAGGCCGATCGCCGCGAGCTGGGTGTTGCCGAGCGCGCGATAGTAGAAATAGGCCATCACCATGATGGCGAAGATCGCGAGCCGGCGCGAACGCAGCAGGAAGTTGCTGAAATCGGCGCCGCCGGCGCGCCCCTCCGGCCGACGTTGCAGCACGAGGGGCACCACGAGGTCGTTCGAGACCATGATGGAGAGCGCGACGCATTCGACGATCACCATGGCGGTCGCCGCCGACAGCCCGCCGACGAAGACGGCGACGCTGAGCAGGTCCGCGCCGGCCTCGATCGGCAGGGCCAGCACGTACATGTCAGGGTCGGCCGCGCCGAACGGGAAGGTCACGAGGCCGGCGAGCGCGATAGGGACCACGAACAGGTTGATGGCGACGAGATAGAGCGGAAACAGCCAGCGCGCGCGGCCGACCTCGGCATCGGAGGAATTCTCCACCACGCTGACGTGAAACTGGCGCGGTAGCAACATGATCGCGCACAGCGACAGCAACGTCATGGTCAGGAAGTTGCCGATCGACGGCGAATAATTGATGGCGCGCACGGCTTCCGGCGTCCTCATGGCGCGCTCGATCAATTCATGCGGGGAGAACATCCAGAAGGTGACGAAGATGCCCGCGGCGAGGAAGGCGACCAGCTTGATGATGGATTCGGTCGCAATCGCCAGCATCAGGCCGTGCTGGTGCTCGGTCGCGTCGGTCTGTCGCGTGCCGAACAGCACAGCGAAGGCCGCCATCGTCAGCGTCACCATCAGCGCCATGTCGCCGAGGATCGGGATGTGCGAGAAGGCCTGGTCTTCGCTCAAAATCGTGCCCAGCGAGGACGCCACCGCCTTGAGCTGGAGCGCGATATAGGGCACCGAGCCGATGATCGCGATTGCAGCGACGGTGGCCGCCACCGCCTGGCTCTTGCCGTAGCGGGCCCCGATGAAGTCGGCGATCGAGGTGATGTTGTGGGCCTTTGCCAGCTGGATCACGCGGCGGAGCACGCCGGCCCCCAGCCCGATCATCAGGATCGGGCCGACATAGATCGCGAGGAAGTCGGTCGAGGTGCGGGTGGCGAAGCCGACCGACCCGAAGAAGGTCCAGGAGGTGCAGTAGATCGCCAGCGACAGTGGATAGATCAGCCCGGAGGCGCGGCCGCGCCCGGCCGGCGAGCGGCGGTCGCCGTGGCTCGCCACCAGGAACAGGAAGCCGATATAGCCGAAGGCGGCGGCGATCACGCCCCAATCGTGCAGCATGGGTCGGGGGCTCTCTCCCTGGGCGCCGGCGGCGCCCGAGCTCATTTTCCCTGTAAACCTAGCGCGTTGAGCGGACGCAAGCGACAGCGAAATGCCCAGCGCGGGGGCAGGAACTGCAGGTGTCGTTAAGCCGTCGGATGAGCTGCCCGCTCTCACCCTCCCCCTCCAGGGTTCCCCTCCAGGGGAGGGTGAGAGAGCCTACTCCGCCGCCAGCGACTTGGCGCGCAGCGGCAGGCCGAGGCGGTCCCACACTTGCAGCAGCGCTTCGGCGAGCTGATCGATCAGGCCGTCGTCGTGATAGGGCGAGGGCGTGATGCGCAGGCGCTCGGTGCCCTTGGCGACGGTCGGATAGTTGATCGGCTGGATGTAGATTCCGTGATGTTCGAGCAGCAGGTCGGAAGCCTGCTTGCACTTCTCGGGATCGCCCACGAACAGCGGTACGATGTGGGTGTCGCTCGACATCACCGGCAGGCCGGCGGCATTGAGGATCGCCTTGACGCGGGCGGCGCGGTCCTGGTGGCGCTCGCGCTCCCAGCTCGACGTCTTCAGGTGCCTGATCGCGGCGGTCGCGGCCGAGCAGACCGCCGGCGGCAGCGCGGTGGTGAAGATGAAGCCCGGCGCATAGGAGCGCACGGCGTCGACGATCTGGCCGTTGGCGGCGATGTAGCCGCCGAGACAGCCGAACGCCTTGGCCAGCGTGCCCTCGAGAATGTCGATGCGATGCATCACGCCGTCGCGCTCGGCGATGCCGCCGCCGCGCGGGCCGTACATGCCGACGGCGTGGACTTCGTCGACATAGGTCATCGCGCCATATTTCTCGGCGAGATCGCAGATCCTGGCGAGCGGCGCGACATCGCCGTCCATGGAATAGAGGCTTTCGCAGACGATCAGCTTCGGCCGATCGGGGCCGGCCGCTTTCAACAGCTCTTCGAGATGCGCAACGTCGTTGTGGCGGAACACGATCCGCTCGCAGCCGGACTGGCGGATGCCCTCGATCATCGAATTGTGGTTGAGCTCGTCCGATAGGATCAGGCAGTTCGGAATGAGCTTTGCGATGGTCGGGATGCCGGTCTGGTTCGAGACATAGCCCGAGGTGAACAGCAGCGCGGCTTCCTTACCGTGGAGATCGGCGAGCTCGGCTTCGAGCTGCACCAGCGGATGATGCGTGCCGGCGATGTTGCGGGTGCCGCCGGCGCCGGTGCCGACGCGCGTGGCGGTCTCGACCATGGCGCCGACCACCTTCGGATGCTGGCCCATGCCGAGATAGTCGTTGGAGCACCAGATCACGACGTCGCGCTTGCCCTTGGGCGAGTGCCAGACCGCGTGCGGGAACCGGCCGGCCGTGCGTTCGAGGTCGGCGAACACGCGATAACGCCGCTCGGTGTGGAGACGATCGAGGGCGGAATCGAAGAATTGGGCGTAATCCATCGGCAAACCTGCAACGGAACCTGACCAAGGGGACGCGTCTACTTAGAGCTTTTCCAGCTCCAATGTCTATCAGCTATCCCACATTTGGATCTGTGGGGCATTTGGGCAAAATGCCCTATCCAGCGCGCCGCAGTTTGATCCCGATCAACCCTGCGCGACGTATCATGCTGCTCTGCACCATCTGCCGGGGCGAGGGTTCAGCTCCGGCCTTTGGTCTTCCGTCACGGCTAGGGGCGCGCTTTCCTTGCTCAACCAGGCTCTCGAAAGGACCCTTCCATGAAGCGCGTGATGATCCTCCACGGTCCCAACCTCAACATGCTCGGCATCCGCGAGCCGCATATCTACGGCACGACGACGCTCGCGGAGATCAACGCGAGCTGCGAGGACGCGGCCGCCAGGCTCGGCCTTAAACTCGCCTTCCACCAGTCCAACCATGAGGGCGTGCTGGTCGATCTGATCCAGTCGGCGCGGCAGGACGCCGACGCCATCGTCATCAATCCGGCCGGTCTCTCCTTCACCTCGGTCTCGATTATGGACGCGATCAAGACGTTCGAGGGCCCGGTGCTGGAAGTGCACATCTCCAACATCCACGCGCGTGACGAATATCACCGGCACTCCAAGATCTCGTTCGTGGCGACCGGCGTGATCTGCGGGCTCGGGCCGTTCGGCTACATCGCGGCGCTGCACGCGATCGCGAATATGAAGTGAGGTCTTCTCCCTCTCCGCAGGCGGAGAGAGGCGAAGAACTCACGTCGTCCGAAACTGCAGCACGCCGTCCTGCATCTCGGGCGTGAGGCGGCCCTCGACGATCATGTAGTTGACGTGGGCGACGAGCTCGCCGGCGGCAAAGCCCATCTGGTGCTCGTCGAGCACGTGCTTGTTGAACACGACCGGCACCAGGGCACGCGAGGTTTGCGGCACCTCGCGGCAGGCTTCCGCGATCAGGCGGCAGCGCTCCTCGTGATGGTCGGCGAGCTGCTTGATCCGGGTCTTCAATCCGTAGAACGGCACGCCATGGCCAGGCAGCACCAGCACGTCATAGGGCAGCGTCGTGGTGAGGCTGGCGAGCGAAGCCAGATATTCGCCGAGCGAGTTCTGGTCGGGCTCGACCGCCCAGACGCTGACATTCGGCGAAATCTTGCTCAGTACCTGGTCGGCGGAGAGGAACAGCTTGTCGTCGGCGCAATACAGCATCACCTGGTCGAGCGCGTGGCCGCCGCCGGTGATGACCTTGAAGCGGCGCGTGCCGATCACGACGTCGTCGCCATGCGAGATGCGGCGGTAGGACGGCGGCAGCACCGAGACGCGCTTCAGATAATCCTGGCCGCGGCCGAGCAGCTTTTCGGTGAGCGACTCGTCCATGCCATGGCGGCGGAAGAACAGCCGCTGCGCCTCGCGCCGCTCCTCGGTGCCGCGGTTCTGGTGATAGACCGATTGCAGATATTCGACCTGCGACATCACCAGCGGGCAGCCGAACCGCTCGACGATCCACCCGGCGAGGCCGACGTGATCGGGATGGGAGTGGGTGACGATGAGGCGCGTGATGTTGACGCCTTTCAGCGGTCCGTCGAACAGCTTCGTCCAGGCCTCGATCGTCTCCTCGTTGCCGAAGCCGGCATCGATCATCGCATAGCCGTCGCCATCGGCGAGCAGGTAGATGTTCACGTGGTTGAGGCGGAACGGCAGCTTCAGCCGCGCCCACAACACGCCGGGCCGGACCTCGACCACCTGGTCGGGGCCGGGATGCTGTTCCCAGGGGTAGCGCAGGGCCTCGGCCGAGGACTGTGCGGTGTCGGTTTTTGAATGCATGCACTATCGGTACCCGCACATGGGGCGGGACGCCAGCCGAAAAAAGGGCGGGCCGTGGTCTCCGCATGGCGGTCATACCGGGCGGATTTTTCCGCGTGCCGATTGAAGCCTGCCAAAACGCGGTCATTCCGGGGCGCGCGAGAGCGCGAACCCGGAATCCGGAGATTGTTGCACAAGATTCCGGGTTCGCCTCTTCGAGGCGCCCCGGAATGACAATCAGGCCGCCCGCATATCGTTGAGGAAGGCGTCGATCTCCCCGCGCAGCATATCGGCCTCGCGCCGCAGCGCGTCCGAAGCGCCCAGCACTTCGGTAGCCGCAGCGCCGGCCTCGGCGGACGCGGTGGAGACGCCGACGATGTTGCTGGAGACCTCGCTGGTGCCGCCGGCGGCATGCTGGATGTTGCGGGCGATTTCGCGCGTGGCGGCGCCCTGCTCCTCGACCGCGGCTGCGATCGTCGTGGTGACGTCGTTGATCTCGCCGATGATCCGGCCGATGCCCTGGATGGCGCCGACCGCGGAGGTCGTGACTGACTGCATGCTGGCGATCTGGGTGCGGATCTCGTCGGTTGCCTTGGCGGTCTGGCTCGCGAGACTCTTCACCTCGGAGGCGACCACCGCGAAGCCGCGGCCGGCCTCGCCGGCGCGCGCCGCCTCGATGGTGGCGTTGAGGGCGAGCAGATTGGTCTGCGAGGCGATGGTCTGGATCAGGTCGACGACGACGCTGATGCGGCTCGCGCTGTCGGCAAGGCTCTGCACCGTGGCGTCGGTCGCTCCCGCTTCGTCGACCGCCTTTTTGGCGATCTCGGCGGAGGTCACGACCTGACGGCTGATCTCCTGGATCGAGGAGGACAGCTGCTCGGTGCCGGCCGACACGGTCTGCACGTTCACCGACGTCTCTTCCGCCGCGGAGGCGACCGCGTTGACCAGCGCGTTGGACTGGTCGGCGGTGTTCGACATGCTCTGCGCGGTCGATTGCATCGAATTGGCCGATTGCGCCAGATTGTCGAGCGCGGAGCGCACCGTGCTTTCGAATTGGGCGATCTTCGCTTCCATGCGCGCGGCCCGTTCGGCCTTGGCGATACGATCCTTGTCCTGCTCGTTGGTCAGCGCGCGGGTCTCGATCATGCTCTCCCGGAACACCTGCAGCGTGTTCGCCATCACGGAGATTTCGTCGTTGTGGTTCTTCGAGCGGTAGATCTCGGTTTCGAGATCGCCGTTGGCGAGCAGCTGCATCGACTGTTGCAAGGCGCCGATCCGGCGCAGGATGTTGCGGCCGACATAGAGCCAGACGAACAGCGCCGAGCCGACCAGCATCAGCGCGCCGAGCGCCAGCATGACTGACGTCGCGAGCGAAATCTCCTGCCGCGCCTGGAAGGTCGAGGCGTTGGTCTCTTTCTGCACGCCGTCGACGAGCTGCTGCACGCTGATGCCGAGGCCGACATTGAGCTTGCGCGTCTCGTCCAGGATGGTCTGGCCGTAATCGATGGAGTCGAGCTCCTTCTCGCGCAGATTGAACACGCCGGTCTTGCCGGTGCCGAGCGCGAGCAGCTTTTCCGCGGTTTCGCGCAGCATCTTGTTGCCCTGATTGTCTGGCAACAGGTCGAGGTTCGATCGCAGGCGTCCCTGCGCCGTCTTGAATTCCTTCTGGATGTCGTCGAGCTTGTCGCTGGTGCTCGCCGAAAGCGCCGCGCTCATGTTGGCGGCGGCGAGATTGCCGCTGGCGACGACGTTGCCGAGCTGACCGACGGTCTGCGCGGCGTCGGTTGCATCCGCGGCGGACAGGTCGGCTGAACCGAGAATGGCATTGACGCGGGTCTGCGCGTCCAGCATCGCCGGGCTGGCTGCCCCGACGAACGCGCCCTGCGCGGTGCGAAGCGCGTCATATTGCTTCTCGTGCAGAGCCGCGATGTCGAGCCGTTCGCGGGCGGCCTTGGTCAGGCTCTGAGCCGCCTCGTTGATGCTCTTCATCGTATCGCTGAGCCCTGAAACGACGCTCTTGTCGCCGCCGAGCTCGATGATCTCGTTGAGCTTCTGCTGCGTCTGCTCCTGCAATTCCCTGAGCTTCTTGGTACGTTCGTTCAGGGCGTCGTCGCTCTGCGCCGCAAGCAGGGCCGGTCCTTGCGCCGCGAGGCTCGCACTCAGCGCCGACAATTGCAGGCTGGCGGAAAGGCGCGGAATGTCCCGTCCGCTCAGTTCAGTCATGCGTCCGCCGAGATTCTGCAGCGCAAGCCCGGCGCCGGCCGCGATCACGAGACCCATGCCCGCGATCAAGATGAAGGCCGCGAACAGGCTGCCGCGCACGCCCCATTTCGGCATTTTGAAACGCGGCTTGAAACGGCCGAGACTGAAACGGATCGCCATCGAAATTCCCCCACGCCCTTGCTTATGTTTTGTGACGGGGAGTATCGGCCAGGGCGGTTAAAAAATCGCAATCGCTGCAATCGGTTGCGCGCGGTCCGCAGAACGAAAAAGAGGGGGCCGGCAGTGTCGCCGGCCCCCCGTCACGATAATGTTTTGCTAACCGATCAGTAGCGCGCGACAGCCGAGCTTGCCCAGTTGAAGCGATAGTTGACGCCCGCCTTGAAGGTATGGTCGTCGGTGGTGAAGGCACCGGTGCCCGCGAGCGGGCCGGCGGTGAAGCTCGCGTCGCCGAAATTGTAGTACTGGTACTCGGCCTTGGCCGACCAATTCGGGGCGAACATGTATTCGAGGCCGGCGCCAACGGTGTAGCCGTTGCGATGATCGCCCGTGATGATGAAGGCGGTCGGCACGCCGCCGACGGTGACCTTCTCGTTGTTGTCCGAATAGGCGTAGCCGCCCTTCACATAGACCAGGCCGGGACCCCAGGTGTAGCCGACGCGGCCGGTGATCGAGCCGAGGCCGCGCTGGTCGTTGGTGTAGGCGATGCCACCCGGGAACACCGCGCCGACGCTGCCGGAGAGCCAGGAATACTGGCCTTCGACGCCGACCACGAAGTTCGGGTTGAACTGCCAGTCCGCACCGACCTGGACGCCGCCGAGGAAGCGGCCGTTGCCGTTGTTGCCGGTGGAGAGGCCGTTGAAATTGTTGTCGCTGGAGAACGCGCCGCCGACATGGGCGCCGAGATAGAAGCCCGTCCAATTGTAGATCGGCGCGGCGTAGGCCGGCGCCGGCGTCTTGTAATAATTGCGGTTGCCGAGATCGGCGCCAACGGCCGGCGCGGACGCGCCCACCACGAGCAGCGCAACAGCCGCAAACAGAATCTTCTTCATCGTCTTGAACTCCAACACGTAAGGTCCCGGCAGGCGCGTTTTCTGCGCTGCATTGGTTTTGCAGATAGCTCGCTTTTGACGAAAATGCTGTCACATCCGTGGCACAGCGACAGCCAACGTAACTTGTTGGGCCGTAAATGATTTTTGTGCTTAATGGCGGCTTAAGAAGTGGTGAAGGAAGGCTTAACGGCGCGCTCTGTCGGTAACTTGCACGCGCCTCGCGTTAACCAAGACGCCGCCGCGCCTCATCGCGCATCTGCGCGCGAAAGGCGGCGCGCTTTGCCGGCCTGTCTTCCTCCCGCACGTCGTGTCGATCGAAGATGTCGAACTTCTCCAGGATCGGATAGCGCTCGCTCGCCATCGCGAGCACGCGCAGTATCCTGGTCCCCTCCGGCGTCGGGCCGCTGACCTCCCAGCGCCGGATGGTGTCGGCCCCGCCTCTCTCCGGCAATCCGCAAAGCTTGGCCATGTCGGCCGCGCTGAGCTTGCGCTCGAGGGCGTCGGAGAGGTCGTTGCGAAGCTGCTTCAGTTCGGCGCCGGTCATGCTTGCGTCCAGGGAAGTCACTGAAAGCAATGCACTAGCGCTGATTCGGGTCCATCCGAAGGCGGCCGAAAGCGCCGCGCTTCGGCACCTCCGTCCGCTCGCGGAGTTATGAAGGCAGACCCCCATGGAAATTTCCCGATCCATGAACACTTGCCATATCGGGGCGCGTAGCGGGCGAAAGGATCAGCCATGAAGACAGTCAGACTTGCCATCGCCGCGCTCGTCAGCACCGGACTGCTTGCCGCGCCTTTCGCGGCTGAAGCAAAAAAGGTCCGGTCGAGCCGGCAATACACCACTGGTGTGGTGGCTCCGACCTATAGCGGAGCCGGTGCGCCGGCCGTGCAACCGAGGGCGTCCTACGGTTCCTCCGGACAGACGGTAGGCACCGTCACGGCGCCGTCGATCGGATCATACAATTGGCCCTCGGTCGGCGTGACCAACTCGGTTCCCACCTGGAGCAACACCACGAGATAGAGAAAGCTTCAGGCAGAGCGGAAGCATTGGCGGATCAGCGTATGCCGCTCGCCGATCCCGAGAGCAGATAAAGCGCGATCAGCAATGTCGCGACCGACAGCATCGTCGTGATCGAGACCGTGGCGGCAACCAGCTTCTCCTCGACCTTGTGTTCATGTGCGAGGACATAGACGGTTTTCGCCGTCGGCACGGCCGCGCAGATGACCGCCGCAACCGTATAGAGAGGGGCGAGGCCGATCATGACGCTAAGTCCGTAGACGATAAGCGGCATGACCACCAGTTTCACCGCCGCGAGCGCAAACGCCACCTTCAGGTTGGACCGCAGGCCCTCGACGGACAGACCGAGCCCGATGGCAAACAGCGCGCATGGCGTGAGCGCGGCGGCGATCATGTTGAGGTAGGCCGCGACCGGTGCCGGAATCGGCAGTCCCGTCACCGCCCACGCGAGGCCGACGAACGTCGACAGCACCATCGGATTGAGCAGGATCTGCTTTGCCCCCGCAGAGTGTGCGGAGGTCGCCTGTGCATCGCGCTTTTCCAGCAGGATCACCGTGATCGGAAACATCACCGCGGCCACGAACACCGTCGCGACGGCCGCAGGCAGGACGGCAGGTTGGCCGTAGATCGCATGCAGGATCGGCAGTGCGACGAATCCGGTGTTGGTCATCGCGGCCGCCATCCCATGGATGGTGCTGCTGGCGAGATCGTGTTTGCCGCCTGCGCGGACCGGCACGAACACGAGCGCGAAGCAGATCAGTGAGCCGCCGCCGAATGCGAGCAGAAAGCGCCATTCCAGGAGATTGCGCGCCGGCTCCTGGGCGATCGTGACGATCAACAGCGCCGGCATCGCCACGTTGTAGGCAAAGTGGACCAGGGCATCGGCAAGCGAGCGGGAGAGATAGCCAAGCTCGCCTGCGAGCCAACCGGTGACGATAATCGCGAAGACCGGAAGAACGAGGCTGGCGACTTCCATCCGGCGTCCCCCTTGCTGCGAATGGCCGCAACGAGAGGTTACTCCGGGGATGGAGTGACGTCACTGGCCAACGTTCAGCGAGCGCAGGCTGAGTGCCGTGTCTCGGACGCGCAGCGAGCCGGGACCCAGGGGCTGCAAGACTCGGCGGTGCCAAGGGCTCCAGCTCTAAATCGCACCATTGGAAGAAGCGCTGCGCTGCGTCCGGCGCACGAGAACGGCTTACTCCGCCGAATCGAGACGCCGGGTTAGATCCCGCGGCCGGCCTGTTGGCCGATCACGCAGCGCCAGGCCGCCAAGCGCTCGGCCGGATGCTGGTTCATCCATTCGGCGAGCTGCGGTGCGCCCATCAGGCAGGACTGCACCGAGATTTGCGCGAAGTCCGACGTGGTGACGATCTGCTCGTGACAATTGGAGGGAGAGGCGAGGCTGCAAAGCACGGCGATGATCTTGATCACGATACGTTACCTCCGTCGCGGCCGATGAACGGACGACCGATCGCCGGCTTTCCCCGGCCCTCGTCCGCCGGATCGGCCGGCGGGAAGATGCTGTCGTAGATCGCGCGCGCTTCCTGGATGAGACGCGTTCGCTCGCGCTCGGACTTCGAGACAAATCGAATAACTTCGCCCATGTTGGCTCCGAATATCAGTGTGAGTCCGTCATGAGATGACGTCGATCATTCAAACGTCATCTATGGTGACGCCTTCAGCTTTGAAGCGGCGGGTCCGGTCACGACCGATAAAAAGCGCGTGACCGCGCCGCGCAATTCCCAGAATCCCGGCGTGTCTCACTTGCCGGGTTGTGGAGCTGCCCACCACGTCACGTTCGTTGTACGGCGCCAGCCGCGACGAGCGAGTATTGGCGTCAACTCAGCCCTTGCCGACATGAGCAAGGATGGTCTCACGAAAGCAAATGCCGCCAGATCGAATAGGTTTCGTCTCGCTCGGCGTGCAAGTTTTTGGAACAATCACGAAGATCAATGAACGAGGACGAACCGTCTCAGGCCGCCGGAGCGTGCTCCTTCCGTCCGGGCACGGCCGCGAGCAATTCGCGCGTATAGGCGTGCTCGGGCGCAGCGAACAGTTGCGCAGTCGGCTTCAGCTCGACGATGGCGCCGCGCTGCATCACCGCGATGCGGTCGCAGATCTGGGCCGCGACGCGCAGATCGTGGGTGATGAACAGCATCGACAAGCCAAGGCGCGCCTTGAGATCTTCCAGCAGCTTCAACACCTGCGCCTGCACCGACACGTCGAGCGCGGAAACGGCCTCATCGGCGACGATGATCTCCGGCTCGAGCGCGAGCGCACGGGCAATGCCGATGCGCTGGCGCTGACCGCCGGAGAATTCATGCGGATAGCGTTCGAGCGCGCCGGCGTCCAAGCCGACCATCTTGAGCAGGTCGCGGGCGCGGTCGAACGCAAGTTTCGGATCGAGGCCGGCTGCGATCGGGCCGTCGGCGATGATGTGGCCGATCTTGCGACGCGGATTGAGCGAGGCGAACGGATCCTGAAAGATCATCTGGATGCGATGGCGCTCGCCGCGCAGCGCCTTGCCGGAAAGCGAGGTCAGGTCGGTCTCGCCGATCCGCACCGTGCCGCGGTCGGCTTTGATCAGCCGCATCACCAGGCGCGCCACGGAGGACTTGCCTGAGCCGGATTCGCCGACCAGGCCGAGCGTCTCGCCTTTCAGAATGCTGAAATTGACCGCGCGGGCCGCATCGACGCGGCGATCCTGGCGGAACCAGCCGCCCGACGTGACATAGGTCTTGTCCAGCCCGATCACCTCGACGGCCTTGGCACGATCGTCTAGCGGCTTTCGCGGCGGCGGATCCATCGAGGGCACGGCCGCTAGCAACGCCTTGGTGTAGTCATGCTGCGGCTCGTTGAACACGGCCGTAGCCGGACCTTCCTCCACGACCTTGCCATGGCGGAGCACCACGACCTGGTCGGCGATATCGGCAACGACGCCGAAATCATGGGTGATGAACATCACCGCCATGTTGCGATCACGCTGGAGGTTACGGATCAGCTTCAGGATCTGGGCCTGCGTGGTGACGTCGAGCGCGGTGGTGGGCTCGTCCGCGACCAGCACCGCGGGCTCGAGCGCGAGCGCCATCGCGATCATGGCTCGCTGGCGCTGGCCGCCGGAGAGCTGGTGCGGATAGGCGCGCACGATGCGTTCGGGATCGGGCAGGCCGACCTCACGTGCCAGCGCCAGCGCCTTGGCGCGCCGCTCCTTCGGCGTGAGCAGACCGTGTGCCTCGAACATCTCCGCCATCTGGTCACCGATCCGCATCAAGGGATTGAGCGCGGTCATCGGCTCCTGGAAGATCATCGCCAGCCGGCGGCCGCGCAGATCGCGCCAGCCATCGTCATCGAGCTTGAGCAGGTCCCGTCCCTCGAACTGGATCTCACCGGAGGCGACCGACACCGTATCCGGCAAAAGGCCCATCAGTGCATGCGCGCACATCGACTTGCCGGAGCCGGACTCGCCGACGACGCAGACGATCTTGCCCGGCTGCAGATCGAGCGAGACGCCGTCGACCGCGAAGGGCCGCTCGGCGCCCTTGGGCAGCGCGATCCGCAAGTTCCTGATGGAGACGGCGGAGGGGGCGGTCATCGTCAGCGGCCCTCCCGTGACAGCCGCGGATTGAGCGCATCGTTGAGGCCTTCGCCGATCAGGTTCAGCCCGAGCACCGAGATCAGGATGGCAATGCCGGGAAACACGGTGATCCACCAGGCCTGCCGGATCACGGTGCGGCCGGCGCCGACCATGTAGCCCCAGGAGATCAGATTGGGATCGCCGAGGCCGAGGAAGGACAGCGAGGATTCAAGCAGGATCGCGGTGGCCACCATCAAGGAGGCCAGGACGATCACGGGCGACAACGCGTTGGGCAGGATCTCGCGCAGGATGATCCAGCTGTTGCTTTGGCCGGTGACCACGGCGGCCTGGACATATTCGCGCGTGCGCAGCGACAGCACCTCGCCGCGCACGAGACGCGCGACCGGCGGCCAGCTCACCACCGCGATCGAGGCGACGATCGAATAGATCGAGGGCTGCAGGATCGCGACCAGCACGATCGCGAGCGCGAAGCTCGGAATGGTCTGGAAGAACTCGGTGAAGCGCATCAGGGCGTCGTCGACCTTGCCGCCGAAATAACCGGCCATGGCACCGATCGGCACGCCCACGATCAGCGCCGCCAGCGTGGAGACGAGGCCGACCAGCAGCGAGACGCGGGCGCCGAAGATCATGCCGGCGAAGATGTCGCGGCCGAGCGCGTCGGTGCCGAGCGGCACGGTCGACAGCGTGAACGGCGGCAGGAAGGGCCGCTGCACCATGCGCCAGGGCGAGTTCGGGAACAGCATCGGTCCGAACACCGCGACCGAGACTGCAACCAGGAGGATGACGAGCCCGATGACGCCGCTCGGGCTCTTCAGCATCGATTTCCAGAACTGTTTCATGCGGCGTATTCGATCCGCGGATCGACCAGGCGATAGACGAGGTCGGTGATGAGGTTGAAGGTGAGGACCATGGCGGAGCAGATCACGAACACGCCGAGCAGCAGATTGTAGTCCCGCTGCAGCAGCGCGTCGTACATCAGCCGCCCGATGCCGGGCCAGGCGAACACGGTCTCGGTGATGACGGCGCCGCCGATCAGCGTGCCGGAATGGACGCCGGCGAGCGTCACCACCGGCAGCAGCGCGTTGCGCAGCACGTGGCGGCGCTGGATCACCGCGTCGGAGAGACCCTTGGCGCGCGCCGTCTTGACGAAATCGAGGCGTTTCACCTCCAGCATCGAGGCGCGCGTCATGCGTGTATAGGTCGCCATGAAGAACAGGCCGAGCGTCATCGCCGGCATGATCAGGTGCTTTGCGACATCGACCGCATGGGCAAGGCCGGTGAGGTTGGCCCCGACCGTCTCGTAACCGAAGCTCGGCAGCCAATCCATCGTGACCGAGAACAAGAGGATGCCCATCAGCGCCACCCAGAAGATCGGCATGGCGTAGAAGATCAGCGCGAAGACGGTGATGGCGGTGTCGAGAAAGGTTCCGGCAAGGCGCGCGGCGAAGGTGCCGAACAGGATGCCGAGCGTGAGCGAGATCGCGAAGGCGGTCAGCGTCAACAACAGCGTCGCCGGCAGCCGCTCGCCGATCAGTTTTGCGACCGGAGCCTGCTGGCGGAAGGAAAAGCCGAGGTCGAGGCTGACGACGCCCTTGACGTAGATGAAGAGCTGCTCGGGCAGCGGCTTGTCGAGCCCGAACTTCTCCCGGAGCTGCTTGACGAAGGCCTGGTCGCTGGCCCCGGCCTCGCCCGCCATCACGATCGCGGGATCGCCAGGCGCCAGGCGGATCAGGAAGAAATTGAGGACGACGATCGCGAGGAGGACGATCACGCCCTTGAGGACACGCTGGGCGACGAAGGAGAGCATCTTACTGGAGATTCATAGAGGGTGACGTAACCTTTAGCCACTGGGGCAGTGCGCTCCCTCGCCCCGCTCTTGCGGGAAGAGGGTTGGGGTGAGGGGCCTCTCTCCGCGCGTGAGAGTGCTGACGGACCTGTACCCCCTCACCCGCCGCGCGCGAGACGATGCTTCGCATTACTCGGGACGCGTCGACCTCTCCCCGCAAGCGGGGAGAGGTGAAAAGAACCGCCGTCACTTGTCGAGCCATGCGTCCTTGAAGCCGTCATTGACCCCGATCCCAGTGGTGATCAGGTTCTTGACCTTGCAGCGCATGATGGTCGGAAATTGCAGCTCGAGCATCCAGGCCACCGGCACGTCCTCGACCAGGATCTTCTGCGCCTTCTCGTAGATCTCCTTGCGCTTGGAATCCGGCGTTGCGACCGCGCCCTCGGCGAACAGCTTGTCGATCTCCGGGTTGGAATAACCCTCGACGTTGTTGAAGACCTGGCCCTTGGCGATGTTGCTGGAGATGTAGTTGCGTCCCACTCCGAGCGCGGGGTCGCCGTACTGGTAGAGATAGGTGAAGGCGATGTCGTAATCCCAGTCGCTGATCTTCTGGTTGCCGCCGGCGACGTCGGTGGCGATCGTCTCGATGGTCATGCCGACATCCTGGAGGTTCTGCTTGACGGCTTCACCCCAGCGCTGCCAGGTCTCGCCATAGGCGAGCGGCAAGAGGCGGATCTTCTCGCCCTTGTAGCCGGCTTCCTTCAGCAGCGCCTTGGCCTTGGCCGGATCGTACGGATATTTCTTCACGTCGTCGGTGTAGTACTTGATGGTCGAGGCGGACGGGCCGGTGGCGACCTTGCCGAGCCCGTTCCAGATCACGTCCTTGGCGAAGTCGCGGTCGATCGCATACATGATCGCCTGCCGCACCCGCTTGTCGGCGAGCGGACCCTGGCGGTTGTTCAGCCACAGCCAGGCCAGCGGCGAGAAGAATTCCCAGCCGGCGCCGGTGACGCAGGTGTCCTTCAGCTTGGACAGCCGCGGCACGTCGAAATTCTCGACCGAGCCGCCAGGCAGCACGTCGACCTTGCCGGTCTCGTACGCCACCGAGCGCGCCGCGGCGTCGGGAATGATCTGCCAGTAGATCTCGTCGAGATAGGGCTTGCCCTTCTCGTGGTAGTTCGGGTTCTTGACCAGGCGGATGAACGAGCCCTTCTGCCATTCCTTGAACATGAACGGGCCGGTGCCGATGGGTGCGTTGTTGTAGGGGTTGGTCTTCCAGTCGGTGCCGTCATAGAGATGCTTCGGCACCATCGGCATCGAGCCGACCTCGAAGATGCCGAGGAACGGGCCGAACGGCTGCTTCAGCGTGAAGACCACCGTATGCTGGTCCGGCGTCTCGATCTTATCGACCTGCGCCAAATTGGTGCGGGCACGGGCATGCGTCTGCTTCAGCATCTCCATCGAGAACAGCACGTCGGCGGCGGTGAAGGGCTTGCCGTCATGCCAGGTCACGCCCTTCTTCAGCTTGAAGGTGTAGGTCTTGGCGTCCTCGCTGACGCTCCAGCTCTCGGCAAGCTCCGGCAGCGGCTCGAGCTTGGGGCTGTAGCGCAAGAGGCCTTCGAAGATGTTGCCCGAGACCATCTGGGTCGGGCCGTTCTGGACCTGCGCAAGCATCAGGCCCGGCGGCTCGGGCTGGATCACGGCATTGATCACGCCTCCCGTTTTCGGCTCTTGTGCCAGCGCAGGGGCCGCAAGGCCGCAAACCAGGAGGAGACCAAGCAACACTCGTTTTGGCATGTCGTAATCTTTCTCAAGCAAGACCAGCCGAAAACGCTTCGCACGCGCCCTCGCGCGCAAAGCGACGGTCGGTCCATCCCAGTCCCCATCCGCCATCGAGGCTCACACAGTCCCGTTCGGCGCGGCAAGATGAAAGTCGCGACAGTGCTCGCACAAAAAATGTACAGCGCGTCCTGTTTTTCCCACCGTGCGACGGCACGGCAGATCGGCCCGCTCCAAGGGATCAGGCGGCCATCAGCCGTGGTGAGAGCATGCCGGGACGGTGCACAAGTCCGCGCCTGCGACCAAAAGCATCAGGCCGTCACCTTGCGCCGGGCGCTCGCCGCAATTCGTCGAGCGCCTCTGCAAGCTGCTCGCGATGCGCGATGTCGTCCTTGGGCAGTGCGGCGACGCTGCCGGCGAGCTCCCGCAGGATGCCGGCCAGCAGGCCGAAGTTGATGTGCAGATGCACCGATTTGCGTTCGTCGGGCGTGCCGGGATGTTGCAGCACCAGCGCGACGCCGTTGCCGTCGAGCTTTGCCTCGAAGCGGGACGAATGCTCGAAGGTGCCGACATAGAACTTGTCGGGATATTCGAGCGCGACCTCTGCCTTGTCGGGAACCGGCTTGGACATGCGAACCTCATTGATGCCCGCGCATTCTCGCCGAGAACAAGCCGGACCGCCTTGCGCCAGGTCAGGGGCGGTCGGCGCCAAATTTGATCCGGATCAAAGCCGGCCCGGCGTTTTTGCGATCGAATGGCAAGTAGCGGGATGCGGGCTGCGCGTCCTGTTCCCTTGAGCCGTGAGACGATCGATGGACATTCGGGCCACGACTATCCCTGCGGATGACGACAGCGGACCTGATGTCGCCGGTCTGGAGGCGGCGCCTGATGCGGGCGTGCAGCACTGCCTGCTATTGCTCGGCAATGCCGGCCTGCGCCCGACACGCCAACGCCTGGCGCTCGGCCGATTGCTGTTCCTGGGCGGCCATCGTCACGTCACCGCGGAAAGTCTCTACGAAGAAGCGATGGCCGCGAACGCGTACCTGTCGCTTGCCACCGTCTACAACACGCTGAACCAGTTCACCGAAGCCGGCCTGTTGCGGCGGATCGCGGCCGACGGCATCAAGTCGTTCTTCGACACCGACACGTCGGTGCATCCGCACTTCTATCTCGAGGGCGAGGACATGCTGGTCGACGTTGCCGAGGGCCTCGCTTTCACCAAAATGCCCGAGGCGCTTCCCGGCCACGAGATCGCGCGGCTCGACGTTATCGTCCATTTGCGCCGGAAGAGAACGTAGCGCTTACCCTCCCCTGGAGGGGCGGGGCAATCGCATATGGACATCACGGGGATTGTCCGCGGGTTTGCTCCGCCTCTCCCGCTTGCGGGAGAGGCCGACGCGCTCGCAGGGCGCGGCGGGTGAGGGCTCTTGCCGCGCAGGGAAATCTTCCGCAATCCTCAACAATCCCGACGCGGAAACACCCTCTCCCCAACCCTCCCCCGCAAGCGGGGGAGGGAGCCCAGTGCCGATGCCGCCGCGCCGTCCGCACCATATGCGATTGCCCTGCCTGGAGGGGGAGGGTCGATCGCGCGCAGCGCGAGCGGGGTGGGGTGATCTCTCCGCACGGGCAGTGTGCAAGGTGGAGAGACCGTCACCCCACCCCGTCTCACATTTCGCTTCGCTCAATGTGAGCCGACCCTCCCCCTCCAGGGGAGGGTAAGAGCAGCGTCGCGCCTTACCGCAACCCGGCCCGGCGAAATCCCTCCAGATAATGCTCGCGATCTCCGTCATTGGCCCACGGCAGCTGCGTCGCGATCCAGTGCAGCGAGATGCCTGGTTGGGTGCGACGGAGCTCTCCGAGTGCCATTTCCGCAAGCGCGCCATCGCCGCTCATGCCGGCGGAGACGGCGAGCACGCGGTAGGCGCCGGTAAGGTCGCCGCGGTGGCGGATCGCCTCGCGTGCCAGCGCGATGGCCTCGCCATAGTGCCGTTCGGTGAAGCGCGCATAGGCGGCGATACCATGATAGATCGCCAACGACGGATCGCGCGGCGACAGCCGGATCGCCTTTTGCGCGGCCTCGAATGAGTCATTCGAGCGTCCGGCATAGGACAGTGCCAGCGCGTAATAGCCCTGCGCCAGCGAGAAGTTCGGATTGAGCGCGAGCGCCTGCTCGAATTCGGACAGCGCGTCTGTCAGCCTGCGGGTCGAGAAGCAGACGCTGCCGAGCGCGGCATGCGCCCAGGCGTCCTCATGGTCGCAGCGCACCGCTTTGAGCGCGGCGGCTTCCGCGGCTGACACAACCGCCGCCAGCTCGGTCCAGCCGAGATGCACGCCGAACATGTCGTTCACGGCCAGCACCGACAGCGCCTGGCCGTAATTCGGATCGATCGCGATCGCCCGCGTGAGCAGCTCCTTCGCGGCCGCGTGGTCCTGCCGGGTCACGCGCCAATAATGCGACAGCGCGCGCATCAGGAGGTCCCAGGCGTCGAGGCTTGCAGGCGGCTTGCGGTGGGCGCGAAAATTCTCCGCCGCGTGAATCTGCGGCTCGATCGCCGCGGCGATCGCGTTGGTGATTTCGTCCTGCACGGCGAAGACGTCGACGAGCTCGCGGTCATAGCGCTCGGCCCAGAGATGGCTGCCCGACACGGCGTCATTGAGCTGCGCGGTGATGCGTACCCGGTTGTCCGCTTTGCGCACGCTGCCTTCGACGATGTAGCGGACGCCGAGCTCCTCGGCGATCTGCCTGAGATGGACCGCGCGTCCCTTGTAGGTGAAGGAGGAGTTGCGGGCGATCACCATGAACCAGCGCTGTTTCGACAACGCGGTGAGGATGTCCTCGCTGATCCCGTCGCCGAAATAGTCCTGCTCGGGATCGCCGCTCATGTTCTCGAAGGCGAGCACCGCGATTGCCGGGCGCTCCGCCACGCGCGGGGGAGCGGGCCTGGATTCCGTCTGCGCGGGCGATGCAGCCGCCTCTTCCCGGACCTCGCCGACGAACCGAAAGCCTTTGCGCGGAATGGTCTTGATCAGGCGCTGGGTCGCGCCGTCGTCGCCCAGCGCCTTGCGCGCGGCGTTGATCCGGCTGTTCAGGGCGGAATCCGATACGATGCGGTCGTTCCAGACTTGGCTGATCAGGTCAGCCTTGCTGACCACACGCGCCCGTTGTGTGACCAGATAAAGCAGCAGATCGAACACTTGCGGCTGCAAAGGAACGGTCTTCCCGTCGCAAGTGAGCTCCCGAAGGTCGGCGTCCAGCACGTTGTTTTCAAAGCGAAATCGCACGTTTTCGTCGTCTCAAGCAAAAATCAAAGTCGTCTCAGGCGAAAATCAATCGTCCGCGAAAGCCGCGGGACCTTCGATCCGGCATGGTGCGAAGACCAAACCGTGTCGATGCCTTGGCACAACGGAGTGTTTCATGACCCAAATTGATCACCAGGTTCATTCCCTCGGCCCGGAGGTTACGGGCTCTCGTATTTTCAAGTTCATCGCCTTTCTGTACGGAATTGCGGCGTATCTCGTGTTTTTCGTCACCATTCTCTATGCGATCGGCTTCGTCATGGGGGTGATGGTGCCCAAGACCATCGATACCGGTGCCGAAGCGCCCGTCGTTCGCGCGGTCGTCATCAATTTGCTGCTGATGTCGCTGTTCGCGGTTCAACACAGCGTGATGGCACGGCGGCAGTTCAAGGATTGGTGGACCCAGTTCGTCCCCAAGCCGGTCGAGCGAAGCACGTACGTGCTGTTCGCGAGCCTGTCACTGCTGCTCCTGTTCTGGCAGTGGCGTCCGTTGCCGTCGGTGATATGGAGCGTCGAGAACCCGGATGTTGCCGTGACACTGGTCACGTTGTCCTTCGCCGGCTGGGTGCTGGTGTTCACCTCGACCTTCATCATCAACCATTTCGAACTGTTCGGACTGCATCAGGTAACGAATCATCTCATCGGCAAGGAGATGCAGCCGCCGCGCTTCAAGACGCCGCTGCTCTACAAGTTCGTCCGCCATCCGATCTATCTCGGTTTCATTATCGCGTTCTGGGCGGCGCCGGTCATGACCGCGGGTCATCTGCTGTTCGCGGCCGTGACCACGCTCTACATCTTCGTCGGCATCGCGCTGGAGGAAAACGATCTCGTCGATCTCTTCGGCGACGAGTACCGGCAATACAAGCAACGCGTCTCCATGCTTATTCCCTGGCGCCGGTCAGTATAGTCTAGGCCAAGCCCCGCGCGTCCAATCGAAAGAAGGGCGCGCGGGGCGCCGACGCGCGATAACGATCCATCAGAAAAAGGGAGACGTCCAAATGAAACATGTCGGAAACTGCTTCTGCGGCGCGGTCACGGTCGAGGTCACGGGCGCGCCGGAGGCGATGGGTTATTGCCATTGCCGGTCCTGCCGCTCGTGGTCGGGCGGTCCGGTCAACGCCTTCAGCCTGTGGAAGCCGGAGGCCGTGCGCATCACCGAAGGCGCTCAGAATGTCGAGACCTTCGCCAAGACGCCGCTCAGCCAGCGCAAGTTTTGCAGGAAGTGCGGAGGCCATCTCATGACCAACCATCCGCCGCTCGGTCTGGTCGACGTCTTCGCCGCCACCATCCCCACGCTCGGGTTCACACCCGGCGTCCACGTCAACTATGCCGAGACGGTGCTGCCGATGCGCGATGGCCTGCCCAAGCTGAAGGATTTTCCCGCCGAGTTCGGCGGTAGCGGCGAGATGATGCAGGAATAGCGGCGCGCCTTCGGTATTTTTTCGAGAGGGCGGCAGAGCGCCGCCCTCCCTGGTGTTCCAAGAGAGAAGGATGAACAACTAGCCTCCGCGCGATTCGACCACCTTGCGGCAGGAATCGGACAGCTTCGACTTGTTCTCGCGCAGGCAGGCATTCATCTGCGGCGGCTTGCCGATATGCTCGGCGCAGAATTTGCTGGCGTCGCCGCGGCACGCCATTTGCTCCTGGACGGATGGACCGGACTGCGCGGCAGCAGGCAAGACGCTGGCTGCGAGCAGCAGCGCGGCAAGAACCGAAATCTTCATAGAGCACCTCGTTGGAATTCTCGTTGGTCCCGACCGGGATCAATCGGGCCGGACCATTCCGCAAAGGCGGGGCGCCGGTCCATGCCATGTTCATGGCAGCGGCCAGTCCTCCCGTCCGCGGTACCCCCATCTTCATGGCATGTATCCGCGCGCCGACTTTTGTCATTCAGACGGCATCTCGGCTGCGAAGCCGGTGATTGCATCGGGACGCCGAACGGGAAGCAGGAGAGCAAGAATGTCGAAGAGAGCTGGAGCGCTAGGCGCAGGGCTGACGGTCATGGCGCTGGCCGGCGCGGCGATGGTGTCGCTGGGCACGAGCCCGGCGCAGGCCGTGGTCTATTGCAAGACCGTCGGGGTGCCGAAGGGCTGTGTGGTGCGGCCGACCGGCGCCGTGGTGGTGGGAGCGCCGGTCGCGGCGGCGGCGGTCGCAACCCCCGGCGTCGGCGCGCCCGGTGTCGGCGTGCGCGCGGGAACGCCGATGAATCGCGGCGGCCCGGTCAATCGCGTCGGCGTGCGCTGATATTTCCGCTCCATTGAATTGATGCATCGCTTCGGGCCAAGGGGCCTGCGGACGAACACCCCCGTCCTCCGCAGGCAATTTAATCCGGCCCGTCCCCTCTCTCCGTGCGCCCCACACGTTCGGGGAGGGGGTCTTTCAGCCCGCGGCCATGTCGCTGTCGGGAAAACGCTGCGGCAATTTCAGCCGCACGCGCGTGCCGGAGGCATCAGACGTCAGATCGAGCACTGCGCCGCAGCGCGCGGCGCGGCTTTTCATGTTGCGCAGGCCGCGCGCGGTCTGGCCGGCGCCGGCGGCCTCGCCATTGCCGGCGAGCGCAAAGCCGCTTCCGTCGTCGGTCACGCTGATCACGCCGTACGGCCCCTGGCCTGCGTCGAATGTGTCGATGGTCACGGCGATGCGGCGGGCCTGCGCGTGCTTGACCGCATTGGTCACGGCCTCGTCGAGGATGCGCACGATCTGGATGACGTGCCATGGCCTCAGTTCGGGATGCAGCGGCAGGCCCTGCGGCGTCGCCACGCGCCAGTCGAGCGTGATGTCGTGCGGCCGTAATTGAGCCGTGGTCCGCTCGCGCCAGGAGCCGAGCGCCAGCATCAGGTCGCCCC
Source organism: Bradyrhizobium glycinis (assembly GCF_016031655.1). Classification (GTDB taxonomy): domain Bacteria; phylum Pseudomonadota; class Alphaproteobacteria; order Rhizobiales; family Xanthobacteraceae; genus Bradyrhizobium; species Bradyrhizobium glycinis. The sequence continues at coordinate 339,119 of NZ_JACCHQ010000008.1, forward strand.
CGATATCGTCCATGGAATCGATGACGAGGCGGAGATCCTTCAGCGCCGCGCGCGCGGCGTCCGTGATGGCCGCGCCCGTGCTGCCGCGCTCGGACAGCGCGACGATGCTGACCAGCTGGCCGCCGAGGCCGTCGTGCAGGTCTCGCATCAGGCGCGTGCGCTCGTTGGCGAGCGTCGCCGCGCGGGCGCGCTCCTCCTCGCGGGCAAAGCTCGCTTTCAGCCGTTCCTCAGCCTCCCGCACCCGCGTCACCAGCTGGCCGGCAAAGCTGTCGACCTGGTTCAAGGCGCGGGCAAAGCGCCAGGTCAGCCCAGCGCCGATGGCGACCAGCATCGCCGAATAGGACAGCCGCGAGACGAAGATGCGGTCGTTGTTCACGATCTCGAGCACCGTGAGCATGTCCTGGATCCAGCAGGTCAGCACGATGGTCACCGCGCAGCCGATCGTGAAGCTCGCCGCGTCCTGCCGCCGGACCACCGCGATGGCCGTGATGCAGGCCATCAGGAACAGGCAGAGCCCGACGGTGGGAATGCCGAGCACCAGGAAAAGGATACGCGGCAGCGGCGGGCCTCCGATCAGCCCGATCACGAACACGGCGACGCCAGGCACGAACAGCAGCGTGCCGTAACGCGGCCAGCGCCAGCCGAAGAACAGCACGCCGAACGCGACGATCAGCGCGCTCTCGATCGGTGCGGAGGCGAGCAGCACCGCGGCCAGGTGCGATACCGTGGCCGGCGGCACCGGCGGTGGCGCGAATGCCTGCACCACGCCGAGCACCATCGCCGTCGCCAGTACGCCATAGACCGGTTCGTGACGCCGCATCAGCCACATGATCGCGAGGATGACGGCCAGGATCGCCTGCCAGGCGGAAAACACCACAGGCAGCGTGACGAACAGCAGCGTGCGTGTTTCATAGGCCGGGCGCAGGGCGGCATCCGGCCCGACATAGACGGTGTCGAGAAAGCCCTTGAGCGGACCCCACACGAACAGCCGCACCGTGATCTCGTTGGCGCCCTCGCGCAGCAGCGACGCGGGGATGACGGCGATCTGCGGCGTGTTGCGGTCGGGCCGATTGGCGTTGGCATCGCGCCGGGAGTCGAGCACGACGACGCCGTTGACGGCGACCTCCACCGCGTTACTGAAGCGCGGCAGGTACACCGACCAGCCCGAGGCCGCATCGCCGCTTGGGAACGTGAAGGTGCCGGTGTAGCATGGCGGGTCGGCCAGCGAGTAGCGTGACGAGGTGAAATGCGGCAGCGTGATGGGGCGCGTCAGACCGTCCTCCCGCGCTGAAAAATCGCTCACCGCGTAGTCATCAGGATCGCTCGGCTGCAGCAGCCGGATCCCCAGGATCGTGACGATCACGATCAACGCCTGGAGCAGCAGATAGGGAACGAGACGCGACGCGATCAGCCGGCGCCGCGGGCGTGTCGGTGCTTTCGCCGCGATCTCGCTCACAGCTTGATCAGGCCCTGCTGCACCGCCTCGAATACCGCCTCGCTGCGCGTATGCACCTCGAGCTTGCGATAGATGTTCTTGATATGGCCGGGCACGGTCTGCTTGGACAGGCCGAGATGGCTCGCGATCTCGGCATAGCTGAAGCCTTTGGCGATGCCCCACAGGATGTCGATCTCGCGCGGGGTCAGCCTTGCCGTGTTGAGCACCGGGCCGGGTGGCGGCTCCGCCGAAGTCTGCGCGGCACCTTGCGTCCTGCGCACGATGAAGCGCGCGATCGAGGCCGAAATCGGCGAATGTCCCGCGACCAGGTCGCGCACCGTGGTGGCGATGTCGGTGGGAAAGGCGTCCTTGAGCAGATAGCCGGTGGCGCCGACCGTGATCGCGGAGATCACGCTCTCCTCGTCGCCGAGCGCGGAGATCACCATGATCTCGGTGTCGGGAAAGCGCTGCCGCATCTCGCGGATCAGCTCGACGCCGTGGCCGTCGGGCAGCCGCAGGTCGGTCAGCAGCACGCGCGGCGCGCCGGCGGCGAGGGCCTGCCGCGCCTCCGCGAGCGTACCGGCGCTGCGCACCTCGTAGCCGGCCTTGGCCAGCGCATCCTGCAGCCGCCAGCAGGTCGGCGCGTCGTCCTCGACGAGGAGGATGGTGATGGCTTCCCCCGTCTCGCCCTGTTCGGTCATGTCCATGGTCCCGCGACCCGCGTGTCCCCCGCGGCGCGAAGCAAGCTTAACCGCAGCGCGAAGGCCGTGACACCCATAATCATGGGGGCGGGGATGCGGCCTGTGCCAAGCGGGCGCGGACAGACCTAGTGTGCGTCAAGGCGAACCCCCGCGTAGAATTCCCGGCCGGCGAACGCCATGGGCTTGCGTGCCCGATTTCCTCGGCTCAGAGGGGAATGCTCTGGCATTTCAGGCAGATTTATTGCACGAATATGCCATGCACCGCCCGATACCAGCCAGGGAGCCTGAGCGACTTGACGCGTTGAGGAGTTACGCGATTCTTGACACGCTTCCCGAGGTGGGCCTCAACGAGATCACCGATCTCGCAGCCCAGATCTGTGGTTGTCCAGCTGCGCTGATAAGCTTCGTTGATGAGTCCCGGCAATGGATGAAGGCGAAGTACGGTCTCCCGCCGGATATGTCCGAATGCCCCCGGGAAATCTCGATCTGCCAAGCTACGATCTGTAACAACGACATCCTGTATGTTCCCGAGCTCGAAAAAGATGAGCGGTTCAACACCAGTCCGCTGGTCACGGGCGATTTGGCGCTTAGGTTTTACTGCGGCGCTCCGCTCATAACGCCGGATGGCCATGCTCTGGGGACGCTATGTGTGATCGATTTCCAACCGCGTGAGCTCTCCTTTGAGCAGCGGGAAGCACTACGGCGCCTGTCGCGCCAAACCATGGTTCATCTAGAACTGCGCCGGCAGTTGCTTGCGCGCAACGAGATGCTACGAAAAATGGAGAGTGCGCGCGATCAGGCGCTTGCCGAGAAGGCCGAATCGGAGAGGCTGCTGCTCAATATTCTGCCGGCCTCGATCGCTGATGAACTGAAGACCAACGCGCGCGTGCAGCCGCGCTTCTTTGATTCCGCGACGGTGATCCTGATCGACTTCAAGGGATTCACACGTCTCGTCGAAACACTCGAGCCAGCGAGCGTCGTCGATCAACTCGACCAGCATTTCAGCCGCTTCGACGAAATCATGGCGCGGCATCGGTTGGAGAAACTCAAGACCATCGGTGATGCCTATCTTGCCGTTGCCGGCGTTCCCGAACCTTCCCACTCGCACGCCCTCGATACGGCGTTATGCGCGCTTGAAGTGCTCGATCATCTCGCGAAACTCAACCGTCAGCGCGAAAAGCTGAGGCTGCCGGCCTGGAAGGCGAGAGTCGGCATCAATACTGGACCGGTGATCGCCGGGGTGGTGGGCAAGCACAAGTTCACCTACGACATCTGGGGAAATACGGTGAATACCGCCCAGCGGCTCGAGTCAGCGGCAGAGGAAGGCCGCATCTGCATTGCCGAATCGACGTGGCACCATGTCAGGTCGCGTTTCGAGACCGAGTCTCGCGGTCCCGTTGAGGTCAAGCATCGAGGCTTGGTGAACATGTACTATCTCAACCGCATCAAAGCCGAATTTGCTCACGATGCAGGCGGAATCGTGCCGAACGATCAATTCTGGAAAGGGAGCTGAGCGAATCTTAGGATGCAAGCAAAGGTTTCGAATGCGTGTCTCATTCGATGACCTTGTCAGCGCGGGCGAGCAAAGCTGGCGGAACAGTGAGGCCGAGCGACAGCCACAGCACGTTCTTGTTCAGCTCAGGGCCAAAGGGCGACCTTCGTCATTCAATCTTATACCACGGACAGTCCAACGTCGATCTCTGCCTCGCCAGTCACCGCAGCGCTGCGCGCCTCGTAACCGGCCTTGGCCAGCGCATCCTGCAGCCGCCAGCGTGTGCTCATAGCATCTGCGCTGCGCTCAGGCGCTGTGCGCTCTGCCTCTGATGCCGCCCGACCAGATGTTCCGCCGGACGACCAGTTTAGATTTAGTATAGATCGTCCAAATCCCCTCGCAAAACGGCAACACCATAGCTTAGGAAGGCGATCGGTTTCACGACGCATCATACGCGACTGCCTCAAGCGGGGGAGCCATGGCCAGGAAGATCAGACCGGAATCTACGCCGCCCGACGATCTGTTTCCGGAAGGCATCGAAGATGGCGGGCTTGACGCCTACCTTTTTCAGCAGGGCCGGCTGGAGCAGGCGCTACGCCCCGTTGGCGTGCAAGATTTCTGGTCTCTTGGCCGAGCGGCGCTGCACCATCACGGTCACCACAGTCAGCATCACCACCACTGTTGGACGGCGAAGCCGTGCGGTCCCGGTGAGCCGCAGCCTGTTCGACTTCTCGACCCGCTCGCCCAGCCCCGCTTTGTCAACGATCTTCCGCTGCCGGAACGGATCGATACGAGCAGGCCTGGTACAGTTGTGCTTCAGATGAAGCAGGCCGAGCAATGGCTCGGACTTGTCGACGCAAATGGAGAGCCGCTGGTCACGACGGTCTGGGGCTACGGTCAGCCCGGACACACGGCAACTTATCCCGGTCCGACTCTCGTGGCCCATGCGGGCACGGAAATCCACCTCAACTGGCAGAACAAGCTTCCGCTCGAAGGTCATCTTCTGCCGGTGGACATGACGCTCCATTGGGCTGCATCCGACAAGAAGCCCCTGAAGGACGGCCATGTGCCGACCGTCACCCACCTTCACGGCGCTCATGTTCCTTCCGGGAGCGACGGCCTGCCGGAACAGTGGTTTACTCAGAACTACAGCTCGAAAGGACCGGACTTCGAAAGTCGGATCTACACATACCCGAACGATCAGGACGCCGCGACGCTGTGGTATCACGACCATGCGCTTGGGTTGACGCGCCTCAACGTCTATGCCGGATTGGCCGGTTTCTATCTGCTGAGGGATGAAGACAGCGAGCATCTGGTTAGCACCGGTGTACTCCCTGGCGGATCGTATGAAATAGAAGCGGTCATTCAGGATCGCGCGTTCACCGTAGACGGTCAGCTCTACTTCCCGGCCTATAAGAACGATCCGCTCCCGGGCACGACAGACACCGTCGGCGATGTCGTTCCTCAAAGCTTCTACGACGCCAACGGCGAGAATGCTCCGTCAGCAGTGCCGGAGTTTTTTGGCGACCATATTCTTGTCAATGGCATGGCATGGCCGAACCTTAACGTCGCCGCCGGTGATTACGAGTTTCACCTGCTGAACGGATCCGATTCGCGATTCTACGTGCTCAAGCTCAGCGACCCCGATGTAAAGGCGTACCTGGTCGGGGTCGACGGCGGCTTGCTGCCGCAGGCGAAGATGATCATGGACGGCGATGGCATCCAGGAGGATGACGAGTTCCTGGTGCTTGCACCCGGCGATCGCATCGACGTGGTGTTCGATTTCAGCGGAGCCAACATCGATCCGGCCGTGCAGTTGTTGAATATCGGACCGGCCTACGAGCCGTTCAAAGGCCTGGCCGGCCCGGACGGGTCGCTCGCGGGCGAGGCCGTGGCCGCGACATCGGCCGATCCTGTCGGCAGTATCATGCAGTTCACCATTGACCCAAGCCTAGCTACGTTTGATGGCTCAGTGACCGATGGCACTGTGCTGGCTCCGAATTTCCACTTTATCGCCCAGGATTCGAATGAGGACGGTATTGCCGATCTCGCGACCAACATGCGCAAGCTTGGGTTGTTCGAAGGCGTCGACGAATTCGGACGAATAGAGCCGATGCTTGGAACCGCCGAGGCGGGCGCGGTGCACAGCGACACCATGACGCCGGATGGAGCCTTCGGGCCCTTGATGTGGGATGCTGCTGTTACAGAAAAGCCCCTGCTGGGCTCGATCGAGCAATGGGAGCTATTCAACTTTACGGAAGACGCGCATCCCATCCACCTTCACCAGACCCAATTCCAGGTCGTGGAGAAGAGGCTCATCGATTTCAAGGATGCCGACGAGAACGGCATCCCCGACGATACCAACGGCGACGGCGTTATCACCTACGGCTCGGGGGGCACGGACTTCAGCCAGAATGACATATGGATCGGCGACCGCGTCCCGATAGCGCCAGAGCAATCCGGGCGGCAGGATACGGTGTATGTCGCCCCCGGCGAGATGATGAGCGTTGTAGCTGAATTTGATTTGCCGGGTGAATTCGTCTGGCACTGCCACATCCTCTCGCATGAGGATCACGAAATGATGCGCCCCTACCAGGTCGTGGAGTCCGGCTGGATTGTGTAGCTGTCCGCGGATCGCGGACAGGGGCGGAGCCGACGCTTGCGAGTACACACCCGAGCCCGGCTCACGAAAGATCATCCCGCGGCGGCGGATAGCGCCGGGCCAGCACCGACAAGGATAGATGCCGTTCGCCTTCCGGCAGCTCCAGATAAGCCAACACGAGCGGCCGCTTCCAATCGCCGACGCCGAAATCCATCGCCGTCCACTTCTGAGGTTCGGGGCCGTCGAGGCCGCGGACCCAGACGAAATAACGGGGTAGGTCGTCAGTGTCCGTATCCGTCGTGCGTCTCCTGGCCATCGAAGTGTCCGCTGCATCACGTCGGTTGCGAGACCATATAGGGAGCGGCCGCGCGAAGTCGAATGGCATGCGGCGGTACCGGACGTGTCTCTTCTCCTCCTCGGGCGCCATGCGTCGCGAGCCACGCGAAGCCCAAAGGGCGAAGCGTGGTGCCCCTGGCCGGCAATCGCCTATTCTCTCAACCACTTGAGTTTACAGGTCATTTTATCGGCAAATTGCTGCCGATACCAGCAGAAATACCAGCAGGACGACGCGCGGCGTCAGCTGAAAAAAAGCAGACTCCACGGCAGCAGGTACGCCCCGTGCCGTTCCGGTCTCCAAAATCGGCCCGACCGGAGTCGAGTCCGGCCCCATTCCAAATCCCGGCGGGACCCGACCTAACGCAATATCGCAACGTTTTTGGGCGGGCCTTTGTCACGTGCACGCGGCAACCAGGTATCGAAAACGAGGGATCGCACGCCGGTCCGCAATCTGCTTGGCGTTCAATGACTAGAGCGTTCTAATGTCTAAAACCACTGAACAAGGCGCCGACGACCATCACCCGCGATACTGCCGCCGGGGGCGACTACTGCGCTCACGGCTTCCGCTCGACCTCGTCGAGGCTGCTCAACCAGGAGGACGCGTAAGATGGCGACGGTGTGACAGATGGTGGGGCGTTAGCCTGACAAGGATGACAAGAATAAGCTCCGCGCATCTATAAGCTCGGAGCCTATCACACTGAATGCCTGCATAAAATGTAGCGTTGGTCTGATCGCCTCACCGTCTACGCGACAACTGCGTCGACCGTCTCGCTCCGGGCATCGGCGGCCTAGGGCGCTCTCGTTTCAACCCTTGGCAGCGAAGCGTGATATTCATCTACGCTGTCGAGGTCGATCAGAGTCTTGCCGCCCATCTTGTACGCCCTGATCCTCTGGTGGGCGATAAGTTCATAAGCCTTCGTCTTTCCGAACTTGCCATAGCGGCAACCGTCCTTGAACTCGACGAGCCGACGCCGCTTGTTACTATCATTGTCAACCATGGTGCCTGAAAATGTTTCGAGGATCTCCGCCATAGCCGAATCACGTAACGCTCAGCGGGATGAACATTGGCCTGAGCTGGCTTTTCAGAAAGGAGCAGCTCTGCTGCTGACTTGCCTCGACACCATCTGCGCACAACCCAATACATCGCCGACAACGCCAGACAAGGTCTTCGGATGTCGCCGCGAAATCCTGAGCGCCCTAGCGTACAAATCGGACTGATCGAAAGCGGTATTAAGATCAAACGCCGCAAACTCTGGAACAGGAAATCGGCGGTTCGAGCCCACCCAACTGTACCACCACTGCTAAATCACTTGCAGTTCCAGTATCTTGCTGAGAGACCAGACGTTTTTGCGCCTTTGCAAAATACAAAAGGCGCTACAAATGGCATTGCGTATGATCGGTCTAGTTCGAGGGTGGCGGCTTTCATTGCTCGCAAGAGCATCCCTGTCGATGTCCGTGATGAGTAGACGTTCCACGCAAGGCCGAGACACGAGAAGAAGGCCGGAGCTTCACAGACGCTGAGGCTAAGATTATTCTCACGCCAGCTTGGGCATTGAGAACCCATCACGCCGGCGGACCGGACTCGTCGCTGGGTGCCTTGGCTCTGTGCGTCTTCTGGAGCGAGGCCCGGTGCAATCACGCAGTTGCGCGGGATCGACGTCGAGGACCGTAAGGGCCTCTACGTGATGAAGCTGACGCCTGAAGCCGGCACGATCAAGACAGGTAAGCCGCGAGTGGTGCCTATCCGCTGAAATTTATTGCGCCGATGCTGGCTCGGCTTGCAGCGACGATTAGAAGCTTGAGAGCACGACGCCACCATACATGGCTCTGGATTGATCGCTGCGTCGCTCCACCGATGTAACTGCAAACCCGAAAGATGGGGCTTCTCGGTCGCGGAGTTTAACATTCCGCGCCGCGACGCATTCAAAACAGAAATTAATTGCCCGGCGGCACGAACTGAAAAGGCATTCTTATTTTTCCCCCGTGGTTGACGCCGGTCCGCTACTCAACAATGTTGAAGTGCAATAACACGTTCATGGTTACCGAAAATTGAGAAGAGTGCGATGACGTTTTTGAGCTTCCGGCGTGCCACTACTCGTAGCGGATATACCCCGTGATGACGTCGGCGCTTGAACGTGAGCTTCATCTTGGCCTGAACCTGCATGGCGCTGGGGGGCATGCAGCAGCGTGGCGCTGGCCCGAAAATCCTCCCGGGGCATTTTACGATATTGAGCACTACGTACGAGCCGCAAAGCTCGCGGAGCGCGGAAAGCTGGACGCGGTCTTCCTCGCCGACACGCCAGCGCTCAATCCAGCAATCGATAAGCACCCGCCGCTCAATGGCATCGAGCCGACGATCACGCTTGCCAGCATTGCGCGAGAAACAAGTTTTGTCGGCCTGATCGGCTCGGCATCCACCACCTACAACGAGCCATATAACCTTGCGCGCCGATTCCAGTCGCTTGACGTTGTCAGTGGCGGCCGTGCGGCCTGGAATGCAGTCACGACATCCAATGTCTATACGGCCAAGAGCTTTGGCGGCAATGAGCAATCACGTGATGAACGTTATCGCCGCGCTGAAGAATTCGTGGAGGCCGTGAGAACCCTATGGCATAGCTGGGGAGAAGGTGCCCTTATTCTGGACCAAGGGTCGGGGCGGTTCGGTGATCCGAGCAGACTGCGGACGGTGAGGCATGCCGGCGAGTTCTTTGACATCAGCGGGCCTCTCACACATCCGGGCTCAAGGCAGGGACAGCCGATTATTTTCCAGGCCGGCGGATCGGATCAGGGCCTTCAGTTCGCTGCCCGAAGCGCCGATGCCGTGTTCTCATCAACGGGCAATTTGGAAATCGCCCTGCGCGAGGCAGATCGCCTCAGGTCGCTTGCTTCTCAACATGGACGACGGGCGCCCCTCGTTCTGCCGGGCATCGTCACTTTCATCGGCGGAACGGAAGAGGAGGCAATCAAGCGCAAGGCGGAGCTTGATGACCTTATCAACTTTGACGTTGCCCTTCATGCGCTGTCCGGTCGTTTCGGTATACCTGCCGAAAGGCTGAAGATCGACGAACCAATCGACTTCAACTTACTGCCGCGACATGCGGACGCGGCTTTTTCCGTTGGCCAGTATCGCACTGTGGAAGCTCTCGTGCGCTCTGGCAAAACAGTCCGCCAGATCATCGTTGAGGCGCCGGCTTACGGTCACCGGGTGTTAGTTGGATCGCCAGAACAGATTGCAGCTTCCTTCGAAGAGTGGTTCCGGGCGGGCGCAGTGGACGGGTTCAACGTCATACCGGATGTTCTGTCCGACGGCACTCTTGCGTTCGTCGAGCATGTTGTTCCCGTTCTTCAGCGGCGCGGTTTGTTCCGCTCGGATTATCGAGGCGAAACGCTCCGCGAGCACCTCGGCATTCCACTGCAGGGCGAGCGCACCGAACAGGTCTCCGCTGCCTAAGTACTTCTCCTTTCCACATTCGGAGCTCATTATGTCTAAGCCGGCTGCCGTTCGTTCGGGGTTTCTTACCAAAACTCTGAACCGTCGTTTGAAATCTCACGCCGCAATCATCGCTGTCGCGATGTCTGGCTTTTCGATAGTGGATGCCGCGCAGGCGGAAGACGCTTCGGCTGGCAAGCCGCTATCCGGCGGGATTATCCGGTACGGACACTTCCAGGAGCCGCCCTGCCTTTACGGTGGTTGGGTGCAGCAGTGGTACCTTCAGCGTCAATTCAGCGACAATCTGGTCGCCAGGGCTGAAGACGGAAGGATCCTGCCTTGGCTTGCGACCGCATGGACCATTTCGGATGACCGCAAAACTTACACCTTCCAGATCAAGCCCGGCGTCAAATTCACGGACGGGACGCCTCTGGACGCCCAGGCGGTCGTCGATAACATCAATGGATGGCTGAGTGACAATCCGGAGCTGGAGAATCCTACAGCCGGTCCTTATCTCAGAGGCGTCTTCGAATCCGCGGCGGCAACGAATCCGCTGACGCTCAACCTCACTTTGAAGACGGCGTTCGAGCCGCTGCTGAATGTCTTTGCGCAGTCCTCGCAAGGCATCTTGTCGCCAACGGCGCTTAAGCGTGGCAAGGCCGTGAACTGCGAAAGTCCGGTTGGTTCGGGTCCGTTCATTGTCGAGAAATGGAACCGCGGCAAGAACGTCATATTCCGTCGAAATCCAAACTATAATTCCGCGCCGGCCACTGCCAAGCATCAAGGCCCAGCCTATGTCGAAGGGATAGAGTGGCGCTTCCTCGCTGACCCCACGATACGCTACGGCTCACTTCTGACCGGCGAATCCGACGTTGTCTATCATATCCCTGCCGCGAACTGGCATGACGCCAATTCCCGGTTCAAGATCGTGCGACACCTCACAGGCGGAACGCCGCTTCGGCTTGCGCTATTCTCGGAGAGGCCCCCGTTCGACGACGTGCGTGTTCGACAGGCCTTTGCTTATGCCTCCGACCGACGTTCTGCCGTGCAAGCGGCCTTCCTTGGCTCGCTGCCCTATGAGGGCAACTTCGCTTTGAGCCAAAGTTCTCCAGAATATATCGGCGAACTCTCAAAGTCCTATTCCTATGACGTCGAGAAGGCGAACAAGCTCCTTGATGAGGCTGGGTGGAGAGAGCGCGATGCAAACGGCACTCGTAGCAAGAACGGTAATGCGCTGATCATACGCATCACCTACACCAACGCCTTTTCGCCTCCTGACGGCGACCAGGTCCTGCAGATCATTCAGCAGCAAGCAAAGGCTGCAGGGTTCGACGTGCGGCTCCAGCCGACGAACCAGGCGGATTTCTGGGCAGGAAAGAACCTTGGCCCCAATGATTATGAAGCACTTCCACTGTACTGGGTTGCGCCAGGCGCCGAGATCTATCGCATTTCGTACAAGCCTGACTTGAATGGGGTGCGGAATCCTTTCAACCCATCCCGCTATCAGGATCTACCCTTGTGGGACATCATCCAGAAGGCCGAACAGGCTGCTGACAAGACGCAGCGCATCGCGCTTTATCAGCAGGCGGAGCGGCGAATTGTCGAGAACGCGCCGTCCCTGAGTTACACGGTTTTGGACGTCACCCTCGCTTTAGCCGACAACGTGAAGGACATCTGGCTCGACAGCGGGTCGGTGGGCGAGCCAGTTTTTTCGGACGCATATTTTACCGACAAGAAATGAATACGGAGAAAACGATAGGCAAGCGAGCCCTTTGGCTGGCGCGCCGGCTGTTATCCGGGCTGATCGTGCTCTGGGCCGCGGCGACGTTCACCTTCTTTGTGCAATTTTTGATGCCTGGAGAGCGTGCTCAGATCATCTTCAATGCAAATAGCGGAAACGTGGGAGAGATTCCTCGCGACCAGCTGCTCGCCATCAACGCCAAATATGGCTTCGATCAACCCGTCATCGTGCAATACGGAAAGTATGTTTGGGATGTGATGCACGGAGAGCTTGGACAGTCTTACGTCCAGTATCAACCTGTCACGGACCTAATTGCGCGGCAGATCGGGCCGACGATTGCGCTCGCCTTTGCCGCTATGTTGACGGCTTGGATCATCACTATCACAACCACGGTTCTCTTCGCTGGGCGCGACAACATATGGTCCAAGGCGCTCGGCGGTTTTCAGATCTTCCTGGCAACTCTGCCGCCCTATTGGCTCGCGACAATCTTGCTAGTCGTGTTCGCGATCCAGCTTCGCTTGTTTCCTGTCGTGGGCGGCAACACCCCCATGGGCCTTGTTCTGCCGACGATGGCCCTGGCATTGGAAATTTACGGCTTCCTTGGTCAAGCGGTCCTGGGTGAATTTACGCGGGTTCTTGATCAGCCTTTCATCACCTCATCGAGAATGCGTGGCACAGGAGATTTCAGTGTCCGTCTACGTCACGCTCTGCGCCATGCGGCCTTGCCTGGCATCACCCTTTCGGGCTGGATCATGGGCAAGCTGCTGTCAGGCGCCGTATTGATCGAAGCGGTGTTCGGCCGTCAGGGGCTGGGTGGGGTCCTTGTCGCGGCAACGTCCACACGCGATGTCCCCGTCGTGTCAGGGGTGATTGTGGTTTCAGCTGCGCTGTTTATCGCTGCCAGCTTAATCGTGGATATCACGGTACAGCTCGTCGATCCCAGGATGAAAGAGGCATGAGTGTCGCTACTAGCTCCGCCGGAAACGCAAAAGCCTTCACAACTGCGACAGTAACGACGGGCGCCGGTAACTTCCCGGTTTCGCTCTATATCGCGACTGTCGTCGTCGCCTTCTTCCTCATCGCAGCAATTGCGCCGAAACTGCTTCAGACGCATGATCCGTTGGAGCTGGACTTGATGTCATCCCTCAAGGGACCTTCATTGACGCATTGGCTAGGGACGGATCAGTCCGGACGAGATCTCTATTCCCGCATCGTGGCGGGAACAGGTCAGTCTCTCTCGATCGGGCTAGGTGCGACTGCGCTCAGCCTCGCCATCGCGCTCATGCTCGGCGTGACGGCGGCCCTGTCTAGCGGCTGGATCGACAATGTGCTCAGCCGGTTCTTCGACGCCCTGTTGGCTCTCCCCACCCTGTTCCTTGCGCTTCTCTTCGTTTCGCTGTTGGGCACCTCCGTCTCGACGCTAATTGTCGCCGTCGGCCTTGGAACATCGCCAGGATATGCACGCATGGTGAGGGTGCAGGTTCTCAGGGTCAAAGCGACTGGGTACGTTGAGGCGGCAAAGGCGTTGGGCCACTCGCCCAGGGGCATCCTCTTCAAGCATGTCCTCCCCAACGCAATCAGCCCACTTGCGACAATGTTCACGCTCGGTGTCGGGCAAGCCATTATTTGGGCATCCGGCCTTTCGTTTCTCGGGTTGGGAGTTGCGCCCCCGTCATCAGAATGGGGTGCACTGCTCAATGCCGGGCGCAACTACGTGATCTATGCATGGTGGCTCGAGGTCATGCCCGGTATCGCCATCGCTGCCTTCGCGCTCTCAGTTACTGTGATCGGCGAGTACGTGCAGCAACGCTTCGAAGGAAGGATTGAGCTTCCATGAACGTGACCTTTCCCGCAGCCTCCTTCCAGGAAGATGCCACACCGCCCCCGACAAGCAACCCGTTGCTCACGGTACAAAACCTCAACGTTGCCTTCGGGCCGGCGCATTCGCGGCGGGCCGTGGTAAAGAATGTCTCTTTCACGGTTGAGAAAGGCCGCTGCGTCGCGATCGTCGGTGAATCGGGGTCAGGCAAGAGTGTTACGGCCCGGACCTTGGTTGGTCTTACCGGGGCGTGTTCTCATGTCCAAGCTGATCGCCTGACGTTTCAAGGAAAGAATATCGATCGTCTGAGTGACAAGGAATGGAGAGCCTTGCGCGGCAAGCACATCGGTTTCGTATTACAGGACGCGCTGGTGTCACTCGATCCGCTCAGACCAATTGGCAAGGAGATCGGTGAAGCGCTGCTTGTTCACCGTGCAATCAGGAGAGGCGCAGACTTGGCAGAACGGGTGGTTGAGCTTCTGAAGCTCGTGGGCGTGCCCGAGCCGGAGGTCAAGGCGCGGCAGCTTCCTCATGAGCTGTCCGGAGGGCAACGGCAACGAGCCTTGATTGCAACGGCAATCGCTCTCGACCCAGCTCTTTTGATCGCAGATGAGCCCACCACGGCGCTGGACGTTACGATCCAGGCGCAAATCCTGGATCTGCTCAGCGAAACGCGCGAACGCAAGAAGGCCATGATACTCATCAGCCACAATCTCGCCGTGGTATCGCAGATGGCCGACGAAATTATAGTAATGCGCGACGGCGAAATCGTTGAGCATGGCTCATCAGAACAGATTTTTGGCGATCCGAGACATGATTATACCCGAGGCCTTCTTAAGGCGATCCCATCCGTCAGGTCACGCGGGAGCCGTCTTTCGTCCTCGAGGGCGGCGCGCTTCGTCTCGGCTGAAGGAGACGAGGGCACTGCGCTGATCCAATCGGATATCGCACATTGTGGTAGGCCCCTGCTTGAGGCGGAACGGCTCGTCAAGCGCTTTCGGGGACCGGATGGCAAGCTGCGCACCGTTGTGAATGATGTCTCGTTTAGCCTCGGCTATGGAGAGACGCTTGGCATAGTCGGAGAGTCGGGGTCTGGGAAAACGACTTTGGCACGCATGGCGCTCGCGCTTGAAGTGCCAGACGGAGGAGAGGTGACGCTCGAAGGCAGGCAGTGGAGTTCGGCGACCGAGAAAGAGCGCCGCCACCGGCGATCGGATATCTCGGTCATCTACCAAGACCCGCTAAGTTCATTCGATCCGCGCTGGACAATTGAGCGCGTCATTGATGATGCTTTGACAAGACGCCGCGAAGACCCTCGCGATAGAGCCAGCCGGCAATCCGAGGTCAGCGAGTTGCTCGATCTTGTGGGGCTTTCACCGAGCTTGAAGACCAGGCGCACACTCGAACTGTCGGGCGGTCAACGCCAGCGGGTCGCGATCGCTCGCGCGATTGCTCCGCACCCGAAGATCATCGTGTGTGACGAGCCGGTCGCGGCTCTTGACGTATCTATCCAGGCGCAAATTGTCGATCTGCTTGGCGATCTCAAGTCTCAGTTGCGCGTCAGCTATCTATTCATCTCGCATGATCTGGGCGTGGTGCACCACCTTAGCGATCGTGTTCTTGTCATGAATCATGGGGAGGCGGTCGAAGCCGGCAGAGCAGACGACGTGTTTTTACGGCCCAGGCAACCCTATACGAGGAAGTTGGTCGCGGCGGTTCCACAATTGCGCTTCCAGGCGGCGTAAGCGACAATTCCAGCCGTTCCGTCGGCGGCCAGCGGGCGGCTGAGCGTGGGGCCAAGCCCGGCGAAAGGTAGCCATGTCGGGGCCCTCTCATGCATGCATCCAGGCCACTCTCGAGGCTGCTCGGTTGCAGCAATTGCGCAGGGCTCCACCCCAGACACCAGTCCACAAGATGCGATGACCGATCACCGCAGCGGCGCAGGCGGTCCGGGCTGCGACGGGTCACAAGGTTCGGGTGAGGCTCGCGACGCTGTCGCCGAGATCGGTGGCATCTAAACCGTGTAGCGCGGACTGCGCCCGTCTGTCTCCCGAAAATGCCTTCTCTCCACGCCCGCGTGCGCCTATGCTCTGGGTCGACAACCTGTCGGTGCATGTATGAAGGGGTTCACTTGAGGGAAATGATGCTCGGCCTGGAGCTCGATCACAAAATCTGTGATGCAGCCACCTTTGCATGATTGGCGCGACTACGTATGACTCTAAATTTGCTGCAACCGTATGGCTCGCAAGAATTTTGACGAACGGGATCATCAATGTCCCTCCCCAAAATAGAAGGATCACGGGTGTTGGGGGATTGGGATGTTCGCCAGATTGAAATGACGCACTCGCGGCCGACTTGTTGCCGGCGGGCTTCTTTGTTGTGTGTACCATCTTTGTACTCTCAGTAGCAGTCACCCTCATGTCCGTCACCAGCGTCTCGATCACCGTCAACCAGATGGTGAGCTCGCGCACGCCGGCGGCGATTGCCAGTAGCGAGTTGGTCAGCAACATTCATGCGACGCTCTCAGCTCTGCGCGGCTATCTGTTGACCGGCAATTCGCAGGCCAAGCTCGATCGGCGGGCCATGTGGAAAACAATGGATGCGATCGTGGTCTCGTTGATGAGCTGTCGAAGCAGTTTGCCAGCTCCGAAAGCCAGGACAAGTGGGCTGAAGCCAAGGCTTTGATTGCAGAGTTTCGTGCTGCTCAGGAGAAGGCGGAGGCCGTGGCGTTCAGCGGGGATGTTTCCGGCGACAAAGCTCATGATGACGGAGGCGGAACCCCCGCGCCGAAAGCATCTTCTCGGAGACCACTCGAATGATCGAGGAGGAGAGAGACCTTGAGGCGACAACCGAGCGAAAGCGCTAGCCGATACGCGCGGCAACTTCGCAAGCGCAATATCGCTCACGGGCGGCTTCAGGTCAGCTCCTTATTGGAGCGCAAGTCCTGTCCAGCGATAGCTCGCGGCTCAGGGCAGAAGTGGAGAAGTTTCTTCAGACTGTTCGCGCCGCCTGAGCGTTCACTGGCTGACTGGCAAGTAGGCAAAAGCGTTTCAATGAATTGCGAAACAAAACTAGCGGGTGATCCGACGAAAGCAGATCTGGCAGTTTCCCGATCTCTGAAGCCTCCCCACCGTTCCACATGCTGCCCGTAAGCTCCTTGTTTTGCAGTGGTTTGCGCGACTCAATCCGCACACTTCGGCATGGTTATCCTCCTCGATCCACGCGAAAGGCGTGCCAAATCGTGCCAATTCTTGGACTCACAGATCTCACTGTTCATTCGCTGAAGCCCGGACTGTACATGGACCGGAAGGCGCCAGCTTTCGGCCGGCGGGTCGGCAAGCGTCGCAAGACCTGGATCGTCCTCAAAGAGCCAAACCGCACCGAAATCCGGCTCGGTCACCATCCTGATCTGAAGCTCGCAGTAACGCGCCGCGGCGCCTTTGTCGCGCTCGGCACTCCCGTCGGGGAGAAAGAAAATCAGCATTGAATTCGAGCAAGCGAAGCTCGTCTTCGTTGAGCAAAACTACTGACCTTGCCCCCGGAGCTTAATCCAGCTTGAAGTTCGTTCTGGCCCACGACGAGGACCAGAGCATGAAGCGTAGCCGCTTTACGGAAGAGCAGATTATCGGGATCTTGAAGGAGCACGAGGCCGGGGTGTCGGTCGCCGATCTATGCCGCAAGCACGGCCTGAGCGACGCCAGCATCTACAAATGGAAGGCCAAGTACGGCGGGATGGACGTCTCCGAGGCCAAGCGGCTGAGGACGCTGGAGGACGAGAACACGAAGCTGAAGCGGCTCCTGGCTGACGCCATGCTGGACAATGCG
>NZ_JACCHQ010000071.1 GCF_016031655.1 Bradyrhizobium glycinis
CATCGCGGCGAGATCCCGATCTACGAGCCTGGCCTCGACGAGCTGGTCGCGAACAACGTGAAAGCCAAGCGGCTCGACTTCACCACCGATCTGAAGCAGCCGGTTGCCGATGCCGACGCCGTGTTCATCGCGGTCGGCACGCCCTCGCGCCGCGGCGACGGGCACGCGGACCTGTCTTACGTCTACGCCGCCGCGAAAGAGATCGCGCAGTCGCTGCAGGGCTTCACCGTGGTAGTGACGAAATCGACCGTGCCGGTCGGCACCGGCGACGAGGTCGAGCGCATCATTCGCGAGGCCAATCCGTCGGCCGACGTGGTGGTCGCCTCCAACCCTGAGTTCCTGCGCGAGGGCGCGGCGATCCGCGATTTCAAATTCCCCGACCGCATCGTGGTCGGCACCTCCGACGAGCGCGGCCGCAAGGTGATGGGCGACATCTACCGCCCGCTGTCGCTGAACCAGGCGCCGCTGATGTTCACCGCGCGCCGCACCGCCGAGATGATCAAATACGCCGCCAACGCGTTCCTGGCGACCAAGATCACCTTCATCAACGAGATCGCCGACCTGTCCGAAAAGGCCGGCGCCAACGTCCAGGAGGTCGCGCGCGGCATCGGCCTCGACAACCGCATCGGCACCAAATTCCTGCATGCCGGTCCCGGCTTCGGCGGCTCGTGCTTCCCGAAGGACACCAAGGCCCTAATCAAGATCGCGCAGGATTACGACGTCTCCTTGCGCATCGTCGAATCGGTGCTGGCGGTCAACGAGAACCGCAAGCGCGCGATGGCGCGCAAGGTGAGCCAGGCGCTCGGCGGCAAT
>NZ_JACCHQ010000072.1 GCF_016031655.1 Bradyrhizobium glycinis
CGTAGCAACCATTAAACGGTAGCTGCCTTTTGGGGTCGTCTGCGTCTTCCCATGATGACGCCGTGCTCGCGTCGGTCAAGGCGTGGCCTGGCGGAAGATCAGGTGAGGTTAGGGCGAGCGACGGCCATCCTTGACCGCCGCTGCGCGCGACGTCGTGAGCAGCCGCAGGTCGGGACGAAGAAACGCGTGCCGGTCGAACTAAGTAACAGGGAATGATCGCATCGGTGGTTCGCCGCACCACGGCGTGCCGCGAGCCACCACGGCGTTGACGAAGATGAGCATCTTCCTGGCACAGGCAACGAGCGCGCGTTTGTGTTCCTTTCCGGCGGCAGTCAGCCGTTGATAGAGCTTGATGAGCTGCGGATTCCATCGAAACGAAGCCGCCAGTGAAGCCGTATAAAGGGCACGACGCAGCCGCTTTCGTCCGCCCTCGATGTGCCGAACCCCGAGCTGGTCACCGCTGTCGTCGTCATACGGTGCAAGGCCGGCGAGAGCGACGGCTTGCTCGCGCGTAACCCGGCCGATCTCGGGCAGACGCACCAGGATGGCAACGGCAGTCGGCAGCCCGATGCCATCGACGCTATTGATCAGCGCAAGCCTCTCGGCAAGATCGGGATACTTGCGGATCGAGGCGACCAGAGCCTTGAGTTCGGCGCTCTCACGTTGCTCCAGGCGAGCGATATCCTCATGCCAGAGCTTGTTGATTGCCACGTTACGGCAGCTCTCGATCCTGTTCTTCAGGCGCGCG
>NZ_JACCHQ010000073.1 GCF_016031655.1 Bradyrhizobium glycinis
AGCTCCAGGCTTATTCAAGACCACCCAGACAATGCGAGCCATCTTGGCGGCTAGAGCGACAACGGCCTTGTTCGGATGCATCCGAGCCTGGAGCCCGTCGAGCCAGCTTCCTAGGCGATCGCGCGTCCGGTCCAAATGCCGGAAGCAGGATCGCGCGCCATGCACTAGAAGCTTTCTCACATAACGGTTGCCGCGTTTGCTGGCGCCAAGCAACGTCTGTTTTCCGCCGGTCGAGTATTGCCTGGGCACTAACCCCAGCCAGGCAGCAAGGTCGCGGGCCTTGCGAAACTGCAGTCCATCACCAATCGCGGCAAGTACGGCGGTCGCACCCAATGCGCCGATACCGGGGATTGTCATCAGCCGGCGTGTAACGTCCTCTCGATCGGCGACCGCTTCGATCTCCTTTGTCACTTCGCGGATCCGTTCTTCGAGGCGGCGGAGGTCGGCGAAGAGATCGCCCAGCAGGCGACGCATCACTGGTGACAAATCGTTTCCTTCGTCATTCAAAGCGCGCGGCAACTCGAGTTTGAACATTCCGGCACCCTGACGCAAAGGTACACCGTACTCGAGGCAGAAGGCCCGCATCTGATTGATCAGGCGTGTCCTCGAGCCGACCATCTGGTCACGGATTCGATGCAGGGCTTGAAGATCGACCTGGCCCTCCTCCTTTACGGCGACGAAGCGCATTGTCGGTCGCGTTGCGGCCTCAGCGATTGCCTCGGCGTCGATGATATCGTTCTTGTTT
>NZ_JACCHQ010000074.1 GCF_016031655.1 Bradyrhizobium glycinis
TGGAAAGCCCGACGCGGTTACCGTAGGGCACGTCTTGACGCGAGCCGCCTCGAGCTTCGGCGAATGGCTGCAAGACCGTCGTAATCGTCGCAAGATCCCGCACCGGTTCGAGGAATGCGACTACGTGGCGGTCCGCAACCCGTCCGCCGGGGATGGCTATTGGGTGGTGAATGGGAAGCGAGCGCCCGTCTACGCCAAGTGCGAACTCTCGCTGCGGGACCAGATCGCAGCAGCGGAACGGCTGTCTGCGGCAGGTTTACAGACGCCGCCGATGCCCAGCCGGTAGGTGGAATCGGTGGAGTCGGTGATCCGCCATTGCACTCTTTTTCCCATACCAACCTACTCTGCTTTAGTAGCTCTAGTTCAAATTGAAGTGGAAGGTGAGAACGGAATGTCGATGGTGAGCGAAGCTATAAACGATAATGGCGGATCACCGACTCCACCGATTCCACCTATTCGGTGCGACCGGAAACCTTCGGGTCGCAACAGCGGAAAAAATTCGGACGCGACGCCGAGATCAACGAAGATCGACGCTTTAGTTCAACGGACTAGCGCTCCGATAGGGTTTGTAATTGAATTTTCTTCACAATCTGCGATTTACCGATCTTTCGGGTTGGTAGGGGTAAACAGTAGGGTATCGAAAGCAGCGCATTGGAAATGGTTGAACTTGCACCAACGATGAGTTCCCAGTCTTCGCCCGATAAAGGCAAGGTTCGGCTCCTTACTCTTGGAGATCTGGA
>NZ_JACCHQ010000075.1 GCF_016031655.1 Bradyrhizobium glycinis
CGATGTGCCGGTGTTGCCGGCAAGACCAAGCACGTTCAACGCATTGCCGGTGCCGGTGATCGAGAGGTCGGCGTTGACGCCGGTCGAGAGCTTGAGCTGACCGGAGGCGTTGATCGACGAGTTGGTCTGGCCGGTGGCGGTCGCAAGCGTTGCGGTGCCGTTGGCATTGATCGTCGCCGTCTGCACGCCGGTGGCAAGGTCGATCGCCTTCAAGACGTCGTTGACCGTGCCGGCCTGCAGATAGACCGTCGAGTTGCCATTGCCGTCGGTCAGGACGTTGCCGCTCGCACCATAGCCGCTCGGAACGCTCGGAGCACCGGTCGAGCCCGGGATCGGCGCGTTCTTGAAGGTGATGACGTGACCGTCGACGTTCAGCGTCGAGCCGTCCGCGATCGTCGCACCCAGCGAGGCCGCGCTCGTGGTCCGGTTGACCTGGACCGTTGCGTTGCCGCCGCCCACAGAGTTCGTCAGGGTGAGGGCCTTGAGCAGGTCGGCCTTGCCGGTGACGGTCAGATCCGCACCTGTCGAGCTCCTCAGCGTGACGGCGCCGCCCACAACGGTCGAGGCGGTCTGGCCGACGCTCGTGGCGATCGTCGCAGCACCGGAGCTGATGGCAACTGTCTTGACGCCGCTGGCGAGATCGATCGCGGTGAACAGATCGTCGACGGTTGCAAGCGTTGCCGGCGTGCCGGTGCTACCGAGATAGACGGTGGTGTTGCCGCTGCCGTCGGTGACGAGAT
>NZ_JACCHQ010000076.1 GCF_016031655.1 Bradyrhizobium glycinis
TGACCTTGCCCCCGGAGCTTAATCCAGCTTGAAGTTCGTTCTGGCCCACGACGAGGACCAGAGCATGAAGCGTAGCCGCTTTACGGAAGAGCAGATTATCGGGATCTTGAAGGAGCACGAGGCCGGGGTGTCGGTCGCCGATCTATGCCGCAAGCACGGCCTGAGCGACGCCAGCATCTATAAATGGAAGGCCAAGTACGGCGGGATGGACGTCTCCGAGGCCAAGCGGCTGAGGACGCTGGAGGACGAGAACACGAAGCTGAAGCGGCTCCTGGCTGACGCCATGCTGGACAATGCGGCGTTGAAGGACCTTTTGGGAAAGAAGTGGTGACGCCCGCGGCCAAGCGGAAGGCTGTCGCGCATCTCGTGGATGCCCACGGGATGAGCGAACGGCGGGCGTGTAAAGCCATCGGCTGCTGCCGCATGACCATGAGATATCAGACGACCCGAGCGGATGATGCCGGCGTTCGCCAGCGCATGAAGGCGATCGCCCAGGAGCGCCGCCGCTTCGGCTATCGGCGCCTGCATGTTCTGCTCAAGCGGGAGGGCTTTGCGATCAACCACAAGAAGCTATTCCGGCTGTACCGGGAAGAGAAGCTGGTGGTGCGCCGCCGTGGCGGCCGCAAGCGGGCGATCGGGACCCGGGCGCCGATGACCGTACCGATGGCACCGAACGACCGCTGGTCACTGGACTTCGTCTCCGATCAGCTCACGGATGGCCGCCGCTTCCGCATCTTG
>NZ_JACCHQ010000077.1 GCF_016031655.1 Bradyrhizobium glycinis
TGACCTTGCCCCCGGAGCTTAATCCAGCTTGAAGTTCGTTCTGGCCCACGACGAGGACCAGAGCATGAAGCGTAGCCGCTTTACGGAAGAGCAGATTATCGGGATCTTGAAGGAGCACGAGGCCGGGGTGTCGGTCGCCGATCTATGCCGCAAGCACGGCCTGAGCGACGCCAGCATCTACAAATGGAAGGCCAAGTACGGCGGGATGGACGTCTCCGAGGCCAAGCGGCTGAGGACGCTGGAGGACGAGAACACGAAGCTGAAGCGGCTCCTGGCTGACGCCATGCTGGACAATGCGGCGTTGAAGGATCTTTTGGGAAAGAAGTGGTGACGCCCGCGGCCAAGCGGAAGGCCGTCGCGCATCTCGTGGATGCCCACGGGATGAGCGAACGGCGGGCGTGTAAAGCCATCGGCTGCTGCCGCATGACCATAAGATATCGGACGACCCGAGCGGATGATGCCGGCGTTCGCCAGCGCATGAAGGCGATCGCCCAGGAGCGCCGCCGCTTCGGCTATCGGCGCCTGCATGTTCTGCTCAAGCGGGAGGGCTTTGCGATCAACCACAAGAAGCTATTCCGGCTGTACCGGGAAGAGAAGCTGGTGGTGCGCCGCCGTGGCGGCCGCAAGCGGGCGATCGGGACCCGGGCGCCGATGACCGTACCGATGGCACCGAACGACCGCTGGTCACTGGACTTCGTCTCCGATCAGCTCACGGATGGCCGCCGCTTCCGCATCTTG
>NZ_JACCHQ010000078.1 GCF_016031655.1 Bradyrhizobium glycinis
GGCATCGCGTCCGCTCCCAGCCAAGAAGCTGCTTGAAGCCGTGCGCGCTCATTGGGGCATCGAAAACAATTTGCACTGGGTTCTCGACGTTCTGTTCGACGAGGACGCTTGCCGCAGCCGGAAAGGCCATGCTGCCGAAAACCTCGCAGCCATCCGCAAGCTGGCTATCAATACGCTGCAGGCAACACCTGGACCTGCCCGCACCAGCCACAAAATGCTCGAAGCCAGATGGAATAACGACTTCCTTCTCTCCGCCCTCGCTCATATGCGATAGCCCTACCCTGGAGGGGGAGGGTCGCTTCGCATGTAGCGAAGCGAAATGCGAAGCGGGGTGGGGTGACGGTCTCCACGTCGCACACTGCCCATGTTGAGAGATCACCCCACCCCGCTCGCGCTTCGCGCGATCGACCCTCCCCCTCCAGGGCAGGGCTATCGCATGTGGCCTAGGAGTTCGAAGAAGAAGGTATCGTTCCAGCCGGCGCGCTTGAGCTTGAGGCGCAAGGAGATTTTTGTATCGGGGTGAGCTCTGGCGACGTTGAGGGCGAGTCGTCTGAGCACGGCAAGGTTGGCCGGGCCGTTGTCCTTGCGATTGCGGGCCAGATCCTCGGCGAGGATGACATCGAGCGGCCAGTGCAGGCCGTTTTCGATGGTCCAATGGGTGCGTACAATGCGCAAAACCTGCGTTCGACTGTAGTTTTGGCTCATCAGGAAGTAGCGT
>NZ_JACCHQ010000079.1 GCF_016031655.1 Bradyrhizobium glycinis
GGATGCAGAACGAGATGTTGCGCGGGTCCTCCATCATGTAGGTGAGGAGCTCCCGGAACAGCGAGGTGCAGATGGCGTCGACTTCCTCGTCGCCCTTCCACACCGCCATCGCCGCCGGCAGGTCGTGCGCGGCATAGGCGTCCAGCACCGACTTGACCTGCTGCTGCACGAGGTCGGTCATGTGTTCCAGGCCGCGGAACAGCTTGAGCGGATGGAAATCCGTCTCCAGCGCTGCGACGCGCTTGCCCATGTTCTTGGCGAGATCGTCGGCGCGATGCGCGTTGCGACCGATCTCGAGCGCATCGCGCCGACGATCTCGCGCAGGTCGACGGCCATCGGCTGGCGGCGGGCGATGGTGAGCACCGCGCGCTCCTCGATGCGCTTCTGCAGCGCGTCGTCACCACCGACGGCGAGCTCGACGCGCTGCAGAAGCGCATCGAGGAGCGCGCGGTGCTCACCATCGCCCGCCGCCAGCCGATGGCCGTCGACCTGCGCGAGATCGTCGGCGCGATGCGCGTTGCGACCGATCTCGAGCGCATCGGCGATCTCGCCAAGAACATGGGCAAGCGCGTCGCAGCGCTGGAGACGGATTTCCATCCGCTCAAGCTGTTCCGCGGCCTGGAACACATGACCGACCTCGTGCAGCAGCAGGTCAAGTCGGTGCTGGACGCCTATGCCGCGCACG
>NZ_JACCHQ010000080.1 GCF_016031655.1 Bradyrhizobium glycinis
AGCTCCAGGCTTATTCAAGACCACCCAGACAATGCGAGCCATCTTGGCGGCTAGAGCGACAACGGCCTTGTTCGGATGCATCCGAGCCTGGAGCCCGTCGAGCCAGCTTCCTAGGCGATCGCGCGTCCGGTCCAAATGCCGGAAGCAGGATCGCGCGCCATGCACTAGAAGCTTTCTCACATAACGGTTGCCGCGTTTGCTGGCGCCAAGCAACGTCTGTTTTCCGCCGGTCGAGTATTGCCTGGGCACTAACCCCAGCCAGGCAGCAAGGTCGCGGGCCTTGCGAAACTGCAGCCCATCACCAATCGCGGCAAGTACGGCGGTCGCACCCAATGCGCCGATACCGGGGATTGTCATCAGCCGGCGTGTAACGTCCTCTCGATCGGCGACCGCTTCGATCTCCTTTGTCACTTCGCGGATCCGTTCTTCGAGGCGGCGGAGGTCGGCGAAGAGATCGCCCAGCAGGCGACGCATCACTGGTAACAAATCGTTTCCTTCGTCATTCAAAGCGCGCGGCAACTCGAGTTTGAACATTCCGGCACCCTGACGCAAAGGTACACCGTACTCGAGGCAGAAGGCCCGCATCTGATTGATCAGGCGTGTCCTCGAGCCGACCATCTGGTCACGGATTCGATGCAGGGCTTGAAGATCGACCTGGCCCTCC
>NZ_JACCHQ010000009.1 GCF_016031655.1 Bradyrhizobium glycinis
CGGCCAGACGGTCGAAGTCGGCCAGCCGCTCGCCACCCTCGACGAGGTCGACCTGAAGCTCCAGGCCGAGCAGGCCGTTGCCGAGCAGACCGCCGCGACCGGCGTGCTGGCCCAGGCCGCCGCCGCCGAGCAGCGCGCCAAGGATCTCAAGGCCAAGGGCTGGACCACGGACGCCCAGCTCGACCAGAGCCGCGCCGCCGCCGATGAAGCGCGCGCCCGCCTGAACCGGGCCGAGCGCTCGGTCGAGTTGACCAAGAATTCCCTTTCCTACGCGACGCTCGTTGCCGACGCCCGCGGCGTCGTCACCGCAACGCTGATCGAGCCCGGCCAGGTGGTTGCCGCGGGCCAGGCTTCGATCCGTGTCGCCCGCTTTGCCGAGAAGGAAGCGGTCGTCGCGATCCCTGAGACGCTGGTTGGACGCGCCAAGTCGGGCGTCGCCAGCGTCACTCTTTGGTCCGAGCCGGACAAGAAATACGCAGCCAAGCTGCGCGAGATCGCGCCGGCAGCCGATCCCACCACGCGCACCTATCTGGCAAAGTTCTCGCTGCCCGAAGCCGACGACAGGGTCGCGCTCGGCATGACCGCGACCCTGACGCTGTCGGATGCCGCGACCGAGCGCGTCGCGCGGTTGCCGCTGTCGGCGCTGTTCAACGAAGGCGGCAAGCCCTCCTTCTACGTCGTCGACGACAACGGTGGGGTCACGCTCAAGCCGGTCACGGTGAAGTCCTACGAGAGCAAGGACGTCGTCATCACGGGCGGTGTCGACGAGGGCGCCAAGATCGTCGCCCTCGGCGTGCAGAAGCTCGATCCCGGCCAGCGGGTGCGGATCGTGTCGTCCCTGAGTTTTTAGTTTGTCATTCCGGGATGGTCCGAAGGACCAGACCCGGAATCTCGAGATTCCGGGTTCGCCCTGTGGGCGCCCCGGAATGACGAAAGAAGTGAGTTACGTCGTGTGAGGCGAGTTTCGGCCCTTGTCCCTAAGCAAAGGCTGAAGCGGCGAAGCGATCCAGAACCTGCCCAGCCCCCTGGATTGCTTCGCTGCCTCGCGACGACGGTTTGAACAGAGCGGCTGTCGTTGTTTGCAACTGGATCGTCTTTCGGAGAGTGCGATGAAGCGCTTCAACCTTTCGGCCTGGGCCGTCAGCCATCCGACGCTGGTGCTCTTCCTGATGATCGTGCTCGGCGCCGCCGGCTTCTTCTCCTATGAGAAGCTCGGCCGCGCCGAGGATCCGTTCTTCACCGTGAAGGTGGTCAACGTCTCCGTGATGTGGCCCGGCGCGACCGCGCAGGAGATTCAGACGCAGGTTGCCGACCCGATCGAGAAGAAGATCCAGGAGCTGCCCTATTTCGAGAAGGTGCAGACCTATTCCAAGCCCGGCTTCACCGCGCTCCAGGTCACTTTCCGCGACAACACGCCGCCGAAGGACGTGCCCTACCTCTTCTATCTCCTGCGCAAGAAGCTGGTCGACGTGCAGGGCCAGCTGCCGTCCGGCATTCTTGGGCCCGTCGTCAACGACGAGTTCTCCGACGTCGATTCCATCCTCTACATGATGACCGGCGACGGCGCCGATTATGCCCAGCTCAAGAAGGTCTCCGAAGGTTTTCGCCAGCGCCTGCTCAAGGTGCCCGGCGTGACCAAGGTCGACGTCTACGGCAACCAGGATGAGCGCATCTTCGTCGAATTCAGCCACGCCAAGCTTGCCACGCTCGGCATCACGCCGCAGGCCCTGTTCGATTCGCTCGCCAAGCAGAACAACGTGACGCCGGCCGGCACGGTCGAGACGTCCTCGCAGCGCGTGCCGCTGCGCGTCACCGGCGCGCTCGACGGTGCCAAGGCCGTCGCCGAAACGCCGGTCGAGAGCAACGGCCGCGTGTTCCGTCTTGGCGACATCGCCACCGTCACCCACGGCTATGTCGATCCGCCGAGTTTCGTTGTGCGCCAGGAAGGCAAGCCCGCCATCGGCATCGGCATCGTCACCGCCAAGGGCGCCAACATCCTCGAGCTCGGCAAGCAGGTCGAGAAGGCGACGGCCGACTTCATGATGGCGGTGCCGCAGGGCATCGACGTCAAGCTGATCGCCGACCAGCCCAAGGTGGTCGAGCACGCCGTCGGCGAGTTCGTGCACTCCTTCATGGAAGCGCTCGTCATCGTGCTGTTCGTCTCGTTCCTGGCGCTCGGCTGGCGCACCGGCATCGTGGTCGCGCTGTCGGTGCCCTTGGTGCTCGGCATCGTCTTCATCGTCATGAACACGATGTCGCTCGATCTGCACCGCATCACGCTCGGCGCGCTGATCATCGCGCTCGGCCTGCTCGTCGACGACGCCATCATCGCGGTCGAGATGATGGTGGTGAAGATGGAGCAGGGCTGGGACCGCATTCGTGCGGCGTCCTTTGCCTGGGAATCTACTGCGTTTCCGATGCTCACGGGAACGCTGGTCACGGCCGCTGGCTTCCTCCCCATCGGCTTTGCCAATTCGGCGGTCGGCGAATATGCCGGCAGCATCTTCTGGATCGTGGCGATCGCGCTGGTCGCCTCCTGGTTCGTGGCGGTGATCTTCACGCCCTATATCGGCGTCAAGCTGCTGCCGGAGATGAAGGCGCACCACAACCATGATCCGCATGCGGTCTACGAGACCCGCATGTACCGCGGCTTGCGCGCCATCGTGAAATGGTGCGTCAACCACCGCATTACCGTGGTGGCCGCGACCGTCGGCGTCTTCTTCGCCTCGATCGTCGGCTTCGGCCATGTCCAGCAGCAGTTCTTCCCGCTCTCGGAGCGGCCCGAGCTGTTCCTGCAGCTGCGCCTTCCGGAAGGCACCGCCTTCAACGTCACCGAGAAGGCAGTGAAGAAGGCCGAGACGCTGCTCAAGGACGACAAGGACATCGAGACCTATACCGCCTATGTCGGCCAGGGCTCGCCGCGCTTCTGGCTCGGCCTCAACCCGCAGCTTCCGAACGAGGCCTTTGCCGAGATCGTCATCGTTGCCAAGGGGGTCGAGGCGCGCGAGCGCATCAAGGCCAAGATCGAGACCGCGGCAGCCGAGGGCTTCCTGACCGAGGCACGCGTGCGCGTCGACCGCTTCAATTTCGGTCCGCCGGTCGGCTTTCCCGTGCAGTTCCGCGTGATCGGGCCCGACCCCAACAAGGTGCGCGATATCGCCTATCAGGTCCGCGACGTCATGCGGCAGAACAAGAACGTCAAGGACGTTCAGCTCGACTGGAACGAGCAGTCGCCCTACCTCAAGCTCGTCGTCGACCAGGACCGCGCCCGCGCCATGGGCCTGACCCCGCAGGACGTCTCGCAGGCGCTGGCGATGCTGATCTCGGGCTCGCAGGTCACCACCGTGCGCGACGGCATCGAGAAGGTCGGCGTGGTCGCCCGCGCGATCCCGTCCGAGCGCCTCGACCTCGGCGGCGTCGGTGATCTCACCATCACCTCGCGCAATGGCGTCGCCGTGCCGCTGCAGCAGATCGCGAGAATCGAATATGCCCATGAGGACCCGATCATCTGGCGGCGCAACCGCGACATGGCGATCACCGTGCGCTCCGACGTCGTCGACGGCGTCCAGGCCCCCGATGTCACCAACCAGATCACGCCGAAGCTGAAGGCGATCAAGGATCACCTCGAGCCGGCCTACCGGATCGAGCCGGGCGGCGCGTTCGAGGAGTCCGCAAAGGGCAACGCCTCGATCTTCATCCTCTTCCCGGTGATGGTCATGGTGATGCTGACGCTGCTGATGATCCAGCTGCAGAGCTTCTCACGCCTGATCCTGGTGTTCCTGACCGCGCCGCTCGGCATCGTCGGTGCCTCGCTCGGTCTCAACGTCGCCAATGCCCCGTTCGGGTTCGTCGCGCTGCTCGGTCTGATCGCGCTCGCCGGCATGATCATGCGCAACACGGTCATCCTGGTCGACCAGATCGAGACCGACGTCTCCCACGGCCTGACCCGGCGCGAGGCGATCGTCGAGGCAACCGTCCGCCGCGCCCGACCGGTGGTGCTGACGGCGCTCGCCGCCATCCTTGCCATGATACCGCTGTCGCGCTCGGCCTTCTGGGGCCCTATGGCGATCACCATCATGGGCGGCCTGTTCGTCGCGACCTTCCTGACGCTGCTGTACCTGCCGGGCCTCTACGCCCTGTGGTTCCGCAAGAGCCTGGACGAGGCCGGAACGCCCGAGCAGCCTGCCGCGCCGCAGCATGAGAGCGATGACCCGCACGCAATTCCGCTTGCCGAAGCGGCTGAATAGATGAGAAGACTGCTGACCAACGAGTCCTGACTGATGGCCCTTGTTTCGGAACATATCGAAGTCGACACCCGGGATCGCATCCTCGAGGTGGCCGAGCGGCTGTTCCGCCAGATCGGCTACCAGAAAACGACCGTCGGCGACATCGCCAAGGAGCTCAGGATGAGCCCCGCCAACGTGTATCGCTTCTTCGAATCGAAGAAGGCGATCCATCAGGCGGTGGCGCGGGGCCTGATGGGCGAGGTCGAGCTGGAGGCGCAGCGGATCGTGGCAAAGCCCGGTCCGGTCAAGGAGCGCTTCCGCGAGCTGCTCACCACCATCAACCGCATGAACACCGAGCGCTATGTCGGCGACAACAAGCTGCACGAGATGGTCGCGATCGCGATGGAGGAGGACTGGGACGTCTGCGTCGCTCATATGGAGTGCGTCGCCGGAATGATCGGCCAGATGATCGCGCAAGGCGTCGCCTCCGGGGAGTTCGAGGCGCCGGACCTGCAGCTGGCTGCGCTCTGCTCATGTTCCGCGATGATCCGCTTCTTCCACCCCCAGATGATCGCCCAGTGCGCCACCAAGCCTGGCCCGACCATCGACCAGATGATCGATTTCGTCATCGCGGGTCTGTCGCCGCGCCACTGACGGGGCGGCGGGTTTCCTCCTATAAGCAGTCCTACCGCCTCCTGGCTGATCGGCTAGCGGTGGACTAGGACGGATCAACAAACTCCCGTCATTGCGAGCGCAGCGAAGCAATCCAGACTGTCGCCGCGGAGGGATTCTGGATTGCTTCGCTGCGCTCGCAATGACGAAAAGGAAGCAAGCGCGTGACCGACAAAGACCTGTACTTCTACGAGCCTTCCAAGGGCCACGGCCTCAAGCACGATCCCTTCAACGCCATCATCGCGCCGCGGCCGATCGGCTGGATCTCCTCGCGCGATGCCAGGGGCCACGTCAACCTCGCGCCCTACAGCTTCTTCAACGCGTTCTGCTACGTGCCGCCGATCATCGGCTTCTCCTCGACCAACTGGAAGGACACGGTCAAGAACATGCAGCAGACCGGCGAGTTCGTCTGGAATCTCACGACGATGGATCTCGCCAAGCACATGAACGCGACCGCGGCGCATGTCGCCCCCGAGGTCGACGAGTTCGAGGTCGCGGGGCTCACCGCCGTGCCCGGCAAGCTCGTCAACGTGCCGCGTGTCGGGGAGAGCCCGGTCGCCTTCGAGTGCAAGGTGTCCGACATCGTTCGCCTCAAGGGCGCCGACGGCAAGGAGGCCGACGCTTGGCTGACTCTCGGCGAAGTCGTCGCCGTCCACATCGACAAGGCCTTGATCAAGGACGGGGTCTACCAGACCGCCGCTGCCCGCCCCATCGTCCGCGCCGGCCGGCGCGGCGATTATTTCGAGATCAAGCCGGAGAACATGTTCGAGATGATCCGGCCGGACTAGTCCGGGGCACCGTTCTCTCCACACGTCATTCCGGGGCACGCGAAGCATGAGCCCGGAATCCATAACCAGATTGGGAGTATGGATTCTCAGGTGCGCAATTGCACACCGTAGCTCGACGCTACGCGTCGCCCCGGAATGACAGCGGAGAGACATTCAGCCCCCCAATCCCTCCCGGAACTGCACCCACGGCCCGGCCGTTATCGCCGTCGGGCGGCCGCCCGGCCGCGGCAATGTTGCAGGCGAGATGTTCGCCTTCGCCAGCCGATTTCCGCTAAAATGCCCGATAACCGCGCCGATGCATGAGGTCCGCCATGAGCTTCCGCCGCGACACCATCACAAAGCCGATCTTCTCGTGGGCGCGCGGCGTGCTGCCGGCGATGTCCGACACCGAGCGGGAGGCGCTGGAGGCGGGCGACGTCTGGTGGGATGCCGATCTCTTCACCGGCAACCCCGACTGGTCGAAGCTGCTGAAGGTCCCGCAGGCGACGCTGACGGACGAGGAGCGGGCCTTCCTCAATGGCCCCGTCGACGAGCTCTGCGCCATGCTCGACGAATGGAAGATTTTCTGGGAATCGCGCGACCTGCCGCCGGACGTCTGGCACTTCGTCAAGCGCGAGAAATTCTTCGGCATGATCATTCCGAAGGAGTTCGGCGGCCTCGGCTTTTCGCCCTACGCGCATTCGGAAGTGGTGCGCAAGATCTCGACCCGCTCGATCGCGGCCGCGGTCACCGTGATGGTGCCGAACTCGCTCGGCCCGGGCGAGCTCCTGATGCGCTTCGGCACCATTGAGCAGCAGCAGCGCTGGCTGCCGCGCCTCGCCGACGGCCGCGAGATTCCCTGCTTCGGCCTCACCAGCCCGGAAGCCGGCTCTGATGCCGCCTCGATGGTCGACAGCGGCATCATCTGCAAAGGCGAATTCGAGGGGCGCGAGGTCGTCGGCCTCCGCCTCAACTGGCACAAGCGCTACATCACGCTCGGTCCCGTCGCGACGCTGCTTGGTCTTGCCTTCAAGGCCTATGATCCCGCTCATCTCGTGGGGAGCCAGGAAGAGCTCGGCATCACCGTGGCGCTGATCCCGACGAACCTGCCCGGCGTCGAGATCGGGCAGCGTCATCTACCCTCGATGCAGGTGTTTCAGAACGGCCCGAATTGGGGCCGCGACGTCTTCATTCCGCTCGACTACGTCATCGGCGGCAAGGAGCGGCTGGGGCAGGGCTGGAAGATGCTGATGACGGCGCTGGCCGCCGGCCGCGGCATCTCGCTGCCGTCGCTGTCGGCGGCAGGTGCCGCCTATGCCGCGCGCACCACCGGCGCCTATGCCCGCATCCGCGAGCAGTTCGGCATCTCGATCTCCAAGTTCGAAGGCGTCGAGGAGCCGCTCGCCCGCATCGTCGCGACCGCCTACCAGCTCGATGCCGCACGCCGGCTCACCTGTGCTGCGCTGAATGCCGGAGTCCATCCCGCCGTCATCTCCGGCATCATGAAGCTGCACGCGACCGAGCGGATGCGCACTGCGATCGATGACGCCATGGACATCCATGGCGGCAAGGCCGTGATCGACGGTCCGCAAAACTATCTCGGCAATCTGCATCGCGCCGTTCCGGTCGGCATCACGGTCGAGGGTGCCAACATCCTGACGCGCAATCTCATCGTGTTCGGGCAAGGAGCGATCCGCGCCCATCCTTACCTGCTCGACGAGATGAATGCGCTCGCAGATAGCGATCGCGAGCGCGGTCTCAGCGCGTTCGACAAGGCGTTCTGGAAGCATGTCGGCCACAGCGTCCGGACACTATTTCGCGCCATGGGTCGCAGCTGGACCTTTGGCGCATTCGCCCCAGTGCCCGATGCGGGCGATGCCACGCCCTTCTACCGCCAGCTCTCGCGCTACTCGGCGGCATTTGCGCTCTGCGCCGACCTGGCGCTGCTGATGCTCGGCGGCGCGCTCAAGCGCAAGGAGATGCTGTCGGCCCGCTTCGGCGACATCCTGTCCGAGCTCTATCTGCTCTCGGCCGCGCTGAAGCGCTGGCAGGACGAGGGGCAGCAGAACGAGGATTTTGCCGCGCTCGAATGGTGCATGGCGACCGGGTTCAAAACCATCGAAAGCCGGCTCGCCGAAATCCTGGCCAACCTGCCGAACCGCTTCGTCGCCGGCTTCCTCAAGCTGGTAGTGCAGCCGTTCGGCGCCCGCGTGCTCGGCCCGTCCGACCGCGTTGTGCACCAATGTGCTGCCATCGTGCTGGAGCCGTCGGCGGCACGCGAGCGCCTCACGCCGGATCTCGCTCATGTGGACGACGACGGCGGCTTCGCCCGGCTCGAGCGCGCGTTCAAGCTGGTCGCGGCGACGGATGCGATCGCCAAGCGCATGCGTGCTGCGCATATCCGCGACTGGAAGGAGGCGGTCACGAAAGGCGTGATCACGCAAGCCGAGGGCGACCAACTCGCCGCTGCCCGCGAAGCCGTCACAAAAGCGATAGAGGTCGACGATTTTCCGCCGGAGGCGCTGTCGCCGATTTACAAGAAAACCGTCAATGTGCATCAGTTCTTCCAGGAACTCGGTGAGCAGAGGGCGGCGAGCTGATGGCACGACCGGTATTCATCGTCGACGGCAGCCGGACGCCGTTCCTGAAGGCGCGTTCGGGGCCCGGGCCGTTCACGCCGGTCGATCTCGCCGTGCAATGCGGCCGGCCGCTGCTGGCGCGCCAGCCGTTCTCGCCCGATAGCTTCGACCAGGTCATCCTCGGTTGCGTCAACGTGATCGCTGACGAGATGAACCCGGCCCGTGTGGCTGCGCTCCGGCTCGGCATGGGCGAGGACATGGTCGCCTTCACCGTGCAGATCAATTGCGGCTCGGGCATGCAGTCGATCGACACCGCCTACCGCTATATCCGCGAAGGCCATGCCGACATCATCCTCGCCGGCGGCACCGAGGCGCTCAGCCACGCGCCGCTGGTGTGGCCGAATTCCGGCGTGCGCTGGTTCGCCGGCCTTGCCACGGCCAAGGGCGTGGCCGCGAAGCTCGCCTCGGCGTTCAAGCTGAGGCCGCGCGATCTCAAGCCGATCATCGGCCTCGAGCGCGGCCTGACCGATCCCGTCACCGAGCTGAACATGGGCCAGACGGCAGAGGTCGTCGGCCATCTCTTCAGCATCACCCGCGCGCAGTCCGATGCCTATGCCGCCGAGAGCCACCGCCGGCTCGCGCATGCGCAAAGCGCGGGTTATCTGAAGGGCGAGGTCGAGACTGCGTTTTCCCGCGACGGCAAGTTTTTCGACCACGACGATGGCGTGCGCCCGGACTCCACGGCCGAGACGCTCGCCAAGCTCCGGCCGGTGTTCGAGCGTCCGTGGGGCCAGGTCACTGCCGGCAATTCCTCGCAGATCACCGACGGTGCCTCCTGGGTGATCCTCGCCTCCGACGCCGCCGTTGCAAAGCACAAGTTGACGCCGAAGGCCGTCATCGTCGACAGCCATTGGGCCGCGCTCGACCCCACCATCATGGGGCTCGGTCCGGTGATGTCGGTGACGCCGCTGCTGAAGCGCAACGACCTCACCCTCAAGGACGTCGAGACCTGGGAGCTGAACGAGGCCTTCGCGACGCAAGTGCTCGGCTGTCTCGCCGCCTGGAACGATGACAAGTTCTGCCGCGAAATTTTGCGGCTCGACGGCGCGGCCGGCGAGATCGACCGCGAGAGGCTGAACGTCGACGGCGGCGCGATTTCGCTCGGCCACCCCGTCGGCACCTCCGGCAACCGCATCGTGCTGCATCTCGTCAACGCGATGAAGCGGCTCGGCACGCGCCGTGGTGTGGCCACCGAATGCATCGGCGGCGGGCTCGGCGGCGCCATGCTGATCGAGGCGGTGTGACCATGGATTCCAAGATCATGACCGTGCTCGCCGATCGCGTGCTGGAGCTCGGGCCGCGCCCCGCGTCGGATGGTCCCTACAAGAACTTCAAGCTCACCCGCGATGCGGATAGTGTCGCCTGGCTGCTGTTTGATCGCGCTGGCTCCAGCGCCAACACGCTGTCCTCCGAGGTGATGGAGGAGTTCGACGCGGTGCTCGCGGCAATCGAGACCGAACGTCCCGCCGGTCTCGTCATCCGCTCGGCAAAGCCGTCCGGCTTCATTGCCGGCGCCGACGTCAACGAATTCCGCGGGGCCAGCGATCCCGGCATGGTGGAGACGCGCATCCGCGCCGCGCATGCGGTGGTCGATCATCTGGAAGCGCTAAGGCTGCCGACCGTCGCAGTCATCCACGGCTTCTGCCTCGGCGGTGGGCTCGAGGTGGCGCTGGCCTGCCAGGCGCGCATCGCCATCGAGGGCGCGCGCTTCGGTTTCCCGGAGGTGATGCTCGGCCTGCATCCTGGTCTCGGCGGCACCGCCCGGTTCACCGCGCTGGTCAATCCGACCCAGTCGATGGCGCTGATGCTGACAGGCCGCACCATCGACGCGCGCCGCGCCAGTGCGCTCGGCCTCGTCGACACCGTGACGCAGGAGCGCCACGTCCAGGGCGCGGTGAAGGATGCGCTGTTCGGCCGTCTGAAGCGGGCCAAGCCCGGTCTGCTCACGCGCGCCGCCAATCTCGGACCGGTGCGCGGCCTGCTGGCCAAGCGCATGCGCGCGGAGGCGGCGAAGGCTGCATCGCGCGAGCATTATCCCGCGCCCTATGCGCTGATCGATCTCTGGGAAGCGCACGGCGGCAGCAAGTCCGCGATGCTGAAGGCCGAGCAGGCCTCGTTCGCCAGGCTGATGGTGACGCCGACCGCGCAGAACCTGATCCGCGTCTTCTTTTTGCGCGAGCAGATGAAGAAGGCGGCTGGCGCCGGCAACACCGTGAAGCATGTCCACGTCATCGGCGCCGGCGCGATGGGCGGCGACATCGCGGCCTGGTGTGCGGGGCAGGGCCTTCGCGTCTCGCTCGCCGACATGAAGCCGGAGCCGATCGCAGGCGCCGTCAAACGCGCGGCCGACCTCTACGGCAAGATCATCCGCAAGCCCACCGACGTGCGCGACGCGCTCGATCGCCTGATCCCCGATATGGACGGCGAGGGCGTTCGCAACGCCGACCTCATCATTGAGGCGGTGCCGGAAAAGCTGGAGCTGAAACAGAAGGTCTATGCCGGGCTCGAGCCGCGGATGAAGCCCGGAGCGATCCTTGCGACGAACACGTCCAGTATTCCGCTGCAGGACCTGCGCACCACGCTGGCGCGGCCGGAGCGGCTGGTCGGCCTGCATTTCTTCAATCCGGTGTCGCGGCTGCAATTGGTCGAGGTCGTCAGCCATGACGGCAACGATGGACACGTGCTGAAGGAGGCGCTCGCCTTCGTCGGAGCGATCGACCGCCTGCCTTTGCCTGTAAAGAGCTCGCCGGGCTTCCTCGTCAACCGCGCGCTGACGCCCTACATGCTGGAAGCGATGGTGATGCTGGACGAGAAGATCGACCAGCGCCTGATCGATGAAGCGGCCGTGCAGTTCGGCATGCCGATGGGTCCGATCGAGCTGGCCGATCAGGTCGGGCTCGACATCTGCCTCGACGTCGGCGACATGCTGCGCACCAAGTTCGGCGATCTCCTGCCGCCGACGCCGGCCTGGCTGCGCGAGAAGGTCGCCAAGGGCGAGCTCGGCCGCAAGACCGGCAAGGGCTTTTACACCTGGAAGGACGGCAAGGCGGAGAAAGCATCGTTGCCGGAGACCGGACCCCGCGTCACCGACCAGATGATCGACCGCCTGGTGCTGCCGATGTCCAATGTCTGCGTTGCGGCGCTTCGCGAGGGCATCGTCGACGATGCCGATGCGGTCGATGGCGCCATGATCTTCGGCACGGGTTATGCACCGTTCCGGGGCGGTCCGCTGAATTACGCGCGCACGCGCGGCGTAGAAAACATCGTATCCACTCTGCGCGCGCTGGCGGAACGATTCGGCGCGCGTTTCGCGCCGGATCCGGGCTGGGACAATTTCAAGTGAGCAATCTCGAGAGAGGGGCATGAACGAGCAAGCCACGACCGGGCCGAGCGGCGATCTCTGCATCCGCACGCTGGCGATGCCGGCCGACACCAATGCCAACGGCGACATCTTCGGCGGCTGGCTGCTCAGCCAAATGGACGTCGGCGGCGGCGTGTTCGCCTCGAAGGTCGCGCGGTCGCGCACCGTGACAGTCGCGATCGAGGCGATGAATTTTCGCAAAGCGGTCTATGTCGGCGATCTCGTCTCGGTCTATGCCAATCTCGTGCGCGTCGGGCGCACCTCGCTGACCGTGCATCTCGAAGCCTGGGCATTGCGGCGCAAGGAGCTGCACCCGTTCCTCGTCACCGACGGACATTTCACCTACGTCTCGATCGATGACCACGGCCGTCCGCAGGCGATCAAGCGAGAGGATCCGCCGATCGCGACGTAATCGCGCGCGACGCTCTGCCTCAATCTTGCGAGGCTTTGCAGCGCCGCAAAACGCGGCACGAGCAAGTCAGCCGCGTCGCGGCTTCGCCAAGAACCAGTCATAAAACGGATGAGGTCCCGGCGTACTCAATTGCGTGTCGATTCGGGGTGAACGGCCTCAAATGCCCTTGGGAACCTTTGGGCAGGAGCACCGTTGTTTGCCCGCACTGAGGAATTCACGGACCATGCCGGACAGCTACATCATCGAAGTCGATTCGCAGACCGCAGGTATCGTCGTTCGTTCTTCTGGAGGCTACTGCTTCTTCGCCTCGTCCCACCGCTTCAACCGTCTCGAAGGCCAGCTCTTCCGCAACGCCCGCGAAGCCGAGCGTGCCGCGCGCAGGCTGCTCAACGGCGATGTGAAGGAGGCGGCGTAGCTGACGCCGATGATTGCGATGCGCGAGGCGTGGTCGGAATTTTTTGCCGCCCTTGATGTTGCTGCCTTCTTCCTTCTCCCCTTGTGGGAGAAGGTGGCATAGGCTGCCTTCGGCAGCCGTTCTTAAGAACGCCGAAGCAAAGCTTCGGCTATCGCGCCGGATGAGGGGTATTTCTCCTCATGCCCAGGCGGTTGAGAGTATCGTTCGCGGAGACATACCCCTCACCCGTCTCGCCGCTACGCGGCGAGCCACCCTCTCCCACAGGGGGAGAGGGTTAACCCTCTCCCACAGGGGGAGAGGGTTAACCCGCATCACAACTTCGTCGCCGCCCGCGACAACAGTTTCCACTCGTCGCCCTGCTTCTGCCAGTTCATCAGGATGTGAAGGTTGGTGGATACTTTTTTCCCATCGGCCGCCATCTCCTGCTCGCCCAGCCAGTGGAAGCGTACGATCGCTGCGGGGCCGACGACCTTGATGGTGGGGTCCTTGTACTCGATCGACAGAAACTTCGACTTGCCGTCGGTCGCGTTGGCGATGAACGTCGCCTTGTCTTCGACCTTGCCGCTGGAATGGCTGTAGCTCAGTTCCTCCGCGCACAGCGCGCCCAGCGCCTTGGGATCGGCCGCGATCTGGGCGAGGCGGAAGGCCTCGACCCTCTTCGCCACCGCTTCTTCGTCTGCCGAAGCCGCGAGCGCCGGCGTGGCGAACGCAAGCGCGGAGGCGGCGAGCGTCGAGAGAGCCAGATCGCGTCGGTTGATCGTCATCGTTTCCTCCTTTTTGATCTTTCAACCAGTGTTGCAGTCGCGCGCGGCTTTGTCGAGTGTCGCCTGCTGGTCATGTGGATGCGTCATTGCGCGATGGAGGCCGTATTGATACGCCTTCCGTATCGATGCGTCGCGCATTTGGGAAAGTACGGAAATGATCGAGACCAGACACGATGGAACGGGCCGGGCGTTGTTGTTCGACATCGACGGCACGCTCGCCGACACCGACCCGTTGCACTTGAAGGCTTTCAACCAGGTGCTCGGCCCGCACGGACACGTCTTTGATCACGCACGTTTCTCCCTCGAGCTGCAGGGCTTCGCCAATGTCGCGATCGGCGAGCGCTTTCTGCCCCACGAGGCGCCGGAGCGGCGCGCCCTCATCCTCGAAGAGAAGGAGGAGGTCTTCCGCACGCTGGTGGCCGGGCAGATCGCGCCGCTGCCGGGCTTGATGGCGCTGCTCGACCGCGCCGATGACGCCGGCATTCCCATGGTCGCGGTGACCAACGCGCCGCGTCTCAACGCCGAGCTGCTGCTCTCCGGCCTCGGCATCACGCATCGTTTCAAGGCGCTCGTGATCGGCGCCGAGCTGCCGCACGGCAAGCCGCATCCGCTGCCCTATCAGGAAGGGCTGCGTTTCGTCGGCGCGAGGCCGCAAGCCTCGATCGCATTCGAGGACTCCCGCACCGGCGTGCAGTCCGCAACGGCCGCCGGCATTCCAACCGTCGGCATCCGCACCAGCCTCAGCCATGCTGACCTGGTTGGAGCGGGCGCGGTCACGTCTGCGAGCGCCTTCGATGACCCGACGCTGCTCGCGCGTCTCGCAAGTGCCTTGGCGTGGTAAGGCCTTCATCCGTTAACCGTGATCGGCGTCCGCATTGACCGGGGGCGCAAACCGCCGCACCATGCATCATTCTGATGTGAGGCCTTTGCCGTGACCGGACTGACCCATCGCCAAGCCGAAATCCTCAACATCGCGCGCGCCTCCGGCCGTGTCATGGTCGAGGAGCTCGCGCGCCGCTTCGAGGTGTCGGCGCAGACCATCCGCAAAGATCTCAACGATCTCTGTGAGCGGCGTTCGCTGACCCGCATCCATGGCGGTGCCATCATCGCCTCGGGTGTGGAGAACCTCGCCTATGAGGCGCG
The DNA here is from genome assembly GCF_016031655.1 of Bradyrhizobium glycinis. Taxonomy (GTDB): domain Bacteria; phylum Pseudomonadota; class Alphaproteobacteria; order Rhizobiales; family Xanthobacteraceae; genus Bradyrhizobium; species Bradyrhizobium glycinis. The sequence continues at coordinate 14,400 of NZ_JACCHQ010000009.1, forward strand.
CCGCTTCGTCGCCGCCGACGAGAAGAAGGCCATTGGCGCTGCCGCCGCCTCGCTGATCCCGAACGGCTGCTCGCTGTTCATCAATATCGGCACCACGACGGAGGAGGTCGCGAGCGCGCTGACCTCGCATGAGGATCTGCTCGTCATCACCAATAACCTCAACGTCGCGATGCTGCTCTACCGCCATCCCCGCATCGAGGTGGTGGTCGCCGGCGGCACGGTGCGGCGTGCCGACGGCGCCGTCGTCGGCTCGACCGCGACGCAGCTGATCGGCCAGTTCAAGGTCGACTATGCTATCATCGGCGCCTCGGCGATCGACGAGGAGGGCGCGCTGCTCGACTTCGACTATCGCGAGGTGCAGGTGGCGCAGGCCATCATCGCCAATGCCCGCAGCGTCATGCTGGTCGCCGATTCCACAAAACTCCGCCGCAGCGCGCCGGTGCGCATCGCCCACATCACCCAGATCCAGACCTTCGTCACCGACCAGGAGCTCCCCGAGCGCCTCGCCACCATCTGCCACAGCAAGGGCATCGAGGTGGTCGAAGCGATGCCGAAGGGGGCGGATATCGATGATGCGCCGGCCGACGCCCAGGATGCCGCACCGGAAGCCGCGCCAGTGGTGCGGCTGAGATAGGGGCTAAGCCTCGTCCCAAGGGTTGAGCAGCGGAACGCCCGTCGGTTTGAAATCCTCTACATTGCGCGTAACAACCGTCAAACCATGAACCAGCGCGGTTGCAGCAATGAGCGCGTCGCGTTCAGCGCGTGGGTTGGGAACGTGAAGTTGCGCGCAACGTTGCGCGACAGCCGTATCGATGGCCAGGATCCGGCCCTCGAAGCGAGCCAGAATCTGGCTGTTGATCCAGCTGCGCAAGATGGCACCTTGCGCTGCGTCCTTGCGTTCGATCAGGCGTGCGCCAAGTTCGATCTCGAGAATTGAAATGACTGAGATGAAGAAGCTTGCTGCTGGAATTGCGCCTGCCCAGGCAACAACGCGGCGATCGGCCTTGTCCGGTCGCCTCAATTCGGAAATGACATTGGTGTCCAGCAAGAACATCAGTCGAGATCAGCAGCCCTGAAGATGCCTTCATCCACGCGGGGCGGATCGAAATCAAAATCCGCGTTCGTCTGCGCCAGAGCTTCCGCAAGGCTCATGTGTCCGCCGGTCAGGCGCAAGTAATCCTCGATGGTCAGCAGGACATGGGCTGGACGGCCGCGGTCCGTAATGAAAACGGGTCCTTGCGATGCCGCTTTCTTGGCGCCGCTGGTGTCTTGATTGAATTCTCGGCTGGTCAGGGTGGTCACCATCGTCTGAGCCTCCAAAGCCGTGGCCATGCTCCGTTTGAGGAATTTATGTAGAAATGTTGCTACATACAAGCTAGCTGACTGGCCCATGCGGGCTGTCGTTCAAACGTGCGGCTCCACGCAACTCCATCCATCCACCTGCCGATTTCGCCCCTCATTGCCCACTAAAAAAGTTCCTCTTTCGCTTCCTGCCGCCTCTCTTTCATCTTGCTTTCGTTTTTCGGTGTGATCTAATCAAAAGCGAAAGTAGCCGCTCGATGGAACGGGCGGTCGCCGGGGGATGCGTCTGTTGGAGCGTATTTTCGATCTCGCCATCATCGGAGGCGGTGTTAACGGCTGCGGGATCGCGCGCGACGCGGTGGGCCGCGGCAACACGGTTTTCCTGTGCGAAATGAACGATCTGGCGAGCGGGACATCGTCCTGGTCGACCAAGCTCGTGCATGGCGGCCTTCGCTATCTCGAATATTACGAATTTCGGCTGGTCCGCGAGGCGCTGATCGAGCGCGAGATCCTCTGGGGCATCGCGCCCCACATCATCCGCCCCCTGCGTTTCGTTTTGCCGCATCATTCCGGCCTGCGCCCGGCCTGGCTGCTGCGCCTCGGCCTCTTCCTCTATGATCACATCGGCGGCCGTCACCTGTTGCCGGCGACCCGCTCGGTCGATCTCAGGCGCGATGAGGTCGGCAAGCCGCTGATCCCGAAGCGCTACAGCCGCGCCTTCGAATATTCGGACTGCTTCGTGGACGACGCCCGCCTCGTCGTGCTCAACGCGCGCGATGCCGCCGACAAGGGCGCCGAAATCCGCACCCGCACCCGGGCCACCGAGATTCGCCAGTCGGACGGCCTCTGGACCGTCAGCATGGTCGATACGCTGACTGGCGCGCGCTCGCAGATCCAGGCCAAGGCGCTGATCAATGCCGGCGGGCCCTGGGTCGAGGACGTGCTCGGCCGCGGCGCCGGCGTGAATGCGAAAGCCAAGGTGCGCCTTGTCCAAGGCTCGCACATCGTCGTGAAGAAGCTCTACGACCACGACCGCGCCTACATGTTCCAGAATGCCGACGGCCGCATCATCTTCGTGATCCCGTACCAGGACGACTTCACGCTGATCGGCACCACCGACCGCGACTATGACGGCGATCCCGCCAAGGTGAAGGCGACGACCGAAGAGATCGAATATCTCTGTAAGGCGGCCAGCGAGTATCTGGCCAAGCCCATCACGCTCGACGACGTGGTCTGGACCTATTCCGGCGTGCGTCCGCTCTATGACGACGGCGCCAGCGAGGCCAAGGCCGCGACGCGCGACTACGTGTTCGAGCTCGACACGCCCGGCGGCGTGCCGCTGCTGTCGATCTATGGCGGCAAGATCACGACCTATCGCAGGCTCGCCGAGGAGGCGCTGGAGCGCCTTGCGCCCTATCTGCGCAGTGCGAAAGCGCGCGAGGGCTGGACCGGCAAATGGCCCCTGCCGGGCGGCGACATGAACGTATCCGACATCGATGGCCTGATCGCCGAGCTGCAGCGCGGCTATCCCTTCCTCAGCCATGAGCATGCGCGGCGCCTGGCGCGCGCCTATGGCACCCGCGCCGTCAAGCTGCTCGGCGATGCCAGATCGGCCGCGGATCTCGGCCAGGCCTTTGGCGCCACGCTGACCGAGCGCGAGGTCCGCTATCTCATGGCCAATGAATGGGCCGTCACCGCCGAGGACGTGGTCTGGCGCCGTTCCAAGCTCGGCCTGCGACTATCTGCCGACGAGATCTCGGCCCTCGACGACTGGATCAGGAGCCACGCCGTGTCGCAAAGTCCCCTGCTGGAAGCGGGAGGACGCTCATGACCGTGACACTCGATCACGTGACCCGGACGGTGGAAGGCGTGCCGCACATCCGTGACGTCTCACTGACGCTCGAAAGCGGTACGCTCAATGTGCTGCTCGGGCCGACGCTGTCCGGCAAGACCTCGATCATGCGGTTGCTCGCCGGGCTCGACAAGCCGACCACCGGCAAGGTGTTCGTCAACGGCAAGGACGTCACCGGCGCCGACGTGCGCCAGCGCTCGGTCGCGATGGTCTATCAGCAGTTCATCAACTACCCGTCGCTGACGGTCTACGAGAACATCGCCTCTCCCCTGCGCGTACAGGGCAAGCCGCGCGACGAGATCGAGGCGCGCGTGGCGGAGGCGGCAAAGCTGTTGCGGCTCGAGCCGTTCCTGAAGCGAACGCCGCTCCAGCTCTCCGGCGGCCAGCAGCAGCGCACCGCGATCGCACGCGCGTTGGTCAAGGGCGCCGACCTCGTGCTGCTCGACGAGCCGCTCGCCAATCTCGACTACAAGCTGCGCGAGGAGCTGCGGGCGGAGCTGCCGCGCATCTTCGAGGCCTCGGGCGCTATCTTCGTCTATGCCACCACCGAACCGACCGAGGCGCTGCTGCTCGGCGGCAACACGGTGTGCATGTGGGAGGGGCAGGCGCTGCAGATGGGCGAGACCACCAACGTCTATCGCCGGCCGCAGACGCTTCGCGTCGCCCAGGTGTTCTCTGATCCGCCGCTCAACCTCGTCGGCATCGAGAAGAAGAACGGCTTCGTGCAATATGCCGGCGGCACGTCCTCGCCGGCCTCGGGTCTCTACGCCTCGCTCGCCGACGGCACCTATCGCGTGGGCTTCCGCGCCCATCAGCTCGGGCTTGCCAATGGCGAGACCGATCGCCACGCCTTCCACGCCACTGTCACGGTGACCGAGATCACCGGTTCGGAGAGCTTCGTGCATTTGACCCGCGACGGATCGAACTGGGTGGCGGTGCTGCACGGCGTGCACGAGTTCGAGCCTGGCCAGATGCTCGACGCCGTGCTCGATCCCAATGATGTTTTCGTATTTGACGCGGCGGACCGTCTGGTCGCCGCGCCAGGCATAGCGTTTTCAAGCGAAGTGCGTAGCGGTTCGCGTGAAGAAAACGCGTCAAACAGAAAAAGCTCTTGAGGGAGATGCGCCATGGCCCGCATTGACCTCGTCGATCTCGCCCATTCCTACGGCGGCAACGATGCGCCGCAGGAGAGCTTTGCGCTCAAGCCGGTGACCATGACCTGGCGCCAGGGCGGGGCCTATGCGCTGCTTGGCCCGTCGGGCTGCGGCAAGACTACGCTTCTGAACGTCATCTCCGGCATCATCACGCCGTCGCGGGGGAAAATCCTGTTCGACGGCAAGGACATCACACCGCTGTCAACCCAGAAGCGCAACATCGCGCAGGTGTTCCAGTTTCCGGTGATCTACGACACCATGACAGTTGGGGAGAATTTGGCGTTTCCGCTGAAGAACCGCGGCGTGCCGAAGGCCGACATCGACAGGCGCGTCGCCGAGATCGGCCGCCTGCTCGATCTCGAACCCTATTTGAACCGCAAGGCCACGCGGCTCACCGCCGACGCCAAGCAGAAGATCTCGCTCGGCCGCGGTCTCGTGCGCAACGACGTTGCCGCCGTGCTGTTCGACGAGCCGCTGACGGTGATCGATCCCGAGCTGAAATGGCAGCTCCGCTCCAAGCTGAAGGCGCTGCATCGCGAGCTTGACCTCACGATGATCTATGTCACCCACGACCAGACCGAGGCGCTGACCTTCGCCGACACCGTCGTCGTCATGCATGACGGGCGTGTGGTGCAGAGCGGCACGCCGGCCGAGCTGTTCGACAAGCCGGCGCATACGTTTGTCGGCTATTTCATCGGTTCGCCCGGCATGAACATCCTGCCGGCCGAGGTGAGGGGGCGCGAGGCCAGGATCGACGGCCACGTCATCGCGCTGAACCGCGCTTACGACAACCTGCCTGCCGGGGCGAAGATCGAGATCGGTGTCCGTCCCGAATTCGTCGAGGTGGTTGCGCCCGCACCTAGCCTGCTCACCGCCAGGATCGAACGCATCGACGATCTCGGCCGCATCCGCTTCGCGCGCGTGCGCGTCGGCGACGCCAAGCTCGCCGCGCGCGCCCCTGGCGGCTTCACCAGCGCGGACGGCAGCGCCGGGCTGAAATTCGATCCGTCGCACGTCCACGTCTATGCCGACAGCCTTCTGGTGGAGGGAGCCGCCTGATGGACAAGACCGTCAACCAAAAAGCCTGGTTCCTGGTACTGCCGGTGTTCCTGGTCGTCGCCTTCTCGGCGGTGCTGCCGCTGATGACGGTGGTGAACTATTCGATGCAGGACACCTTCGGCAACAACCAGTTCTTCTGGAACGGCGTCGGCTGGTTCAAGGAGCTGCTCGATCCCTCCACCGACCTCGGCGGCCGCTTCCTCGCCTCGCTCGGCCGCAACCTGTTCTTCTCGCTCGTCATCCTCGCCATCGAGGTGCCGCTCGGCATCGTCGTCGCGTTGTCGATGCCGCGCGAGGGCTGGACGGTCGCAGCTTGCCTCGTGATTCTCGCGCTGCCGCTGCTGATCCCCTGGAACGTGGTCGGCACCATCTGGCAGATCTTCGGGCGTCCCGACATCGGCCTGCTCGGCTACGTCCTCAACGCCATGGGCTTCGACTACAATTACGTCTCCAACGACGTCGATGCCTGGGTCACCGTCATCGTGATGGACGTCTGGCACTGGACCAGCCTGGTCGCGCTGCTGTGCTACGCCGGCCTGAAGTCGATTCCCGAAGCCTATTACCAGGCCGCGCAGATCGACGGCGCCTCGCGCTGGGCCGTGTTCAAGGCGATCCAGCTGCCGAAGATGAACCGCGTGCTGTTGATCGCCGTGCTGCTGCGCTTCATGGACAGCTTCATGATCTACACCGAGCCGTTCGTCGTCACCGGCGGCGGACCCGGCAATTCCACAACTTTCGTGTCGGTCGAGCTGGTCAAGATCGCGCTCGGCCAGTTCGATCTCGGCAAGGCCGCCGCGCTGTCGCTGGTCTACAACCTCATCATCCTGATCGTGTGCTGGATCTTCTACACCGTCATGACCAATGCCGGCGTGGAACGCAAAGTCCAGGCGGAAAGCGAGCCGGCGGTGGAGCCAAAACCTTCGGCCGCGCTCAAGCCCGTGCCCGCACTCAAGCCCAGGGAAGGAGTGGCCTGATGCATTCGGTCCCCGGCCGCCGCCTCATCATGGGGCTGTTCCTGATCTTCCTGCTGCTGCCGATCTATTGGCTCGTCAACATGAGCTTCAAGACCAACAGCGAGATCGTCTCGACGATGACGCTGTGGCCGCACACCCCGACGCTGCAGCACTACAAGCGCATCTTCACCGACGAGAGCTGGTATTCGGGCTACATCAATTCGCTGGAATACGTCGTCCTCAACACCATCATCTCGATCGCCGTGGCGCTGCCGGCGGCTTACGCCTTCTCGCGCTACCGCTTCCTCGGCGACAAGCATTTGTTCTTCTGGTTGTTGTCGAACCGCATGGCGCCGGCGGCGGTCTATGCGCTGCCGTTCTTTAACCTCTATTCGGCGATTGGCCTGTTCGACACGCCCTGGGCCGTTGCGCTCGCGCACTGCATCTTCAACGTGCCGCTCGCGGTGTGGATCCTCGAAGGCTTCGTCTCCGGCGTGCCGCGCGAGATCGACGAGACCGCCTTCCTCGACGGCTATTCCTTCCCGCGCTTCTTCATCAAGATCCTGGTGCCGCTGATCGCGAGCGGCATCGGCGTCGCCGCCTTCTTCTGCTTCATGTTCTCCTGGGTCGAGCTGTTGCTGGCGCGCACGCTGACCTCGGTGCACGCAAAGCCCATTGCCGCGATCATGACGCGCACGGTCTCGGCCGCCGGCATGGATTGGGGCCTGCTCGCCGCTGCCGGCGTGCTCACCATCATTCCGGGCGCGCTGGTGATCTGGTTCGTCCGCAACTACATCGCGCGCGGTTTCGCGCTCGGCCGGGTCTAGGGAGGCATCAATGGAATCCATCGCATGGATGGCCTGGACGCTGCCGACCGCGATCTTCTTCGTCGCGCTCGCCTCTACGCTTCTCGTGATGACCTGGCTCGCCGCGGTCTATCCCGAGGCCGAGCGCGTCGGCGTGCTGCGCATCCCGACCACGCGCGGCGACCGCCTGTTCATCTCGCTGATCGCGGCCGCCGTCATTCACCTCGCGTGGATTGGCCTGGTCGGCACCGACGTGATCGCCACGCTGCCGGTCGGCGAGGAGGGGTTTGAAATCTCGAGCCTGTGGCTCGCATCAGGAATTTCGCTGGTCACGGCCGCGCTCATTTTCCGCACGGTCTGAAGCTTGCGAAGGGACGGCCAGATCCGGGACCAACCCGGGCCTGTATAAAAGTTTGTCGCTGCAACGGAGGAACAACATGCGACAGTTTAGGAGAAGGAAAGGTCCATTGACGAAGAATAGTTTTCTGACCATGTCCAGCGCCGCTGCAATCATCGCAGTGTCGCTCGCCGTCTCGGCGCCGGTTCGCGCCGCCGACGAGGCCGTGATCCAGAAGTGGATCGCGGAATTCACGCCTTCGACGCTGTCGAAGGAGGACCAGAAGAAGGAGCTGGAGTGGTTCGCCAAGGCCGCCGAGCCGTTCAAGGGCATGGAGATCAACGTCGTCTCCGAGACGATCACGACTCACGAATACGAGGCGCAGACGCTCGCCAAGGCATTCTCCGAGCTCACCGGCATCAAGCTCAAGCACGATCTCATCCAGGAAGGTGACGTCGTCGAGAAGCTCCAGACCCAGATGCAGTCGGGCAAGAACGTCTATGACGGCTGGATCAACGACTCCGACCTGATCGGCACGCATTTCCGCTACGGCCAGACCATTGCGCTGTCGGACTACATGACCGGCGAGGGCAAGGACGTCACCAATCCCATGCTCGACGTCAACGACTTCATCGGCAAGTCGTTCGGCACCGGGCCGGACGGCAAGCTCTACCAGCTGCCCGACCAGCAGTTCGCGAACCTCTACTGGTTCCGCTACGACTGGTTCACCAATCCGGACTACAAGGCCAAGTTCAAGGCCAAGTATGGCTACGAGCTCGGCGTGCCCGTGAACTGGTCGGCTTATGAAGACATCGCCGAGTTCTTCACCAACGACATCAAGGAGATCAACGGCGTCAAGGTCTACGGCCATATGGATTATGGCAAGAAGGACCCCTCGCTCGGATGGCGCTTCACCGACGCCTGGCTGTCGATGGCCGGCAACGGTGACAAGGGCATTCCGAACGGTCTGCCGGTCGACGAATGGGGCATCCGCATGGAGGGCTGCCGCCCGGTCGGCTCGTCGGTGGAGCGTGGCGGCGACACCAATGGTCCGGCCGCAGTCTACTCGATCACGAAGTATCTCGACTGGATGAAGAAGTATGCGCCGCCCCAGGCGCAGGGCATGACCTTCTCCGAGTCCGGCCCCGTGCCGTCGCAGGGTAACATCGCCCAGCAGATGTTCTGGTACACCGCCTTCACTGCCGACATGGTGAAGCCGGGTCTGCCGGTGGTGAATGCGGACGGTACGCCGAAGTGGCGTATGGCTCCGTCGCCGCACGGCTCCTACTGGAAGGAAGGCATGAAGCTCGGCTACCAGGACGCCGGCTCCGCCACGCTGCTGAAGTCGACCCCGCCGGATCGCCGCAAGGCAGCATGGCTCTATCTCCAGTTCATCGTCTCCAAGACGGTGAGCTTGAAGAAGAGCCATGTCGGTCTCACCTTCATCCGTGAGTCCGACATCTGGGACAAGTCGTTCACCGAGCGTGCGCCGAAGCTCGGCGGCCTGATCGAGTTCTACCGCTCGCCCGCGCGCGTGCAGTGGACCCCGACCGGCAACAACGTGCCCGACTATCCGAAGCTCGCGCAGCTGTGGTGGCAGAATATCGGCGATGCGTCGTCCGGTGCGAAGACGCCGCAGCAGGCGATGGATGCTCTCGCGGCGGCCCAGGACTCCGTGTTGGAGCGTCTGGAGAAGTCCGGCGTGCAGGGCGCCTGCGGTCCGAAGCTGCACAAGAAGGAAACCGCCGAGTACTGGTTCGCCAAGGCCCAGAAGGACGGCACCATCGCGCCGCAGCGCAAGCTCGCCAACGAGAAGCCGAAGGGCGAGACGGTGGACTACGACACGCTGATCAAGTCGTGGCCCGCCACTCCGCCCAAGCGCGCGGAAGTGAAGTAAGCGGCGCTTAGAGCGACATCAAACACAAAGGCCGGGAGCGATCCCGGCCTTTTTGCGCAGCTGTCACCACTTCGTCATTGCGAGCGAAGCGAAGCTATCCAGAGTCTTTCCCTGGAGGCAGACTGGATTGCTTCGTCGCAAGAGCTCCTCGCAATGACGGCGGAGAGAGCGGGACTTTACTCCGCCGGCTCGGCCGCGAGCGTCGGGTAATCCGTGTAACCCTTGGCGCCGCCGCCGTAGAAGGTGTTCTTGTCCCAGTCGTTCAGCGCCGCTCCCTGCTTCAGCCGCTCGACGAGGTCGGGGTTGGAGATGAACGGCTTGCCGAAGGCGATGAGGTCGGCGGCGTTCGCGTCCAGCACCTTGCTGGCGAGGTCGAAATCGTAGCCGTTGTTGGCGACGTAGGCGCCCGAGAAGCGCTTGCGCAACGAGGCATAGTCGAACGGCGCGATGTCGCGCGGCCCGCCGGTGGCACCTTCGATCACGTGAAGATAGACCAGCTTCAGCGCGCTGAGGCCGTCGACGATGTGATCGTACAGGGCCTGCGGATTGGAATCCGAGATGTCGTTGGCCGGCGTCACCGGCGAGATGCGGATGCCGGTGCGCTCGGCACCGGCCTCGGCGACGACGGCCTTGGAGACCTCCAGCATCAGCTTCGCGCGGTTCTCGATCGAGCCGCCATAGGCATCGGTGCGCTTGTTGGCGCCGTCCTTGGCGAACTGCTCGAGCAGATAGCCGTTGGCGCCGTGGATCTCGACGCCGTCGAAGCCGGCTTCCAGCGCGTTCTTCGTGGCGCGCTTGAAGTCGTCGATGATTGCAGGGATTTCGGAGAGCTCCAGCGCGCGTGGCTCGGAGACGTCGGCGAAGCCGCCGTTGACGAAGGTCTTGCCCTTGGCGCGGATCGCGCTCGGTGCCACCGGGGCTGCGCCGTTCGCCTGCAGATCGACATGCGAGATGCGGCCGACATGCCAGAGCTGGATGAAGATCTTGCCGCCGCGTTCATGCACCTTGTCGGTGACCTTGCGCCAGCCGGCGACCTGATCCTTGCTATAGATGCCGGGCGTGTCCTGGTAGCCCTGACCTTGTTGCGAGACCTGGCTCGCCTCGGTGATCAGGAGGCCTGCGGACGCGCGCTGGGCGTAATAATCAGCGGCGAGCGGACCGGGCACGAAGGTACCGGGTACGGCGCGGTTGCGCGTCAGCGGCGCCATGACGAGACGGTTGGCCAGCGTGATCGGGCCGAGCCTGTAGGTCTCAAACAATTTGGTCGAACGGCTCATGGGAATGCTTCCAGGCGGTGAGAGGTCTCGAACAATTGTGCATCGCGACATCGGGCGCAAGGGATGAGCCATACGGAAAGTGCAAGCGAGCTACGCGGCAAGGCGCGCGTAGCATAATTCATGTGCAATTTCGGCTGCGACAGCGAAATCCCACTGTCGCGGCCGTGCGATTTCACAAATCAGTTCGCGCCGAGGAAATCGCGCTTGCCGATCTCGACGCCGTTGTGACGCAAGATGCCGTGGGCTGTCGCCGCGTGGAAATAGAGGTTCGGCAGCGAGAACGAGCTCAGGAATTGCTGTCCCGTCATGGTGATGGTCTTGCCGGGGCCGACCGGAAAGGTGACGTCCCTGACGTCGGCGCCCTCAAACTGCTCGGGCTTGAAGGATTTCACATAGTCGATCGTCTTCGCCAGCCGCTGCTTCAACTCCGCAAAGCTCGTTTCGGTGTCGGGCGTCGAGGGGACCTCGCTTTGCGTCAGCCGCGCACAGCCTCTGGTCGGATAGTCGCTGACCAGCTGGATTTGCCGCGACAGCGGCAGCATGTCCGGGAACAGGCGCGAGCCGAGCAGGACGCTGGGATCGATCTTCCTGGCCGCGCAATGTGCCTCAGCTTTGGTGAGCAGCCCGGTCACGCTGTTCAGCATCTGCAAATAGGCGGGGACGACGGCGTCGTAGAATGACATGTGATGCTCGCTCAAATTGGTGGGAAATCTCAGGAGAATACCTGAGTCACTCACATGGGAGCCTCATGGAAAAATGCAATCGCGGAAAGCGGCTTGTGCGATGCGAAAATTCTACCGCACCGCCGCCTGGGGCTGTGCCTGTGCGGTGCCGCCGCGCATGCGCGCAAGCAGCTCGGCGGTCGGCCAGGAATCCGCCGGCAGGCCGTACTTGATCTGCGTCGCCTTCACCGCGGCGCGGCTCTGCTGTCCCAGCACACCGTCGACCTTGCCGACGTTGAAGCCGGCACGCACCAGCAGCTGCTGCAATTCCTTGAGCTCGTTGAAGGGCAATTGCGCGACCGGCGCCGTCGGCTTGCGCATCGGCGCGGCTCCGGCGATGCGCGAGGCGAGATAGCCCGCGGTGGTCGAATAGATCAGCGAGTTGTTCCACTCGGTGTAGGCCGCGAAATTCGGATAGGCCATGAAGGCCGGCCCGAAGCGTCCCATCGGCAGCAGCACGGACGCTGCGAGATTGTCGTTCGGCAAGGGCCGGCCGTCGGGATAGGTGACGCCGAGTTGCGCCCAGGTCGAGCGCGGCTCGCGCACGGTGAGATCGGTCTTCTCCCACGGCAGGTTCGGTGGCACCTTGATCTCCTCCAGCCACGGCTCGCCGCGCCGCCATTTCAGTCCATTTGCGATGTAGTTCGCCGTCGAGCCGATCACGTCGGCCGGCGAGCGCAACAGGTCGCGCCGTCCGTCGCCGTCGTAGTCGACGGCGTAGTTGACGTAGTGCACGGGCAAGAATTGGGTCTGGCCGAGCTCGCCGGCCCAGGAGCCGATCATCTCGTCGGGATGCAGATCGCCGCGGTCGATGATCTTCAGCGCCGCGATGCTCTCGTTCACGAACATCTCTGAACGGCGGCAATCATAGGCCAGCGACACCAGCGATTTCAGCGTCGGCAGGTTGCCCATGTTGGCGCCGAAATCGCTCTCGAGGCCCCAGAACGCGGCGATCACGGCGGGCGGCACGCCGTATTCCTTTTCCGCGCGTGCAAATGCCGCGGCGTATTGCTTGATGTGCTGCTGCCCTTTCTGCATGCGATAGGGCGCGGCCATGCGGCCGGCGAATTCGGTGAAGAGCTGACCGAATACGCGCTGGCCGCGGTCGCGGTTGACGATGCCCTGGTCGTAGACGAGATAGGGCGAGGCCTCCGCGATCGTGCGCTGCGACACGCCGGCGGCCATGGCCTGTTGCTTCACGTCGGCGAGGAAGCGATCGAAGCTCGCACCATTGTGGCACGAGGCGGCGCGCGGCGAGGGGGCGGCGGCTTTCGGCGTGGCAGGCTTGGCGGGCAGCGGCGCAAACTGGGCGGAGGCGGCGGCGGAGCATGCGAGGAGCGCGACGGCCGCGATCGCAAATCGGGTCTGGAGCATAGGGGTTCCGGCGGAGGAGGACAGGCGTGGATTCGCCCGAAGTCTAAATCATGATCCGGAAAAGCGGGAAGCGTTTTCCGAAAAGTCCAGGCCTATCCAAACAGCCGCATCAGCAGCGCCTTGCCGACCGGGAGCGCCTTGACGCCCTGGTAGGCACGCACATACTCGCCGGCATAGAACGCTCTGATCGCGTGTACGCGCGTGTCCATGCCCTCTTCGAAGCGCACCGCGAATCCGTCTGTCGTCCGCCGCACCACGATCGCGGCGATCGAGCGGCCATAGATCCGGCACTCGATCGTGCTGCCGGGAGCCGGCGGATCGGAGTCAATCAGCCGCGCGCCGGTGATCGAGATGTCGGCGAGCCGCGCCAGATGCGATCTGCCATCCTGGCGCAGCAGCACCGGTTCGTTGCGGTTGAAGCGCTCCGCCTTGCGCTTGCGCGGCTGCTCGATGCAGACGAAGCAAACCACGGCGAGGATGAACGCGTTGTAGAGACTCCAGGCCAGCGCCAGTCCGCCATAGGCGATGCTCTCGCCGCGCAGATTCAGGATGAAGGCATAGGCGATCGCCGCGAGCGTGATGAGAAGCGCGCTGCCATAGAGCCGCAGCAGCGGCCATTCGACGAAGCGTCTGTCACGGTCGCCGCCTTTTGCGGTGACCTTGAACTTGTGCCCTTTCGGCTTCAAGAGACCGGTTGCCACCGCCTTGAGCACCGCCGGCGCGGCGATGAGTTGCGACACGTCCGTCATCATCGCGAGCGAGCGGCCGCGCGACAGCCACGCCATCGTGAGACCGTGCCAGACATAGAACGGCAGAAAATAGCGCAGCAGCTCGGTCAGGTCGGCGCGGACGGCCTTGATGCCGAACAGCAGGAACAGCCAGGGCACCACGAGGCCGGCCGCCTTCGATGTGTAAACCGCGGCCCAGCTCATGAAGGCCTCGGCCAGCGAGAGCCGATCAATGAAAGAAAGCTTCGATGTCCGCGACAACGGCCCGCTGCGGCCTCGCACGATCTGCATCAGGCCGAGGCACCAGCGGGCGCGCTGGGTGATGTATTCCTTCAGCCCTTCCGGCGCGAGCCCGATCGTCAATCGCTCGTTGAGATAGATCGTTTTGAGGCCGCATTCCTTCAGGCGCAGCGTGACGAGATAGTCTTCCGTCACCGAGTCGGTCGGAAAGCCGCCGATCCGCGCCAGGCCGGCATAGCGAACGAGTGACGAGGTGCCGCAGCAGAAGGCGACACCCCAGGCATCCTTCGCCGGCATCAGGATGTCGAAGAAGAAGCGTTGCTCGTCCGGCCACACGTCGGTCGCGGCGAGGTTGGTCTGGATCGGGTCGGGATTGATGAAGTGCTGCGGCGTCTGCACCACGCCGACCGAGGCATCGTCCATGAGCGAGATGGTCCGGGCGAGGAAGTCGGGCCGCGGCACGAAATCCGCATCGAGAACGGCGATGAATTGCGGCGGATCCGGCAGCGCGCCAACGTGCCGGAGCGCATGATTGATGTTGCCGGCCTTGGCGTGGCGATTGTCGGGCCGCGTCAGATAGTGGCAGCCGAGTTCGCCGGCGAGCCGCCGAAGCCAGGGCCGTCTTCCGTCGTCGAGCACCCAGACGCGATAGTTGCCGTACGCCATGCCGGTTGCGCCGATGATGGTACGCTCGAGGATCGATCGCTCCTCGTTGTAGGTGCAGATGAAGACGTCGATCAGCGGTGCGCGCGGATCTCCGGTGCGGCCATCGACCTTGGCCGCCTTGGAACGGTCGAGCGTGCGGCTCAGGAACAGCAGAGACAGCGAAACCGCAACCAGCGAGGCCGCCTCCAGCAGCATGAAGGGATAGCCGATCACGGCATCCGCTGTCAGGTGCGCCGGCGGGAGCGTTGCAGTGACTCGCCAGTGGAGATAGCGCAGCAGCAGAAAGAACGATGTGACGGCCAGAAACGAGCGGCCCGTCGTGCTCTCGCGCCGCAGCAGCGGCACGATCGCCAAGAAGGCGCCGAGCGCGATCAGGCCAGGCGTCAGCGCCGCCGTCACGGCGCGGTCTCTTGCCTTGCAAACACGACGCGGCCGGTGCGGCCGACCGTGCAGCCGTGGGCGGCGGCATCGGCAAGCGCGACGGTCACGCGATACGGTTCCTTGCTCAGCGCGTCGGGATTGATGGCGAGATTGGCGGGCGCGCCCGCGGCGCCGGTCAGGTTGACCACGGTGCCTGAGATCGCCGCGCCGCCGTCATTCGGCTCGAAGGTGGCGTGGTCTCCGAGCTGCAGGCGGTTGTAGACGTTCTCGGTGACATTGGCGGTGATGACGGCGCTGCTGCAATCCAGCACCTTGAGCAGTGGCTGGCCCGCCTGCACGTCCTCGCCCGGCGAGGTCATCATCTCCCAGACGCGGCCTGCGACGGGTGTCGTGATGTTGGCCTCGGAAAGATCGGCGAAGCGGACCTCCTCGACGATGATCTCGTTGGCGAGCCAGGCGATCTCGGTGTCGGTGCGTGCGAGATCGGCCTCGAGGTCGGCGGCGCGCTGGCGCATCTCCTCTTCGCGCTGAACCGAACTCGGTCGGTCGTTGTAGCTGTCGCCGAGGAAGGAGCCGTTCCGGGCCGCGGCAAGCTCGACCTTGGCGGCGTCCAGCCGCTTGCGCGCGCCGAGCTCGGTCTGCTGTGACACCGAAAGCTCGCGCGTCAGACGGGCCAGCTCCACGGTCGAGACATTGCCGGACTTCGCCAGCGACGAAGCGCGCTCGACGGCGGCGCTGGCCTCGTCCCGCCGCGCCGCCGCCGCTTCGATCGAAGTCTGGATCTCGGCGATGCGGGCTTCGAGCTGCAGCACCCGTCCGTCGCGGAATTGGGCGGCCTGCCGCGCCAGGTCCTTTTGCGCCGCCTGGGCCGAGGCAAGCTTGGCCGCGAGGCTCGGTCGCTCGTTCTCCAGGCGCGACTTCTGCCGCCGGAGATCGTCGAGCCGGGTGCGGTCGCTGCGCGAATTGACGACGCGCAGGACCACGGTTCCCGCCTCCAGCCTGGCCTGATCGGTGATGCGTTGGGCGGCGGCGACGCGGCCCCCGATCGGCGTGCGCAGGGTGACCAGCCTGGAATTCAGCACGGCCTCGACGCTCGAGTATTCCCAGATCGCGCGCAGCGGCAGCCAGCCGAATATCGCGATGATCGCAAGTCCGATTGCGATCTTGGCGCCGCGGCGCAGATGGGGCCAGCGATACCGGGATTCCGCTTGTACCTCGGGCGCGTCGCCGGGCTCGTCATTGGCGAACAGCTGCTCGTGCAGCGTCTCCTGCAATCCCTTCGCGTCGGTCTTCGTGTCCTGAGCGGAGAGGGCGGATGGTTGGTCGGCGGAAACGGCGCGCGAGCGGTCTGCCATGACGGTCACCTTGCTGACGGGAGGTCAACGGAACCGGTCAATGCGCAAGGACCGTGCAGCGTGCCCGGTTACCGCGGATTAAGCCGGACGTGCACTTTCCAGGTTGCTAACCCTCCGCGAGTGTTTTTGCGCAAATCTCCATCAAGCTTTAGCCCGGCAGGAAAGGCTGCCGGTTGCGGTGACGCATCTGCGGCCCGGCGACGCACGAACCTTGCGGTGGTCTCGTGCATTCATACCTCGAAGGCGCGGCCGGAGGCTTGCCCGCGGCCGGCCAGGAGAGACGGCCATGAACTATTTTCGTACCGCAATGCTGCTCGCAGGCCTGACCGCCCTGTTCATGGGCGTCGGCTATCTGATCGGCGGCGCCTCGGGCGCCATGATCGCGCTCGTCATTGCCGCTGCAACCAACCTCTTCACCTACTGGAACTCCGACCGCATGGTGCTGTCCATGTACGGCGCCCATGAGGTCGATCGCTCAACCGCGCCGGAGTTGGTCGGCCTCGTCGCCGAGCTTGCGGGCCGTGCCGGCCTGCCGATGCCGCGCGTGTTCGTGATGGATGAGATCCAGCCCAACGCGTTCGCCACCGGCCGCAATCCGGAAAACGCCGCTGTCGCCGTCACCGCCGGTCTGATGAACCAGCTCAGCCGCGAGGAGCTCGCCGGCGTCATCGCGCACGAGCTCGCGCACATCAAGCATCACGACACGCTGCTGATGACGATTACCGCGACCATTGCCGGCGCGATCTCGATGCTGGCGCAGTTCGGCATGTTCTTCGGTGGCAATCGCGACAACAACAACGGTCCGGGCATCGTCGGCTCGATCCTGTTGATGATCCTCGCTCCGCTCGGTGCCATGCTGGTGCAGATGGCGATCAGCCGCACCCGCGAATATGCCGCCGACAATCTCGGCGCGCGCATCGTGGGACAGCCGATGTGGCTGGCCTCTGCGCTGGTGAAGATCGAGGGCGCCGCGCACCAGGTTCCGAACTACGAGGCCGAGCGAAACCCTGCGACCGCGCACATGTTCATCATCAATCCGCTGTCGGGCCACGGGATGGACAATCTGTTCGCCACCCACCCCTCGACGCAGAACCGCGTCGCTGCGCTCCAGCAACTGGCGGCCGAGCTTGGCACGCGCGCGGCGCCGTCGGTCGGCGCCAACGAGAACTATCCGCCGCGCGGACCGTGGGGCCGCTCCTCCGCTCGTCGCAGTCCTTGGGGCTGACGGAGCCGGCAAGGATTGCGTCCGGCTTTGTGATCTGGCGCACACAGGGTCCTCCCGACCAGTGTTAACACCTCGGCGTGACCATTCCTTCGAAAGGAGATGCGTGGCCGGCCCGCTGCCGGCCACCGTCGAAGATGACCAGAATTGCCGTACCATTGCTGATCGTCCTTTGCGTGCTCGTCGGCTTGTCCACGCACATGGTCGTCAATTGCGGCGACGAGGACGATCCCGACATCTGCTCGGCCGTGATCGGCTTCTCGCCGCTCCGCGGCTCGCTGATCGCCTTCGCCTATGAGGGGCGCGGGCGGATCGCGTTGCGTCACGGCGACTTCAGGCGGGCGATCGCCGATTTCGACGAGGCCATTCACCTCAATCCCAACCGCGCCTCGCTCTATCGCGACCGGGCGGTCGCGCGCCGGCAGAACGGCGACCTCGAGCTTGCCATTGCGGATTATGACGAGGCGATCGCGCACGATCCCAAGCGCGCGGCACCTTATCACCAGCGCGGTCTCGCGCTCGCCGCAATGGGCGATCTCGACCGCGCCATCCTGAGCTACAGCACGGCGGTCCGCCTCGACCCCTCCGATGCGCAGGTCCGTCTCGACCGCGGCCTTGCGTTCCTCGCCCGTGGCCAGACGGACGACGCCCGCGCCGATTTCGAGGCCGTGCTGGCGATGCCCGGCGGCAAGGATGGTCACGCGCGAGAGGCCGCGCGCGCCAAGCTCGCGGAACTCGCCAGCGCCGAGGCGACACTGGTTGCCGCGCCGCAAAGATGAGGATTTGGCGCGGCATTCGCGGCGGCAGCCTCTCACGGCTTAGGAAAGGTGGCTTGTCGCATGGCGGCGAGACGGGTGGGAGATGCGCAAAGCGAGACGGTCGCGGCTGCCCGCTGCGCGTATGAACAAATTCAACTAGTATTGAGTTGGATCAAGACTGGCCGGGCCCAGAGTGCATCCATGTCGTGCGCCCCTGGAGGAGCTTCCAATGTGGAAATGGGCTTTGATGATTCTGACCGTGACTGTCGCGCTGACAGCGGGGCAGGCTCGGGCCCAAACTTATGATCCGGCTTTTCCCGTTTGCCTGTACGTCGTTTCTCGCGGAATGACCCCTTACTATCGATGCAGCTTCACGACGATGGACCAATGCAGGGCGTCGGCAAACGGCCAGATGTGCGTCCTCAATCCCTATTACGCCGGTGCGGCGCCCAGAGGAAACTCTCGGCGTCATCATCGCCAGACCTACGTCCCACCGAGGCCGCCGATCCACTACCGTGCTGCACCATACAATCAGTTCAATGAACCCTATTATGGGGCGTCCCAAGGTTACGCGCCCGGCGAGAAAGAGCGATTTCTCGAAAGCGTGAGGCGACCCATGTGAGGGATGTCGCTCGACAATGTTCTAGCAGCGCAACAACGACTACGTCTTCTTTTTCGCTTTCTTTGCGGCCTTCTTCGCCGGCTTCTCGTCCTTTGCCTCCTTCTCAGCCTTCACCGTAACAGGCGTGCTGGCGGCCAGGCGCATCGATCGCGCGTAGCTGTCGGCGACGTTGTCGGCGGACATCTGCAGGCGCTTTGCGGCCGCATTGGCCTGCTCCATGGTGGCCTTGGCCATCATCTTGAAGCGCTCGCCGGTCTCCTTGCCCTTGGCCTTGGCCGCAAGGCTGTTGAAGCGATCCCGCCGCTCCTTGGCACGGGTCATAAGGCCCGCATGCAGCTGTCTGGCCAGTTGCCGGATCACGACATCCAGGTCGGCGTCCGCCATGTTCTCTCATCCCCTTCGAAAACGGTATCGATGCGGGCGGGACTATGCAGATCGGACCCCGGCTTGGCAATTCCCGGCTGTGCGTCATCCGCAGCTTCCGGCGTGCGGAACAAAAAAGCCGCGCTGTTCGCGCGGCTCCTTGGCTTGGCTTGAGGCCGTCCGCTCACTTCAGCGAGGCGACCGGGCCGTTCGAGGCTGCCGGCTCGGGATCGAAGCCGAACACGCCGACCAGATATTTGTAATAGTCCGGCATCTTCTCCTTGAGCGCTTCGCGCGACTTCGGATCGTGGAATTCGCTTTTGCCGGCCAGGAAGATGCTGGCGGTCACCGCAAAGAATTCCATGGGATTCTTCATCGCATAGGATTCCTTGGGCAAGAGGTCCTTGGACTTGGCGAGGGCGTAATAGGCGATCACGCCCTTGTTGGCGTAGCCGTCCGGCAGCAGCCGCGCGTGGAAGGCGTGCAGCATCTCGTGCAGCAGCACGGCCTCCTTCTCATAGCGCATCATGTCCGGCCGCAGCATGATCACGCCGAGGCCCGAATCAACGGCGAGGTCGACGGCATTGGGATTGGTCCAGCGCTGCTTGGCGGGGTCCCAGACCGTCAGGGTCCGGGGCGCGGTGCGCTGCATGTCCGGCGTGACCCGGCCGTAGCAGGCGGTGGCGGCGCCTTCGTCGAGGCAGGCGAGCTCGCTCGCGACGATCGGAACGGTGTGGAAGAAGCGCAGCACGCGCGGAGAGAGGCCGACGCCTTCGACGACATCGATCTGGCTCTTCAGGTTCTGGGTGAGTTTGTCGACGTCCTTGCGGTCGCGGTTCTCGGAGATGTCGAACATGTAGCCGCGATAGCCCTGGAAGCCCGGCGGCAGCGGCTGCGCCGCGTCGGCATCGAGCGAACCGGCATTGGACGGATTGGCAAAGAGCGCGCCGACAATGGTCGCGGTCAGCAGCAACGCAATGCGCATGATGAACCCCCTGATGTCACTTCGCCCGGCAGATTAGGCCGCCCTTGTTTTGCGAAAAGTGAGTGCGGCGAGACTAAGGCACCGATGTTGAGGCGTGCTTAACCGTTGGTTGCAGATCGCGGAGACGGATTAGGGCCGGGTTAACCAAGCGTGGATCGGCGGCACGGTTCGGCGTAACATTCGCTTCGGGCAAACAGGCCCGGAAGTCCAGACAGCCGGAAAGGGGAGGATGCCATGTATGCCGCCATCCGTCAGGCCAAGGCGAAAAGCGGGAGCGCGGAAGAGCTGACGCGCCGCATCAAGGACGGCGCCGTTCCCATCATCAGCGACGTCGAGGGTTTCCGCGCCTATTACGTCGTCTATGCCGGCGACGACACGGTCACCGCGATCTCGATCTTCGACAAGTTCGAGCAGGCCGAGGAAGCGAACAAGCGCGCCATCGCCTGGATCGAGAAGGATCTCGGCCCGCTGCTCGCAGGCGATGCCCGCGCCGTGGCGGGGCCGGTGATCGTGCATACGCTGGCGTGAGGAGCGCGCTCTTGATGACCGGAGCGGCGACCACGCACTCGGTCGTCATGCCCGGGCTTGACCCGGGCATCCACGTCTTTCTTCGTGCGTGGAGGCGCGTGGATGGCCGGGTCAAGCCCGGCCATGACGGAAGAGAGTGTGTGCCTCACAATTCCCGAGCGTTCGAAAACGCAAACGAACTCACCCTTCTCGTCGTCTCGTCCAAGATCAACGTTCGCGTAATCGGCGGCTCGGCGCGCTGGGCGCAGTTCTCGCGCTCGCAGAGGCGGCAGTTGACGCCGATCGGGGTGCCCTCGGCCTTCTCCAGGTCCATGCCGGTGGCGTAGGTCAGGCGGGCGGCGTGGCGGATCTCGCAGCCGAGGCCAATGGCAAAGCGCGGCTGTGGCAGCGGATGCGGCGCCACGGGGCGGCGCACCATCTGCGCGATCGAGAAATAGCGCGTGCCGTCCGGCAGCTCGATCACCTGCTTGAGCAGACGATCCGGCGTGTCGAAGGTCGAATGCACGTTCCAGAGCGGACATGTGCCGCCGAATTTCGAGAACGGGAAGGTGCCGGAGGAGAAGCGCTTGGAGACGTTGCCGGCATTGTCGACGCGCAAGAGGAAGAACGGAATCCCGCGCGCGTTCGGCCGCTGCAGCGTGGTGAGGCGATGGCAGACCTGCTCGAAGCCGGAATTGAAGCGCTGTGCCAGCACGTGGATGTCGTAGTTCAGCGCTTCGGCGGCCGCGAGGAACGCCGGGTAGGGCATCATCACGGCGGCCGCGAAATAATTGCCGAGGGTGATCCGGAACAGCCGGCGCGGCGCATCGTCGAGCGGGCCGGCCCGGCCGATGATGGTCTCCAGCGCTTGCGCGCATTCCCCGAGGCCCAGCTGGAAAGCGAGCTGGAATGCCCGGCCGGGCGGATCGACCAGCTCCGAGATCAGCAGTTGGCGGCGGTGGCGGTCGAAGCGGCGGAGCGTCTCGCGCATGACGTCGACCGGCATGATGCGGGTCTGGATCGAATGCTTCTCACGCAGGCGCGCGGCCAGCGCGGCATAGAGCCCCTCGGCGGGCACGTTCAACTCGTCGCGCAGATTTTCCGCCGCCTGCTCCAGCTCCGGAAAATAGTTGCGGTTGGCCTCGATCAGCTCGCGCACGCGCTCGACCGGATTGGCCTCATAGCGCGTGCCGACGTCGCGGTCGGCCATCTGCGCCGCCGCCAGCGTCTCGCCCTGGCGCGCCTCGGTATAGGCCGCGTAGAGCCGCTGCAGCGCATGGGTGACGCCCGGGCAGAGCTCGGCGAGGTCGCGCAGCTCCTGCTTGGGCACGTCGATCTGCCGGAACAGGGGATCGGAGAAGATCTCATTCAGCTCGGCGAAGAAGCGGTCCTCGTCCGCGGTGGCGAGGTCGCGCAGGTCCAGGTCATAGGTCTCGGCGAGCCGCAGCAGGATCTGCGCTGTGACCGGGCGCTGGTTGCGCTCGATCAGGTTGACATAGCTCGGCGAGATCCCGAGCCCCTCGGCGATCTGGGTCTGCGACAGCCCCAATTGCTGCCGGATCCGCCGGAAGCGCGGGCCGACGAAGAGTTTCTTGCCGGAATCGGCGGGCATTTCTCTGGTCTCCGGACTCAATCAAGGTCAGAACAGCTAACCTATTATTTACAAGATTTACAAAGTGACATCTATTACACGTTCAGATGTTACATGACATCACCAATAAAAAACAAGCCATCTATACGAACTTTGCCTTTTCGCGTTTAGCTCCTGACACGCATCTCGCAATGCATTGTCAAGAATGTCGATGGCTGCCATCGCCGTCGTCAGCGAAAGGATCAGGCACATGAATTACCAGCCCCGCGGTATCAGCACCTTCCAGGGTCCGTCCTCGTATCAGGACGAGGTCAAGGCGGCTCAGGCTCTCCTTGAGACCCAGCCGACCTGGAATGGCGTGTCGGCCGAGGCCGTCGCGCGCATGCGCCTGCAGAACCGTTTCAAGACCGGCCTCGACATCGCCCGCTACACCGCGGCCGTGATGCGCGCCGACATGGCCGCTTATGACAAGGATCCCACCAAGTACACCCAGTCGCTGGGCTGCTGGCACGGTTTCATCGCCCAGCAGAAGCTGATCTCGGTGAAGAAGCACTTCGGCGGCAAGACCGACCGCACCTACCTCTATCTCTCCGGTTGGATGATCGCGGCGCTGCGCTCCGAATTTGGTCCGCTGCCCGACCAGTCCATGCACGAGAAGACCGCGGTGCCGGCGCTGATCGAGGAGCTCTACACCTTCCTGCGTCAGGCCGACTCGCGCGAGCTCAACGACATCTTCCGCCTGCTCGACAAGGCGCGCAAGGAAGGCGACAAGACCCGCGAGAAGGAGCTGATCGAGAAGATCGACAACTTCCAGACCCACGTCGTCCCCGTCATCGCCGACATCGATGCCGGCTTCGGCAACGCGGAGGCGACCTATCTGCTCGCCAAGAAGATGATCGAGGCGGGCGCCTGCGCGCTGCAGATCGAGAACCAGGTCTCCGACGAGAAGCAGTGCGGCCACCAGGACGGCAAGGTCACCGTGCCGCATGACGTCTTCCTGGCGAAGATCCGCGCTTGCCGCCACGCCTTCCTCGAGCTCGGTGTCGAAGACGGCATCGTCGTGACCCGCACCGACTCGCTCGGCGCCGGCCTGACGCAGCAGATCGCCGTCAGCCACAAGCCCGGCGACATCGGCGACCAGTACAACAGCTTCCTCGATTGCGAGGAAATCACCGCGGAGAACGCCCGCAACGGCGACGTCATCATCAACCGCAACGGCAAGCTGATGCGTCCGAAGCGGCTGCCGTCGAACCTCTACCAGTTCCGCCCCGGCACCGGTGCAGACCGCTGCGTGCTCGATTGCATCACCTCGCTGCAGAACGGCGCTGACCTGCTCTGGATCGAGACCGAGAAGCCGCATATCGAGCAGATCGCGAGCATGGTCGACCGCATCCGCAAGGTGGTGCCGAACGCCAAGCTCGCCTACAACAACTCGCCGTCGTTCAACTGGACCCTCAACTTCCGTTGGCAGGTCTACGATGCCTGGAAGGAAGCGGGCCAGGACGTCAGCAAGTACAACCGTGCCGATCTGATGAAGGCGGAATACGACGACACGCCACTGGCGAAGGAAGCCGACGAGCGCATCCGCACCTTCCAGGCGGATTCGGCCAAGCGCGCCGGCATCTTCCACCACCTGATCACGCTGCCGACCTATCACACGGCCGCGCTCTCGACCGACAATCTCGCGCGCGAGTATTTCGGCGAGCAGGGCATGCTGGGCTACGTCAAGAACGTCCAGCGCGCCGAGATCCGTCAGGGCATCGCCTGCGTGAAGCACCAGAACATGGCCGGCTCCGACATCGGCGACGACCACAAGGAGTACTTCGCGGGCGAAGCTGCCCTCAAGGCGGGTGGCGTCCACAACACGATGAACCAGTTCGGCTAACGCATCGCGCAAGTTCGAGAGGAGACTGACAATGACCAAAGGCAGCAATTTCTGGGTGATCGGCGGCGAGTTCGGTTCGATGAACTTCCACAAGCTCGTCGAAGGCTCGGCCCAGGTCAAAGGTCCGTTCAAGACCCGCAAGGAAGCCGAGGACTGCTGGCGCGAGGTGTCGGAACAGAGCCGTCACATGGCCGGCGTCCGCTTCTCGATCGTGGAAGAGCCGCAGCGCGCCCCGGCAGCCTGATCGGCCGCTGCCGAGCTGAAACAAGAAGACGTCCAAGGACGGATGGTCCCATCCAGGCCTAGCCTGGGTGGGATCGTCTGTTTTTGGCACAGGTGAAAGGGCTGTGGGTGCCGTAAGTCTCTGGAATTGTGGGCCTTTGCGGAGGGTTTGGTTGCTGATAGGTTAATGGGGATAAGTCGAGGACGAGGCCGACAATGTCAGAGCCCGAAACCAGCGGGACCCATCCCGGCCAGCCGCGCCCGGTGCGGCTGCGCGATGCGCTGCTGCGCGCGCGGATCGAGGCGGCCGACCGCACCGGCGTCGTCGTCGATTTGCGCGACGCCGAGGTGGCGCGGCTGGAGATCCTCAACGATGCGCTCGATCCCCTGTTCGCGCAGGTGCCCGATCAGATCGATCTGTTCGACCGCGGCATCAGCCAGGGCGATACGCCGCGGCTGTGGATCGACGTCGTGGCTCACATCGTGATGGGCCGCGACAAGCGGATGTACCGCTTCGTGCAGGACACCCGCTTCGGCCGTATCGTGCTCGCCGAATCGCACGACACCGCCGTGATCGTCGATGCCGTCACCGACTATGTCGCGCGCCGCATGGTCGAGCGCGAGCGTGCGATGGTGGTCGCGCCCGAACCGCAGGCCCCGGCCACCGCGCTGCCGCGCCGCTCGCGCCTGTGGCCGTTCGTGTTCGGCTTCGTGCTCGGCGCTGCCGCGTTGTTCGGGGTAGCGTTGGTTGCGGCGTTGCGAAGCTGGTGAGGCCGTCATCCCGGGGCGCGCGCAGCGCGAACCCGGGATCCATTCATCAGCACGCGCTGCAGCCCGATGGATTCCGGGTTCATGCTTCGCATGCCCCGGAATGACATCCAACTAAATCAACCGCACATGCTTGATCTGCCCGATCTGAAATCCGGCCCCGAGACTTCGCACCGTCTGCTCACAGCGCCAGCCGGCATTGTCCTTCTCAATTCTGAAAAGATTGTACGCCGCCGCCGGATAGCGTCCGTGCGCGAGCGCGGAGGCCGACGGCACGCCGAGCACGGGAATCCTGCCGTTGGGGCCTTCCACCCAGATCGTCGAATGAACGTGATCGTGCCCGTGCAGGACCAGCTCGACGCCGTGGCGCTTCAGGAGCGCCAGCAGTTCTGGCGCGTCCGTCATCCGCTTCTGGCGCGCGCTGGATTTCAACGGATGATGCACCAGCAGCACGCGGAAGACGTCTTCCGCCGCGAGCTGCTCGAGCACCTGCGCAAGCGCAGCGAGCTGATCGCGCCCGAGCGTGCCGGTCGCCATCAGCGGCAGGGTCGGCACCGCCGTGGACAGGCTGATCAGCGCCAGCGGCCCGCGCCGGCGCACCGCGGGGAAGGCTGCACCGCCGGGTGTGTCCGCGGCGATGTAGTGCAGGAACGTCTCGCCGAAGCGATGACGCGTCGCGCTGACATAGGCGTCGTGATTGCCGGGAATCGCGGTCACGCGGTCGGGCGGGCCGACGCTTTCGAGCCAGGCCAGCGCCGGCGCGAACTCCGCCTCCAGCGCCAGGTTGACGAGATCGCCCGTCACTGCGATGTGGTCCGGCGCCTGCGCCTTCATGTCGGCGACGAGCGTGTCGAGAACCTCGCGGCGCTGGTATTTGTGGCGGTTGCGCGTCCAGTTGACATAGCCGAGCGCGCGCTTGCCCGTGAGCTCGATCAGCCGCGGCTTCGGCAAAGGCGCCAGATGCGGATCGGACAGGTGGGCGAGCGTGAAGGGGGCCAGCGTGAAGGGAGTCATGGCGCGCGAATGCCTCGCTATTGCTCCGCTGTAATGGCAAGGTCGCGCGCGCCGCGCAAGCAGGGCCTGAACCGGGGAGCGTCAAGAAAGGCTGATGGGAGAACGTCTGAACCGAGCCCGACGGAAAGCCGAGCCGCTGCTGCGGCGGTTCTTCCACGTCTATTTCCTGCTCGTCCGCGGCATGACGCTCGGCGTCCGCGCCGTGGTGCTGGATGCCGACAATCGCGTGTTCCTGGTCAGGCACAGCTACGTCAGCGGCTGGTATTTGCCTGGCGGCGGCGTCGATTTCGGCGAGACCATGGAACAGGCGTTGCGGCGCGAGCTCAAGGAGGAGGGCGACATCGATCTGACCGGCGAGGCGATCCTGCACGGCGTCTTCCTCAACAGCCACGTCTCCCGCCGCGATCACGTCGCGGTCTACGTGGTCAGGCAATTCAGGCAGGACCGCGTCCCCGAGCCCAACCGCGAGATCGTCGAATGCGGGTTCTTCGACAATGCCGCGTTGCCCGAGGGTACCACGCCCGGCACGCGGCTGCGGATCGCCGAAGTGCTCGATGGCAAACCCGTAATTGCGACGTGGCGCTGAGGGCGGCTTGTGTTAGAGCATGATCCGGAAAAGTGTGCAGCGGTTTTCCGAGAAGATCATGCTCAAACAAAAACCTAAAGCGCGATGATGATTCGTTCTAGTCTCATCGCGCTTTAGTAACCCGCTCGATGCGCACGGCAGGCCACGCCGCTCGGGCGCGAGTCGATAAGCCCGGAGTGCTGCCCTGATGACCACAATGCAACTTCGTATCGCGGTGCTGGTGCCCTGCTACAACGAGGAGGCTGCGGTCGCGACCGTGGTCGCCGATTTCCGCAAGGCGCTGCCCTCGGCGGAGATCTACGTCTACGACAACAATTCGCGCGACCGGACCGCCGCGGTCGCGCGCGAAGCCGGCGCCATCGTGCGCAGCGAGCGCCGGCAGGGCAAGGGTCACGTCGTGCGCCGCATGTTCGCGGACGTCGAGGCCGACGTCTATGTGCTGGTCGATGGCGACGCCACCTACGATGCGCCGAGCGCACCAATCATGATCGACAAGCTGCTCGACGAGCATCTCGACATGGTGGTCGGCCTTCGCGTCGATCAGGTCCAGGCCGCCTACCGGCTCGGCCATCGCACCGGCAACCGCATGCTGACCGGCTTCCTGTCCGACACCTTCGGCCACGCCTTCAAGGACATCCTGTCCGGCTACCGGGTGTTCTCGCGCCGCTTCGTCAAGTCCTTTCCCGTCCTCTCCGACGGTTTCGAGATCGAGACCGAGCTCGCGGTCTACGCGCTGGAATTGTCGCTGCCGGTCGCCGAGGTCGAGACGCCCTATTACGCGCGCCCCGAAGGCTCATTCTCGAAGCTCAACACCTGGCGCGACGGCTTTCGCATCTTCGGCACCATGCTGAAGCTCTATCGCGCCGAGCGGCCGTTGCGCTTCTTCACGGTGATCGGAATCCTGCTGGCGCTGGCGTCGATCATCTTCGCGATTCCGATCGTGATCACCTTCATCGAAACCGGCCTCGTGCCGCGCCTGCCCACCGCGGTGCTGTCGATGGGCCTAATGATCATGGCCCTGCTGTCGGTGTCATCAGGGCTCGTGCTCGATACGGTGACGCGAGGGCGGCGGGAGATGAAGATGCTGGCCTATCTGTCCCAGCCGGCGTCGAAACGGGACGCAGGTTGAGCCAGGCCCGCAGCTCACCCGCTGGCGAGAGGCGTGGCCCGGCACGGACACCGCCCATGGACCTTCGCAGGCGCAAGTGCTACTCCGCGACTTGACATGAACGATCTCTCACTGACCATCCTTCCCGAAGCCGCCGGCGACGCCCAGGCCATCGAGCGGCTGCACGAACGCACCTTCGGCCCCGGCCGCTTCGTGCTGAGCGCCTACCGGATCCGCGAGCACGTCGACCATCTGCTCGAATTGTCCTTCACGGCCCGCATCGGCACGCTCCTGGTCGGCTCCGTCAGGCAATTGCCGATCCTGATCGGCGACACGCCGGCGCTGCTGCTCGGGCCGCTCACCGTCGAACCGCCGTTCCGCGACCGCGGCATCGGCCGTCTTTTGATGGAGCGCGCGCTGAAGGACGCCAGGGCGCAGGGTCACCGTCTGGTGCTGCTGGTCGGCGACGAGCCCTATTACGGCCGCATCGGCTTCAAGCAGGTCGCCAAGGGCCGCGTCACCATGCCCGGCCCGGTCGATGCCGCGCGCATCCTGATGTTCGAGCTGGTCGACGGCGCCTTCGAGGGCGTGTCGGGCGCGGTCGGCCCCGACTGGAGCAAGGCGCGGGGCTAGGAGCGACGGTCCGCAGTTCTGGCGGAGCGTCCGCCGCAGTCCGAGAGCGGAGGCGGAGGGGGGCGCAGTCCGAGCCGATTGCCCCACGTTAGAGATCGCTGACTTCGCCTTCGAGGCTAAGAGGCTTCGCCTGGAGACTTGACCACACCAATCGTTGCAAGGAGAGCAGCAAGTTCAGCCTGACCTCTCGTATCGGTCTTGGCAAAGACCCGCCTGAGATGAGTCTTGACCGTATTTGCCGACAGCCCCAGCATAGTGGCCGCTTCCGACGTCGTACCGCCAGACGATGCCGCAACTGCCACGCGCGCTTCCGCCTTGGTCAAGCCATAAGCATTCATCAGCTGATGCGAACTCGCCCTTGCTCTTCGTGGTGGGTCGATCACGAAAGCGGCGCAGGCAGCGTTACGGATGAAGGCCCCGCCGAGCATGGCAACTTCTTGGCTGCGCAGCCCGACGATGATGATGGTCAGAAGCCGCGTCCCATCGACCGCCGGCAGGCTCATCGTTCCACCGGCTCCGCCGGCCAATGCCGACCGGACGAGGTCTCCGAGGCGTCTTGAATGTGGTGACGACCAAGTGGCCATCGAAGGCTTGAGCCTGAGCGTTCCTTCGGCTTCGAGAGAGCAAGACGTCTGGTTCGCAAAGAGGACATGTGCTCTGGGGCCCATGACGACGACGCCGTCCGCCAATTGATCGATCACGTCGAACGCGGCATTCCGCAGGGCGTGATATCCGGTCAGGCGAAATCCCAATGTCACGGATCTCCGCAGATGGGGGGCCAACATTTCGATGGTTTTCTGATCGCTGGCCTCGAACTCTCCGCGATTTCTGCTGCGGCAGATATTGAAGGCTACGCGGAAGTCATCTCGCGCAGCGAGTGCAATCATTGCGTTGTGGCCGATGCCTTGCGGCCTGAGCACCTCGTCGTAAAAGCCCGATCTTTCGAGTTCGCGCAGTGGCACCACGTCGTCCGACACGACGACTCGTCCGACCGGTTTGTCCTCCATCGCCATCGACCAGAGGTTCTGCATGTGGCGATCCTGATAGACCTGATTGCATTCCTGGCTCAAGCGGCCGTTGAAGTCGAAGTAGACCTGCTGAGCGGCGACCGATTGCCCAAACAGTACCCCGCCTTCGCTTCCCGTGAGATCGGCGATACCGGCGAGAGCCGCCGGCCAGAGATCCTGCCGCCCTGCGGCGTCGTAGATCAAATCGAGGATGCGTTCCACTGGTGCAGTCAAGGAAGCTGCCCGCTATTTCTTCAGGGATGAAGAATGCATCCCCGTGCTTGCAATTTGCAGATCGTGGCTGGTCGCCACTGCGAGCGCGAGCATGATGGCCAGTAGCGAACCGTAGAAGCCGACCACCGCGAGCCGCCACTTGCGCACCAGGCGGCGTTCGGATTGGTTGAAGTCGTGCGGGACTTTCTGCATGGGATGCTCCGAGCGCTCAGAGGGGGCTGACGAAACCAATTCCGGCAAACATCAGCAGCACCCCCACGATGCGGTTGAACGTGGACGTGTCGAGGCGATCGAAGATGATCAGTCCGCCATAGGCGCCGAGCACTGCGGGCGCTGCATAGGCCAGAAGTCCGAGAGACATCGACTGTGACGGCTTCAAGGCCGTCAGCAGCGACAGCGACACGAGCTGATTGACCAGTATGAACGGCTGTACGATCGAGCGGGCGCGGTGCTTGTCGAATCCTTGGATATGGCACCATATGGAAACGAATGCGGCGGGAAATGCCGCGAGACCTCCGGTAACGCCTCCCAGCGCTCCCACGGTGATGCGGCCCCACAAAGGATTGGTCCCGGACTGCAGCTTCGGCTTGAGGGCCGTGAAGGCGCCGTAGGTAATCAGCAGCACGCCCAGCATCGGCAGCAACGTCGACACCGAACTGTTGAAGAGAAGATGAAGCCCGATGGGCAAGGTCAAGATGCTTCCGAAGAGGTAAGGCGCGCATCGGCGCATCTCGATCGATTCCCGCAAGCGCCAGACACAGTAGATCTGCTGAGCGATCGAAGCGACCAAGAGAATCTGGACGATCATGAGCGGTTCGCTCAAGGTATGGAAGAGAAAGGCGCCGGCGATCGGCGAGAAAGCGAAGCCTGCGATGCTCGAAACGAGTGCCGAAATCAGAACGGTCCAGAACGCTGCTTTGGTTGTTCCCGACGTAATGAGAAGTGCGATTGTGAAAATGACCAGGCAGATCGCTGGAATGGCCTGAACTGATCTGACGACGGAGAAGGCCGAAGCTGCCTTTCGATCGACAGGCTGCATGAATACCTCCGATAGCAAGACTTTGGCGGCAATCGCGGTATCAATCCAAAAGTGAGCCTACTCGCGCTGCCGCATAAAGCGTGTGAAACAATTCACGACGTCGAGCCAAAATTCGGCTCGTTGTCGTGATGCTAACGATTGCGAGGCAACGCTGCGTCACCCGACCGGGTGAGAAATCTGGGAACTCGGGCAATCAATCACGCGCATGTCGATCAGAACTTCGGTGCACGGAAATTGTGCGTCTGACCGCAAAAACCAGGTATGTTCGCCGAATGCATTATATGAAATTGCAACTAATGCGTTAGCTATCGAGGCGGTCATAGTTTCGTTGCAGGTTTGGCAAATGACATCATGCTCTCTGCAATTGTTGGCTGCCACAGCGAGATGCGTCCTTCTCCAGCTGAACCTTTGGCAACGATCATCAGTCTGGCCGTTGGCATTGCATTGATTGCAGGAAAGCCACCGGCCGATAGCCATCATAAGGGAATGCGCAACAGGCATCTGGTTGCGAATTGGCGAATGATCCGCAAAATGTGCAGCGGCAAGCTTCGGGTCAGATTCAATCAGACCCGAAGCCCCGCAAAGCGCGGCACACCTCTTGTTCGATGTCGACCAATCTCGCTCAGAACTTGAAGTTCGCGAACGCCCGCACGCCGATGCCGGGCAACAGCACCTGGTCCTTGTTGAAGGAGACGGCGTTGCGGATGTTCTCGTTCAGCAGGTTGTTGCCGAGGAGCCCAACATGCATCTCGCGCGCGCCGAACCAGCTTCGATCGAGCTTGGTCTTGTAGCTGACCTCGGCCCTGAGCAGGTTGTAGCCAGGCGTCGGCGTCTCCGCGATCGGTGCGACGTCGTTTTGCGCGAACGCGTGCAGCAGGTTGATCCGGGCAAACCACTCGGCGTCGCGATAGTACACGCCACCGCCCACGCGCTGGGGCGGAATGCGTGGCACGTTGGTGCCGTCGTCGAAGGTCGCGCGCACGATGTCGTATTGACCCTCGATGCCCCAGATTCCGTTCCAGACCGGCATCACGTCGTACTGGAACTGGAATTCGCCGCCACGGAATGTCGCGTCGCGCTGCGAATAGACCGCCTGATTGAGTTCGAGGCCCGGGCCAAGCTGGCAAACGCCGTCCTCACACGTGTTGCCGGTCAGGCGCCGGTAGATGAAGCCGTTGAACTTGGTGTAGTAGCCGGTGAGTTCGAAGCGAAGCGGCCCGACTGCCCGTCGCAGTCCCGCTTCGACCGACTTGGCGGTCTCGATGCCAAGATTGGGATTGCCGATGTCGAAAGTGGTGGTGGCATCGTGGCCGCCGCGCGAAAACAACTCCGCCGGTTTCGGCGCACGCTCGACATATTGGCCGGTGATGCTCGCGACCAGATCCCAAGGAAGGTTGTGGATCAGGCCGATGCTCCCGCTCACCGGCGTGAAGTTGCGGTTGACCGCCGTTGCGGGGCCGATCGCGGCCGGGTCGACCGCGAGGTCGAACACATCGGGGACGAAGGCTGGCGGCGTGCCGCTCAACCTTGCGCTCTCGACGCGCCCGGCGATCTGGGCCTTGGTCGCTTCGCTGAACTTGAACTCGTTGAAGACGTACCCGGCGACCTTCGTGTTCTTGTTCGGATCGAACAGTCCGTTGATCGGGCTGCCTGGATCATCCGGACTCGGCGCGGTCAGCTTCTGGTGCGACGCCTGAACGCCCACAGCGGTGGTCAGCGCAGCAAAGCGGACGTCGAATGGTGCAAGCTGCACCTCGACGCGGCCTTCCTGTTCCTTGTTGGTGAAGGTTTGTCTCACGCCGAGGGAGGCGAGGTCGGCAGAGTCGGCGAGCCCGACCTCATCGTGCTTATAGTCGGTGGCGCTAGCCCAGAACCGGATCGCATCGATCGCCGCAGCGTCCGGCCGATATTCGCCCTTTGTCGTGAACTTTGTTTGCCGTCCGTCGATCCGCGTCAGGAACTCGCTGCCCTCGATACCGGGAATGTGGTAGAGCGCGTTGTGCTGCGTGATCGCCGCGCCCACGTAGCCGCCGTCGAAGATGTAGGAGCCGCCGACAGATCCGCCGTAGGCCTGCGATGCCGAATTCGCCTGGCGTCCGTTGAACGGCAGCGTCGGGTCGGTCAAGTACGGATAGCTCGGGATGTTGTAGTCGCCGGCCTTGCGGCCAAAGGCATCGGCGTGGAAGGCAAAGTTACCGCCGCCGGCGTCGAGCAGCACGGCACCTTCGGCCCCGCGATCGACCGACGTTACGGCCGTCCGTGTTTCCGCGGTGATGCAGCCCGGCGATCCCACGTTTGCCAGCGGCGCCTTGGTCGGGAGTCCGTAGGTCGGAAACGGCGCCGTGCAGGACGGCAAGGCATCCGGAATTCGATTGTTGGTTGCGCTGACCACGCCGCCGATCGCGGTGGAGCCGTAGCGCAGCGTCGCCGGTCCGCGGATGACCTCGACCTGGCTGGTTGCCAGCGGATCGATCGGCACGAAGTGATCCTCGCCGAGATCGGATGCGCCGTTGCTGCCCGTTCCGTTCTCGACAATGCCGACGCGGTTGACGTCGAGACCCCTGATGATCGGCCGGCTGGATGCGCCGGGTGCGTATTCAGAGCCGGTGATGCCGGGCTTCGAGAACAGGAGATCGCCGAGCGTGCCGCCGCCGTTGCGCCGAATCTCCTCGTTCGGCACCACGGTGACGGTGGCGAACTGATCGGTGACAACAGGCAGCATGCCCTGTTGGGGCGCGGCGGGCACGGGAGCTGCCGGCGCCGCTTCCGCCGTCTGCTCGCGGCTGCGCACCCGCGCGGTCCGCGTGCCGCGGCCGGCGTTGCGCGACGGCACCACCGCTCGACGCACAATTGGACTCGGCGCGGTCACGGTGACGGCGGGAAGCTCGGTCGACGATTTGTCCTGTGACGGCTGTTGTGCCGAGTCCTGGGCGAACGCGGATGTAGCGGCGGCGCCGAGCAGGAGCAGGCTTGCTCCGCCAAGGCGCTGCGCGCGTCGCAATTGAAATGACATGGTCCTGGTTCCACTCAGGCGCCGTCCGGATGAAGCTCTGCTGATCGGCGGCCTGCCGTCGCAATGCGACGAAATTCGACTTCAACTTCTCCCAGGCACTTGCCGATGTGTGGCGAGGCCGGGCGTGATCAAGCGTTGGAGATCAGGACGCAGGAGGGGCGCGCGGCTGGAACGCCGTGCCTGCCGATGTAAGATGAGCGAACTCGGCGTCGAGGCTGCGCCGGAGTAGCTCGATTGCCTGCGGCAGCAGCAGCACGGGCGGCGTCGCCGACACGATTGTGCCCGCCATCGCAATGATGGCGCAGATGGCGCAATTGTCTTCGCCCGAATGCTCGCGGTCAGGGCTTCCGGGCGATTGCTTCTGCACCGCGGCGCGGTCGATCGCAGCAATGCCCTTGGTGCCGTCCGTCTGCTGGGATGAGGATTGAGCAAGGGGTGCGGCCTGCGCGAACCAATGGCTGTGGCCGAATGTCAGCGCGAGCTGCACCAGCATCGCGAACAACGCGAGCCGGGCACCGTGCCTGATATTCGACCGGAACCACTTCATTGAAAAACGCGCCCCAACATCGCGAGAGATCAGCCGTCGTTCGCGCGACGTTATAATATAACATCGCCCGACCGGATGGCAGATGTCAACAGCCGCCGATCTGCGCAGGCGGGCCAGTCACACGGTGTGTCGTCCATGCAACTAGCGACAGTTACGTGCGCCGTAGAGGGCTTGTGATCGGTGACGACGACGAACTGCTGTCAACAGCGATCATACGCTGAGCAATGATGCCGTAAACCTTGCGCCAGGCCTGCTCCACGTCATCGGTCCAATGCGCGCCAAGACCGCGCGCAAAGCTCCAGATCAGAGCTTCGCCGACGACCGGGTAGTGCTCAGGTCTCACGCCATAACGCAGGTGATTGCGGCCGAGGATGTCGGCACCCGGCAATAGGCCAGTCGTCTCATCGAGGCTGCCAACCAACACCGCGAGCTTCGAGATGAAATCATGCTTGAGGTCGGTCATGTCGGCCGGAAACATCGGTCGGATTTCCGGCGCAAGTTCAAACATCCGATCGTAGAACGTCGTCGTCATGTCCGTCGCGTTCGCGAATACCCTGTCGAAGGAAGACCTGACGCGAACGATCTCCTCTGCGGTCAACATCTCAATTCCCATTTTTAAAAACTAGCCGACAGGGGCTGCGCAGATGCTGAGTGGCAACGGCACTTGCCCGTAGAGCTCAACATTCGGTCCGTATGACACCGGCCTGAAATTTTAGAGAATTCCCCGAATTCCGCAAGCTGGGGTGACCGGCAGCGAAGCGCACGAAGTTTGGGCCGCGCAGTCGATCATCTCGACCGCGCGCACCACTAATGTTCATGAGATTGTCATCCGACGGCGGGCGGATTCAGAGAGCTTCCGTCAGCAGCGTTCACCGCCCCTCGCGCACCCAAGTCGCCGCGAATGCGCCGAGCAGCAGCAGAAGACCGATCAGGCCGGAGAAGATCGGCAGCACGCCGACGCCCTTGACCACGCTGGCGTCGCGCATCCGCACGCCCATCCAGCCGTCGCCGTGGAACATGCCGACCGAGCGCACCGGCAGGATGCGCGGCAGCTCGACGCTCGAGCCCGTGGCCACGCGCACGGCATCGCCGCCGGTCGCCTGTGTCAGCGGCTTCAACGTATCGACCGTGGAGGTCACTTCCGAAAATTCCTTCGGATTGGTCGGGCCGACATTGATCAGCGCCTTCAGCGTGCCGTCGGTGGCCTGCCACAGGCCGAGCTCGTTCGCCGGCAGGCTGGCGCGCCACTCGCCGGGATCGCCGGCGCTCAGCGTCAGATCCTGCGATACACCAGACGGCGAGGTCACGCTGACAGGCTGGACGCTGTCCGCCATGGTCTGACGCACCACGACGAGGTCCTTGCCCTGCACCTGGAGGCGCAGCGCCTCTTCGTCGAGATCGGGCTGCTTCATCAGCCAGTGCGACATCCGACGAAGCAGGTCGAGATGCGGACCGCCGCCCTCATAGCCGCGCGCCCACAGCCAGATGTGGTCGGACAGCAGGAGCGCAACACGGCCCTCGCCGAAGCGCGACAGGAACAGCAGCGGCTTGCCGTCGACGCCGGTCATCACGGGCGGGTTGACCGCATTGCGGGTATCGACGGTGCGGAAAAACCGGCTCCAGCGCGGCGGCTCGCTGGCGGAGCCTTCCAGCCCGCGCGTGACGGGATGACGTTTGCCGATATCGGACAGATGCGCATAGAACGGCTTCTCGGTGACGCCGACGGGTTCGGCCGGCAGCACCGAATCGAGCGGCGTGCGCCAGATGCTGCTGTTCGAGGCATAGTCGGGCCCGGCCGAGACCAGCACGGCGCCGCCTGCGCGCACGTAACGCGCCATGTTCTCGAAATAGGGGATCGGCAGCACGCCCTGGCGGGCATAGCGATCGAAGATAATCAGCTGGAAGTCGTTGATCCTCTGCTGGAACAATTCGCGGGTCGGAAACGCGATCAGCGACAATTCGTTGATCGGCGTGCCGTCCTGCTTCTCCGGCGGGCGCAGAATGGTGAAATGCACGAGGTCGACGCTGGCGTCGGACTTCAGGAGGTTGCGCCAGGTGCGCTCGCCGGAATGCGGCTCGCCAGAGACCAGGAGCACGCGCAGTCTGTCGCGCACCCCGTCGATCGCCACCACGGCGCGGTTGTTGACCGGCGTCAGTTCCTTCTCCAGCGGCGAGGCCTCGATCTCGACGATGTTCGGCCCGGCATGCTTGATGTCGACGTCGACGCTCGCGGCCTGGCCGCTGGAGAGCGTGCGCTCGTTGATGACCTCGCCGTCGCGGCGCACCGTGATCCTGGCGCGCTCGCCGGAGACGCCTTGGTCGTCGAGGCGGTAGGAGATGGTCTGGGGCTGTCCGACGATGCCGAAGCGCGGCGCGGCGGTGATTGCGATGCGGCGGTCGCGCTCGTCCTTCTGGCCGGTGATCAGCGCGTGCACCGGCGCCTGGAAGCCGAGCGCGGCGGTGTTCGCGGGAATGTCGTGGACGCGGCCGTCGGTGATCAGGAACGCGCCGGCGACGCGGTCGACCGGGACGTCCGCCAAGGCCGAGGCCAGCGCCCCGAACAATTTCGTGCCGTCGGTCTCGCCGTCGGCCTGGCCGGCCTCGACGAGGCGGACCTCGAGGCCCTTAATCTTCTTCAGGCTGTCGACCAGCGCCTCCTGCGCTTGCGCAGCTTCGCGATTGCGGCTGCCGAAATTCTGGCTGGGGCTCTTGTCGACGACGATTGCGGCCACCGAGGTGAGGGGATCGCGGTCCTCGCGTGTGAAGGAGGGATTGGCCAGCGCCAGCAGGAACAGCGCCAGCGCGGCCACGCGCACCGCGGCGCCGCGCGCACGCGCCAGCAGCAGCACAAGCGCGATGACGACGATCGCGGCGAGCGCGAGCCACAGCACGATCGCGGGAACAAGCGGTGTGAACGCGATGCCGTAATTCATGTCGATCCTATTGCCCCAGCCGTTCGATCAGCGCCGGAGCGTGCACCTGGTCGGCCTTGTAATTGCCGGTCAGCGTGTACATCACGATGTTGGCGCCGGCGCGGTAGGCGAATTCGCGCTGGCGGGGGTCGCCGCCGGTCACCGGCAGCATGGCCTGTCCGTCGGGCCGCACCGCCCAGGCACCGGCGAGGTCGTTCGAGGTGATGATGATCGGCGAGACGCCGTCGCCGCCGCGGGCCGGCCGCTGCGCGCTCTCATCGTCGTCTTCGCGCGGCAAGGTCTCGACCCAGGTCTGGCCGGCGGTGAAGCGGCCGGGGAAGTCGCGCAGCAGGTAGAAGGTCTTGGTCAGTACGTGCTCGCGCGGCACCGGCTCGAGCTCGGGCACGTCGAGCGAGGACAGGATATCGCGCAGCGTCTGCATGGCCGGGGTCTGCGCCGCGCCGTTGGCGCCGGGCGGTGCCTCGATCGCGTCGCGGGTGTCGAACAGCACGGTGCCGCCCTGCTTCATGTAGGCGTCGATCTTGTTGATGGCCTCCTGCGGCGGCTTCGGCGCGCCCGGCACGATCGGCCAGTAGATCAGCGGGAAGAAGGCGAGCTCGTCGCGTGCGGGATCGACGCCGACGGGATCGCCGGCCTCGAGCGCTGTGCGCTGGGCCAGGAACAGCGTCAGCCCGTTCATCCCCGCCTTGACGATCGAATCGACGTCCGCATTGCCCGTGACGACATAGGCGAGGCGGGTCTGTGACACCGACTTCATCGCGAACTCGTCCGTGACGCCGTCGGCGCGCGACGGCGCCGGCGAGAGCGTCGCGAATCCCGCGAGCAGGGCGAGCACGATCATCGCGGGCGCGGCGCGGCGGCGTAGCAGCGCGGCAATGCCGCCGCCGAGCACCGCGACGATGATGGCATCGATCAGGAACAGCGCGAGCGCCGTCGACAGCAGCCAGCCGCGCAAATCGCGCGGCTCGGCGTTAGTATAGGTGGCGTGCCGGGCGCGCAGGCTCGCGGTGTTCAGTGCGGCGATGCGGTCGGCGCTGGCAAGCGTGTTCACGGCGAGCGGTCCTTCTGCCGGGCCGTAGAAGCCGGGCGGATGATCTGATGTGGCGCGGTCGCGGTAATCCGCAGGAAGCGGCTTTGCAGTCGCGGGCGGCGG
The DNA here is from genome assembly GCF_016031655.1 of Bradyrhizobium glycinis. Lineage (GTDB taxonomy): Bacteria > Pseudomonadota > Alphaproteobacteria > Rhizobiales > Xanthobacteraceae > Bradyrhizobium > Bradyrhizobium glycinis. The sequence goes on from NZ_JACCHQ010000009.1 coordinate 52,693, forward strand.
ACCGAACGCGCCAAATCCGTCGAGGATGTGCAGCGGTGCCACCGTCTCGGCGGTCGCTTCGCCGGCAACGCCAGCGCCGGGCTTCGAGGTGTAGCCGGACATGTCGACCACCCGCCGCAGCATTTCGACGAAGGTGCCCGACATCGGCAGATCCGACCAGCGCATGTCGGCGCTGACGTGGAACAGGCTGACGAGGCCCTTGCCGCGATGCTCGCCGGTGACGAGCGGCGTGCCGTCTTCCAGCGAGGCCCAGCTCTTGGTGGCGAGCACGGCGTCGGGCTCGGCCAGCACCTGGCGGCTCACGGTGACGTCCTTCGGCACTGCGACGCCGGTGAACGGACCATCGGCTGCGAAAGAGGCGAGATGCTGCGGCTTCTCCCAGGTCAGGCTGCCGCCGAGCGTGCGGCCACCCTTGCGCAGCTTGACCGGCACGAGGTCGTCCTCCGCCTGTGCCAGCCGGGGCCCAGCGAACCGCACCAGCACGCCGCCCTGGTCGACCCAGGCATTGAGGCGTTCGCGCAGCTCGGGGGCGATGGTGCCGACGTCGGCGAGGATGATCATCGGCAGCTTCTGGTCCAGGAACTGCGTGATTCCCTGCTGCGGCGAGCCTTTGTCGGCGAGCCTGACGTCGGCGAACGGCGCCAGCGCGCGGGTGAGATAGAAGGTCGGCGCCAGCAGCGGCTGCGCGGTCTCGCTGGTCGCGCCCGAGACGATGCCGATGGCACGGCGGCGCCAGCGCTTGTCGAGCAGCTGCACCGCGCCGGCGGAGCGCTCGCCGGAGATTTCCAGTCGCGTGATGTCGTTGCGCAGCTCGACCGGCAGCTCGAACGCCGCCTCGGTTTCCTTGTCCTGCGGACCGAACGTATAGCGGGCTTCCCCGATCGGCGAGGCCTTCTGGTCCAGCGCGCGCACGGTGCCGACCGCGATCCCACTGTCGGTGCGCAGCACCTTCACCGTCATCTTCGCCGCGGCGTTCTCGGCGGCGGCCAGGGCCAGCGGCGAGGCGGTGCCGCCGTCGAACACGGTCAGGCTGCGATCGCCGATGGTCTTGCCGAGGCCGGCCACGAAGTCCTCGCCGCGGCCGGTGTCGACGCCGTCCGAGAGCCAGGCGATCTCGCAGTCGCCGGTCACTTTGAGGAAACGGTCGATTGCGGCGAGCGTCTCGACGCGGTCGATCGAATAGGGCTTGGGCGCCAGCTGCCGCAGCGCGACGCGCGCGGCGCCCGCCGGCATCAGGGTGATGTCGCGGTTCGGCTCGGACAGCGGCACCAATGCGATGCCGCGGCCGTCATTATCGGCATTGGCGATCAGCTCGTCGGCGGTCCTGATCCTGACGTCCCAGTGCGATGCGGCGCTCCAGCCGTCGTCGAACATGATCATCAGCGGCGCCTTGCTGCCGGCGACGCCCGTTTGCGGATTCCAGATCGGGCCGGCGGCGGCGAAGATCACCAGCGCGGCGGCGAGCAGGCGGAGCGCGGTCAGCCACCAAGGCGTCCGCGAGGGCGTCTCTTCGCGCGGCGTGATGTCGAACAACAGCCGCGTCGGCGGAAACTCGATGCGGCGCGGCCGCGGCGGCATCACGCGCAAGAGCCACCACAGCACGGGCAGGCTGACGAGGCCGATCAGGAGCAGCGGTTGCGTGAAGGCGAGCGGCAATCCCATCATGCGGCCGGCCCCGCCTTGATCGTCGTGGTGCGCGCGCCCGACTTGCTCACCTGCATGCCCGCATGCAGGAACAGCAAGAGCTCGGCGGCGGAGCGGTCGGTCGCGTGCGTCGTGAAAAGCCAGTCGAGCTTGTTGGTCTCGGCGCGGATCTGGTCGCGGTGCAGCGCGAGCCGCGCGGTGTAGTCCTGCGCCCAGCTCTCGGCGCGACCGGCGGTGATCACGCCGAAGCCTTCGGGCTCGACGAACTCGACGCGGCCCGAATAGGGAAAGGACTCCTCGGCCGGATCGACCACCTGCACCAGCGTGCCGTGCGCGCCGGAACTGGAGAGCCCGGCGAGCATCGTCCTGATCTCGGCGATCGGCGACCAGAAATCCGACAGCACGATGATCTCGGCGAGCGCGGCCGGAACGAAGGACGGCGGCAGGCTGAGGCGGTCGGCATCGTCATGCAGCATCGCCTGCGCCATCCTGTCGATGACGCTGCGGCTTGCGGTCGGCGCCATCAGCCCGGGAATGCCGACGCGTTCGCCGCCGGCGACGAGCAGCTCGGCCAGTGCGAAGGCGACGATCAGCGTCCGCTCGAGCTTGGACTCGCGCGCGGTCTTCGAGGCGAACGCCATGGAGGGCGAGCGGTCCGGCCAGATCCAGACCGTGTGCGCGGCTTCCCATTCCAGCTCGCGCACATACAGATGGTCGTCGCGCGCCGAGCGGCGCCAATCGACGTTCTGCGACGGTTCGCCCGACACGAAGCGGCGGTACTGCCAGAAATTTTCGCCCGAGCCGGCGCGGCGCCGTCCATGCAAGCCGTGGATGACGTTGGCGGCGATGCGGCGGGCTTCCAACACTAGGCGCGGCAACGAAGCGGCGAGCGTGCGGCTTTCGCCATCGGCACGTCGGATCGCCAATATCTCCTTCGCTGCCCGCCCGTTCTCCGCTGCCATCAACCGATCCGTGTCTTCAATTGCCGGATCACGTCCGGAATCGTGCGGCCTTCGGCGCGCGCCTGGAACGTCAGCGCCATGCGGTGCTTCAGCACGGGCTCGGCAAGGTCGAGCACGTCGTCGATCGAGGGCGCCAGGCGCCCGTCGATCAGCGCACGCGCGCGCACCGCCAGCATCAGCGATTGGCTGGCGCGCGGGCCGGGGCCCCAGGCGATGAACTTGCCGGCTTCGCCGGCGTCGGGACCCGGGCGGGCCGAGCGCACCAGCGACAGGATCGCCTCCACCACGGAATCGCCGACCGGCAGGCGCCGGATCAGGCGCTGCGCGGTGATCAGCGCATCGGGCGTCATCGCGCCCTTGGCCAGCGTCTCCTCCGCGCCCGTGGTCTCGAACAGGATGCGGCGCTCGGCATCGCGATCGGGATAGTCGACGTCGATTTCCATCAGGAAGCGGTCGAGCTGGGCTTCGGGCAGCGGATAGGTGCCTTCCTGCTCCAGCGGGTTTTGCGTCGCGAGCACGTGGAAGGGTTTCGGCAGATCATGACGCGCGCCGGCGACGGTGATGTGCTGCTCCTGCATCGCCTGCAACAGCGCCGATTGCGTGCGCGGGCTGGCGCGGTTGATCTCGTCGGCCATCAACAGCTGCGCGAACACGGGACCGGCAATGAAGCGAAAGGCGCGCTTTCCCGCGGTGCTCTCGTCCAGCACTTCGGCGCCGAGAATGTCCGACGGCATCAAATCGGGCGTGAACTGGATGCGCTTGGCGTCGAGACCGAGCGTGACGCCGAGCGTCTCGACCAGCTTGGTCTTGGCAAGGCCCGGTACGCCGATCAGGAGCGCATGGCCGCCGGAGAGGATGGTGACCAGCGTGTTCTCGATCACGCGATCCTGGCCGAAGATGACCGAGGCGATCGCGTCCTTGGCTGCGCGAACCTGGCTCGACACCTGCTCGGCCGAACGGACGATCCCGTCCTCGAGTTTCTCGACACTCTCCGCCATTCGCTTGCTCCTTCAGCCTGCCACGCGGCTTGCTTGCATCGTCAGCACGTCACGTCAGGTCATCACGCCAGATCATGGGCCCCATGCTAGACTTGCAGGAAGGCCATGTATTCGTTGAATTAACCTATCCCCACCTTATCGGCTTCGGGTTATGTACGGCATCACGAAGTGGCGACCTCCACACCGGACTTTTCCGGATGGAACCGCGCACCTAAGTACAACGTAGACCTGCACCAATCGTGCCAATCACAAAGTCAGGGCAAACCATGGCGAACCAAGGGCAGAGCGCCGATCGCGGTCTTGAGGGGCTGACTGCCGCCGCCAAAAGCGCTGCCAGTACCGAAGGCGCCAAAAAGGGCCTGCCTCCGGTGCATCTGTGGAATCCGCCGTTTTGCGGCGATCTCGACATCCGAATCGCCTCCGATGGTACTTGGTTCTACATGGGGACGCCAATCGGGCGTCCCGCCCTGGTGCGGCTGTTTTCGACCATCCTCAAGCGCGAGGGCGACAAGCATTTCCTGGTCACTCCGGTGGAGAAGGTCGGCATCCGCGTCGACGATGCGCCGTTCATGGCGGTCGAGATGCAGACGGACGGCGAGGGCAGCCATCGCGTGCTGCGCTTCCGCACCAATGTCGACGACTGGGTCACCTGCGACGCGGCACACCGGCTGCGTTTCGAGCAGGCCGAGGATGGCGCGCTGACGCCCTACTTGCACGTCCGCGCCGACCTCTGGGCCAAGGTGACGCGCGCGCTCTATTACGATCTGGTTGACATGGGCGAGGAGCGGATGGTCGATGGCCAGCCGATGTTCGGTGTCGAATCGGCCGGCGAGTTCTTCGCCATGGCCGATGCGGAGCAGGTGAGGGCGGCGCTTTGAATCTGAACAACCCCATCCTGACGAACGAGCCGGTCGCGCTTGGCGCTGCGGATTTCTTCGCCCGCTCCAGGGCGCGGCTCGGCTTCGACGTGCCGCCCGGCCTCTATGATCCCAACATCATCCCCACCTCGGGCGATCCCGGCACCGACAAGATGCTCGAGATCATCGCGCGCGAGCAGCCGGTGCGCCCGGCGGCGGTCCTGATCGCGGTGGTCGATCATCCCGAGCCCACCATCCTCCTGACGCAGCGCTCGGCGCATCTCAACGACCATGCCGGCCAGATCGCCTTTCCCGGCGGCAAGATCGACGCGACCGATGCCTCGCCGCTGGATGCGGCGCTGCGCGAGGCCGAGGAGGAGGTCGGGCTGTCGCGCGACTTCGTCGAGCCGCTCGGCTATCTCGATCTCTACGGCACCGGCTTCGGCTTCCGCATCCTGCCGACGGTGGCGAAGGTCAGGCCGGGCTTTTCGCTCAGCATCAATCATTCCGAGGTTGATGATGCATTCGAGGTGCCGCTATCCTTCCTGATGAATCCGGTGAACCACCAGGTGCACAGCAAGGAATTCCGCGGCACGCCGCGGTCCTATTACGCGATGCCGTTCGCGGAACGCTACATTTGGGGTGCGACGGCCGGAATGCTGCGTGTGCTGTATGAGCGGATCTATTCATCATGATCCGGGCGGTTCTGACCGAGATCGGAATCTTCCTCATCCCCTTTGCCGTCTATGCGCTGTTCCTGGCCGCCACGCGCTCCGGCCTGTTCGCACGCTCGTCCTGGCCGGTCGCGATCGTCGCACGTCTCTTGCTGGTCGCGCTCGCGCTTGTCATCGTCGGCCTGATCGGGCTGGCGCATTTCTCCGGCGCGCCGCCGGATTCGACCTACGTCCCCGCCCATATCGAGAACGGCAAGCTCGTGCCGGGCGTGGAAAAATAGGGGCGGGCCGATGAGCGCGGAGCCTTTACTCGCCGATGCGCCCTGGCTGACCGCAGGCGGGACCGCGCGCGTCCTGGCGCTGCTCGGCACCGATGGCGAGGAGGCGCGGGTGGTCGGGGGCGCCGTGCGCAATGCACTGCTCGGCCTTGCGCCGGGTGACATCGACATCGCGACCACGGCGCTGCCGGACGAGGTGATCCGGCGTGCCAAGGCTGCGGGCATCAAGAGCGTGCCGACGGGCATCGACCACGGCACGGTCACGCTGGTGATCGATGCCCACCCCTATGAAGTCACGACGCTGCGCGAGGACACCGAGACCTTCGGCCGCAAGGCCAAGGTCGCGTTCGGCCGCGATTGGGTCAAGGATGCCGAGCGGCGCGACTTCACCATGAACGGCCTGTCGGTCGATGTGCGCGGCGTCGTCTACGACTATGTCGGCGGCATCAACGACGCCAAAGCGCGGCGCGTGCGCTTCATCGGCGATCCCGACCAGCGCATCGCCGAGGATTATCTGCGCATCCTGCGCTTCTTCCGCATCCACGCCGCCTTCGGCGCCGGCGAGCCCGACCGCGAGGGCTATCTTGCCTGCATTCGGGGACGCGCGGGCCTTGCCAGCCTGTCGGCCGAGCGGGTGCGCATGGAGATGCTCAAGCTGCTGGTCGCCGGCGGTGCGGCTGCGGCCGTGCGGGCCATGGCCGAGGGCGGATTACTGCAAACGCTGATCGGCGGCGTCGTCTATACGGGTCCCCTGGACACGATGATCGCGATCGAGCGCGAGCTCGGGCTCAGCCCCAGCAGCACGCGGCGCCTGGCCGCGCTCTCGGTCGCCGTCACCGAAGACGCCAAGCGCCTCGCCGTGCGCCTGCGGCTCTCCAATGCCGAGGCCAAGGCGCTGGATTCGATGGGGCACCGCTGGTGGCGCTTTGCCACCAAGGACGAAGCCAAGGCACGGCGGTTGCTGTACCGGCTCGGGCCCGAGCGCTATCACGACCGCGTATTGCTGGGCTGGGCGCGCGCCGCCGCTGACGTGCATTCGCCGCGCTGGCGCGCGCTCGCCGAGCTGCCGCAGCGCTGGACCGCACCGAAATTTCCGCTGAAGGCCGCCGACTTCATCGCCCGCGGTCTCGCCGAAGGACCTGCGCTCGGCCATGTGCTGACGCTCGCCGAGGACGCTTGGCTCGCGGCGGATTTCCCACTAGAGGAAGCCGCACTCGCTGCCATCGCCGATCAAGCCGTAGCCCGCGTCAAGCGCGACCAGAAAGATTGACCATCGTCTCAGGCTTCGCCGATATCTCGCTTGTCCAGCTTCTGCTGGTCGCCGCGATGGCGTTGTTTGCTTCGATCATCGGCGGTCTCGCCGGCTACGGCACCGGCGCGCTGATGCCCCTGGTGCTGGTGCCGCTGGTCGGCGCCGAGCCCGTCGTACCGATCATCGCGATCTCCGCGATGCTGACCAATGCGAGCCGCGCGCTTGCCTATGTCCGCCATGCCGACCGCCGCCGCGCAGCTATCGTGCTGGCCTGCGCAGGCTTGACCACCGCCCTCGGCGCCTATGGCTACACCCGCCTCACCAATGCCGGCGCGGCGCTCGTGATCGGCACCATGCTGATCCTGAGCGTGCCGCTGCGCCGCGTGCTCCGCCGCCGCGCAGTGAAGATCGGCGACGCCGGCCTTGCCGCCGGCTCGGTCGGCTATGGCGTCCTGGTCGGCGGCACCTCGGGCTCCGGCGTGATCCTGCTCTCGCTGTTGATGGCCGCAGGGCTCGAAGGCGCCGCCGTGGTCGCGACCGATGCGATGATCTCGCTCGGCACCGGCCTGATCAAGATCTCGGTGTTCGGCCTCGCCGGCGCCGTCACCGCGCAGGTGCTCGCCTTGGCGCTGCTGATCGGCGGCATGGCCGTGCCCGGCGCGTTCCTGGCGAAGGCTTTCGTCGAACGGATGCCGGTGCAGATTCACACGGCGATCCTCGATGCCGCCGTAATCACCGGCGGGCTGGTGATGACCGCGGCGGCGGCGAGGCAGCTGGTCGTGTAGATTCCATTCCGCCGCGGCGCAGTCTCGTGTTCCCAAACCCAGGTCGTGCTATCCCCTTCCAGGAGGTTAGCCTGTCACCATATGCGGGCTGGAAATCTTCACCTCCAGGAAACGCAATGAAAGCACCCGCAAATCTCGCCGAGAAGCTTGCAACGTTCACCGATCGCTTCTCCCCGCGCACGGTCGCGACCTATAACGACAACGACATCATGGTGGCCAAGCTCGAGGGGCCATTTCATTGGCACAAGCACGAGGACACGGACGACTTCTTTCTCGTGCTCAGCGGGACGCTCGACATCGAACTGCGGGACCGCACGGTCACCCTCAACCCCGGCGAGGTTTTTGTCGTGCCGAAGGGCGTTGAGCACCGACCGGTGGCGCATGGGGAAGTGCACATCCTCCTGATCGAGCCGACGGGGACGCCGAATTCGGGAGACAAGACTACGGCGGCGCCTCGTATCCTCGTCTGATCAACCGCGCCCGTCATCAGGGAAGCGCTCGGCTCTCGCGAGAATGCACTCCGAGAAGTGCCTACTCCTCGTCATCATCTTCGTCTTCGTCGTCCTCTTCCACCTGCACGAGCACGGCGAGCGGCAGCGTCTCGCGGAACAGGTCGCCTTCCATGCCCATCCACAGGCACAGCGCCTCGTTGTCCTTCACCTCCGCGACGGTCAGCGGCTGACCGCCGGATTTCAGCATGACGACATCGCCGGCCTTCAGATCCATGGATTGTCCTTTCGAGTTGATCGACGAGGCCGACGCTAACAGCCCGTCATGACAGGCCGATCACGCCGGCTGCCGGTGCCGAAAGGTGTCTCCGCGGTACGGCTCAGCTGCGCTCGCTCGTGACCGGCTGGTTCGGCAGGCATTGGTTGCTGAAATAGCCGATGACATCGCGCGCGAACGGAACATGGCAGAAGAAGCCGGTGGGACGGTATCGCACCCTGATGCGATCCAGCTGCGCCATGGTCAGTGTCATGAACGCGTCCAGCCGGCGGGCCTGAAGCTGCAGCCGGTGCTCGTTAGTGTCGCGCGGCTTCTCGAGCTTGCGATCATTGGCGCCATCGTTGCCGGAGGCCGGCGCCTGCAACGCATTCGGCTGGCCGCGGAGCACCTCGAAGCAATGGTGCATCACCAGGACGTGGTGCTTGGCGCTCCACCAGTTGATGACCAGGACTTTCTGCAACGCATCGATCTCGCCATCCGCCCGCCTGGCACAGAGGTTGACGTAGGATTTGAGCCCGTTGGCCGTCGGGTCGTTGCACAATTCGTCGCTGGGGCGTCCCGGATCGGCGCCATTGTAGATCGCACCCTTGAACTGCGGAAGGTTGGCTTCGGAATCGCAATCGAAATTATACTTGGTGAGCTGCGTTGCCGTCAGGGGATCCTGGTCGAGCGTGTGCTCCGCGGCCGGATCGCGCCCGAGGTCGCTGGGCCAGTCGATGTAGATCTCCGCCTTGCGCGCGAAGATGGCGCCGTTCCGCCGCAGCGACGTGCGCGCCTTCCAATAGTCCGAGAGCGAGTCGAGCGTCTTGGAGTCCACCGGAACGAAAGCAGGGCTTGCCTGCGCCTTCAGCGAGCCGAACTGCTCGCGCAGCATGATCTCCTGCTGGATCTGCACGTCGGCGAAGGCATCCGAGATCTCGATGAAGGTCTCGGTCGCCTTCTGCATGTCCGCCTTGGCCTGCTCGCCGACCTTCTGCTCATAGGAATTCAAGTACTGGAAATATCCGCCGAGGAAGCCGGTCAGCAGGGTCACGGCCGTCAGTCCCTTGGTGACCGAGAGGCGGCTGTCCCAGGATTGAATTCTCTGCCAGATGCCCGCCGTCTTCACCGGGGATCGCGTGCGCGCTGCCTGCTTTGGAAGGTCCTGCTCCATTGTCGCCTCCAACTCACCACGCCCCATGGCGCGAGGCTACCGCAATCCCGGATTGCGGCTTGTGAAGCATTTCACTTCAAGTGAGGCAGGTGGGCTGCCGGATCTCAGGCGGCGGCAGCTTGGCGAGCGAGCGGCGAGGGTGTCTGGACCACCTCCCACGCGATGCGCCTGCGCGGAACGTCGCCTTGAATTCACGGTCGGCATCATCTAGTTTTTCGGCGTGCTGCACGGTGCCCTCCACCATGTTCGTCAACTCGCCAGAACGGCCATGTTCGTGGCGATATCCGCGTTTGTGCTTCAGGCGGCCCTGATTTCGGTCTCGCAGTTGAAGGCGGCTGTTGGTGCCATGCCGACGCCATCCGTCACGCTCAGCGGTTCCCTGCATTTCCACGATCAGTTGGCAGGGCACGTGCATTCCCACGCCGGCGACGACGCGGAAGGCCACGTCCATGACGGGCCGGATCACGACGACGACGGCGCTCCCGGCGTGGCCTGGGACATGTTTGGCACCTCGATTGCCTCAGCGCAGGTCGTTCACCTGCTCAGCGTCTTCGAAGTGCTCGGCGCCATGGACCTGCCGCTTGCGCGGGCCATTGTCGGGGTGCGGCCCGAGGGACTCGTCCGGCCACCAAGTACCTTCAGCATCGCGTAGTCCCGGCGGCGCTTCGGCCGCCGCCCTTTCGCATGTCTGAAGGATCTTTCGATGTTGATGAATCAGCGCTGCCCGAAGGGGCGGCTCGCAGCTCTTGGGCTGGCCGGCGCTGTCTGGTTGGCGGGCCTGTTCCTTGGTGTCTCGGGGGCCTTTGCCCATGAGGGGCACGATCACGGCGACGCCGAGAAGACGGCGGTCGTGTCCTCGGCCTATCCGAGGATTGCCGCGCGCTCCGAGCTCTACGAAGTCGTCGGCATCCTGAAAGACGGCAGGCTGTCTGTCTTCATTGATGATGCAGTGACGAACGAGCCGGTTTTGGACGCCGCCTTGCTGGTCACGATCGGCGAGTCTGCCCCGATCGAGGCATCAAGCCGGGAGGACGGCGTCTACACCGCCCCCATGCCGAACGGCACACCGTCCGGATCGGTTGAGGTCATCTTCTCGATCAGCGCTGCCAGGGGAAATGATCTGCTGGTCGATTCGTTCATACCGCGTGCGGAGGCCCGGCCCGCGGAGCAGAAGCACGAGCCCGGCTGGCTTCTCTCGAAGCGAGCGGCCATCGCCGCGTCCGTGCTCGCCGCCTTGGGCTTCGGCCTTCTCTTCGCCCATTGGAAGCGGCGTGGCCGCTTCATGGCGGCCTTCATGTCCGTCGTGATGGCGGCGGCATTCGTCGTTCTCGCCGCCATCATGTTCGGCGAGGGCAGGACGAATGCAACGCAACCAAATCCGCCGGATGTTCCCGCGCTGAGCGATGCCCCGCGACGCCTGCAAGACGGCACGGTCTTCGCGGCCAAGCCGACGCAGCGTCTGCTCGAGGTACGAACCGCTGCAGCCGAGCCGCAGTCGATTCATCCCGCCGTCACCCTGATCGGCCGCGTCATGGCCGACCCCAACCGCAGCAGCATCGTGCAGAGCATCTACGGCGGCCGCGTGGTTCCCACCGATGACGGCATCCCCCGCATCGGACAAGCCGTCCGCAAGGGCGATCTGCTCATCCGGATCGAGCCGCATCTGCCAATCGCCGATCGCACGACGATCCTCGAGAAGGTCGGCGAGATCGAACAGCTGATGACGATCACGGAAAACAAGCTGCGGCGTCTCCGGCCGCTGGCCGAACGCGGCGCGGTGCCGCAAGGGCAGGTCAACGACCTCGAAAGCGAATTGGAAGGCCTGCGGGCGCGCCGCGAAACCGTTCGCAATTCCCGCACCGGCTTCGAGGAGCTGCGGGCATCGACCGACGGCATCATCACCTCGGCCAAGGTCGCGCCGGGCCAGGTCATACAGCCGCAAGACGTCCTGTTTCAGATCGCGGACCCTCGCAGTCTTTGGGTCGAGGCACTCGCCTATGACGAAATAGGCTTGAAGCAGCCTGAAGCCGCAACGGCAATGGCCCCGAACGGGCAGCAGATTGCGCTGAGCTTCGTCGGAACGAGCCGGGCGCTGCGCCAGCATGCGTCCGTGGTTCAGTTCGCCATTCCGGAGCCACCAGCAGGTCTCAACATCGGTCAGCCGTTGAATGTGATGGTCCAGACCGGAGCGCCCGTGTCCGGCCTGGTCGTGCCGCGCAATGCCGTCGTTCGAAGCGGCAATGGCGAGAATATCGTCTGGCTGCACACCGAGCCCGAGCGCTTCGAGCCTCGGCCGGTTCGCGTGGTGCCGGTGGACGCAGCCCGCGTGATTGTGGCCGCCGGTGTCAACGAAGGCGAACATATCGTCGTTCGCGGCACCGACCTCATCAACCAGATCCGGTAGCCGACCATGTTCAAGCTCATCGTCCAGGCAAGCTTGCGCAATCGCCTGTTCGTGCTGGCGGTCGCCGCCGTCCTGGTCGGTTACGGCCTGTTCGTCCTGCCGAGCGTTTCGGTCGATGTCTTGCCGGACATCAACCGCCCGACCGTCAATATCTTGACCGAGGCAGAGGGATTGGCGCCCCAGGAAGTCGAGCAGCTGGTGACGTTCCCGATCGAGACGTCGATGAACGGCATGCCCGGCGTCATCCGGGTACGCTCGGTCTCGGGCGTTGGTCTGTCGGTCGTCTATGTCGAGTTCGATTGGGGCGTCGACGTCTACCGCGCCCGGCAATTCGTCTCGGAGCGGATGGCGCTGATCCGCGACCAATTGCCGTCTGCGGCCAATCCCCAGATGGGCCCGGTGACCTCGATCATGGGCGAGATCATGCTGATCGCGCTGACGAGCGATGGCACGGCTTCACCCATGGACGTGCGCGAGATCGCCGACTTCGTCGTCCGGCCGCAACTCCTCGCCATTCCCGGCGTCGCCCAGGTGATCCCCATCGGTGGCGAGGTCCGCCAATACCGCGTGACGCCGAACGTGGCCACCATGCAGGCGCTCGGCGTCACCCACGATCAGATCGAGCAGGCGGTCGCCAGATTCGGCACCAACAGCGGCGGCGGCTTCGTCGACCAGCATGGCCGCGAATATCTGATCCGCAATGTCGGCCTCACCAGGCGTATCGAGGATCTCCGCAACACCGTCGTCCTCAACCGCGGAGAGCAGCCGATCCTGCTGAAGCAGGTTGCCTCGGTGGATTTTGCCGCGCGGACCAAGCGCGGTGATGCCGGCTACAACGGCAGGCCTGCCGTCATCGTCAGCGTCATGAAGCAGCCGGCTGCGGATACTGTGGCACTGACGCGCGATGTCGAGTCCACGCTGCGGGACCTGCAGCGCACCATGCGCGGGGGCATCAGCGTCACCAACGTGCAGTTCCGGCAGGCCACCTTCATCGAGACCTCGATCGGCAATGTCGAGCACGTCCTGGTCGAGGCCGCAATCGTCGTCGCAATCGTCCTGTTCGTCTTCCTGATGAACGGTCGCGCCGCGTTCGTGTCGCTGACGGCCATTCCAATATCGATCCTGGTGACCGTCCTGGTGTTTCGCGCCTTCGGCCTCACGATCAACACAATGACACTGGGCGGCCTCGCCATTGCGATCGGCGAGCTGGTCGACGATGCCGTGGTGGACGTCGAAAACATCCTGCGGCGCCTGCGGGAGAACGCAGCGTCGAGCACGCCGCGTCCTGTCCTCGACGTGATCTCCGGCGCGAGCCAGGAGGTTCGTTCCAGTATCGTCTATGCAACGATGATCATCGTTCTCGTCTTCGTGCCGCTGTTCGCCCTTCCGGGAATCGAAGGGCGGCTGTTCACGCCGCTTGGCGTCGCCTATGTGGTCTCGATCCTCGCTTCGCTGCTGACCTCGATCACTGTGACGCCGGTGTTGTCTTCCTATCTGCTTTCGGGACGAGCTCATTCAGGCGACCGCGAGAGCTTTGTCGTCACGAAGCTGAAGCAGGCCAATCGGCGGGTGCTCGGCTGGGCCTTCGAGCGGCAGGGCCTGGTGCTGGTCTTCGTCGCCGCCGCGGTCGCGGTCGCGGGCTATGCCGCGAGCCAGATGCCCCGCAGCTTTCTTCCTCCCTTCAACGAGGGGACGCTGGTCCTGTCGCTGCAGTACAATCCAGGCATTTCGCTCGCTGAATCCAACCGTCTTGGATTGCTGGCGGAGCAGTTGCTCGCAAAGGTGCCCGAGGTGAAATCGGTCGGACGCCGCACCGGCCGTGCCGAGCTCGATGAGCACGCCGAAGGCGTGCACTACAGCGAGATCGATGTCGATCTCACCCCATCCAAGCGCCAGAAGGCGGACATCTATGCGAGCATCCGGGAAGCCCTGTCCGCGCTGCCGGCGTCGGTGGCCATCGGACAGCCGATCAGCCACCGCCTCGATCATCTCCAGTCCGGTATTCGTGCCCAGATCGTGCTCAAGATCTTCGGCCAGGACATCGAGATGCTGCGGCGGCTGTCCGAAACGGTGCGCCAGCGTCTATCGACGATCCCGGGTCTCGTCGATCTCCAGGTCGAGAAGCAGGTGCTGATTCCGCAAGTGCGGGTTCAAATCGATCACGCCCGCGCCGCGCTTCACGGCCTGACGCCGGCTGCGGTCACCCAGGCACTCGACGCGCTGTCCAATGGCCGGAAGGTCTCCCAGATCGTCGACGGCAATCGCCGTTTCGACGTCGTGATGCGCCTGTCGGAGCAAGACCGTTCGACGACGGGACTGCACAACCTGCTCATCCCGACCGGATCGGAGTTCATCCCGCTGAGCGCTTTGGCCGACATCGTCGAGACGGACGGGCCCAACCAGATTCAGCGGGAGGGAACTCAGCGCAGGATCGTCGTCTACGGCAACGGGGACGGACGCCGCGACATCGCCGATATCGCTGCCGACATCCAGAGGTCGGTTCGCGAGCTCGATTTTCCGCAAGGCTACACCACCAGCCTCGAAGGCGCGTTCCAGGCCCAGCAGGAGGCGTCCTGGCGCATCGGCATTCTGTCGCTGGCCTCGATGGCGATGATCTTCGTCGTGCTCTACAGCCGCTACAGGTCGATCGCACTGGCATTGATCATCATGGGAGGTATTCCGCTCGCCCTGATCGGAAGCGTCGCCGCGCTGAAAATCTCCGGGCAGCCCTTGTCGGTGGCCTCGATGATCGGCTTCATTACGCTGGCCGGCATCTCGGCGCGCAACGGGATCTTGAAGATCTCGCACTACATCAATCTTGCCATCTACGAAGGCGAGCGTTTCGGGGCCGGGCTGGTCGTTCGCGGCACCATGGAGCGCCTCAGTCCGGTGCTGATGACGGCGCTTTGCGCAGGACTAGCGCTCACGCCGCTCTTGATCGGCGCGGACGAGCCGGGCCGGGAAATCCTGCACCCGGTAGCCGTGACGATCTTCGGCGGCCTGCTCAGCGCCACGGTCCTCGACACAATCGTGACCCCGATTCTGTTTCTGATGTTCGGCAAGCAGCCGCTGCAGCGGCTGGTGGCCGGACACGCGGCAACGTTCACCCCCGCGGAAGCCTATTGACGCGCGGATAACCACCGAGGAGCCTACAATGAGAACCTATATCGGCCTCGCCATGACGGCTGTGACGATCGCGACGCTGGATGTTGCCGCGGCGCAGACGAAAGGCAGCAACGGCGGCCCCGTCGTCAAATCGCAAGGGCATCCGATCGAATTTGTCAGCAAGGGGACGGACATCGTCTTTTACGTTGGGGACGACGATGGATCGCCGCTGTCGACCAAGGATATGCGGGGACGCGCAACGATTCAGGATGGCGGCAAGACGGTCACCGTTCCGCTTGCGCCGGCCACTCCCAACATGATGACGGGAAAGCTGCAGGCCGAGCTGTCGCCGAAGGCGATCGTGGTGTTCTCCGGCAGCTTGCACGGTCATTCGCTGACCGCGAGATATGCTGCGCAATAATGGGGACGTGAAAGGCGCGCCGGGCGGCGACGGAAGGGGATCGTCTTCCGTGCCCATCGAGAGGCGGAGCGGCTCCTCCGTCGCCGGCCGGGAAGGCCGCCTCTGTGCGCACCACCGCGGAGATCGCGACGATGACATTATGCCCCTGTTTTGCCCGACGGAGCAAATCCGTTTCGTAAAATCCGTAAGCCCTTGATTTTGCAGCCGCCGGCTACTGTGCATGGGGTTGTTTTCGCAGTTTTTGTTTTGGGGGCTCGATCACGCCCGGTCAGGCAGCAGCTCGCCGAGCGAGCGGATGATGCGGTCGGGCTTGACCGTCGAGCCTTCGGGCAGGCCCTCGCCATGCACGTCCATCCAGATCGCATAGATGCCGAGGCGCTGCGGCGTCACGACTTCCCATTCCAGATTGTCGCCGATCATCCAGGTGTCCGCAGGCGTGACGCCGAGCGCCTGCATCGCGTGCAGATAGGCGCGCTCCTCGGGCTTGCCGAAGCCGTGCTCGCCCTCGATCTGGATGTGATCGAAGCGATGCGCCAGCTCGAAGCGTTCGACCTTGGCGCGCTGCATGTCGGCGGCGCCGTTGGTGACCAGCGCGAGCTTGATGCCGAGCGCCTTGAACTGGTCGATCGCCTCGTGCGCGCCCGGAAAGACGAACATCTCCTCCTCGCGGTAGGCGGTGAAGCGGTCGGCGATGCGAATGGCGAGGTCGTCGGGCAGGGCGCGGTGGCCTGCGGCCGCGAGCGCGGCGAAGCCGCCCTTCACCGTCAGGTGCCGCGCCTCGCCGAGCTTCATCCGCCACGCTGCTTCCGCATTGGCCCAGAAGTTTCGCGCGAAGGCCAGCACCGCGGTTGCGACCATCGGCGGCGGCAGCGGGGCGAGCTCTTCGGCGAATTCGGCCGTGATCGTGTTCCAGGCGATCTCGGGCCGGCCATAGGCCGACAGGATGGTGTCGTCCATGTCGATCAGCATGGCGCGCGGCAGCGGCGGCAGCACGGCATTCATGGCCACTTCACCTCCGGCGGCAGCGACGACAGGATCGAGTCCACGTTGCCGCCGGTCTTCAGTCCGAAGATGGTGCCGCGGTCGTAGAGCAGGTTGAATTCGACGTAGCGGCCCCGGCGGATCAATTGCTCCTCGCGGTCCGCAGCCGTCCAGGCGCTCGCGAAGTTGCGCCGTACGATCTCGGGATAGACCTTCAGGAAGGCGCGGCCGACGTCCTGGGTGAAGGCGAGGTCGGCGTCCCAGTCGCCGCTGTCGTGCCAGTCGTAGAAGATGCCGCCGATGCCGCGCGCCTCCTTCCGATGCGGCAGGTAGAAATACTCGTCGCACCATTTCTTGTACTTGTCGTAATCGGCAACGCCGCTCGGCTGCGCGCAGGCCTGTTTCATCGCGGCGTGGAAGGCGATGCTGTCGGGATCGTCCTGCGTCCGCCTTCGCTCCAGCACCGGCGTCAGGTCGGCGCCGCCGCCGAACCAGGCCTTCGTGGTGACGACGAAGCGCGTGTTCATGTGCACGGCGGGCACGTTCGGATTGCGCATGTGTGCGATCAACGAGATGCCGGAAGCCCAGAATTTTGGATCCTCCGCAGCGCCGGGGATCTGGGCCCGAAATTCGGGTGCGAACTCGCCGTGCACCGTCGAGCAGTGCACGCCGACCTTCTCGAACAGCCGGCCATGCATCATCGACATCACGCCGCCGCCGCCGGCCGCGCCGGAATGGTCGGTGCGCTGCCACGGCGTGCGCGTGAAGCGGCCGGCATCGCCCGGATAGAGGCGTTGCGGCGCGTCGTCCTCGAGCCGCTCGAAGCTCGCGCAGATGTCGTCGCGCAAGCGCTCGAACCAGGCGCGGGCGCGGGCCTTGCGGGCTTCGATCGTCGTGACGTCCATCTGCATTCGCGGGTCGCGTCCTATCTGATGCCGAGCGATTTGTGGGTCTGCACGCTGAGCCGCCATTGCGGATGGCGCAGGCAATAGTCGATCGCGCGCGCGGTGTTCTCGATGATTTCGGGCCCGTCCATCGGCTGCAGCGAGAAGCGCTCGAAGGCGAGATCCTCGAATGCTTCGGGCATCGCCAACGCCTGGGGATAGACCAGCTTCAGCTCGTGGCCGCGCCGCAGGACCAGCTCGCTGCCGCCCTTGGGGCTGACGCAGATCCAGTCGAGTCCCTCGGGAGCTGCGATCGTGCCGTTGGTCTCGACGCCGATTTCGAAGCCTCTTTCGTGCAGCGCCTCGATCAGCGCGGCGTCGACCTGGAGCAGCGGCTCGCCCCCGGTCAGCACCACGTAGCGATTGGCGGCAGCCGCGGTCCATTGCGCGGCGATGGTATCGGCGAGTTCCGCGGCCGAGCTGTAGCGCCCGCCGAGCGTGCCGTCGGTGCCGACGAAATCGGTGTCGCAGAACTTGCAGGTCGCATCCGCGCGGTCGGCCTCCCGGCCGCTCCAGAGGTTGCAGCCGGCAAAGCGGCAGAACACCGAGGCGCGCCCAGCATGGGCGCCTTCGCCTTGCAGGGTCAGGAAGATTTCCTTGACCGCGTAACTCAAGCCTCTCTCCTCAATCTGTCACACCTTGCGGGTTCCGGATCTGCCGCAGCGCCTCGCCGGCGGCCATGGCCACGCTCATGGCCACATTGAGCGACCGCAGCCCTGCCTTGATGGGGATCACCAGGCGCGCATCGGCGGCCTCGACCACCGCATCGGTGACGCCAGCGCTCTCACGCCCGAATAGCAGGATGTCCGAGCTGTGGTAATGAAAATCGCGGTAGTCGGTGGCGGCCTTGGTGGTGAACAGCAACAGCCGGTGGCCCTGGCCTGAGCGCCAGTCCTCGAACGCCGCCCAGGAGACGTGGCGGGTCAGCCTGACATGGTCGAGGTAATCCATTCCCGCCCGACGGAACAGGCGGTCGGA
Organism: Bradyrhizobium glycinis; assembly: GCF_016031655.1. Lineage (GTDB taxonomy): Bacteria > Pseudomonadota > Alphaproteobacteria > Rhizobiales > Xanthobacteraceae > Bradyrhizobium > Bradyrhizobium glycinis. Next base: position 70,855 of record NZ_JACCHQ010000009.1, read on the forward strand.
GACGGGGAAGCCCGCCGGTTCGATGATATGGGCATCCATACCCAGGCAGGCGCAGAGGCGAAGAATCGTGCCGGTGTTCTGGGGGATGTCGGGCTGGAAAAGCGCGATCTGCATGGGCGGCGGCGAGTTGGCTTGCGGGCGCAAAATGTCTCAATAAAACATCGCCCGCCCGGGAATTCGTGCATGGCACGCTCCCACGCCGTTAGCGGGCTTGCGCTCGCCCGGCAAGGGTGCCAATAGAACGATTCTGGACTGCTGTTTCACCCGTTTAGAGGTGAACAAGCCAAGTTCTGCCGCCGCGGGGGGCCGCGGGCGCCGGCAGCCTTTCCGGGGACCTCTTGGGCGCCCCTCGGAGCGGTTCCACCGGTAGCGCAAGAAGAAAGGGTTGGAATCGTGACGACAGCGTCTTCGGCGGACCATCCGACACGCCGTGATTTCTTATTCGTTGCAACGGGGGCAGCTGCAGCAGTAGGGGGCGCGGCTGCGCTCTGGCCCTTCATCTCCCAAATGAATCCGGATGCCTCGACCATCGCCGCTGGTGCGCCGATCGAGGTCGATCTCAGCCCGATCGCCGCGGGCCAGGACATCAAGGTGTTCTGGCGCGGCAAGCCGATCTACATCAGTCACCGCACCAAGAAGCAGATCGACGAGGCGCGCGCCGTCAACGTGGCGAGCCTGCCGGATCCGCAATCCGACGAGGCCCGCGTCAAGTCCGGCCACGAGCAGTGGCTGGTCGTGATCGGCATCTGCACCCATCTCGGATGCATCCCGATCGCTCATGAAGGCAGCTACGACGGGTTCTTCTGTCCCTGCCATGGTTCGGTGTACGACACGTCCGGCCGCATTCGCCAGGGCCCTGCGCCCTCGAACCTGGCAGTGCCGCCGTACCAGTTCGTTTCCGACACCAAAATCCAGATCGGCTGAGCTTCGGACTAAAAGTCCGAAGCTTCGCGCCGTCTCGTCGTACTATTTCCTCAGGATCGCATCATGAGCGGACCATCCGACTACCAGCCGAGCAATCCGGCCCTGCAATGGATCGAGCGGCGTCTGCCGATCTTTGGTCTCATCCATTCCTCCTTCGTCGCCTATCCCACCCCGCGCAACCTGAACTATTGGTGGACCTTCGGCGCCATTCTCTCCTTCATGCTGGGGATGCAGATTCTGACCGGCGTGATCCTGGCGATGCACTACACGCCGAATGCCGATCTTGCCTTCAAGTCGGTCGAGCTGATCGTCCGTGACGTGAACTACGGCTGGCTGCTGCGCAACATGCACGCGGTCGGCGCCTCGATGTTCTTCGTCGCCGTCTACGTCCACATGTTCCGCGGCCTGTACTACGGGTCATACAAGGAGCCGCGCGAGGTGCTGTGGATCCTCGGCGTCATCATCTACCTCCTGATGATGGCGACCGGCTTCATGGGCTACGTGCTGCCCTGGGGCCAGATGAGCTTCTGGGGCGCCACCGTCATCACCAATTTGTTCTCGGCCGTTCCCTATATCGGCGAGAGCATCGTGACGCTGCTGTGGGGAGGCTATGCGGTCGGCAACCCGACGCTGAACCGCTTCTTCTCGCTGCACTATCTCTTGCCGTTCGTGATCGCGGGCGTCGTCGTGCTGCACGTCTGGGCGCTGCACGTCGCCGGCCAGAACAATCCCGACGGCGTCGAGCCGAAGACGGAAAAGGACACGGTGCCGTTCACGCCGCATGCCACCATCAAGGACATGTTCGGCGTCACCTGCTTCATGCTGCTGTACGCCTGGTTCATCTTCTACATGCCGAACTATCTCGGCGACGCCGACAACTACATTCCGGCGAATCCGGGCGTGACGCCGCCGCACATCGTGCCGGAATGGTACTACCTGCCGTTCTACGCGATCCTGCGCTCGATCCCGAACAAGCTCGCGGGCGTCATCGCGATGTTCGGGGCGATCATCATCCTGTGCTTCCTGCCCTGGCTCGATGCCGCCAAGACGAAGTCGTCGAAGTACCGTCCGCTCGCCAAGCAGTTCTTCTGGATCTTCGTCGTGGTCTGCATCCTGCTCGGCTATCTCGGTGCGCAGCCGCCGGAGGGCATCTACGTGGTCGCCGGCCGCGTCCTGACGGTCTGCTACTTCGCCTACTTCCTAATCGTGCTGCCGCTGCTCTCGCGCATCGAGAAGCCGCGGCCGGTGCCGAACTCGATCTCGGATGCGGTGCTGGCCAAGACCGGCAGCCGGTCGACGCCGATGGTCTCGACCGCGATCGTGCTGGCGCTCGCCGGCTCGCTGTTCGCGGGCTCGGTCGACAGCGCGAAGGCGTCCGAAGGCAGCGATACGCCGCCGGGCAACAAATGGTCGTTCTCGGGCCCTTTCGGTAAGTTCGATCGCGGCGCGCTGCAGCGTGGCCTCAAGGTCTACAAGGAGGTCTGCGCCAGTTGCCACGGCCTCTCCTACGTCGCCTTCCGCAACCTCGCCGAGCCCGGCGGGCCCGGCTATTCGGTGGCGCAAGCCGCTGCGTTTGCTTCCGAGTACAAGGTCAAGGACGGTCCGAACGATGCGGGGGACATGTTCGAGCGGCCGGGCCGGCCGGCGGATTATTTTCCCTCGCCGTTCCCGAACGAGCAGGCCGCGCGTGCCGCGAACGGCGGTGCGGCGCCGCCGGACCTGTCCCTGATTACCAAGGCGCGCTCCTACAAGCGCGGATTCCCCTGGTTCATCTTCGACGCCTTCACCCAGTACCAGGAGCAGGGGCCTGACTATGTCGCCGCGGTGCTCCAGGGCTATGAGGAGAAGGTGCCGGAGGGCGTCACCATCCCGGAGGGCTCGTACTACAACAAGTACTTCCCCGGTCACGCCATTAAGATGCCGAAGCCGCTCAGCGACGGCCAGGTGACGTTCGACGACGGCTCGCCGACCACGGTCGCGCAATACGCCAAGGATGTCACCACCTTCCTGATGTGGACCGCCGAGCCGCACATGGAAGCGCGCAAGCGCCTCGGCTTCCAGGTCTTCGTGTTCCTGATCGTCTTCGCGGGCCTGATGTACTTCACCAAGAAGAGGGTCTGGGCCGACTCGCACTGAGCGGCGCGAGACGACAAATGAAAAAGCCCCCGCGAGGGGGCTTTTTTTGTCATTCCGGGGCGCGCGATAGCGCGAGCCCGGAATCCATCGCGCGACAGAGTTGGTGGATGAATGGATTCCGGGCTCGATGCTGACGCATCGCCCCGGAATGACGGGAGTGTGGATTGCGTCATCCGCATGCACCGGCCAAAATACCCTCAACCGATCCCCCAGAAACTCACCGGAGGACCACCATGGGAACCAGCATCACCTTCAAGCGCCCGGACGGCAAGGACGCCTCGGGTTATCTCGCCAATGCCGCGCGCGGCAATGCGCCAGGCGTCGTCGTGATCCAGGAATGGTGGGGCCTGTCGGACCAGATCAAGGGCCTATGCGACCGTTTCGCGCTGGCCGGCTTCGACGCGCTGGCGCCCGATCTCTACAAGGGCAAGGTGGTGCCGTATCACGACACGGACAGCGCCAACAAGGAGATGAACTCGCTCGACTTCATGGACGCCACCACGCAGACCGTGCGCGGCGCCGCGCAATATCTGTCACGCAACGGCGCGAAAGTCGGGCTGACAGGATTCTGCCTCGGCGGCGCCGTGACCATCATCGGGGCGACCAAGATCCCGGAGCTCGCGGCCGGCGTCGTGTTCTACGGCATCCCGCCCGAGCAGGCAGCCAAGCCCGCCGACGTCAAGATCCCGCTCCAGGCTCATTTCGCCAACAAGGACGATTGGTGCACACCGGAGCTGGTGGGCGGCTTCGAGAAGGCCATGAAGGCCGCCGGCAAGTCGCTGGAGCTGTTCCGCTATGACGCCGAGCACGCCTTCGTCAACGAGCAGCGCCAGGCCGTGCACGACCGCGAAGCCGCCGAGCTCGCCTGGGGCCGGGCAACGGAGTTCTTCAGGAAGCATCTGGGGTAGGGGCGTGAAGGACAAATCTGAAGCCGATGCGCAGTCGCAGCGTGAGGTCTTCAAGGTCCCGGAGGATCACCGAGCAGCCATTCTCAGGGGCCTCCGCGAGGCGGATCGAGGCGAGTACGCGACCGATGCAGAGATGGCCGCGCTTTGGAAGCGGTGCGGCCTCTAGCCCGCAGCCCGGATGGAGCGAAGCGTAATCCGGGGACTTTCCCATTGTGGACGAACCCCGGACTGCGCTGCGCTCCATCCGAACTACGGCACCGGACCCACCCTTGACGCCGCCCCTGCGCCATGGTGAGTATCCGCCCATGAGCACCGCCGTCCGCCCAGCCCGTCTTTGGTGGCGCACCTCCTGACGAGGTGGCCGGTGCGCTTTCTTTTCCCAAGATCGCTCGAGGTCGCCAGCACAGCGCGGCGGCCTGATCGTTTGTCCTGTGTGGCGTTCCCTCGGCAAGTCTCGTAAGAGGACCCCAAGAGGATCACATGAACAGGACAGTTTTTGCCCTCCCGGCTCGAAGCGACTACGTGACCCGCGCGGGTCTGGCGATCACGCGCGTGGCCGAGCAATTCACCGGCGGCGCCAACCGGCTCGACGATCTCGTCAGCCTGCTCGACCGCCGCCGCGGCGTGGTGCTGTCCTCAGGGACGACCGTGCCCGGCCGCTACGAGAGCTTCGACCTCGGCTTCTCCGATCCGCCACTCAAGCTCGAGACCGTTGGCGTCAATTTCAAGCTGGAGGCGCTGAACGCACGCGGAGAGGTGCTGATCGCCTTCCTCGGCGACGTCCTGCGCGAACCTTGCGTGGTGATCTCTGAAAAGACGGCGACGCGCCTTGCCGGCCACATCATCCGCGGCGATGCGCCGGTCGAGGAGGACCAGCGCACTCGGCGCGCCAGCGTGATGTCGCTGGTGCGCGATCTCGTCGCCGCCTTCTCCGCCAACGATGACGGCCTGCTCGGCCTGTACGGTGCCTTTGCCTACGACCTGGTCTTCCAGATCGAGGACCTCGTGCAGAAGCGGCCGCGCGAGGCCGACCAGCGCGACATCGTGCTCTACGTGCCCGATCGCCTGCTGGCCTACGACCGCGCCACCGGCCGCGGCGTGGTGCTCTCTTATGATTTCGCCTGGAAGGGGAAGTCGACCGAAGGCCTGCCGCGCGAGACCGCCGATAGCCCCTATCTGAAGACGCCGCGCCAGGGCTTTGCCGATCACGCACCCGGCGAATATCAGGCCACGGTCGAGACCGCGCGCGCCGCCTTCGCCCGCGGCGATCTGTTCGAGGCCGTGCCCGGCCAGCTGTTTGCCGACCCCTGCGACCGCTCGCCGGCCGAAGTGTTCCAGCGCCTCTGCGTCATCAACCCGTCTCCTTACGGCGCGCTGATGAATCTCGGCGAGGGCGAATTCCTGGTTTCGGCTTCGCCCGAAATGTTCGTGCGCTCGGACGGCCGCCGCGTCGAGACCTGTCCGATCTCGGGCACGATTGCGCGCGGCATCGATGCGATCGGCGATGCCGAGCAGATCCGCCAGCTCCTGAACTCGGAGAAAGATGAGTTCGAGCTCAACATGTGCACGGACGTCGACCGCAATGACAAGGCGCGCGTCTGCGTGCCCGGCACCATCAAGGTGCTGGCGCGTCGCCAGATCGAGACGTACTCGAAGCTGTTCCACACCGTCGATCACGTCGAGGGCATGCTGCGCCCCGGCTTCGACGCGCTCGATGCTTTCCTCACCCATGCCTGGGCGGTCACCGTCACGGGTGCGCCAAAGCTGTGGGCGATGCAGTTCGTGGAGGACCACGAGCGCTCGCCGCGGCGCTGGTATGCCGGTGCGATCGGCGCGGTGAATTTCGACGGCAGCATCAACACGGGCCTCACCATCCGCACCATCCGCATGAAGGATGGCCTCGCCGAGGTGCGCGTCGGCGCCACCTGCCTGTTCGACTCCGATCCGGCCGCAGAAGACCGCGAGTGCCAGGTCAAGGCCGCCGCGCTATTCCAGGCGCTGCGCGGCGACCCTCCGAAGCCGCTGTCGACCTTCGCGCCCGATGCCACCGGCTCGGGCAAGCAGGTGCTGTTGATCGATCACGACGACAGCTTCGTGCACATGCTCGCCGATTATTTCCGCCAGGTCGGCGCCAGCGTCACCGTGGTCCGCTATGTGCATGCGCTCGACATGCTCAAGCAGAAGAGGTGGGACTTGCTGGTGCTGTCGCCCGGCCCGGGGCGTCCCGAGGATTTCGGGATCAAGAAGACCATCGATGCGGCACTGGAGAAGAAGCTGCCGGTGTTCGGCGTCTGTCTCGGCGTGCAGGCGATCGGCGAATATTTCGGCGGCGAGCTCGGCCAGCTCACGCATCCCGCCCACGGCCGGCCCTCGCGGGTGCAGGTGCGCGGCGGCCGCCTGATGCGCAACCTGCCGAACGAGATCGTCATCGGCCGCTATCACTCGCTTTTCGTCGAGCGCGACAGCATGCCGGAGGTGCTCAGCGTCACCGCCAGCACCGAGGACGGCGTCGCCATGGCGCTGGAGCACAAGACCCTGCCGGTCGCCGGCGTACAATTCCATCCGGAATCGCTGATGTCGCTCGGCGGCGAGGTAGGGTTACGTATTGTCGAAAATGCGTTCCGGCTGGATGCTGGAGCGAATTGACCATGGACCGTCATTGCGAGGAGCCCGCGAAAAATTGCGAAGCAATTTTTGCGCTGGCGACGAAGCAATCCAGATTGTTGCTGCGGAGAAGATCTGGATTGCTTCGCTTCGCTCGCAATGACGGTGGAAAAGCCAGAGCGAGATAACCATGACCTTTGACCACGACATCAAGGCGAGCGTTCGCACCATCCCGGACTATCCCAAGCCCGGGATCATGTTCCGCGACATCACCACCCTGCTCGCGGATGCGCGCGCGTTCCGGCGCGCGGTGGACGAGCTCGTCAATCCCTGGGCCGGCAACAAGATCGACAAGGTCGCCGGCATGGAGGCGCGCGGCTTCATCATCGGCGGCGCCGTGGCGCACCAGCTCTCGGCGGGCTTCGTGCCGATCCGCAAGAAGGGCAAGCTGCCGCACGCCACGGTGCGCATCGCCTATTCGCTCGAATACGGCATCGACGAGATGGAAATGCATGTCGACGCGATTCAGCCCGGCGAGCGCGTGATCCTGGTCGATGACCTCATCGCCACCGGCGGCACCGCGGAAGGCGCGGTAAAGCTCTTGCGCCAGATCGGCGCCAACGTGGTTGCCGCCTGCTTCATCATCGACCTGCCCGAGCTCGGCGGCGCCGCCAAGCTGCGCGCCATGGACGTGCCGGTGCGCACGCTGATGTCGTTCGAAGGGCATTGAGCGTCCTGGTCGTTTCGCCTACGACCGCTGCAATATCAGGCTCAGCTCCAGCTCCCGGAACGCGATGTAGTTGCGCCGGGTCCACTGGTGCAGTTCGGTCGAGGAGTCCTTTTCCTGGCGCAGATAGCCGGTGAAGGAGAAATTCAGCCGGTCGATATAGGTCTTCAGGAAACCCGGCAGCGCCGGAAGGCGGAACAGCCGGCCGCCTCCCATCGCGGGCGGCAGCTCGCCGCGGACGACATATTCGTTGTCCACCGTGACCAGGTTCATCCGCGGGATCTGCCCGCGCAGCATCTCGTGGGCGCGCGCCGAGACGCGGTCGGTGTCGGCGACGAACAGGATCATGGGCGCCACGTGCCGGCGCGCCGCCTCCTTCAACAGGCCGATCTCGTCGGTCATCTTGAAGAACTCGTCGAAGGCGTGGAAGCCGAGGTCGATCACCTTGGCAAGGCCGTCATCGACGATGACGCGGTCCATGAGCTGCATCTTGCCGTAGGTGTCGATCACGTCGGCGGTCTCGGTCACCTTTGGCAGGTAATCGAGCAGCGACGGCTCCTTCAGGTTGACGTCGAAGGCCGCGACGTTGCCGTTCTTGAGCAGCAGGAATTCCGTGAGCAGCCGCGCCAGCAAGGTCTTGCCGACCTGCGGGCGAGGCGAGCAGATGATGTAGACGGGCGTTGCAGGCATCGACAGCTATTATCTGGGCCAACTCACCGCCCAATCCAGCCGTATCAGCCCGGCTCGCGCAACTATTTTTCGCTGTTGCGGGTCACCGGCTTCGAACCAACGATGTCGGTCAGGCGGATGCGGTCGAACTCGCTCCAGACATTGGCGAGCCAGTGCCGGACATAGCCGCGCAGCACGAAGGAATAGTTCGCGCCCTCGTCGTTGATGCCCTTGTTGGCGACGAATTTCAGGAACGGGACCGAGGACACCTCGACCTGCTCATAGGCCATTTCGTTGAGCTTGGGGATGGTCAGCTCGGTCGCGTCCTTGATGCGGTGGAAGTAGGAATTATAGGTCGCCTGGTCCCACTGGAAGAACTGGGTATCATTGATGAAGTTCTTCACCAGGAAATATTTCGCGCCGGACATGAAGCCCGCGGTCTCCGCGATCTCCTCCAGCGAGGCGATTGAGGGTCCGAGGATGTGGAACACGGCGAAGGTGATCTGGCCGGCCTTGGCGGCGTCGAGGAAGCCGATGTCGCGGAGCGAGGCCAGCGCCGGCGAGAGCAGGCCGGCGCGGACGTCGATCACGGTGACCGAAGGGCTGACAGCGTTGAGCGTGTCGAAGATCTTCATCTGGTCGGCCGTCGTCGTCATGTCGACGATCTCGGTGATGTCGGGGTGGAAGCGTTTCAGGGTTCCGCGCGGCGACTCTGTGTCGAACGCCCGCGTCGGCACGTTGTTGGCCGAGAAATAATCGAGCAGGGTGCGCGATACAGTGGTCTTGCCGACCCCGCCCTTGTCCGCGCCCACCACAACCACTGCCGGCTTTGCCATTGCTGTCCCCTAACGCGCGCCCCCGATCGCGAGGTCGCAATCGGCCGGGCCCCAAATCGATGTCCCAAAGGACGTCCCGAGTCTGCTGTTGGGCGCGAACATGGCAGAAACAAGGGAGAATTCAATTCCTTGCGCTCCACTTACGGCAATTCCCGAGGTTTTTCCCGATTGCCGGGAAACCCGCCACATGAAGCAGCAAATCGCGCCACTAGTGACGGCCCCACGGTCCCATCTGATTGGCTGCCGGGGCTCCTGAGGGACTGGGCGCGGGAACGGGCGGGTTGGCGGGAGCGGCTGCATCGCCCCACGGCCCCTGCGAGAGCGGCGGCGGCCCGTCCTGCGCGCCGGCTTGTTCGGTCTCGAGTTGTGCCGTCTCTTCGGCGGGGTCCGGCAGCGGGCCCGGATCATGGCCGCCGGCGAACTTGATCAGCGCGTCGACCCGGGACTGCACGGAAGGGTGGGTCGCGAACAGGTCGGCAAAGCCCTCGCGCGGATTGTCGACGCAGAGCTCCATCACCGCCGAGGTGGCGCCCGGCAGCTCGCCACGGCCCTCGATCTTACGCAGGGCCGAGATCATCGCGTCGGGATCTTTCGTCAGCTCGACCGAGCCGGCATCGGCGAGATATTCGCGCGACCGCGACAGCGCGAGCTTCACCACCTGCGACAGCAGCCAGGCCAGCACGATCAGCACGATTGCGATGATGATGACGATGATCGCGCCGCCGCCGGAGCTCTTGCTGTCGCTCGAAGACGACGACCGCGACGACGAGGACGAGCCTGATGACCACGAGCCGCCGGAGCCGGAGCTCCAGTTCAGATTCGTGAACAGACGGAAGAACAATTCGCCGAAGAAGCCGACCACGCCGGTGATGATGACGGCGACGACCATAAGCTGCACGTCGCCATTTTTGATGTGGGTCAGCTCGTGGCCCAGCACCGCCTCGATCTCCTTGTCGTTGAGCGCATCGAGGAGGCCGCTGGTGACCGTAATGGAATATTGCCGCGGATTGAGGCCAGTCGCGAACGCGTTCAGCGCCGGGCTCTCCATGATCTTCAGCTTCGGCATGGTGATGCCGCGCGAGATGCAGAGGTTCTCGAGCAGATTGTAGAGCCGCGGCTCCTCCTGCCGGGTGACGTCGTGGCCGCCGGTCACGGCATCGATCATCGACTGGTGAAAGAAATAGGCAATCGCGATCCAGACCGCCGCCACAACGGTTGCGACGGGCGCGGCCTTGAGCAGGTCAGCGAAGGCGCGGCTCAGATAGTAGGCGACCGTGCCATTGTCGTCGATGAAGACTTCGGCGACCAGTGCGCCGGCATAGACCAGCACATAGACCAGCGCGAACAGGCCGGCGAGCAGCAGCATCGAACGAAGCTTGTTCGAGGCGATATGCGTGTAGAGACCATACGCGGCCATGGCTGCTTCCGTTTGCTCCTTGTCATTCCGGGGCACGCCAACGGCGTGAACCCGGAATCTGGAGCTTAGTGCCTCGGTCGAGGTTCCGGGTTCGCGTCTTCGACGCGCCCCGGAACGACAAGGGTGAGAAGCCGGTCACGCAACAATCAGAACTTCACCTGCGGCACGGTCTCAACGTCGGTCCGGCTGGCGCCGAGATCGAAGAAGTCCTTTCTGGTGAAGCCGAACATGCCGGCGAACAAGGCGGCAGGCAGCTGCTGGATCCCGGTATTGTATTCCTGCACCGCGTTGTTGAAGAAGCGGCGGCTCGCCGCGATCTTGTTTTCGAGGTCCGAGAGCTCGGAGGCGAGCTGCTGGAAATTGGCGTTGGCCTTGAGGTCGGGATAGGCTTCCGACAGCGCAATCAGCCGGCCCAGCGCGCCGGAGAGCTGGGTCTCGGCCGCGGACACCTGCGCCGGGCCCTGCGCCGACATCGCCGAATTGCGCGCCTTGATGACGTCGTCGAGCGTGCCGCGCTCGTGCGAGGCGTAGCCCTTCACCGTCTCGACCAGGTTCGGGATCAGGTCGTGGCGTTGCTTGAGCTGCACGTCGATGTCGGCAAAGGCCTGGCCGACACGTTGGCTCAGGGCCACCAGGCGGTTGTAGGCGCTGAAAGCGAACAGCGCGAGGACGACGATGACGCCGAGAACGATCCAGCCGGTCGACATGGAGAACTCCTGAAGAGGGAAGAAGGCGGGCGCTAGGGTAGACGAAATTGACGCAGGATGAGAGCCCGGCGCGGAGGGAAGGTAAGGCTTGGTCGGATCAGGAACCGTCCGAGTTCAAGGCAGGCACGGCCAGCGAAATTAACTTTCGGACATGATGGCATCGCCCCAGCGCCAGCGCCGCGCGCTGGCATAGGCCGCCTTGTCGCGGCGCGGGACTTTTACCGGCGCGACCCCAGCCTCGGTGCAGAGCTTGGCTGCGATCTCGGCCTTGCCGATGTCCGGCGGCGCCAGCACGCGCGCGGCGCGGCTCGCGGGCGGGGTGCGGGTCAGGGCCACGTAGATGAAGCGCTCGTCCTCGAACGGCACCTCGGCGCCCTTGATCTGGCGGTGCGCCTGCGACCGGGGCAGGCGCTGGGAGAAATGGCACCAGTCGGGCGCGATGAGCGGGCAGGTCCTTTCGTGCGGGCAGGGCGCGGCGACGTAACCGCCAGCTGCGATCAACTGCTCGCGCAGGGCGAGGATGCGGGCATAGCCGGCGGACGTGCCGGGCTCGATCGCCACCAGTGCGTGGCGCGCTTTGGCCCACATCGCTTCGGTCAGCTTGCGCTGATCGGCCTCACTGAGCTCGCCGATGATGTAGCTGGCGATGACGAGATCGGCCTGTGAGACCTCGGCGAGATTGCCGCTGGCATCGCCGGGCAGATAGCGGCACTCCGCGAGGCGGGTGCTGTCGCGTGCCAGTTCGAGCGCGAGCCGGCTCAGCGTGGCGTTGGCGTCAAGCAGCGTGAAATCCTGCAGCGAGGGAAAGGCTTCGGCGGCCGCCCAGCTGGCGGTGCCCGGGCCAGCGCCGACGTCGAGCAATGTTTCGGGCGCGAGATCAGGCGCGATCTCGGTGAGCGCATTGAGGCTGGCCGCCACCGCCGCGTAGGTCGCGGGCATGCGCGCTAGCGCATAAGCGAGCGCATCAGCCTCCGACTTGATCGTGCCGGAGCCGCCACCGGCGCGATACGTGGTCGAGATCTTCTGCGAGCGCTGGGCCGCCTCGGTGCGAGAAAAACCCTGGAGCCTGGCGTCGAGAGCCGCTCTCAGTTCGGCAGGAAGGGTGGGGGAGATCATGTGTACCCACCGTCATTCCGGGGTGCGCGTAGCGCGAACCCGGAAGTTCGAGATTGTAGCGCGAGATTCCGGGTTCTCGCTGCGCGAGCCCCGGAATGACACGCAAGCGATCTCACGCCACGTTCTGGTCGAGGATGTCCACCGCCTCTTGCAGGCTCACCGATACCAGCTGCGAGACGCCACGCTCGGCCATGGTGACGCCGAATAGGCGGTTCATCCGCGCCATCGTGATCGGGTTGTGCGTGATGATGATGAAGCGCGTGTCGGTCGAGCCCGTCATCTCGTGCAGGAGGTTGCAGTACCGTTCGACGTTGTGGTCGTCGAGCGGCGCGTCGACTTCGTCCAGTACGCAGATCGGCGAAGGGTTCGTGAGGAACACCGCGAAGATCAGCGCCATCGCGGTCAGCGCCTGTTCACCGCCCGAGAGCAGCGACAGCGTCTGCGGCTTCTTGCCCGGCGGCTTGGCAATGATTTCGAGACCAGCCTCCAGCGGGTCGTCGCTCTCGATCAGGTGCAGCGCGGCCTCGCCGCCGCCGAACAGCTCGACGAACAGGCGCTTGAAGTGGTTGTTGACGACGTCGAACGAGGTCAGCAGCCGTTCGCGGGCTTCCTTGTTGAGGCTCTGGATGCCCTGGCGCAGCCGCTTGATGGCTTCGACCAGGTCGTCGCGCTCGGTGACGAGGCCGGTGTGCTGGGTCTCGACCTCGCGCAACTCTTCCTCGGCGCGCAGATTGACGGCGCCGAGGCGCTCGCGGTCGCGGCGCATCTTTTCGAGATCTTCCTCGATCTCGTGCAGCGGCGGAAGCTCCGCGCCGGGCTCGATCTCGGCAAGGCCGGCGACGGCCTGCGGCTCGACCTCGAGCATGTCGCGGATCTCGCGCTCGATGTCCTCGAGCCGGCGGCGGGCGCCTTCCATGCGCTCCTCGGCGCGCGCGGTGGCCTCGCGGGCACTCGACAGGGCTTCGAGGGTCAGCTTGGCGACACGGTCGGTCTCGGCCATCGCGGTCTCCGCGGTGGCGAGCGCGTCGGCGGCCATGCGGCGGTCGTTCTCGGCGTATTCGATCTCGGTGATCAGCGCGCTGCGCTTCTCGGCGAACACGGCCGGGGCGTTTTCGAGCTCGCTGCGCTCGATCGTGAGCTCGGCGATACGGGCTTGGATGGTGTCGATGTGGGAGGCCGCGCTCTCCTTGCGGTTCTGCCACTCGGTGCGCTCGGCGAGGATCGCCTGCACGCGGCGGTCGGCGAGCTCGGCTTCGCGTGCCAGCGCCTGCGCCTCGGCGCGGACCTGGGCGGCCATGCGGCGATGGCCTTCGATATCGCTGCGGACGGCGGCGAGCTGGGTTTCGGTGTCCTCGCTCGAAGGCAGCTCGCCGATGCCGGCCTGGGCGTATTCGTAAGCGGCTTCGGCTTCGGCGCGGTCGGCGGCGAGCCGGCTGTGCGCTTCCGACAGCGTCGCCTTGCGCGTGGCATGGCGGCTGATCTCGCGCTCGGCATTGGCATGGCGCTCGCGGGCGACGTTCAGCTCGCGCTGCGCGGCACGCCAGGCTTCGCGGCTCGCGGCTTCGGTGCTCGCCGCCATCTGCAGCTCGGACTCGGCGTTCTCCAGCGCCTGCCGCTTGATCTGCGCATCGATGCGGGCCTGCTCCAGCTCGTTCTCGATGTCGACGAGGCGGGCGCGCTCGGCCAGGCGCCGTGCGGCGCCGGTCGGCGCATGCGCCGCTGCGACAAAGCCGTCCCAGCGCCAGACATCGCCCTCGGGCGAGACCAGGCGCTGGCCGGTCTTGAGCTGCGACACCAGCTCGGCACCGCGCTCGCGCGGGACGACGCCGATCTGGGCGAGGCGGCGGGCCAGCTCGGCCGGGGCCTGCACATGGTTGGCGAGCGGCACGGCGCCTTCGGGCAGCTCCGGATCGCCCTCGGTGTGTCCGACATTGGTCCAGCGCATCGGCGCCGACGGGTCGATCGGCGCATCGAGATCGTCGCCGAGTGCCGCGCCGATCGCCTTTTCAAAACCCTTGTCGACGGTGATGCCGTCGATGATCGGCGGCCACAGATTCTTGGTCTCGCCGTTGACGATCTTGGAGATCGTGCGCGCCTCGGTCTCGAGCCGCTGCACGCGCTTGTCGGCCTCGACCAGCGGCGAGCGCGAGGATTCCAGCGTCTGGCGTGCCGCGACATGCGCCGCTTCGCTGGCCTGCGCCGCAGCTTCGGAAGCCGCCAGCGTCTGCTCCGCGGTCTCGACCAGTGCGGTCAGCTCGTCGAGATCGCCGAAGCCGCCGGTCTCGGCGGCAAGCTTCTGCTCTTCCGCGGCGACGTTGGCGATCTCCTGATCGAGCCGGGCGAGCTTGTCGCGATGGGTGCGGACGTTGGCCTCTAACTGATTGCGCTTGGCGGTGAGGTCGGCGAGCGCGGTGGTGAGCTCGGCGAAGCGCTGCTCGGTTTCGGTCAGCACCGCCTCGGCCTCGGCGACGCGCTCGTCGACGCCCGAGCGCTTCTCGACGCGCGACTTGATCTCTTCCTTCAGCTCGGCATCTTCCGCATCGAGCCGCTGCAGCGCGACGTCGGCGTCCATGGTCTGCTGCTGGGCACGCGAGATGTCACCCTCGAACTGGGCGAGGCGGCGCTCGAGCTCGGCGACGCGCTCCTTGGCGCGCTCTTCCTCACGGTCGAGCTGCTCGCGGGCATTGGTCAGGCGCTGCAGGCCGGCCGCGGCGCGCGCTTCGGCATCGCGCAGCGCCGGCATCTCGGCGGCGCGGATCGCCTGGATGCGGGCGGCTTCGGCCTGGTGCTGGGTGCGCTCGGCCATCTCGCGCACGGCGAGATCGTGGGTCTGGCCGGATTCGTTGACGTCGGCATGGGCGCCGATCCAGCGCAGATGGAACAGCGTGGCTTCCGCCTTGCGGACCTTGGCCGCGACCTCGCGGTAACGCACGGCCTGGCGGGCCTGCTTCTTCAGGCCTTCCATCTGGCCGGACAGCTGTCCGATCACGTCCTCGACGCGGGTGAGGTTGGTTTCGGCGGCCTTGAGCCGCAGCTCGGCCTCGTGGCGGCGGGCATGCAGGCCGGCGACGCCCGCGGCATCTTCCAGCACGCGGCGGCGCTGCTCGGGCTTGGCCTGGATGATCTCGCCGATCTTGCCCTGGTGGACGAGGGCCGGTGAGCGCGCGCCGGTGGCGGCGTCCGCGAACAGGATCTGCACGTCGCGGGCGCGCACGTCGCGGCCGTTGATGCGGTAGACCGAGCCGGCCTCGCGCTCGATGCGGCGGGAGATTTCGAGGATCTGGCTGTCGTTCATCGCCGCCGGCGCGGTGCGATCGGCATTGTCGATCGTCATCGTCACTTCGGCATGGTTGCGCGCCGGACGGTTGCCGGAGCCGGCGAAGATCACCGCATCCATGTCGGCGGCGCGCAGCGACTTGTAGGAGGTCTCGCCCATCGCCCAGCGCAGCGCCTCGACGAGATTCGACTTGCCGCAGCCGTTGGGGCCGACCACGCCGGTCAAGCCGGGCTCGATGACGAAGTCCGTGGGCTCAACGAAGGACTTGAAACCGTGAAGGCGCAGGCGGGTGATTTTCATAAGCACGCATCTCTGTTGGCAGGCGCGAATCCCCCTGCCGGGACAATACCATGGAAGGCAATGTCGCTGTCTGGGTGAGTCGCGCGAGGCGGCTCATGCGGCTGGACAATGGCCGTGGTGCGCCGCGAGGGCAACCGGCGAAAGCCGCTTTTCCCAAGGGATTTATGCCGGGAAAGATACGGCTTTCGAGATGCGAATCAGGATCTTGACGAGCGAATCAGCTCTTCAGAAGCGGGTTGATCTTCTTGGCGAACTCTTCGAACGAGGCCTCGCCCTTGATCTTCTCGCCGTTGATGAAGAAGGTCGGCGTCGAATCCACCTTGAGCACGTCGCTGGCATATTTCTGGTCGGCGGCGATCTTGTCGAGCAGCGCCTGATCCTTCAGGCAGGCTTCGACCTGCTGCTGGGTGAGGCCGGCCTGCTTGCCGATCCGCGTCAGGGTCTCGGTGGTGTTCTTCATCACCCAATCGTTCTGCTGGCGGAACAGCATGTCGGTGACCGCAAAGTACTTCGGCGCGTCGTCCTTGGCGATGCAGCGCGACAGCATCGAGCCGGCGGCGGCTTTGATGTCGAGCGGGAACTCGCGGAAGATGTAACGCACCTTGCCGGTGTCGATGTATTCCTTCTTGATCTTCGGGAACACCTGCTCGTTGAAGGCGGCGCAATGCGGGCAGGTCATCGAGGCGTATTCGGTGATGGTGACGGCGGCGTCGTTCGGGCCGAGCGCCATGTCGGGCAGCGACACCGGCTTGGCCACATCGGCAGCCGACTGCGCCATCGCGTCCGAGATGAACCGCAGCGGCGAGAGCCCGGCGAACGCGGCAAGCCCAGTCAGCGACAGCATCGTGGTGAAGGCGCGGCGGGTGATGATCAAGGTCGGCTCCCGGGATTGGCAAGGTTCGCCCGAGGTTCCCCTTCGGACGGCCTGTCGCTAGCTTGAAACGTCGTTTGAGGCAATGGTAGGCGCTACGGACAGGTCCAGTTTGGCCGCGGAATGAGGCTCAATTTCGCTTGATGGCGGCCCCGAGGCGCGCCAGCGCCGTCTTCAGTTCTTCATCTTCGATGTCGGTCAGGTTCTCCGCCACCTTGGCGACGGCCTTGGGGTCCGGCGGGCCAGGCCGCTTCCGGGCCTGCGGCCGCGACAGGGGCGCCTGGCGGAAGGCGAGCTTGCCGACCGCGCTCCAGCCGAAGAAACGGTTGACCCGTTCCAGGATCACGTCGGCCGAGTGCTGGATCTCCAGTGCCATCGGCCCCTCGACCCGCAGCACCAGGGTTGCCGGCTCCTGCGGCTGCCCCTCGACCGGCCGCGGCCATTGCATCTTGAGCGGCTCGGCATGGGCCGCGATCTCCGGCCCCGCGATCTGCACCCACCGCGTCACCAGCTCGCGCGCCGCAAAGCCCTGCTTGGCATAGGCCTCGGCAAAGACGTCGTCGAGCAGGATCCCGAGCGGTTTGGCGCTGACGGGGCCGGGCTTGAAGATGGGTCCGGATTTGGACATGGGCCGCCCGTTATGCCGCGGCGCGAGGCCGGATGGCCTTGAGGTCGCGATCGATCTCGCGTCGCCGCTGCATCAGATCATAGTCCATCTGCAGACCCAGAAAAAAGCCCTCCGACAGACCGAAATAGCGGGCGAGCCGCAGGTCAGTGTCGGCGGTGATGTCGCGCTTGCCGAGGACGATCTCGTTGATCCGCCGCGGCGGGACGTGAACGGCGCGCGCCAGCGCGTTCTGGCTGAGCTCCATCGGCTTCAAGAACTCTTCGAGCAGGATTTCGCCGGGATGGGGATTGCGGAGGAACCCGTTCCTAGTGGTAGTCGACGATTTCGACATCTCTCGGTCCTCCTTCATCCCACACAAAACAGATGCGCCACTGATCGTTGATCCGGATCGAGTGCTGACCTTCGCGGTCGGCTCTCAGGGCTTCCAGCCGGTTGCCCGGAGGGACCCTGAGATCGGCCAATATCCGTGCCTGGTTCAACAAGCGCAGCTTTCGCAAAGCCACATTCTGAATGTCAGGCGGCAGTTTTCGACTTCGCCGGCCGGACCAGATCGACTCGGTCTCGAGGTCGGCGAAGCTCTGGATCATGCCTGTGTATAACGCAATGCGTTATAGCACGCAACGACGCGTCGCGCTGGCCACAGGCGGAATCCTCCTCTAGTAAAGGCGCATGCCCTCTACGACTGCGCGCAAGAAGGAGCAGAGCACGTCGTCTGACCGTCCGCTTGCGCTCCTGCAATGGTACGACCGCCATCGGCGCCGATTGCCCTGGCGCGCGGCGCCCGGCGAGGCGTCCGATCCCTATCGCGTCTGGCTGTCGGAGATCATGCTCCAGCAGACCACGGTGAAGGCGGTCGGCCCCTATTTCGAAAAATTCGTCGCGCGCTGGCCGGATGTCACGGCGCTGGGGCGGGCTTCGCTGGATGACGTGCTGCGGATGTGGGCGGGGCTCGGCTATTATTCGCGCGCACGCAATCTCCATGCCTGCGCGGTCGCCGTGACGCGCGAGCATGGCGGCGTGTTTCCGGATACCGAGGAGGGGCTGCGTGCGCTGCCGGGGATCGGGCCCTACACGGCGGCGGCGATTGCGGCAATCGCGTTCGACCGCCGCACCATGCCGGTCGACGGCAATATCGAGCGCGTGGTGTCGCGGCTGTTCGCAGTCGAGGAGGAGCTGCCGCAAGCCAAGCTGCTCATCCAGCAACTCGCCGCGACGCTGCTGGCGGACACCCGCGCCGGCGACAGCGCGCAGGCGCTGATGGACCTCGGTGCCTCGATCTGCACCCCGAAGAAGCCGGCCTGCTCGCTGTGTCCGCTGAATGAGGACTGCACGGCGCGCGCGCAAGGCACCCAGGAGACGTTCCCGCGCAAGGCGCCGAAGAAGAACGGGACGCTCAGGCGCGGTGCCGCCTTCGTGGTCACGCGTGGCGACGAATTGCTCGTCCGCTCGCGGCCCGAAAAGGGCCTGCTCGGCGGCATGACGGAGGTGCCGGGCTCGGATTGGCTCGCCGGCCAGGACGATGCGACGGCCAAGCAACAGGCGCCGCAGCTGAAGGGGTTGTCGCGCTGGCAGCGCAAGGTGGGCGTCGTCACCCACGTCTTCACGCATTTCCCGCTCGAGCTGGTGGTCTACACGGCGAAGGTGGAGGTGCGCACCCGCGCCCCCGACGGCATGCGCTGGGTGCCGATCGCAACCCTGGCCGGCGAAGCGCTGCCGAACGTCATGCGCAAGGTCATCGCGCACGGATTGGGCCTTTAGGATCCGCCCTGCTGACAACAGGCTGTCAGCAGACCTGCGCTAATAGGGCGCAAAGGAGATCTCGCATGGTCAAGACCGCGCTCGATAACTTCCGACGGCCACCCTGCGCCGAGCTATTGGGCTGGCGTCTGCTCGATGCCCGCCCGCAGGAGGGCTGGATCAAGCTCGGCTTCGACGGCAAGCCGGAATTCTGCAACCCCGCGGGCTTCATCCAGGGCGGCATGCTCTCGGCCATGCTCGACGACACCATGGGCCCGGCGGTGCTGGTGATGAGCGAGGGCCGGCTCTACACCACCACGATCAGCATGACCGTGAATTTCCTCAGCCCCGCAAAGCCGGGGCCGATCACCGGTGAAGCCAAGGTGACACAGCTCGGCAGGACCATCGCCTTCGTCGAAGCCAAGCTGATGGCGGAGGACGGCACCGTGCTGGCGACGGCAAGCGCGAGCGAGCGATTGCTGGAGGCGGCGAGGGTGGTGGGAAAATAGTCGAGCGGCGCGCACTGCTATCCCTTCTCCCCTTGCGGGAGAAGGTGGCGCGAAGCGCCGGATGAGGGGTATGTCTCCGCGAGTCCAAAACGGCGAGTGGAATCGCGGAGAGAATACCCCTCACCCGAGTGAGCCTGCGTCTTCCGGCGGCGCTGCCCTCTCCCGCAAGGGGCGAGGGCACATCAATGGGCAGCTCGCTTCGAAGCCTCACGCCTTCGCGCGCGCACCCGCGCTCACGATCGGCGGCTTGGCGTTCAGCGCCTCGACCTGGAATCCCGCAACCCGCTTGTAGTTGGCGGCGATGTCCTCCAGCTCCTGCTGCGACAAGACGTCGGTGACGACCTTGTACCCGTCAGGCGCGCGCTCCTCGACCAGCTGCATCACCTGCTCGGGGCCGTTCTTGCGGTTGAGCAGGACGAGATCGGTGGTTGCGGGCCGCCGCTCGGCCTCATAGGCGAGCAGCGCCGCGGTCGTCGGACCGTGCGCGAGAATCTCGCGGGTGATGACGCGAGCATCGAGAATCGCCTGCGAGGCGCCGTTCGAGCCGATCGGGTACATCGGATGCGCGGCATCACCCATCAGCGTGACCTTGCCGAAGGTCCATTGCGACACCGGATCGCGGTCGACCAGCGGATATTCGTAGGCGTGCGGGCAGTTCCTGATCAGGGCGGGCACGTCGAGCCAGTCGAACCTCCAGCTTTCGAACCAGGGCAGGAACTCTTCCAGCCGCGCGGTGCGGTTATAGTCCTCGCGCCGCCACTGATAAGTCGGCGGCATGTGGCGCTCCGCGACCCAGTTGATGAGGTGGTTGCCGTTTGCGTCTGGTTCTTTCGAGATCGGATAGCAGACGAATTTCAGGATCTCGTGGCCGGCCATGATCATGGTGCGGCCGGTGAGGAAGGCCTTTGCCGGCGTGACGCCGCGCCAGAGGATACGGCCGTTCCAGATCGGCGGGCCTTCGTTCGGATAGAGCTTCTCTCGCGCGGCGGAATGGATGCCGTCGGCGGCGATCAGGATCGCACCCTCGTATGTGCCGGCGGCCTTGCCGGTCGCCCTGTCGACGAAGTCGGCGCGCACGCCGCCCGCCGTCTCGGTCCAGCCGGTCAGATGATGGCTGGTGAGGATGTTGTCGCGGCCGAGCCGTTCGAGCGCGGTGTCGAGCAGGATCTGCTGCAGGGTGCCGCGATGGATCGAGAATTGCGGCCATTTGTAACCGGCCTCCAGGCCGCGCGGCTCGCTCCAGATCGGCTTGCCGTGCTTGGAGAAATAGGCGAGCTCGCGCGTCCGCACGCCGCTGGCGTCCAGCTTGTCCAGCAGGCCGAGCTCGATCAGCTCGCGCACCGCATGCGGCAGCACGTTGATGCCGACGCCGAGCGGCTTCAGTTCCGCCACGCTCTCGAACACTTTCACGGGAACGCCGATTCCGTGCAGGCTGAGCGCAAGCGTGAGCCCGCCGATGCCGCCACCGGCGATGAGTACCGTCATGAGAAAACCCCTCCGATGGGAGGCGTCTTGGCACAGCCGGGCGGATGTGGGCAACTGCGAAGAGGATGTCGTATATGGACGGCGGGGCCGACAGCCGTTAACTTTCAGCTTTCCCATGAGGTCCGACATGCTCAAGCTCTACTACGCCACCGGCACCTGCGCGCTCGCCACCTACATCACCCTGGAAGAAGCCGGCGCCGACTACACGGCCGAACGGCTGAGCTTCAAGGACAACCAGCAGAACAGCCCGGACTATCTCGCCATCAACCCGAAGGGCCGGGTGCCGGCGTTGGTCACCGACCGCGGCGTCCTGACCGAGACGCCGGCGATGCTGGCTTATCTCGCGCAAACCTTCCCCAAGGCGAAGCTCGCGCCGCTCGACGATCCCTTCGACTTCGCGCAGGTGCAGTCGTTCAACTCCTATCTCTGCTCGACCGTGCACATCAACCACGCCCACAAGATGCGCGGCGCGCGCTGGGCGACGGAGGAGAGCTCGTTCGCTGACATGAAGGCGATGGTGCCGAAGACCATGGCCGCCTGCTTCAAGCTGATCGAGCAGAAGATGTTCAGGGGACCGTGGGTGATGGGCGATCAGTACACGATCTGCGATCCCTATCTCTACACGCTCTCGACCTGGCTCGAAGGCGACAGCGTCGACATCAATGCGACGCCGAAGATCGCCGATCACTTCAAGCGCATGTCCGATCGCCCCGCGGTGAGCAAGGTGATGGCGGCGCAGAAGGCGTAAGCGCGCCGACCACATATTCTACTGTCGTCCCGGGCAAGCGTCAGCGCAGACCCGGGACCCATAGCCACAGGGACAAGTTGTGGCGCGAGCCGATAACCACGAGTCTTCGCCAAATCACCTCCCGTGGTTATGGGTCCTGGATCGGCGCGCGCTTGGGGCGCGCTTGTCCGGGACGACATCGAATTTGTTGAAGCTGCGTCCTAACCGGCCTTCCACCTCTCCAGCTCCCGCCCCGTCTCCAGCATCAGCCACCGCAGCCAGATCGACCCGGGGTCCATCTGCGCGCGCGTCGGATGGAACATGAACTGCTCGTCGATCCCGGGATCGAACGGCGGCATCACCGTGACGAGGCCGAGCTGCTTCGACAGCGCGGCGATCAGCCGGCGCGGCACGAAGGCGACGAGATCGGTGCGCGCGGCGACGTGCAAGGCTTCGAGATAGCCCGGCACGACCAGCGAAATGTGCCGCTCGATGCCCTTGGCTCGCAGCCAGGTGTCGATCAGGTCCTCCGGCTGGCCGCGGATGATGACGCCGACATGGCGCGCGGCGAGGAAGGTCTCGCGCCGCTTCAGCTTCGCGGCCATGGGGTGGCCGCGCCGGACCGCAAGCGCGTCGCTGTCGGTGTAGAGCAGCTGGCGATGAAAGCCCTTGAAGGCATTGCCGATCGAGATCACGAGGTCGATGGTGCGGGCGAACTCGGCGTGGAAGATCGCCGGTCCCCGCCACGGCACCACGTCGATGCGGACATTAGGGGCAAGGCGCGTCACTTTCGCCATCAACGGCGGCATCAACAGCTCGACTGCGAGATCCGGCATCATCAGGCGGAATTGCCGCTCGCTGCGCGCGGCATCGAAGTCGTCAGGCACGAACAGCCCGCGCACCTGGTCGAGCGCCTGCGCCAGCGGCGCGCGCAGGGCCTGGGCCCGCGGCGTCAGCTCCATCCGTGCGCCGGTGCGTACCAGCAGCGGGTCACTGAAGATGTCGCGCAGGCGCTGCAATGCGTGGCTCGTTGCCGGCTGTGACAGGCCGATCCTCATGGCCGCGCGGCTGACATTGGCCTCGCGCAGCAGCGCATCGAGTGCGGTCAACAGGTTGAGGTCGAGCGAATTCAAATTCATGAAGTGAATATATATCATATTCCATATCGATTTGAAGAATGCTGTCGGCCGGGCGATGATCTCCGCGTTGTCACCACAAGGAGATGCCGCCATGAACGCGAGCGCCAACAAGAAACTGCTGCAGGATATCTTTGCCGCGGCCGCCAATCCCGATCCCGCCGCGCGCGACCGCGCCCTGTTCACGGCGAGCCTCGCCGACGACGCCAAATGGGTCGTCACCGGCCAATATTCCTGGTCGCGCACCTTCTCGGGCAAGGAGGCGATCCTCGGCGAACTGCACGGTTATGTGCGCACGCGCCTGCGCGACCGCACGCGCACCATCGCCCATCGCTTCATTGCCGATGGCGACATCGTCGTCGTGGAAGCCAAGGGCGACAACGTCACGCGCGAGGGTGCACGCTACGACAACGATTATTGCCTGGTGTTTCGGCTCGCCGACGGGAAGATCAAGGAGATCAGGGAATATTGCGACTCGGTCCTGACCGAGAAGGCGCTCGGCCCGTTTCCGCAAGCTTCCGCGAGAGCGGCGAGCTGACCGGCTTGAGCACGATCTGGTCTGCCGGCTGGCGCCCTTCGTTTCGACCTGCGAGGGGCGCATCGGTCTGGCGCAAGCTGGCGGAGATCATCCGGCTGCGGCGAGAGCACGCGCGGATCCATTGCCAGCTCGCCGCCATGAGCGAGCGGGAGCTTCTGGATTTCGGAATGACGCGGGCGGAAATTGAGTATGAGCTGAAGAAGCCTCTCCGATGGAAGTAGAGCAATAAGGGATGCAGCCTCGGACCACCGACGTCGGCGCCATGCATCGGCCTGCATGGTCCGGCGGATTCGCATGCGGCTTTGCATAGCTGCCGACAAAATCAGCAGATTTGGTGCGGGCCGAGACCGGGCGCGCGAGGAATTTGAAGGTTCAATTAAGAAGTGTCCCCCATTGTGTCGCGGTGCAGCGTAGGCCGCCAGGACGCGGCGCGCGGCTGCCGGAGTGGCCGTGACGATCGCCGGAGTTGTTCGGTCCCTCGAATTCACATGCATCTGGGTGGACAGTGGGAATGTCGAAATTTCGTTTGCGGATCAGGGGACGCCTGTACGCAGGCTTCATGGCCCTGGTGGCGGTTGGTCTCGTGATGGCGGTGGTTGCCGTCTGGAATTTGCGGGACGTGCAGGATCAGGTCGCAAGACAATCCGCCCTCTCGGACAGCACGGCGCGGGTGCTGGAAATATCGGCCCATCTGCAAGCGATTCAGCGGGCCAATTTGCGCTACGTCTACGACGCCAACGAATCCGCCATGAAGGAGGCGCAAGAGCGGGAGACCGCGGCGAGCGAGCTGCTCCGGGTCGGCGCGCAGGGGACGCTCTCCGAGGAGCGGCGTGCGCTCTATAACGGCCTGATCGACGACATCGCCAGGATGCGACGCCTGCGTGACAATCTCGGCGACGCCGTCAACGAGACGAGAACGGGCAAGGCGACGCTGCTGCCGAGCGGCGAGGACCTGGCCAACAAGACGAACAAGCTCGTCGACGTGGCGCGCGCCGCCGTCGATGAAGATACCGCTTCCCTCGTCGCCGATCTCGAATCGCGAATCCTGCTCGTGAGGATCGTAAACTGGCGTTTTCTGGCCCTTCGCGATGTACAGGGCCCTGCGACCTTCAGGGCGAACGTCGACAGGGCATTACAACGGCTCGGCGCACTCGAAAAGAGCCCGCAGGCGGCGGTGTTGCGCGCCACGCTGGTGCCGGTGAAGACCTCGCTTGAAACTTACAAGACGGCGTTCGAGGCGACGTCGGCCGCGATGCTTCAGGCCGACGAGATCTACCACAAGAACCTCGCGCCCCTCATCGTCGACAGCATCGGCAAGCTCAAGACCGCGGAAACGACCCTGAAGAAGGACTACCGGGACTCGCGGAACAATGCCGAAGCCGTGCTTGCGGGAACGACGACCGTTCAGGAGATCGCAGGCATCCTCGCCATTCTGTTCGGCGGCATCGTTGCGTTCCTGATCGCGCGCAGCATCGTCGGTCCGCTGACCTCGATGACGCAGGCGATGGGGCGGCTTGCCGGTGGCAATCTCGAGGTCGAGATTCCCGGCCGCGGCAGGGCCGACGAGATCGGCGACATGGCCAAGGCGATCCAGGTGTTCAAGGACAACATGATCGAAACCGAGCGCATGCGCGCCGAGCAGGCCGCGCTCGAGGCGCGGCAGGCCGAGACCCGAAAGGAAGACATGGCCAGGCTCGCCGATCAATTCGAGCAGGCCGTGGGCGAGATCGTCAACACGGTGTCGTCGGCATCGAGCGAGCTCGAAGCCTCCGCCGGCACGTTGACCATGACGGCCGCGCGCGCCCAGGACCTCTCGACGGAGGTCGCCAGCGCCTCGCAGGAGGCCTCGGCCAATGTGCAGGCGGTCGCCTCGGCGACCGAGGAGCTCTCCTCCTCGGTCTCCGAGATCGCCCGCCAGGTGCAGGAATCCGCCCGCATCGCCACCGAGGCCGTGGGTCAGGCGAGCCGGACCAACGAGCGCGTCGGCGCGCTCTCCAAGGCCGCCGCGCGGATCGGTGATGTGGTCGAGCTGATCAGCACCATCGCCGGCCAGACCAACCTTTTGGCGCTGAACGCCACGATCGAGGCGGCGCGTGCGGGCGAAGCCGGACGCGGCTTTGCGGTGGTCGCTACCGAGGTGAAGGCGCTCGCCGAGCAGACGGCGAAGGCGACCGGCGAGATCGCCCAGCAGGTCTCCGGCATCCAGGCCGCGACCGAGGAGTCCGTCGGCTCGATCCGGGAAATTAGCGGCACCATCGAGCGGCTGTCGGAGATCTCGTCGACGGTTGCCGCGGCCGTGGAGCAGCAGGGCGCGGCGACGCAGGAGATTTCCCGCAACGTCCAGCAGGCGGCCCAGGGCACGCAGCTCGTCTCGACAAACATCGGCGACGTGCAGCGCGGCGCCTCCGAGACCGGCTCGGCCTCCGCGCAGGTGTTATCGGCGGCGCGCTCGCTCTCTGCCGACAGCAACCGGTTGAAGCAGGAAGTCGCCAAGTTCCTGACCTCGGTCCACGCCGCCTGAAGTCTCATACGCAAGAGGCCACGCGCATGCGCATGGCCTCGAAGCGGCGCGGCGCGATCAAGCCACCTTGGTCGTCATGTGCCCGAACATGTGGCGGCGCGCTTCGTCGTCCATCTCGGCCTTGAAGGTGAACTTGTCCTTCAGGGCGATGGCGCGCGCCGCCGGCGGGCGCGCCGAGATTTCGTCGACCAGCCGCTTCACATTCGGGTATCGCGCAAAGGCGTCGTCGCCGAGCTTGAACGGCACCATCCGCGCCCAGCCCCACAGCGCCATATCGACAATCGAATAGCTGTCGCCGACCATGTAGCGGCGGTCCTTCAGGTGACCGTCGAGAACCTTGTAGTGGCGGTCAGTCTCGTACTGATAGCGGTTGTGGGCGTAGTCGTGATTCTGGTCCTTCGGTGCGAAATGCTTGAAGTGCACGGCCTGGCCTGAAAAGGGCCCGAGGCCGCTCGCGACGAACATCAGCCACGACAGCAATTCGGCGCGATTGGAGGGGAGGAATTTGCCGGTCTTCTCGGCGAGATAAAGCAGGATGGCGTTCGAGTCGAACACGATGGTCCCGCCATCGTCGATCGCCGGCACCTTGCCGTTCGGATTGATCTTGAGGAATTCCGGCGTGAACTGCTCGCCCTTGCGGGTGTCGATCTTCACCGGCTCGAAAGGCAGGCCGGATTCTTCGAGATAGAGCGCGACCTTGGTCGGGTTCGGTGATCCATTGAAATAGAACTTGAGCATCAAGCATCTCCCGGTGTGTCTTGCCGCGCGCGGACGCGGCGTCCTTGGGCGAGCCTTGTCTTGCCTGAACCTCGTCGGAGAGAGCAACCGGCGAGTTTGCCGGGCGGTATCTGCGCGGTACGCAGATCAGGCGACGTAACAGAGGCCGATTGCCGCCGCAATGACCATGGCCGCGCCCACAGCTTCCAGCCGCAGGCCGAGCCGCGCGGCGAGATGCATGTCGGAGGCGCGCGCCGCGCGCTCCGAACCGCGCGCATAGCCGTGTACGATGACGTCGTGGTTGAAATTGTCGTGCGCCTCGTTGCTGCTCGCCAGCCCGACGCAGATCACGAGCACGCCGAACAGCGCCAGGCCGAAAAATCCGAGCAGCGCGATCAGGAACATCGGAAACATGCCGACCAGGAAGATCGGCAGCAGCGGCACCAGCAGCAATGTCTCGGACTGTCGTCGCATGGGAGCCCAACCGATTAGGAGGGGGCTGATCGGACGAATCTAGTCCCGGCTGGCGCGGCTTTCAACTCACGCCCGTGTCATTCCGGGGCGCGCCTCTTGGCGCGAGCCCGGAATCCATTGGGCGGGATGGGACGTGCTCGATGGATTCCGGGTTCTCGCCGAGCCTGTCATCGGGCCGCGCTGCGCGCGGACCCGGTGGCGAGCCCCGGAATGATGGAGGAGGAGGCCTACTCCGCCGCCATGCCGGCGCGGATCTCGGCGCGGAGCTCGTCGATCAGCTTGAGCCCCATCTTGGTCTCGACGTGCCAGTAGGTCCAGCCGTTGCAGGCCTGCGCGCCTTGCGCCACCGCGCCGATGCGGTGGATCGAGCCGACCTTGTCGCCAAGCATGATGGCGCCGTCGGCGCGCACCAGCGCCCCTAACTTCTTCTTGGCGTCGAACAGCTTGGTGCCGGGCATGATCATGCCGCGCTCGATCAGCTCGGAGAACGCAACGCGCGGTGCCTCGCGCGCGGTCATGAA
Source organism: Bradyrhizobium glycinis (assembly GCF_016031655.1). Classification (GTDB taxonomy): domain Bacteria; phylum Pseudomonadota; class Alphaproteobacteria; order Rhizobiales; family Xanthobacteraceae; genus Bradyrhizobium; species Bradyrhizobium glycinis. The sequence goes on from NZ_JACCHQ010000009.1 coordinate 98,340, forward strand.
CGGGGCAAGGCTCTCTTCCGGCAACGGCTCGACCTTGGCGATGCGCGCTTCGGCCGCCTTGGCGTAGGTCTTGTCGCGCTCGAAGCCGATATAGGAGCGGCCGAGGCGCTTGGCGACCGCGCCCGTGGTGCCGGTGCCGTTGAACGGGTCGATCACGAGATCGCCGGGCTTGGACGACGACAGCAGCACGCGCGCCAGCAGGCCCTCCGGCTTCTGCGTCGGATGCACTTTCTTGCCGTCGGCGCCCTTGAGGCGCTCCTCGCCGGTGCAGAGCGGGATTAGCCAGTCGGACCGCGCCTGCACGTCCTCGTTGGCGGCCTTCAGCGCCTCGTAGTTGAAGGTGTAGCCCTTGGCTTTTTCGTCGCGCGCGGCCCAGATCATGGTTTCGTGCGCGTTGGTGAAGCGGCGGCCGCGGAAATTCGGCATCGGATTGGTCTTGCGCCAGACGATGTCGTTCAGCAGCCAGAAGCCGAGGTCCTGCATGATGGCGCCGACGCGGAAGATGTTGTGATAGGAGCCGATCACCCAGATCGTCGCCGACGGCTTCATGGCGCGGCGTGCGGCGAGCAGCCAGGCGCGGGTGAAATCGTCGTAGGCGGCAAACGAATCGAACTTGTCCCAGTCGTCGTTGACCGCATCGACATGGGATTCGTCGGGGCGCTTGAGGTCGCCCTTGAGCTGCAGATTGTAGGGCGGGTCGGCGAACACCAGGTCGACACTGCCTGCCTGGAGCTTCGACATCTCGGCGACGCAATCGCCGACGATGATGCGATGCGATGGGGACTCAAAATTTGTGCGGGGCGCCCTTGCAGACGCCCCGCGACGCGACTCTACCATGACTCAAGAACTCTGACTCAGGCGACGCTGTCGGCGACGCGGGACCAAACAACCGACTGGCCGTTACATTGAACGGGCAAAGTAAAAATCGACTTAACCCGCCGCTTTCGTGAGCAGTCCTCTCATCGTAATTCACGCACACGTTGTTGCGCGCATTCGCCTTGTTTTGCAGGGTATTCCGCGCTTGCGCAGCTCGCTGAAACGATCGTGGCGGGAAAAAGGCTGTAAATTTCTCTCGGAAAAAACTGCTCGGCCCTCGGAAAAATTTGCTGGCATCGACAGGCTGTCGCACTAGGCAATTTTTGCCGGCCACGATATTGATAAAAGCAACGGAAATTTTACGTATGTGGCGCGTTGAGCTTTCGCGTTTCTGTGCGCCGTCGAAACTCAAATCAGGGACCCCAGAGGAAAGGCCGCCATGCGCTACGATGACTTCCGCCGCAGCGACGACATCGAGGATCGTCGCGATGAAGGTGGTGGCTTTGGCGGCGGAGGAGGCGGGTTTGGCCTGCCGATGGGCGGCGGCGGGCTCGGCATCGGCACCATCATCATCCTCGGCCTGGTCGGCTATGCCTTCGGCATCGATCCCCGCATCCTGATCGGCGGCGCCGAGATCCTCACCGGCGGCGGCCATGCGCCGAGCTACCAGACCGATCGCCAGGCCTCCTCCGGCAAGCGCGGCGCGCCGACCGACGAGATGGGCAGCATGATCTCCGGCATCCTCGGCGAGATCGACGATCGCTGGAGCGAGATCTTCCAGGCCAATGGCCAGACCTATACCGGCCCGAAGATCGTGCTGTTCCGCAACGCCACCAATGGCGGGCGCTGCGGCATGGCGCAGTCGGCCATGGGACCGTTCTATTGTCCACCCGACCGGACCATCTTCCTCGACACCGCCTTCTTCCGCGAGGTCGAGACCCGCTTCCGCGGCTGCTCCGGCAAGTCGGCGTGCAATTTCACCACGGCCTACATCATCGCGCATGAAGCCGGCCATCACATCCAGAACCTGCTCGGCATCATTCCGCGCGTGACGCGGCTGCAGCAGCAGGTCGGCTCGAAGGCCGAGGCCAATGCGCTCCAGGTCAAGGTGGAGCTGCAGGCCGATTGTCTGTCCGGCGTCTGGGTCAATCGCGAGGCGAAGAAGCGTCCGAACTTCCTCGAGCCCGGCGACATCGAGGCTGCGCTGACCACGGCCAGCGCGATCGGCGACGACACGCTGCAGCGTCAGGCCACCGGCCGCGTCGTGCCTGACTCCTTCACGCACGGCTCGGCGGCGCAACGCAAGCAATGGTTCATGATCGGCTACCAGCAGGGCACGGTCCAGGCCTGCAACACGTTCGGCGCGGGAGCGTTGTAATGCGTCATTCCGGGGCGCGCGGAGCGCGAACCCGGATCCCAATGTGATTGCGCGAGGTTCCGGGTTCTGGCTCCGCGAGCCCCGGAACGGCGAGTGAGGGTGAGAATGGCCTCCATCGACGAATCCAAGCAATTCATCCCGCTCAACATCGCGGTGCTCACGGTGTCCGACACGCGTGCGCTTGCGGATGACAAGTCCGGCCAGACGCTCGCTGATCGTCTCACCGCTGCGGGCCATCATCTCGCCGCGCGCGAGATCGTCACCGACGATGTTGAAGCGATCCGCGCCGTCATCCGCCGCTGGATTGCCGACAGCGGCATCGACGTCGTCATCACCACCGGCGGTACCGGCTTTACCGGACGCGACGTCACGCCGGAGGCAATCGAGCCGCTGTTCGAGAAGCGCATGGACGGCTTCTCGATCGCATTCCACCTGCTGAGTCACGCCAAGATCGGGCCCTCGACGATCCAGAGCCGCGCCACCGCGGGCGTGGCTGGCGCGACCTACATCTTCTGCCTGCCGGGCTCGCCCGGCGCCTGCCGCGACGGTTGGGACGGCATCCTGGCGGCTCAGCTCGACTACCGCACCCGTCCCTGCAATTTCGTCGAGATCATGCCGCGGCTGGACGAGCATCTGCGCAGGCCAAAGGCGCAGGGCGCGACGGTGTAGTGCGTTGTTGCGGATAACGTCTGGCTGATCGAGGCATGGACTTCTTCCCTTCTCCCCTTGTGGGAGAAGGTGGCGCGAAGCGCCGGATGAGGGGTGCTACCCACATGCACTGACGCTCGAGGAGCCATACCCCTCACCCAAGCGAATCTGTGTCAGCCAGCGGAGACGCCCTCTCCCACAAGGGGAGAGGGCATATCAATGTGCATCTCGCCACGATGCGCATTCGCCGGGAGCAAGCTCAGAGATCCAGCTCCCACGTCTCCCCGATCAAATCCTGCCCAAAGCTGTGATGCGGTTCTGTCGCGACGAGCTTGAATCCCGCGCTCTTGTAGATCCCGCGTGCGGCGACCAGGATGCTCTGCGTCCACAGCGTCATCTTGCTGTAACCGCGCTCGCGGGCCCCCTGGATGCATTGCTCCACGAGTGCACGGCCGACGCCGAGGCCGCGTGCTTTCTTCTCCACCTGCAACAGGCGGAGTTTTGCGATCTCGTCCGTGGCCTTGACCAGGAACACCGAGCCGACCGGCTCGCCACCGACTTCCGCGATCCAGCAGTGCTCGCGCGCGGCGTCGTAGTTCCTGATGAACTGCGCGCAGATCTCGGCGACCAGCGCCTCGTAGCTGATGTCCCAATTGTAGTCCGCGGCGTAGGCGGCAGCCTGCCGGGAGACGACCCAACCCATGTCGCCGACGCGATGGCTGCGCAGGATGAAAGCCGCGGGCGGGCTTTGGCGTTGCTCCAGCACGGCCTCGATGGTCGCCATGGCCTGCGTGAGCCGCGTCGCATCGCCGGGCGAAAGCTGAGCCAGCATCGCGGCGACCTCGTTTTGCGAGCTCTGGTTCAGCTTGGCGAACGCCTGGCGGCCCTTGGCGGTCAGGCTGAGCTGATATTGCCTGCGATCCGCGGGCAGGGGCTTTCGCGTGATCAGCCCTTTCTCGTCGAAGCTCTGGACGATGCGGCTGAGATAGCCGGGATCGAGACCGAGCTCGTTTCCGATCTCTTTTGCCGCAAGGTCGTCGCGATGGGCGAGCTCGTAGAGCACCCGCGCCTCGCTGAGCGAGAACGGACTCTTGCCGAGGTGCTGGTCGAGCACACCGAGCTTGCGGGTGTAGAAGCGGTTGAAGGCACGGACTGCTGCGACATGGTCGTCGACGGCCTGTTCGGCCACGGCGCTTGACGACGAAGCTTTCGATAGCATGGGATCACCTCGATATTTGCCATTGTCAATTAATTGATTGACGTTGGCAAGTATCTAGGCGCTTCAGCCGACCATGACGATCCGGCTGCGCAGCATGGTCCGGGACGACCGGCCAAGCCGCCGGAGCAGCCGCGCCTCGGAATGCCGGGCGTGCGGCGGATAGCCGCCGATCCGGTCGTAATGATCACGCGCGATCAGCAGCCCTTGATCGCCGAGCGGACCGACGAGCTTGCGCGCCACCGCCCAGAGGACGTCGCGCACTGCGGTATTTGCATAAGGCGAGCGGGCATAGCGGAACACCGCAGCACGATCCCGGCCGCTGGTGGCGACGGCCTGGATGAACTGGGTGGTTTCCTCGATCCAGCCGGTTTCCAGCACCGCGCCCGCAGGCAGGAACATCAGCCATGGCGATCGGGCCTGGAGCGCGCCGGCAGCGAGCGCAGCGCCTTGCGAATGTCCCTCGAAGCCGATGAAACGGCAGCCTGCGACGTCGGCAACACGCTCGATGACGCCGTTGCGCGTTCCGTCGACCAGAAGCACTTCCCGGATCACGCCGGCGGCCGCGCCGGGCACCAGCGCGGCGAGGGTTGCGACCGCCGTCTGCTCGACACCTTCGGTCGGAATGATGACGCTCAGCATGATTGAGGCTTCAGGGTCCGCACTTCGGGAGAAGCGTAGCGTTGCATGATGTTGTCATAAACCCGTCGCGCTGCCGAGTGCAACTTTCGGAAGGGGCTACGGCGTGCGATGGTAAACTGCCGCCGGTTCATCGCGACCAAATGTGTCAGGCGCGGGCTGGTAATATTGCCGAATGTTTCGGCACAAGCCGATCCTGACGGTATTAACTCGAAGCTTCGTGGCGACGTTTCGTTGCCCGGGAGAGTCCTTGCATGAACGCCGATCACCTCGCCGTTGGCACGTCGCCAACATCGCCGAAGCAGGAGGCCGCGCCGACCTTGCGGATCCGGGCGCTGATGCTGGGCGACCGCATCAATGCGTCCGGCCTGGAGATCGGCACACTGGTGTCCTCGACGCCGGCCGCCTTTCGCGTTCATGCCGGCTTTGCCGTGATCTTTCGCTACGGCGTCGTGGTGCTGATCGGGCTGTTGCCGTCGGAGGAAAAGGTGCTGATCGACAGCCTCAAGCCGCGCGTGATCGGCGAGTTCAGCCCCTATGAGGAAGAGATCGCGCAGGCGCAGTTGTGCAAAGATGAAAGCAGCGAGGCGATCCAGCCGGGAGGGCCGATCTGCCTTTCCAAATTCTCCGACGACCGGCTGCTGCTGGTTGCGGATGCGCTCGCCAAGAGCACGTCGCTGGCGCGCGACGAGCGCCGCGTCGCCGCGGTGTTCGACGTCATCGAGCCGTTTGCACGCGAGCTCGCGGAGCACGGCCGCACGCCGCGCCGGCGCAAGGGCATTCTGCAATTGATCGGCAACGCACTGCTGGTGCAGCAGCGCGTCGCCGGCCGCGTCGCGGTCGCGGAGAAGCCCGACGTGCTCTGGGAGAAGCCCGAGCTCGACCGGCTCTATTCCCGTCTCGAGGACGAGTACGAGCTGAAGGAGCGCCTCGACACGCTCGAGCGCAAGCTTGCCGCGGTGTCGGAGACCGCCAACGCGCTGACCGACATCATCGACACCGAGCGCTCGCTGCGCCTGGAGATCGCGATCGTGGTGCTGATCGTGATCGAGGTCGCGATCGGCTGCTTTCAGATATGGTCGGGAACGCACTGAGCCGTGAGGATCTGTGTCCGCATATTTGCAAGGTCCGTTTGATACGCGCTGCCGCCGCATTCCCCATCATTGCGAGCGAAGCGAAGCAATCCAGCATCCCGCCGCACGATCCAGTCTGGATTGCTTCGCTTCGCTCGCAATGACGGCTTGGTTGATATCGCGCGCTAATCGGATGAGCGCTTCAGCGCCTGCAGCACCGCCGCACAATGCCGCGCGATTAGCAGTTCCTCATTCGTTGGAATGACGAACACCTCGACAGCGCTATCGCCCCGGCTGATGCGCTCGCGTGCGGCATCGTTGCTTGCGGCATCGATGCGCACGCCCATCCAGGCGAGGCGCTCGCCGATCGCGCCGCGGATCTCGCTGGCATGCTCGCCGATGCCGCCCGTGAGGATCAGACAGTCGAGGCCACCGAGCGTGGTCGCCATCATCGCGACCTGCTGCGCCGCACGGAACGTGAAGAGATCGACGGCCTCACGCGCCGCAGCCTCGCGGCTGGCCAGCAGCGTGCGCATATCCGCAGAGATGCCGGAGACGCCCAAGAGGCCTGACTCGTGATAGAGCAGGTGCTGGACCTCCTCGACCGACATGTTCTCGTGCTGCTGCAGATAGAGCAGCACGCCCGGATCGATCGCACCGCAACGCGTGCCCATCATCAGGCCGTCGAGCGGCGTCAGCCCCATCGTGGTATCGATGCTGCGGCCATCGCGCAAGGCGCAGAGGCTGGCGCCATTGCCGAGGTGCGCGATGACAGTGCGCTTGGCGACGAGCTCCGGCGCGATCTCGGCCAGGCGTGCGGCGACATATTCGAACGAGAGGCCGTGAAAGCCGTAGCGTCTGACCCCACGCGCGTCGAATCGCCCAGGGATGGCGAAGCGGCTCGCCGGCGGCGCGAGGCTGTGGTGGAAGGCGGTGTCGAAACACGCAATCTGCGTCAGCCCGGGCCGGATCGCCGCAAGCGTGCGCACCGGCGCGAGGCAGCGCGGTTGGTGCAGCGGTGCGAGCGGCGTCAACGCCTCCAGCTTCGCAATGATGTCGTCGGTCAGGACCACCGGGCCTGAATGATCCGACCCGCCGTGGACGATGCGGTGGCCGACGGCACGCAGGCTGCGTCCACCGAACCGGTCCTCGATGAAGGCGAGCACGTCCGGCAACAGATGGCCGCCGGCTCCGTCAGGCGCCTGCTTGCTTGTCTCGAACAGGTCTTCGCCTGCAGGGCCCTTCACCACCAGCCGGGTTTTGGCCTCGTGCTCGTCCAGCAGGCCCTTGCAGAGCAGGGCGGGCTCGGCCGCCGCGACATCGAACAGGCCGAACTTGATGCTCGACGATCCCGCGTTGAGGACGAGGACCGTGTCCGACATCGCTAGTCGCCGGCTTCCGCCGGCGTGTTGCCGCCGGCGCTGTTCTGCCAAACCCAGTCACGAATCTCAGGCATGTCCTCGCCATGCTCGCGGACATAACGGGAGTGTTCGATCAGTCTGTCGCGGAATTGCTGCTTCACCTGCGCGGCCTTGGTCGCGAGTCCCGGCACGCGTTCGATGGCCTCGATCGCGAGATGGTAGCGGTCGAGTTCGTTGAGCACGACCATGTCGAAGGGTGTCGTCGTGGTGCCCTCCTCGGCAAAGCCGCGCACATGCATGCCGGCATGGTTGGTGCGGTTATAGGTCAGCCTGTGAATGAGATAGGGATAGCCGTGATAGGCGAAGATGACAGGCTTGTCGCGCGTGAACAGGCTGTCGAAGTCGCGGTCGGACAGGCCATGCGGGTGCTGCTCCCTCGGCTGCAGCGTCATGAGGTCGACCACGTTAACGACGCGGATCTTCATGTCCGGCAGCGCCTTGCGCAAGAGGTCGACGGCGGCGAGCGTCTCCAGCGTCGGCACGTCGCCGGCGCAGGCCATCACCACGTCGGGCTCGCCTTTTCCGTCCTCCGTTCCCGCCCAGGTCCACATGCCGATTCCGGCATCGCAATGCGTCGCGGCGTCCCGCATCGACAGCCATTGCGGCGCCGGCTGTTTGCCGGCGACGATCACGTTGATGCGGTTGTAGGTGCGCAAGGCATGATCGGCGATCCAGAGCAGCGTGTTGGCATCCGGCGGTAAGTAGATGCGGACGATGTCGGCCTTCTTGTTGGCGACGAGATCGACGAAACCGGGGTCCTGATGGCTGAAGCCGTTATGGTCCTGGCGCCAAACATGCGAGGTCAGGAGATAATTGAGCGAGGCGATCGGACGCCGCCACGGCAGCTCCCGCGTCACCTTCAGCCATTTGGCATGCTGGTTGAACATGGAATCCACGATGTGGATGAAAGCTTCATAGCAGGAGAAGAAGCCGTGCCTGCCGGTGAGCAGATAGCCTTCGAGCCAGCCCTGGCAGAGATGCTCGCTCAGCACCTCCATCACGCGACCGTCCTGGGCGAGGTGCACGTCGTAAGGCTCGGTCGGCTCCATCCAGACGCGTTCGGTGGCTTCGAACACGGCGTCGAGCCGGTTCGATGCCGTCTCGTCCGGGCCCATGATGCGGAAATTGCGCGCCTCCGCGTTGAGGCGAATGACATCGCGCAGGAATTTGCCTAGCTCGCGCGTCGCTTCCGCCACGACCTCGCCGGGCTGCGGCACCTCGATCGCGAAGCTGCGGTAGTCCGGCAGCTTCAGCTCCTTCTTCAACAGGCCGCCATTGGCATGCGGATTGGCGCCCATGCGCCTGATGCCGTCGGGCGCGAGCGCCTGGAGCTCGGCAATGAGCGCGCCGTTGCTATCGAACAGCGTCTCCGGCTCGTAGCTGCGCATCCAGTCTTCGAGCACCTTGAGATGCGCCGGGTTCTCGCGGCAGCCTGCGACGGGCACCTGATGGGCCCGCCAAAAGCCCTCGACCTTCTTGCCGTCGACCTCCTTCGGGCCGGTCCAGCCCTTCGGGCTGCGCAGCACGATCATCGGCCAGCGCGGCCGCTCGACGCTTGGGCGGCCGAGGCGGGCATGTTGCTGGATCGAGCGGATGCTGGCGAATGCGAGGTCGAGCGCATCGGCCATGGCTTGGTGCATCAGTTTGGGATCATCGCCCGTGACGAACAGCGGCTCGTGGCCGAACCCGCGGAAGAGGTCGCGGATCTCCGCGTCCTGGATCCGCCCGAGCACGGTGGGGCCCGCGATCTTGTAGCCGTTGAGATGCAGGATCGGCAGCACCGCGCCGTCATTGGCGGGGTTCAGGAACTTGTTGGAGTGCCAGGACGCCGCGAGCGGCCCGGTCTCGGCCTCGCCGTCGCCGACCACACAGGCGACGATCAAGTCAGGGTTGTCGAACGCCGCGCCATAGGCGTGCACCAGCGCGTAGCCAAGCTCGCCGCCTTCGTGGATCGAGCCCGGCGTTTCCGGCGCGGCGTGGCTCGGGATGCCGCCCGGGAAGGAGAACTGCCGGAACAGCTTGCGCAATCCGTCCGCATCGCGGGCGATATCGGGATAGATCTCGCTGTAGCTGCCTTCGAGATAGGTGTTGGCGACCATGCCGGGACCGCCATGGCCGGGACCGCAGACATAGATCACGCTGACATCGAGCGCGCGGATGACGCGGTTGAGATGGGCATAGATGAAGTTCAGGCCTGGCGTCGTGCCCCAATGTCCGAGCAGACGCGGCTTGATGTGCTCGGGCCGCAGCGGCTCGCGCAGCAGCGGATTGTCGAGCAGGTAGATTTGCCCGACCGAGAGGTAGTTGGCGGCGCTCCAATAGCGGTCGAGCAGATCGAGGTCGCTGCTCGCTTCGGCCGTTTTTTGTTGGATTGTCATGTTCCTGCCGACCTTCACTTAGCGATCGTCACCAACCCGGTTCCGGGGCGATCGATCCGTCGCGCATGAAACGGGATGGGCGTGACGCGGGTGTTGCGTGAGGTCAAAGGCGGGCGCGCGAAGTTTGGGCAGCTCTACTGTGCATGGGGTTGTTTTCACGTTTTTTGTTTGTGTTCTTGATTTGTTCCTGTGTCATGCTATCTTGGCTGCATGAGTCCAGCATCCTCTCATGCTCTCAAGCACCCGCCGGTCACGGCGCCCTCCGAGCCGGCGGGTGCGCCTTCAGATTTCCCCGAGCTTGGCGTCGCCATCGACCGCGCGCGCAGGCGAGGGCGGGGCGCACAATCCAACGCCAGCGGCCGCTACGAGGCCGAGGCGCGAGTCGCGTTCGATGACGGCTGGCAGAGCCTGGACGAGCTGCCGCCGTTCAAGACGAGTATCGCCATCGACACCTCGCGCAAGGTGATCACCCGCAACGATTCCCCCGACATCGGCTTCGACCGCTCGATCAATCCGTATCGCGGCTGCGAGCACGGCTGCGTCTATTGCTTCGCGCGCCCGACCCACGCCTATCTAGGTCTGTCGCCCGGGCTCGATTTCGAATCCAAGCTGTTCGTCAAGCCCGACGCGCCTTCGCTGCTCGAGAAGGAGCTTGCCGCCCCAGGCTACGAGCCGCGGATGATCGCGATCGGCACCAACACCGATCCCTACCAGCCGATCGAGCGCGAGCGCAAAATCATGCGCGGCATTTTGGAGGTGCTGGAGCGCACCTCGCATCCCGTCGGCATCGTCACCAAATCGGCGCTGGTCGTGCGCGACATCGACATTCTCCAGCGGATGGCCAAGCGCAACCTCGCCAAGGTCGCGATCTCGGTCACCTCGCTCGATCCGAAGCTGGCGCGCACGATGGAGCCGCGCGCCTCGACCCCGCCGAAGCGGCTGGAGGCGCTGAAGCAGCTCTCGGGGGCCGGCATTCCCACCACGGTGATGGTCGCGCCCGTGATCCCGGCACTGAACGATTCCGAGATCGAGCGCATCCTCGATGCCGCCGCCCATGCCGGCGTCAAGGAAGCCGCCTATGTGCTGCTGCGGCTGCCGCTGGAGGTGCGCGATCTCTTCCGCGAATGGCTGATGGCGAATTATCCGGACCGCTATCGCCACGTCTTTACCCTGATCCGCGACATGCGGGGTGGGCGCGATTACGACGCCAAATGGGGCGAGCGGATGAAGGGCACCGGACCGATGGCCTGGACCATCGGCCGCCGTTTCGAGATCGCCTGCGACAGGCTCGGTCTCAACAAGCGGCGCTCCAAGCTGACGACGGACCACTTTGCGCGGCCGAAGCGGAACGGCGATCAGCTCAGCCTGTTCTGATTGGCGGCGGGCAGGTGGGCGACCTGAATAACGGGAATATCCTGGGTTCCCGGTTGCGCTGGCGAAGCCCCCTGGCGCACGATCCCGGGCATGATTCGGGACAAGTCCGCCAACACCTCAGCCAAAGACGCGCCCAAGAAGCGGGCCGCGAACAAGGCTGCGCCTAAAGCACCTGTGGCCAAGACGCCTGTAGTCACGGTTGCGAAGGTTGCTGCCGGCAAGAAAGGCATTATCGCCGTCGCTCCCCCCAGCTTCCGCCGCGAGCGCGCGCTGATCAAGCGCGGCGTCTGGCCGGTCGCGGGCTGCGACGAGGCTGGCCGCGGCCCTCTCGCCGGGCCCGTGGTGGCCGCCGCGGTGATTCTCGATCCCGACCGCATTCCGCGCGGCATCGACGATTCCAAGCGCCTGACCGCCGAGGAGCGCGAAAAGCTGTTCGACAAGATCTGCGCCACCGCGCAGGTCTCGGTCGCGGTCGCGTCGCCGGCGCGAATCGACCGCGACAACATCCTGCGTGCCTCGCTGTGGGCGTTGAAGCGGGCCGTGGTGGCCCTGCCCGAGGCGCCCAGGCATGTCTTCGTCGACGGCCGCGACCGGCTCGACACCGCGTGCGATTGCGAAGCCGTGATCGGCGGCGACGGTATCGTGCTCTCGATTGCCGCGGCCTCCATCGTCGCCAAGGTCACCCGGGACCGGCTGATGTGTGCGCTGGCGCAGGACTGCCCCGGCTACGGCTTCGAGCAGCACAAGGGCTACGCCGTGCCCGAGCATCTCGACGCGCTCGATCGCCTCGGCCCCTCCATCCACCACCGCAGCTTCTTCGCCCCCGTCGCCGCCGCCCGCGCCAAGCACATGCCCTGGACCGTCGAGCCGGTGCAGGACTTGTTCTCGGTCACCGAGGTCGAGGTGCAGGTGGAGGAGGCCATCGGAATCGATGCCTCCGCGAATCTCTAGCTGATCCCTCTCCAGCCTTCTAATCCGTCATGGCCGGGCTTGACCCGGCCATCCACGTCTCACCCGCGGCACGAAGAACGTGGATGCCCGGCACAAGCCCGGGCATGACGAGTAAACCATCGTTGCCACGACGTGCAGCGCCCTTTATCAAAATAGGCGTGAGCGAATAGGGCCGGCTGGACGGGTTGGCTGCACCTTCGGACGTTGCATGCGGTTTACCTCCCTGGTCATCGAGCTCATTCGCGCCCGGCCGCGGCTGATCGTTTGGATTGCGGTGCTGCTCCAGGCCGCGATGTGGCTGTTCGTGGCGCTGGCGTTCTACCGCAGCCCGCCCGGCACTCTCGCGACCCTTCTGGCCTTCGGCAGGGAATACCAGGTCGGTACCGATCTCGGCCCGCCGCTCGCGGTCTGGCTCGCCGACATCGCCTATCGCGCCGCCGGCGGCCACATGCTCGGCGTCTATGTGCTTGCCGAGCTCTGCGAGATCGCGACCTTCATCGCGCTGTATCATCTCTCGCGTGCCGTCGTCGGCTCGCAGCAGGCGGTGCTCGCCGTCCTCCTGACCATGACGGTGTTGGCCTTCTCCTCCTCGGCGCTGGACTTCGGCCCGCTGATCCTGGCGCGGCCGCTCTGGGCGCTCTTGCTGCTGCACTCCTGGCAGATCATCGGCCAGCGCCGTGGCAATGCCTGGTTCGGCTGGTCGATCGAAGCCGGCCTCCTGCTGCTGACGACGCCCGCCGCGATCTTCCTGCTGCTGCTGATCGTCGTCTTCGCGGTTTCGACCGCCGGTGGCCGCCGGACGTTGCGCGGGCTCGATCCGTTGTTCGCGCTGATCGTCGTCGCCGTGCTGGCGCTGCCCTATGCGGTCTGGCTGATGCGTGCCGAGACGCTGACCTGGCCGGCCTTGCCGCAAACCGCCGAGCTCAGCGCCCGCGCGCTGCATGCGGCCTGGCTGCTCGGTGGGCTCGTGCTCGGGGCGGCTGCGATCCCGGCGCTGACCTTTCTCAACACCGGAATGTTCGCCGGCAAGGGCGAGGAGCCGCCGATCATCTACCGCCCGCCGGTCGAGCCGCTCGCGCGCAACTTCGTCTATTTCTTCGCGTTCGCCCTGCCATTCGGCGCGGTGCTGATCTCCGGCCTGCTCGGGCTCGATTCGGTCGTCGGCGGCCCCGGTGTCGTGCTGATCATGTCGGGGCTTGCCGTGGTCGTCGCGGCCGGCGATCTCATTGCGATGCGCCGCGCGCGCATGCTGCGCATGGTCTGGGCCGCCGCCGTTGCCGCGCCGGCCGCCGGCGTGGTGCTCGCCGTCCTGTTCCTGCCCTGGACAGGCGCCAACGAAATTGCGACCTCGATGCCGGCGCGCGCGATCTCGGACTTCTTCGACGAGAGCTTCGCCCGCCGCACCAACCTTCGCCTGCGGGCGGTTGCCGGCGAGACCCAACTCGCCAGCCTGATCGCGCTGCATTCCGGCCGGCCGCATCTGTTCATCGACGCCGACCCCACGCGTACGCCGTGGATGAACCAGATCAAGTTCAGCGAGACCGGCGGCGTCGTGGTCTGGCGCGCCTCCGACACTGCCGGAACACCGCCGCCGGAGATCCTCAAGCGCTTCCCCGGCATCGTGCCGGAAGTCCCGCGCGCATTCGAATGGCTGGTGACCGGCCGCCAGCAGCTGTTGCGCATCGGCTGGGCCATCGTGCGGCCGAAGGGGGCGTAGGTCAGTGTCATTCCGGGGCGCGGCGGAGCCGCGAGCCCGGAATCCATTCATCGGCTGACTCTGCCGCTCGATGGATTCCGGGCTCTCGCTTCGCGAGCCCCGGAATGACGGCGTGAGTGTGGTTACACGACGCCTTGCGCCAGCGCCTTCGCGATCGCCCGCAGATCCTGCCAGGCCAGCCGCTTGTACGCCGGCGAGCGCAAGAGATAGGCCGGGTGAAACGTCGGCAGCGCCCGGATCACCCGCTGGCCGGTGTCGTAGTCGAACCAGCGCCCGCGCGTGCGCATGATACCTTCGCGCGTTCCCAGCAGCGTCTGTGTCGAGGGATTGCCGAGCGTCACCAGCACGTCCGGGTTCACCAGCTCGATCTGGCGCTGGATGAAGGGCAGGCAGATTTGCGTCTCCTGCGGCGTCGGCGTGCGGTTGCCGGGCGGCCGCCAGGGAATGACGTTGGCGATGTAGGCGGTGCTGCGGTTGAGGCCGATGGCTCCGATCATCAGATCGAGCAGCTTGCCGCTGCGCCCGACGAAGGGCAGTCCCTCGATGTCCTCGTCGCGGCCGGGCGCCTCGCCGACGAACATGATGCGCGCCTGCGGATTGCCGTCGGCAAACACCAGCCGTGTCGCAGTGTGCTTCAACGCGCAGCCCTCGAAATTCTGCATCAGCTCGCGCAGCGCCTCCAGGCTCGGCGCGGTGCGCGCGGCCTCGCGCGCCGAGGCGATGGCGACCTCCGGTGCAGGCGCCGCTTCGCCGCGCATGACCGCGGGCGCGGCGACGGGGCGCGGCGCCTCCGCGGGCGGAGCCGCGCGCGGCGTGGGTGGCGGCGCATCGATTTCCGCCAGGCGGTCTATCGGCTCCTCCGCAAGCGCGCAATCGACACCGGCCTCCAGATAGAAGGCGAGCAGCTCTCGGACGGTGGGTGCGGGTTCGGGGATCATGGGAAAGTCTGACTTTTATATCTATATCACCTAAGGAGGCCTTGCATCCTGGCGGAACGCGATTCCGAGGTTGTCCTACCCGGAAAAATCGGAAACAAGGGGGCGCAAACGACCGAGGACCGTCTCAAGGGCTGAGATCAGATGAGCACCGAAGAACTTCCCCCGCGCGAATCCATGGAATTCGACGTCGTCATCGTCGGCGCCGGCCCCTCGGGTCTGTCGGCCGCGATCCGGCTGAAGCAGCTCAACGCCGATCTCAACGTCGTCGTCGTGGAGAAAGGCTCCGAGGTCGGCGCGCACATTCTCTCCGGCGCCGTGATCGATCCGGCCGGCCTCGACAAGCTGATCCCGGACTGGCGCGAGGATGCCGATTGTCCCCTGAAGACGCAGGTGAAGGACGACCGCTTCTACTGGATGACGGCTGGCGGTGCGATCAAGCTGCCGAACTTCATGATGCCGCCGCTGATGGACAATCATCACTGCTACATCGGCTCGCTCGGCAACGTCTGCCGTTGGCTGGCGCGCAAGGCCGAGGCGCTCGGCGTCGAGATCTATCCGGGCTTTGCGGCGGCCGAAGTGCTCTATGACGAGGACGGCAAGGTCAAGGGCATCGCCACCGGCGACATGGGCATCGGCCGCGACGGCAAGCCGAAGGATTCCTTCACCCGCGGCATGGAATTGCTGGGCAAGTATACGTTGTTCGCCGAAGGTGCCCGCGGCAGCCTGACCAAGCAACTCATCAACAAGTTCGCACTTGATGCCAAGGCCGAGCCGCCCAAGTTCGGTATCGGCCTCAAGGAAGTCTGGCAGATCGATCCCACCAAGCACCAGAAGGGCTTGATCCAGCATTCGTTCGGCTGGCCGCTCGACATGAAGACCGGCGGCGGCTCGTTCCTCTATCATTATGACGACAATCTCGTCGCCGTCGGCTTCGTCGTGCATCTGAATTACGACGATCCCTATCTATCCCCGTTCGACGAATTCCAGCGCTTCAAGACCCATCCCTCGATCCGCGGCACCTTCGAAGGCGCCAAGCGGCTCGCTTACGGCGCACGCGCGATCACCGAGGGCGGCTATCAGTCGGTGCCGAAGCTGAGCTTCCCCGGAGGCGCGCTGATCGGCTGCGCGGCCGGCTTCGTCAACGTGCCGCGCATCAAGGGCGTGCACAATGCGATGGGCACCGGCATGCTGGCTGCCGAACATGTTGCGGCCGCGCTCGCCGCCGACCGCGCCAATGACGAGCTCGTCGAATACGAGAACGCCTGGCGCTCCTCATCGGTCGGCAAGGACCTGTTCCTGGTCCGCAACGTCAAGCCATTGTGGTCGAAGTTCGGTACCGTGCTCGGCGTCGCGCTGGGCGGCTTCGACATGTGGTGCAACACGCTGTTCGGCGCCTCGCTATTTGGCACGCAGTCGCACGTCAAGCCCGATCGCGCCACGCTCGATCCGGCCAAGAGCCACGCGCCCAGGAACTACCCGAAGCCCGACGGCAAGATCACGTTCGACAAGCTGTCCTCGGTGTTTTTGTCCAACACCAATCATGAAGAGGACCAGCCGATCCATCTGAAGGTTACCGACATGAACCTCCAGAAGAGCTCCGAGCACGACGTCTTCGCCGGTCCCTCGAATCGCTACTGCCCGGCCGGCGTCTACGAATGGATCGAGGAGGGCTCCGGTCCGCGCTTCCAGATCAACGCCCAGAACTGCGTCCACTGCAAGACCTGCGACGTGAAGGATCCCAACGGCAACATCACCTGGGTTCCGCCGGAGGGTGGCGGCGGCCCGAACTACGAGGCGATGTGAGGGCGCATCGCAGGGGTGAAAAGGCGCACGTTCCCGTGAGGACCAGGCTGCGGCGACCCGCCGCGGCCACGATAAGGCCATAGTAGCGGCGTCTTGGGCTCTCTTGGCGGATTCATTCGGCCGGTTTGGGCGGCGGAGGGGATCTTCCCGGTCCGAATCCTTGCGGCGAAGCGCCAAAAGCGGCATTGTCGGCCCGACGGTTCCGGGTCCGGATATCACCGGCCGCGTTCGCGCGCGACCCGGCCTTTTGCTGCAAACCCAGGCACCACCCAACTCAAGGCGAGCCCTGATGTTTTCAAATCGTTTCAACCGCTGGACTGCTGCCGCCATCGCCCTCATGGGCACCGCGATTGCGACGGTCCCCGGCACGGTCCTGGCGCAGACGCCGGATCATCCGGAGAACACGGCGGCGCAGTTTCCGACGCGAAACGATCTGAAGTCGCTCACCGGCGCCGGCAGCTATCTCGCCGCCCGTCACGCCAGCGTCGAGCGCGACGCGGCCTCGGCCGCCGCATTCTACCGTTCGGCGCTTCGCACCGATCCCAAGAACAACGAGCTGCTCGACCGTGCCTTCATCTCGTCGGTCGCCGACGGCGACATCGACGAGGCAGTCAAGCTCGCCGAGCGCATCCTCACCATTGACAAGACCAATCGCGTCGCGCGTCTCGTGGTCGGCGTGCACGATCTCAAGCTGAAGAAGTACGTCGCGGCGCAGACCAACATCAACCAGTCGATCCGCGGTCCGATCACCGATCTCGTCGCCACGCTGCTGTCGGGCTGGGCCGCTTATGGTGCGGGCGATGCCAAGGGCGGTGTCGCCGCCATCGACAAGCTGGCGGGTCCGGAATGGTATCCGCTGTTCAAGGACCTCCACACCGGCATGATCCTGGAGCTCTCCGGCAAGGAGAAGGACGCCGGCACCCGCTTCGAGCGCGCCTACAAGCTCGACGATTCCATGCTGCGCGTGACCGAGGCCTATGCGCGCTGGCTGTCGCGCAACAAGGATTCCGCCGCGGCCACCAATGTCTACCAGGCCTTCGACAAGAAACTCGCACGCCATCCGCTGATCCAGGAAGGCCTGCGGGAGACCAAGGCCGGCAAGAAGATGCCGCCGCTGGTCGATTCCGCGCAAGGAGGTGCCGCCGAAGCACTCTACGGCATCGGTGCGACGCTGACCCGCCGCGGCGGCGAGGATCTGGCACTGGTCTATCTCCAGCTCTCGCTCTACCTGCAGCCGAGCCATCCGCTGGCGCTGCTCTCGCTCGCCGATCTCTATGAATCGGTGAAGCGGCCGCAGATGGCGATCAAGGTCTATGAGCGCGTGCCCGCGACCTCGCCGCTCAAGCGCAACGCGCAGATCCAGCTCGCCATTGACCTCGATTCCGCCGACCGAACCGACGAGGCGATCAAGATCCTCAAGGGCGTCACCTCGGAGGATGCCAAGGACCTCGAAGCCATCATGGCGCTCGGCAATATCGAGCGCGGCCGCAAGCGGTTCGGCGATTGTGGCGCGACCTA
Source organism: Bradyrhizobium glycinis (assembly GCF_016031655.1). Taxonomy (GTDB): domain Bacteria; phylum Pseudomonadota; class Alphaproteobacteria; order Rhizobiales; family Xanthobacteraceae; genus Bradyrhizobium; species Bradyrhizobium glycinis. The sequence continues at coordinate 116,210 of NZ_JACCHQ010000009.1, forward strand.
TTCGAAAGGCATCGACGTCCTGCCGCCCGGCAACGACAAGGCCAACAGCGTCTGGTACTATTATCGCGGCATCTGCGAGGAGCGCTCCAAGCAATGGGCCAAGGCCGAGGCCGACATGAAGAAGGCGCTGGAGCTGCAACCCGACCAGCCGCACGTCCTCAACTATCTCGGCTATTCCTGGATCGACCAGGGCGTGAATCTCGACGAAGGCATGAAGATGATCAAGCGTGCCGTCGAGCAGCGTCCCGACGACGGCTACATCGTCGATTCCCTCGGCTGGGCCTATTACCGCATCGGCAATTACGAGGAGGCGGTGAAGAACCTCGAGCGCGCGATCGACCTCAAGCCCGAGGATCCCACCATCAACGATCACCTCGGCGACGCCTATTGGCGCGTCGGCCGCACGCTGGAGGCAAAATTCCAGTGGTCGCATGCGCGCGATCTCAAGCCCGAGCCGGAGGAGCTGCCGAAGATCGAGGCCAAGATCGCTGGCGGTCTCACCGAGGACAATTCGAATTCTTCTGCGGCGCAGGCCGAGAAGAAGAAGGACGACGGCAAGGGCGGCTAAGCTAGGCGCATGATCCGGAAAAGTGTGTAGCGGTTTTCCGATCAGATCATGCGCAAACAAATGAGTCTTTTGGGGGCTGATCGCCAATGTCGGCGTTGATTGAAGAGGGGCGGGCGAAGGTCAATTTGAGCCTTCGCGTCGTCGGCCGTCGCGCCGACGGCTATCATGATCTCGAAAGCGTGGTCGCGTTTGCCGATTGTGCCGACCGGCTCACACTGGAGCCGGCCGGGGAGCTGAAGCTGACCACGACCGGGCCGCTGGCTGCCGCCTGCGGCGATAATGCCGACAATCTCGTGCTCAAGGCCGCCAAGCTACTTGCCGAGGCTGTCCCTGACCTGAAGCTGGGCGCCTTCGCGCTCGACAAGGTGCTCCCCGTTGCCGCCGGCATCGGCGGCGGTTCGGCGGATGCCGCGGCCGCGTTGCGGCTCCTGGCGCGTCTCAACGATCTGTCGCTGGACGACCCCCGCATTCAGAAGGTCGCGCTCGCGACCGGCGCCGACGTGCCGGTGTGCCTGCTCTCGCGCGCCTGCGACATGACCGGCGTCGGCGAGCAGCTGCTGCCGCTCGCGCTGCCGAGCATGCCTTGCGTCATGGTCAATCCGCGCGTGCCGGTCGCCACCAAGGACGTGTTCCAGGCGCTGGGCCTGCGCAACGGCGAGCTCCTGGTCGGCGTCACCGACGTCATCCGCGCTCCGGCCTGGCCGGAGGAGGGCGCCTCCATTTCCGATTGGGTCGAGGTGCTCGACACGGTGGCCAACGACCTCGAGGCGCCCGCGCTGCGGATCGAGCCTGTGATCGGCGAGGTGCTGGACGCGTTGCGCTCCTCCGCCGGGGTCAAGCTCGCCCGCATGTCCGGCTCGGGCGCGACGTGCTTTGCGATCTACGGCGCGCCTGCCGAGGCGCACGCCGCGGCCGAGAAGATCCGGCACGATCGCCCCGGCTGGTGGGTGCATGCGGGCACCTTGAGCTAGCCGCTTCCGCTCTCATCAAGCCCCAAAAACCGCCGGATCTCACCCAACACCTCCTGCGGCTTGTCGTGCTGCAGCCAGTGTCCCGCCCCGGCGACGGTCTTAACGCGCGCGTTCTGGAAGTACCGCTCCAGGCCCGCGGCCCTGGCGCCTGCCAGAAAGCTTTCGCCGGCATTGAGCAGCAGCGTCGGACAGGTGATGCGCGACCACAGCTCGATGTGATCGTCGGGCCAGAGCCGGTGCGGCGCAGAGACGCGCTGATAGGGATCGAATTTCCAGCTGTAGCTGCCGTCCTCGTTCTGCCGCGCGCCATGCGTGGCGAGATGCAGCGCGAGGTCGCGGGCGAGGCGCTTGTTGTGAAGCATCATCTGCGCAGCGGCGTCTTCTAGCGTCGCATAGCGGCGCGGGGTGCGGTCGTGCAGCTTGTCGAGCTGGCCGATCCATTTGCCGATGCGCTCATGCGCCGGCGGCTTCGGTGCACCGGGCAACATGGTCACGCCGTCGAGGACGACGAGGCTCGTGACCTGTTCGGGGAATGCGCCCGAAAAGATCAGGCTCACCATGCCGCCCATCGAATGGCCGATCAGGGTGACCTGAGGCGTGCCGAAGGTGCGAACCAGCTGCGCGAGATCGTAGACATATTCGGTGAGAGCGTAGCTGCCGCCCTTCGTCCAGTCGGAATCGCCGTGACCACGCAGGTCGGGCGCGACGACGCGAAAATGCGGTTGCAGCGAGCGTGCGATGTGATCCCAGCTGCGGCAATGATCGCGACCGCCGTGCACCAGGACGGCGACGGGTGCACCCTCGTTGCCCCAGTCGGCGTAGTGCAGCCGCAGGCCGTGCGATTCATAGAAGCGGCTTCGCGGGGCGCTAGCCATTTGCCGGCCGCCGCGCCAGGGCGAGCGAGAGGCCGAGGCTCGCGATGAAGACGCCGGAGCCCTGCGTGAGACGACGCATCAGAAGCGGCCGTCCGGTCAGCTGCGCGCGCGTCGCGGAGGCCATCAGCACCACCACGACATCGGCGAGCGTGTTCAGTGCCACCGAGATCGCACCCAGCAGGATGAATTGCAGCGTCGGGTTCGATTCCGATGGATCGAGAAACTGAGGAATGAAGGCGAGGAAGAACGCCGCGGTCTTCGGATTCAGTGCTTCGACCAGCACGCCGTCGCGGAACGCGCGCTTGTCGCCGATGGGCTCGCTCCCAAGCGACAGGTTGCTGCCGGCACTGCGAAAGGTCTTGATGCCAAGCCAGACCAGATAGAGCGCGCCCACGAATTTCACGGCGGCAAACAGCTCCGCGCTCGCCAAGATGATGGCGGAGATGCCGAGGCTGCCCGCGACCACATGAACCAATCCGCCCAACGCCGTGCCCGCGGTCGAGGCAAAGCCGCTGGCACGCCCCTCCGACAAGGTTCGCGCCGCGACGTAAAAAATGCCGGGGCCGGGAATGGCGGCAATGAGGAGAGCTGCGGCCAGGAACAGCCAGAAATTCGTTTCGATCATCCTGTTTTCGTAGCGCAGCGGATCGCGATTGCAAGGCCCTTCGTTCAATCCATTCGGCGGAAGATCACGCTGGCATTGACGCCGCCGAAGCCGAAGCCGTTGGAGATGGCATGCCGCATCGGCATCGGTCGCGCGCTACCTGCGACAATATCGATGCCGTCAGCGCTGGAATCAGGGTTTTCGAGATTGAGCGTGGGCGGCGCGATCTGGTCGCGCAGAGCGAGCACGGTGAAGATCGCCTCCAGCCCGCCGGCGGCGCCGAGCAGATGACCCGTGGCCGATTTGGTCGCGCTGACCGCAATGCCGCGGTTGCGGCCGAACAGCGCAGCGATGGCGCCAAGCTCGCTCTCGTCGCCGGCCGGTGTCGAGGTCGCATGCGCGTTGAGGTGCTGCACATCCGCGGGCGCAAGCTTGGCCTGCCGCAGCGCGATCTCCATCGCGCGGCGGGCGCCGTCGCCATCGGGCGAGCCCGACGTCATGTGATAGGCGTCCGCAGTCGTGCCGTAGCCGACGATCTCGGCGATCGGCGTCGCGCCGCGCGCCTGCGCATGCTCCAGCGCCTCGATCACCAGGATGCCTGCGCCTTCGCCCATGACGAAACCGTCGCGGTTGCGATCGAACGGACGCGAGGCGCGCCCAGGCTCGTCGTTGAAGCCGCTCGACAGTGCGCGCGCCGCCGCAAAGCCGCCGAGGCTGACGATGTCGATGCAGGCCTCCGCGCCGCCGCAGATCGCAACGTCTGCTTCGCCCGCTCGGATCATGCGCGCGGCATCGCCGATCGCCTGCACTCCGGCGGCGCAGGCCGTGACGGGCGTGCCCAGTGCGCCCTTGTAGCCGTACTTGATCGAGACGTGGCCGGCGGCGAGATTGGCGAGGAACGAGGGGATCGTGAACGGCGACAGCCGGCGCGCGCCGCGTTGCGCGGTGATGCGCACCGCCTCCGCCATGGCGGGAAAGCCGCCGACCCCGGAAGCGATGATCGTCGCGGTGCGCTCCAGCGCGCTCGCGTCCTGCGGCGTCCATTGGGCTTGCCCGACAGCTTCTGCCGTGGCGAGCAGCGCAAACAGGATGAAGCGGTCCATCTTGCGCTGATCCTTGGGTGCGGCAGCCTGCGCCGGATCAAAACCGCCTTTGTCATCTTCGGTCTTGTCGGGCACGAGGCCTGCGATGCGCGCCGGCAGCGCCTCTGCCCATTCTGGCAACGGGCGCAGCCCGCTTTGCCCGGCGAGCAGCCGCCGCCACGTCAGTTCGACGCCGCAGCCAAGCGGCGACACCGCGCCCATTCCCGTCACGACGATACGACGCATGTCAGTCTCCAGCCGGCGCGACGGCCGGGTTCATGGCCTTGAGCGAAGCGAGCCGTGCGCGCATGCCGCGGCTGGCGCGGGGACCTGCGACGACGACCGCATTGGCGAGCGTGATCGGGCGCTTGTCGGCGGCATCGACCACGATCGGCTCGAGCGGGCGGACGTCGCTCCGGTTCGCCAGCAGGATGGATTCGCCCTTCGGCGCGAGATGCTTGTTGCCCCAGGCGAGCAGCGTAGCGATCACCGGGAAGAAATCCCGCGCCTTGTCCGTCAGCACATATTCGTAGCGCGGCGGGCGCTCCTGATAGCGGCGACGCACGAACATGCCGGTCTCTGTGAGGTGCGTGAGGCGCCGCGACAGGATGTTCGGCGCAATGCCGAGGCTTTGCGAGAACTCGTCGAACTTGGTCGCACCCTGAAACGCATCGCGCAGGATCAGGATGCTCCACCATTCGCCGACCGTCTCCACCGCGCGGCCGACCGGGCATTCCAGGATGGAAGAGGATTTGGGCTGCATGGCGGGTAAGGTAGGGTAGTTACTTGCAAAATGCAAGTAACTACTGGCCGGTGCCAGTGTGTGATCTGTGCGATCACGGAGCTATGGCCGCGTTTCGAAATGCGAGTTGGCGAACAGTGATCTCGCGCCACCCTCGGTCATTGCGAGCGCAGCGAGCAATCCAGACCGTTTCCGCGGCGGCATGCTGGATTGCTTCGCTGCGCTCGCAATGACGGGGCGAGGCAGCGCGCACTTATCCAACACCGTCACCCTGCTCGCCTGTTCGGCGAGCCTCGAACGGCGACGGCCCGGCTGCAGCTCTGCCGTGCATCCTTCAGGGCTCCCGGCGCGATGCAACGCATCGCGCCACTCGCGCCTCCAGCGACAACGGCTTCGCCGTTGCGCGGCGATGACAGGACCAACAACGGTACGGAAGCGAGAGGGGCGTCAGTCGCCTAATGCGATCTTGCCAAGCAAAACGCCACGACCTGCTCCAGCGCGCTCTTCATCGGCGAGGGCGGGAACAGCGCCAGCGCATCCACGGCCATGGCGCCGTAGTGCTGGGCACGGATCAGCGTGTCCTCCAGCGCGCGGTGCTTGTTCATAAGGCCGATGGCGTGATCGAGATCGGAATCGCCGATCTCGCCGCGCTCGAGCGCGCGGATCCAGAAGGCGCGCTCGGTGTCGTTGCCGCGGCGGAAGGCGAGCACGACGGGCAGCGTGATCTTGCCTTCGCGGAAATCGTCGCCGGTGTTCTTGCCGAGCTTGGCGCTCTTGCCGCCGTAGTCGAGCACGTCGTCGACGAGTTGGAAGGCGATGCCGAGATTCATGCCGACCGAGCGGCACGCGGTCTGCTCCGCCTTCGGGCGGTTGGCGATCACGGGGCCGACCTCGCAGGCGGCGGCGAACAATTCGGCGGTCTTGCCGCGGATCACGGCGAGATATTCGTCCTCGGTGGTGGCGGTGTTCTTGGCGGCGGCGAGCTGCATCACCTCGCCCTCGGCGATGGTGGCGGCCGCCGCGGAGAGGATGTCGAGCGCGCGCAGCGAGCCGACCTCGACCATCATGCGGAAGGCTTGGCCGAGCAGGAAGTCGCCGACCAGCACGCTCGCCTCGTTGCCCCAGAGCATGCGCGCCGACAGCTTGCCGCGCCGCATCTCGCTCTCGTCGACGACGTCGTCGTGCAGGAGCGTCGCGGTGTGCATGAACTCGACGGAGGCAGCTAACTTGATATGGCCGTCGCCGGTGTAGCCGGCGAGGTTGGCCATGGCGAGCGTCAGCATCGGGCGCAGCCGCTTGCCCCCGGAGGAGATCAGGTGGTTGGCCACTTCCGGGATCATGGTCACGTCGGAGCCAGTCCGCGACAGGATCGTGGCATTGACGCGCTCCATATCGGGGGCGACAAGGGCAACCAGCTCTTCGATCGACGCGCCGGGAGTTTCGAAAGGTACGATGACGGCCACGCCGGTCTCCAATATTTGCCCCAGAAGGGCTATTCTGATGGAAAGACAATAGAAACTGGCGGCGGATGCGGCAAGGGCCGCGGAACCATTGACATTTGCCGCGTTAGCCACTTTCAGGCAGGAGACCTCCGTTTTGCGTGAACTGGTTCGGACCAACGATATGGTGCTGGTGTCGGCGATCGGCGCGCTGCTCGACGGCGCCAACATCCATCATCTGGTGCTGGACCAGAACATGAGCATCATCGAGGGGTCTCTCGGCATCTTGCCGCGGCGGATCCTGGTTCATGAGGACGACGCCGAGGAGGCGAGGGCGCTCCTCACCGAGGCAGGCCTCAGCCACGAACTGCGCGGCGATGATTGAGGCCGCGGATATTACCGAGGACGCGTTTCTCGGCGGGCGGTTGCGCTTGATGCAGAAGCGGTCAGGCCACCGCGCCGGGCATGACGCCGTCCTGCTCGCAGCGGCGACCGACGCCCAGGCGGGTGACCGCGTGGTCGAGCTTGGCGCCGGCGTCGGCGCGGCGGGGCTCGCGCTTGCGCGGCGCGTCGAGGGGATCAGGCTCAGCCTGGTCGAGATCGATCCGGAACTGGCGCAGCTCGCGCAGGCCAACGCCGCCGCGAACACGATCGCCGCCGAGGCCATCGTGCTCGACGTTACCGCCGACGCGCAGGCGTTTGCCGCGAACGGACTCCTGCCCGACAGTGCCGACGCCGTATTGATGAACCCGCCCTTCAACGATCCCACACGCCATCGCGGCTCACCGGATCAGGCGCGCCACACCGCGCATGTGGCGAGGGAGGAGACGCTGCATGCGTGGGTGCATGCAGCCCGGCGCATTCTCCGGTCGAGCGGCGTGTTGACCCTGATCTGGCGCGCGGACGGAATCGGCGATGTCATGGCAGCGCTGTCACGCGGATTCGGCAGCCTTGCGATCATGCCGGTTCATGGTGGAACAGGAAAGCCCGCGATCCGCGTGTTGGTGCGCGCAGTCAAAGGCGGGCGGGCACCGACGCGATTGCTGCCGGGCCTCGTGCTTAACGACGAGTTAAATCTGCCCAAAAAAGAGGTGAGGGATATTCTGGAGGGGAGGGCGGCGTTGCCGCTGGGGGAGCCGTGACCACTTACTGCGGAAGCGATTCCGTCTGCTGCTCTTGCGGGGACGTAAAGCGAATCGCGGTGAAAAGCGCACCGATCAGCAGCAACAGCAGATAGATCTTCATGGCGTTTCCTTCCGCTGCCTATTGCAGCTTCCCAACGGGGATTCTGCAAAACACGTTCCAGGCACTTTCAATGACACTCGCGTGATAAGAAATGGTTAACCAGAGGTAAGGCCATGGCCGAAAAATTGAACGATCGTGAGAGTTCCGGCCTGGCCGACAAGCTCATGCAATATCTGCCGGCGCGGTTTCGTCCTGGCACGGCGGTCGTGCCGGTGGTGCGGCTGTCCGGTGTGATCGGTGCGGTGACGCCGCTGCGTCCGGGCCTGACGCTTGCCGGCGTCGCGCGGGTGCTCGAGCGGGCGTTTTCCTATCGGCACGCCAAGGCGGTGGCGCTGGTGATCAACTCGCCCGGCGGCTCGCCGGTGCAGTCGCGCCAGATCTACTTGCGCATCAAGCAACTCGCCGCGGAGAAGAAGCTGCCCGTGCTCGTGTTCGTCGAGGACGTTGCGGCCTCCGGCGGCTACATGATCGCCTGCGCGGGCGACGAGATCATCTGCGATCCCTCCTCGATCCTCGGCTCCATCGGCGTGGTCGGCGGCAGTTTTGGTTTTCAGGAGGCGATCAGGCGGCTCGGCATCGAGCGGCGCCTCTACACGTCGGGCGAGCACAAGGCGATGCTCGACCCGTTCCTTCCGGAAAACCCGGATGACGTCATGAGGCTGAAGGCGATCCAGCGCGAGATCCACCAGATCTTCATTTCGCTGGTCAAGGAGAGTCGCGGCGCCCGGCTAAAGGGAGCCGACGACGCGCTGTTCACGGGTGAATACTGGGCGGGGGATAGCGCGATCGCGCTGGGGCTCGCCGACAGCATCGGCGATCTCCGCTCAACTCTTCGTGCCCGCTATGGCGACAAGGTTCTCACCCCCGTGATCGCCCAGCCAACCGGGCTGCTGTCCGGCCTTTTTGGCCGGAAATCGCCCGGCGCGGGGCAGCTTTCGGCCCTGGAGTCAATGGCCGGGCTGCCGGACGAGCTGATCTCGGCGGTCGAGACGCGGGCGATTTGGGCGAAATTCGGGTTCTAGGGCTCGCGCTCCCGCGCCATTTCGTCCGGGCGGCGCCAATTGCGGCGCGGGTCCATCTGCGCAACAATGCGTGTGGGGGCTGAGCATGAGACGAGGATCGACCGATGCCGCCGTTCGTCGCTTTCGCGGGCGTCTTGGGCGGGCTTGCCGTGGTCCGTTGGGCCTACAAGACCGCTGTCCGGATCAACCAGGAGCTGGAGGAGATGCGCCTGTCGCGCGTCACTGAAGCCGCCCGCATGGGGGATATCCAGACGCTGAAGCGTGACCCCGTGACCGGAGCTTACCGGCCGGGTTAATTGGTGCTGACCTTCACACGCAGCGTCATTCCGGGACGCCCGTAGGGCGGACCCGGAATCTCGAGACTCCGGGTTCGATGCTGCGCATCGCCCCGGAATGACTGCCCAATTAACCCCTTCGCCTTGATTCCCATCCCCGCCGTCGATACGGTCCCGCGCGATTCAAACCCCCCGCGAGAGCCTGATCTGACGATGGACGCCTCATTGCCCGCCCATATGCGCCCGGAACGCTCGTTCCAGGGCTTCATCCTCGCGCTCCAGCGGTTCTGGGCCGAGCAGGGCTGCGTGATCCTGCAGCCCTACGACATGGAGATGGGCGCGGGCACCTTCCATCCGGCGACCACGCTGCGCGCGCTCGGGCCAAAGCCCTGGAATGCCGCCTATGTGCAGCCCTCGCGCCGGCCGAAGGACGGCCGTTACGGCGAGAACCCGAACCGGATGCAGCACTATTACCAGTTCCAGGTGATCATGAAGCCCTCGCCGCCGAACCTTCAGGAGCTGTACCTGAAGTCGCTCGCCGCGATCGGCATCGATTCCGCCGTGCACGACATCCGCTTTGTCGAGGACGATTGGGAGAGCCCGACCTTGGGCGCCTGGGGCCTTGGTTGGGAGTGCTGGTGCGACGGCATGGAAGTCAGCCAGTTCACCTATTTCCAGCAGGTCGCGGGCTTCGAATGTGCGCCGGTCGCGGGCGAGCTCACCTACGGGCTCGAGCGCCTTGCGATGTATGTGCAGGGCGTCGACCGCGTCTACGACCTCAACTTCAACGGTCGCGAGGGCGAGGCCAAGGTCACCTATGGCGACGTGTTCCTGCAGGCCGAGCAGGAATATTCGCGGCACAATTTCGAACATGCTGACACCGGGATGCTGTTCGAGCAGTTCAAGATGGCGGAAGCGGCCTGCCGCAAATATCTCGACGCCGGCTGGCGCGAAGGCAATCGCAAAGAGCATCTGATGGCGCTGCCGGCCTATGACCAGTGCATCAAGGCGAGCCACGTCTTCAACCTGCTCGATGCCCGCGGCGTGATCTCCGTGACCGAGCGGCAGAGCTACATTCTGCGCGTGCGCGAGCTGGCAAAAGCTTGTGGCGAGGCGTGGATCCACACTGAAGCGGGCGGAGCGGCCTGATGCCCGACCTTTTGCTTGAACTGTTCTCGGAAGAAATCCCCGCGCGCATGCAGGCGAAGGCGGCCGACGATCTGCGCCGCATGGTCACCGACAAGCTGGTTGCCGAAGGCCTGGTCTACGAGGGCGCAAAAGCCTTCGCGACGCCGCGCCGTCTTGCGCTCACCGTGCACGGCATCCCTGCGCGCCAGCCTGATCTGAAGACCGAGCGCCGCGGACCCAAGGTCGGAGCGCCCGACGCGGCCGTGCAGGGCTTTCTCAAGGCGACTGGATTGAAGTCGCTGGACGAAGCAAAAATCCAGCGCGACCCCAAGGGTGATTTCTACATCGGCTTGATCGAGAAGCCCGGCCGCGACGCGATCAACGTGCTCGCGGAAGTCCTGCCCGTCATCATCCGCACCTTCCCCTGGCCGAAATCGATGCGCTGGGGCGCGCGCTCCGGCAAGCCCGGCTCGCTGAACTGGGTGCGTCCGCTGCATGCGATCACCGCGACCTTCGGACTCGAGACCGAAGAGCCCGATGTCGTGAAGTTTGAGGTCGACGGCATCGAGAGTGGCCAAACCACTTACGGCCATCGCTTCCTCGCGCCGGCGCCGATCTCCGTGCGCCGCTTCGAGGACTACGAGGCAAAGCTGCTCGAGGCCAAGGTCGTGCTCGATCCTGAACGGCGCAAGGACGCCATCCTCACAGACGCCAAGCAGCTCGCCTTCGCGCAAGGTTTTGAGCTCGTCGAGGACCAGAACCTGCTCGACGAGGTCGCCGGTCTCGTCGAATGGCCAATCGTGCTGATGGGCTCGTTCGAGCCGGAGTTTTTGAAGACGCCCGACGAAGTCATCCGCGCCACCATCCGCAACAACCAGAAGTGTTTTGTGGTGCGCGACCCGAAGACGGGCAAGCTCGCCAATAAATTCATTCTGGTCGCCAATATCGACGCGACCGATGGAGGTGCGACCATCATCGCCGGCAACGAGCGCGTGATCCGCGCGCGGCTGAGCGATGCGAAGTTCTTCTACGAGACCGACCTCAAGACCAAGCTCGAGGACCGGCTGCCGAAGTTCGAGCAGATCGTGTTCCACGAGAAGCTCGGAACGCAGGCTGAGCGGATCAAGCGTATCGAGCGCCTCGCCGCGGAGATCGCGCCGCTGGTCGGCGCCGACGGTCCCAAGGCGACGCGGGCCGCACATCTGGCAAAGGCAGATTTGCTGACCGAAGTCGTCGGCGAATTCCCGGAAGTTCAGGGCCTGATGGGCAAGTATTACGCGCTTGCGCAGAGCGAGGACGCCTCCGTCGCCGCAGCCTGTGAGGAGCACTACAAGCCGCAGGGCCCTGCCGATCGCGTGCCGACCGATCCGGTCAGCGTTGCCGTGGCGCTCGCCGACAAGATCGATACGCTCGTCGGTTTCTGGACGATCGACGAGAAACCGACAGGCAGCAAGGACCCCTATGCGTTGCGGCGCGCAGCCCTCGGTGTGATCCGATTGATTGCCGAGAACGCGCTGCGTCTGTCGCTCATGAAGGTGGCGGGATCGGCGCTCGCCGGCTTGTCGGTGAAGCCGGCCGATGCCTCGAAGCTTCCGAGCGACCTACTCGCCTTCTTCGCCGACCGCCTCAAAGTACAGCTCCGCGAGCAGGGCGCGCGGCACGATCTCGTCGATGCCGTGTTCGCGCTCGGCGGTCAGGACGATCTTCTGATGATCGTCCGCCGCGTCGAGGCACTCGGAAAATTCCTCGACAGCGATGACGGCAAGAACCTGCTCGCCGGCACCAAGCGCGCCAGCAACATCCTCTCGATCGAGGAGAAGAAGGATAAGCGCAGCTTCGACGGCGCGCCCGATGCCGCGCTCTACAGCCTTGGCGAGGAGAGGGCGCTGGCCAAGGCGATCGGCGAGGTCAAGGCGGAAGCCAGCGCTGCCGTGGCCAAGGAAGATTTTGCCGCGGCGATGAGCGCGATGGCAAAGCTGCGTCCGCCGGTCGATGCGTTCTTCGACAAGGTGCGCGTCAACGACGACGATCCGAAGGTGCGCGAGAACCGCCTGAAGCTCCTCAACGAGATCCGCAGCGCCACGCGCGCGGTGGCGGATTTCTCGAAGATCCAGGATTGAGGCGCGGCCGCGCGGCCAACACCGCTGTCATTCCGGGGCGCGCCGCTTGGCGCGAGCCCGGAATCCATTTCTCCTCCTCACGCGCGGCACGATGGATTCCGGGCTCGCGCTTCGCGCGCCCCGGAATGACGGCTGCTGATGTGGCTTGCGCAAAAAAGCCCCGCCCGGCGGGGGGAGGACCGGGCGGGGCCTGATGTCCGATTTAACACTGCTCGCGCCAGCCTGATGTGACGCGCCGGACATCGAATGGAGCGGCAGCGTCTTTAGTCCAGCACCTCGACGATGCGGCGCGAGCGCGGCTCGACCAGCACGGTTTCGCCGTTCACGACGGTGTACCGATAGGTGGTGGCGCCGAAACGTTGCGGCACGTCATAATAGGTGACGCCTGCCTCGGGTAAGGTGGTGCCGACCACGACACGATCCGGAATGCGGAAGGCCGGCACACGTTGTTCGATGACATATTCGCGGAAGGCGGGCCGCTGTTCGACGGCAATGGTCGGCGCGCCGTCGACCATTGCGGGCGCGCGTCCGATCGTGACATCGCTTTGCGCCTGCGCCGCAAGAAGGGGCGCGCCAGTCGCGGCCGCGAGCGCTGCGAGAGCAAAAATCCTGTTGCGCATGGACAACTCCTTCGACGTGAATCTGCGGACGCGCCAGCGGCGCGACGGGTTGCCAATGCGTGCCTCAAGCCAATGTTCCGGGAAAAGGCCCGCCGCATTCGCGGCAATTTCGGGCAGTTTTCGTGAGGCCGGGAACTCGCAGCAGGTCTTGCGCATCTCTACTCCCGGAACCCAGCCGGCTATGATCCGCGCGCGATTCGCCTCACCTCACAGAAAGATAATTCATGCACATCACCGTCGCCCACATTTCGCCGATCCTGTCGTTGATTGCGGGCGTGCTCATCCTGATCATGCCGCGGCTTCTCAACCTCATCGTCGCGATCTTCCTCATCGTCAACGGCGCGATCGGGCTCGGGCTCCTGAAGTGGCTCCGCTTCTAGGCGTTCACTTTTCGGAACTGTCCGTCTTGCGCGGGCCCGCCCAAAATGGTGTAAGGCCCGCGATTTCCCATTCCTCTCGCAGGTTGTGTGCAAGCTATGGCCAAAGCCGCCTCGAAGCCCAAGAAAATTCCAGCGAAAATGCCAGCGAAATCAAAGCCCTCTGCCGCAGCTAAGGCAGCGCCGCCCGCCCGCAAGGCGCTGGCCAAGAGCGCGCCGAAGCCGGTTGCCAAGCCGGCGGCAAAGCCTGTGACCAAGGCGGCTCCGCCGAAGGTCGCCGCGAAGCCCGCGCCGAAGAAGGCTGCGCCCGCCAAGCCGGCAGCGGCCAAGGCCGGCAAATGGGTGTACACGTTCGGTGACGGCAAGGCCGAGGGCCGGACGGAAATGCGCGACCTGCTCGGCGGCAAGGGCGCCAACCTCGCCGAGATGGCCAATCTCGGCCTGCCGGTGCCTCCCGGCTTCACCATCCCGACATCGGTCTGCACCTATTTCTACGAGCACGACAAGACTTACCCGAAGGAACTGAAGTCGCAGGTTGAGAAGGCGCTCGACTATGTCGGCAAGTTGACCGGCAAGGTGTTTGGCGACATCAGGAACCCGCTGCTCGTCTCGGTGCGCTCCGGCGCGCGCGCCTCGATGCCGGGCATGATGGACACCGTGCTCAATCTCGGCCTCAACGACCAGACCGTGGAAGCGCTGGCCGAACTGTCGGGCGACCGCCGTTTCGCCTATGACAGCTATCGCCGCTTCATCACGATGTATTCCGACGTGGTGCTCGGCTTCGAGCATCATCACTTCGAGGAGATCCTCGACACCTTCAAGGACAGCCAGGGCTACACGCTCGACACCGATCTGTCCGCTGAGGATTGGGTCGAGCTGGTCGGCAAGTACAAGGACGCGGTCGCACGCGAAACCGGCAAGGAATTCCCGCAGGATCCGCACGACCAGCTCTGGGGCGCGATCGGCGCGGTGTTCTCATCCTGGATGAATGCGCGCGCGGTGACCTATCGCAAGCTGCACGACATTCCGGAATCCTGGGGCACCGCGGTCAACGTGCAGGCCATGGTGTTCGGCAACATGGGCGAGACCTCGGCCACCGGCGTTGCCTTCACCCGCAATCCCTCGACCGGCGAGAGCAAGCTCTACGGCGAGTTCCTGATCAACGCGCAGGGCGAGGACGTGGTCGCGGGCATCCGCACGCCGCAGGACATCACCGAGGAAGCGCGGAAGGAGTCGGGCTCCGACAAGGCCTCGATGGAAGCGGCGATGCCGGAAGCCTTCAAGGAGCTGACGCGGATCTACACGCTGCTCGAGAAGCACTACCGCGACATGCAGGACATGGAGTTCACGGTCGAGCAGGGCAAGCTCTGGATGCTCCAGACCCGCAGCGGCAAGCGCACCGCCAAGGCTGCGCTGCGCATCGCGGTCGAGCTCGCCAATGAGGGCCTGATCTCGAAGAAGGAAGCGGTCACGCGGATCGATCCGGCCTCGCTCGATCAGCTCCTGCATCCGACCATCGATCCCAACGCCAAGCGTGACGTGATCGCGACCGGCCTGCCGGCTTCGCCGGGCGCGGCCTCCGGCGAGATCGTGTTCTCCTCGGACGAGGCGGCCAAGCTTCAGGGCGACGGACGTAAAGTGATCCTGGTCCGCATCGAGACCAGCCCGGAAGACATCCACGGCATGCACGCCGCCGAAGGCATCCTGACCACCCGCGGCGGCATGACCTCGCACGCGGCGGTGGTCGCGCGCGGCATGGGCAAGCCCTGCGTCTCCGGCTGCGGCACCATCCGCGTCGATTACGGCCGCGGCACCATGAGCATCGGCTCGCGCACCTTCAAGACCGGCGACGTCATTACCATCGACGGCTCGCTCGGCCAGGTGCTCGCCGGCCGCATGCCGATGATCGAGCCGGAGCTGTCCGGCGAGTTCGGCACGCTGATGAATTGGGCCGACCAGGTCCGCAAGATCGGCGTCCGCGTCAACGGCGACACGCCGGACGACGCGCGCACCGCGATCAAGTTCGGCGCCGAAGGCATCGGCCTCTGCCGCACCGAGCACATGTTCTTCGAGGAGACGCGCATCCGCACGGTGCGCGAGATGATCCTCTCCGAGGACGAGCAGTCGCGCCGCGCCGCGCTGGCCAAGCTGCTGCCGATGCAGCGCGCCGACTTCGTCGAGCTGTTCGAGATCATGAAGGGCCTGTCCGTCACGATCCGGCTTTTGGATCCTCCTCTTCATGAATTCCTGCCGCACACCCATGCCGAGGTCGAGGAAGTGGCGCGTGCCATGAACACCGACCCGCGGCGCCTCGCCGACCGCGCCCGCGAGCTCTCGGAGTTCAACCCGATGCTCGGCTTCCGCGGTTGCCGCATCGCGATCGCCTATCCCGAGATCGCCGAGATGCAGGCCCGCGCGATCTTCGAGGCGGCGGTCGAGGCGCAGAAGCGCACCGGCAAGGCCGTCGGCCTCGAGGTGATGGTGCCGCTGATCGCGACCAAGGCCGAGCTCGACCTGGTGAAGGCGCGGATCGATGCCACCGCACAGGCCGTGATGCGCGAGACCAACACCAAGCTGGCCTATCAGGTCGGCACCATGATCGAGCTGCCGCGCGCCTGCCTGCTCGCGGGCGAGATCGCGCAGTCGGCCGAGTTCTTCTCGTTCGGCACCAACGACCTGACGCAGACGACCTACGGCATCAGCCGCGACGACGCGGCGAGCTTCCTCGGTCCCTACGTCGCAAAGGGCATCCTCTCGGTCGATCCCTTCATCTCGCTCGATCAGGAAGGCGTCGGCGAACTCGTCAAGATCGGCGTTGCGCGCGGCCGCAAGACCCGCACTTCGCTCAAGGTCGGCATCTGCGGCGAGCACGGCGGCGATCCCGCTTCCGTCGCCTTCTGCCATCATATCGGTCTCGACTACGTCTCCTGCTCGCCGTACCGCGTGCCGATCGCGCGGCTTGCAGCGGCGCAGGCCGCGCTCGGCAAGGCGATCGCGAGCCAGGCGTAAGCCGAAGCACAGATACGGAGTTTGAAAGAGGCGGGGTCCAGCCCCGCCTCTTTTATTTCAGCTCTTCGCAAAATGGGCCGGGGCGCGCGCAGCGCCGCTCACATCATCCCCGTCTCGTCCTCTTCGGCCTGCCCGATCAGCGCCGCGCTCGCTACCGCCTCGCGGCGGGGCACGACGAACATCATCACGCAGGCACAAAGGATCGAGATCGCGAGCACCGCTGAGGTCAGCGGCAGCGTCGTTGCGGAGTGGCCACCGAGATAGGCGCCGAACTGCGACATCAGCGCGCCAATGCCCTGCTGCAGGAAGCCCATCGCGCCCGAGGCGGTGCCCGCTGCTTCGGGACGGATGCTGATGGCGCCTGCGGCGGAATTGGCCATCACGAAGGCATTGCCGGCCATCACGATCATCTGGGTGCCGAACAGCCAGGCGGGCGCCTCGTTCCAGCCGACCAAGCTCCAGAGCAGGTTCGCAAGGCTGCCGCAGAGCTGCAGGGCGAGCCCGAACCAGATCAGCTTCTCCAGCGAGTGGCGCGGCGCAAAGCGCACGCAGAGCAGGTTGCCGACCAGAAACGCAAAGCCCGTCGTCGCGAACCAGGCGCCGTATTCGGCGCTGCTGCGGCCCATCTGCGTCACCACGATGTAGGGCCCGCCGCCGGCAAAGGTGAAGATGATCTGGGACGCGAGCACCTGGCACATCACATAGCCGACGAAGGCGCGATTGCGGATCAGCATGCCGAGATCGCCGCGGAAGCCGCTGCCGGCGGCGCGGCTACGGCGGGTCTCGGGCAGCGCCAAGGCGATCCCGACGGCAACAACGATGGCGGCGATGGTGATGGCGTAGAAGATCGCGCGCCAGCCGAACGCGGTCTCGATCAGGCCGCCGGTGAGCGGCGAGACCATCTGCCCGATCATCAATGCCGCGACCACGAGGCTGATCATGGAGGCGACGCGGTCGCGCTCGTAAATGTCGCGGATGATGGCCCGGCTGATCACCATGCCCGATGCGCCGCCGAGCGCCTGGAAGAAGCGTGCGGCGATCAGCTGCGGCAGGGTCTGCGCGAAGATACAGGCGACGCTGGCCGCCACCATCAGTGCAAGTCCTCCGAGCAGCACCGGACGGCGGCCGAACCGGTCCGACAGCGGACCCATGATCAGCTGCGACAGCGCGATGCCGACCATGTAGAGCGAGACCGTCATTTGCGCGATCGAGATGTCGCTGCCGAAATGCGTCGCCAGCACGGGCAGCGCCGGAACCAGGATGTAGAGCGAGATCGGTGCGACCCCGGTCATCACGACCAGCAGCAGCAACACCAGACGAGACGTCGCGATGTTGCTGGCCATTTCCGGCGGCTTGCTGATCATGCCGTGCATCGTCGGACACTAGCTGCATCGCGTCACGAACGAATACGCTCATTTCGGCATACGGCTATGCGCGAGGCGTCAAGCCGTCTTTTGACGGATCTAGAGCTTCAGCTCCGCCGTGGCCTGATCGAGCCAGGCCTTCGTCGCCTCGTCCAGCGCTGGCCGCACCTCGGCGCTGACGCGCGCGTGATACGCGTTCAGCCAATCGAGCTCGTCTCGGCTCAGCATCGCGACATCGATCAGGCGGCGGTCGATCGGCGCCAAGGTCAGCGTCTCGAACGCGTTCATCGGCTTCTCGGCACCCTTGATGTCGGCGGCGACGACCAGCTCGAGATTCTCGATGCGGATGCCGAAGCCGTCGGTCTTGTAGTAGCCGGGCTCATTGGACAGGATCATGCCGCGCTTCAGCGGCGTGGTGCCGAGCTTCGAAATTCGCGCCGGTCCTTCGTGCACCGAGAGATAGCTGCCGACGCCGTGGCCGGTGCCGTGCTCGAAATCGAGCCCGGCGGCCCAGAGATATTGCCGCGCCAGCGTGTCGAGTTGCGCGCCCGTGGTGCCGTCCGGAAACACGGCGCGCGCGATCGCGATGTGGCCGCGCAGCACGCGGGTGAAGCGGTCGCGCATCTCATCCGTCGGCTCGCCCACCGCCATGGTGCGCGTGACGTCGGTGGTGCCGTCTTCATATTGCGCGCCGGAATCGATCAGCAGGAGATCGCCGGGCGCGATCCGCCGGTTGCTCTTGCGGGTGACGCGGTAATGCACGATGGCGCCGTTCGGTCCCGTGCCGGAGATGGTCGGGAACGAGACGTCCTTGAGCGCACCGGTATCGCGGCGGAAGGTCTCCAGCGCCTCGACCGCGTCGATCTCGGTGAGCTTGCCGCTTGGCGCCTCACGATCGATCCATGCGAGGAAGCGCGCCAGCGCCACGGCGTCGCGCAAATGAGCCGTCTTGGTGCCCTTGATCTCGGTCGCGTTCTTGACCGCCTTGAGCAGTGCAACAGGATCGCTGCCGCGCACCGGCTTGCCGCCGGCGCCCGTGATCAGCCGGCTGAGTGCGTCGGCCGCGGTGGCGTTGTCGAGCGCGATCGATCCACCAGTCTTGGCCAGCGCCATCAGCGTCGGCGCCATGGCGTCCGGTTCGCGCACGTCGGCGGACTGCTCCAGATGGTCGCGCGTGAGGTTGGAGAGCTTGCGGTGGTCGATGAAGATGGTAGGACGGCCGTCCTTCGGCACCAGCGCGTAGGACAGCGGCAGCGGGGTATGGGCGACGTCGGCGCCGCGGATGTTGAAGGTCCAGGCCACTGCGTGGCTGTCCGACAGCACCAAGGCATCGGTGCCGAGCTTGGCGATCTCGGCCCTGATCTGCGTCAGCTTCTCGGCTTCAGTAACACCGGCATGCTGGAGGCTGTGCACCGCGACGGGGGCGAGCGGCGGCTGCGGCCGGTCCTGCCAGATCGCGTCGATCGGATTGCTGTCGGTGGCGACCAGCTCGGCCCCGGCCTTGGCGCAGGCGGCGGCCAATCGTTCGGCTGCCGAAAAAGTGTGCAGCCAAGGATCAAATCCGAGGCGGTCGCCGGCTTTCAGATGCGCCGCCACCCAGCTCTCCGGCGGCGGGTCGATCAGCGATTCCACCGTCCATGCCTTGGCGTCGACCTGCTTGGCCGCTTGCAGCGTGTAGCGGCCGTCGACGAACAGCGCAGCCTCATGCGGCAGAACCACGGCTAGTCCCGCCGAGCCGGTAAAGCCGGTCAGCCAGGCGAGCCGCTCTTCCGATGGCGGCACATATTCGTTCTGCTGCTGATCGGCACGTGGCACCACGAAGCCGGTCAACTTGCGACGGGCAAGTTCTTCGCGAAGTGCGGCCAATCGTGCCGCCAACGCGACGCCGGCCTCCGGCTCCTCGAATGTCTGGAAGTGCGCTTCGAACATGGTGGATCACTTTAGGATCATGGGGATTGGTCCGCAATCTAGACGCATTTGCGTCGCATCTGGCATGGACTGTGCTTGAATAGTTCCATTCGAATTGGGTGGGGTAAAGGATGCGGCAGTTGCGCTTCGTCCGGATAACAGGGAAATTCGAGCGGGTGGTTCATCTCAACGGCGAGGGGACACACGATGCCAGCATTCACCTTTGAGAAGATTTCGCCGCCGGCGCGCCGCGCCCCGACAGCGGCTGTACCGAAGAAGCCGCGCGGCCTCATCAGCCAGATGATCGACCGTTTCGCCGAGCGCCGCGCCAGGCGCGCTTTGCGCGATGATCGCGTTATTCGCCGCGACGAGAAGCCGGTGGAGTAGCGCGGCATCGGATCATGCCGTAGGGTGGGCAAAGGCGCTCTTGCGCCGTGCCCACCATCATTCGTTTGCAAATGGAGTTCGTGGGCACGCTTCGCTTTGCCCACCCTACGATATCTTCCTCAGCAACAGACTGCTCCAGCCCTCGATGCGCAGATGCTTCACCGGCACGAGGCCGCGGGCACGGTAGGCGGCGATCACAGCGGGCGCCTGGTGCGTCAAGAGGCCGGAGAGGATGACGCGAGCGCCAGGCGCAAGGTGCCGCACCATCGGGCTCGCCAATTGCCGTAGCGGATTGGCAAGGATATTTGCGAGCACCAGGTCGAACGGGCCTGCACGCGCAAAATCCGGCGCGGCAAAGCCGGTCGCGCGGATGACCCGCACATGGTTGCCAACTTCGTTCAGCGTGGCGTTCTCGGCTGCCACCCGTACCGATGGCGGATCGATGTCGGAGGCCAGCACCGCGCGATGCAGCGCCTTCGCCGCCGCGATCGCCAGCACGCCCGTGCCGGTGCCGAGATCGAGCAGGTTCCTCGGGCGGGAACTCTTCAGGACATGGTCAAGCAGAAGTAAACAGCCGCGCGTTGTGCCATGGTGACCGGTGCCGAAGGCGAGCGCCGCCTCGATCTCGATGGCAAGCTTGTTCGGCGCCACACGGTCGCGATCGTGGCTGCCGTGCACGACGAAGCGGCCGGCTGGCACCGGGACGAGATCTTCAAGGCTGGCCTTGACCCAGTCCTTGGCTTCGACGGTGTCGAAGGCAAGCGTCGCCGCGATCTCATTTCCTGCTGAAGTTGCAACGAGTTCGCGCAGCCATGCCTGATCCGGCGCCGCGGCAAAATGCAACGTGACGTCCCATTGTCCGTCGGGCCGTTCGAACGCGGCAACCGCCGCATCGCCATCGAAAAAGACCTCGGTGAGCACGTCGACGACGCGCTTGGCGTCGGCTTCGCTGCCGATCGAAAAGCTGGCGCGATGGGTCGGGGAAGGCTGCATCGGGGGGTCCGTTGAATTCAATTTTTGGAACTTTTAACGCCTAGTTTCCGGACAAGTTAAGGTCCCCGCGTTAACGCGCCTGTAGCGTGTGCCACGTATATTTGCGGATGTACAAGCAATTCCACGCAGCTTGCAATTGAAACGGAGGCGAGTCTTGAAGCGTATGATTCAGAAGTTCTGGTCGGACGAGTCCGGTGCAACCGCGATCGAATACGGCCTGATCGCCGCGGGTATTGCCCTGGCGATCATTACCGTGGTGAACGGCCTGGGCACCAGCTTGAACGAGAAGTTCAATTCGATTAGCAGCTCCTTGAAGTAATTTCCGCCGGCTTTCCCAGCGGGGGCTATTTTTCTTCAGAGGCTGTTCCTGATCACCGCCCGCTAGGGATACCCCTGGCGGGCGAGGTCATATTTGCCGCCTGACTCCACAGGTTATCCTCCTGTTTGTCCGGCCCCTATCCACCACTTTTCCCGGGATCGCCCCGCCGATTTTCCACCGGCTTTCCCCAGGATCGCTCCCGACGGTCTCGCCTAGGCATCCCCTGGCCGGTCACCGATCTTTCGACAGCCTGTCCACGGCCCATCCACAGCCCTATCCACGGCTTCCGAACAGGGAGCGGTGATCCCGCAGGATCGCCTGCGCCGCGTTGTGACCGGGGGCTCCGGTGACGCCGCCGCCGGGATGAGCGCCGGAGCCGCAATGGTAGAGGCCTCTCAGCGGCCCGCGATAATCGGCGTGGCCCAGCATCGGCCGCGCCGAGAACAGCTGGTTCAGCGTCAGCGCGCCGTGGAAGATGTCGCCGCCGAGCAACCCGAATTGTCGCTCGAGATCGAGCGGAGACAGGATCTGGCGGCCGAGCACGCTCGCCCCAAAACCCGGGGCGTACTTGTCCACCGTCGCGATCATGAGATCGGCGACCTCTTCGCGATGGTCGTCCCAGGACCTGCCATCGGGAAGATTTGGTGCGACATGCTGGCAGAACAGGCTCGCGACATGCTTGCCGGCCGGGGCCAGCGTGTCGTCGAGCGTCGAGGGGATCAGCATTTCCACCACGGGCTCGCGGCTCCAGCCCTGCGCGCGGGCGTCGAGCCAGGCGCGGTCCATATAGCCGAGGCTAGGCGCCAGGATGATGCCGGAGGTGAGATGATCGCCCTCTCCTGATAGCGCCGCGAAGGAGGGCAGGCGGTCCAGCGCCACATTCATGCGGAACGTGCCGGAGCCGTTCTTCCAATGCCGCATGCGGGCGAGGAAGTCCGCAGGCAGAGCGTCAGCCGCGATCAGGCGCGTGTAGAGCAGCTTCGGATTGACGTTGGCCGCGACATATTTCGCGCGGATGGCAGAGCCGTTCTCCAGCACGACGCCAACGGCGCGATCGCGCTCGACGATGACCTCGCGCACGCCGGCATCCGTGTCGATCAAGACGCCGCGCTCGCGTGCCGCGCGCGCCATGGCTTGTGTGATCGCGCCCATGCCGCCGATGGCGTGGCCCCAGACGCCCTTCTTGCCGTTCACCTCGCCGAACGCGTGATGCAGCATCACATAGGCCGAGCCTGCGGCGTAGGGGCTGGCATAATTGCCGACGATGGCGTCGAAGCCGAACAGCGCCTTGACCAGATCGTGCTCGAAACGTTCGTCCAGCATCTCGCCGGCCGAGCGGGTGAACAGATCGAGCAGGCTGCGGCATTGTTCCAGCGTCAGGCCGCGCAGAATGTTGGCGCTCTGCAACGCGTTCACGGCCTCGCGGATCGCATTGGTGCCAAAACCGTCGAGCAGGTTCGGCGGCGCGCGCAGCACGAATGCCCTGAGCACGTCGGCAATGTCTTCCAGCTCGCGCGCGAAGCCGTCGAGGGCTTCCGCATCATGCGCGCTGAGCCGCGCCACCGAGGCTTTCGTCCGCCCCTCGCCGGTGAGAAGATAGCTGCCATCCGGCGCGGGCAGAAAATTCTGCGCGCGCCGCTCGACAATGCGCAGGCCCTGCTCGGCGAGCTTGAGATCGCGGATCACCTGCGGATTGAGCAGGCTCACGGTGTAGGCGGCGACCGAATTCCTGAATCCGGGATGAAACTCCTCCGTCACCGCGGCACCGCCGACCACCTTGCGCCGCTCGACCACGCGCACGCGCAGACCCGCCATCGCGAGATAGGCCGCGCAGGTGAGGCCGTTGTGGCCCGCGCCGATGATGATGACGTCGGTATCGGTCATGACTTCCTTGGCGTCATTCCGGAGCGATGCGCAGCATCGAATCCGGAAATCTCGATGTTCCGGGTCCGCCTCTTCGAGGCGCCCCGGAACGACATCTCTATATCAGGCATTTCTTGCTGCAACATCACGCCACGCTTTATTGCCCGTTCAGGCGCCTTGTGCTCCATTGCGCGCGGTCCGGCGCCCGCCGGGGTTTGAGCCGGAGCTTCCATGGATTCGATCGTGCAACCCGCCGCCACGGAGCAGCCGTCGTCGTCGCGCAACCGGCTGCTGCTGACGGTCTACACCGCTGCGATCTTCGTCAGCGCG
The DNA here is from genome assembly GCF_016031655.1 of Bradyrhizobium glycinis. Lineage (GTDB taxonomy): Bacteria > Pseudomonadota > Alphaproteobacteria > Rhizobiales > Xanthobacteraceae > Bradyrhizobium > Bradyrhizobium glycinis. Next base: position 139,451 of record NZ_JACCHQ010000009.1, read on the forward strand.
CTGCTGCTGTTCTCGGTGCAGCCGCTGTTCACCAAGATGGTGCTGCCGCGGCTCGGCGGCTCGCCGGCAGTGTGGTCGGTGGCCATGGTGTTCTTCCAGTCGCTGCTGCTGGCCGGCTACGCCTATGCGCATTTGCTGATGCAGGCGCGGGGCCGGATCGTTCCCGTGGCGGTGCATCTGGTGCTGCTGGTCGCCGCCTTCGCCACGCTGCCGCTCGGCATCGCCTCCGCCTACGGCGAGCCGCCGGCCTCGGGCTACGCGCTCTGGCTGCTTGGCCTCTTCGCGGTCTCGATCGGGCTGCCGTTCTTCGCGCTGGCCGCCAACAATCCGCTGCTGCAGGCCTGGTTCGTCCGCACCGGCCATCCGGCCGCGCACGATCCCTATTTCCTCTATGCCTCCTCGAATATCGGCAGCTTTCTCGCACTGCTGTCCTATCCGTTCCTGCTGGAGCCGATGTTCACACTGCAGATGCAGAACCGGTTCTGGACCGGCCTCTATGGCCTGTTGATTCTTCTCATCGGCGCCTGCGGCGTGCTGTTGTTGCGTTCTCCGAAGCTGGCGCTGACCGACGCGCGGGTGGACGACGTGAATGCGCCTGCGCCCGGCCTCTTGACGCGGTTGCGCTGGATCTTCCTCGCCGCCGTGCCCTCGGGCCTGCTCATCGCCGTCACCGCGCACATCTCGACCGACGTCGCGGCGGCGCCGCTTTTGTGGGTGCTGCCGCTGTCGCTGTATCTCTTGACCTGGGTGGTCGTATTCCAGTCGCGGCCGCTGCTACCGCACAAATGGATGCTGATGCTCCAGCCGGTCGCGATCGCGGGCGTCGTCGTCCTGCTGGCTTTCGGCGGCGAGCAGAACCTGCTGCTGACGCTCGGCGGACATCAACTCTGCTTCTTCGTCATCGCCATGGCTTGCCACGGCGAGCTGGCACGGACGCGGCCTGCTGCCAGATACCTCACCGGCTTCTATGTGGCGCTATCGTTCGGCGGCATGGTCGGCGGCTTGTTCGCGGGGCTCGTTGCGCCCTTCACCTTCTCGTGGATCGCCGAATATCCGATCCTGATCGCGCTTGCCGCGCTGTGCCGTCCGTCCGCGAACGAGCGGCTGGCCGCCATCGTCAAATGGTACTGGCTGGCGCTCGCCGCCCTCGCGATGGCGCTCATCGCGCCGTCATACACGACCGGTGGCCTCTCGACCTGGTTCGAGGATCATCGCGTCTGGGTCGCCGGCGCCGTCGGCGTGCTCGCCGCGCTGCTCGCGCTTATCATCAATGCCGGGCGCTGGAAGATCTTTGCCACCGTTGCGCTCGCGCTGGCGTTGATCCGCGTTTATCCCGCAGACGAGGGCCGCGTCACGACCGTGCGCAGCTTCTTCGGCGTGCACAAGATCGTGGAGACGCCGGGCGGCTACTTCCATGTGCTGATGCACGGCACCACCATTCACGGCGCCGAGCGCTTCCGCAACAATGACGGCACGCCTGTGACCGGCCGGCCCGAGCCGATCACCTATTATCACAAGGACGGCGGCATCGGTCAGGCCGTCAGCGCGATCCGCGAGCGCAAGGGCGCGCCGCTGAAGGTCGCCGCGATCGGCGTCGGCTCCGGTACGCTCGCCTGCGCCGCCGAGCCGGGGGAGGACTGGACCTTCTTCGAGATCGACCAGTCCATGGTTGATGCGGCGCGCGACCCCAGGAATTTCCGCTATATCTCGAGCTGCATGCCGGACATGAAGCCTGTCATCGGCGATGCGCGCCTCACCTTCGCCAAGGAACCCGACGGCGCCTATGATCTCATCATTGTCGATGCCTATTCGTCCGATGCGATTCCGATCCATCTTGCGACCGAAGAGGCGATGAAGATCTACAAGGACAAGCTCGCGCCGCACGGTTCCGTGGTGATGCACGTCTCCAACCGGCATCTGGATCTCGAAACCGTCGTCGTCGGTATCGCGGACGCCAACGATCTCAAGAGCTGGGTCTTCAACGAGGATTCCGGACGCGATGGTGACTACATCTTCTCGACCGACGTCGTCATCTCCGCGCGCGAGGAGGCCGATGTCGGCAGGCTCGCATCCTCCAAGCAATGGGAGCAGACCGAAGCCGACGACCGGGTGCGGGTCTGGACCGACGATTATTCCAACATCCTGGGCGCGCTGTATCGGCGTTGGAAGGACGGGGAGTAGGCTTCGCGCCTCAAGTGATCTTGTGCCCCGCACGCAGCGCAGCGCTTCCCTGGCGATGCGAAGTATCGTCCAGTCAGCGGTGCGCTGCAGAGCCGGGGCCCACAATTCTGGGTCCCGGCTCTGCGTCGCGTCATTTCATGCCGCGCCGCGTCCGGGACACGAGACCGGTCCTAAGGCATCACCGGCGTCCCCGCCGGCAGCGCGATTCCCTTCTCGCCGGCGACCTGCCGCAGCAGGTCCGGCCGGTCCGAGATGATGCCGTCGACGCCGATCTCGATCATCCGCGCCATGTCTTCACGCTTGTTCACCGTCCAGACCACCACGCGCAGCCCGAGCGCGTGAGCCTCCGTAACGAGCGCCGCGGTGACGTCGCCGAAATGGGGCGACCAGATCGCGCCGCCCGCGGCCTTGATCGTCCGCGGCAGCGAACCGCCGTGATCGGCCGGGCTGAACCCCGCCGTCCAGTTCGTCGCCTTGTCGAGCGCCACCGTCGGAGCCGAGCCCCGCTGCAGCGTCAGGTACACCGTTGGGATCTTCGGCGCCTGCTGCTGAACGAGCAGCAGGGTCCGCCAGTCGAACGACTGGATCATGACGCGATCGGAGAATCCCTCGGCCTCGATCACACGGAGCAGCTTTGCGACGAACGCCTGCGGATCCAGCGTCTCAGCCGGATGGTTCGGATCGATCTTGGTCTCGATGTTGAAGCGCACCTGCGTGTTGCCGGACTTGCGCACCAGCGCGAACAGCTCGCGCAGGGTGGGAATGCGCGTCCCCGGCAGCGCATGCTGGTCGGGGAATTGTCGTGAGTAGGCGCTATCGGGGCGGATCCGGCCGACGTCATAGGTCCTGACCTCGTCGAGCCGCAGCTTGACGAAAGGCGTGCCGGGCGGAGTGATGTAGGCCCCATCGGGCCGCTGTGCGAGATCGGGATTGAGCCCGCGCTCATGCGCGACGATGACTTCGCCGTCGGCGGTGACGCCAACGTCGAGCTCCAGGGTGTCCACGCCCATCGTCAGCGAATGGGCGAAGGCGGGCAGGGTGTTTTCCGGCAGCAGCGCCCGCCCGCCGCGATGCGCCTCGAGGTCGAAGGCCAAATCAGATCCCATGGCTTGTCCGGCAGTGAGAAGCGAGAGCAGCACCGGGATTGTCGTGGCACGTGATGGCATGGTGCCTCGACGGTTTGAGGCGGTTGATGGTCGCCGCGTCAGTTCTGATAATAGTAGCCGCGCGGCTGATAAACTTGCCGCGGCTGCGGCTGATAGTAATAGCCCTGCTGGCCATAGCCCTGGTCGTAGTAGGGCCGCGCCTGCTGCTGATAGACCTGCGCGTCGTAGAGCGGGCGGGTGGCCGAGCGCGGCGCCGGATAGCGCGCGCCGGTGTCGCTGCCGTCGGCCGGGTAGATGTAGTTGTCGTCCTGCGGCATGTAGCGCCGCTGCGCCAGCGGCGTCAGGTTCACCGGGGCGCCGGTGGTGGCGTATTGGTCCTCAGCCGGCTGCGGGGCGCGGGCCACCGCAGTGTTGTTACGGCCGCGCGGATTGCGCGCCAGCGCCACCTGTGCCGAACCGGTAAGCGTCACCGTGGTGTTGAGCACGCCCTGCTGCTGCACCAGCGCATAGAGTATCGAGGCGTTCTGGCGCGACAGGCGCACGCAGCCATGCGATGCCGGCGAGCCGAGCCGGCCGACCGAGTCCGTGCCGTGGATGGCGTGCCCGACCTTGGTGAAGAAGATCGCGTGCGGCATCGGCGCGTCGTCGAATTCCTTGGAGTAGTGATCCTCTTCCATGCGGAAGGCCCGGAAGGCGCCGTTCGGCGTCTCGCGCGAGGGGATGCCGGTCGATACCGGCCAGTGGTAGCGCGCGACCCCGTCGACGGCGACGGTCATCTGCTGATTGTCCTTGTCGACGGTGATCTCGACCTTGGCCTGCGCGGTGCCCGCGCTCAAAAGCATCAGGGAAGTGAAAGCAATCAAAAACGAACGCATCTGACTTCTGGCCTCCGGCCTGTTCATGCTGGCGCCGCGGCTCTCCGTCCCCCGGCGTGCATTATGCCTGCAGTCCAGCGTTGGTTCCAGCGGCCTGCCTGTCCATCGTTAACGTGATGCCAGGCGTAAGCAAGGCCGCTTTGGGCCGCGCCGGCCGGCGGCGCTGACATTTTCGCGAGCACCGTGCGGTCAGTTCTTGAGCCGGTATCCGGTTCGGAAAATCCACCAGATCACGATCAAGCAGACCACCAGGAACGCCAGCGTCATGCCGATGCTGACGGACACGCTGACGTCCGCGATCTCGTAAAAGCTCCAGCGGAAGCCGGAGATCAGATAGACGACCGGGTTGAGCAGCGCGACCGTGCGCCAGGTGGGTGGCAGCATGTCGATGGAATAGAAACTGCCGCCGAGGAAGGTGAGCGGCGTCACCACCAGCATCGGAATCATCTGCAGCTTCTCGAAACCGTCGGCCCAGATGCCGATGATGAAACCGAACAGGCTGAACGTCACCGCCGTCAGCACCAGGAAGGCCAGCATCCAGACCGGATGGTGGATATGCAGCGGCACGAACAGGCCGGCGGTCGCCAGGATGATCAGGCCCAGGATGATTGACTTGGTGGCGGCGGCGCCGACATAGCCAAGCACGATCTCGAAGTACGAGATCGGCGCCGACAGGATCTCGTAGATCGTGCCGCTGAATTTCGGGAAGTAGATGCCGAACGAGGCGTTGGCGATGCTCTGTGTCAGCACCGAGAGCATGATCAGGCCCGGCACGATGAAGGTGCCGTAGCTGACGCCCTCGACCTCGGTGATGCGCGAGCCGATGGCGGCGCCGAACACCACGAAATAGAGCGAGGTCGAGACCACCGGCGAGACGATGCTTTGCAGCAGCGTTCGCCAGGTGCGCGCCATTTCGAACAGATAGATGGCGCGGATGGCGCGGTGGTTCATGACGTCCTCACGAGGTCGACGAAGATGTCCTCGAGCGATGATTGCGTGGTGTCGAGGTCGTTGAAGCGGATGCCGGCGGTGCGGAGGTCGCCGAGCAGGCTGGTGATGCCGGTACGCTCGCCTTGGGTGTCGTAGTCGTAGACCAGCGTCGCGCCGTCATCGCAGAGCTCGAGCTCGTAATGCGCGAGGCTTTCCGGCAACGACGAGACCTTGTTCTGCAGGTGCAGCGTCAGCCGCTTCTTGCCGAGCTTCTGCATCAAGGTCGTCTTGTCCTCGACCAGCACGATCTCGCCTTTATTAATGATGCCGATGCGGTCGGCCATCTCCTCGGCTTCCTCGATGTAGTGCGTGGTGAGGATGATGGTGACGCCGGACTGCTGAAGTCCGCGCACCACCTCCCACATGCCCTTGCGCAGCTCGACGTCGACGCCGGCGGTCGGCTCGTCCAGGAACAGGATCTGCGGCTCGTGCGACAGTGCCTTGGCGATCATCACGCGTCGCTTCATGCCGCCCGAGAGCGTGATGATCTTGTTGTCCTTCTTGTCCCACAGCGAGAGGTCCTTCAGCACCTTCTCGATGTAATCGGGGTTCTTCGGCTTGCCGAACAGACCGCGGGAGAAGCTCACGGTCGCCCATACGCTCTCGAAAGCGTCGGTGTGCAATTCCTGCGGCACCAGGCCGATCAGCGAGCGCGCCTTGCGGTAGGAGGTCTGGATGTCCTCGCCGCCGACCAGGACACGGCCCTGGCTCGGATTGGCGATGCCGCAGATGATCGAGATCAGCGTGGTCTTGCCGGCGCCGTTGGGTCCGAGCAGCGCGAAAATCTCGCCGCGCTTGATGTCGAGATTGACGTTCTTGAGCGCCTTGAAGCCGGACCCATAGGTCTTCGACAAATTGGCGACGGAGATGATGGAAGACATGATGGCCGCAAGGCTGAGGAGCAAAGGCTGGGGAAGGGGGCCGGACCATCCTGGAGGGCAGGTCGGCGGAGCCCTGAAATAGGAACGCCATTGTCTCTCCGCAATTCCCCGGAGAAAAATGGCCTCAAAACGGACGCTTCAGTGGCATGTTCCGGGCAAGTGTTGCGCGATGGTCACGGCTTGCTGCTAAGATTGGCGCTCACGCGGCTCTTTGTTGCGTCTGCGAGCGCGCCGTGGCTACGATTCCGCCCAATCGCGAAGCGTACTGTCTCCAGGGAAAAGATCGATGAGACCGAACGGCCGTCACACCGCCGGCGCCAGCCAGCTGTCCGCCCTCCGTGCGTGGGCGCTGGGCCTGCTCCTGCTGTCAGCTGTTGCCATCAGCCCGACCACCGCCAAGGCCGCGCCGAGCCAGGCCGCGGCGGCGACCACGCATGTCTATCTGCTCCGCGGCGTGCTCAACATCTTCTCGCTCGGCCTCGACACGATCGGCGCCCGCCTCCAGGCCCAGGGCATCCCGGTGACCGTCGCCAATTTCGTGTCCTGGTCCTCGCTCGCCGATGAAGCGGCGGCTGCCTACAAGGCCGGTCGGCTCAAGACCATCATCCTGGTCGGCCACTCCTCCGGCGCGACCGCGCTGCCCGACATGATCGCCAAGCTCAACCAGCTCGGCGTGCCCGTGAAGCTCGCGATCGGCCTGGACTCCGTGTTCAAGACCAAGCTCTCGACCGGCGCGGAACGCTACATCAATATCTACATCGGCGACGGCCCCGGCGAGCCGGTGCGGGCCGCGGCCGGCTTCCGCGGCAAGCTCGACAATGTCGACGTCCGCGGCACCGGCGTCGGCCACATCTCGATCGACAAGAACGAGGCAATCCAGCGCCGCGTCATCGCCGAGATCGACGCCGCCATCATGCGCTCGCGCGCCCCGGCTGCTCCCGTCGCCGAACCCGGCGCACCGCGGCCCGCCCGCGCGGCGGCGGCCGCTGCGCCGGCAAGGAACTAGTCAAGGAACTAGTCTGGAACGGCCACGCTCCGGCGCCGCAAAATCTGCCAATTCCGCGGTCATGAAGGCCCGCAAGGGGAGGCGCCGCCTCCGGTGGTAGGACTTCGGGACGGATGGTTGATCCAAGGCGCCTGATCGTGCTGGCAGCAATCGTGCTGCTCGCCCTCGGCACGGGCACGGCCGCGGCTTCGCCGCCCAAGTCCAAGACCATTGCGGCCGTCCCCGCCGCGCCGCCGCCTCCGCCGTTCGAGCCGTTGCCGCTGCCGAAGGTCTACCTGTTTCGCGGCGCCATGGGCCCGATCTTCTCGACCGGCATGGACCGCCTGGGCGAGAAGCTGACGCAGGCCGGCTTCTCGGCCGACGTCTACGAATTCACCCTGTGCCGGCTGATTGGCAACCGGGCCATCGCCGGCTACAAGGAAAAGGCGGCGCCGATCGTGCTGATCGGCCATTCCATGGGCGGGCTGTGCTCGATCGTCATCTCCGAGATGGCGGCCAAGGAGAACATCCCGATCAGCCTCGTCATCGCCATCGATCCCGCGCACGCGACCGGCGATGTCCCCCTCAACGTCGAGCGCTTCATCAACATCTTCCTGTCCGACAGCGTGCTCGGCGGCGGCGACGTCGTGACTGTCCCCGGCTTTCGCGGCCATTATGCCAGCTATGACCTCAAGGAAAACGCGCGCGTCACCCACATCAACATCGAGAAGTCCGACGATATCCACCGTCAGATCGTCGAGATGGTGACGCAGCTGCCGCGTATTCCGCCGCAAACGCAGGCCGATGCCGTGCCGCTGCGCTATCTCGTGCCGGCAGATACGCTGGTCGAATTGTGGGACAGCGGCGTGAGGGTGCCGGTGCGCCGCGGCGATACCATGGAGAGCATCGCCGCAGCCAACCGCGTGCCGCTGTGGACGCTGGCGCAGAGCAACTCGCTGCCCGAGAACGCGCAGCTGACGCCGGGCCAGACCATCATCGTCCCCCGCCATCTGACCCCGCCTGAGCCGGCCGCCGCGATGGCAATGCCGCCGGTGGCCCCGGCGGGGCGGAAATAGCACGTTCTTCGCCTCCACTCGCAGGCGGGAGAGCGATAAGACTAAACATTCGATCCGTGGATCGCGTCGATCACGGCATCCGTGACCTCCTTCGTCGTCGCCTTGCCCCCGACGTCGGGCGTCAGCACGCCCGCGGCGCAGACGCGCTCGACGGCAGCCATCAGCCGTAAGGCGGCATCCTTCTCGCCGAGATGCTCGAGCATCTGCGCGCCGGTCCAGAACGTCGCGACCGGGTTGGCGATGCCCTTGCCGGTGATGTCGAAGGCCGAGCCGTGGATCGGCTCGAACATCGAGGGGAAGCGGCGCTGCGGATCGATGTTGCCGGTCGGCGCCACGCCGAGGCTTCCCGCCAGCGCGCCGGCGAGATCGGAGAGGATGTCGGCGTGGAGGTTAGTCGCCACGATGGTGTCGAGGCTCTTCGGGTGCAGCGTCATGCGCACCGTCATGGCATCGACCAGCATCTTGTCCCAGGTCACGTCTGGGAATTCGCCGGCGACCTCGGCCGCGATCTCGTCCCACATCACCATGCCGTGGCGCTGCGCGTTCGACTTGGTCACCACGGTCAGCAGCTTGCGCGGGCGCGACTGCGCGAGCTGGAACGCATAGCGCATGATCCGCGTGACGCCGACGCGGGTGAAGACGGCGACTTCGGTGCCGACCTCTTCCGGCAGGCCCTTGTGGGCGCGGCCGCCCATGCCGGCATATTCGCCTTCCGAATTCTCGCGCACGATCACCCAGTCGAGATCGCCGACGCCGACGTTGCGCAGCGGCGAGGCGACGCCCGGCAGGATCTTGGTCGGCCGCACATTGGCGTATTGGTCAAAACCCTGGCAGATCGGCAGCCGCAGGCCCCACAGCGTGATGTGATCGGGCACATCAGGTGCGCCGACCGCGCCGAAATAGATCGCGTCGAACTTCTTGAGTTCGCTGAGGCCGTCCGCCGGCATCATCACGCCGTGCTTCTTGTAATAATCCGAGCCCCAGTCGAACGTCTTGACGTTGAAGGAGATGTCGCCGCTGCGCTTGGCCAGCGCCTCCAGCACGCGGACACCGGCCGAGATCACCTCGGGTCCGATGCCGTCGGCGGGAATGGCTGCGATCGAATGGGTGCGCATGGGAAGGCTCCATTTGAGAGATTGCACCGGCTGGTCTGACCGTCTGCGTCGGCGGCGAATCTAGACGGGGGTGCAGGGAATACTCAATTGGCGCTGATTTATACAAAAAAATGATATAATCCTCGCGGGGCGAGACGAAGGGACACTGGATGGAATTGCATCAGCTCCGATGCTTCATGGCGACGGCCGAGCAGCTGCATTTCGGCCGCGCGGCGCAGCAGCTCCAGATGTTGCCTTCTGCGCTCGGTCGGCAGATCAGGCTGCTGGAGGAGCATTTGGGAACGCGGCTGTTTGCGCGGACGACGCGAGCGGTGCAGCTCACCGAGGACGGCGCGATGCTGCTACATGACGCCCGTGCCATCCTCGCCAAGGTCGAGGCTGTCGAGAGCAACCTCCGCAATCGCTCGCGCGCGGGGACCGCGCGGCGGCTGCGGGTCGGTGCCATCGACAGCGCGGCGGCCGGACTGTTGCCGCCGCTTCTGCGCGATTTTCGTGCCAGGCACCCTGACATTGCGGTGCAGCTCCTCGAAGACAAGACTGTCCGGCTGCTGCCGAAGATTTTGACCGGTGCGCTCGATCTCGCCTTCGTGCGTCCGCCTGACCGGCCGGACAAGCGGCTTGAATTCCGCGACCTGCTCCAGGAGAGCGCGATCGTTGCGTTCCCACGGCGGCACGCGCTGGCCGGGCGCAAAGCGATCACGCTCGCGGATATCGCGCAGGAGGCGATGCTGGTGCCGGACCGCCGCTCGCGACCGGATAGCCACGACCTCACGGTCAAGCTGTTCGAGCAGGCCGGCCTAACGCCGCGCATCGTGCAGGTCGCCGACGAGAAGCAGACCATCATCAACCTCGTGGCAACGAAGCTTGGGGTCGCGATCGTGCCGCGCTGGACCGCACGGATGGCGGTGGCGGGTGTGCGCTTCGTGCCGCTTCGACTGAGGCAGAGTGGGCCGGTCGGCCGGTTGCCGCTTGCCGCCGCCTGGCTGCGTGGCTCGCGCGATCCGACCCGCGATGCCATGTTGGCCGTTCTGGAAGCCCGCCTGCGCAGCTATGCGCGGGAGGCGTGAGCGGCTATGACATCGGCCAGGACAGAGGGACGATGATGACGGATCAGAAGACTTCGAGCGAATTGCGGGTGGCCATTGCCGGGTTGGGCTCGATCGGCACCAAGATCGCGACCGCGCTCGATCAGGGCATCGAGAGCCTGTCGCTCGCGGCCGTGGCGGTGCGGGATCCCGCCAAGCATCAAGCCTTCATCGACAGCTTGCGCCGCCCGCCGAAAATCCTGCCGCTCGACCAGCTCGGCGATGCCGCCGACATCGTGGTCGAATGCGCGCCAAGCAGCCAGCTGCGTGCGATCGTCGAGCCGGCGGTGAAGCGCGGCAAGGCCGTCGTCGTGGTCAGCGTCGGCGGTCTGCTCGACAATGTCGATCTCGTCGATCTCGCCCGCGCCAATGGCGGTCGCATCCTCGTGCCGACCGGCGCCCTGATCGGTCTCGATGCCGTCAACGCCGCCGCAATCGGCACCATCCATTCGGTGAAGATGGTCACGCGCAAGCCGATCGACGGGCTGAAGGGCGCGCCGTTCATCGTTCAGAACAAGATCGACATCGACAATCTGCGCGAACCGCTGAAACTGTTCGAGGGCAGCGCGCGCGAAGCCGCGAAGGGCTTTCCGGCCAACGTCAACGTCGCGGTTGCGTTGTCGCTAGCGGGCATCGGACCCGATCGCACCGAGATTCAGGTTTGGGCCGACCCAACCGTGACGCGCAACGTTCATCGCATCGAGGTCGAGGCGGATTCGGCGCGCTTCTCGATGGGCATCGAGAACATCCCGTCCGAGAATCCCAAAACCGGCCTGATCACGGCACTGTCGGTGATCGCGCTCTTGCGCAAACAGCGCGCCACGCTGTGCGTGGGGACGTGATGAATTGAGATTCGATTAGCTCCGCCGACGGTGAGCTCCCTCCCCCGCGTGCGGGGGAGGGTTGGGGAGAGGGTGTCTCCGCGACGGGACAATCACCAAGAGGATAGAACCCTCTCCCGGCGCGTTGCGCCGACCTCTCCCGCACGCGGGAGAGGTTTTCGAACCCGTGGTGCCTCCTTCGCCCTTACGCCCCCGTCACGCGCCAGATCACGTTGCCGACGTCGTCGGCCATCAGCAGCGACGTCTTGTCCGGGCCGATCGCGACGCCGACCGGGCGGCCGTAGGATTCCTTCTCGTCCGGCGACAGGAAGCCCGACAGGATGTCGCGACCGGGGCCGGAGGGCTTGCCGTTCGCGAACGGGACGAACACCAGCTTGTAGCCGGACAGCGTGCTGCGATTCCACGAGCCGTGCTGGCCGATCACCATGCCGTCGCCGAAGCCGGGCAGGGTGCCTGCGGGCATCCAGCACAGGCCGAGCGACGCGGTGTGGCCACCGAGCGCATAGTCCGGCTGAATCGCCTTGGCGACCATCGCCGGATCCTGCGGCACGCGGTGGTCCACCGTCTTGCCCCAGTAGCAATAGGGCCAGCCGTAGAAGCCGCCGTCGCGCACGGAGGTGAGATAGTCGGGCGGCGTCTCGTCGCCGAGGCCGTCGCGCTCGTTGACGACGGTCCAGAGCACGCCGGTCGTCGGCTCCCAGGCAAGGCCCACGGGATTGCGCAGGCCAGCCGCAAATATGCGATGCGTGCCGGCGACGAGATCGAGCTCGTAGACCGCGGCGCGGCCTTCCTCGACCTCCATGCCCATTTCGGCGATGTTGCTGAGCGAGCCGACGCCGGCATAGAGCTTCTTGCCGTCGGGACTGGCGAGCAGGCTGCGTGTCCAGTGGCCGGCGGGCTTGAACGTCGTCAGCCGCTTGCCCGGCGCCGTGATGCGATCGGCATCGGCAACGTAAGGAAAAGCCATCACGCCGTCTGTGTTGCCGACATAGAAAGTGTCGCCGACCAGCGCCATGCCGAACGGCTGGCTGAGGTTCTCCATGAACGCGCCGCGAACCTCCGCAACGCCGTCGCCATCCTTGTCGCGCAACAGCGTGATGCGGTTGGCGGAGACGCCGAGCGCGGCGGCGCGGCGCATCGTCGCCTGCATCGCATAGTGGAACACGCTGCGCGGGGCGCCCGCGATCTGCGTTGCCTCTGCGATCAGCACGTCGCCATTGGGCAGCACCTCGATCCAGCGCGGATGGTCGAGGCCGGTCGCGAACGCATTGACCTTGAGCCCGGGTGCAGCGATCGGCTTCTGTCCGTCGCGCCATCCGCGTGCGGTCGGCATCTTCAAGGTGGGGATCGCGCCTTGCGGTTTCGCTTCGGGAATGGCGGGCTTCTCGCCCCAGGCCGGCGCGGGCTCGGTGCCCGTCATCTTGCGCCATTGCAGTGCGATGCCGCCGATGAACGCGACGAACTGCGCGAAGATGCTGGAAAACGTCATGATGAGCCCCTGTGTGCGCGCGCATCCAACTGGCTCACGGGGCAGACGTCAACCTGTGCGGCTCACCGCAAGGGCCTATTCCCGAGGAATGGCAGCCGATCGAATTTGCATGGGAGAGTCGCGGCTTGACCCGGAGGTCAACGACCGATCTGCCGCTCCAGCCGTCGTGCCGCGCGAAAATCGTCCAGGTGACGGATGTTCGGCGCCAGCGCCGCTTCCCGGGAGAGCAGATGATAGACCCGCGCCACCGTGCGCTGCTTCTGCTTCGTCCGCCCGGGCGGCAGCGCCCGCGCCTTGCGGACGGCGGCGATCGCGTGTGCGCGAAAATAATCGTAGGCGTCCGACATGGCTCGATGCTCTGCGGCTGTGGCAGATATCGAGCGCTAACGGACGAGCGGCGCGGTGGTTCCTTGGGAAGGCGGATCGTGCTCTCGTGCCCGGGACGCAGCGCAGCGCGTCTTCGCGATGCGCTGCAGAGCCGGGGCCCATCTCACCGGTATGCACAAGTCGCAATCTGGGTCCCGGCTCTGCGCAGCAGCGTTGCACGCTGCAGCGCGTCCGGGACACGCGAGTGAGGCGGGCTACGTCGTCACCGCGGCGACGTGAACGGAATGATCATCGGAACGCGGCGGCAATAGGCGCCATAGGCGTCCTCGCCGAGCTCCTTCGAGAGGAACACCTCTTCCATCCGGCCCTTCTGCCACATGCCGAGCGAGATCAGGATCGCGCCGAGAATCGACGTCACCAAGCCGATCGCGACGCCGGTCACCAGCATCCCGAAGATGAGCCCGGTGTAGATGGGGTGGCGCACCAAGCCGTACGGCCCGGTGTCGATGACACGATGGTCTTCCTTCTGGGTGATGGTGTTGGACCAGAATTTTCCAAGATGCAGCCGGCCCCACCAGGCGAAGGCAATGCCAGCGGCCGAGAGGATCGCGGCGATCGCGATGCCGGTGTTACCGAGCACCCAGAGCGGCTTCAAGCCCAGGATCTCCGCGACGAACGGCGTGTACAGGATGCCGCCAACCAGGATCGGCAGGCGATAGCGCTGTGACTCCAGCGTCATGACCTGCTTCTTGGTCTGCCCCTGCCAGAACGAGGCGCCGACCCAGCTGGCCAGAAAAGCGAGCCAGAGCAGAGCCAGGAGTTCGGTCGGCCAGGTCGTGGTCCAGCCACCCCAGGCGACAGAGAGAAGCTTGCTGAAATCGAAAGACATGAAGGTTCTTTGCGTTTGAAGCGGCGGCGTCAGCTCGCGCGCGAGGACAGCGCGTGATGCTTGAGGGCGCCGGAGGGCTGCTGGCCGTTGCGGGCGAGCAGATGGGTGATGGTTTCGCGCAAGACCGGCTCGATCGGACGCGGCGAATAGCCGAGCTCGTTACGGGCTTTGCCGATCGAAAGGTCGCTGGCGGCGAGCGCGATCCGCACGCCCTCGGCGGTGCCGTTCGGCGGCCGGCGCGTGATGTGGTCGGCGATGTATTCGAGCATGATCGCGGAGAGCTCGGCGATCTTGCCCGGTACGACGATCGGAAATTGCCGGCGGCCGCTCATCGCCGACATCATGCGCAGGATGTCGCCGAGCGGGACACAGTCGCCGCCGAGGATGTAGCGCTGCCCGAGGCGGCCGCGTTCCATGGTGAGGACGAGGCCCATGGCGACGTCGCGGACGTCGACCAGGTTGACCAGGAAGTTGAGATGAGGCTGCACTTTCTTCTGCAGGAAGTACCAGAGCATCGCGGTCGGCGGCGTCAGATTGTGGTCGGCGGCTCCGATCGGCATGGTCGGCGTGCCGATCACCAGCGGAAAACCCGCGGCTGCCGCATTGGCGGCATGATGCTCGGCCAGCGATTTCGACCGCGTATAGGCGCCGGGCATCGCCTCGGCCGGCTGCAGCGCCTCTTCGGCGGGAACGCCTTTGAGGTCAGAATAGGGGAACAGGATCGATTCAGTCGAGCAGTGCAGGAAGCGCGAGACGCCGCGCTTCATCGCAGCCGCCAGCACGATTTCGGTGCCACGGCAATTGACCTCGTGAAAGTCCTGCTTGTTGGCGACCCACATGCCGGGCAGGCCGGCGAGGTGATAGACCTGATCACAACCGGCGATCGCCGCATCGACCGCGGCACAGTCCAGCACCGAGCCGTGGACGTGCTCGACATCTGCGTTCGCCGCGTTCGGCACACGGACATCGAGAACGCGGACCCGCTGTCCACGGGCGCGGAGTGCTTCTACGAGGTGATGTCCGATGAAGCCACTGCCACCGGTAACCAGGACGAGAGCCATGCAGAAGGTTACTGTTTCGCTTCGAACGTTATCGGGTTGAAAGGGAATTGGCCGGAACAGGCGCCAGAATCGCGGCAAGGTCGCGACGGAAGCCCAATGCAATGAATAATTTTGCCATGACGAACATCGGTCCAAGCAAAAGATGCGAGGGGAACGTGAACAACGAGGCCTCGCGCCCCTCAAAAACCTTGTGGCCGATGCTCTGTGCGGCGAGGCCGAGCACCACCAGCGTCGCGAAAATCGCCCACATCATCGCAGTGCTGACTTGCGCCGCGATGGTCGTCGCAACCGAAAACAGCACGACGGAGACGGCCAGAATGCCGAGCCCGAGCGCCGCGTCGAGCAGCAGCCAATAAATCAAGACCGGCAAGGCCAGGATCACTGCCAGGCTGACGTGGAATCCGAACAGCGGAAGCTTGACCAGCGTCAGCGGCAGCACGGCGCCGGTGAACAGCAGCAGGATGCCGACCACATGCATCGCCGTGTTGCGGGGATCGCGATGGTACTCGACATAAACGGCAAGTTGGCGCTGGAAAAAGCCACCCATTTCGGTCTCATGCAGCACGGGGTCGGGAAGGGCGAACAGAGGCTATAGCACTGGACCGGGCGGTGCACAAACCGGCACTTTTGTCGCGCAAAACCGTCTGCGCGCGCCCGGGACAGGCTGCAAAATAGCCCGCACTTCAAAGGGTTCCGTCAGGTGCGGAGCCGCCTTCGCTCAGCGCTTCTTGGCGGGCTTTTTCGCCGCAGGCGCAGGGGCTGCAGCCGGACGCGGCGCCTCCTCCGGCAGCTTGGCATAAGTCAGGATCTGCAATTGGCCGTTGACGGCCGAGGTCGGCTTGGCCCGGTCGAGAAACTGCTCCTCGCCGAGGCCGATCGGATGCAGCCGCTTGGTCGAGATCTTGAAGGTGTTCACCAGGACGTCACGGATCGCATCCGCCCGGCGCTGGCTCAGGATCGCATTGGCCTCGCGCGTCTTCGAATTGGATTCGACGTGGCCGACGATCAGAAAGGTGTAGGGCAGCAGCGAGGAATGAACCAGCGCGTCCGCGATGCGGCCGACGGTCTGGTAGGATGCCGGCTGGATGATCGGCGTGTCGGCGTCGAACTGGATCTGCGCGTTGAAAGCGGGCAGCTTGGCGAGGTCAGGCGCGATCAGCGGCCGGTTCACCGGACCCGGATCGTTCTTGATCCTGGTCTTGGCGCGCTCCATCACCTGCTGCTTCAGCGCGGGCAGGTCGACCTCGGCCGACTCTTCGAAATGGTTCAGCTTCGCGACGATGTCGTCGCGGGTGGGCGCCGCCGTCTGCGCGCCGGCGCTACCCGCAAGCAAAGCGAGACCCAGCGCCAGGCCCAGTCCTGCGGTGGCGAGCCCGTTCGCGCGCATCAGCGGTACCCCGCGTCGTCGACGGCCTTCAGGCAGTTGTTGCTGATGCCCTTGGGCGTCGAGACCAGGCAGGGGACCGACTTGCTGGTCTCCTTGGTCGAGCCGCCGCAGACCTTGACGATCTCGCGCTGGCAGGCATTCGCCACAGTGACGCGCGCGGCGACGCGCTTCTGGATGGCGTCGAAGACGCCGAGATAGTCGCTCGCGCATTGCGGCGAGAGGACGTCCCGGTTGCGCGACAGGCATTCCTTCAGGCGGGTCGAGTCCGGGTTGACGCCGCGGCAATTGGCAACGATTTCCGCGCCGCAGCTCGCCGCCAGCTTCCCGATCGAATCGCCAAAGCTCATGGTCTCCGCCGCGCTGAGCGACGGCATCCCCAATGCAAGCACGATCAATGTGATGGAGCCCCGGACCATGGGTTTATCTGATACGGGGAAGTTCGCGGTGGTCAAGGGGCGTTCGGGCGAGAACTGTCGAGAGTTGCGCCAGTGCGGCGAACAGTCCTCACTCCGCGTCCGCGGCGGGCGGCCATTCGATCAGGACGGCCGTGTGGTTCCTGACGTCCTCGGCAAACTCCGGATCGGCCTTGAGCTCGTCCAGCGTCCGCGGCGGGGGCAGCTGGCGACCGTCCGCGATCAGCTCCTGCGCATAGAATGCCAACGCCTCAGGCGCATTCTCGAGGGCTTCGTCGACATCATCGCCGCCGGAGATGCAGCCGGGCAGGTCCGGAAACCACACGCCGACGGCCTCGTCCGGGTCGGCGTTCTCAATGATGGCAACGTACTGAGCCATATCGGGCCTCACGCCCGCTGCACAAAACTGTCCACGACCTTCTTCTCGCCGGCCTTGTCGAAGGCGATGGTGAGCTTGTTGCCGTCGATCTTGGTGACGCGGCCATAGCCGAATTTCTGGTGGAAGACGCGGTCTTCCAGCGAGAATTCGGACGTCGTGCCGGTCGATTTGGCGACCAACTCGCCCTCGATCGTCAGCGGCCCGCGGCGGCGCGAGGAGAAGCTGCCGAAATCGGGGCTCGATGACGAGGAGGACGAGAACGTGGCGGCCTCTTCCTCGAAGCCGCCGTGACCGCCTCCGCCAGAGCGGCCACCGCTGCGGTTGCGGTTCGCCTGCGCGCGCTGCCAGCCCGGGGTCGAATAGCTCGAGCCGAACGCCTCCATGTCGTCGAAGCGCGAGGCGCCGTAGCCGCCGCTGCCGCCCCATCCAGAGCCGCCCTTGGATTCCGTGATCTCGACATTGGCCGCCGGTAATTCGTCGAGGAAGCGCGATGGGATCGTGGTCGACCAGGTGCCATGGATCCGGCGATTGGTCGCAAAATAGATCTTTGCGCGGCGGCGGGCGCGCGTCAGGCCGACATGGCCGAGCCGGCGCTCTTCCTCGAGGCCGGCGCGGCCCTGCTCGTCCAGCGTGCGCTGGCTCGGGAACAGGCCTTCCTCCCAGCCCGGCAGGAAGACGTTGTCGAATTCGAGGCCCTTGGCCGAATGCAGCGTCATCAGCGACACCGCATCGTCCTCGGCGCCACCCTCGCGGTCCATCACCAGCGAGATGTGCTCCAGGAATCCTTGCAGGTTCTCGAACTCCTCCATCGAGCGCACCAGCTCTTTCAGGTTCTCCAGCCGGCCCGCGGCGTCCGCCGAGCGGTCCTTCTGCCACATCTCGGTATAGCCGCTCTCGTCGAGCACGATCTGGGCGAGGTCGGTATGCGCGGTGACCTCGCGCTGGGCGCGCCAGCGGTCGAACTGCGCAATGAGGTCGCGAAGCGAGCCGCGCGCCTTCGGCTTCAGCTCGTCGGTCTCGACCACGGCGCGCGCCGCTTCGAACAGGGGAATGCGGCGCTTGCGGGCGTGGTCGTGCAGCATCTGCACCGTGGCGTCGCCAAGCCCGCGCTTCGGCGTATTGACGATACGCTCGAAGGCGAGATCGTCGGCCGGCGAATTGATGACGCGCAAATAGGCCAGCGCGTCGCGAATTTCGGCGCGCTCATAGAAGCGCGGACCGCCGATGACGCGGTAGGGCAGGCCGAGCGTGACGAAGCGGTCTTCGAATTCGCGCATCTGGTAGGAGGCGCGCACGAGAATGGCGATCTCGTTGAGCTTCTCGCCCTGGCGCTGCAGCTGCTCGATCTCCTCGCCGATGCCGCGGGCTTCCTCTTCCGAATCCCAGGAGCCGGTGACGGTGACCTTCTCGCCTTCGACGTCCTCGGTGCGCAGCGTCTTGCCGAGCCGGCCTTCATTGTGCGCGATCAAGTGCGAGGCGGCGGCGAGGATGTGACCAGTGGAGCGGTAGTTGCGCTCCAGGCGAATGACCTTTGCACCCGGGAAATCGTGCTCGAAGCGCAGGATGTTGTCGACCTCCGCACCGCGCCAGCCATAGATCGACTGGTCGTCGTCACCGACGCAGCAGATGTTTTTGGTGGGAGCTGCAGGAGCCGCCGTCAGTGCCGCGCGCTCCGTCATTCCGGGGCGATGCGCAGCATCGAACCCGGAATCTCGAGATGAGTCCTCACTTCCAGATTCCGGGTTCGCGTCTTCAACGCGCCCCGGAATGGCGGCCTTGCTTGTCGCAGGCGCCTGCGACAGCAGCCGCAGCCACAGATATTGCGCGACGTTCGTATCCTGGTACTCGTCGACCAGGATGAATTTGAAGCGCTGCTGGTACTGCCGCAGGATATCCGGGTGCTCGCGGAAGATGCGGATGTTCTCCAGCAGGAGATCGCCGAAATCGGCCGCGTTCAGGATCTTCAGCCGCTCCTGATAGCTCGCATAGAGCTTGCCGCCCTTGCCGTTGGCGAACATCGCGGCCTCGCCCGACGGCACCTGCGAGGGCATCAGGCCGCGGTTCTTCCAGCCGTCGATCAGGCCGGCCAGCATCCGCGCCGGCCAGCGTTTCTCGTCGATGTTCTCGGCCTGAAGCAACTGCTTGAGCAGCCGGACCTCGTCGTCGACGTCGAGCACGGTGAAGTTCGCCTTCAGCTGCGCCAGCTCGGCATGGATGCGCAGGATGCGGCCGCCGATGGAGTGGAAGGTGCCGAGCCAGGGCATGCCCTCTACTGCGTGGCCGAGCATCTGGCCGAGCCGGTGCTTCATCTCGCGCGCGGCCTTGTTGGTGAAGGTCACCGACAGGATCTCGGCGGGACGGGCGCGACCCTGGCTCAGGATGTGGGCGATGCGCGTGGTCAGGACGCGAGTCTTGCCGGTGCCGGCGCCGGCCAGCACCAGGACCGGGCCGTCCAGCGTCTCCACCGCCTCGCGCTGCTCCGGATTGAGCCCGGCGAGGTATTTCGGGCCCAGCGAGGCGCGCGCACGCGCGGCGATGCCGCCGGCTGCGGGCTGGTGGTCGGGTACGGCTGTGATCTTGCTCGGCTCGGTCATGCGAATCATCGGCCCCACGATGGCACCGCGGGGTGGTGGAAGGGAGCCTTCTTAACAGGGATTGGTGCCTATATGGGGCGCCGGGCCGGGTTTTCCACGTGCGCGGCAGGCCGATTTGTTCCAGCTGAGTCAGCGAATTTCGCGCCCGTCGGGGCCGGAACTATCGTTCCCGCGTCGAGATTGTCAGGACAGGTGGCGCGGCCAGCCGCGTCGATCGCAGACAACATCAAGACGAGGTTTGACCATGCTAGGCTGGGTTGTGACGTTTCTGGTTATCGCACTGATCGCCGGCATCCTGGGCTTCGGCGGCGTCGCCGGCGCCTCGATCGAGATCGCCAAGATCATCTTCTTCATCGCAGTCGTTCTGTTCCTGGTCTCGGCCGTCGTCGGCCTGGCGCGCCGCAACAGGGTATAGCGCTGTGTCTCCACCTCTCCCGTAGGGAGAGGTCGGATCGCATCGAAAGATGCGATCCGGGTGAGGGGTTGCAGTCTCAGTGAGCGCTGCGGCCCCTCACCCGGATTGCTTCGCAACCCGAACTCTCCCCAACGGGGAGAGGTGAACCACAAGCGGCAGACGGCACCTGAAAGCTATTTCTTCGAGGGCATCGCCACGCTGCGGCCGATGCCTACAGGCCGAGGCAAGGCGGCGTGCGCCTTGGTGATCGCCGCAATACGCTCGCTGATGTCGGGCGGAAACGGCGCGACGCGCCGCGCATTCATGTCCATGTGCAGCGACATGTTCTCGGACGTCGCCGACAGCCAGCCCTCTGACGCGTGCCGCATCTCCTCGAACGTGTGCAGCCGCTTGTCGTCGGCGTCGAGCAGCCAGACGAAGATCTGCACGGGATCGCCCATATGGATCTCGCGCAAATAGCGCACGTGGCACTCGGCGGTGAAGGTCGAGCCGTGGCGCTCTTTCTTGTAGACCGGGCCAATCCCGAGTTCGAGCCAGAACTCGTCGATCGCCCGGTCGAACATGACGTTGTAATAGGCCATGTTGAGATGGCCGTTATAGTCGATCCATTGCGGCTCGACCTGCATGATCGAGGAGCGGAACGGCTCCGCATCGGGCGCTGTGGCGGAAGTCTCCGGCATGTGTCCTTCCCAAGCTATGCGTCCGGTCGCTTGACTTGACCGGTTTAATGTCCTTTGCCACGGTTCTTCTGTCGGGAGGAATTCCGTGGGTACGACCATCACCAATAATCCGCCGCGGCCGGAGCCGAAAGCCCTCGCGAGCACGCTGGAGCAGCTTGCCGCACGCTTCGGCAACCGCCTCATCACCTCGCAGGCCGTGCGCGAGCAGCACGGCCATACCACGACGTGGATTCCCAACCAGCCGCCGGACGGCGTGGTAATGGCGCAGGAGACCGCCGACATCCAGGACGTGGTGCGGATCTGCGCGAAACATCGCGTGCCGGTCATTCCCTTCGGCACCGGCACCTCGCTGGAGGGCCAGGTCAACGCGCCCGCCGGCGGCATCTCGATCGACCTGCGCGACATGAACAAGGTGCTGGCGGTGCATGCCGAGGACCTCGACTGCGTGATCCAGCCCGGCGTCACCCGCAAGGCGCTCAACGAGCATCTGCGCGACCAGGGCCTGTTCTTCCCGATCGATCCCGGCGCGGATGCCTCGCTCGGCGGCATGGCTTCGACCCGCGCCTCAGGCACCAATGCGGTGCGCTACGGCACCATGCGCGACAGTGTGCTGGCGCTGAAAGTGGTGCGCGGCGACGGCGAGATCATCACCACAGGCACGCGCGCGAAGAAATCCGCGGCGGGCTACGACCTGACGCATCTGTTCGTCGGCGCCGAAGGCACGCTCGGCATCATCTCGGAACTGACGATCCGCCTGCGCGGCATTCCCGAGACCATCGCGGCCGGCGCGGTGTCGTTCGAGACCGTTCACGGCGCTTGCCAGGCCGTGATCCTGGCGATCCAGACCGGCATTCCGGTCGCGCGCATCGAACTGCTCAATGCAGCGCAGGTGAAGGCCTGCAACGCCTATTCGAAGCTGACGCTGCCGGAGACGCCGCTGCTGCTGCTGGAATTCCACGGCAGCGAGATCGAGGTCGCCGAGCAGTCCAAAGCGTTCGGCGAGATCGCGAGGGAATGCGGCGGCGGCGATTTTTCCTGGACTACCAAGCCGGAGGACCGCACCAAGCTTTGGCAGGCGCGGCACGACGCCTATTGGTCGGTGAAGGCGCTGCGGCCCGGCGGCAGCATCGGCGTGGTCGCGACCGACGTCTGCGTGCCGATCTCGCGGCTCGCCGACTGCGTCAGCGAGACCGAGGAGGATCTCAAGCGGCTCAATTTGCTGTCGCCGATCGTCGGCCATGTCGGTGATGGCAATTTCCACTGCTCGCTGGTTTGCGACACCAACGATGCCGACGAGATGGCGCGGGGCGAGGAGTTCATGCATCGTCTGGTCGAGCGTGCGCAGGCGATGGACGGCACCTGCACCGGCGAGCATGGCATCGGCCAGGGCAAGCAGAAATATCTCAAGGCGGAGCTCGGCCCCGAGGCGCTCGATGCGATGCGGGCCCTGAAGAAGGCGCTCGATCCGCTCAACATCTTCAATCCCGGCAAGATCGTGCCGGAGGCGTAAAGGCGCGCGCTCCGGAATCGGGAACTTTCGGCAATGTTGCCGGTTCCAATTCCCGCCAAGTTCCGATGCCTCAATGGCAGGGCTGTGCGCGGGAGGGTGCGATGGTGCGACCGGTCGTTGGAATTGCCGCAATGGCCTTTGCCTGCATGCTGGCGGGTGCGGCGCTGGCCAAGGGCGGACACGGTGGCGGACATGGCGGCGGCCACGGAGGCGGGCACGGCCATGGCCATCATGGCGGCGGCCATTTCCGCGGCCACGGCGGGCACGCGCATGGCGGCGGGCATCATCGCGGGATGCGGTTCACAACCAGTGCCCGACGTGGCGGTCCGAATTTCGGTCAGATCCGCAATGCCGCGATACGGCCGGCGAACTTCCGCAACGCCTGGAACGCCAGCGCATTCCGCAACGGCCGGCTGATCAGCAATCCGGCGGCCCGCGCGCAGATCGCCGCGGCGGCAGCACTCGCCGGCTGGAGCGGTGCAAGCAGCGGATGGTGGCAACATCCCGGCGGCGGCTACGGCTGGGTCGGGCCGCTGTTCTGGCCGTTCGCCTATAACGACCTCTACGATTACACGATCTGGGGCGACGGGCTCGGCTTCTGGGGCTACGGCTATCCGGACATCTATGCCGGCATTTTCGGCCCCTATGGCTATGATCGTCTGTCGGCCTATCTGCCGCAGCAGCCGCAGGGACGGCGACGGGCGCGCAGTGCGCCGCTCGATCAGCTCTGCGGCAGCGATCGCCGCGCCATCGTCGGCCTGCCGATCGATCAGATCGCGGCCGCGGTGCAGCCGACGGGTGCGCAAGGCGCCGCTCTCGATGCGCTCGGCAACGCCTCGATCGACGCGGCGGCGCTGATCCGCACCTCCTGTCCGACGCAGGCCGCAGCGACGGCGCCCGGCCGGCTTGCCGCCATGCAGCAGCGTGTCGAGGCGATGCAGAAAGCCGTCGAACTGGTCCAGCCTGCGCTGGACCAGTTCTATGGTTCGCTTAACGACGAGCAGAAGGCGCGCTTCAATGCGCTCGCCGACGATCAGCGTCGTGCCGCGGCATCGAACAATGCGAGCGGATCGTCGGTGCAGACTTGCGCTGCGCCCGCCGCGTTCGATTGGCCCGGCGCCACGATCGAGGACAGGCTTCGTCCCAACGACACGCAGCGAGCGGCGCTCCAGGTGCTCCAGGACACCAGCGCCAAAGTCAGCACGTCTCTCAAGGCGGCCTGCGAGCCCAATGAGGTGATGACACCGCCGGCCCGCATGGCCGCGATCCGCAAGCGGCTCGATGTCATGCTGGACGGGATCAAATCGGTGCGGGCGGCGCTCGATGATTTTTACGCCACGCTCAACGACGAGCAGAAGGCGCAGTTCGAGGCGATCGGCCCGCGCCGCATGTCCTGAACGCCGCGAGCAATTGAAGACCATTGGTTGGGCAATGAAGTGGTTCGCGAGGCGAGAGCCGGCAGACGTCTGGGACGAGCCAATCGGGACGCCGATCGGCGACATCGAAGCAGCCGACCGGATTCGCAACATCTGCCAGGCTGCGCAGGCGATTGCCGAAGCCGCCGGAGCTTCGGCGCCGACCAGCACGCGCGAGCGCTATGAACGCGCGGCCCGCACCGCAATGGAGATCGCGATGAAGATCTCCGACGATCTGATGCGCGACGATGCGGTGCGCCGTATCGTGGATCTCTGCATGAAGGCTGAGGACATCAAGACGGCGCAGATCTTGTCGCGTGCGATCCAGGCAGGCTGGATTCGAGAAGCCGTGCTTCGGGACCATCCGGTCCTGTCGCAATAAGTTCGGCTCGCGCAATGGGCGCGAGCCGAATGCTGCTGTGCCCGACCGGCTCAGTACCTGCGGTATCCGCCGCCGTACCCGCCGCTATTGTGGTCGCCGCCGCGACCGCCCATTCCCATGCCGAGGCCGATCCCTACGCCGATGCCGATGCCTTGCATCACGGCCTCCGGCGGCGGGCCGCGATCCGCCGGCGGCGCGCGCTCGTAGACCACTTGCTCGGACGGCGGTCGGCGCTTGGGCGGCGTCTCGACCACCTTGCGCTTCGGCGGGGCCTCCTCGACGCGCTTCTTGATCACGGGCGGGACCGAGGGGTTGACCGGCGTTGCCGGGGTCGCGGGCGTCGAGCACGGGCAGGTCGGCGCCATCGCGACCGCGACGGGCGTCGTCGCGGCGGCGACGGGCACGGCGTAGTTGCGGTTCTGCACGCGCAGCAGCAGCCGGCGCGCGGTTGCCGCGAGATCGCTGTTGTCCCAGTTCGCGAGATAGGCCTCGTACGAGGCGCGGGTATTGATGGCGGTGGCACGCTCCCACGCCAGCATCTGGCGACGCCGCTCCAGCACCGTGCGAAGGCGCGGGGTGCGGGTGTCCTGGGCGTACAGCTCGATATAGGCCTGATACGCCTCCACGGTGTCCTCGGTGATCACGAGCTCATAGGCAACCATGGCCGGCTTGCCCCGCAACGTCTTGCGCCAGTCTTCGACGCTGCGCGTGCCCCCGGCAAGCGCCATGGCGGATGAGCCGGGTAGAGCGGGCGTGCTGCCGCTGCTCTCGCCGAAGAACCTGAAATCGGTGGTCAGCGAGGAGCTTTCCCAGGGAATCTGCCGGCCATCGGTCGATTGCGCCACGGCGACGCGGATGCGCTTGAACACTTCCTCGATCGGCAGGTTCGGCTGCTTGGCAATGGTCAGCGCAGCCGTGGTGTAGGGGCTGTCGATGCCGTTGCCGTCCTCGGCCTCGGCGCCGGGCGAGGTCGAATAGGAGATGAAGGAGCCGGGCGCACCGGCCTTGGTGTCGACGATCGCAAGTCCGTGGCCGGCGCCGCTGAGCGCGGGGAACGGGTTGTTGCGACAGGCATCCAGCATGAAGATGCGGGCCCGCGTCGGCACCGCGCCGAGCGTGTTGAGCATGTCGTTCAGCCGCACGCCCTGCAGCGGGATGTCGGCCTCGCGCTTGGGGTCGAGATCGACAGGGACCAGATAGTTCTCGCCGTCGATCTGAAGGCCGTGGCCGGCATAGAACACCAGCGCGACGGTGTCGGCGCCGCTGGCACTGACCTTGCCGGCGAAATCCGAGATCGCCGCGCGCATCTCGGTCTGCGCCAGATTGGCCGCCGTGGTGACGGTGAAGCCGGCGCTGCCGAGCAGCTCCGTCATGCCCTTGGCGTCGTTGGCGGCGTTCGGCAGCTCCGGCACGGTGCGATAGGCCGATTGGCCGATCACCAGCGCAAGCCGCGCTTCGGCGGCCGCATCCGTCGGCGTCATCAACTGGGTGAGTGTGAGAAGACCGGACGCAAGAAGCAAATTCGAAAAGACTGGACGGCGCATGATGTCACCTCCAACGGCAATGCGCACGATGATGTCACCTTTTTTAGGTCTGTGCCATGACACTGTCTGTGCGCTGGCTCACGTTGGGCGTGCGACAGAATCGGGCAGTGGCTCTGCCCGAGCTGGCGCGCGTCCGGCCGTGCCCCGTCACGGCAGTCCGCGGTCCCATGGCGCCACAGGCGCAAAGCGCGCGGCGAGAAAGTCGATGAAGGCGCGCACCTTGGCCGGTGGGCGGCGGTCGGGCAGATAGACCGCATGCACTGCCGACGTCTGGATCTCCGGCTGGTCGAGCCGGAGCGCGACGAGCGCGCCCGAGCGAAGATCGTCGGCGATGATAAAGGTGGGCTGCCGCGCAAGGCCAAGGCCGGCCAGCGTCGCCGCGCGCAACGCATCGCCATTGTTGGCCCGCAAGGTGCCGCTGACCTGGACGCGGATCTCGCCCTCGGCGCCGAACAGCCATTCCGTCGCGCTCGCCTGCTGCGAGAGCGTGTAGCCGAGGCAATTATGCCCGGCGAGGTCGGCGACGCTGCGCGGCGTGCCGTGCCTGGCAAGATAGGAAGGTGCGGCACAGACCACGAGGCGGTTCGGTGCGAGCTTTCGCGCCACCATGCTGGAGTCGCGCAGGCTGCCGATGCGTATCGCAAGGTCCCAGCCTTCCTCGGCGAGGTCGACGAGGCGATCGTTGAGGCCGAGCTCGACGGTGACCTCGGGATGGGCTGCCGAAAACTCCGCGATCGCAGGCGCAATCTGCCTCGTGCCGAACACGACGGGGACGTTGACACGCAGCAGCCCCCGCGGCTCGATGCGTTCGCGCGCGATGGCGGCGTCGGCAGCCTCCATGTCGGCGAGGATGCGTTCGGCGGATTCCAGATAGCTTCGTCCAGCCTCGGTGATGGAGAGCCGGCGGGTCGTGCGGTGGAACAGTTTTGTGCCGAGCCGCGCCTCCAGCGAGGCGACATGCTTGGTCACCATAGTCTGCGACAGGCCCATGGCCCGGGCCGCACCAGAGAGGCTGCCGGCCGCGGCGACCCTCGCGAAAACCTCCAGGCTGGTCAGACGGTCGAGCAAAGTCAATCTCACTCTGCTAGTGTGAAGTATATTTCGAAAATAGCAGATTATCATCGATTTTAGAATAGATCATGGTGCGCCGCAAAGGAGACCCGCCATGATCGATTCCCGCACCGCCCCTTACGCCGCGCTGGTGCTGCGCGTGACCCTGGGCGCGCTGTTCCTCGCCCATGCCAGCCTGAAGCTGTTCGTATTCACCCCGGCCGGCACCGCAAAGTTCTTCGGCAGCCTCGGCTTCCCGCCCGAGCTCGCCTATCTCATCATGACCGTGGAAGTGCTTAGCGGCGTCGCTCTGATCCTCGGCGTCTGGACCCGCTATGCGGCGCTCGCGGGCATTCCGATCCTGCTCGGCGCGATCTTCTCGGTGCACGGCGCGGCCGGCTTCTTCTTCAGCAATCCGAAGGGGGGCTGGGAATTCCCCGCCTTCTGGGCGATCGCGCTCGCCGCGCAGGCCCTGCTCGGCGACGGCGCCTACGCGCTGCGTCCCTCGCGTGATGTCGCCGCGGCGGGCGGCCAGCTCAGCGGCGCGCATTCGCGCTGACATCACGGCATTCGCTCAAATGTTGCGAGCCGCGGGATCACGATCCCGCGGCTTTCGTTCGTCGTCTGCTTTGTGCAATCCAATCGATATGCGTTCGGCATTGATCCATACCTGAATTGGATCGATTCATCTCAACCCTGCATGGCAGGGCCTGTCGCTGCCGTGGGGCATGCGCGAAAACACCGATAGATGAAGGCGTTTCGTCGCGGTTTCCGTACAGCGCCTGTCACTCGCGCCGTCGCGACGCCCCCGACCGCATCCCTTGCCTGTGTCGTCGCTTTGGCCATACAGTTGAGCCAACACGACGCGACAATGATCGCGCCGCAAGAAGAATAGTTGGGGAGAAACCGCACCATGACCATCGTGCCCGTGAACCGTCGCGCGTTCATCAAGTCGTCGTCGGCGGTCACCGCCGGCATCGTGCTCTCTCCCGCCATCATCGGCCGCGCCGAAGCTGCGACGCTGAAGCTGAAATGCTCCTCCTCGCTGCCGAACGATCCCAAATACGCCAATGGCCGCGTCTACTGCGACAACCTGGTCAAGAACCTGAAGGGTAACGGCCTCGGCGAGCAGATCGAAGTCGCTTTCTTCCCCGACAACCAGCTCGGTCAGGAGATCGACGTCATCAACTCGGTGAAGCTGGGCGTCATCGACCTCATGGTGTCGGGCTCGTCGATCTCGGCCAATCTGGTGCCGCTGGTCGGCACCTTCGATCTCGGCTTCCTGTTCTCGAGCTTCCCGCAGCAAACCAAGGCGTTCGACGCGGGCGCCGCCAAGCCGATCGAGGACGCGCTGCTCAAGGGCGGCAACATCCGCATCATCGCCTGGGCCTATAACTTCGGCTCGCGCAGCGTGCTGGCGAAGAGGCCGGTGAAGACGCCGGAGGATCTCGCCGGCCTCAAGATTAGGACGCTGCCCAATCCCGTCATCACCGAATGCCTGCGCCTGATGGGCGCCGCCGCGACGCCGCTCGCGTTCGGCGAAATCTACACGGCCTTGCAGGCCGGCGTGCTGGATGGCCTGGAGCACGACCCGCCGACGATCCTCGCCAGCAAGTTCTTCGAAACGTCGAAATTCTACGCGCTGACGCAGCACAATTTCTCCCCCCTCGCGATCTATTTCAGCGACATGACCTACAACCGCATGGATCCGAAGCTGCGCGAGGGTTTCCTCGATGCCGCCAAGAAAGCCGCGGCCGACACCCGTGCCCATGGGCTCGCGGTCGAGAAGGAGGCGCTTGCGGCCTTGACCGAGAAGGGCGTGACGGTGGCCGAATGCGACCGCGAGGCGTTCAAGAAGCGCGTCGCGCCGCAACACGAGAACTTCATGAAGGCGCGGCCGGAGTCCAAGGCCGTCATCGACGTCATCCGCGCGACCCAAGCTTGAAATGACGATGTCAGCCGCCGTGCCCCTTTCGGGCGGCCGCCATGGCAGCATTACGTTGCTGCTTCGCGTCAGCGACGCGATCGCGGCCGTCCTGCTCGCCGCCGATCTCGTGGTCGTCTGCGCCTCCGTGCTGCTGCGCTTCTTCTTCAACGCGCCGGTCGAATGGTCCGACGACGTCGCGCGCGGCCTGATGGTCGGCTCGGCCTTCTTCGGCGCGGCGAGCGCGCTCGCGCGCGGCGAGAATGTCGGCGTCTCCTTCTTCCGCGATCTCTTGCCGGTGCGGCTGCGCTCGCTGGTCGATGCCGCCAGCGCGCTGCTGGTCGTGCTGATCTCCGGCTATGTCGCCTACAACGCGATCAAGCTGGGCTCGCTCACCGCCGGCCAGACCACCGGCTCCGGTCTGCCGCTGGAGCTGACCTTCTATCCCATGGGCATTGGCGCGTTGTTCATGACGTTGTTCGCAATCCATCATCTCTGCGCGAGACCGCTGCCCGATATTGTCAGGGGACTCATTGCGATCCTCGTCGTAACGGGCCTCTACCTCGCCTGGGATTATCTGTCGCCGTCCTCGGTGCCGTCGGCAGGCACCCTGATGCTGATCGGCTTCTTCGCCACGCTGTTCGGCGGATTGCCGATCGGCTTTGCGCTGGCGCTGGCCGCGCTGATCTTCATCTGGGTCGAAGGCGCGCTGCCCGGCGTGATCTTCGCCCAGCAGATGGCACGCGGCATCGACAATTTCGTCCTGCTTGCGATCCCCTTCTTCATCCTCGTCGGCTATCTCATGGAAGCCAACGGCATGTCGGTGCGCCTGATCGAGTTGTTGCAGCGCGCCGTGGGCCGCATGCGCGGCGGCCTCAATGTCGTGATGGTGGCCTCGATGGTGCTGTTCTCCGGGATCTCCGGCTCGAAGATGGCCGACGTCGCCGCGGTCGGCTCGGTGCTGATCCCAGCCGCGCGACGCTCGAAGCAAAACCCGGGCGGCGCGGTGGCGCTGCTGGCAGCCTCCGCGGTGATGGCGGAGACGATCCCGCCCTGCATCAACCTGATCATTCTCGGCTTCGTTGCGAACCTGTCGATCGGCGGCCTGTTCGTCGCGGGGCTGCTACCGTCGGCGCTGATGGCGCTGGTGCTGATCGCGGTGTCCATCATCTTCGGCAAGCGGCCGGACAAGGTCGAGGATGTCGAGCCGCAGATGCCGGTGTCGGGGCTGTGGAGCGGCGCGATCGCATCCTTCGGTCTGATCTTCATGATCTTCTTCGGCTTCAAGAGCGGCTTTGCCACGGCGACGGAGATCTCGGCCTTCGCGGTAGCCTATGCGCTGGTCGTCGGCAGCGTGGTGTTCCGCGAGCTCGGGTTCAAAAACGCCGCGCACAGCTTCGTGCAGGCGGCGACGCGTGCGGGGCTGGTGCTGTTCATCGTCGCAGCCGCGCAGTCGCTGGCGTTCACGCTGACTTTGCAGCAGGTGCCGCATGCGGTCGGCGACTTCATGCTGGGTCTCTCCAAAACCTCCGGCGTCTGGCTGTTCATCCTCTTGGCGATCGCCGTCCTGATCGTGATGGGATCGGTGCTGGAGGGCGCGGCCGCGCTGATCATCTTCGGGCCGCTGCTGCTGCCGGTCGCGGTGCAGCTCGGCGTCGATCCCCTGCATTTCGGCGTCGTGCTCGTCATCGCGATGGGTATCGGCCTGTTCGCGCCGCCGCTCGGGCTAGGCCTCTACGGCGCCTGCCTGATCGGCAACGTGCCGATCGAGCAGACGGTGAAGCCGATCATCGGCTATCTTGGCCTCTTGTTCCTCTGCCTGCTCGTCATCGCCTTCGTGCCATGGCTCTCGACCGCGCTGCCGCGGGCATTCGGCTATTGAAGGAGTCTTGCCGTGAAGGTCCTGCTCGCGCACACCCCGGAGATGCGGCGCAATTATTACGGCGATCGCAGCCTGAACGGCCTGCGCGCGGCCGCCGAGGTGATCCTGCACGAGAAGGATGAGCCGCTGGACGCAGCCAGCCTGGTGCGCGCCGCCAGGGATGCCGACATCATCGTCGCCGATCGCATGACCGAAGGGCGCGGCGAGATCTTTGCGCAATTGCCGCGTCTGCGGGCCTTCGTCCGCTGCGCCGTCGACATCCGCAACGTCAACGTGGATGCCGCCTCGCAAGCCGGTGTGCTGGTGACCCGCGCCGGGCCCGGCTTCGTGCAGGCCGTGGCCGAGCTTGCGCTCGGCTTCATGGTCGATCTCTCCCGCGGCGTATCGCGGACCACGGCGGACTATCAGGCCGGCCGCAAGGCTGAGGCGCGGATGGGCCGCCAGCTCGCCGGCAGCCGGATCGGCATCATCGGCTACGGCAGCATCGGGCGCTATCTCTCCGAGATCGCAAAAGTGCTGCGCATGGAGGTGCTGGTCTGCGATCCCTTCGTAACCGTCAGCGATGCCGCGATCCGGCAGGTCGGTCTCGACGAGCTCCTCGCCGCATCGGACTATGTCGTCTGTCTCGCCATTGCCAACGAGCAGACCGAGAACCTGATCGGGGAGGCAGCGCTGGCGCGTATGCAGAAGCATACCTTCTTCATCAATCTCTCGCGCGGCAATCTCGTCGACGAGGCCGCGCTGGCACGCGCGCTGCGTGAGGGCCGCATCGCCGGCGCCGCCATCGATGTCGGCCGCGCACCGGACCAGATGCCGACGCCCGATCTTGCCAAGCTGCCGAACGTCATCGCGACGCCCCATGTCGGCGGGCTGACGCCGCAGGCCATCGAATACCAGTCGCTGGAGACCGTGCGACAGGTCGAGGCCATCGTGAGGGGAGAAATCCCGCAAGGCGCCGTCAACGCCGATCGCTGGACGCGGCGGCCGTGAAGGGTCTCAAAGCCGGTCCACCGCCATGAACGTCCCGTCCTTCTGGATCACCGTCAGGAACACCTTCGGCGGCGTGTCGAGCATGCGTGTGCCGACAGTGATGATGCTGCCGCTGATGTCGAAACGGCCGGTATCGTTGATGGCGCGCAGCAGGCTCGCGCGGGTCGGATTGGGGCCGGCCTTTTCCAGCGCCGCGGCCGCGAGGCGGCCGGACAAATAGCCTTCGAGCGATACGAAATCCGGTGTCAGCGCCGGGTCGAACGCCTTCTGCGCCGCCTGGTAGTCGGCGACGAGCTTGAGCGAGCGGTCCCAGGGAAACGGTACCACCTGCGAGACGATGACGCCCTCGCCCTCCGCGCCGAGTTCCGCGGCGAGCGCATTGGCGCCGACGAAGGAGATGTTGACGAAGGTTGGACGGGCGCCGCTACGGCGGGCGAGCTTGATGAACTCCGCACACGGACCATAGGTCCCGACCATGACGATGGCTTCGGGATCGGCGCGCTTGATCATGCGCCAGGCCTGGCCGACCGCGCGGGTGTTGCGCTCGAAAGTGCCCTCGGCGGCGAGCTCGAGCCCGCGCTTGGCCAGCGCCCGCTTCACTCCGACAAGCCCGTCGCGGCCGAAGGAATCGTCCTGGTAGAAGATGCCGATGCGGGTGAACTTGCGATCTTCAGTGAGATGCTTGATCCAGGCTTCCGCCTCCGCGCCGTAGCTCGCGCGGATGTTGACGACGTTCGGGAGCTCGAGATCGCGCAGGAACTCGGCGCCGGTGAACGGACCGATGAAGGGCACGTTCCTGGAGCTGGTGATCGGTATCGTCGCCATCGCGGTCGGCGTGCCCACCGCGCCGATCAGCGCGAACACCTTGTCGTCGTCGATCAGGCGCAGCGTCTGCGCCACCGAACGGTCGGGGTCGTAGCCGTCGTCGCGGCTGATGAGCTGGAGCTTGCGGCCATGGATGCCGCCCTTGGCGTTGACCTCGGTGAACGCGGCGACGATGCCTTGCCGCATGCGCTGTCCCAGCGCGGAGGAGGGGCCCTCCAGCGCCGCGGCCTGGCCGAACAGGATCGCATCCTCGCTGATGCCGGCCTCGTTGCCCCTCGCAACCAGCGTGGTCGCGGCCAGAAGCGCGATGGTCAGGACGACGGATCTCGCTGATCGAAATCGATGCATCGGGAGGCTTTGCCGGATCGTTGGAAGAAACCCTGCGCAACATAGCCTTGCGAGCCTGAATAGCTCGCTAAGCGGCACGACGCAGAGAGGCCGTAGTACACCGGGGAAGACCGGCAACTTATGTCCAGAACGCCGGGATCGTTCGCGCACTTCGTTAACTAGTTTCCGCATTGCGGAACGACTGCTTTCCAAAATTGTGCAGTTCTTAACCGCCCTCTTGTTCCGATAGCGGCGCCGGCACCTCAACCAGAGGTTCGGTTCGTCGCGAATAGGGGACGGCGGCTTCAAGATGGGCGGTCGCGATCAGAACGATCAGGATCGGAGACGTAGAGGCGGGTGGTGGCGTGCCGCGCCGCTGCTCGGGCTCTATCGTCCTGCGCTGGTCGCGGTCGGCGTCGGCCTGTTGTTCTCGATCGTGGGCGCTGCCGCCGTGGCGCGGTGGGAGGATCGCGTCAACAGGATCGAGTTCGAGAACGCGGCCGAGACCCAGGCGATCGTCCTGCAGAACGGCATGAACGAGTACATATCGAGGCTCCTCGCGCTGCGCACGCTGTTCGAATCGACCAACGAAGAAGTCACCCGCAGCGAATTCGAGACTTTCAGCGCCCGCCTGTTCGAGCGTCACCCCGGCATGCTGCGCATCTCCTGGTTGCCGCGCGTCAACCGCAAGGAGCGCGCGGAATACGAGGCCGCGGCGATCCGGGACGGTGTGTCGAGCTATCACGTCAAGTCGTTGCAGGACGAGAACTTCGTCACCGCGCCGCAGAGCGATGAATATTTTCCGGTGTTCTACTCGACTCAGCCGAAAACCTCGTCGGTCTACGGCATGGACTACATGACCGTTCCCGAGCGACGCGCGCTGCTGGAGCGCGCACGCGACAACGATCGCGTCGCAGCCATGCGCACGCGCGTGTTCGGGCCGAAGGACGGCGACCGGCTGTCCTATGTCCTCGTCGTCGTTCCCGTCTACGCCAAGGGAACCTCGCGCGAGGAGATCGCGGACCGGCGCCGCAATCTCGCCGGCTTCGTGGTCGGCATTTTCGACTTGCCGCTGCTGATCCAGTCCATCCGCGTAACCACCGGAGCCAGCCCCGCCGTCAGCATGACGGTCTTCCCGCCGTTCACGGCGCAGATCGTCAGCCTGGAGCAGATGTTGCCGGATTACGCGTCGTCCGTCTCGGCGCTGCGGTCGATGCGGGACATCGCGCGGTCCTTGCACTGGTCGGGCAGTCTCAAGATCGGCGACACCGATTGGCAGGTGCGGGCGGTTCCGACCGCCGGCGGTCCGCTGGCGACGACTTACGACCGCGCGGTTGCGGTCCTCGTCGTCGGGATGCTGCTGACGCTGTCGCTGTCGACCTATCTGATGCTCGCCAGCCGCAATTCGCGGCGGCTGTCGCTGGCGAACCGGCGGGTGCTCGAGCTTGCCCAGACCGACATCCTCACTGGATTGCCGAACCGCGCCTTCTTCCTCACCCGGCTCGACGAGATGAACGGCAAGTTGAGCGTGAGGGGCCAGCCCTTCGCCATCCTGATGCTCGACCTCGACCGCTTCAAGAACGTCAACGATTCCCTCGGCCACGCGGCCGGCGATGCGCTGCTGCGCCAGGTGGCGCAGCGGCTCAAATCCGCACTTCGCGCCAACGACGTGCTGGCGCGGCTCGGCGGCGACGAATTCGCCATCATCCAGCAAGCCGGCGAGGACCAGCGCACCTGCTCGACCGATCTGGCAGCGCGGATCGCCAAGCTCGTGAGCGAGCCGTTCCTGCTGCCCGGACACCGCGTCGAGATCGGCACCAGCATCGGCATCGCGATCGCGCCGGATCATGGCAGCGATCAGGAGCAGCTCCTGAAGAAGGCGGATCTCGCGCTCTACCGTTCGAAATCGGCCGGCCGCAACTGCTTCACTGTTTACGATGAGGCGATGTCGGCCGAGCTGGAAGCCCGCAACACGCTGGAAGGGGATCTGCGCGATGCCATCGCGCGCTGCCAGCTGGAGGTGCACTATCAGCCGTTCGTCGATGCCCTCAGTGGCGAACGACGCGGCTTCGAGGCGCTGGTGCGCTGGCGGCATCCGACGCGCGGCCTGATCCCTCCGGACCAGTTCATTGCGCTGGCGGAGGAGACCGGGCTGATCGTGCCGCTCGGCGAATTCGTCCTGCGGCGCGCTTGCGCGGACGCAGCCGGCTGGCCCGCCGATCTCATGATCGCCGTCAATCTGTCGCCGATCCAGTTCAAGGAAGCCGAGCTGTTCGACATGATCTGCGCGGCGCTCGCCGATTCCGGCCTGCCGCCGCAGCGGCTCGAGATCGAGATCACGGAATCCGTGCTGCTGGAGCGCGGCAGCGAGAACCACGCGTTCATGGAGCGCCTGAAGCAGTTCGGGGTCGAGCTCGCGCTCGACGATTTCGGCACCGGCTATTCCTCGCTCAGCTACCTGACCGCGTTCCCGTTCGACAAGATCAAGATCGACAAGTCGTTCATTCGCAACCTGACCCAGCAGCCGCGCTCTTCCGCCATCATCTCCTCGATCGTGACGCTGGCGCGCGGACTGGACATGTCAGTCACGGCCGAAGGCGTCGAGACGCGCGAGGAGTTCGACCGGCTGAAGGCGCTCGGCGTCAATTTTGCGCAAGGCTATCTGTTCGGCCGGCCGCACCCGATTGAGCGGATCCTGTTCGACGCGCCGATCAAATCCTCACGGCTGGATGCCGCCTGAGCGCGCCTGTGGCATGCGCGAAAAGCGCTTGACCCGGGCATCCCCGGATGGTCCGAAGAGCCGTCTAGGGATGAAACAAGCACACAACATGCGGCTTCCGTTCTTCTACGGCTGGGTCGTCGTCGCCGTGACCTTCGTCACCATGGCGATCGGCGTCAACGCGCGCACCGCCTTTTCGCTGTTCTTTCCACCCATCATCTCCGAGTTCGGCTGGGAGCGCGGCGTCACGGCGGGTGCGTTCTCCTTCGGCTTCGTGGCGTCGGGCGTGGTCAGCCCGCTGATCGGCCGCCTGATGGACCGCGCCGGCCCGCGCGCGGTGATGGAGCTCGGAGTCCTGCTGATGGGCGGCGGCCTGCTGCTGGCGCCGCTGACCAGCGCGCCGTGGCACCTCTATGTCACCATCGGCGTCATGGTCGGGGCCGGCAGCGTCTGTCTCGGCTATTCCGGCCAGTCGCTGTTCCTGCCGAACTGGTTCATCCGCAAGCGCGGCTTCGCCATCGGCATCGCTTTCGCCGGCGTCGGTATCGGCTCGGTGACGCTGCTGCCATGGGTGCAGCACATGATCGAGCAGACCGGCTGGCGCACCGCCTGCACCGCGATGGGCCTGCTCGTCCTGATCGCGCTGGCGCCGATCAACCTGCTGCTGCACAAGCGCCCCGAGGACATCGGCCTCCAGCCGGACGGCGATGCCGCCCCGGCCGCAGGCGCGGCAAGGCCGATCTCCAACGTGGTTGATCCCGTCTGGGTCAACACCGACTGGACGCTCCAGCGCGCCGTCGCTACCGCGCGGTTCTGGTGGATCGCGCTCGGCTATTTCTGCGGCCTGTACATCTGGTACGCGGTGCAGGTGCACCAGACCAAATTCCTGCTCGACGTCGGCTTCAGCCCCAGCGTTGCGGTGTGGGCACTCGGCATGGTCAGCCTGCTCGGCATTCCCGGCCAGATCGTGCTGGGGCACGTCTCCGACCGCATCGGGAGGGAGTGGGTGTGGGCGATCAGCTGTGCGGGTTTCGTCGTCTGCTTCGCCGCGCTGATCGCGCTGAAGTATCAAGCTTCGCTCTGGCTGGTTTATCTGATGGTGTTCACGCAAGGCGCGCTCGGCTATGGCCTCACCTCGATCATGGGCGCGGTGGTGTTCGAGATCTTCCAGGGCAGGCACCAGGGCAGCATCTTCGGCACGATCATGCTCGCGGCGCTGGCGGGCGGTGCGGCCGGACCGTGGCTGACCGGCGTTCTTTATGATCGCGCCGGCGACTACACGCTGGCTTTCGGTATCGCCATCGCGGTGAGCGGACTATCGGCATTCGCGATCTGGCGGGCGGCGCCGGGCAAGGTGAGGGCCGTGGCCGGCCGGCTGCACAAGCTCAAAACAGAAGCACTGCGCCGAGCAGGCGAGGGCGATGCTGGCGAGGCTTGAGGTGGGACCGCTAGGTACGGCCGCGCTCGCAACGCTCTGGTCAAAGCATCGAAAGCACGACGATCCCGTCTTCGAGCTCTCCTGAAGCCATGCGCGCCCGCGCCATGCGCTCGAACTCCGTGCGATGCTTCTGTAGATAGCTGAAGGCCTGCTTCTGCGTGTTGAATGTCGTTGCAAGCCGGCACATCTGCCGATTTGCGCCGGACGCGAGAAAGAAGGTGATGGTTCCGTGATATGGCTTTATTCGAGGCACGATCTGCGCTCTCCGGCATGTGATCGGCGCTTCAGATTTCGCCGGCGGCGTTGAATACAACTATCTCGCCAGCTTCCTTGTCCGCTTCTTGAGCTTAGGCGCCGGCAAAGTCGATCGAAGAGCTTCATCGGCCGCTTCCCTCGCCTGGCGCGCCTCTCGGAGCCGCGCCATGTTCTTGCGAACCTCGATGGCTTGCCTTTCCACGTCCGCCAATGCGCGCGCGCCCTCTTCAGCGGCCAGGCGCTTGCGATCGGAACGCGCAATGCTTTCGGGTGATGGCTCTGCCGGCTTCTTGCTGCTCATCGTTCACCCGGATCCGCAAAGACTAAACCCGCTCAATCCAGGGATTGAGCGGGCAAAGCGACCGTTTCAGTACATCCGTGAAACGGCGCAACGATCTCAAGCCAGCGAGAGGTTCTCGGCGCTGGTTTTGCCTCGCATCTTGTCGGTCTTGATCTCGAAATTGACCTTTTGGCCTTCGCCGAGACCGGCAAGCCCAGCCCTTTCAACGGCGCTGATGTGAACGAACACATCGTTGCCACCGTCGTTCGGCTGGATGAAACCGAAGCCCTTTTGGCCGTTAAACCACTTGACCGTACCTGTCGTCATTTTCTTCTCCAAAGCGCGTAAGCGCGTTCCGCGCGACAATCGCGCGGTTACCTTCAACTTCGTCGATGTCTTTGGAAAAGGAGCCCGCAGGGCGCATTCAACAAGGCACAGCGGCTAATCGAACAAGCGGAATATATATGATTTTCGCGCATTTGCAAGGAGCAAAGCCAATTTGTTTTCTACGAAATGGTTCTTCTGTTCCGATCGCGGCGCTTCGCGTGTGTAGGTCGATCTGCGAGCAACGCGTTATCGATTGACAGCGCAGCATGACGGTGGTCACGTGACGCCACCAAGCTGCTCGCTGTGACAAGCAGATCGGCTCGTCCGAAGCCGCGACCAATGTCGCGGCCCATCATTCTCACACATCATAATGAAGCTCCTGCGCAATTGGCTGCCCTGCAGGACGTGTCGCATTCGCAGCCCGAGCCAGGAGGATCAATTGCACGTACTCGTCAGAGACAACAATGTTGAGCAGGCACTGCGCGTTCTCAAAAAGAAGATGCAGCGCGAGGGCGTCTTCCGGGAAATGAAGCAGCGACGGTCCTACGAAAAGCCGTCGGAGAGAAAGACCCGCGAGAAGTCCGAGGCCATTCGCCGCGCCCGCAAGCTCGCTCGCAAGCAGGCGATCAGGGAAGGATTGCTGCCCGCACCACCGAAAAAGAAACCGTTCGAGCGCAAGCCGCCCTTGCCGGAGATCAAGGCAAAGCCGGAGTAGCAACGATCTGCTTTCCGGATCTCAAGCCATGCGTGTTAGCGGTGACGCCGCAGAAAAGCGCGGCCAGGCGTCGCGGCCTGTCTTCCTTGGGCTGAGATCCTATCGCCTGAAGTCGATGCCTCGCAGCACGATGCCCGGCGGGGTACCTTCGAATTCTGTGGCGCGATACTTGCTCGCAGCACATGCTTCAATGCGATCCCGTAGACGGGCAAATTGGGCTTCCCGCTGCTCGGGCCTGACTTGCGGTCCCTGCTCGAGATCGTCCATCGCGGAGGTCGAAATCGCGCAAGGAATCTCCCTGGCGCCGTCATGCATCGAGAATCGGACGATCATCCGCTCGTATTCGTGGCCGATAAAGCGGCCGCTCGTCAGTGTCATGGCTTGCTCCGTTACACGGTAGCCTCGGCCTTCGCTCGGCTCAGCCGTCCCCGGACAGCCGTGCGAAATCGTCGAACAGCGCGGACACGAGCGCGCGGTGACGCGTGTCCTCGGCAGGCAGGCCTGCAGCATAGAGGTTGAGGAGATGGCGCGCCTTCACCGCGGCCTCCGGCCAGGAAGCCGCGGGCACCGTCATCATGCGGTGCTCGAGATCGGCCTCACGCTCGCGCAGTTCCCGGGCATGGGCCTCCACCTCGCCCAACGCGCGGCGCAGGTCGGTGGCCTTCTGCGCGGCCATGCCACGGTGCTTGTCGAGATCGACGGGCCGGTCATCCATTGGCGATGCTCGCGTCCGCTGCTTGCGCATCGGCAAGATCGACAGAGTTCATGCGGAACGGATGCCTGAACGAGATGGATTTTCGCCGCGAGCGGATGGTCATGCACGCCTGCCCTTCGCAAGTGAAGCCCCAACCGGTGCCGGCTGCTGCGACCATGCGCCTTTGGCGCGCCAATAGCCAGCACTATCGTCTTCGCACCGACGAACGCTAATGTCGCGGTGCGACGGCAAGAGGCGCTTAACGCTCGCTATTGGTTCGGCGTGAGCGTAGGCTCGTTGTCATCACCGCGCTTCTCAACGGCATCGACCGGTGACTGAGGGTCACGTGTGCTCCCGCCGAAGGCTTCGCAGGAGCGTTCGATGTGGGGTGTTCGCATCTCGGAATGGATCGTGCCGCCGGTAATCGTTCCGCTGCTTCTTCTGCTTCTCGTGTGCGCCGCTGCGGTGCTCAATGGCTAGGACAACACGCGTGCCGTATCTGGTCAGCGGCACCAACGAATACGGCAGTTCCAATCTCGGCCGTGGAACTGCGACGGTCGCGCTGCGTCTCGCGAAAAAGCTGCTGCGCGAGGGCTACATGGACGTCCGGGTCTGCACGCCGCGCGGCCGTGTCCTGCAGCCGAATGAATTCGACGAACTCAAACCAGCAAGGGAGAGCGACATGGCAAAGGGCCAGCAACGTGGCAACCGCGAAGCCAAGAAGCCGAAGAAGGAAAAAACGAAGGTGATCGCCGCGGCCCCGTCCCGCAAGGAGGCCGCCTGGCAACCGGATTTCGGGCCTGCAAAGAAGAAGTAAGGAGGACTGCCGCCGAGCAGGCGGTGGAACAGCCCGAGGGGTTGGCTCTCGAATCTATCTCGGGAAGCGGCGAGAAGGGCTGCCACATATCGGCGCGGCTGCGCCGCTCGGTGCAAGCATCCGCTAGGCCTGAGCCAATCCCGTCCTGCGCCGGAGATCCGTGATCGCGCGCAGGAAACTGTCGGCCGGCGTCGTCTCGGGGTCGATCAGCCGGTGCAGGCGAAAGCCGTCTTCCAGCGCAAGCACGATTGCGGCCATCCAGGGCGGATTCAGATTGTGGTTGCGTCCGTTGCTCTTCAACGTCGCCTCGACGATATCGGCGACCAGCTTGCGCCGTGCGCGCAGGCGTTTGGCAAGCTCCGGGCGGCGCTTTTCGGCGCGCGCCACGAACAGGATCATCTCCATGTGGAGCAGGGGCGAGCGGCCGAGCGGATCCTGGCGGCTGCGATCCATCGTCTTCAGTGCCGCGATGAAATCGTCGAGATTGTCGTGCTGCGCCAGGATGTCCATGTTGCGCCGGATCGACTGCGCGACATGGTCCTCCAGCATGGCGATGATCAATTCGTCCTTGCTCTTGAAGTTCGAATAGAACGCGCCGCGGGTGAAGCCCGCCGCCGCCGCGATCGCCTCGATGCTGGCGCCGCCGATGCCGTCCTCCTCGAACACGCGCGCGGCCGCCTCGAACAGCGCCTCGCGCGTGTCGTCCCTGGTCGGTCTCGTTCGCACCCTTGACATCGGCGTAGAATAGGGCAAGCTGCAACTCGATACAACAATGTATCGAGTTGATGATCTTCAGGGGTGGTTACGCCGGGCCATGGGCAGCCTTGCGTATTCGTGTCGTTCGGCAATCGATCCGAGGTCACCATGAACGAGCAAGTGCAACCATCTGGCGGACCGCTGTTCAACCCGCTCTCGCCGGATTTCATCCGCGATCCCTATCCGCACTATGAACGGCTGCGCACGGTCGATCCGATCCATGTGACGCCGTTCGGCCAGTTCGTCGCCAGCCGTCACGCCGAGGTCAGCCTCGTGCTGCGTGACAAGCGCTTCGGCAAGGATTTCGTCGAACGGACCACGCGCCGCTACGGCCCCGAGATCATGAAGGAGCCGGTGTTTCGCAGCATGAGCTACTGGATGCTGCAGGCCGATCCGCCGGACCACACCCGCCTGCGCGGCCTCGTCGTGAAGGCCTTCACCGCCCGCCGCGTCGAGGACATGCGGCCGCGGATCCAGGAGATCGTCGACCAGGCGATCGATGCCGTGATCGAGCGCGGCCACATGGACCTGATCGAGGATTTCGCCTTCCGCCTGCCCGTCACCATCATCTGCGACATGCTCGGCATCCCCGAGGAGCATCGCGAGGTGTTCTACAAGAGCTCACGAGACGGCGGACGGCTGCTCGATCCCGTGCCGCTCTCGCCGGAGGAGATCAAACAAGGCAACGCCGCCAACCTGATGGCGCAGATGTATTTCCAGCAGCTGTTCGAGTTGCGCCGCAAGAATCCCGGCGACGACCTCATCACCCAGCTGGTGCAGGCCGAGGAGGACGGCAACAAGCTCACCAACGAGGAGCTGACCGCCAACATCATCCTGCTGTTCGGCGCAGGGCACGAGACCACGGTCAACCTGATCGGCAATGGCCTGCTCGCGCTCCACCGCAATCCGGATCAGCTTGCGCTCCTGAAAGCGCGACCCGAGCTGATGACGAACGCGATCGAGGAGTTCCTGCGCTATGATTCCTCGGTGCAGATGACCGGGCGCGTCGCGCTGGAGGATATCGAGGACCTCGGCGGCGTGAAGATCCCCAAGGGCGAAACCGTGCTGTGCCTGCTCGGCTCGGCCAACCGCGATGGCGCGGTCTACCCCGACAGGCCCGAGCGGCTGGACGTGACCCGGGCGAACGTCAAGCCGCTGTCGTTCGGCGGCGGCATCCATTTCTGCCTGGGGGCCCAATTGGCGCGGATCGAGGCCGAGATCGCCATCGCGACGCTGCTGCGGCGGCTGCCGGATTTGCGCATCGACGATGTCGAGACCCCGGAATGGCGGCCGACTTTCGTGCTGCGCGGGCTGAAGCGGCTGCCAGCGAGCTGGTGAGGGGCCGCGCGCGTTAACTCCGCGCGCAACAGTCGCTGTGACATCGCCACACTTCCCCCTATATAAGGGGCTGTTCCGGCGCGCCTGAGGCCCTCAGCTTCGGCCCGGGCCGGTTTGGCCGAGGGGAGACCCGTGCAGACGACGCTGCTCGGATTGGCGATTGCCTTCATCATTGCGCTGCTGGCCGCGCTGATCGGGCCTTACTACATCGACTGGAACCAGTTCAGGTCCCAGTTCGAGGCGGAGGCCGGCAAGATCATCGGCGTGCCGGTGCGGGTGGCGGGCGAGCTCGATGCGCGCCTGTTGCCGGCGCCGACGCTGCGGCTGCGCGGCGTCACCTTCGGCGGCAACAACGATCTCGGCCGCCTGCGCGCCGACAAGCTCGACGTCGAGTTCAGCCTGGGCTCCCTGATGCGCGGCGAATGGCGCGCCACCGAGCTTTCGGTCGGCGGCATGGCGCTGGATCTCGGATTGGACGCGCGCGGGCGGGTCGATCTGCCCTCCACCGCGAGCGGCACCTTCAACCTGGCGTCCCTCGCCATCGAGCGGCTGAACCTCACCGGCCGCATCGCTCTGCACGATGCCGCCAGCCGTTCGACGCTGGAATTGAATGACATCGCCTTCTCCGGCGACGTGCGTTCGCTGGCAGGCTCGGTGCGTGGCGACGGCAGTTTCATGGCGCGCGGCGTGCGCTACCCGTTCCGCGTCTCCTCCGGCCCCAGCGCCGACGGCAGCGCCACTCGTCTCCACCTCAACATCGATCCCGGAGAGCGCGCAATCCTCGCCGATCTCGAAGGCGTGCTCGCCTTCGACAACCGCCAGCCGAAATTCGAGGGCGCGCTGACCCTCGCCGTGCCGGTGCCTAAGAAGGCGGGCGAGGCGGGGCCGACGCCCTGGAAGCTCGCGACCAGGCTCAAGGCCGATCCGGCCGG
Organism: Bradyrhizobium glycinis; assembly: GCF_016031655.1. Taxonomy (GTDB): domain Bacteria; phylum Pseudomonadota; class Alphaproteobacteria; order Rhizobiales; family Xanthobacteraceae; genus Bradyrhizobium; species Bradyrhizobium glycinis. The sequence continues at coordinate 182,341 of NZ_JACCHQ010000009.1, forward strand.
CGCGAAATTCGAGCAGATCGATGTGAGCTTCGGCCCGGAGGATACCGCCTTGAAGGTCGGTGGCGTCGGCGATCTCAGGTTTGGCGCATCGCCCTTGCTGCGCGCGGTGCTGTCGGCGCGGCAGGTCGATGCCGACAGGCTCGCCGCCAAGGACGATGCCGATCCGCAGCGCGTCGTATCGGCGCTGCGCGCAGGGCTGGCGGCGATCCCGCAGGCACCGATCCCGGCCCAGATCGAGTTCAATGCCGATCAGATCATGCTCGGCGGCCGTCCGCTCCAGAACATCGTGACCGAGCTTGCGACCGACGGCCGGTCCTGGACCTTCCGGCGGCTGGAGCTGCGCGCGCCCGGCATGACGCAGCTCTCGCTCAATGGCGCGACTCCCGGCGCTGACAGTTTCAGCGGCCGGCTCAGCGTCGAATCCGCAGATCCCGACGCGCTGGTGGCCTGGCTGCAAGGCCGCAGCGAAATCAACCGCCGCAGCACGCGGCCGCTACGTCTCGCCGGCGACATCACCATCGCCGCCAATCATCTCGCCATCGACAGGCTGAAGGCCGACATCGACGGCGGCGCCGTCGAAGGCCGCATCGGCTTCGTGCAAACAGATCCAAGCAAGGGCTCGCGGATCGATGCGGACCTCAGGGCCGACCGGCTCGACCTCGATGCCGCCGCGAGCTTCGTGCGCGCGCTGGCGGGGCCGCAAGGCGAATGGCCGGAAGAGGCAAAGCTCTCGCTCGATATCGGCCGCGCGATCTCCGCCGGCCAGGAGCTGCGGCCGTTCGCAGCCAGGCTCGCCTACAGCCCGGCGTCGCTGTCGCTGGAGCAGCTGCGCTTCGGCCAGGCCGGCGGCGTGACCTCGGAGGCGAGCGGCAGCTTCGACCGCGCCAAGACGACCGGCAAGCTCGCGCTGAAATCCTCGGCCAATTCGCTGCACGAGCTCACCGCGCTGCTCGAGCCGTTTGCGCCCGCGGTGCGCGCGCGCCTCGACGCGCTCCCGTCCTTGCCCGGCGCGACCCGTCTCAAGCTCGATCTCAGTCTCGACAAGAACGCCGAGCATGCCGATCGCAGCAATGCCCGTGTCGTGCTCGATCTCGACGCACCCCAGCTCAAGGCGACGGCGACCCTGGCCGCGCAGACGCCGGCGGCCGCCATCGGCGGCGTCGACCTTGAACGCCTGCGCAACAGCGACTTCACGCTCGACTCGAAAGTGGCGGCGCCGCAGGCCGGCGCCTTGTTGGCACTGCTCGGGCTCGACCGCATCGTGGCCGCGGGCGAGGGCGCCTCGCAATTCGAAGGACGGCTGAGCGGAGCCTGGCGCCGTCCCTCGCAATTGAACGCAAAGCTCAGCGGCGGCGGGCTCGATGCCGACGCGCAAGGCACCGTCGAATGGTCTGAGCCCAAATCATCTGAACCCAAATCGTCCGAACCCAAAGCGAGCGTGAACCTGCGCGTGCGCAACGCCAATCTGGCGCCGTTGCTCGGGAGCAGACCGGCCGACAAGTCGGCACAGAATGTCAGCCTGTCCTCCCGCCTTACGCTCTCCGGCAATCGCCTGACCTTCGGCGATCTCGACGGCAATGCAGCGGGCTCGCATCTGCGCGGCCATGTTTCGATGATGCTCGATCAGGACAAGAGCATCGACGGCGAGGTCGGTCTCGACTCGCTCGATCTGGCGCCGGCGCTCGCAATCGCCATTGGCGCAGCCGGTCGCGAGACCGGCGAGCCGCTCAGCGCAGGATTGGTCAGCGGCTGGCGCGGCCGGATCGCCTTCCAGGCCTTGCGCGGAACGTTGCCGGGCGGCATCGAGCTGCGCCCCTTCGGCGGCACGATCCGGAGCGACGGCCAGTCGCTCGCGTTCGATGCGCTCAAGGGCGGCGTCGGTGGCGGCGAGATGTCCGCGAGCCTGGACGCGCGCAATGGCGCGGGTGGTCTTGCGCTGAACGCGCGCATCGAACTCGGCAATGTCGATGCAGCGGCGCTGCGCTATCGCGACCTTGCCCTTCCCAAGGGGCGCGCCTCGGTGCAGATGGCGCTGACCAGCCAGGGCCGCAGCGTCGCGGCCTTGACCGGTGCGCTCGCCGGCAACGGCACGGTGACGCTCGAATCCGCCGAGATCGCCGGCCTCAATCCGCGTGCGTTCGAGATCGCCATCCGCGCCAGCGACGGCGGCCAGGTCAGCGACGACAACCGGCTGCGGCAGCTCGTCGAGCCCGCGCTGTCGTCGGGGCGCATCGCGGTGCCCTCGGCGCAAATCCCGTTCACGATCCGTGACGGCCGCCTGCGCGTCGGTGCAACGCCGCTGGAAGCGAAGAACGCCCGCGCCATCGTCTCCGGCGGCTACGACATTCCTGCGGACCAGGCCGACATCCGCGCCAGCCTGACGCCGATCATGACCGGGCTCTCCGGCGCCCCGCCCGAGATCCAGCTGTTTGCGGCAGGCCCGCCCGACAGGCTGAGCCGCACCATCGACCTCGCGCCGCTGTCGTCATGGCTCGCGGTGCGCACGATCGATCGCGAGACGCGGCGCCTGGACGCCATCGAGCGCGGCGAGCCACCGCCGGCCACCGCTGCGCTGCCGACGCTGGTGTCTCCCGATGGCGCGCCCGAGCAGGCGCCGGCCAATGTGCCGCTGCCGGGCCAGGACCCGCGCCGCGCGCCGGCAAAGCCCAAGGTGGCGCCGACCCCGAAGGCTCCGCAGGCCGCTCCGGCCGCGCCGAGCCCGCAACTCCCGAGCGCGCAACTCCCGAGCCCGCCGCTTGCCAGCCAGCAGCTCGCTCCGCTCCCGCCGCCGATCGACGTGAAGCCGGCCCCGGGCCCGCCGCCCGCCAAGCCCAGGCCGAAGCCGCCGCTGGTGCTGACGCCGCAAAATCCGTAGGCGACACGCTATCCAAAGCGCTCCGTTGTCGATGCTCGTCATGCCCGGGCTTGTCCCGGGCATCCACGTTCTTCGTGCGATGCGGCAAGGCGTGGATGGCCGGGACAAGCCCGGCCATGACGCGCGGAGAGGTTTCAGTGCCTCAAGCTTCTCGGCTCATGCGCAACAGTTAATCCATTCCCTCGCATTTGAACGAATTTTCGTCGGCAAAACTGATTTGCCGACTTTACTGAATTCTCGCGTTTCATCTCTAGCGTGGGTTCCCAGAGGAATTCGGCGTCGCGCCGCGAGCGGCGGGACGGCCCGCCAACGGGCTTGCCAAGAACTGGGGTGATCGAGATGAACGGGGCGAAATCGCTTCTGCAGGATCTGGACGACGCGATCGCGCGCGGCACCGACGAAAGCCGGGCGCGTGCATTGTGGCATGCGACCGACATCCTGATCACCGGCCGTTATAGCGACGACGAGATCAGCATGTTCGGCGAGGTGATCGGCCGGCTCGCCGACGAGATCGAGGTGGCAGCGCGCGCGCAGCTCTCTGAAGTGATGTCGGCCTGCGATCATGCCCCGCTCAACGTCATCGAAAAGCTCGCCCTCGACGACGAGATCGCGGTTGCCGGTCCCGTGCTGCGCGACTCCAACCGCATCGACGAGAAGATGCTGGTCCAGAGCGCCATGACCAAGGGCCAGGCGCATCTGCTGGCGATCTCGCAGCGCCAGTCGATCGGCGAAGCCGTGACCGACGTGCTGGTCAAGCGCGGCAACCAGGAGGTCGTGACCTCGGTCGCCAAGAACGAAGGCGCGCGCTTCTCCGGCTCGGGCCTCTTGCACATGGTCCGCCGCGCCGAGGGCGATTCGATCCTTGCCGAGCAGCTCGGCCTGCGCAAGGACGTGCCGCGCCACATTTTCCAGCAGCTGATCGCGAAGGCGTCCGAAGACGTCCGCCGCCGCCTCGAAACCGAGCGGCCCGAGATGATGTCGCAGATCCAGAGCTCGGTGACCGAGGTCACCGGCGATCTCCAGTCCAAGTTCGGCCCGTCGTCGCGCAGCTATTTCGTCGCCAAGCGCGTGGTCACGACGCAGTATCGCCAGGGCAATCTCAATCAGGATTCGATCTCGAACTATGCCCGCCAGCACCGCTTCGACGAAGTGCAGATCGGCCTGTCGCTGCTGTCGGCGCTGCCGGTCGACGTGATCGAGCGCGCGCTGATGGACCGCAATCGCGAGATGATCCTGGTTCTGTGCAAGGCTCTCGACTTCTCCTGGGACACGACGATGTCGCTGTTGTTCCTCGGCGCCAAGGATCATCTGATCACGGCGCGCGAGCTCCAGGATAACGAGCGCGAGTACGGCCGGCTCAACATCGAGACCTCGCGCAGCATTCTGAAGTTCTACCAGTCGCGCAAGACCGGCGCGGGTGTCGATGCGGGCCGTCAGCCCGAGCTCCAAGTCCACTGACAGGTCCACTGAGGAGAGGGGAGTACCTGCAATGTTGCCTCAATTCGGCACCGCCGTTCGCAAGAAGAATCTCGCCAATGCCGGCGCCACCGATCTCGGCGGCGCAGCTCCGGACAAGGCCTCGGTGGACGCCGCCTGGCTCGTGCTTGAAGCCGCCAACGACCTCGGCGATCATGCCGCGGTGGACGCCTGCCGCCGCGTCATCGACGCCGAGCTGAACGGCACGTCGGCCCGCAGCGCCGATGTCGATCTCGTGCTGGGATATTTCCGGTAAGGTTCCTGAGATCGCGCGCAGACTGGAGCGCACCGTAATCCGCGACCTCTCAGCAGGAGTTCGAACGTTTGGAGCCTGCAGCGCGCCGAAGACCTGACTTCGCCGCGCTCAAAGCCGCAGCGAGCTCGTCGATGTGATAGGGCTTGGACAGGATCTCGATACCCGCGCCTTCCGCTTCATGGACCGAGGCTTCGGCGTATCCGCTGGTCAGCAATATCGGTATGTCGCTTCGTCTCTTCCTGATCTCGCGCGCAAGCTCGATTCCGTTCATGCCGCCCGGCATCATGATGTCCGAGAAAATCAGATCGATGGGACGGCCATCTGCCAAGGCACCAAGCGCTGCCGCGGCACTGGAAGCCAGTGTGACCTCGTAACCGAGCTGACCGAGCATCTCGCTGACCAGCGCGGCAACCTCGTTATCGTCCTCCACCAGCAGGATCTGCCCCTGATTGCTCTTTTTCGGGCGCACCCTGGTGAGGTCGATGAGGTGTCGCTCGCCGGAAGGAGTCTCGAAGGATCGCGGCAGGTACAGCTCGATGCTCGTGCCTCGTCCGACCTCCGATTGAATTCGCACCGTGCCTCGCGACTGCGTCGCAAATCCATGGACTTGCGCGAGTCCAAGTCCCGACCCCTTGCCGATGTCTTTGGTGGTGAAGAACGGCTCGAACACCCGCGACATGATCTCCGGAGGCATGCCGACGCCTGTGTCGATGACAGACAGCCGAACGTAGTCGCCGGCGATCTCTCCATCGTTCAGGTCGGGTAGATTTTCGCCGCGCACGACGATCGTGCCGCCATTGGGCATGGCGTCGCGGGCGTTGACGGCCAGGTTGAGAATGACGAGCTCGAGCTCGCCGGGATCGACCTCCACCGGCCAAAGCTGCTCCGGAAAATCAAACTCGACATGGACGTCGCCCCTCAGGCTGCGATCGAGCAGTTCACGCATGCCGCCGATCTGCGCGGCGACGTCGACGGGCTCCGGCCGGAGCTTCTGCCGCCGAGAAAATGCCAGAAGCTGCTTGGTCAAGCTGGCACCGCGCTGCGCGGCCTGGATCATGCCCTCCATCAGGCGGCGACGGCGATTCGGATCAGCTTGGCGGTCGAGCATGTCGAGGCCACCGGAAATCACCATCAGGAGATTGTTGAAGTCATGGGCCACGCCGCCGGTGAGCTGGCCGATCGCTTCGATCTTCTGAGCCTGGCGCAGCGTCTCTTCCACGCGAGCACGTTCTTCCATTTCGAGGCGAAGCTGCCTGTTGGCCTCTTCCAGCGCCTTCGTCCGCTGGATCACCAGCTTCTCGAGCTCCTGCGCCGTCTGCTCGCGTGCCTCGAGCAGCGCCCGGATCTCATATTGACGCCGGCGGGCCCGCAGTGCGGATTGGACGGTGCTGGTCAGCGTGATCGGCTGAACCGGCCGTTCGAGCAGCGAAACGTTGCGGAGAAGCTCGACGATGCTGCGCCGCCAAGCGACGACCGCAGGCTGCGCCCGATGGCTGGTGAGGACGACAAAAGGGAGGTCGGACCACGGCGGTTGGTCCGCTATCCATTGCGCCAGCGGCCCGGTGTCCTTGCCGAACAATCCTTCTTCGGCCAAGAACACGGTGCCGACGCCAGCAGTCATTTCGCTGACAAGTTCGAGCAGGCTTCTGCAGGTGACGGCCGCCAGGTTCGCGCCGCGCAAAAGCTCGGCCGAAGCCGGTCCGTCGCGCCCGATCGGAGCAAAAATGAGAACCCGGTGATCCCGGTCTGCGCTCATTCAGCCGGTCCTTCGGGGAGTGCCGTGCCAGTATAGCGCGGATTGCCGGAAAAGATGCCGCTGAACTCCCGGAGTGGCGGGCCGAGCCTGATCCCGGAACCGCCGAGCCGGAACTCGCGGATGCTATGCTCGTGATTGCCGCTGCGCTTTTTCACGACCGACAGGGCGCGCCGCACCGTTCCGCCGAACTCGAAGTAGCGCAGCATCAGCACTGCATCGCTCAGATAGCTGAGGTCCAGCGGTGTATCCATCGGGCCCACCAGCCCGTGCTGGGCCAGGATCAAGATGGTGAGCACCCCCTGCTGAGACAGGAAACTGAGGAGTTCATGCATTTGCAGGATGAGAAACCGCTCATCCGGCATCGCGCTCAGATAGCCGTTGAGGCTGTCGATGACGATAACGCTGGCATTGTCGACCTCGACGCTCCTGCGCACGTTCGCCGCGAACTCGCCCGGTGACAGCTCGGCAGGATCGATCTGCTGAAACCGAATTCGTCCCGATTCGATATGCCTTTGCAGAGAGAGACCGAGCGTTCGGGCGCGAGCTTCGACCGTGCCGCGGCCTTCGTCGAAGGCGAAGAATACGGCATGCTCGCCACGCTCGGCGGCCGCGATCGCATAGGTGAGCGCGACCGAAGACTTGCCCACGCCTGCGGCGCCGATCAAAAGGGCGTTGGTGCCGCGATCGAGACCGCCCCCCAGCAACTGGTCCAGTTCGGGGTTGCCGCTGGACACGAATTCACCGACAAACGACTTGTGATGTTCGGCGGCGACGAGCCGCGGAAATATCCGCAGGCCACCTTGCGCGATGGTGAAATCGTGGAAGCCGCCGCGAAAGCGGATTCCGCGCATCTTGATCACGCGAAGCCGCCGCCGCTCGGCACCGTAGTCCAAGGCAAGCTGCTCGAGCATCACCACCCCGTGCGCGATCGAATGCAGTTGCAGATCGTCCTGAGAGGATGACAGATCGTCGAGAAGCACGACGGTACAGTTGCGGTTGGTGAAGAAGTGCTTCAGGGCCAGAACCTGGCGCCTGTAGCGGAGCGGGTTCTGGGCCAGCAGCCGCAATTCGGAGAGGCTGTCCAGCACCACGCGGGTGGGGTTGATCCGTTCGACCTCCTTGAAGATCAGACCCGTGGTCTCGCTCAGCTCCATCTCGGCGGGATGGAAAACCGTCAGCTCCCGCTCGGGATCGAGCGTCGTCTCCGGCGGGACCAGCTCGAAGATGTCGACGCCGTCCAGCGACCAGCCGTGTCGCTGCGCCACCAGACTGAGCTCTCGCTTGGTCTCGGAGAGAGAAATGTAGAGAACGCGTTCGCCGTCCCGCACGCCTCGGAGAAGGAATTGAAGCGCGATCGTGGTCTTGCCTGTGCCGGGCCGTCCCTCATAGAGATACATCCGGTTGGCATCGAAACCACCGCCGAGGATGTCGTCCAGCCCTTCGCTGCCGGTCGAAACTCTCGGCAAATCCTTGAGGTCGCTGCCCGGAGCAGCCGCGGATTGACCGGTCATGAACCCCCTTACGCGTAGCTTCCGAAATCTCACCTTGGGCTCCCGGGCGCGCCGGAAGCCGGATTTGGCTCAAAGGTCCGTTTAGGGAACTCTCAGGGTCGGTTTGAGTTCCCGCCCCGAAAAGCCAGCGCTCGCCGCTTCGGTGCTGCCGGCATGCCGGAGGCGCCGTGATGGGTCGATCAGCCGAAACTGGTATTTCGTGTTGGCAGCTATCAGGAAGATTGTGCCGACCGGCAGATCCTGTCGGTTCAAAAATGAACACAAGCGATCCACTTGCGCCCCGGTCTCGTTCTGGAATTCACCGCCAGATGCGATAGATCACGACGTCTTCGCCGTGACGGTTCGTGCTGCGCTCGAGCAGATAGTTCGATTTCTCCAGCACCCGGCGGGATGCAGCGTTGCCGACATAGACGATGCCGATGAGGGACGGCAGCGCAAGCTGCAATAGTCCGATGTCCGTCAGCGCGGTCGCGATCTCGCTTGCAAATCCCTGGCCCCAGAATTCGCGCTTGAATGCGTAGGCGATCTCGATCTCGTCGACATCGTCCACGACGATGTGCCTGATGCCCGCCCGGCCCGCGAAGTCTCCGTCTCTCGTCCGTAGCGCCCAAAGTCCGAAGCCATGCTGGTCCCAATGGGCCATGTTGGTCCCGAGATAGGCTCTCGTGACCTCGGGCGTCCGCACCCCGCCGAGATAACGGGAGACCTCGGCATCGCGATGCAGCGCGACGAGGTCGGCGAGGTGATCCTCGCGCAATCGCTCGGCGCTCAGGCGGTCGGTGGTGAAATGGTCCACGGAGACAGATCGTGGCGTCGGTGCCGTGTCGTCGTTCATGCTGCTGTCGCTGCGGGCTGATCGTGACATCATGCCATTGTTTTGCCCGACGGAGCAATCGGCGGCTTAGGATAATCCGCAACCCATTGATTTCACGGCCCCCGTCTACTGTGCATGGGGTTGTTTTCGCACTTTTTGTTTTGGAAGGGGCTAGCCGGCGCCGAGCGCGACCGCGACGTTGTACGTCACGAGGCTCGCCGCATAGGCCAGCACCAGCATGTAGGCGAAGGTCACCCCCATCCAGGCCCAGCTGCCGGTCTCGCGCCGGATCACGGCGAGCGTGGAGGCGCATTGCGGGGCGAAGATGTACCAGGCCAGCATCGACAGCGCGGTCGCGAGCGACCATTTCGTCGCCAGCACCTGGCCGATCTGCTCGACCGCTTCCTTGCCGCCCTCGATCGCATAGACGGTGCCGAGCGCCGCGACCGCGACCTCGCGCGCCGCCATGCCCGGGATCAAGGCCACCGCGATCTGCCAGTTGAAGCCGACGGGTGCGAGCAGCGGTTCGAGCGCCTTGCCGATCATCGCCGCCAGGCTGAAGTCGATGGCGGGTTCGGTCGCGCCCGCGGGCGGCTGCGGGAACGAGGCGAGGAACCAGATCAGCACCATCATCGAGAAGATCGTGGTGCCGGCGCGGTACAAGAACATTTTCGCGCGGGTGAAGATACCGATCGCGACGGACTTCAGGCGCGGCATCTTGTAGTCCGGCAGCTCCAGCATGAACGGCGCCGGCGCAAAATCGCGGATCATGAAGAACTTGATCACGAACGAGACCAATAGCGCGCTGACGATCCCGGTCGCGTAGAGCCCGAACATCACGAGGCCCTGCAGGTTGACGAAGCCCCAGATGTCCTTGGCCGGGATGAAGGCGGAGATGATCAGCGTATAGACCGGAATGCGCGCCGAGCAGGTCATCAGCGGCGCGATCAGGATCGTGGTCAGCCGGTCGCGCTTGTTGTCGATGACGCGCGTCGCCATGATGCCGGGAATGGCGCAGGCAAAGCTCGACAAGAGCGGAATGAAGGCGCGGCCGTGCAGGCCGGCGCCGCCCATGATGCGGTCCATCAGGAACGCCGCGCGCGCCATGTAGCCGAAATCTTCCAGGAGCAGGATGAACAGGAAGATGAGGATGATCTGCGGCAGGAACACGATGACGCTGCCAACGCCGGAGATCACGCCGTTCTGCAGGAAGCTTTGCAGCAAGCCGTCGGGCAGGGTGGCTTGCACCAGCTCGCCGAGCGAGTCGAAGCCGGACTTCAGCAGCTCCATCGCCGGCTGGGCCCAGGCGAACACCGCCTGGAACATCACGAACAGGATCAGCGCGAGCACGATCAGCCCGCCGACCGGATGCAATACGACGGCGTCGATCCGTGCGGTCCAGGTGTCGGGGCGAGCAGGCAGGCTGACGCAGTCGGCGATGATGCGGTCGGCCTCGCGTTGGGTGGCGCGCAGCTCGGAGACGCTGAGCGCGCGCCAGCTGTTCTCCACCGGCTCGACGGCGAGCTTGGCGGAAATCTCGTCGGTCAGCTTGAGCAGGTCGGCCGTGCCGCCCTTGCGCACCGCGATCGAGGTGACCACGGGCACGCCGAGCGCCTTGGCGAGCCGCTCGAAGTCGACAGTGATGCCGCGGCGGCTTGCGATGTCGAACATGTTGAGCACGAGGATCATCGGCCGCCCGGTGCGCTTCAGCTCCAGCAGCAGGCGGATGGTCAGGCGCAGATTGGTGGAATCGGCGACGCACAGCACGAGATCGGGCAGGGTCTCGCCGGAGGCCTTGCCGAGCACGAAGTCGCGGGTGATCTCCTCGTCCGGGCTGCGGCCGCGCAGCGAATAGGTGCCGGGCAGGTCGACCACGGAGACCTGGCGGCCGAACGGGGTGACGAAGAAGCCTTCCTTGCGCTCGACCGTGACGCCGGGATAGTTCGCGACCTTCTGGCGGCTGCCGGTCAGCGCGTTGAACAGCGAGGTCTTGCCGCTGTTGGGCGTGCCGACCAGGGCGAGATGCAGCAGCGGTGCTTCCATGGGATCAAGGGCCTTGCGGGCAAGATTCCGGTCGCGCGTCAGGCGACGATGATGGCCATGGCTTCGCGACGGCGGACCGCGATCGTGGTGCTGTCGACCCGTACCGCGATCGGATCGCGTCCGACCAGCCCCTCATGCAGGATCTCGACCCGGGCGCCCTCGACGAAGCCGAGCTCGATCAGGCGGCTCTCGAGCTCGACGTCCGAAAGCGCCGAACCAGCCTCTTTGGCAGCAAGGTGCTGGATGACGCCGGTATAGCCGCGCTGGGCCAGACCCAGCGGCATGTGCGAACGCGTATCAGTGGTGTCGGTCATGCCCTGTATTTTCAACGCCGGGCATTGAGGTCAAGCGTGCCCGCCCGCCGAAGCTGCACCTTAGAGCGATTTTAAAGTGCAGAGGCCGGGGGGCCGTCCGTCCCCCGACGGCTACTGGGCCGGGACCTTGTCCGGCTGGGCGGCCATGGCGCGGCTCTTGAAGTAGTCCAGGACGAACAGACGGATCGCCGACGACAGATTGCCCTGCTGACGGTTGTTGTCGATCTCGCCGACCAGCTCGGACAACGTCATGTTGCGCAGGCCGGAGATCTCTTTCATGCCGTTCCAGAACGCCTCTTCCAGGCTGACGCTGGTCTTGTGGCCGGCGACGACGATCGATCGTTTCACGACCGGCGACTTCATGGCTGCTCCTCGCGATCGATCCGGTGCTGGTCCAGATGCTCCTTGGCCTGGTCCGCCCGTTTCGCCTCGGACGACCGTTCCGCCTTCGTGCGCCCGAACTTCGCCCGGTTGGCGTCCGCCTGCTTCGCCGAGGCTTCCCGCTCGACGCGCTTCCTGAAACGATTCAGGTTGATGACGTTCCCCATGCCGCGTCTCCATCATCCGATCCTCTTCAGGCAGGATGAAACATTCAGAAACAGGGTGCCGCATTGCACCGCAGAAGACTTGATCGCCATTCGCTTGTCCTCGTCAATCGGCCCTTGGGGCCATCAAACGATGATTTCGCCCCGTCGAGGGCAGAAGAGCTGCGTAGCACGCCGCCCCGCCGCAACATTGACGGTAATCAAATCCCGCCCCCAAAGCCGCATATTTTTGGGCGCCGAGCGTCCGTATCATTACGGATGGCTATCGGAATTCGGAATCATCCCGGGCTCGTCATCTTCTCGGGGCGCACGAGGCGGTCGAACTCGTCGGCCGAGACGAAGCCGAGCCGCAGCGCCTCCTCCTTCAGCGTCGTGCCGTTGGCATGCGCCGTCTTGGCCACCTTGGCGGCGTTATCGTAGCCGATCTTCGGCGCCAGCGCCGTCACCAGCATCAGCGAGCGCTGCATCAGCTCCTTGATGCGCTTCTCGTCGGCGCGGATGCCGCTGACGCAATGCTCGGTGAAGGAGCGCGCGGCATCCGCCATCAGGCGGATCGAGTGCAGCATGTTGTAGGCCAGCACCGGCTTGTAGACGTTGAGCTCGAAATGACCCTGGCTGCCGGCGACCGTGATCGCGGTGTGATTGCCGAATACTTGGCAGCACACCATGGTCATCGCCTCGCATTGGGTCGGGTTGACCTTGCCCGGCATGATCGAGGAGCCGGGCTCGTTCTCCGGCAGGATCAATTCGCCGAGGCCCGAGCGCGGGCCGGAGCCGAGCAGGCGGATGTCGTTGGCGATCTTGAACAGGCCGGTCGCGACGGAATTGATGGCGCCGTGGGCCAGCACATAGGCATCGTTCGAGGCCAGCGCCTCGAACTTGTTGGCAGCGCTGGTGAAGGGCAGCTTGGTGATCCCGGCAACGTGCTTGGCAAACAGCTTTGCAAAGCGCGGCTTCGAATTGAGGCCGGTGCCGACGGCTGTGCCGCCCTGCGCCAGCGGGTAGAGGTCCTTCACCGCGATCTTGAGCCGGGTGATGCCGCTTTCGACCTGCGCCGCATAGCCGGAGAATTCCTGACCGAGCGTCAACGGCGTCGCATCCTGGGTATGGGTGCGGCCGATCTTCACGATTTTCGAGAACTCCTTCTCCTTCTTGCGCAGCGCGCGCAGCAGCTCGCCCAGCGCAGGGACGAGATCGGCATTGATGCGGCTTGCGGCGGCGATGTGCATTGCGGTCGGGAAGGAGTCGTTCGACGACTGGCTCATGTTGACGTGGTCGTTGGGATGCACCGGCTTCTTGGCGCCGAGCTCGCCGCCGAGCAGCTCGTTGGCGCGGTTGGCGATCACCTCGTTGAGGTTCATGTTGCTCTGAGTGCCCGAGCCGGTCTGCCATACGACAAGCGGAAAATGGTCGTCCAGCTTGCCTTCGATCACCTCGCGCGCGGCGCGGATGATGGCGTTGGCACGGCGCCGGTCGAGCAGGCCGAGCTCGAGATTGGACTGCGCGGCGGCGAGCTTGACCATGCCGAGTGCGTGCACGAGCGAGATCGGCATGCGGTCGGTGCCGATGCGGAAGTTCTGGCGCGAGCGCTCGGTCTGCGCCCCCCAATAGCGGTCGCCGGCGACCTCGATAGGACCGAAGCTGTCAGTCTCGGTGCGGGTTGCGGGGCGGGCAGTCTTCGTGCGGGTCGTTTTGGCCATGAGCACATCCATTCTGCCGCGCGAAACGCCGCACGGCCTTTCATGTGCTTCTCTATATAGACAGTTTGGGCGGGTGCGACGGCTTCGCGGCCAACCTAGATTATTTCTTGCGGAAACGATCGAGCCGGACGACCTCGGCGCCGCCCTGGCTCGGCGGGGTCGGCTCGTCGGCAGCTTCGGGCTTCTCCGCGGCAGGTGACGGGACCGATACGGCCGATGGCGCGGGCGCTGCCGGCAGATTGTCCGGCGCGACCTCGGTGACGTCGGAGGTGTCGAACTGGAGACCGAACTTCACGGACGGATCGAGGAAGCTCTTGATGGCACTGAACGGCACCACCAGCCGCTCCGGAATGCCGCCAAAGGACAGGCCGACCTCGAAACGGTCATCGAGCACGGTCAGGTCCCAGAACTGGTGCTGGAGGATGATCGTCATCTCCTCCGGATATTGCGCGAGCAGCCGCGGCGACAGCTTCACGCCTTCTGCCTTGGACACGAAGGTGATGAAGAAATGGTGCTCGCCCGGCAGGCCATGGGCCGCGGCATCGCTCAGCACCTTCCGCAGCACGCCGCGCAGCGCATCGCGGGCCAGCACATCGTATCGGATATGATCGGTCGCCATGGTGGTCCTGTTGCATCCAAGCAGCCGGACCCTGCCGATCCGACTCGCCAAGCCGCAATAGTATCGCGCCTGACGGGCGAGCAGGAGTCCCCGCCGGGGAAGAAATCAAAGTGTAAAGTGGAGGCTTCTGTTGCCAGGTGCCTCCGAACCCCGCCTAGCGGAGCTTAACCCACTAGGACTTTAGAGTGGTCTTTCAAACTGCGTTACGCAGCCTGAGCAACCGGAGCAAAGTTGTCGTTGGCAACTATTGCAGTAGCCCGATAACGGCGGAACAATACCGGGAAAAAGTACGCCCTTTACGCCCTCGTCGATCCTATTTCGCCCCCGCCAAAGCCCATCTTCGGGCTCGCCCGATGGTGGGCTTTGGTGGAGGCGCCGGGTACCGCCCCCGGGTCCGAATGGTTTATTGCGACGACCGTTTATTTCCATAGCCGGCGAACCGGCATCCCCAATATAGGGGGCAAAGCTTCCGAAAAACAGAGGGTTGGGGTGCGATCCTGCGGTTCCCTTTGGATAGGCTCCGGACGGCCGGGGCCGGTCGCTGTTCCTGGCCCTTGCGGCGGCAGTGCTGGAGACGCACAGCATCGCGGTCGAGGCAAAGCACCAGACACCGATGCGATCTCACAGCTCTCGCCAGATCCGAACGTGCTTATCGTGACGTTAATCCCCCTGAATTGCTGCACTGCTTTTGACCGCGGTGGTTGCGGTGGTCGCGTCCATCTCGCGCATCAATCCACTTTTGCTTCTGCCTGCCGGCGGCGTGTTGGGTTTTGCTGGCATTGTCTGATGAAAATCGCTAGGCAGTGATCCGGGCGGGGTATCCAGTTCCAGCCGATTTAGAACAACAGTGCTCGTGACTTACGGGTCGCGGAGGAGACAGACATGGCCGACACGATGGGCCACTCAGCGACGGCCACCCGAAACACCCGGCTGGCGCTCGGCTTTTGTCTGCTGGCGCTTGCGCCGCAGATTTTCGAATTGATCTGGTCGATCGGGACGATTTTCGGCTGGGGGACCGGCCGCGGTCCGGCGGCGGTCGTCACCAGCCACGCGACGGCGCTGCTCGCCGGCGCGCCCAGCGCCATGTTCGGATCGTTCGGCGGCGGCGCCAAGAAGATGTCGTCCGAGGTGCTGCTGGCGCTGATCTATTCCTACCCGGTATTTGCGGTCGCCATCCTTACGCTGTTCATGACCATCCGTTCGGCGCAAGATTACGTCGGCGGTGTCGTGCTGATGGCCGTTGCCCTGTTCGCGCTATGGGCGTCGAGCGATTTGCAGGGCATGCGTGGCTTCTCCTTCGGTGCGGGCACTGCGCCACGCATGTTCGGCGGGCTGCTGGTTGCCCTGTCTGCGGGCATTGCGTTGACCGGCCTGATCACGGAGGGGCCGGCGCTTGCCCATTATTCCTGGCGCGGACCGCTGTTCGTGATGGCGGCGATCCTGTTCTTCGCGCTGGCGATCCGGCCGCTCGGCCTCGTGGTCACGGCTTTTACCAGCTTCATGATCGCGGCGACGGGCTCGCACGAGACGCGCTGGCTGGAAGCGGCGATCGTCGGCGCCTGCCTGACGCTCGGCTGTGCAATCCTTTTCCCATACGTGCTCGGGCTGCCGATGCCGATGTTTCCGCGTTTCCTGAACCAGTGAGGGCGTGATGGATATCTTTGCCAACCTCGCCCACGGCTTCGCCGTCGCGTTCTCTCCGATCAATCTCCTGATGTGCCTGATCGGCGCCCTCGTCGGCACGCTGGTCGGCGTTCTCCCTGGCATCGGCACCATTGCCACCGTCGCGATGCTGCTGCCGATCACCTTCGGGCTGCCGCCGGTCGGCGCGCTGATCATGCTCGCCGGCATCTATTACGGCGCGCAATATGGCGGCTCGACCACGTCGATCCTGGTCAACATACCCGGTGAGGCGACATCGGTCGTGACCGCCATCGACGGTCACCAGATGGCCAAGCAGGGCCGTGCCGGCCCGGCGCTGGCGATCGCCGCGATCGGCTCGTTCTTCGCCGGCTGCGTCGCGACCGTCCTGATCGCACTGCTCGGCGCACCCCTGACGAAACTCGCGCTGGCGTTCGGCCCGGCCGAGTATTTCTCGCTGATGGTGCTCGGCCTGATCTTCGCGGTGGTGCTGGCCAAGGGCTCGGTGCTGAAGGCGATCGCGATGATCGTGTTCGGCCTGTTGCTCTCGATGGTCGGTTCGGACATCGAGACCGGTGCCTCGCGCATGGCTTTCAACATTCCCGAGCTCGCCGACGGCCTCGGCTTTGCGACCGTGGCGATGGGTGTGTTCGGCTTTGCCGAGATCATCCGCAACCTCGACCACGGCGCCGAGATGAACCGCGACCTCGTGCAGCAGAAGATCACCGGCCTGATGCCGACCAGGAAGGATCTGGCCGATTCGACGCCGCCGATCCTGCGCGGCACTGTGCTCGGCTCGATCCTGGGCATCCTGCCCGGCGGAGGCGCGGTGATCGCGTCCTTCGCGGCCTACACGCTCGAGAAGAAGCTCTCAAAGAACCCGTCCCGGTTCGGCCGCGGCGCGATCGAGGGTGTGGCGGGGCCGGAGAGTGCCAACAACGCCGCGGCACAGACCTCATTCATTCCGCTGCTCACCCTCGGCATCCCACCGAACGCGGTGATGGCACTGATGGTGGGCGCGATGACCATCCATGGCATCGTGCCCGGTCCGCAGGTGATGCAGAAGCAGCCGGATCTGGTCTGGGGCATGATCGCCTCGATGTGGATCGGCAATCTGATGCTGATCATCATCAACCTGCCGCTGGTCGGAATCTGGGTGCGGCTCTTGCGCGTGCCCTACCGGCTGATGTTCCCCTCGATCGTGATCTTCTGCGCGATCGGCATCTATTCGGTGAACAACGCGCCGGTCGACGTCATCCTCGCGGGCATCTTCGGTCTCGTCGGCTATTGGCTGATCAAGCACGATTTCGAGCCGGCACCGCTCTTGCTCGGCATGGTGCTGGGACCGCTGATGGAAGAGAACCTGCGCCGGGCGCTGCTGATCTCGCGCGGCGACTGGAGCGTGTTCCTGACGCGCCCGTTGTCGGCGGTGCTGCTTGCGGTCGCGGCAAGCCTGCTTGTCCTTACGGTGCTACCCGTGTTGCGCGCCAAGCGCGACGAGGTGTTCACCGAGTCCGAGAACTGAGGTGGCTGCGCCCTGGCCGGCGCGGTCCTGCGTCGGCGCGCCGCATTCGGAAGTCGAATCGACTTGTGTTACGGCTTTGTGAAATGGAAATGCCGGCCTTTGGGCCGGCATTTTATTGTGTCCAAAGGAGGATCGCCATGACGTTCATTCGCGCGCTCACAGGCGCATGTGCAGCAGCGATAGCAGCGCTGGGCGCCTTCATCGCAACGGCTGAGGCGCAGACCTATCCGACGCGCAGCATTACCATGATCGTGCCCTTCGCGGCCGGCGGGCCGACTGACGTGATCTCACGCATCGTCACCGGGCACATGGCGCAGACGCTGGGGCAGAGCATCATCATCGAGAACGTGGTCGGCGCCGGCGGCACCACCGCCACGACGCGTGCCGCGCGTGCGGCCAATGATGGCTATACGCTGATCACCGGGCATATGGGCACCCATGCCGCCTCCGTGCCGCTCTATCCGAAGCTGGCCTATCACCCCGAGAAGGACTTCGAGCCGATCGCACTGCTGGCCGGCACGCCGATCCTGATCCTGGCGCGCAAGGACTTTCCGCCGAAGGACCTCAAGGAGTTCGTCACTTATGTGAAGGCGAATGCCGAGAAGGTGAACGCCGCGCATGCCGGCGTCGGCTCGGTTTCGCACGTCTCGTGCGAGCTCCTCCACTCCATCCTGGACATCAAGCCCGTCGGCGTGCCCTTCAACGGCACGGGACCTGCGATGAACGCGCTGGTGGCGGGTCAGGTCGACTACATGTGCGACCAGATCGTCAACGCCGTCCCGCAGATCAATGCCGGCACCATCAAGGCCTATGCGATCGCCACGGCCGACCGCAACCCGTCGCTGCCGAACGTGCCGACCACGGCGGAAGCCGGCCTGCCGGCATTCCAGGCCCAGGCCTGGAATGCGATGTTCGCGCCCAAGGGAACCTCGCCCGCGATCGTGGCGAGCGTGAACGCCGCCGCCATCAAGGCGCTCGACGACGAGACGGTGAAGAAGCGCCTGCTCGAGCTCGGCAGCGTCATCCCCGGGCCGAAGGACCGAACCCCGGAGGCGCTGGCGACCCTGGTCAAGAACGAGATCGCGAAGTGGAGCCCGGTGCTCAAGCCGGCAAATTAAGCGAAGGCGATCAAGGCGCTAGGCGAGGGGCGGAACGCCGAGTTCCGTCCCTTGTCGTTTGTCCCGGGAACACTCACTTTTCCGGGTATAATCGACGGGGACAGCGAATCGCCGCTGTCGCAGCGCTGGGGGTGTCGTTAAGTTCGGCGCCTCCCCAAAGGCTCAGTCGCAACATGCACCAGTACCAGGACCTGCTCGAGCGGATTCTTTCCGACGGCGCCGAGAAGACCGACCGGACCGGCACCGGCACGCTCTCGGTGTTCGGCCATCAGATGCGCTTCAATTTGTCGGCCGGCTTCCCGATGCTGACGACCAAGCGGCTGCCGCTGAAGGCGATCGTGCATGAACTGCTCTGGTTCCTGAAGGGCGACACCAACATCAAATATCTGCGCGACAACGGCGTCACCATTTGGGACGAATGGGCGGACGCCAACGGCGATCTCGGCCCGGTCTACGGCCATCAATGGCGGTCGTGGCCCGCGCCGGACGGCCGCAGCATCGACCAGATCGCTGATGTCGTCGACATGATCAGGCGCAATCCGGATTCGCGCCGCCTGATCGTCTCGGCCTGGAATCCAGCAGAGGTCGACAAGATGGCGCTGCCGCCGTGCCATTGCCTGTTCCAGTTCTATGTCGCCAAGGGCAAGCTGTCGTGCCAGCTCTATCAGCGCTCGGCCGACGTGTTTCTCGGTGTGCCCTTCAACATCGCCTCTTATTCACTGCTGACCATGATGGTGGCGCAGGTCACCGGCCTCAAGCCGGGTGACTTCGTGCATTCGTTTGGCGATGCGCATCTTTATTCCAACCATCTGGAGCAGGCGAGGCTGCAGCTCAGCCGCGCGCCACGCGCGCTCCCGGTGATGCGGATCAATCCTGATGTGAAGGACATCTTCTCCTTCCGCTACGAAGACTTCGAGCTCGTCGGCTACGATCCGCATCCGCACATCAAGGCGGACGTTGCGGTCTGACACAGATGTCGTCGACCATCCGCCGTGCGCAGCCTGGAGAGGCAAGGCTCGTTCTCTCCTTCGTCCGCGAGCTCGCCGAATACGAAAAGCTGTTGCACGAAGTCGAGGCGACCGAGGCCGACATCGCCAACGCGCTGTTCGGCGAGAGGCCGCAGCTCTATTGCGCGATCGCGGAGTGGAACGGTGAGCCGGTCGGCTTCGCGGTGTGGTTTCTCAATTTCTCCACCTTCAGCGGCCGTCACGGCATCTATCTCGAAGATCTCTATGTGCGGCCGTCGCATCGGGGCAAGGGCCTCGGCAAGGCGCTGCTGGCCTATCTCGCCAGGGAATGCGTCGACAACGGCTGGTCGCGCCTGCAATGGGCGGTGCTCGACTGGAACGCACCCTCGATCGCGTTCTACAAATCGATCGGCGCGGTCATGATGGACGACTGGACGCTGTGCCGGGTCACCGGGCCTGCGCTGACCCACCTTGCCGGGAGCTCTGCCTGATGCAGATCGTCTTCGTCGTCGCCATCGCGGAGAACGGCGTCATCGGCGCGGGCAATGCGATGCCGTGGCGATTGAAGTCGGATATGGCGCGCTTCAAGGCGCTGACGATCGGCAAGCCGGTGATCATGGGCCGCAAGACCTTCGAGACCCTGCGCCGGCCGCTGCCGGGCCGCACCAACATCGTGGTCACGCGCGATCCGGCCTATCGCGCCAATGGCGCCATCGTCACGACATCGCCAGCGGATGCGGAGGCGGTCGCGCGCGGCGATGCCCTGCGGCGTTCGGTCACTGAGGTCGCGGTGATCGGGGGCGCCGAGATCTACCGGCAATGGCTCGGTCGTGCCGATCGCCTCGAAATCACCGAAGTTCATGCGCGCCCCGAAGGGGACACGTATTTTGACATCGACAAGGCGGAATGGGACGAGGTCGAACGCATCCGCCATCCTGCCGGTCCCGACGACAGCGCCGACCTGTCCTATGTGACATATCGTCGGCGGCGCGGCCATTAACCGCTTTCGTCAATGTTTACATTGACTTTTTCGTGCCCGAGCATAGCTCGGAAGACGGTCAGGGCTGCGTTGTAAGGGACTTGCCTGTCCCCTATAAAGCCGGACCGGACAAAGCGGGCGGTGGCAATTCCACCCTGCCGAGGAGAGCGTCGAATGCCGTGGAAGAATCAGGGCGGTGGCCCGTGGGGCTCGGGTCCAAAGGGACCATGGGGCTCAGGCCCGCAACCGGTCGGGCCGAGGCCGCCGGATCTGGAAGACCTTCTGCGGCGTGGCCAGGACCGCCTCCAGCAGATCATGCCGGGCGGTTATTTCTCCGGCCTCGGCATCACGCTGATCATCCTGCTGATCGTCGCATTCTGGCTGCTGTCGGGCTTCTTCCGCGTGCAGTCCGAAGAACTCGGCGTCGTGCTGCGCTTCGGTAAGCATGTCCGCACTGTGCAGCCGGGTCTGAACTATCATCTGCCTTATCCGATCGAGACCGTGCTGCTGCCCAAGGCGCTGCGCGTCAACACCACCTCGATCGGCATGACACTGATCGAGGATCCGGCGCGTCGCGGCCGCTCCATTCGGGACGTGCCGGAAGAGAGCCTGATGCTGACTGGCGACGAGAACATCGTCGACGTCGACTTCACCGTGCTCTGGCGCATCAAGCCGGACGGCATCGGCGACTTCCTCTTCAACATCCAAAATCCCGAAGGTACCGTGAAGGCGGTCGCCGAGAGCGCGATGCGCGAGGTGATTGGCCGATCTCAGATTCAGCCGATCCTGACCGGAGCGCGCAACGTCACCGAGCAAGGCGTGCACGAGCTGATCCAGAAGACTTTGGACAGCTACGGCGCCGGCATTCAGATAACCCAGGTGCAGATGCAAAAGGTCGATCCGCCCGCGCAGGTGATCGACGCCTTCCGCGACGTCCAGGCGGCACGGGCCAATCTCGAGCAGCTGCAGAACGAAGCGCAGACCTACGCCAACCAGGTCGTGCCGCAGGCGCGCGGACGTGCGGCCAAGATCCTGCAGGACGCCGAAGGCTACAAGGAGCAGGCGGTCGCCGAGGCCAAGGGCCAGAGCGCGCGCTTCCTGAAGGTTTACGAGGAATACAAGAAGGCGCCCGACGTGACGCGAGAACGGATTTATCTGGAGACGATGGAGCGCGTGCTCGGCGGCGCCGACAAGCTCGTCTATGACGGCGGATCTTCGGGCCAGGGCATCGTGCCCTATCTGCCCCTTGGCGAGTTGACGAGCAGGCGGCCGCCTACCGGTCAGCCCTCGAGCGGAGGCAGCCGATGAGGTCTCCGGTTACAGGTTTCGTCACGCTGCTCGGGCTGCTCCTGGTCCTGATCGTGGCCTACATGTCGCTGTTCACCGTGCAGCAGACCGAGCAGACGATTGTGCTCCAGTTCGGCAGGCCCGTCGACGTCGTCACCGCGCCCGGCCTGCACTTCAAGGCGCCGTGGAACTCGGTGATCAACATCGACAAGCGGATCCTCGATCTGGAGAATCCGTCGCAGGAGGCGATCGCCTCCGACCAGAAGCGGCTCGTGGTCGATGCATTCGCGCGCTACCGCATCAAGGACGCGCTGCGCTTCTATCAGAGCGTCGGCTCGATCCAGGCCGCCAACATCCAGCTCACCACGCTCCTGAACGCGGCGCTGCGCCGCGTGCTCGGCGAGGTCACGTTCATCAACGTGGTGCGCGACGACCGCGAGAAGCTGATGCTGCGCATCCGCGACCAGCTCGACCGCGAGGCCGACGGCTACGGCATTCAGGTCGTGGACGTCCGGATCCGCCGCGCCGACCTGCCGGAGCAGAACAGCCAGGCGGTCTATCTGCGCATGAAGACGGAGCGTGAGCGCGAGGCCGCCGAGTTCCGGGCACAGGGTGGACAGAAGGCCCAGGAGATCAAGTCCAAGGCCGACCGCGAGGCGACCGTCATCATCGCGGAAGCCAATTCGCAGGCTGAGCAGACCCGCGGTGCGGGCGATGCCGAGCGCAACCGCCTGTTTGCGGAGGCCTACGGCAAGGACGCGGACTTCTTCGCGTTCTACCGGTCGATGACGGCCTATGAGAACGGGCTGCGTTCGAACGACACCCGCTTCCTGCTGCGACCGGACTCGGATTTCTTCCGGTACTTCAGTAACCCCTCCGGCAAGATGGCAACCGAGACGCCGGCGAAGCCGTAAGCAAGACAAAGGGCGGCGGATTCCGCCGCCCTTCGTCCAGGCAAGAACAGCATAACGGGAGGTTCCATTCCGATGAGGTCCATTGCGTTCGCCGACTTCCTCATCGGCCTAGGCATCCTGTTCGTCCTCGAAGGCTTGATGTTCGCGGCCAGTCCAAACTGGATGCGCAAAGCCATGAAAAGCGCCATCGCCACGCCGGACAACATCCTGCGGGCGGTCGGGATCGGCTCGGCCGTGGCCGGCCTAGTCCTGATCTGGGTTATGCGGCGCCCGATTTAGGCCTTCGGCCAACGCCAAAGTGAAGGCGCCAGACTGGTTTTCGCCGTATTATCGGGCTCTTGAGGCTCGTTAAGCTCCGCGCTTGCGCCGTGCCCCCGTTCGAGCGCAGTCTGGCGCCGAATCCCTTTGCCTGGAGATCACAATGACCGCTGCCACCATTGCCCCGTCCCGCTCGCGTCGTCGCGCGCGATTTGGTGTTCGACTTGGGCTGGCCGCGCTCGCCATCGGTGCCTTCAGCGCGTTCGGCGCGCCGGCTCATGCGCGTGGACCGGATGGCATCGCCGACGTCGCCGAGAAGGTGATCGACGCGGTGGTCAACATCTCGACCTCGCAGACGGTCGACGCCAAGGGGGGCGGCAGCAACACCATGCCGCAACTGCCGCCCGGCTCGCCGTTCGAGGAGTTCTTCGACGACTTCTTCAAGAACCGCCGGGGTCCCGGTGGCGGCAGCAAGGGCGGCGAGCGCGGCGACAACAACCCGCCGCGCAAGACCAACTCGCTTGGAAGCGGATTCATCATCGACACGTCGGGCGTCGTCGTCACCAACAACCACGTCATTGCGGATGCCGACGAGATCCACGTCATCCTCAACGACGGCACCAAGATCAAGGCCGAGCTGGTCGGCGTCGACAAGAAGACCGATCTCGCCGTGCTCAGGATCAAGCCGCCGAAGCCGCTGGTCGCGGTGAAGTTCGGCGATAGCGACAAACTGCGCCTCGGCGACTGGGTGGTCGCGATCGGCAATCCCTTCAGTCTCGGTGGCACGGTGACGGCCGGCATCGTCTCGGCCAAGAACCGCGACATCTCCTCAGGGCCGTACGACAGCTACATCCAGACCGACGCCTCCATCAACCGCGGCAATTCCGGCGGTCCGCTGTTCAATCTCGACGGGGACGTCATCGGCGTCAACACGCTGATCATCTCGCCGTCCGGCGGCTCCATCGGCATCGGCTTCGCCGTGCCGTCGAAGACGGTGGTGGGCGTCGTCGACCAGCTCCGCCAGTTCGGCGAGCTGCGCCGCGGCTGGCTTGGCGTGCGCATCCAGAGCGTCACCGACGAGATCGCCGAGAGCCTCAACATCAAGCCCGCGCGCGGTGCGCTGGTCGCCGGTGTCGACGACAAGGGCCCGGCCAAGCCCGCCGGCATCGAGCCCGGCGACGTCGTCGTCAAGTTCGACGGCAAGGACGTCAAGGACCCGAAGGACCTGTCGCGCGTTGTCGCCGACACCGCGGTCGGCAAGGAGGTCGACGTCGTCATCATCCGCAAGGGCCAGGAGGAGACCAAGAAGGTCACGCTCGGCCGCCTCCAGGATCCCGACAAGGTGCAGGCGGCGGTGAGGACCGACGAGCCGGCACCGGAGAAGCCGGTGACGCAGAAGGCGCTCGGCCTCGATCTCGCAACGCTGAACAAGGATCTGCGCACGCGCTACAAGATCAAGGACAGCGTCAGGGGCGTGGTCGTCACCAATGTCGATGCCAATTCGGACGCCGCCGAGAAGCGCCTGTCCGCCGGCGACGTCATCGTCGAGGTGGCGCAGGAGGCGGTGTCGAGCGGCGCCGACATTCAGAAGCGGGTCGATCAGCTCAAGAAGGACGGCAAGAAATCGGTGCTGCTGCTGGTCTCGAACGGCGAAGGCGAGCTGCGGTTCGTCGCACTGAGCGTGCAGTAGGGGGTCACCTGTCATTCCGGGATGGTGCGTAAGCACCAGGCCCGGAATCTCGAGATTCTCAGGTGCGCAAGGGCGCACTGGAGTTCGATGCTTCGCATCGCCCCGGAATGACGGAAAAAGTCTATCCCTCCACGAACTCGTCGCGCCGATACCCCTGTGCATAGAGCAGCGCGGTGAGATCCCCGTGATCGATCCGCGCGGCTGCGGCCGCAGCCACGGCCGGCTTGGCGTGATAGGCGACACCCAGACCCGCGGCCTGGATCATCGCGAGATCGTTGGCGCCATCGCCGACCACGACCGAGTCGATGTCGTCAAGATCGAACGATTCCATCAGGTCCACCAAGGTCGCGAGCTTCGCAGCGCGGCCCAGGATCGGCTCCTTGACCTCGCCGGTGAACTTGCCGTCGCGCACGACGAGCTCGTTGGCGCGGTCCTCCTGGAAACCGAGCTTGGCGGCGACCGCGCGCGTGAACAATGTAAAGCCGCCGGAGACGAGGCAGGTATAGGCGCCGTTCGCGCGCATGGTCGCGACCAACTCGCGGCCGCCCGGCGTCAGCGTGATGCGCTTGGCCAGGACTTCGTCGACCGCGCTGGCGGGCAGGTCCTTGAGCAGCGCGACGCGCTCGCGCAGCGCCGGCTCGAACTCGATCTCGCCGCGCATCGCACGCTCGGTGATGGCGGCGACATGTGCCTTGACCCCGACGAAATCGGCGAGCTCGTCGATGCATTCCTGGCCGATCATGGTGGAATCCATGTCGGCGAGAAAAAGCTTCTTGCGCCTGAAGCCAACAGGCTGCACGACGATGTCGATGGGCAGGTCGCCGCCGAGCTCGCGCAACCGCTGTTCGATGGCGTGGCGGTCGCCTTCGAGGTTACTGTCGGCGCCGAAGGGGATGTCGACCGCAACCCCGTCGAACAGCCAGTGCGCGGGCGCCGCCTGCGGCAGCACGGCGCGGGCGCCGTCTACGATGGTCGAGTCGAGCGCGGGATTGTCGGGGTTGCAGATCAGCGTGGCGACGAGGGACATTTGAGGTTTTCGTGAGCGAGGGGCATTCGAGCAAGGCCGTGCTTATCGCAGGCCCGACCGCCAGCGGCAAGTCGGCGCTGGCGCTCGAGCTTGCGCTCGCCGCCCGCGGCGTCGTCATCAATGCCGATTCCATGCAGGTCTATCGTGACCTCCGCATCATCACGGCGCGGCCGACCGCGGCGGACGAGGCGCTTGTGCCGCATCGTCTCTATGGCCATGTCGATGCCGCCGTGAATTTCTCGGCCGGTGCCTGGGTAAGCGATGCGGCGAAGGCGCTCGACGAAGCGCGGGCCCACCGACGGCTGCCGATCTTCATCGGCGGCACCGGGCTCTATTTCAAGGCGCTGACCACAGGCCTGTCCGTGGTGCCGCCGATTCCCGCCGATCTGCGCGAGGATGTGCGCGCGCGGCTGGAACGGAATGGCGTCGAGGCGCTGCACGCGGAACTCGCAGCCCGCGATCCGCGCGCGGCCGAGCGATTGAACCTGCGCGACCGCACCCGCATCGCCCGCGCGCTCGAGGTGATCGAGGCCACCGGCCGTTCGCTGCTCGATTGGCACCGGGAGGGACAGCCACCGCTGCTGCCCAAGGACAGTTTTCGCGCGGTCTTCCTCGCGCCCGAGCGTAACGAGCTCTATGCCCGCATCGATGCCCGTTTCGATGCCATGCTGGGCGCCGGCGCGCTCAAGGAGGTCGAGCGGCTCGCCGCCAGGCATCTCGATCCGCTGTTGCCGGCCATGAAGGCCCATGGCGTGCCGTCCTTGATCCGGCATCTGCGCGGCGAACTCAGCCTGGAGGAGGCCGCCAGCATCGGCCGCGCCGATACCCGCCATTACGCCAAGCGGCAATTCACCTGGTTCCGCCACCAACTGCCGGAGTTCGAATGGATGAGGCCGGCCGACGCTAGGGGATGGCTCGCCGCGGTCGTGATGTCGGAGCGGGACTCCAACTGACGCGCTTTTGTGCCGGCTTCCCCAATTTACCTCTCGCCGAACCCGGGGAACACGGCTACACTGCCAAAATCGCGCGAGAATGGCCGCATTGCCTTGACATCGAGGCTTTGGCCGCTATGTTTCGCGCAACCTTTGGGAAGCCGAGCGCCCGCCATGCGTAACATTATTACCAATCTCCTTATCGCCGTCGTACCCAGGCACACCGCCGGGGGTGGCTAGCTGCCATCCACATGACAGGCGGTGTGCATGGGCCCTCTTCGGGGCCTTTTTTATTTCCCGAACCCGACACGAATGAAGCCGCTGACAACAGCGCATCCGGAGCAAGCCAATGAGCGACAAGAGCCACGATCCGAACCAGATGACCGGCGCAGCGATGATCGTCCGCGCGCTCATCGATCACGGCGTGACCGACATTTTCGGCTATCCCGGCGGTGCGGTGCTTCCGATCTATGACGAGATCTTCCAGCAGAGCCAGGTCCAGCACATCCTGGTCCGCCACGAGCAGGGCGCGGGCCATGCCGCCGAGGGCTATGCACGCTCCACCGGCAAGCCAGGCGTCGCGCTGGTGACGTCCGGCCCCGGCGCCACCAACATGGTGACGCCGCTGACCGATGCCCTGATGGACTCGATCCCGCTGGTCTGCATCTCCGGCCAGGTGCCAACGCATCTGATCGGCAACGACGCGTTCCAGGAATGCGACACCGTC
Organism: Bradyrhizobium glycinis; assembly: GCF_016031655.1. Taxonomy (GTDB): domain Bacteria; phylum Pseudomonadota; class Alphaproteobacteria; order Rhizobiales; family Xanthobacteraceae; genus Bradyrhizobium; species Bradyrhizobium glycinis. Next base: position 209,316 of record NZ_JACCHQ010000009.1, read on the forward strand.
GGCATCACGCGCCCCTGCACCAAGCACAATTGGCTGGTGCGCGATGTCAACGATCTCGCAAAGGTGCTGCATGAGGCCTTCTACGTCGCAACCTCGGGCCGTCCGGGTCCGGTGCTGGTCGACGTCCCCAAGGACGTGCAGTTCGCCACCGGCACCTATCATCCCCCGCGCAAGTCCGACGTGCACCGCTCCTACGCGCCGCGCCTGAAGGGCGATGCGACGCAAATCCGCAAAGCGGTCTCGCTGCTCGCGAACGCCAAGCGTCCCGTGATCTACAGCGGCGGCGGCGTGATCAATTCCGGCCCCGAGGCGACCAGGCTGCTGCGCGAGCTGGTCGAGGTCACCGGTTTTCCGATCACCTCGACGCTGATGGGCCTCGGCGCCTATCCGGCGTCGGGCAAGAACTGGCTCGGCATGCTCGGCATGCACGGCACCTATGAAGCCAACATGACCATGCATGATTGCGACGTCATGCTGTGCGTCGGCGCGCGCTTCGACGACCGCATCACCGGCCGCGTCGACGCGTTCTCGCCGGGCTCGAAGAAGATCCACATCGACATCGATCCGTCCTCGATCAACAAGAACATCCGCGTCGACGTGCCGATCATCGGCGATTGCGGCAACGTCCTCGGCGACATCCTCCAGGTGTTCAAGGCGGAGGCGAAAAAGCCCGACATCAAGTCGTGGTGGCAGCAGATCGCGCAATGGCGCGCCCGCAACTCGCTCTATTACAAGAAGAGCAACGAGGTCATCCTGCCGCAGCATGCGATCCAGGCCTTGTTTGAGCAGACGCGCGGCAAGGATACCTACATCACGACCGAGGTCGGCCAGCATCAGATGTGGGCGGCGCAGTTCTACGGCTTCGAGGAGCCGCATCGCTGGATGACCTCGGGCGGTCTCGGCACGATGGGCTACGGCCTGCCGGCCGCGGTCGGCGTGCAGGTGGCGCACCCGGACAGCCTCGTCATCGACATTGCGGGCGATGCCTCGGTGCAGATGACGATGCAGGAGATGTCCACGGCGGTTCAGTACGAGCTGCCGATCAAGATTTTCATCCTGAACAACCAGTACATGGGCATGGTGCGCCAGTGGCAGCAGCTGCTGCACGGCAACCGGCTGTCGCATTCCTATTCGGAGGCGCTGCCGGATTTCGTCAAGCTCGCGGAGGCCTACGGCGCCGTTGGCCTTCAGGTGCACAAGCCGGCCGATCTCGATGGCGCCATCAAGGAGATGATCTCGGTCAAGCGCCCGGTGCTGTTCGACTGTCGTGTCGCGGCACTCGAAAACTGCTTCCCGATGATCCCCTCCGGCAAGGCCCACAACGAGATGCTGCTGCCGGAGCAGGCCAACGACGAGGCAACCGCGAAGGCATTCGCCGGCGGCAAGGCGCTGGTGTGAGGCCATGTTCGACCTGAGGGAGCTCGAGCGCGCACATGCGATCGTGAGGCAGGCGGTGCCGGCAACGCCGGCGCATGCCTGGCCGTTGCTCGCACGTCGGCTCGGCACCGAGGTCGTGGTCAAGCACGAGAATCACACGCCGATCGGCGCCTTCAAGGTGCGCGGCGGCCTCGTCTATCTCGAACGGCTGAAGCGCGAGCGGCCGAAGACATCGGGCATCATCTCGGCGACGCGCGGCAATCACGGTCAGAGCCTCGCCTTTGCCGCGAGCCGCCACGGCGTGCCCGCGGTCATCTATGTGCCGCGCGGCAACTCGGTCGAGAAGAACCGCGCGATGAAGGCCTTTGGTGCCGAACTCGTCGAACACGGCGAGGATTTTCAGGCGGCACGCGAGGAAGCCGAGCGCCGCGCGCAGTTCGCCGGGCTCCACATGGTGCCCTCTTTCCACCCGGATCTCGTTCTTGGCGTTGCGACCTACGCTCTCGAACTGTTCCGCGCAGTGCCCGACCTCGATATCCTCTATGTGCCGATCGGACAGGGCTCCGGCATATGCGGCTGCATCATGGCGTGCGACCTGCTCGGCCTGAAGACCGAGATCGTCGGCGTGCAGTCGACGGAAGCGCCATCCTATGCGCTGTCGTTCGCGGCTGGAAAAATCGTGACGACCGAAACCAGCAACACGCATGCCGACGGCATGGCGACGCGCATCCCCGACGAGGATGCATTCGCGCTGATCCGCAAGGGCGCCTCGCGCATCGTGGAGGTCACCGACGACGAGGTCGCCGCTGCGGTACGCGCCTACTGGACCGATACGCATAATCTCGCCGAAGGCGCCGGCGCGGCCGCGCTGGCGGCGGCGCTGCAGGAAAAGAGCAAGCTGAAGGGCAAGCGCGTTGGTCTCGTGCTGTCCGGCGGCAATATCGATTTCGATCTGTTCCGCCGTTGGGTCGGGACGGACGCGCCAGCGACGGCGTGATGGAGAGACAAGAGGGGACGACAATGAACCAGCCCGCATCCGCCTATTTCATCGAGGACCGTCACGATCCCAACGAGACGCACACGCTTGCGGTGCTCGTGCAGAACGAGCCGGGCGTGCTCGCGCGCGTCATCGGCCTGTTCTCGGGGCGCGGCTACAACATCGAGAGCCTCACGGTCTCGGAGACCGAGGCCCAGAAGCATCTGTCGCGTATCACCATCGTCACCACGGGCACGCCGATGGTGATCGCGCAGATCAAGAACCAGCTCGACCGCATGATCCCGGTGTACCAGGTCGTCGACATGACCCAGACCAAGCGCTCGATCGAGCGCGAGCTGGCGATGGTCAAGGTGCGCGGGCAGGGCGAGCATCGGGTCGAGGCGCTCAGGCTTGCGGATGCGTTTCGCGCCCGGGTGATCGACGCCACCACCGAGAGCTTTGTGTTCGAGATCACAGGCAATACGGACAAGATCAATCAATTTATCGACCTGATGCGCCCGCTCGGCCTTGTCGAGGTGTCGCGCACGGGTGTTGCCGCGATCGCTCGCGGGCCTGAGGGGATGTGAGCCATGCTGGCGCGCGACTGGTACTACAACGAGCGGAACCGGATGGGGATCGAGCCCGCGGTGGCCTCGATCTACGACAACCATGACGATGCCGATCTGCGGGCGCGCGCCGCGTTGAAGATGCTCGGGGTCCAGCGTGGCTGGCGCATCGCCGACATTGGCTGCGGCAACGGCGTGCTTGCCACCGAAGCGGCGTTGATGGGGGCCGATGTCGACGCCATCGACATTTCGCCGGCGATGCTGGCGTTGGCCGAGATCTATGCCCGCGACCGCAAAGCGCCCGTGCGCACCCAATCCGCCGGCCTGCTCAGCTTCGCCTACCGGCCCGAGTCCTACGATCTCATCGTCAGCGAGTTCACGCTGCACCATCTGCCGGATTTCTGGAAGGCGGTGGCGATGTCGCGGATTTTTCGCGCGCTCAAGCCCGGAGCGACGTTTTATCTCCGTGACATTGTTTACTCAACGATGCCTGACGCAATCGAGCGTGACGTCGAGCAATGGGCCGACTTCCAGATCAAGAACCACGATTTCTCCCGCGAGGGCGTGGTGACCCACATGCGCGACGAATATTCCACCTTCGGCTGGGTGATGGAGCGGATGCTGACCGACGTCGGCTTCACACTGGTCTCGGCCGACTACCACGCGCCGATGCATGGCACCTATCTGCTGCGGAAACCGAAAGCCGGCGAGCAAGGCTAGACCAGAACAACAAACAGGGCTGCGAGACAAAGCAGAACCGGAAACAACAATGAAGCCGGCCGACATCCTCATCGCCGTCATGGTGGCGATCATCTGGGGGCTTGCCTTCGTGGCGAGCCGGATCGCGCTCGACGAGCTCTCGCCCGAACTGATGACGGCCCTGCGCTTTACCATCGCCGCGGTGCCGTGCCTGTTCATTCCCAAGCCGAAGGTCGCCTGGTCGCTGCTGATCGCCATCAGCTTCACGCTGTTCCTCGGTCAGTTCCTGTCGCAGGCCTACGGCATCGCCCATGGGGTGCCGGTGGGCCTGACCTCCGTCGTCGTGCAGAGCCAGGCGCTGTTCACGATCGGCTTTGCCGCGATCCTATTCGGCGAACGTCCGACGCCGGTGCAGACGCTCGGCGTCGCCATCGCCGCGGCGGGTCTTTTGATGATCTGCGGCACCGTCGGCTACGATTTCAGCGTCGGTGCCTTTGCGGTGCTGATGATCTCGCCGCTCAGCTTTGCTGTCGGCAATCTACTGCTGCGCGGCGCCCGCGGCGTGCCGATGTTCGATCTGTTTGCCTGGCTGTGCCTCACCTCGGCTATGCCGCTGTTCGTGCTGGCGCTGATCGCCAACGGACCGGCGCCGACCTGGACGTCGCTGACGCACATGTCGCTGACATCGGCGCTCTGCATGCTGATGCTCGGCGGCATTTCCACAAGCATCGCCTATTGGCTGTGGGGCCGCCTCTTGCGCGACTATCCCGCGGCCCAGGTGGTGCCGTTCGCGCTGCTGGTCCCGTTCGTCGGCTCGGCTGCGTCGAGCATCGTGTTCGGTGAGCGGTTCGGCCCCTTGAGGCTCGCCGGCATGCTGACCGTGATCGGCGGTATCGCCGTGATGGTGCTGGCAAAGCGCCCGCAAGTTCTGCCGAAGACCGCGTGAGGTGATGATGACCTACTCGCTGTTCTACGCTTTCCTCGTCTTCATGGTCGTGATGTACTTCACGCCCGGGCCGAACAATATCATGCTGCTGTCTTCCGGCCTGACCTATGGCTTCCGGCGCACCATCCCGCACATCGTCGGCATCGTCATTGGCTTTGCCTTCATGGTGGCCGCGGTCGGTCTCGGGCTCGGCACCGTATTCCTCGCCTATCCGATCCTCCAGACCATCCTGAAATATGCCGGCGCTGCCTATTTGATTTACCTGGCCGCCGTGATCGCCATGGCTGGTCCGGCCAAGCCGGGCGAGGAGAATGGCCGCGGCCCGATGACCTTCTGGGGCGCGGCCATGTTCCAGTGGATCAATGCGAAGGGCTGGGTCATCGTGATCGGCACCATCACCGCTTATGCCGCAATCGCCCAATTTCCGATCAACATCGCCATTCAGACCGTGATCAGCCTCGTCGTCGGTACCGTCTCGACCGTGGTCTGGGCGCTATTCGGCTCCGCATTGCGGCCGGTCCTGACCTCCGAGCGGCTGGTCCGCGCCTTCAACATCCTGATGGCGATCCTGCTCTTGGCCTCCCTCTACCCCGTTTTCATGGATGCATGATGTCGCGGATTTCCATGCAGAAACGGGTTTCCCTCAGGGCTGAAAATGCTCTAGACAGCCCCGGAAATCCGCAAATTTCACCCTTCGGACACTGACCATTGGCCGATTTCGGCCCTGAACGAGGAAACGACCCATGCGTGTTTATTACGATCGCGACGCCGACCTGAACCTGATCAAGGGCAAGAAGGTCGCCATCGTCGGCTATGGCAGCCAGGGCCATGCCCATGCGCTCAATCTGAAGGATTCCGGCGTCAAGGAAGTCGCCATTGCGCTGCGCAAGGGTTCGGCCTCGGCCAAGAAGGCGGAAGCTGCCGGGTTCAAGGTGCTGGAAGTTGCGGAAGCCGCCAAATGGGCCGACCTCGTCATGATGCTGACCCCGGACGAGCTCCAGGGCGACATCTACCGCGAGCACCTGCACGACAATATGAAGAAGGGCGCGGCCCTGGTGTTCGCGCACGGCCTCAACGTCCACTTCAATCTGCTCGATCCGCGTGCCGACCTCGACGTGCTGATGATCGCGCCGAAGGGCCCCGGCCACACCGTGCGCTCGGAGTATCAGCGCGGCGGCGGCGTGCCCTGCCTGATCGCGATTGCCAAGGACGTCTCGGGCAATGCCCATGACCTCGGCCTGTCCTATGCTTCCGCCATCGGCGGCGGCCGCGCCGGCATCATCGAGACCACCTTCAAGGAAGAGTGCGAGACCGACCTGTTCGGCGAGCAGGTGGTGCTCTGCGGCGGCTTGGTCGAGCTGATCAAGGGCGGCTACGAGACCCTGGTCGAAGCCGGCTACGCGCCGGAGATGGCCTATTTCGAGTGCCTGCACGAAGTGAAGCTGATCGTCGACCTGATCTATGAAGGCGGCATCGCCAACATGAACTACTCGATCTCCAACACCGCCGAGTACGGCGAGTACGTCACCGGTCCGCGCATCATCACCGACGAGACCAAGAAGGAGATGCGCAAGGTTCTGGCTGACATCCAGGGCGGCAAGTTCGCCCGCGACTGGATGCTCGAGAACAAGGTCAACCAGACCTCGTTCAAGGCCACCCGCGCCAAGCTCGCCGCGCACCCGATCGAGGAAGTCGGCGCGAAGCTGCGCGACATGATGCCCTGGATCAAGAAGGGCGCGCTGGTCGACAAGAGCAAGAACTGACGTCTGCGCCGTCATTCCGTGGGTGACGAGCGAAGCACAATCTTCGCTCGTCAAACCAAATCTTGGACCCTGGCGACTATGTCGAGCGAGATCGCAAACAGCGGTCTCGCTCTTTTCATCTTGGCGAGGCATTGCTCCTTTCAAACTTTCCGCGACCTAAGGCGCAGTTGAGCGGCTCGGCTCCTGCCAAGTAAGCCGTCGCATCAGCCCGCGGGGACGGTCTGCCCACGCGGATGGCGGGCCATCGCAATCATGCGCAGCGCCATCACGATGAGCAACGGAAGCAGGAAGGCGGCATAGAGCGGCATCGTCGGCACGCGCTTGCCGAACGAGACCATGAACTGGAACCAGAGGTAGTAGCCGCCCACAAGATGCAGGGCCCGCCAAGCACGCGGGCCGATCAGTACGGCGGTGCGGTCGAACGACGTCGCGCTCATGGCGATGATGAAGCCATAGCCGATGCCGCCGAAGATGTAGGAGGCCGCCGAGGTGGCCTCGGCAAATCCGGCCGGATCCATCCTGGCATACGTCACGATCGCCGCCGCGTGGATGGCGTGGGAGACCGCGAAGCTGAGGCCCAAATAGCGGCGGTTGCGTTTCTGCCAGCGCGTCCAGGCATTGGGCCAGAGCCGCGCCAGCGCCGCGGCGCTGAAGGCGAGGCAGAACAACAGGAGCGAGCTTCGCGCCGTGAAGCGGATCACCATGCGGACGCCCTCGACCTCGAACTGCCGCATCGAGGCGATCCACAGGCTGAGTGCGACCAGGCTCAAGCAGAGGACGGCCAGCAGCCGCCAGCCTTCGAGCCAGCTTTGACGTTCGGACATGGCGATCTCCCTCTCTATGTAATCGCCGATTACATTTGGCATCGAAGGGGCCGTCAATGGTGTAATCATTACTTACATTCACTTTCGGGTGAGGCTAGAAAGCTCCATGCCTGTCCGTCAGCCGTCCAAGCCGCGCGCCCGCCGCCCTGTCATCGAAGCTCGGCCGTACCATCACGGTGACCTCCGCCGCGTGTTGATCGATGCTGCGCTGCAACTTGCAGCGGAAGGCGCCGAAGTCTCGGTCCGGGAGGCCGCGCGCCGCGCCGCGGTGTCGCCGGGGGCGCCGTTCCGACACTTCCCCAACCGCGATGCGCTGATGGCGGCCGCCGCCGCGGAGGCACAGCGCCGCTTCCGCGCCGAGATCGAGACGGCGTTGGCTGAGGCTCCGGCCGCCGACCCGCTCGGCCGCTTCCGCGCCTTTGGTCTCGCCTATTTGCGTTGGGCCATGCGCAACCCCGCGCATTTCGAGATCATCTCGACCGGGCGCTATTTTGCTCATGGCAGCTCGCCGGAGCTGATGCGAGACAATGCCGAGCTGATCGCGCTAACGGAGCAGATGCTGGATGACGCGGCAAAGCAAGGCCTGCTGCGGCCTGCTGACCTCAAGCGCATCCAGATCGCCGGGCGCGCCCTCGTCTACGGTTTCGCCCGGATGAATCTCGACGGCCATTTCCCGCGCTGGGGCGTCGGGAAGGGCGAGATCGAGCAGATGGCGGAAGGCGTGATCGATCTTTTCATCGCGGGTATCGCAAAGCTCTAGCGGTCAGTGGCTCTGGGCGATGCTGGGCGGCGCCTCCCACTAACATTAAGCGAACGTCGACCACGGCCGCGCGTTGCCTCTCCTTGACGGTTCCGTTACAGTTTTATGACACGGTGCAGGTTTCCGGCTGCATCGGGCGTCGCTGGCCGTCTTTGGGGGCCAGCGAGGCTTGGCATCACCGCGCCGGACCAGAAGTTGCGTGTCGTCGATGGCGTCCGCGCCCAATCCAGGTCCTTCTGCCACGACCGCCGTGCTGGCGAGCGTCACCGCGCTCGGCATCTGGCGGCTGCTCGCGGTTGCAGCGCCGCATCTGGCCGCACTCGCGCTGATGTACGAGACCGAGACCGATTTCGGCTCGCGCCTGTCCTTTGCGCTGGCCTGGGGCATCCTCAACTTCTTCTGGATCACGCTGCTGCGGCGGCCGGCGCTGTCTGGCGCGCTGTCGCTGACCATGGTCGTCGTGCTGGTGCTGCTGTCGCGGCTCAAGCACGACGTCGTGCAGATGACGGTCAACTTCATCGACCTGATGATGATCGACCGCGACACCGTCGCGTTCCTGTTCACGATCTTTCCGAATTTGCGCTGGTCGGTGATCCTGGCCGGTCTGGTCACGCTGCCGCTGATGTACGCGCTGTGGTGGCTCGACCCATTCCGCATCCGTCGCCTGCCGGCGCTCGCCTGTAAGCTCGCCTGCCTTGCTGCCCTGGTCGGCTATTCGCTCTATCATCCGGAAGAGGCTTGGCGCGGCTATTACGACGACGGCTATCTCTCGAAATTCTTCCGCTCGGGCGTCACGGCCGTCTCCGACTTTGCGCGGCACGGCTTCATGGAGGCGTCTGCTTCGACCGGCGAGCGGCTCAACATGCCGCTCATCGATGCCTGCCACCCAGCGGGCCGCCGGCCCAACATCATCATGATCCATGATGAATCCAGCTTCGACATCCGCGCCGCCCAGGGCATCAAGGTGCCGCCGCGCTATGGCGACTATTTCAAATCGTGGGACGGCAAGCAGCGCACGTTCCTCGCCGAGAGCAATGGCGGGCCGAGCTGGTTCACCGAATACAACGTGCTCGCGGGGCTCTCCGCGCGTTCGTTTGGTCGCTTCGCCTATTTCGTCACGCGCATCGCCTCGAACCGGGTCGAGCGAGGCCTGCCGCTGGCGCTGCGCCGCTGCGGCTATGACACGCTGTCGCTCTATCCCGCCCATGGCGGCTTCATGGGTGCGCGCAGCTTTCAGATGACCACGGGAATCGAGCGCTTTCTGGATTCCAAGGATCTGGGCGCCAAGGATGTCGAGCCCGACAGCTTCTTCTATGACAAGGCGCTTCAGCTGATCGGCCAGCAGCCGCCGAACAAGCCGCTGTTCACCTTCATCTATCTCGGTGCCAACCACTTCCCCTGGGAGACCCGCTTCCGTCCCGATCTGCTGCCGAATTGGCGCGCGCCGGGCAATGTGCCGTCGATCGACGAATATCTGCGCCGCCAGACGATGAGCGCCGAGCAGTACAAGGCGTTCGTTGCCGGCCTGAAGAAGACCTTTCCCGGCGAGCCCTTCCTGATCGTGCGCTACGGCGATCATCAGCCGGAATTTGCGCCTGCTATCCTCGAGCCCGGGCTCGACGAGGGCGCGATCGGCAAGAAGCTCGACGCCTACGATGCGCGCCTCTACGCGACCTATTACGCCATCGACGCCATCAATTTCGAGCCGGTTAGAAGCGATGCCGTGATGGATACGATCGACGGCCCCTATCTGCCGCTGGTGGTTCAGGAAGCCGCCGGCATCCCGCTCGATCCGTCCTTTGCCGAGCAGAAAGAGATCATGCTCCGCTGCAAGGGCATCTTCTATGGCTGCAAGGACGGCGCCGAGGCGCGGCGGCTGAACCGGCTGTTGATCGATGCGGGGATGATCCGGGGACTGTAGCCCTTACCGTCATCCTGAGAATCCGTAGGGTGGGCAAAGCGAAGCGTGCCCATCACCTCTCACACGCAGAGACCGTGGGCACGGCGCTTACGCGCCTTTGCCCACCCTACGAAATCTCACCTTATCGCCCGCCCACCTTCTCCCACAGCCACCTCGCCACCGCATCGGGCGATGAATTCGCATCATTGCCGCTGGCGCGCAAATTCGCCTCGCGCATGGTGGCGATGTCGATCCTGCCGAGCAGCGGCTTGAGTGCAGCCTGCAACTTCTCGTCTCCGGCGCGCTTCGGCGCTAGCAGCAGGATCGCATCATAGGGCGGGATCGCGTGTTTGGGGTCGTCGAGCGCAACGAGCTCGTATTTGGCAATCAAGCCGTCGCTGGTGTAGCCGGCGATGACGTCGACTTCGCCGCTGGCGACGGCCGCATACATGAAGTCCGGTTGCATCTGGCGCTGGGCGCGGAACTGCAGCCCATAGGCCTTTTGCAGCGCCGCCCATTCCGGGCGCGAGAAGAACTCGTAGTCGCCGGCAATCGACAGCGTGGCCGCATGTGCGGCGAGATCGGCGACGGTCCGGATGCCGAGCGCCTCGGCGCGCCGTCTTGGCATCACCAGCGCATAGGCGTTCTCGAAGCCGAGCTCGCCGAACAGGGTGATGTCCTCCTTGGCGAGCGCCGTCTTCAATTCCGCGACCAGCTCGGCGCGCGGCTTGATGTCGGTGCGATGCAACTGGTTGGCCCAGAGCGTGCCGGAATAATCGACATAGAGATCGATGTCGCCGGCCTTCAGCGCGCCGAAGATCACGCTGGAGCCGAGGCCGGAGCGCGGGGTCGCCGAGAGGCCTGCCGCCTGGAGGCGGTCCCTTATCAGCGCCGACAGCACATATTGCTCGGCGAAGGTTTTGGCGCCGACTACATAACCTGAGGACGAGCGTCCCAAGGTCGGCACGAGCGTAGCGGCGAGCAGCGCCGCGATTCCGATCGCGCCGAGGCCGCTGCGCACGTGACTGCGGCGGCGCAGGCCGCTCTCGATCAGCCCAAGCAGTTGGTCGACCGCGAGCGCGAGCAGGGCGGAAGCCACGCAGCCGAACAGCACGAATACCCAGTTCTGGGTCTGGAGGCCGGCAAAAATGTAATTGCCGAGACTGGTTTGCCCGATCGGCGTCGACAGCGTCGCGGTGCCGATCACCCACACCGCCGCAGTGCGGATGCCGGCCATCATCACCGGCAGCGCCAGCGGCAGCTCGACGATCATTAGCGATTGCCGCGCGGTCATGCCGACGCCCTCGGCAGCCTCGATCAGCGCGGGATCGATGCCGTTGAGGCCGGTGATGCCGTTGCGCAGCACCGGCAGCATCGAATAGAGCGCCAGCGCCAGCATCGCCGGCAGGAAGCCGAACGCCGAAAAGGATACGCCGAACCAGGCCAGCGTGACGGAAGCAGCCAGCAGCAGCAGCGGATAGAACAGCGCGAGCAGCGCCAGCCCAGGTACGGTCTGCACGATGCTGGCGAACGCGAGCAGGATGGCGCGTGGCGCCGGACGATTGCGCGTCAAAATCGCCAGCGGTAAGCTCACGGCGAGGCCAAGCGCGAGCGCGGCGAGGCTCACCCGCACATGGTTGCCGAGGTAGTCCGGCAGATGCGACAGCGCCTCGCCCCAGCGCGGATCGGTGAAGAGGCTCATGCCGCACCGCCCATCGGCAGCAACGCATTCAGTCGCTCGACCTGGCGCCGCGGGGTGCGCAACAGCTCGAGCACGTAATCGTCGCGGCTGCTCCAGAGCTCCGCAGCCGTACCCTGTGCGAGCAATCGTCCGCCGCGCATGACCGTGATGCGGTCGGCGAGCAGGATCGCCTCGGTCATGTCATGGGTGATCATCACGGTGGTCAGGCCGAGCTTGCGGTGCAGCGCGCGATAATCATCACCGAGCGCATCGCGGGTGAGGGGATCGAGCGCGCCGAACGGCTCGTCCATTAGCACGATGCGGGGTCTTGCCGCGAGCGCCCGCGCCACGCCGACGCGCTGGCGCTCGCCGCCGGAGAGCGCCTCGGGCAGCCGGTCGCGATGCGATGCGCGGTCGAGCTGCACGAGCTCCAGCAGCTCGTCGATACGCCCTGCAACGGCCGCAGCCGGCTCGCCGAGCAGCTTCGGCGTGATGCCGATATTGTCGGCGACGCTCAGATGCGGAAACAGCCCAACGCTCTGGAAGACGTAGCCGATCCGGCGCCGAAGCGCGACCGGATCGATAGTCCGCACGTCCTGGCCTTCGACGGTGATGGTGCCGCTATCGGCCTCGATCAGCCGGTTGGCGAGCCGCAGCAGCGTGGTCTTGCCCGAGCCCGAGCCGCCGACGATCGCCACAAACTCGCCGTCGGTGATCTCGAGCGACACGTCGTCGACGGCCTTGAGGGAGCCGAAGCGCTTGGTGACGTGCTGGTAGCTGATCGCCAGCTTGGAGGGCATCGGTTGAAGACTCGCTCTTACCTCCCCTGGAGGGGGAGGGTCGCTCGCGCGAAGCGCGGG
>NZ_JACCHQ010000081.1 GCF_016031655.1 Bradyrhizobium glycinis
CCTTCAGGATCAGCGCGACGATCAGGAGCGGGGACGACAGGAACGCGCCCATCGGCCCCCACAGCCAGGTCCAGAACGCGAGCGCGAGCAGCACGGCGAGCGCGTTCAGGGCGAGCCGCCGCCCGATGATCGTCGGCGTGATGAAGTGCCCCTCCAGAAAGGTGAGGCCAGCGAAGGCGAGCGCTGCCATCAGGCCGCCGCTGATGGTCGGGAAGGCGATCAGCCCGACCACGACCAGCACCGCGAACATCGCCACCGGCCTGATCTGCGCCCTCACCGGAATGCCCAATCCGGCCGGGCTGGGTGCACTGGCGGCCACGCTCAACTTCATCCCGATCATCGGGCCGGTGGCGATGCCGACGCCGACATTGATGAGGGTGACGGTCAGCAGATAATTGCCGAGATGGACCTCGATCTCGTTGAGGATCCGGAGCGTGCGCAGCCGCGCGTCATGATCGCTGAAGGTCATGATCATGGCCCGCCGCAGGTCGCGCCAGCTTGCGATGAACAGGATCAGGGTGACGAAGAACAGCAGGAATTCGGTAAAGGTCGGTGACAGGAATTCCAGCGTCGGCTGCACCCACTCGACCTTGGGGATGTGGAGGCTCGGGAATCCCTCCGAGCCGCCGAGCATGGCTTG
>NZ_JACCHQ010000082.1 GCF_016031655.1 Bradyrhizobium glycinis
ATGGGATGGTCCGCCCCGTCCTCCTCCTTCATCATAGGAAGGCCAGATCAAAAGAGGAGAGTACCATGGTCCATCGCAATTTGCCGCGACCGGCGGCAGTCTATGGAATCGACATTGGCAAGAACCTGTTCCACGTCGTTGGCCTGAGCTGCGACGGCACACCTGTTCAGAAAGTTCGCTTTCGACGGGATACCCTACTTCAGTTCTTTGCTCGGGCACAACCAAGCATAGTTGGCATGGAATCCTGCGCCGGTTCACAGTGGCTCGCCCGGAAGATACAGGAACTTGGTCACAAGGTGCGCCTGATCCCTGCGCAATTCGTGAAACCCTACGTGAAATCAAACAAGAACGATATCATCGACGCCGAGGCAATCGCTGAGGCCGCAACGCGACCGACAATGCGCTTCGTCGCCGTAAAGGAGGAGGGCCAGGTCGATCTTCAAGCCCTGCATCGAATCCGTGACCAGATGGTCGGCTCGAGGACACGCCTGATCAATCAGATGCGGGCCTTCTGCCTCGAGTACGGTGTACCTTTGCGTCAGGGTGCCGGAATGTTCAAACTCGAGTTGCCGCGCGCTTTGAATGACGAAGGAAACGATTTGTCACCAGTGATGGGATGGTCCGC
>NZ_JACCHQ010000083.1 GCF_016031655.1 Bradyrhizobium glycinis
ATCAGCCTTGATGTGCTCGCGCACCAGCGCAGCAAGCCCCTCCATTCCCTTCCGGAAGTCGGCTGGCTTGGTCGCCACCATCACCCGGACCGTTCCGGACGGCCCGATCACCGGCTCGCCTTCAGCGCATGAACGATGGCAGCAATCGTCGCCGCGTCGGTGCCGCGACCGGCCCGGATAATGATGCCATCGACGTCGATCTCGATACCCCCGAGATCCGGCTTAGCCTTGCATCGCGGTGCCTTACGCTTCCGGCCACCAGCCGCCGCCGGTGCGTCTATCACCGCCGGTACAAATTGCGGCTCCTCAGCCCTCGTCGCGGGCAGCTGGCGCGCCTGCCGCCGCCAGGTGAACACTTGTTGGGGTGTCAGCCCGTGTCGGCGGGCAACGTCGGAAACGACCGCGCCTGGGACCAGCGTCTCCTCGACAATCCGGACCTTGTCGTCCTTGGAGAACCAACGGCGTCGTCCGGTCTCTGTGATCACCTCCAACCGGCCCGTTGCCACATCCGACTTAAGCGTATGGTCAAGCATAGACACGAGCCGATCCCTTCAAAGAGATCGTGAACCTCGCTTATCCTTCACGCCACGAGAAGGTGGGATCAAAACGACGCTTAC
>NZ_JACCHQ010000010.1 GCF_016031655.1 Bradyrhizobium glycinis
ATGTGAGACGGGGTGGGGTGATCTATCCACGCGGGTCAGCATCTGCGGAAAGACCGTCACCCCACCCCGTCTCACATTTCGCTACGCTCATGTGAGCCGACCCTCCCCCTCCAGGGGAGGGTGAGAGCACGGCAAGTCCCCATGCCTAGCACGCCCGGCGCCTCGATTGAACTTGGCCGTGCGAGCGGCTAAGGCATCGGCCTGAGTTCGGAGGAAGCACATGACGACGCCCACGGCAGTGGCGCTGGAAGATACCAAGGTTGCGTTCCGGCTGGGGGACGGCCGCGTCTATACGGCGGTGGAGAAGGCCCATCTCGCGGTGGCACAGGGCGAGTTTGTCGCCATTGTCGGGCCCACAGGGTGCGGAAAATCGACGCTGCTCAACGTCGCGGCGGGTCTGCTGAAGCCCGCCGCCGGCAGCGTCAGGATTTTCGCCCAGCCATTGGCGGGGCTGAATCGGGATGCCGGCTATTTGTTCCAGGCTGACGCGCTGTTCCCCTGGAAGACCGCGCTGGACAATGTCGCGATCGGGCTCGAGATCAAGGGTACGCCGCGCACGGAAGCCTTGTCGCAGGCGCAGAAATGGCTGACCTCCGTCGGCCTCGGCGCCTTCGCGAACCGCTATCCGCACATGCTTTCCGGCGGCCAGCGCAAGCGCGTGGCGCTGGCGCAGGTGCTGATCCGCGATCCGAAGATCCTCTTGATGGACGAGCCGTTCGGGCCGCTCGATGCGCAGACGCGCCAAGTCATGGGCAATCTGCTGCTCGATTTGTGGAATGCCGACCGCAAGGCCGTGCTGTTCGTCACCCACGATCTCGAAGAGGCCATCGCGCTCGCCGACCGCGTGGTGATCATGTCGGCGGGGCCGTCCTCGCGCATCATCGGCGACTGGCGCGTCGGCCTGGCCCGCCCGCGCGACATCTTCGAGGTGCGCCTCGACAAGGAATTCCATGCGCTCCATCGCGAGATCTGGAGCGTGCTCAAGGACGAGGTGATGAAGGGCTACGCGCAGTCCACCCAGGCGGCGGAGGCGGTCTGATGTCGCGCCCCACGCTGTTTGCGCTGCAAGTCCTGGTCGCGGTCGTCGGCATCGTGCTGTGGCAGGTGCTGTCGACCGTCCCCGTGTTCGGCAAGATCCTGCTGCCGCCGTTCTTCTTCTCGAACCCGTTGGACGTGTTCAGCCAGATCGTGAAATGGTTCGCCTCCGGCGTGATCTGGAAGCACCTCGGCATCACGCTGGCGGAATCGATCCTCGCCTTCGTGATCGGATCGCTAGGCGGGGTCCTGGTCGGCTTCTGGTTCGCGCGCCAGCCGCTGGTCGCCGCCGTGTTCGACCCCTATGTGAAGATGGTCAACGCACTGCCGCGCGTCGTGCTGGCACCGATCTTCGCGCTGTGGCTCGGGCTCGGCATCTGGTCCAAGGTCGCGCTCGGCGTCACCTTGGTGTTCTTTATCGTGTTCTTCAACGTCTATCAGGGTGTCAAGGAGGTCAGCCGGACCGTGCTCGACAACGGCCGCATGCTCGGCATGAGCGAGCGGCAGTTGATGCAGCATGTCTATTGGCCGTCGGCGCTGTCGTGGATGTTCTCGTCGCTTCACACCTCCGTCGGCTTTGCCGTGGTCGGCGCGGTGGTCGGCGAATATCTGGGATCTGCGGCCGGGCTCGGCTACCTGATCCAGCAGGCGGAGGGCGTGTTCGACGTTGCCGGCGTGTTCGCCGGAATGTTCGTGCTGTCGGCCTTCGTCATCCTGATCGATTTCGGCGTCACGCTGGTGGAGCGGCGCCTCCTGGTGTGGCGGCCGGCCGCGTCGGACGGGCGGGGGTAGGAAGCAGGTCTATTTGATCGCGTCGATGCGATCCCGGACGTGTGTTGGGCACGCTATTGCGCCGAAGGGCTGATGGCCAGCCCGCTCAGGCGGTGCTTCTCAAGCCAGCCCCGCTGCTCTATGGTGCCGCCGGCCGAACGGAGGAAAACCAATGAAGAACACGATTGCTAGGCTCGCGGGCGCGCTGCTCGCGCTGACGCTCACCACCTCGCTTGCCGCGGCGCAAAGCAAAGTCACCATCGCGGTCGGCGGCGGCTCTTGCCTGTGCTATCTGCCGACGGTGCTGGCCAAGCAGCTTGGCGAATACGAGAAGGCCGGCGTCAGTGTCGAGCTCGTCGACCTCAAGGGCGGTTCGGACGCGCTCAAAGCCGTGCTCGGCGGCAGCGCCGACGTGGTCTCCGGCTATTTCGACCATTGCGTCAATCTAGCCGCCAAGAAGCAGGAGCTGCAATCCTTCGTGGTCTATGACCGCTATCCCGGCCTCGTTCTGGTGGTCGCGCCATCGCGGACCAACGACATCAAGTCGGTCAAGGATCTCGCCGGCAAGAAGGTTGGCGTCAGTGCGCCCGGCTCCTCCACTGACTTCTTCCTGAAGTACATGCTCAAGAAGAATGGCCTCGATCCCACCAGCGCCGCCGTGATCGGGGTGGGCCTCGGCGCTACTGCGGTGGCCGCGATGGAGCAGGGCCAGATCGATGCGGCGGTGATGCTCGACCCGTCCGTGACCGTGCTGCAGGGCAGCCACAAGGATCTGCGCATCCTGTCGGACACCCGCACCCAGAAGGACACGCTGGAGACGTTCGGCGGCGAATATCCGGGCGGCGCGCTGTATTCGACCGTGGCCTGGATTAACGGCCACGGGAAGGAGGCGCAGGCGCTCACCAATGCGATCCTCGCCACGCTCGCCTGGATCCATTCGCATACGCCGGAGGAAATCATGGCGAAGATGCCGGAGGAGACCGTCGGCAAGAACAAGGACCTCTATCTCGCCGCACTGAAGAACACGATCCCGATGTATTCCGAGACCGGCAAGATGGATCCGAAGGGCGCCGATGCCGTGCTTAACGTGTTCAGTGTCGGCTCGCCCGAGGTGGCGAACGCCAAGATCGACGTCAGCAAGACCTTCACCAACAAATTCGTCGAGCAGGCCAAGAAGACCACCGGGAGCGCTAAATAGCCGGCGCGAAGGCGTGGTAACCGACCCGTCATGACGTCACCGGTCATTCATCGCGTCGCGACGCTCGATCTTGCGGTGCAGCCGATCGTCTGGCCGTTCGCAGAGGAGCGCCGCGCCGAGATCGCGGCGCATTTCGCCGAGAAGCAGCGCGAGCGGCCGAAGATCTGGAATGGCCGCGTCCTGCTCGGGCGCGACGCCGCGTTCAGCGACGGCCACCTGACCGCGACCTATTTCGAGACCGATTTCGCAAGCTTCCTCGCCTGGCGCGACTGGGGCTTTCCCGACAAGGCCGTGTTCAACGGCTTTGGCATGGGCGCGTTGCGCGCCTCCGACGGCGCCTTCATCATGGGCGAGATGGCGTCCCACACCGCCAATGCTGGCCGCATTTATTTCCCCTCGGGAACGCCTGATCTCGACGACGTCAGGGACGGCGCGCTCGACATTCCCGGCAGCGTCGTCCGCGAGCTCGGCGAGGAGACCGGCCTGACCGCAGCCGAGTATCGGGTCGAGCCGGGTTGGCATTGCGTGGTCACCGGCCCCACGATCGCGATGTTGCAGGTCATCAACCTGGACATGCCGGGCGATGTGGCTCGCGCCAGGATCGAGGCCAACCTTGCGCGCGAGACCGAGCCGGAGCTGTCGGCCATTCATCTCGTGCGTGGGACCAGCGATCTCAGGCCGTCCATGCCGCGATTTGTCACGGCCTTCGTCGAGCAGCAGTTCGCAGCGCGCTGATGCGCGAGGCTTGACATCGCCCCGCGCAGCCCATGTGATGGGCAGACGAAATTGCACCAAGAATGCAATGCACAATCGTCAGGGAGGTTTTGATGCGCCTGCGCATGGCTGCCCGCTTGGTACGTGGGCTGTTGGTCGCAATGTCAGCGACGGGCTTGGCGGTGTCTGCTGAGGCCCAAGAGAAAGCTCAAGAGAAGAAGCTCAAGATCGGCGTCATCTACGATCTGACCGGCCCGCTCGCCGGCGGCGGTTCGGAGCTGCAATATACCGGCGCAAGGATCATGCTGGATCAGTACAGCGCGAAAGACGTCGAAGGCTACAAGATCGAGGCGATCTATGCCGATGCTCAGAGCAAGCCGGATGTCGCCATCAATGAAGCGATCCGTCTGATTGAGCAGGAAAAGGTCGACATGCTGCTCGGCTTCTTCTCCTCGGCGCAATGCGTGCCGGTGGCAGCGCGGGTCGAGCAGCTGAAGAAGTTCATGTGGATCACGACCTGCATTTCGTCGGCGGTGCTGGAGAACAAGAACTACAAATACGTGTTTCGCCCGCAGGCCTCCGGCGATCAGTTCGGCATGATGACGATGGACTTCATCGCGCAGAACGCGAAGGAAAAGTTGGGCAAGGACCCGAAGGACCTGCGGGTCGCCATCATCCACGAGGACGGCGCCTACGGCGTCGACGTTGCCAAAGGCAACGAGGCCGGTGCCAAGAAAGCCGGTTTCAACATCGTGCTCAGAGAGGGCTATTCGGCGACGGCCCCGGATTTGTCTGCGCTGGTCACCAAGCTGAAGCGGGCCAAGCCGGATGTGGTGTTCCATACCGGCTATAATCCCGACATCACCCTGTTGCTCCGGCAGGCCCGCGAACAGGGCCTGAAGTTCGGCGCACTGGTAGGACATGGCGCCGGCTACGGCGTCTATGAGAAGCTGAAGGAAGGCCTGGGCGCCGACGTAAACTACGTCTTCAACACCGATCCGATCTCGATCTGGCTCGCCAACCAGAAGAACATGGATCCGAAGCTGCCGCCGATCATCAAGGCGATCGGCGAGGAGTTCGACAAGCGCAAGCCGGGCCTCGCCATTCGTTCGGCCCATGTCGGCATGGCTGCGTCCAACACCTATTTGTTCCTGACTGACGTGCTGCCGCGAGCGATCAAGAAATATGGCGGCGTAGATCCCGACTCCCTGCGCAAGGCAGCACTGGACACCGACATACCCGAAGGCGGCACCATGCTCGGCTTCGGCGTCAAATTCCACGGCGAGGGCTCGCCAATGGCCGGCCAGAACGAGCGCTCGTTCCCCGTCGTGATCCAATACGTCGACGACAAGTCCTATGTGGTGTGGCCCAACAGCCAGGCGCAGCGCGAGGCCGTGCTGCCGCTGCCCAAGGGCACCACCTACAGCAACCAGTAGCGGGGTTCTGCGGTGTTGGAAGTTAGCGGATTGGTGAAGCGGTTTGGCGGCTTCACCGCCGTGAACAACGTGTCGTTCCGGGTCGATCAGGGCGAGATCCTCGGCCTGATCGGCCCCAACGGCTCGGGCAAGAGCACGATCTTCAACATGCTCTCCGGCACGCTGGCGCCGACCTCCGGATCGATCCTGTTCGCCGGGCACGAGATCGCGGGTCTTGCGCCGCACCGGATCATCAACAGCGGCATCGGCCGGACCTTCCAGATCCCGCGGCCGTTCCGCCGCCTCAGCATTTTCGAGAACGTCGCGCTTGCCGGCTTCTACGGCCAGGGCCGCCACAGCCGCACCAAGGCGGAGGAGGCGGCCGAGCGGTCGCTGGCGATGGTCGGCCTGCCGACCGACCGCCATGCCAGCGTCGATGGGCTGGGCGCAGCAGGGCTGAAGAAGCTCGAGCTGGCGAAGGCACTCGCCACCGCGCCAAAGCTGTTGCTCGCCGACGAGAGCCTCGGCGGCCTCGACGAGGCCGAGATGGATCAGGCCGCGGACATGCTGCGCAACATCCGCGACGAGCTCGGCATCACCATCATCTGGGTCGAGCACATCATGGGCGTCCTGATGCGCGTCGTCGACCGCGTCATGGTGCTCGATCACGGCGAGAAGATCTCGGAAGGCCTGCCGAGCGCGGTCGCGGGCGATCCGCGCGTCATCGAGGTCTATCTCGGCACCGATGCCGAGACCACGCAAGCCGCGGCCGCTGAAGCGCGCCGCCGCGCAGGAGGTTAGGCGATGCTGGAGCTTCGCGGCGTCAATGCCGGCTATGGCACTTTCCAGGCGCTGTTCGACGTCAATCTCGACGTGAAGGCCGGCGAAGCCGTCGGCGTGATCGGCCCCAACGGCGCCGGCAAGACCACCTTGATGCGCGTCATCTCCGGCCTGATCCGCCCCTCGCGCGGATTGATCAAGATGGAGGGCGTCGACCTCGTCGCGACCCCGGCGCACAAGATCGTCAGCCTCGGCATTGCGCATGTGCCGGAGAACCGGCGGCTGTTTCCGCAACTCACGGTCGACGACAATCTCAAGATGGGCGCCTTCATGAAGGAGGCGCGGGACCACTACGCCGAGCGGCTGGAGGTGGTGTTCGACCTGTTTCCGCGCCTGAAGGAGCGCCGTCACCAGATGGCCGGAACCATGTCCGGCGGCGAGCAGCAGATGTGCGCCATCGGCCGTGCGATGATGTCCAATCCGAAACTGTTGCTGCTCGACGAACCCTCGGCGGGGCTCGCGCCGGTCGTGGTGCAGCAGGTGTTCGAGCTGGTGAAGCGGATCCGCGCCAGCGGGCTGACCGTGCTGATCGTCGAGCAGAACGTGCAGCAGGTGCTCAAGGTGGTCGACCGCGCCTATCTGATCGAGGCGGGCACGATCCGCAGCTCAGGCACCTCGGCCGAGATGCTGGCGAGCGACACGGTCAAGGAAGCTTATCTCGGGGTGTGATGGGTATGCAGGCGTTCCTGGATGTATTCGACATCTACCTGCTGGAGGCCGTCATCAACGGCATCCTGCTCGGCGGCGTGCTGGCGCTGCTTGCGCTCGGGCTCAACCTGATCTTCGGCGTCATCGACGTGACCTGGATCTGCTACGCCGAGCTCGTCATGATCGGCATGTATGGCATGTATTTCATGGTGCAGTATTACGGCTTCAGCTATTTCGTTGCGGCCCCGCTCACCATCCTGCTCGTCGCCGTGCTCGGCGCGGCGCTGCACTACCTCGTCATCGCCCCGCTGCTGACCGCACCTCCAATCAACCAGCTGCTCGCGACCGGCGGGGTGCTGTTCGTGCTGCAAAGCTTTGCCACCGTCGCCTTCGGCATCGACTTCCGCAATCTCGGCATCCGCCTGCCGGTGCTCGCCCTCGGCGACATGAATTTCAGCTACGCACGACTGCTCTCGTTCGTCGCCGCGCTGGTCGGCATGGTCGCGGTCTATC
Source organism: Bradyrhizobium glycinis (assembly GCF_016031655.1). Taxonomy (GTDB): domain Bacteria; phylum Pseudomonadota; class Alphaproteobacteria; order Rhizobiales; family Xanthobacteraceae; genus Bradyrhizobium; species Bradyrhizobium glycinis. The sequence continues at coordinate 7,135 of NZ_JACCHQ010000010.1, forward strand.
TGTTCATGACGCGCACCTTCACCGGCACTGCGATCCGCGCCATCTCTCAGGACCGGCAGATCATGGCGCTGATGGGGGTCGACACCAAGCGGATCTATCTCATTACCTCCGCGCTCGGCGGCGCGCTCGCCGGCCTCGCTGCCTGCCTCCTCGTGCTGCAATATGACGTGCATCCCTTCGTCGGCCTGTCCTTCGGGCCGATCACGTTCCTGATTTGCGTGCTCGGCGGCCTCGGCAATTTCATCGGCGGTTTCATCGCCTCCTTCGTGTTCGCCGAGATCATCTCGCTCGGTGGCCTGTTCTCCGACCTCGAATGGGGCTATGTGCTCGCCTTCGCGTTCTTCATCGTCATGATGTTCATCCGGCCCGCGGGCCTGCTTACGAGGCGCCGATGATGGGGCAGGGGCGGCTTGCTGCATGGGGGGTGGGGCTGGCGGCGCTGGTCGCGCTGCCCTTCGTCTATCGCGATCCCTATCATCTGCACATCCTGGTGCTGATCCTGATCTGGTCGTTCGCCTATACGTCCTGGTCGATGATGGGGCGGTTCGGCCTCGTCTCGCTCGGCCATGGCGGTTTCATGGGGATCGGCGCTTACGTCACCGCGCTGTTGTGGAATCACGCAGGACTGTCGCCCTGGATCGGCATTCCCATCAGCATGGCGGCGGCCGGTGCGCTGGCGATGATCGTCGGCTATCCCTGCTTCCGCTTTCGCATCACCGGGCATTATTTCGTGCTGGTGACGCTGGCGCTGTCAGGCATCGTGCTCCAGGTCATTACCGCGACGCGCGACTATACCGGCGGCTCGCTCGGCTACACGCCGAACCGCGCATCCGGCAACAAGCTGCTGGCGCTGCAATTCGACGACAAGACCACCTGGTACCTGATCGCGCTGGCGGTCTGGCTGTTCGGCATCGTGGTCTGGCACTGGGTCGACCGCAGCATGGCCCGCTATGCGCTGGAGGCGATCTCGGAGGACGAGGACGCTGCGGCCGCGGCCGGCGTCGACGTCACCGCCGAGAAACTGAAGATCACGCTGCTCAGCGCGTTGATGACGGCTTTGGCGGGCGCGATTTACTGCCAGTACCAGATGTTCATCACGCCCGACACGGTCAGCGGCATCGCGGTCTCGCTGCAGATGGTGTTCGCCGCGATCGTCGGCGGGCTGTTCGTTTCGCTCGGTCCGACCGTCGGCGCCATCATCACCATCCTGCTGGCGGAGAGCTTGCGCATCGGTTTCGGCACCAAGGCGGTCGGCTGGGACAATCTCGTCTACGGCGTGCTGCTCGTGCTTTTCATCATATTCCTTCCCAAGGGCATCCTTGGTAGCTTGCTCGACCGATTGAAGTTGCAACGCAAGGTGCCCCGCGCTCATGAGCAAAAAGCCGTCCAAGTCGCTCGCCCCGGAACTTGACCGTTACATCACGCCGTTCCGCTACGATGGCTCGGGCAAGTTTCACCTCAAGGACCACAAGACCGACGAGAAGGACGATCTCGACAAGGAGAAGGCGCAGGCGATCCTCGACACCAACAAGAAGCGGCTGATCGCGTTTCAGGAGAAGCTCTACGCGCAGGACCGCTGGTCGCTCCTGATCGTGTTCCAAGCTATGGACGCCGCCGGCAAGGACTCCGCGATCAAGGCGATCTTCGAGGGCATCAATCCGCAGGGCTGCGAGGTCACGGCCTTCAAGGCGCCGAGCAGCAAGGAGCTCGACCACGACTTCCTCTGGCGTCATGCGGTCGCGCTGCCCGAGCGCGGCCATATCGGCATCTTCAACCGCTCGCATTACGAGGAATGCCTGGTGACGCGCGTACACCCGGAGATTCTCGCCAAGGAGAAGCTGCCGCCAAGACTCGTCACCAAGAACATCTGGAAGGAGCGGTTCGAGGACATCTCCGCCTTCGAGCGCTATCTCTGCCGCAACGGCACCGTGGTGCTGAAGTTCTTCCTCAACGTGTCCAAGGAAGAGCAGCGCGAGCGCTTCCTCGCGCGGCTGGACGATCCGGCCAAACAGTGGAAGTTCTCCATGGACGACATCAGGGAGCGTGCGCTGTGGCCGCGCTACCAAGCGGTCTACCAGGAAATCGTCCGGCACACGGCAACCGCGCACGCGCCCTGGTACGTCGTGCCCGCCGACCACAAATGGTTCGCCCGCGTCGTGATCGGCTCGGTGATCAATGCCGAGCTGGAAAAGCTCGACCTGCGCTTTCCCCGTGCCGACAAGGCCTCGCTGGAGGAATTCAAGCAGGTGCGCAAGGCGCTGGAGAAAGAAGTGACGGGAGGCAGGAAGCAAGCAAAGTGACAGCCGGCGGGACCACGAACTGCAAGAACGTCAACTTCGCGCTCCAGGGCGGCGGAGCGCACGGCGCCTTCGTCTGGGGCGTGCTCGACCAGGTGCTCGAGGACGGCAGACTCGCGATCGAGGCGATCAGTGCGACCAGTGCCGGCGCGATGAATGCGGTTGCGATGGCCTCCGGCATGGCGCATGGAGGCGCGGAGGCCGCGCGGGAGAGCCTGCACGCATTCTGGTACGAAGTGTCGCGCATGGACATGGCGTACGATCTGATGTCGCCGCTCAACCAGTGGATCCAGGCGCTGAAGCTGCCGCCGGAATATCATCCGGTCCACGCATTCATCCACACGCTGACGCACACGCTGCCGCCGAACCTGCTCAATCCGTTTCAGTTCAATCCGCTCCGCGCGCTGTTGCAGCGCGTGGTCGACTTCGACCGGCTCAATTCCTCGCCCGATGCGCCGCAGCTATTTCTCAATGCCACCAACGTCCGCACCGGCAAGATCAAGGTGTTCCAGAGCCCGCTGCTCACGGCGGACACCGTGCTCGCGTCAGCCTGCCTGCCGCCCTATTTCCAGGCCGTCGAGATCGATGGCGAGCATTACTGGGACGGCGGCTATCTCGGCAATCCCGCGATCTATCCCTTGATCTACCGCAAGGGCAGTCACGACGTCGTCATCGTGCAGGTGACGGCGATCCGGCGCAACGAGCTGCCGGCGAGTGCCGCCGATGTCCTGCACCGCATCAACGAGATCAGCTTCAATTCGTCCCTGATGCGCGAGATGCGCGCGATCGCTTTCGCCACCCGGCTGATCGACGACGGCGAGCTCGACAGCAACAAGCACAGCCGCATGTACATGCATTGGATCGGCAACGACGCGTTGATGTCGCAGCTCGGCACGGCCACGCAGTTCCACCCCGAATGGAGCCTGTTGTGCCGCCTGCGCGACGAGGGCCGCGCGGCGGCGCGAAGCTGGCTGGCGCGAAACTTCGACCAGATCGGAAAGGCCTCGACGGTCGACCTGGCGGAGATGTTTCTCTAGGCGGGCGAGCCGGCCATCGACAAAAAGTGCGAAAACAACCCCATGCACAGTAGCCGGGCATAGCAGAATCAATGGCTTGTCCGCTCATCATCCGTGATGCGGATTTCACGAAGTCCGATTGCCTTGTCGGGCAAAACAGGGGCATGATGTCACCATACCGGCTGTCGCGCTCGATGTCCTTGCCCAGCGCGAGAGTGCTCCTGATTGGCAGGTGCAGGAATTCACGATCGGGCGCGGCCATCTAGGGAACTTGCACGTTCAATTGTGATCCTTTGCGCCTTTGATCCCGCTTGACAGTTTTGTATCGCAGGAGGACCATGCCCGTGGTCGCAAACAAGCGACGCGCAACGTCCACCTCATGAGCAAGGGGAGGTCTATGACGCCACCTCCGCAAATCCAGCCGCGTTAATTGCGATGGAGCTCGTTCGGACTATCGCATAGCGGCAAAAACCGCGAACGGCACGCCGGGTCAAGGTTTAGCGGGCCGCATCAGTGAGGCAAGGCCCCTACCTTCCCGGCGCTGTAATTTGATCCCATCGATCGTGTGGCGGCGAGGGCGCCGCAACGGGGATCTTTGACATCCTTGTTTTCCATTTCCTCATCTTCATCGATCCGCAGTGACGAAGCGGGCTTTGGTGTGCACAGGCGCTGAAGGCGCTTCGCTGGGCGGCGGCTCCTGATCCTGCAATGCGGCAAATGCCAAGAGAATGTCGCCTCGAAGGCCAACTTCCGACACAGGCTGGGGGCGAATAGCGGCTATCCGACATGACGCATGTGCTTCGGCAGTGACGTTGCCGAGACCGTCGGCGCATTTCAGTCTTCCAGGGAATCCTCGTGTCGCACAAGCTGGCCGCGGTCGTCCTCGCCGCTCTCTTCCTCACGATTCCATCTCTTTCCGGCGCCCGTGCCGAGCCCCCTGCGCCCACGGCAAACAATGTTACTGCATTATCGCCTGACGAGGCGAAGCGCGCGCTGGAAACCCTTCAGGACGACAAGAAGCGCGCACATATGATCGATACGCTCCGTGCGATCGCCAACGCGTCGGGTCCGCAACAGCCGGCGCCGCAGCCGAATTCGCCAATCCCGCTTTCGGCCGACGGCCTCGGCGCGCAGCTCATGCTCACGGTCTCGGAGGAGATCGGCGAGATCTCGCGTGAGATCGCCGGCATGGCGCGGACGCTCACGCACTTTCCGGCGTTCTACTACTGGATCGTGCGCACCGCGAACGATCCCGCAGCTTACAATCTTCTGATCGAGATCGCCTGGAAGCTGGCGCTGGTGCTCGGCTGCGCCCTGTCGGCCGAATGGGTGATCTTCCGCCTGATCCGCCGGCCGGTCGCGTTCCTGGAGGGACGCGTGCCGCAAACCGCGCGCCTGCCGGCACCGGCGCTGCCGCTTGCCGATCCGCCATCGTCAGTCGCCGACGTGACGCCGGCACCTGAAATGCAACAGCGACGCCACAGCCTTGCGCGGGTCTGGCAGATCATGCTGCGCCTGCCCTTCGTGCTCGGGCGTTTCGTGCTCGAGCTGCTTCCCGTGCTCGTCTTCGTCGGCATCGCCACCGCGCTGCTCGGGACGGAGATCGGAGAACCGACAACCGTCCGCCTCGTGATCCTCGCCGTCGTCAATGCCTATGCGTTCTCGCGTGGGCTCATCTGCTTGGTCCGGGCGCTGGCGGGGCCGTTCGGCTTGTTTCCGGTGCGCGCGGAGACCGCCGCCTATATCGAGATCTGGGCGCGCCGCATCGTCGGCGTCGGCGTCTCCGGCATCGCCTTTGCCAATGTGGCGCTGCTGCTCGGCCTGCACCGCGCCGGCTACGCCGCGCTGCTGCGCATGGTGATGCTGGTCGTGCACCTCTTCATCGCCGTCATCATCCTGCAATGCCGCCGCCAGGTCGCCGATGCCATCCGCGCCCCGGCCGAGCGGCAGGGGATTGCGGCCCGTTTGCGCAACCGCATCGCCGGCGGCTGGCACTATCTTGCCATCGCGCTCGACCTCGCGCTATGGGCGGTGTGGGCGCTCAACATCCGCAACGGCTATTCGCTGCTGCTGCAATATTTCGTCGGCACGATCGTGGTGGCGCTGATCACGCGTGTCGTCATCATGCTGACGCTGAGCCTGATCGACCGCGGCTTCCGCATCAGGCCGGAGATCCTCCAGCGCTTTCCCGGCCTCGAGATCCGTGCCAACCGCTATCTGCCGCTGCTGCGCAGGATCGTATCCGGCGTGATCGCCTTCATCGGCTTCGTGGCGGTGCTCGAGGTCTGGGGCGTGGACGCGATCGTCTGGTTCTATGGCGGTCAGATCGGCAGCCGGCTGATCTCGGCCGTGGTGACCATTGGCCTCGCCGTATTCATCGCCGCCGCCATCTGGGAAGCCAGCAATGCGCTCCTTGACCGCCAGATCAATACGCTGTCGCGGGACGGGCACTATGCCCGCGCCGCGCGGTTGCGCACCTTCCAGCCGATGCTGCGCACCGCGCTGCTCTGCCTGATCGCGACAATCGTCGGCCTCACGGCCTTGAGCGAGATCGGCGTCAATGTCGCGCCGCTGCTGGCGGGCGCCGGCATCGTCGGCATTGCGATCGGCTTCGGCTCGCAGAAGCTGGTGCAGGATCTCATCACCGGCCTGTTCCTGCTGCTGGAGAACACGGTGCAGGTCGGCGACACCGTCAGCGTGTCGGGGCTGTCGGGCGTGGTCGAGAACGTCTCGATCCGCACCATCCGCCTGCGCGCGGGTGATGGCGCCGTGCACATCGTGCCGTTCAGCGCGGTCACGACCATCACCAATGCCAGCCGCGGCGCGGGCAATGCCTCGGTCAGCGTCAACGTCGCCTATAAGGAAGACACCGACCGCGCCGGCCAAATCCTCAAGGACATCGTCGACGAGATGCGCCGCGAGCCGGAATTCCGCGCGCTGATCCGCGGCGACCTCGAGCTGTGGGGCGTCGACAAGGTCGACGGCGCGATGGTGTCGATCGTCGGGCAGATCCGCTGCACCGAGGCCGGCCGCTGGCCGGTCCAGCGCGAATTCAACCGCCGCATGAAGCTGCGCTTCCAGCAGAGCGGCATCGAGGTCGCATCGTCCGTCCAGACCATCCTGATGCAGATCGCGCCGCCGGCGGACAGCGCTGCCAATCTGACACCCCGGCGGGCGGCTGGATAAGCAGCCGATCGCATATCAGTTCTTGGCGGCGGCCTGAGCGCGCGCCTCGTCCTTCGAGACGGCGCTACGCGCCTCCTCAGGACGAGGCTAATCGGCGTCGGTGCCCGTTGATCCTGATGTCTCGCACTCCGTCCTCATCCTGAGGGCCCGCCAACGGTGGGCGTCTCGAAGGATGGCCGCGGGCGAGAATAGGGGCCTCCATGGATCGAGACGGCGCCGACGCGCCTCCTCAGCACTTGCGCAAGTCTCGCTGCGGTGCGAGATCACAATTGGTGCTTCGGTCTCTCCGTTCTTGATCTGAATGGAGCGGTGGCTGACAATGGCCGCGGTTCAATAAGAAACTCCTTGGGGGAATCGTGAATAGACCTGCTCGGGTCAGCGCCCATTCGACATCATCCGAGACCGCGCATGGCATGACGCTGCTGCGCGACCCCCTGCTCAACAAGGGTACGGCTTTCACGGAAGCGGAGCGGGCCGCACTCGGCTTGCGCGGCCTGTTGCCGCCCTGCGTGCTGACGATGGAGACGCAGGCCCAGCGCGTGCTCACCAATCTGCGCACGCTGCCGACGGACCTGGAGAAATATGTTGCCCTGAACGCGCTGCATGACCGCAACGAGGCGCTGTTCTTCCGCCTCGTCGTCGACAATATCGACGAAATCCAGCCGATCATCTACACGCCTACGGTCGGGCTTGCCTGCCAGAAATACGGCCTGATCTTCCAGCGGCCGCGCGGCATGTTCATCTCCTCGCGCGATCGCGGCCAGATCGCGGAGATCCTGAAGAACTGGCCCTACCAGGCCAGGCTGATCGTCGTCACCGACGGCGAGCGCATTCTTGGCCTCGGCGATCTCGGCGCCAACGGCATGGGCATTCCAGTCGGAAAGCTCTCGCTCTATTCGGCCTGCGCCGGCGTGCATCCCGAACTGTGCCTGCCGATCGTGCTCGACGTCGGCACCAACAATGAAGAGTTGTTGAACGATCCCTATTATCTCGGCCTGCGCGAGCGGCGGCTGACGGGCGAGGCCTATGACAGCTTCGTCGACGAGTTCATGCAAGCCGCACGCAAGACGTTTCCGGACGTGCTGATCCAGTTCGAGGACTTCGCCAATCATTCGGCGTTCAAGCTGCTGCACAAATATCGCGACGAGGCCTGCGTCTTCAACGACGACATCCAGGGCACCGCGGCGGTGGCGCTCGCCGGCCTGTTCTCGGCTCTGCGCGTCTCCGGCGGCAAGCTGAAGGATCAGAGGATCCTGTTCCTCGGCGCGGGCGAGGCGGCGACCGGCATCGCCGATCTCGTGGTCTCCGCCATGATGGCGGAGGGCGCTTCCGAGGCGGACGCGCTTCGCCGCAACTGGCTGGTGGATTCCCGCGGTCTCGTTGTCAGCGGCCGCGAAGGCCTCTCGGGCCACAAGCTGCGCTATGCGCACACCGACCAGGCGCCGATCGCCGACTTCCTCACCGCGATCAAGACGCTGAAGCCGACGGCGATCATCGGCGTCGCCGCGGTCGGGGGTGCCTTCACACCCGATGTGCTCAAGGCGATGGCCGAACTCAACGAACAGCCGATCGTGTTCGCGCTCTCCAATCCGACCTCCAAAGCCGAGTGCTCGGCGGAGGATGCCTATCGCTACACGGAGGGGCGCGCGCTGTTCGCCTGCGGCAGCCCGTACGATCCGGTCAAGCTCAACGGCCGCAGCTTCGTGCCGCGCCAGGGCAACAATTCCTACATCTTCCCGGGGGTCGGCCTCGGCGTCATCGCCAGCCGCTCGCGCCTCGTGACCGACGAGATGTTCATGGCAGCGGCCCATGCGCTCGCCGATTGCGTCGGCAGGGAAGATCTCGCACAGGGCAGCCTCTATCCGGCACTGCCGCGCATTCGCGAGGTCTCCGTCCGCATCGCGGCGGCGGTGGCTGACGTGGCCTACCAACGCGGGCTCGCGGCTGGACCCGCGCCCAATGACGTGAAGGCCTTGGTCCAGTTGCAGATGTACGAGCCGAAGTACTGACGGATCAGGCTGATCGTTGATTGGTGCCGGAACGAACATCCGTTCAGGCGCTGGCTGGTTCTCCTCTCCCGCTCAAGCGGGAGAGGAGCGCACCTCCGTCGTTGCGCGATCAAGCCTCATTTTCATCGCGCCTAAAGCGGGTCGATCTGTCCCAATTCTGGACAGTTAACTGTGGTGGAATCGCCACAGCTGGCGCGAAACGGCCGCGGCCCCAGAGCCGCTTTTGTTCCGACAAGGTTCTGCCCTCATTGCCCACCGAAACTTGGGGTTGTTCGGAGGGCGCATCATGTCTCGCATTGCAAGTGCCGAAACTGCCCGGATGTCGCTGGCGAGCTCGAGCCGGTTATTGCTCGCGGTCCTGGGAGCCGCATCGCTCGCTGCCTGCTCGCAATCGCCGGTCGGCCGTCAGAAAGCCGATCTCGCTGGAACAACCCGGCAAGCCGCGGTGGAGCGCCCGCACAGGGTGGCGGCGCTGCATCCACGCCCGATCAGTCGGGCGCGCACCTCCGATGGTGGAGCAAGGCACACAGCTTCGCACGGCGTCGCCAGCTTCTATTCGGATACGGAGACCGCGAGCGGCGAGAAGTTCGACAGGAACGAATTGACCGCGGCGCATCCCACCCTGCCGTTCGGCACCAAGCTGCGCGTCACCGAGACCTCCTCCGGCCGTTTCGTGACGGTCAGGGTCAACGACCGCGGGCCCTTCGTGCGCGGACGCGTGGTTGACATCTCGCCGTCCGCCGCCGAGGCGCTCGGCATGGTCGACAAGGGCATCACCAATGTCAGGCTCGAGGTCGTGCGATAGGGCGCCTCGCGTCGCGACCGATGCGGCGCGCTTAACCGGCTGTTAGAGGCTTCTCAAGCACCATGGCTGCCCACGCAATTCGGGACTTTGGGGGAGGCGGCGCTTGAACACGATCCAGCATCTCGAAGATCAGGCTGCGCGCGCCGAGCGGCTCGCCAAACGGATCACGGATACGCTGACGATCGAAAAGCTGCTGACCTTCGCCGGCGAACGCCGCCGCGAGATCGAGGTCATCGCCGGCAAGGACCGCCGCAACTAGCTCTCGCGAACCATGCGGCAAGCGCGGCCGCTCTCGGTTTCCTGTCTGCGCAATGGATGCGACGCCCGCTCAGCTGTGGCTCTCGACGAAGTCGCTGAGGTAATCGGGGAGCTCTATCCCATCGATATCGCAGCGCGCCTTGATCTCGCCGGCGACGTCGGTCGAGATGTCTTTCATCCAGTGCTCGAGGGTGTTGAACGAAATCACCTGAATCGGATCGCTGAAGCAACCGGCGACGAGTTCGCCGATGGTGGCTTCGAGATCGCTTCGCTCGATGCGGATTTCGGTCGCCTCGTCGCGGCGATCGACCACGACGAACAGGGTCTGGTCTGCGCCATAAGGCACGACGGGAGATGTTACGCCAGCTTCAAACATGTGAGGCGCTCACCACTTGACTTCCGATCTCTGACAACGGGAAAACTCGGAAGAAGGTTCCTGCTCGCGCGCTTGTGAACGCCGTCAGAGAAATTCTCTCAAGCGCGACAGCTCGACGACGTGCTCGGGGGAGAGGATTTCGGTGACGAGCGGCGGCTGCGCCACGGTCCTGATCTCGTAGAGATGCCGGGTGGTCGCCGGCTTCTGCATGAAAGCCGAGATGCAATCGTCGAGCGTGCCTTCGACCACCTGGTAAGGCTCCCGGTCAGGCTGGCGCTGATTGGCAAGCGATGGCCATTTATGCAGCACCGCAAGCGCGGCGAAATCGACCTTTGAATCCCCGCCTACGTCCCCCATCGCCCTGCCTCACGCAAAAGACGACCCCAGCACACGCGTTCGCGTACCGGGGCCCATACACCTGTCGCTGCATCTCAACGCCACGAGCCCCAACGCGGCAGCCGGGAAAAGGTTCCCGGGCTCATCCGCGACAGCGTGGGGCTCAAGCACTGGGACTCTTCGGAATTTGCAATATCCAGCGGACAAACGCCTTCACGCGGGGATCTTTGGCCATTGCCGCGGGCCAGCGCACGATTTGAGCCTTGCTCGACGGCAAGTCCCACGATGGCGGAAGCACCCGTACCAGTCTGCCGTCCTTGAGGGCGTCCTGGACCAGCAGCGAACGCGCGAGCACGATCCCGTTGCCGGCCAGGGCCGCGGCTATGGCGGTGGCTATCGTTGCAAAACGTATCTCGGCGGGTGGCGGTCGGCCGAGGCCCAATCGCTCGAACCAGGAGGTCCATGACCATTCGACCCCGCGGTCATCGCCGGACCGGCCCTTGTGCAGGAGCGGCAAGGATTTGAGGCGCGTCACGTCGGTCAGTGGCTGCTGGCCAGGCAGCAGGCGTGGGTGGCAGACCGGGTAAACATGCTCGCGAACCAGCAAACGCTGCGTGGACGTTGGCCTCAAGCCGGCTGCTGGTTGCCACAGCACCGCGACGTCGAGATCGGTCGAGCTCGCATGTGCGTCGGCTTCACGTACGGCCAGTTCAACCGGTATGCCGGGATGCGTCTGCGCAAAATCGGGCAAGCGGCGCACGAGCCAATAGTCGGCAAGCGCTGCACCGACGCCGACTTTCAATGCCGGCGGCGGAGCGGCGGCGCGACAAAGCGCGCGAAAATCCGCCATCCTGTCGAGCAAACCGGCCAACTCGTTCGAGAGGGCAATACCGGCGGGCGTGGCACATAAGCCGCTCGGCTGCCGGATGAGGAGGGGCGTCCCGACGAAGTCCTCGAGCTTGCGGAGCCGATGACTGACCGCGCTCTGCGTGAGCCCGAGCTCCGCGGAGGCACGCGTGACGCTCGCATGTCTCAAGGCTGCCTCGAACGCAATCAGCCCGTCGAAGGGAGGAAATGAACGCATTGCATCATCATGAATCATTTTCATGCCGATGTGAATGCATTGCATTGGCGCAGGCCTCGCCCCGGCATGCATATCGGGACCAGACGCTTTCATGATGGGACAACGATGATCAGGCCTGAACCCGATATGCAGCCCTCAAGCCGTTGGCACGACCTGCTGCCAGCGCTGGTGCTCGGCATGGCGGCCTTTCTGACGCAGTTCGACGTGACCGCGGTTGTTGTCGCGATGCCGGCCATGGCCGCCGAACTCGGTTTCGGCGGCGCCGCCTATGCCTGGGTGATGGATGCCTATAGTCTGGCATTTACCGGTGGGCTGCTCGCTGCGGGCGCGCTGGCCGACAAGTATGGACGCCGACGCGCTTTGCTTGGCGGCAACGTCGTGTTCATGGTCGGATCGATCATTTGCGGCTTCGCGGCGGGCGGTCCAATGCTGTGGGCCGCGCGTGCAATTCAAGGCCTTGGCGCGGCGTTCGTTATCACGGGAGGCATTGCGCTGCTTGCGAGCGCCTATGCTCGGCCTGACGAGCGCGCCCGTGCCTTCGCGTTCATGGGCGTGCTCTCGGGCATCGCCATGGCGCTCGGACCAGCGCTCGGGGGACTTGTCGCGGCCTGGTTCGGATGGCGCTGGATCTTCCTGGCCAATATCCCGCTTTGTCTGCTCACCCTTCTGGCCGTTCCGCGGCTGGTCGCAGAGTCGCGTGATCCCGCCGGCCGCCCGCTGGACTGGAGCGGCGTCGTGCTTCTCACGTTTGCGCTTGGTATTGCGATCGAGAGCCTGTTGAGGGGAGGTGAAGTGCCGGCCCGGATTGCAGCGGGCCTTGGGCTGAGCGCGTGTCTGCTCGCCATTTTCGTGATGCAGCAGCGGCGGCGGCCCATTCCGATCTTCGACCCCGCTGTGTTCATGCGGCCGGTCATGGTCGGCATTTCCTCGCTGTTGATTGCTGTTTCTGTCGGGTACTGGGCGGTTCTCGTTTATCTGCCTCCGTTCCTGAGCGCAGCATTTGGCTGGGCAGGCCCGTCCGTTGGCTTCGCAATGCTCTTCGCGACGTTGCCGATGCTTCTGCTGCCGCCCTATGGTGCTCGCCTGGCAGCACGCTGGGGCTGGCGCCGGCTGTTCGCGACGGCGATGCTGGCGCTGCTGGCAGGCGATCTCATTCTGGTACTGGCGGCGAGCGGCTGGCTCGCGAATGCGCAAGTCGTTCTCGCTGCGGCGACAACCGGAATGCTGTTGACCGGGATCGGCGCGGTCCTCGCGCATCCGCAACTGTCGAGCGCCGTCGTTGCGCTGGTGCCTCCGGCCCAAACGGGCATGGCCTCGGCGGTCACCGTGGTCATGAGACAGGCCGGATTTGCACTCGGCATCGCAGCGCTCGGTGCGATTCTATCGGACGAAGGAACGGCTGCCGGTTACGCGTGGTCCTGGCTTGTTGCGGCTCTTGGATCAGCAGGCGGCCTCATCGCCGCATCGACGTTGCTGCCAGACCAGCAGCCTTAGCTGTATCTGGCGGATATAGCCGGCTGTCGTGGCCACACACATCGCGACGGCGGCCGAGAAACGGTTCCCGGCCGCTGTCGCCATTCAGCTCGCGGCGGCCGCGATCCTGTGCCAGGGGCTGTCATGCTCCTGGTTGCTGTCGCCGCGGCGGACCTCCGGCGGCAGGCCGGCAAAGCGCCGCAAGGCCTCCGCCATCTGCACCCGGCCCGAAACGCCTGTGATCACTACGTCCACCATCGCAAAGGACGAGTGGAAGTGGCCGCGCGCCTTGAGCTGCTCGACCGGGACGCCGGCGGCCGCCATCGCCTCGGCGTAGGCGATCCCCTCGTCGCGCAGCGGATCGAACTCGCAGGTGACCACGAGGGCCGGCGGCAGGCCGGCGACCTTGCCGCGCAGCGGCGAGACCCGGGGGTCGGTGCGGTCCGCCGGCGAGCAGTAGAGGTCCCAGAACCAGTACATCAGCGAACGCGTCAGGAAGTAGGCGGTCCCGTTTTCCTCGTAAGAGGGCCGATCGAAGCTGCAGTCGGTGACCGGGCAGACCAGAAGCTGGCCGGCGATGGCGGGCCCGCCGCGGTCGCGCGCGAGCTGGCAGGTGACGGCCGCAATGTTGCCGCCGGCGCTCCAGCCGGCGACCAGCACCGGGCCCGGCCTGCCACCGAGCTCGGCGGCGTGCTCGGCGATCCAACGCGTGGCCGCATAGCCGTCCTCGGCCGCGGTGGGGAAGCGATGCTCCGGTGCGTGGCGATAGCCGACGCTGACGAACATCATGCCGGTCCGCCGCACCATGTCGCGGCAGAACGGCTCGTCCGATTGCTCGTCGCCGAGCACCCAGCCGCCGCCGTGGAAATAGACCACGACCGGATGCGGTCCCGGCGTTGCCGGCTTGTAGACGCGGTAAGGCAGCGCGCCGTCGGCAACGGGCAGGGTGCCGTCGACGATCTCGCCGATTGGCCGCCCCGCAGGCCTGCCCTTGTTGAACTCGTTGACGAAAGCACGGGCGCCGAGCGCGCCCATCGATTCGATCGGCGGCAGGTTGAGCGAGGCGAGCAGGTTCAGCACCAGCCGCACGTCGGGCTGCAGGCGCACCACCTCGCCGTCATTGCATTGCACGGCGCCGTTGGGACCGGTGAGCTTGAAGCCGAGCATGCCGCGGCTGACCACCTCGTCGCAGATGCTGCGATAAGGGCCGACGCCGCCAGTATAGGGCATCAGGCCCTGCACCTTGCCGGGCACGTTGGCGCCCGTGTACCAGGTGTTGGCGAGCCGGTGCAGCGTCAGCATCGAGCAGTCCGCCATGTGCCTGTTCCAGCCGGCCTGCGCCGTCTCGGTCGGCTCGATCGTGGTGAAGCCGGCATCGCGCAGCGCGGCAAGGCGATCGACCACCCAGTCGACATGCTGCTCGATCGACACCGCCATGTTCGACAGCACCGACGGGCTGCCGGGTCCCGTGATCATGAAGAAATTCGGGAAGCCCTCGACCGTGAGGCCGAGATAGGTCTGCGGCCCCTGCGCCCAGACATCCGACAGCGACTTGCCGCCGCGCCCGGTGATCGGATGCACGGCACGGATCGCACCGGTCATGGCATCGAAGCCCGTTGCGAAGACGATGACGTCGAGGTCGAAGCTGCGGCTGCTCGTGGAGATGCCGCTCGCGGTGATCGCCTTGATCGGCTCCTTGCGCAGATTGACCAGCGTGACGTTCGGCCGGTTGTAGGTTGCGTAATAATTGGTGTCGAGGCAGGGGCGTTTCGCGCCGAAAGGATGGTCGTCCGGCATCAGTGCCGCGGCGGTCTCGGGGTCCTTGACGGCGGCGCGGATCTTCTCGCGGATCAGGTCCTGAACGATCTTGTTGCCGTCGAGGTCGACGGCCTGGTCGGCCCAGAGCTGCGTCAGGATGTGAACGAGGTCGCCGGCGGCCCAGGCGCGTTCGAACCGCTCGCGACGCTCGGCATCGCTCAATTGCCAGCTCACGACCGTCTGCTGCGGGTAGGGCACGCCGGCCATCGACTGCCGCGCCTGCTCGCGATAGGCCGCGCGGTCACTTTGCAGCAGGCTCATGCGGTCCGCGGGCGCCGGGCCGTTATGCGCCGGCAACGCGAAATTCGGTGTGCGCTGGAACACCGTCAGATGCGCGGCCTGCTCGGCGATCAGCGGGATCGACTGGATCGCCGAGGAGCCCGTGCCGATCACGGCGACGCGCTTCCCTGTGAGATTGACGCCGTCATGCGGCCAGCGCCCGGTGAAATAGACCTCGCCCTTGAAGTCCTTGACGCCGTCGATCTCCGGCGGCTTTGGCGCGGAGAGGCAACCGGTCGCCATGATGTAATGGCGGCAGGAGACGGGCGGCCCATTGTCAGTGGAGATGAGCCAGCGCTCGGACGCTTCGTCCCATCTGGCTTCGGTGACCTTGGTCTTGAAACGGATGTCGCGGCGCAGATCGTAGCGGTCGGCGACGAAGCCGAGATAGCGCAGGATCTCGGGCTGGGTCGCGTATTTCTCCGACCAGGTCCAGGCGGTCTCGAGCTCCGGATCGAACGTATAGCTGTAGTCAATGGTCTGGATGTCGCAGCGCGCGCCCGGATAGCGGTTCCAATACCAGGTGCCGCCGACATCGCCGGCCTCGTCGAGCCCGACCGCCGAGAATCCCGCCTTGCGCAGGCGATGGAGCAGGTAGAGGCCGGAAAATCCGACGCCGACCACGGCGACATCGACCTGCTGAGCGGTTCCGCGCTCCTCGGAGGCACGTGTGGCAACCATCGCGTCAGGCATGGTGTTCCTCCCGTATGTTCTGTTTGGCCGGTAGGCTATCGCCGCAGGCTCAGCTTGTCATTATGGCAAGTGCTACCCTAGGGTTGTCGTTTGCGGCGGCTTCGTGACCGCGCGAAATGTTGCCGCACCACACGCACCGCGACGCACAATGGCCGTGATAGCCCGGGGTAATCAGACCTCATCCTTCTGTGTATGCTTGCGCCTACAAGCCACGCGTACCAGTCCGGCCGTCATGATAGAGTTGAGTGAGCGAACCAGAGCGAACATGGACGTCGTTCTCGAGGAGACGTGCCGGCAACTGCCGCATGGTGGTGATCACGACAGCCGCAGGTTCATCGCCGAGCGCCTGATCGAGGCGGCGCAGTCCGGTCACTCCACCCTGGGCGAGCTTGGCATCGTCGCGCGCCGCGCGCTCGCGGAGCTGATTGGCAAAGGCGGGTAGGCTCGAGGCGCGAGGCTTGCCTCTGCGACGGCTCTGGACATAACCTGCCGGAATCCTTCATCGAGATCGTTGCGAAGATGCGGGCCTTGCTTGCATTCGTTGCGGCTATTGCAGTCCTGTGTGGCGTCGGCCCGGCCGCCGCCCAGCCGGTCGGGCAGTTTCCATTCGCGCTGACCCGCGAAGGGCAGATGCTCGGCGCCGTGAAAGGCGAGGTGGCCTCGTTCAAGGGGCTGGCTTACGCGGCGCCGCCGCTCGGCGCGCTGCGCTGGCAACCGCCGCAGCCCACGACCGAAAGCTCGGAGATGCGCACCGCCTACGATTACGGCGCGCCGTGCCCTCAGCCGGCGCTGCCGGCGGCGAGCGAGGATTGCCTGACGCTGAACGTGTTTCGTCCTTTCGGGGTCGACGGCCCATTGCCGGTGATGGTGTTCATCCATGGCGGCGGTTTCGTCTCGGGCACCGCCAACGATCCGCTGTTCGATGGCGCCAAGCTGGCGCAGGCGGGGCTCATCGTGGTCACCGTGAATTATCGCCTCGGCGCGCTCGGCTGGCTCTCGCATCCCGCGCTGTCGGACGCCGGCTCCGGCAATTTCGGCCTGATGGACCAGCTCGCCGCGCTGCATTGGGTGCACGACAACATCGCAGCCTTCGGCGGCGATCCCGGCAACGTCACGCTGTTCGGCAGCGATGCAGGCGCGACATCGATCGCGCTGCTGATGCTGTCCGCGCCAGCGCGCGATCTCTTCCACAAGGCCATTCTGCAATCGGTGCCCGGCCGCGCGCGCCTGCGCTCGGCAGAAGAGGCTGAGGCCATCGGCCGGCAGTTCGTGGCTGCGCTTTCGCCGAAGACGGATCTGCGCGCAGTCGAGCCGCGGCGCCTGCTCGCTGCCGAAAAACAATTGCTGGAGCAATCGCCGCGCAGCTTTGCACCGATGATGGATGGACGTCTCGCGACCGAGGACCTCGCCGCGGGTTTTGCGGCCGGACGCCAAATCCGCATTCCCCTGATCATCGGCTCGAACGAGGACGAGACCGGCTTTGAGCACGAGTCCGCGATGAAGGAGGAGCTCGTGCCGCCGGGTACTAGCAGCGACGAATTGCGCAAGCTCTATCCCGATCTCGCCAGACCTTCGGATCTCGCGGCAAGACTCTACACCGACAAGGTCTTCTCCGAGCCGGTGCGGCTGCTGGCACGGCTGCATGCGGCAAGCGGCGGGCCGACCTTTCGCTACCGCTTCGCCTATGTGCCGGAAGCGCGCCGCGCTAATCCGGACGTCGGCCACGGCCGCGAGCTGCAGTTCATCTTCGGTGCGGAAGGCGTACCCGGTGCGGGCATCCTGTCGCGACGCGACCGCGAGGTCGCGAGCCGCATGCGCGCCTACTGGATCAACTTCGCCAGAAGCGGTGATCCCAATGGTCCCGACCTCAATGGTCCCGACCTGCCACGCTGGGACGCGGCGGGCGGCGATCGCCTGCTGCTGATCACGAACGACGGCATCGCGAGCGGCGAGGATCCGTTAGCGGATCGTCTCGACCGGCTGACAAATGAGGGCAGGAGATGAGTTGGATTAAGCCGCGAGCTCGACGCGCGGCGCCAGGCTGAGCCGGTCTTCCTCCAGGTAATCCATCGCGCCGTCCTTCTCGACGGCATAGAACTGCTGGCCATCCCGCGACTTGAAGGCGGCGCGGACGACACCACGGCGGCCCTTATCACTGTTGACGACGTCCCCCAGCGCAAACTTCCTCATCGCACGTCCCACTTGTCTTCAGGCCGACTGCTTCGGCCCGGCGGGATTCTGGGCGGCAAATCGTTAACGACTTGCTAACCATGCTGCTTTGCCTATGCTCACCGCCGATCGTGCGGACCGCTCGCACGCGCCTGTTGTCAACGAGACGAGCCGATGACGCGATTTCCGACCTTGTTCCTGTCGCATGGCGGCGGCCCCTGGCCCTTCATGGAGGACAGGCGGGTGCAATATGCCAAGACCGCCGAGGCGTTCGCGAACTTGCCGCAGCTTCTGCCGGAGAGGCCGAAGGCCGTGCTTGTCATCACCGGACATTGGGAAGCCGACGCCTTCACGGTGTCGACCTCGCCGCATCCGCCGATGGTCTACGACTATTACGGTTTCCCCGAGCATACCTACCACATCAAATATCCGGCGCCAGGCAAGCCCGAGCTTGCCGCGCAAGTGAAGGCGCTGCTCACGCATGCCGGCCTCGATTGCCGCGAAGATCCCGATCAGGGTTTCGATCACGGCACGTTCGTTCCGCTCGGGCTGATGTATCCGAATGCCGATATGCCGATCGTGCTGCTGTCGCTGAAGTCCAGCTATGACGCGGCCGAGCACGTCAAGGTGGGGCAGGCGATCGCATCCTTGCGCGATGAAGGCATCCTGATCGTCGGCAGTGGCCTGACCTATCACAACATGCGCGGCTTCAATCGTCCGGAGTCCAAGCCCGTCTCGTATGATTTCGAGGCCTATCTGAACGAGGCGATCAGCAACCCCGATGCGGCGCGCCGCAATGCCATGCTGGTCGATTGGGAGAATGCGCCGAGCGCACGCCTTGCGCATCCGCGCGAGGACCATCTGCTGCCGCTGATGGTGGCGGCCGGTGCCGCGGGCAGCGACGTCGGACGGCGTGTCTTCGTCGACGAGGTCGCGCATGTGGCGATGGCCTCGTATGTGTTTGGATGAATTCGTAGAGCGGCTCTGTGCTTTCACCCTCTCCCCTTGTGGGAGAGGGTGGATCGCCGCGAAGCGGCGAGACGGGTGAGGGGTCTCTCTCTGCTCGGGAATCTCGCGCAGTGAATTTGTTGAGCGAACCCCTCATCCGGCGCCATAGCCGAAGCTACGCTTCGGCGTCCTCGAGAACGGCGGCCCGGAGGCCGCCTATGCCACCTTCTCCCACAGGGGGAGAAGGAAGAGGGGAGCGTCGCAGCCTCACCCGTATTTCAGCTTCATGAACAAAATGCCGCCGGCGAGCAGCATTGTGACGGCGTTCGAGGCGATCAGGGGGCCATCGCCCGAGAGCAGGCCGTAGATGAGCCACAGCGCCAGGCCCAGCACCATCACCAGGAACATGCCGAGCGAGATGTCGCCGGTGGAGCGGGTCTTCCATACCTTGATAGCTTGCGGCGCGTAGGCGACGGTGGTGCAGGTGGCGGCGGCAAAGCCGATCAGCTTGATCATGAGGGGTTCCATGCCGGCTCTATAGCATGGATTCGACGATGGTCATCACGAACGGCTCGCCATGAGATCGCGGTACAGCACAGCATAGTCGCCGGCGCGGTTGCGCCAGGAAACGTCGGTCGCAAGGCCGCTGCGTTGCAGGCGGCGCCAGGTCAGCTTGTCGTGGAAGACGGTGTTGGCCTTGCGCAGCGTGCCGGCGAGGGCATCCGCCGTCACGGGGGCGAACTTGAAGCCGGTGGCATCGTGGCCGGACGCGTCGGCCTCGCCGATATCGACGATGGTGTCTTCGAGGCCGCCGACGCGGGAGACGATCGGCACCGCGCCATAGCGCAGCGCGCAGAGCTGGGTCAGGCCGCACGGCTCGAAGCGGGACGGCACGATCAGCGCGTCCGAGCCGGCCTGGATCAGATGCGCCAGAATCTCGTCATAGCCGATCACGACGCCGATCCGGCCGGGATTGGCGCGGGCCGCGGCCTGATAGCGATCCTGCAGATCGCGGTCGCCGCTGCCGAGCAGGGCGAGCTGCATGCCTTCGCGCAGGATGGTCGGGATGGCCTCGAGCAGGAGATCGAGCCCCTTCTGCCACGACAGCCGGCTGATGACGCCGAGCAGCGGCGGTTCGTCCGAGGAATCGAGGTTGAACTGCTGCTGCAGCACGGCCTTGTTCGCGGCCCGGAATGTCAGGTCCTCCGCGCCGAAGCGATAGGCGATGTGCGGATCGGTTTGCGGATTCCAGACCTCGGTGTCGATGCCGTTGAGGATGCCGCTCAGCACGTTGGATCGTTCACGAAGCAGGCCGCCGAGCCCCATGCCGCCTTCGTCGCTCTGGATTTCCTTCGCGTAGGTCGGCGATACCGTGGTGATGCGATCGGCAAGGCGCAAGCCGGCCTTCAAGAAGCTGATGCCGCCGAAATATTCCAGTTCGTTGACGTTGAAGGCGTGCCAGGGCAGGCCGATCGATCCGATCAGCTCAGGGGCGAACTTGCCCTGGTAGGCCATGTTGTGAATGGTCATCACGGTGCCGGGTCGCGGGCGGTTGTCGTAGTGCAGATAGGCCGGCGCAAGCCCCGCCTGCCAATCGTGGGCGTGCAAGACATCGGGCACGAAGGCCGGCACGAGGCCGTGGCCGATATCGGCCGCCACGCGCGACAGCGCGGCGAAGCGCACGCCGTTGTCCGCCCAGTCGACGCCATCGGTGGTGACATAGGGGTTGCCCGGCCGCGCATAGAGATGCGGCACCTCCAGCACGAACAGATCGAGCCCGGCATGCGAGCCCGCCAGCAGCCGGCCGGGGCCGCCGAAATAATCCGGCCAGCGCCGCAGCTCTTCTGCGCCGGACAAAAGGCGCATCACGTCGGGATAGCCCGGCAGCAAAGTGCGCATCTCGACGCCATGCGCCTTCAGCGCAACCGGCAGCGCGCCCGTGACATCTGCGAGGCCGCCGGTCTTGACGAGGGGATAGACTTCAGAGGCGACCGCGAGGACGCGAACAGGCGTCATGTATTGAGCCTGTCGATCATCGGCTGGGTGATCAGCGAGATGCCTTGCTCGGTGGTGCGGAAGCGCTTTCCGTCGAACTCGGGATCCTCGCCGACGACGAGCCCTTCCGGGATCTCGACGCCGCGGTCGATCACGACGTTCCTCAAGCGGGCGCCGCGGCCGACATTTACGTAAGGCATGATCACGGCGTTCTCGACATTGGCGTAGGAGTTGACGCGCACGCCGGTGAACAGCAGCGAGCGGCGCAGCGAGGCGCCGGAGATGATGCAGCCGCCGGACACCAGCGAGCTCACCGCCTGGCCGCGCCGGCTCTCCTCATCATGGACGAATTTCGCCGGCGGCGTGATCTCGGCATAGGACCAGATCGGCCAGGCGTGGTCGAACAAATCGAGCTCGGGCACCACGTCGGTGAGGTCGATATTGGCGGCCCAATAGGCGTCGACCGTGCCGACGTCGCGCCAATACGCGCGGGTGTCGCTGCCGGAGCGGACGCAGGAGGTCGAGTATTGGTGCGCCATCGCGCGGCCGTTCTTGACGAGGTAGGGAATGATGTCCTTACCGAAATCGTGGTTCGAGTTCGGGTCCTCGGCATCGCGCTTGAGCTGATCGAACAGGAATTTCGCGTCGAACACGTAGATGCCCATGCTGGCGAGCGAGATGTCCGGCTTGCCGGGCATCGGCGGCGGATCTTTCGGCTTCTCCAGGAACTCCTGAATCCAGCCGTTCTCGTCGATATGCATGATACCGAAACCGGAGGATTCCGACCGCGGCATTTCGAGACAGCCGACGGTGACGTCTGCGCCGCTCTCGACGTGCTGGCGCAGCATCACCTCATAGTCCATTTTGTAGATGTGGTCTCCAGCCAGCACCACGATGAAGCGGCAGGCGTGGGATTCAATGATGTCGATGTTCTGGTACACCGCGTCCGCCGTGCCGACATACCACATGGTCTCGGAGACGCGCTGGCTGGCGGGGAGGATGTCAAAACTTTCGTTGCGTTCGGGGCGAAAGAAGTTCCAGCCCATCTGAAGATGCCGGATCAGGCTGTGCGCCTTGTATTGGGTCGCCACCGCGATACGGCGGATGCCGGAGTTCACCGCGTTCGACAGCGCGAAATCGATGATGCGGGACTTGCCGCCGAAATAGACCGCCGGCTTGGCGCGGCGGTCGGTCAGCTCCAGCAGGCGGCTGCCGCGTCCTCCGGCCAAGACAAAGGCCAGCGCCTGACGGGCAAGCGGCTCGGGTCTCGCGGCACTCATGTGATCCTCCCACAACTCTGGCGCTCGCGAGAAGCCTCCCGGCCGCGCACATTGGAACCGATAGTAATGGCACGAATAGTAAATCGTGAAGGTGGTTGTTGGTTGCGAATGCACGGGAAGCTTAATGCTTTGCCGGGTGACCGGGCCTCAGCCACCGTCGTGCGGCTGTCACAGGCGACGATATCGCCGGGCACCAATTGATCAGAACGGAGGCAAGCGTCTTGTGCGGTGCACGCAAACTCCAGGCTTTGAAATTCAACGCTTTGACTTGGCGCAAGGATGCCCGATCATGGCGCTGCGATCCTTTTCCAAGCGAAAGCTCAGACAGGGAGTAAGACGATGAGGATCTGGAAGACGGCAATTGCCTGTTCGCTGGCCGGCGCGGTCATGGCGGCCCAGATCGGGCAGGCCACGGCGGCGCCGATGCCGACCAACGTCGCGGCGATGAAGGCTGCGGCCGGTGACAACGTCGCGCAGGTGCATTGGCGTGGCGGCGGATGGGGATGGGGTCTCGGCGGTCTTGCGGCCGGCGCGATCATCGGCAGCGCCATCGCCGCGGGGTCTCCTTACGGCTATTACGGCTACGGCGGCCCCTTTTACGGCGGCTACGGCTATGGATATCCGGGCTACGGCTATGGTTACGCCCCCGCCTATTACGGCAGCTACGGCTATGCACCGGTCTATCCGCGATATTATCGGCCGTACCGTCCGTACTACAGCTATGGCTACTACCGGCCGTACCGGGTGTATCGCCGTCACTATTACAGCTATTGGTGAGCACCGTGCCGCTAGAACGAGAGCCACACGATCAGGCTCATGCATGCAACATGCATGAGCAGGATCGCGGCGAGATGCAATGGGCCGGGCTTGAGGCGAAGCTGGTGCATCCCGCCGCCTCCGCCTAGTTCGACCCGGCGGACGCAGCCGTGAAGCTGCGGTCGACGGCTTTGCTGACGTCGAGCTTCTTCGGCAGGATGCCGTAACGCGTCGCGCGGTCGGAGGCTTCCTGCACCTCCTTGACCACGTTCTCGTCGATCACGATCGGGCTGGTGCGTTGCGCGGTGTAGGCCGACAGCAGCACGTCCTCCGGCAGCTTGGTTAATTCGGCCGTGTTCTTGGCGTATTCGGCAACATGGTCCAGCGACCACAGCCGCGCCTTGTTCAAGCGCTGCACCAGGTCCTGCACCGCCGCGCGCTTGGTGGCGATGGCGTTGTCGGAGGCGACGATGAAGGTGATGGTCGGCGTCAGCCCTTCGCCATTGGCGATGACGCGGGCCTTGTCCTTCAAGGTGGCGAACGAGACGTAGGGCTCCCACACCGCCCAGGCGTCGATCGAGCCGGCGAGCAGAGCGATCTTGGCATCGACCGGGCCGAGCGGCGCGAAGGTCGCATCTTCCAGCTTGATCGCTGCCTTCTCCAGCGTCGCATCGATCAGGAACTGGCCCCAGCCGCCGCGCGTGCCGGCGAGGCGCTTGCCCTTGAGGTCGGCCGCCGATTTGATCGGCGAATCCTGGCGCACCAGGATGGCCTGCGTCTTCGCATCCGAGCGCGTGCCGCCGATCGCCTTGATCGGCGCGCCCGCGGCATAGACCGAGAGGAACGAGAGATCGCCGGTGTAACCAACGTCGAGCGCGCCGGCATTGAGCGCTTCGAGGATCGGCGCGGCCGCGGGGAATTCCGACCATTCGATTCTGTACGGCAAGTCCTTCGCATAGCCGGAGATTTCGAGCAGCGAGCGATTGCCGCCCTTCTGGTCGCCGACGCGTAGCACGACAATGTCGGCGGCGAGCGATGCGGTAGCGGTCGATAGCATGATGGCGGCGGCGAGCAGCGATGTGGCGAGCTGGCGCGTGATGGAATGGTCGTGAGAGTTGATGCTCATTGGATCCGTCTTGTTGCGTCGCTCACGAGGTGTGAGCAAACGATGCAGCGAGACGCTCAAGTCTATGAGCGCGCGGTGCGCCGTCAATGAAATGGCCAACCGTATTGTGCGTGCTTCAGGCAATGACGTTTCAGCGGAGCGCTGCTTTCGAGAATGCGCAGCGTGCGCGGCGGGAGCCGCGCGGGAATGCGGCAGTCAATGGCGTCGCGGTCTTCCTTGCGTACCCATACATCTGCGAAAATCCTTTCATCGCTCCCGCACGCGCGGATGGAGAGAATGACTTCCCTTCGCGCAACATTCGAAAATCCATTTCATTGACGATGCCGCGGACGCGCCGCATGATTTGCGCATCGCATCAACGCGGCGCGACAAGCGCCGACGAAACAGTTTTCTCTCAACGCAGCTCCGCACGGAACATGCGCAACGCGACTCGTTGCGCACGAGGCGGAGCTGTGCCAGCGCAGGAGCCAGGGGCCGATGAACAAAGACAACCAGCGCAGCGGATCAAAACTCGACCGGCGCCACCTGCTTCAGGCAGGGCTTGCCGCCGCTTTCGCGGCGCCGCTCGGCGCATTGGGCGCGCAAGCCTTCGCACCGCGCGCAATCGCGCCGGGCATCGACCTCTCCGAATTTCCGCTGTGCCGTACCGCCTCCGACGCGCCCGCGCTCACCGGCGCCCCGCGCAAGCTGAAACTGTCGTGGAATGCCGGCGCCGTCTGTCTCGCGCCGGTGCCGGTCGCCATCGAGCACGGCTTCTTCCAGAAGCACAATATCGACGTCGATCTCGTCAACTATTCCGGCTCGACCGACCAGCTGCTCGAGGCGATCGCGACGGGCAAGAGCGACGCCGGTCTCGGCATGGCGCTGCGCTGGCTGAAGCCGCTGGAGCAGGGTTTCGACGTCAAGATCGCCGCGGGCACCCATGGCGGCTGCATGCGCGTGCTGTCGCGCACCGATTCCGGCGTCTCCAAGCTCGCCGACCTCAAGGGCAAGATCGTTGCGGTCGGTGATCTCGCCGGTCCCGACAAGAACTTCTTCTCAATTCAGCTGGCCAAGCTCGGCATCGATCCGGTCAAGGACGTCGACTGGCGCGCCTATCCCGGCAACCTGCTCAACGTTGCCGTGGAGAAGGGCGAGGTGCAGGCGTTCCTGTCGTCCGATCCGCTCGCCTATCTCTGGCTGAAGGACACGCAATACAAGGAGGTCGCCTCCAATCTCGACGGCGAGTACCGCGAGAAGAGCTGCTGCATCCTCGGCCTGCGCGGCTCGCTTGTGCGCGAAGAACCTCAAGTCGCGCGCGCCATCACCCAGGCGCTGCTCGATGCCGCGATGTTCACCGCGCAGAATGCGACGGTCGCCGCGAAATCGTTCCAGCCCTATGCGCCGAAGGCAGCGACGCTCGCCGATATCGAGGGCATGGTGCGCTATCACACCCACCATCATCATCCCGTCGGCGAGATATTGAAGCGCGAGCTCAAGGCCTATGCCGACGATCTCAAGAGCGTGCAGGTCTTCAAGCAGAGCACCGACACCGCCAAATTCGCGGAGCGCATCTATGTCGACGTATTCGCTGTCTGACGGCCTTGCCTCAGGCGCGCCGCGCACCTCGCGCGTGGCGCTGCTGGCGAGTTGGATCCGGGAATCCGGCGTCGGCGTTCTCGCCAGCATCGCGTGGATCGCCTTCGGCCTGTCCTGCCTGTGGTGGCAGGACGTCGGCGATTGGTCGCGCACGCATTCGCTTGGCATTGCCGCCTTCATCATCGCGGCGATCGCGCTGTTCGGCACCGTCGGAGCCGACTATCTGGGCTCGGCGGGACAGGCGCTGCACAAGCGCGCGCCGTGGCTGGTCGCGCTCGGGGCGTTCCTGACGGTGTGGGAGGTCGCGACGGCAAAATTCGCCTGGCTGCCGCTGCCGTTCTTTCCGCCGCCGCAGGCGATCATCGAGGTCTATACCGACGATCTGCCGAAGTTGCTCGACAGCGTCTTTGCCTCGATCAAGCTCCAGCTCGGCGGTTATGTGATCGGCGCGACGATCGGCTTCCTGACCGGTGTCTCGATCGGCTGGTCGCGCGCGGTCGGCTATTGGGTGCATCCGGTGCTGCGCTTCATCGGCCCGCTGCCGGCGACCGCGTGGCTGCCGATCGCATTCTTCACCTTTCCGTCGAGCTGGAGCGCGTCGACCTTCCTGATCGCGCTGGCGACGGGTTTCCCGGTCACCGTGCTGACCTGGTCGGGTGTCGCGAGCGTCAGCAACGCCTATTACGACGTTGCGCGCACGCTGGGGGCAAAGCCTTCCTTCCTCGTGCTGAAGGTCGCGATCCCCGCGGCACTGCCGCACGTCTTCGTCGGCCTGTTCATGGGGCTCGGCGCGTCCTTTGCCGTGCTCGTCGTCGCCGAGATGATCGGCGTGAAGGCCGGGCTCGGCTGGTACCTGCAATGGGCGCAGGGCTGGGCCGCCTACGCCAACATGTATGCGGCTCTGATCGTGATGTCGCTGCTCTGCTCCGGCGCGATCACGCTGCTGTTTGCGATCCGCGATCGCCTCCTGATCTGGCAGAAGGGGACCGTCAAATGGTAGCCACAGCTCTCGCCGAAGCGGTGACGTATCCCGCCGCCGGCGCCGCGCTCGACATCGAGCAGGTCAGCCACGCCTTCGACATCGACGGGACCGAGCTGCCGGTACTGAGCGACGTCAGCATCTCGGTCGAGCCCGGCGAGTTCGTCGCGCTGCTCGGCCCGTCCGGCTGCGGCAAGTCGACCTTGCTCCGGCTCGTGGCCGGGCTCGACAAGCCGAGGGCAGGAAGGCTGCGGGAGGACGAGGAGCGCATCAGGCGCCCACATCCGTCGCGCGTCGTCGTGTTCCAGGATCCGACTCTGTTTCCCTGGCGGTCGGTCTGGGACAACGTCGCCCTGGGTCTCGAGGCCCAGGGCATTCTGAGGAGCCAGGGCCAGCGCGTCGATGCCGCGCTCGATCTCGTTGGCCTTGCCTCGTTCCGCAATGCCTATCCGCACCAGCTCTCGGGCGGCATGGCGCAGCGCGTCGCGCTGGCGCGGGCGCTGGTCAACGATCCCAAGATCCTGATCCTGGACGAGCCCCTGGGAAAACTGGACTCGCTGACCCGCATCACCATGCAGGCCGAGATCGTCGCGCTCTGGCAGCGCAAGGGGTTTACCACGCTGCTGGTGACGCATGATGCGGAAGAAGCGCTGGTGCTCGCCAACCGCGTCATCGTGTTCAGCGAGCGTCCCGCGCGCGTGAAGGCCGACATCCGGGTCGACCGTCCGTATCCGCGTCATCGCGGCGATCCGTATCTGGCTGACCTGCGTCGTCAGATCCTTGGCCTGTTGGGGCTGGACGCCACATGGTGACCTCCATAGCCAAGGGCCGCACGGCTCATAGCGAGCCCGACTACGTCGCCCGCGCAGCGACGCTTGCCACAAGTTTTGCGGCGCGCGCGGCCGAGCACGACCGCACCGGCAGCTTTCCCTTCGAGAATTTTCGCGGGCTGTCGGAGGCAGGCTTATTGTCGCTGACGGTGCCGGGGGCCCATGGCGGCGCCGGTGCCGGCGCGCGATATGCAGCTCGCGTGCTCGGCATTCTCGGCAAGGCGGATCCGTCGACTGCGCTGGTGCTGTCGATGCATTACATCAATCATCTCGTGATGGCGCGCAGCCCGACCTGGCCGGCGCGGCTGTCGCGCAAGCTCGCGCGCGAGAGTGTCGAAGGCATCGCGCTTATCAATGCCCTGCGCGTGGAGCCGGAGCTCGGCTCGCCGGCGCGTGGCGGTCTGCCGGCGACGATCGCGCGGCGCACCGAAACTGGCTGGCGCCTTTCCGGCCACAAGATCTACTCGACGGGATCGCCGATCCTGAAATGGTACCTGGTCTGGGCGCGCACCGACGAGGCCGAGCCGCGGGTCGGCCAGTTCCTGGTGCCGGCCGGCCTGCCGGGCACGCGCATCGTCGAGACCTGGGACCATCACGGCCTGCGCGCCAGCGGCAGCCACGACGTCATCTTCGACGACGTCGTGATCCCGCTCGATGCCGAGGTCGACGTGCGCAAGCCGGCGGACTGGCGCACGCTCGACGTCACGCAGGCGACCGTGCACACCGTCTTCGTCGCGGCGATCTATGACGGCGTTGCCCGTGCCGCGCGCGACTGGCTGATCACGTTCCTGAAGCAGCGCGTGCCCGCCAGCCTCGGCGCCCCGCTGGCGACCTTAGCCCGCGCGCAGGAGATCCTCGGCGCGATCGAAGCGCGGCTTGCGGTCAACGCGCGGCTGATCGACACATTTGCCCGCGACTTCGACGATGGCTTCGAGCTCTCCGCCGGGGAATCCAATGTCATCAAGCTGACGGTCACCAACAACGCCGCTGCCGTCGTCGAGGATGCCCTCTCGCTGACCGGCAACCACGGGCTCAGCCGCGCCAATCCGCTGGAGCGGCATTATCGCGACGTGCTGTGCGGCCGCGTGCACACGCCGCAGGACGATTCCACGCGCATCGGCCTCGGCCGCCTCGCACTCGGGCTCTAGTGATCAACAGGGAGACGATCATGTCGATCGAGTTCATCGGCTTCATCAGCAACAACAATTCGTCCGAGACCATCGTCCGGGAAGGACCGGTGCTCAATCCGACCCATATCGAGACGGTGGCGAAGGCGCACGAAAACGCCGGCTTCGACCGGGCGCTGCTGGCGTTTCATTCGACCTCGCCTGACGCGCTTCAGGTTGCCCAGCACGTGCTGAGCCACACCGAGCGCCTCAACGTGCTGATCGCGCAGCGGCCCGGCTTTACCGCCCCGACCTTGCTGGCGCGGCAGTTTGCCGTGCTCGACCAGTTTTCCCGCGGCAGGGTTGCGCTGCATGTCATCACGGGCGGCAACGCGACCGAGCTCCGGCAGGACGGCAACACGCTCGACGACAAGGACGAGCGCTATGCCCGCACCTCCGAGTTCCTGGACGTGCTCAAGCTGGAATGGAGCAGCGACAAGCCGTTCAGCTACAAGGGCAGGTACTATCAGGTCGAGAACGCCTTCTCGCAGGTAAAGCCCTATCGGCCCGAAGGCATCCGCGTCTATTTCGGCGGCGCTTCGGATGCGGCGATCGACGTCGCCGGCAAGCACGCCGACACCTTTGCGCTATGGGGCGAATCCTATGCCCAGGTGCGCGACGTGACCTCGCGCGTCCACAACGCGGCGGTACGGCAGGGGCGGCCGACGCCGCGCTTCAGCCTGTCGGTGCGGCCGATCATTGCGCCGACCGAGAAGCAGGCCTGGGAGAAGGCCGAGGAGATCCTGGCGCGAGCCACTGCATTGCAGGACAAGACTGGCTATCGCAAGCCGGCCGATGGCCATGCCACCGCCGGCGCGCGGCGCCTGCTCGCGCTCGCCGATCAGGGCAGCCGCATCGACAAGCGGCTCTGGACCGAGATCGCCCAGCTCACCGGCGCCAATAGTAACACCACCGCGCTCGTCGGCACGCCTGAGCAGGTCGCGGAGGTCTTCGGCGACTATTACGATCTCGGCATCAGCCATTTCCTGATCCGCGGCTTCGATCCGCTGATCGACGCCATCGAATACGGCCGCGAGCTGATCCCGCTGACGCGCGAGCTGGTCGCCAAGCGCCAGGCCGTTCGCGGCGAGGCCGCAGCATGAGCCGCCTGAAGTGGGGTTTTAGTCTCCTGGAGCACGCTCGTGTCCCGGACCAAGGTGCTGCGTGGAACGCTGCGCCGCCGAGCCGGGACCCAGGCCGCACGGATTCTCTCCGCGAGATGGGCCCCGGCTCAGCACCGCACCGGTGAAGAAGCGCTGCGCTGCGTCCGGGGCACGAGACCTCACGAGCTGCTCAAGCATCCGTGAGATGAGAACTGCGCTTTCATCGCGTGCGCATTTCGCGACGATTTCCTTCTGCGTTTCTCATTGCCGGCAACAGCCGTATTGCTATTTGCACCGCAGCTCTTGCGTCACTTTGCTCGCCCGCAAAAATCAATCCAACGACCACATCGGGAGACTGGCCATGGGCCTGCAAGAAACAAAAATCGAATCGCTTCCCTTCGTCACCGCCGAACTCAACTATCTCGCGCCAATTGACGGCAAGCCGCGCACCTACGCGTTCGATCCGCCGCCGGGTGAGCCCAAGAGCACCTCGCTGCCGGAGCCGCATCAGGTCCCGATCTTCGATGCGCGGCTGATCGCGAGCAGTTTCTCGCTCGATCGCGAGGGCTTTGCGTTGGTGCGGCATCCGACGCAGGTGAAGGATTTCTACAACGAGGACGAGGTGAGGGCAGTGTACTATCCCGCCGTGGAGGCCTTTCTGCGCGCGACGCTGAAGGCCGATCGCGTCGTCATCTTCGACCATACCGTGCGCAAGCGTGTCGAAGGCGCGCCTGACATCCGCGACGGCGGCCCGCGTCAGCCGGCCACGCGCGTCCATGTCGACCAGACCATCACGTCCGGTGCCAATCGCGTCCGCGAGCATCTGCCTGATGAAGCCGAGGAGCTGCTGAAGGGGCGTGTGCAGGTGATCAACCTGTGGCGGCCGATCCGCGGCCCTTTGCGGGATTCACCGCTCGCCATGGCCGACGGCACGACGGTGGCGCCCGACGATCTCGTCGCTTCGGATCTGATCTATCCTAACCGTCGCGGCGAGACCTATTCGGTGAAATACAATCCGAACCACCGCTGGTTCTATTTCCCGGAGATGACGTCGGACGAGGCGCTGCTGCTGAAGTGCTACGATTCCGCAACCGACGGCCGCACCCGCTTCGGGCCGCATACCGCGTTCGTCGATCCGACCACGCCGGCCGATGCCGCGCCCCGCGAAAGCATCGAGGTCCGCACGCTGGTGTTCCACCGGCAGTAACAAAGTGTGATGGCCCTGTCGGGCATTCCCCGGCAGGGTTCCCGGAACCCGAGGGAACAAGGCGACGTTTGCAGTGCCGGGCAGGGCAACCGGGAGCGGTGCCGTGCGCGCGCAGCCGATGCTGTTGCTTTGCCTTGCGACTTCAAGCTTCGCTTTCACGTCCATTGCAGCTGCCGAAAGCGGGCTTGCCTCCTATTATGGATACGCAAAAGCCGGCAAGGGCGGCGAGCTGACCTGTGCCCACCGCACCCGCCCGTTCGGGAGCGTGCTCAGGGTGTCCTATAGCGGACGCACGATCCAGTGCCGCGTCAATGATCGCGGCCCCTTCATTCGCGGCCGCATCGTCGATCTCTCGGTGCCGGCCGCCCGGGCGCTCGGCATGATGAGCGCCGGCGTGGTGCGGGTCTCGGTGGATTAGGCATCCGAGCGCGCTATAGTGCCGCCCAAAGCAAGGGGGCGCTATGGCCAGGATCAGGGTGGGACTCGTCGGCTGCGGCTTCGTGTCGGAGCTGCACATGTATGCGTTCCGGCGCGTCTATGGCGTTGACGTCGAGGTCGCGGCGGTCGCCGCCCGCGGCGACAAGGTTGTCGCGTTTGCCCGGCATCACAATATCCCGCGTGTTTACCGGAGCTTCGCCGAGCTGATCGCAGATCGCGATCTCGACGTCATCGACATCTGCACCCCGCCCAATCTTCACGCCGAGATGATCGTGGGCGCCATGCAGGCCGGCAAGCATGTCATCTGCGAAAAGCCGTTCGCCGGCTATTTCGGCCGCGAGGGCGATCAGCAGCCGATCGGCAAGCACGTGCCGAAGGCGCTGATGTATGAGCGCGTGATCGAAGAGATGGACAGAACGCGCGCCGCGATCGAGCGCACGGACAAGCTCTTCATGTATGCCGAGGACTGGATCTATGCGCCGGCGGTGACCAAGACCGCCGAGATCATCAAGGCGACCAAGGACAAGATCCTGTTCATGAAGGGCGAGGAGAGCCATTCCGGCTCGCACGCCGCGCATGCCGCGCAATGGGCGATGACGGGCGGCGGCTCGCTGATCCGCATGGGCTGCCATCCGCTTTCGGCCGTGCTGTATCTGAAGCAGGTCGAGGCCAAGGCGCGCGGCGAGCGCATCTGCGTCGCCAGCGTCATCGGCGATGTCGGCAACGTCACTGCCGGGCTCAAGCCTGAGGAGCGTAGCTACATCAAGGCCAATCCCGTCGACGTCGAGGACTGGGGTACGCTCACCGCCACCTTCTCCGACGGCACCAAGGCGACGGTGTTCTCCGGCGACATGATCATGGGCGGCGTGCGCAACCTGATCGAGACCTATACGACCGGCGGCTCCCTGTTCGCCAACATCACGCCGAACGATCATCTGATGAGCTATCAGACCAGCGAGGAGAAGCTCGCGAGCGTCTACATCACCGAGAAGGTCGACCGCAAAACCGGCTGGCAATATGTCTGCCTCGAGGAGGAATGGACGCGCGGCTATTTGCAGGAGATCCAGGACTTCATGGAATGCGTCGCGACCGGCCGCCAGCCGCTGTCGGACCTCACGCTGGCCTATGAGACGATCAAGGTGAACTACGCGGGGTATTGGGCCGCGGAGGAGGGGCGGCGGGTGGCGTTGTAGGGGGAGGTAGCGTAAGGCTCGCTGCTCATCCTTCTCCCCTTGTGGGAGAAGGTGGCACAGGCGACCTTCGGCCGCCGTCCACTTGGGACGCCGAAGCGAGCTTCGGCTATAGCGCCGGATGAGGGGGTGCTTCAGCGAGTTCGAAAGCGAGAGGTTCACGCGCGGAGACAACCCCTCACCCGTCTCGCCGCTACGCGGCGAGCCACCCTCTCCCACAAGGGGAGAGGGTGCACCATTTTCGCGGCCCGCTCACGCCCCGTAGGTCGAGCCCTTCGGCAGCGGGAAGACGGGGTCCTGCGTGCGGATGTTGG
This sequence comes from Bradyrhizobium glycinis, assembly GCF_016031655.1. Taxonomy (GTDB): domain Bacteria; phylum Pseudomonadota; class Alphaproteobacteria; order Rhizobiales; family Xanthobacteraceae; genus Bradyrhizobium; species Bradyrhizobium glycinis. The sequence continues at coordinate 39,844 of NZ_JACCHQ010000010.1, forward strand.
TCGGCCACACCACGGAGATGTGCTCGCCGGCGTTCTGCATCACGACCGGAGTCGAGCGTTCGTTCTGGCCGGAGAGCGGCGTGCCCGGCGGGAAGAATTTCACGCCATAACCCTGGATCGTGCCACCGGCGGGGATGTCGACGTCGAGCGCCGCTTTCCGGATCGCCTCGGGCTCGAAGCTGCCGTACTTCTCCTTGGCGATCGGCAGCACGTTGTTGAGCAGCACCCAGGTCTGGTTGAAGCCCATCGAGCAATGCGGCGGCACGTCGGTGGCGCCGGTCTTGGCCTTGTAGCGCGTGACCATCGCGTTGATGAGGTCGCCCATGCTGGGCGCGAGCTTGGCGGGATCGAGCAGCTGGGCCGGCACGGGGTCGATGTTGCAGAAATTGTCGATGTCGGCACCGAAAGTGGCGCGCAGCTTGTCGAGCTGGCTGTACCCGGCGCCGGCGCCGAACAGCATCTTGAAGCGCAACCCGCTCTCGCGGGCCTGGCGCAGGAACAGGGTGATATCCGGGTTGTAGCCCGCATGCGAGATCACGTCGGCCTTTGCGCGCTTGATCTTGGTCACCAGCACCGACAGGTCGGGCGCCGAGGCCGAATAGCCTTCGCGCAGCACGACCTGGATGCCGGCCTCCTTGGCATAAGTCTCGTCGGCAGAGGCAACGCCGACGCCATAGGGGCCGTCCTCGTGGATCAACGCGACCTTGACTTCCTTCGGGTCCATGCCGAGCTTGGCCTTGGCATGCTCGGTGAGGAAGCTTGCAAAGGCCTGGCCATACTGGTCTGAATGGATTTGCGCGCGAAACACGTATTGCAGGTTCTTGTCCTTGAACACGGCGGTCGAGACCGCGGTCGTGATCCAGAGGATCTTCTTCTGCTGCTCGACCTTGGCCGCGAGCGGCACCGCATGCGAGCTTGCATAGACGCCGTTGAGGATGTCGATCTTCTCCTGGCTGATCAGGCGTTCGGCCTCGTTGATCGCAACGTCGGGCTTGCTCTGCGAATCCGCGGCGACCGGAGCAACCCTGTATTTGCCGCCGACACCGCCTTTCTCGTTGACGAGATCGATGGCAATCTGCGCGCCGATCGACGAGGCGACCGAGCCGCCGGCAGCAAAGGGGCCGGTGAGGTCGTAGATCAGGCCGATACGTATATTCTCGGCTTGTGCCTGGGCGCGTGTCCAATCGAGGCTGAGTGCGGCGGCGGCAGCCGCCGAGGTCTTCAGCAGCTGCCTGCGTGAAGTCGGCATCCTATCCTCCCTCAAAACCATCGTTTGATCTTGTTGTTGTTCGCGAAGTATGGGGAGCGGGACGGCGGAAAGTCAACATCGCGAAAGTCGAGGTCCGCCGTTCGCGGCATAGAACGCAATTGCGAAATGAGCGGTCGTGCTCCGGGAGCACTGGGCGACCGAGCCGACCGCACTGCGTTCAGATGACGAAATCCGTGGCCTTCAGATCGGCCGCGTGGATCCCGTTCAACGTGATCGTATCATCAATCGTCAGATGGATCACGGCGTTGCCGGAGCCGTCGTCGCCGATCAGGCTCTGCAACGCGCTCCATCCTGACAGGTCGTAATCTTGCAGGTCGATGACATCGTGCTCCGCTGCGGTGCTGCCCGCAGCCGCGTTGCCCTGATCGAAGTCGTTGATCACGTCCTGGCCCGAAACCACGTTGAAGACGAACAGATCGTTGTTCGGTCCGCCCCAGATCTGATCGTTGCCGCCGCCGCCGTTGAGGACGTCTCGGCCGCCCGCGATCGAGCCCCCCACGGCGGGGGCGTAGGTGCGCGCATCGCCATAGAGCCAATCTCCGTAGTTGCTCCGGAGAGGATATCGTTGCCACCCTGTGCGTTGCCGGACATCAGCGAGGCATCGCCGACGAGCGCGATGGAGATCGAATCGGGATTGCCGTCGACGGTTGCGATCAGGACGTCGTCTCCGCCGCGGGCATTGTCGCTCATGTAACCGCCATCGCCGAGAAGCGATGCGCCGCCGGACCGCGCGTCGACACCGACCGTATAGATGAGCATGTCGCTGCCGCCGCGTGCATCGCCGATCATGGATATCAAGGCATCACCAGACATCGACACGTTTCCGGAGAGGCCGACCTGGACCACGCTGATGACGTCGTTGCCGCCTTGGGCGTTGCCGCTCATGAGCGATCCGGAATCGCCGCTGAACGCACCATACGATCTGTCGCCCATCTCTGCCGTGATGAGGTCATTGCCGCCCCTGGCTTCGCCGGTCATGGCGATTTCGGCCTCACCCGAGAGATAGACGTTCGCATAGATCGCGCGCGAGGTGTCGACATGCAGCACGTCGTTGCCGCCGTGGGCTTGGTCGGACATGATCTGCGCGTCTCCGTCGAGATACGTATAGGTCAGAAGGCCCTGGACGGTCGCGACGAGAAGGTCGTTGCCGCCATGCGATCGGCCTTGCAGGGTCGCCTCGTCACCGACGAACAACAGGCTGCTGGGCCCGCCATCGACCGTTGCGACCATGATGTCGTTTCCGCCATGGCGGTCGACCGGCAGACCGGGATCTCCGAACTCGATCACGAGTTCCTGGCTTCCAACGCTGACGATGATGGTGTCGTTTGGCATGCGGCGCATCGCGCAACTCCCACTTCATGTCGAGGCCGGCTGGAGATTGCGTCATGCTTTCACGCCGCGCCACGGTTCTGCTGCGCGATCTATCTTCGTCGATATGATGGCGGAGATTTGCTCGACGATCGGAAAACGACGGCCAGCGTGTCGTGGTATCGTCACAAAATGCTAGATCACTCCGCGCCGGCGCTTCACGCCGGCGCGCTTGCTCGTGGATGGAGCCGCTCAGCCCGGCCCGGCGCCTTGCGTCGCTGTGTACACGGCGTAGAGCGATTGGCTCGCGGCCATGAACAGGCGGTTGCGCTTGGGGCCGCCGAAGCAGACGTTGCCGCACACTTCCGGCAGGCGGATGCGGCCGAGCAGCTTGCCCTCCGGCGACCATACCGTGACGCCGCTGTAGCCGACGGCGCGTCCGGCATTGCTGGAGGCCCAAAGATTGCCGTTGACGTCGCAGCGCAGACCATCCGGTCCGCATTTCACGCCGTCGATCACGCAATCGGTGAACTTCTTCAGGTTCGAGAGCTTGTTGTCGCTGCCGACGTCGAACACGAAGATCTCGCCCTTGCCACCGGGGCCGGTGTCACCCGGTCCCTTGCCGGTCGAGGCGATGTAGAGCTTCTTGTAGTCGGGCGAAAAGCAGAGCCCGTTCGGGTCGGGCACCTGGTCTTCGGTGACGACGAGGTCGATGCGGCCGGAGGGATCGATGCGATAGCAATTGGTCGGCAGCTCTCGCTTGCCCGGCACGAAGCCGGCCGGCTGTCCGATTCTCGGGTTGAGCTTGCCGCCTGCATTGCTCGGGCCGCCCGCGACGTCGGGCTCGCCTTCGTAGAGCTGGCCGCCATAGGGCGGATCGGTGAACCAATAGCTGCCGTCGGGATGCGCGGCGACGTCGTTCGGCGAGTTCAGCTTCTTGCCCTGGTAGGACTCGGCGAGCACGGTGGCGGTGCCGTCATGCTCGTAGCGCGTCACCCGCCGCGTCAGGTGCTCGCAGGAGAGCTGGCGGCCCTGGAAGTCGAACGAGTTGCCGTTGGAATTGTTGGAGGGCGAGCGGAACACGCTGACGCGGCCGTCGTCCTCGGTCCAGCGCATCTGCCGGTTGTTGGGAATGTCGCTCCACAAGAGATAGCGGCCCTGCGCACTCCACGCCGGGCCTTCGGCCCAGAGCAGCCCAGTGTAGAGACGCTTGATCGCGGTGTTGGGTTGCGCGAGATCGTTGAAGGACGGATCGACCGCGATGATGTCGGGATCCCAGAAATAGGTCGTCGGCGCGCCGCCCGGGCCGAAATCGCGCGGCGGCGTCGTGATCGTCGTCGGCGGTGCGGCGGGCCCGGTCTGGGCCAGCGCGGGGCCCGCCAGCGTGGCCGCGGCGCCGAGCGCCAGCCCCCCGACAAGCGTTCGTCGTGAAAGCGCAGCATCCTGCGCACGCTGCTCCTGCTCAGGAGCCTCCTGGCGTGTCATCGTATCCTCCCGGTTATGTTCGGCCGGCCGGTTGATCCGGCCGAGCAACTGGAGGTTAATGCGGTCCGAGGCCGGTTGCGAGGGCGGAATAGAACTCTCCGCGCGATCGCAGGCCGCAATGTCGTCATATTCGAATGCGCCACGAACATGCGATGTCGAAGCCATGATTTCGCGCCGATTGCCACGCAGAACCGTTCGGGGGCGGTGAACGGAGTTGAACGTGGCTGGCGTCATCATCTTGATCGTATTGCTCGGGATCGCATTCGCGGCCGGCTATTTCACGCGTGACTACATTTCCAGCAAACGACGTGCACAAGCCCGCCGCTGGCGCGAATATGCCGAGCCGGAATGGCTGACGGCCAACGCGCCGGCCAACACCAATGAGATTTCGAGCGCCATTACGGCCATCCCCGCGGTCACCGGCGAGCTCGGCCAGATGCTGGATCGCTGGGAGAGCAGGGCCCGCGCTCGCCGTGCGGGGTAGGGTGCGCTCGTGGTGTGGATGAAGAGGCGACATCCGGGCCTCGGCATGCTGCACGAGCTGTAACCAGGTCAGTTCCACTGACCATCTTTTGGCGTTGCAGTTGCGCCCGTTTCTCGTCTAGAAACGGCCGCATCGGGCCTCTTCCGGAAACCAACCGTCAACGGTTTTGACCGAGGATTTGAGGCTCAACAGGGTCCGGCAATGCTGATTCGCGGCCAAATCGAGGGGATTTCGGAGGAGGTGGCTCTGGCCGCCGCCGCGATCCCGGCTGCACTGCTGCCCACCCTCCTTATTGGCGGCCTTCTTCTTACTTGCCCCTGAGGGCCGGCTGGGCGCCATGCGCCTGGGCGCTCAGGGGTTGGTCGAGATCACCGGACACCGCAAGCGCCAAGGGACTGAAACGGCTCTGAACGGCGCAAACGCTCAAAAGGAAATCTAGGAATGGCCACCGTGAACAAGTCCGAGAAGGACCGCGTCATCATTTTCGACACCACGCTGCGCGACGGCGAGCAGTGCCCCGGCGCCACCATGACCTTCGAGGAGAAGCTCGAGGTCGCCGAACTCTTGGATGATATGGGCGTCGACGTCATCGAGGCCGGTTTCCCGATCACCTCCGAAGGCGACTTCCAGGCGGTCAGCGAGATCGCCCGTCGCTCCAAGAATTCGGTCATCGCCGGCCTGTCGCGCGCCCATCCCGCCGACATCGACCGCTGCGCCGAGGCCGTGAAGTTCGCCAAGCGCGGCCGCGTCCACACCGTGATCGCGACCTCGCCGCTGCACATGCGCGTGAAGCTGAACAAGACCCCGGAGCAGGTGATCGAGACCTCGGTGGCCATGGTCGCGCGCGCCCGCAACCAGATCGACGACGTCGAATGGTCGGCCGAGGACGGCACCCGCAGCGAGATGGATTTTTTGTGCCGCATCGTCGAGGCCGTGATCAAGGCCGGCGCCACCACGGTGAACATCCCCGACACCGTCGGCTATACGGTGCCGGAGGAATACACCCACTTCATGAGGACGCTGATCGAGCGCGTGCCGAACTCGGACAAGGCGGTGTTCTCCGTGCACTGCCATAACGATCTCGGCATGGCGGTCGCCAATTCGCTGGCCGGCATCACCGGCGGCGCGCGCCAAGTCGAATGCACCATCAACGGCATCGGCGAGCGCGCCGGCAACGCCGCGCTCGAAGAGATCGTGATGGCGATCAACGTGCGCAACGACAAATTCCCCTACTGGAACAAGATCGACACGACGCAGCTGACCCGCGCCTCGAAGCTGGTGTCGGCGGCGACCTCGTTCCCGGTTCAGTACAACAAGGCCATCGTCGGCCGGAACGCCTTCGCGCATGAGAGCGGCATCCATCAGGACGGCGTGCTGAAGGACGCTTCGACCTACGAGATCATGCGCCCCGAGATGGTCGGCCTGAAGCAGTCCTCGCTGGTGCTCGGCAAGCATTCGGGACGCCACGCCTTCGTGCACAAGCTGGAGGAGATGGGCTACAAGCTCGGTCCGAACCAGCTGGAAGATGCGTTCACGCGGATGAAGGCGCTAGCCGACCGCAAGAAGGACATCTACGACGAAGACATCGAGGCGCTGGTCGACGAGGAGATGTCGGCCTCGCACGACCGCATCAAGCTGACCTCGCTGACCGTGATCGCCGGCACCCATGGCCCGCAGCGCGCGACCATGAAGCTCGACGTCGACGGCCAGATTAGAATCGAGGAAGCCGAGGGCAACGGCCCGGTCGACGCCGTGTTCAACTGCATCAAGCGCCTGGTGCCGCACGAGGCCAAGCTGGAGCTGTACCAGGTCCACGCCGTCACCGAAGGCACCGACGCGCAGGCGGAAGTGTCGGTGCGGCTGGCGCAGGACGGCCGCTCGATGACGGCGCGCGCGGCGGATCCGGATACGCTGGTGGCTTCGGCCAAGGCCTATCTTGGCGCGCTCAACAAGATCGTCATGAAGCGCCAGCGCGACACGGTGACGACCGCCGCGGCGAGCTGACGCTTGCGCTGATGCACGTTGACTTCGCCTCTCCCGCAAGCGGGAGAGGGGAGCGCGGCGGTGTGTGCGGCGTGCATCATGAATGCTGCCCTGCTAAGGGCCAATGGCGGCTGTGCAGGCGAACCGCTATGGATGCTGTCGGCATGAGGATCGGCCACCCGGTGCCGCCGGGCGGCCCTAACAAACAACAGGGAGAGACTATGCGCACCTTGGCGATCGCTGCATCCATCGCGGCTCTGGCACTTGGCTTGACCGGGCCGGCACTGGCCCAATCACCGATCATCATCAAGTTCAGCCACGTCGTCGCCACCGACACGCCGAAGGGCAAGGGCGCGGAGAAATTCAAGGAGCTCGCCGAGAAGTATACCGGCGGCAAGGTCAAGGTCGAAGTCTATCCGAACTCGACGCTTTACAAGGACAAGGAAGAGCTCGAGGCGCTCCAGCTCGGAAGCGTGCAGATGCTGGCGCCGTCCAACTCCAAGTTCGGCCCGCTCGGCATCCGCGAGTTCGAGGTGTTCGATCTGCCGTACATTCTCCCTGACATCAAGACGCTGCGGAAGGTGACGGAAGGGCCGCTCGGCACGAAGCTGCTCAAGCTGCTGGATGCCAAGGGCATCGCCGGCCTTGCCTATTGGGACAACGGCTTCAAGCAGATGAGCGCGAACAAGAAGCTGATCACGCCCGCGGACTACCAGGGCGTCAAATTCCGCATCCAGTCCTCGCGCGTGCTGCAGGCCCAGTTCAAGGCGCTGGGCTCGCTGCCGCAGGTGATGGCGTTCTCGGAAGTGTACCAGGCGTTGCAGACCGGCGTCGTGGACGGCCAGGAGAACACCTGGTCGAACATCTATACTCAGAAGATGCACGAGGTGCAGAAGTACATCACCGAGACCAATCACGGCTACATCGGCTACGTCGTGATCGTGAACAAGAAGTTCTGGGACGATCTGCCGGCCGACATCCGCGACCAATTGTCGAAGGCGATGAAGGAAGCGACCGACTTCAGCAACGCGCAATCGCAGAAGGAGAACGACGACGCGCTCGCCGAGATCAAGAAGAGCGGCAAGAGCGAGATCATCAAGCTCACGGCCGAACAGGATGAGGCGATGCGCAAGGCGATGGAGCCGGTCTACAAGGATGCCGCCGGCCGCGTCGGCCAGGCGCTGATCGACGAGTTCCTGAAGGAAGCCAAGAGCACGACGAACTGACCGCCACGGGCGGCCAAGGAGGGGCTTCCGCGCACCGCACGGAAGCCCTTTTGTTGCAAATCGTTTGGGTTTGCATCTGAACGGGCATTCACGGCGGTTACATCCCTGAAAAGAGCGCGCTTCCTGTCCAAGTTGTAAGTTGCGCGTCGGCCTGCTCGCGCTCATCCTCGCGGGTATCCTTCCGGAGGAGGCCAAGATGAAGAAATTCACCATCGCCGCCATTGCCGTGCTCAGCATCGCCGGCTCGGGTGCGGTCTATGCCCAATTTCATCGTCCGTGGATGGAGCACGTCCGCCACATGCGCATGAACCCCGAGGACCGTGCCGCTTTCGTCGATGCGCGGATCGCCGCCGTCCACGCCGGCTTGAGGCTCAACGCCGAACAGGAGAAGCTGTGGCCGCCGGTCGAGGCGGCCGTGCGGGAGTTCGCCAAGCTGCGCATCGACCGTGCCAATGCGCGGATGAATGCCGGGCCGGGAGACGCTTCGCGGGATTCCGACAGGCCGGACGATCCGATCGCCCGCCTGCGCCAGCGCGCCGAGGACATGGGCGCCAGCTCCGCCGCCTTGAAGAAGATCGCCGACGCCGCCGATCCGCTCTACAAGACCCTCGATGAGGGCCAGAAACGGCGCCTCGCCGTGCTGACCCGGCACCGCGGTCCGTTCGGCGGCGGCGAGGACGGCCCGCGCCACCACCACTTCATGGACCGCATGATGGAACGGGGCATGGACCACTTCCACCATGACCGCTCCGACCGTGACCGCGGTCCCGACCGGGACCGGGAGGGCCGGCTCTGAGCGGATCGGTTCTCGCGCCGAGAACCCTGGCGAAGCCGCTGGAATCCAGCGGCTTTTCGCATTTCCGGAGCCGTGGACGAGACCTTGGAAAACTTGCGTCCGATCGCTTGCCAGACCCGGATCGCTTTGCTAAACGACCGGCCTCGCAAGGCCTTGACCGCCTTTCGGGCGCATAGCTCAGTTGGTAGAGCAGCTGACTCTTAATCAGCGGGTCCCAGGTTCGAGCCCTGGTGCGCCCACCATCGCGAAAGCAGTCTTCTTCAATAAGTTGCGGGAAGAACTGCCGCGCACGAAACGGCTCTCGTGCGACCTTTCTCGCGGCCGGATTGCTGTGCGAATTTTCCTTCATTTCACTATCTTCGCCCTTTCGATTGAGCAGATCGATCGTAGACTAGGAGATTTGGAGGCTTGCCCCGCTTCGGTGTGAACCCGAACTTGCCCTTTGCAGAGAATTTGACCGCATATTGCGTGGGCGATATCCTATGTCGACCGGGACCCTTGCAATTCGTATGGGGCGCTCATGGAATGGTCGACCAGACCGGGGCGCGCAGACCAACCCTTTGGAAGCTGGGCGGACGACCTTGCCGCGGCATTTGTTCGTCTTGAGCCGCGCAGGATTGCGGACGAGCCGTTCGAAGGCGCCATTTCCAGAGCTGAGGCTGCGCCGATCCAGGTCTCTCTGGTGACCGCGACGCGGCATACGGTGGTTCGTCTTGCTTCACATATTTCCGGGAGCACCGACGATCTTTGTTTCATCAACCTCCAGATCGAAGGGCTCGGGCGCACTAGGCAACGCGACCACGAGCAGACCTGCGCGCCCGGTGACCTCGCGGTTGCGGATACGACGGAGCCGTTCGAGATCGCCAACTGCCACAACTTCAAGCTCTTCTGCTTTGCCGTACCGCGACGGCTGCTGCCGAGTGGGCTGCTCGATCGTCCGCGGCTCAATTTGTCTCGGACCGAAACCGGCCGTGCTCTGTCGAAGACGCTCGCCGGCTATGCCGAAATCTGTCTTGCGGACCATCGGCGTTCGATGGCCTCGGCCACGTTCGGCGCGCATGTCATCGAGCTGATCGCACATGCGCCCGAGGTGCTAAGCGATCTGTCCGCCGAGCGCGTGCACATCCCCGTCCTGCTGTCGATGATGATCGACCATATCGAGCGTCACAGTGGGGATTCCGAACTCGGCGCGGCGGCGCTTGCCGCGAAGTTCCGTTGCTCCGAGCGTTACGTGCATCGTCTCTTTGCCATGACGGATCGCTCCGTCAGCGAACACGTCAATGACCGGCGGATTGCTGCCTGCGCGCGCGTGCTGGTTGATCCCAAGTCAGCTCACAAGACCATAGCCGAAATCGCTTTTGCTGCCGGCTTTCGCGACATCTCGCATTTCAACCGTCTGTTCAAGCGCAACCACGGTTTGGCTCCGCGCGAGTTCCGGCGTGCGAGCAGCGCACGCTGACTGATCCGGTTCACTCCACGCCAAGAAATCGGACGCTGCCGTCCAAGATTTCCTTCCAAGGCAGGGATAGCCATGCCCGACGGTTGGCATCTGGGATCAGAGGACATCGCCATGGCGATCGATTTCACGCTCACGCCACAACAGCGGGATCTTCAGCGCGCGTCGCGCAAATTCGCCAAGGAGGTGCTCAGCGAGGCCCGGCGCGCTGAGCTGCTGGCAACACCGGAAGAACGCTTTCTCGCGACCCGGCCCACCTATGAAGCGATGGTCGCGGCCGGCTATTTGCGCAAATGCATTCCGTCGCCGGCGGGTGGCGAGAATGCCGGCTTGATCGACATGGCGATTCTGGCCGAGGAATTCTACAGCGTGAACGCCAGCGTGACACTGACGATGCTCGGCACCGTGCTCGGATTGCTCCCGATTCTGCTCGGCGGCACGCCGGACCAGTGCCAGCGCCTGCTCGTGCCGTTCCTGAGGACGAGTGGCGCGCCGCTCGCCGGATTCTGCTCCAGCGAGCCCGGCGGCAGCGCCAATTCCGGCTCGCCCCCGCCGGGCGAAGGGGTTCGCACCACCGCGAGACGCGAGGGCGACAATTGGGTCATCAACGGCCGCAAGAAATGGGTCTCCTCAGCCACGGGTTGGAATCGCGAGGGCGCCGACGTCCTGTGCGTCGTGTGCCGAACCGACTCCGCAGCGCCCCCTGGTGAAGCGATCTCGATCATTGCTGTCGAGGCACCGGTCCAGGGGCTTGTGTTCGAGCGCGCCATCGACGCGATCGGCCATCGCGGGCATCTCGTGCCGCAGTTCGGCTTGCAGAATGTCGCGGCACCGCACCACAATCTGCTCGGCCAGGAAGGGGCGGGGCTCGCCCTGACAGCGGCCGCCTTCACCGGAACCGCGGCGCTCGTCGGCATCTTCGGCGTGGCGTTGATGCGCGCGGCCTTCGAGTTCGCGCTGCATTTTGCCCAGACCGAAAAACGCGGCGGCGTTCACCCGATCATCGAGCATCAGGCGGTCGGATACGCCCTGGCCGATGCCAAGACCACGATCGAAGCCGCACGCTATCTCAGCTGGCGGGCGTGTCACGCGGTCGATACGCAGTCGCCAGGTGCGGATGAGCTCGCAATCGAGGCAAAAATCTTTGGCTCGGAAGCGGCGGTGCGCGTGATCACCGATCTCATGCGGGTGGTGGGCGTCGACAGCTACGATCACGAAGCGCCGTTCGCCCGTCTGCTCCAGGACGCGCTGGCACTGCCAATCTTCGACGGCGGCAATATGGGCGTGAGGCGACGGCAACTCCATATGATGTTTCGGCAGGGCAGCTACGATCCGCTTGCGGCAAGCGGCGCAGCTTGAGGGAGATGGTCATGGGCACCGAACGGAAAGTCGCCATCATCACCGGAGCATCTCAGGGGATCGGCGCGGGGATTGCGGAGGCTTTTCGACAACGAAACTACCGGGTCGTCGCGACCTCGCGATCAGTCAAGTCAGGCGCTGATGCCGACATGCTGGTCGTGCCGGGCGACGTCGGCGATCCGCAAACGGCGCAGCGGGCGTTTAGCGCGGCGCTCGAGCGTTTCGGCCGAGTCGACACGCTGGTCAACAACGCCGGCATCTTCATGGCGAAGCCGTTCACTGCTTACACGCAGGCCGATTATCGGGCCTACGTCTCGACGAACGTTGACGGGTTCTTTCACATGACCCAGCGTGCGCTTGACATCATGGGCAAGCAGGGGCACGGCCATGTCGTCACGATCACGACGAGTCTCGTCGACCAGCCGATGAGCAGCGTCCCGGCCGCCTTGGCGTCGCTTACCAAAGGCGCCTTGAATGCGGCCACCAGGGCGCTCGCGATCGAGTACGCGAGCACTGGTGTCCGCGTCAACGCTGTCTCGCCCGGCATCATCAAAACGCCGATGCACCCACCAGAGGCGCATCAAGCGTTGGCCGCGCTCCACCCCATGGGCCGGATGGGAGACATATCCGACATTGTCGATGCGGTACTGTACCTCGATGGCGCGGGGTTTGTGACAGGCGAGATTCTCCACGTTGATGGCGGACAGTCCGCTGGCCACCACTGCACCTAGGCCAGCGCTGCATCTGTCGTAGGTGTGACCGCGGAGGATCGCGCCCATTTCGCATGTTTCACATTCAACGACGTCGAGAGTCTCGAGGCGGCGGCCAAGGCGGGTGATGATCTTGCCGGGATTCCGATTTTAGCATTTCGCCACGATCTCGGGATCGACCAGGAACTTCCAACCGTAGAGTTCGCCCGTGCGGCGCGTCGCATCCGTGACAGCAAGGGGGCCGCGCTGCTCATCGACGAAGTTCGCGCCGGGCGGCTGCCGCCTGACGCACCCGGTCCAATCAGCACCTCGGCCATTCTGACATCCTTTGACTCAACATGCCGGGAGCGGGTCCGCTGTAGGGTCGACTACGTGCCCAAGAACGAAGGTCAATCCGTCAAAATGAATGTGCGCTGCGCGAGCGACGTGTACAAGATGGATCTGGGCGCCACGATCGAACAAAGCGGCTCGGAACTTTCAGGAAACTGGTTTGAAAGCTAGTACCGCGTCGGGGGCAAGGTCTGGGAAAAATCAGAATGGCGTGATCGATGCCCGCATCGAGGGCGACAAGATCACGGCGTTGCTCGTCGTTCGTACGAAAGGAAGCCGCCAGTCCTTCGTCATGGAGTCGCCAGGAGCTTCGGTGTCCGAGGTCTCCATCGATCTTACGCGTGATGCGCGATGAAGCGAACAAAGTGCCGACGGCCGCATCCTGAGCCCGCCGGTCCGAGGGCGCGGACTCATTGAGACGCAACCACAACCGAAATCGACGAGAGTCGAACAAATGCAAGGCAGTTGGCATCGAGCCTATCATGGCGCATCGCCACGCGACGACATTGCTTGATCCCTTTGAACAGGCGTTCGATCTGGTTGCGAGCGCGATAGAGGCTAGACCCAATGATCTCGGGCCGGTTTCAGTCGGACGCTTCGCGGTAGCCGGCTCCAAGCATAGTGGCTGGGGTCCGCCGCTACCCTCAAGGGCCGTCCTTTTGGGCTGCGCGATGTTTTGCCGCGAGTGAACAACTTCACACTTGTTTCGCTGAAGTAGCGATATGTTGTCTGTGCAATCGGCGGAGAGCCTGATGCACCGGCACCTGAATTGCTTTGCTGCGAAATCGATCTGCTCAAACTTGCTCGCTGCGCTGGAGCGCGATGCGTCTCGAATTAGACGCATTTCGGTCATCGATATTGTGCAATTTGTGATTGTGGTCAACCCAATGTCCGCGGAAGGTGGGGAGGCGGCCATGAGTTCAGGGTAAAGCGACTGCATCGCCACGTTTCGGCCCATCCGGTTGAACGTGCCTATCCATCCTATCCTTCGTACAATTTTTCTGATTACGGCCCGGCCAGACGGCGCAAGTGGCGATGGTGCCGGAATTTTCTCCAATGTTCGTTGGCTCGGCATCACATGGCGATAGTCTGTCCCAACTGTCATTACGACAATCCTGCCGGCAAGGGATTCTGCAGGTATTGCGGGAGCCGTCTCACACCGCCGCCACCAGAGCCAGATGCCGTCGATAACGATGAAGTGCAGCGGTTGCTCGAGGCACTGCGCGAAAGCAAGCAAGCGATCGGCTCGCTGCAACAGGACCTTGAGAGCGCGACGCGTGAACTGGACGAAGCAAGGGATGAGCTGAACGTCCTGCGGCAAAAGGCAATTACCGATACGGTGAACGATACCGAGGAGCGCATGGCCGAGCACAACCGCCTGCGCGGCAGCCTTGCCGAGAGTCAGAAGAGCGTCGAGGCCCTGCGGTCGGAGCTTGAGGCCACAAAAGTGCAGTCCGGCGCCATTCAGGACAAACTCAAGGAGGAGATCGCAGCCGGCCAGGCGAAGATCGTGGCACTTGCGCGAGAACTTGACACGACGAAGCAAAAGGTTGCGGCCGAGTTCCATGGCAAGGTTGCGGCAAGCGAGCAGCTCGTGGACGCGATGAAGCAACAGCACGCCGATGAGCTCAAGAAAGTCACGGACGGTCACCATGAGAAGATCGCAGCGCTCACGCGCGATCTTGCGACGGTCAAGGAAAGGGTGGTGGCCGAATTCCAGGGCAGGCTGACAGCAAGCGAGAAACTGATCGAAACGCTGAGGCAGCGCCATGCCAACGAGATCGGGAAGGCCGCGGACGATAACCAGGACAAGGTCGCGCAAAAGGACGCATTGATCGAGGAATTGCAGAAGAAACTGCATGGCCTGGTCGAAGACGGCAAGGTGCCAGCCACGACCAGGCGGTCCTTCGGCACGATGGCGATGGCGGCGCTGGCTGCGGTTTCGGGCGGCGCCGGTGGCGTTGGCGGATACTTTCTCCAACCAGACTCGGCCTCCGGAGCGACGCAGGCCAAGCTGGACGAGGCCAAGGCGCTCAATGAAAAGTTGCAGACGGCCTTGCAGTCCCAGAACGAGGTTTATGAGAGGACCCTCAGCGACTTGAAGCGGGCCGAGGCTCGGCTCAGGGATCAATCAGCGTCGAACGCCAATGTTGGCGCGAACGAGGAACTACATCGGCAACTGAACGAGGCGCGCGCGGCGAGCCAGCAGCAGCTGTCGGAGGCGCGCGCCAAGGAGCAACAGCAGGAGGGCAGGCTGGCGACGCTTCAGGCCGAGCTCGACCGAAGCAGGCAGGACATTGCGGCGCGAGATCAGACCATCGCCGCGCGGAATCAGACCATCGAGCAGCTGAACAAACAGCTGCAGGTCGCCAATTCCTCGGATGCGCGAGCGCAAGAACCGAAGACACAGGAAGCGAAGCCGCACGAAAGGGAAGTGAAGCCAAGGCCGCGCAAGGCGATCGATCTCGAACAAACGATCAGAGACCTCGAACGGGAATACGGCATTCCCAGATTTGGCAGGTGAATCGAGACATCTCGTCTCCCGAAGCAGGCTCGGCCTCATCTGCCCGGATCACCACCCAAAAAAAGACTGCGACGATCCCTTCGGAACGTCGTGACCATAGATGATCGTGTCGCTGCGCCCAACAGGGCGCGGCAAGGGAATCTATTGCTCATTCGGCTGTTCGCTCCAGATGTCCATCGCTCAAGGAGAAGATCTCGATGCCCGTCGCTCTTTCATATCCCGGCGTCTACGTAGAAGAAGTGCCAAGCGGCGTCCGGACGATCACCGGTGTCGCGACGTCGATCACTGCGTTCGTCGGCCGCGCGATTTTGGGGCCCGTCGACAAGCCGATCACGGTATTCGGATTCGGTGATTTCGAACGCCGATTCGGCGGCCTCGCAGTCGATCATCCCATGAGCTACGCCGTCGCCGATTTTTTTCGCAATGGTGGCGGGCAGGCGATCATCGTCCGCATCTTCAAGTCAAAGAAGGATCCCGACGGGAAGGACCTCAAGGCGAGTGTGAAGGTCGGAGGTCTGGTACTAGAGCCGGCTTATCCGGGTGCATGGGCGAGCGGACTCGAGGTCACGCTCGAGAAGAACGTCTCCGTCGATGCGGCGCGACGGTTCGGCCTGGAAAAGGAAGATCTCTTCAACCTGAAGGCCGAGCTGACGGTGAACGGGCAGGTCGTCGCGCGCGAACAGTTTCTCAATCTGACGCTCAAGAACGAGCCGGCCGCCCGTGCGCAGCGGATCGATCGCGTCCTTCAGCAATCGTCGGAGCTGCTTCGTGTTTCTTCTCCGAGCCTGCCGGAAAGGATCACCTTTCCCGCCGATCAGAGCGCCATTTCCGCCCCAGCCGAGATGCCCCACGACGGCGTCGAAGATGCGATCGATGACGATGACAAAGTCTATATCGGCGACAAGAACAACAAGAAGGGACTGTACGCGCTCGAAAATGCCGACCTCTTCAACTTGCTTTGCATCCCGCCGGACCAGCCAGGTGGCGACACCTCTCCGGCAGTTTACAAGGAGGCGATGCGCTACTGCACCGAGCGGCGTGCGATGCTGATCGTGGATCCGCCATCGGGCTGGGGCGACAACCTTGCGGGCGACAATCCCGCCGGCAAGCTTGACGCTCTCGGCTTCAGCGCTAACGATACACGAAACGCCGCGCTGTTCTTTCCACGGGTCAAGGCGCCCGATCCGCTCAGCAAGGGGCAGCAGGCGACGTTCGTGCCATGCGGTCTCGTCGCCGGCGCGATGGCTGCAACCGACGCGCGGCGCGGCGTATGGAAGGCGCCGGCCGGTCTGGACGCGGGATTGAGCGGCATTGATGGACTCGCGACCAAACTCACCAATGGCGAGAACGGCATCCTCAACCAGATCGGCATCAACTGCCTCCGCAACTTCCCGATCTACGGCAACGTGATCTGGGGTTCCCGTACGTTGCGCGGCGCCGATCAGCTGGCGGACGAGTACAAATACATTCCGGTGCGCCGGCTCGCCCTCTTCATCGAGGAGAGTCTGTTCAGAGGGACCCAGTGGGTCGTATTCGAGCCAAATGACGAGCCGCTCTGGGCTCAGATCAGACTGAACCTCGGCGCCTTCATGCACAACCTGTTTGTGCAGGGCGCCTTCCAGGGGTCGACGCCGGCCGCGGCCTACTTTGTGAAGTGCGACAAGGAAACCACGACGCAAAACGACATCAATCTCGGCATCGTCAACATCCATGTCGGATTTGCACCGCTGAAGCCCGCCGAATTCGTCGTGCTTCGGATTCAGCAGATCGCCGGCAATATCCAGACCTGAAAATAGGGGGAGACCATCATGGCTCAGTTCAGCGTGAATACGACCCGGTTCGATCCCTACAAGAACTTCAAGTTCAGGATGAAATGGGACGGCAAGTATGTCGCCGGCATCAGCAAGGTCAGCGGCCTGAAGCGGACCACCGAGGTGGTCAAGCATCGCGAAGGGGGCGATCCCAGCAGCAGCCGGAAGTCACCGGGCCGCAGCGAGTACGAGGCGATTACGCTCGAGCGCGGCGTCACCCACGATACCGAGTTCGAGAAATGGGCGAACAAGATCTGGCATTTCGGTGCCGGGCTCGGAAGCGAGGTTTCGCTGAAGGATTTCCGCAAGGATCTGCTGCTGGAGGTCTATAACGAGGCCGGGCAGGTCGCGATCACCTACAAGATCTATCGTTGCTGGGTCTCGGAATACCAGGCCTTGCCGGACCTTGACGCCAATGCCAACGCGGTGGCGATCCAGCATATCAAGCTGGAAAACGAGGGTTGGGAACGCGACGAGAGCGTGGTCGAGCCGTCCGAGCCGACCTTCATCGTGCCCGCGCAGTGATGCGATGGCGGTCCCGTCGACACAGCACCTGCTAGCGGCCTGGGAACGCGGGCGCGCGGTGCCGCGACAAGATGAACGCGCGCTCGCGCTGTTAATGGCGGCGCACGCACATCTGTCGCGCGCCGCTGCCGCCGAACTGCCGATCGGCGAACGGGATCGCCGGCTTCTGACGCTGTACCAGGACCTGTTCGGTCCGAGGCTCACGGCGCTGGCAACCTGTCCGGAATGCAGCGCATCGCTCGAACTCGAATTCGATGCCGAAGCGTTCGGCGCGGCGTTGGAGGACGAGTCCGTCACCGAGCCGGCTGAGGCAGCATTATCGTTCAGCCACGACGGCTATCACGTTCTGTTTCGCTTGCCGAACAGCCGCGATGTGCTGGCCTTGGGCCATGGCCGGCCGGATGACGAGAACAGGTTGCGTCTGCTCGAACGCGTGGTGCTTCGCGCATCACGCGGCGATGAGGAGGTGCCGGCGGCGAACCTGCCCGCGACATTGATCCATGCACTGGAAGAGCGGCTGTCGCTTGTTGACCCGCATGCCGATATTCGCCTGGATCTGGACTGCTCCGCGTGCCGGGCGCAATGGCAGGCGCCGTTCGACATCGTGTCCTTTCTCTGGAGCGAAGTCGATGCGTGGGCGCTACGCTTGTTGCGTGACGTGCACCGGCTGGCACGCGCCTATGGCTGGCGCGAGGCCGATATCCTGGCGCTGAGCTCACCCCGGCGCCAATGCTACCTGGAGCTGCTGGACGAATGAGCGGGTATTTGGCCAATCTCGCAAGTCGTGCAACGGCGCTGGAGCCTGCCGTCAGGCCGCGCCTGCCGTCGATCTTCGGTCCGGCGCCCGCTTCGGCATGGGATGGTCCGGCCACCGTGAGCGAGGATGCGCCCCAGGTTGAAGGCGCTGCGCCGCGTCGCGAAGATGCGGTCTTCGTAGCGTCCGTGTGGCCGTCCGAGGCTGCTGCCAGGGACGAACTTCCAACGGAGCAGGCCAGCGCGCCGCAACGAGCCGCCACATCGCCCCTGCGCAGCGACGGGATCGCCGCGCCTTCAGTGAGGTCTGTCACGGGAACGGCCGCGACAGATCATCCTTCGATGCGGCCACGCGATGCGACAACGGCAGCGCTCAGTGTCCCGCTGCAAGCGCCGGCAGGTGGTGCGCCGGATGATGTGGCCGGCAGCAGCATTTTGACGGTGCAAACGGCCAGTGCTCGACCACAGTCACCGGCATACACCGGGGCGGATGACGTGCTGCGCAGCAACGACCCAGCCGTCGAAGCGCCGCGACCTCTGTCAACGCGCCCAACTGCGGTGCAAGGCAAGGAGCGCCGTGGACGATCCTCTGATGTGCCGCCAGCCGGGCCGGCTCTTGCTCCCGTCGCGGTCCCGAGACGCGTCGATCCGAAGTATCCGCCCAGCCATGACCGTGGTGAGCCGCTGCGGCCCATGGCGGCGCAACGCGCGCGAGCCTGGGAAGCACGCGATGGCGTCGCGCCCGCAAGTCCACAGGATGCGCATGCTGATTTGGTCTCGGATATCGCCGAACCATCGCGGCAATCTTCGCTGGATCGGAGCGGCCAAGTGCTCCGGGAGAGGGCAGAGATTGAGGCGACGTCACCCCGTCGAAACAGGTCTGATCCGGGCCAACGATGGCCGCAGGCCTCCACGCATGCGCGCCAAGACCGCACCATTCGAAGCGAGGCTCCGTACGACGAGCGCTCGACGGCCGCACAGCCGGTGGTTCATGTGACGATCGGGAGGGTTGAGGTGCGGGCCTCGATCTTAGCCGAGCCACGGCAAAGGACACGGTCGTCAACCGGTGCAACCAGCCTCGACGACTACCTGCGCCAGCGTTCGGGGCGGAGCAGCTCATGAGCAACCCTACAGCCATCGCCGCCGTTACCGCGACAATTCGCAACCTGCTTACCCTGGGCGTGACGTCCGACCCCGATCTGGTCGATACCATCGTCACCATGCAGGCACCGCATCTGGCGCGCATCAATGGCAACAGTGCCAACCAGATCAACATCTTCCTCTATAGTGTGCGACCGAGCGGAAGCTGGTCCAACATGCCATCTCCGGCGACGGTACGGCCCGGGGAGTTCGGCGTTCCGGTTCTCGGACTCAATCTGCATTATTTAATCACCGTGTTCGGCCGCGACAACGACGCGCAGCGTCCGTTCAGCCACCAGCTGCTCGGCCGCGCCATGAGCACGCTGCACGATCATCCGCTGCTTGGCGCCGACGAGATCAAGGCGGCGCTGCCCGGTAACGATCTGTGGAATCAGGCGGAGCGTGTCCGCTTCACGCTGTACCCGCTCTCGATCGAGGAGATCGGAAAGATGTGGCCCGGCTTCCAGACCCATTATCAGCTGTCGGTGGCCTACGAAGCCGCGGTCGTTATGATCGACAGCACGCGACCCACCGTGACGCCGCTTCCGGTTCTCACGCGTGGGCAGTCCGACCGCGGTATCTCAGCGCTTGCGAGTGCGCTCTCGCCGTTTCCGACCATTGATAGGGTCGAGCTGCCGAACAAGCAACCCGCGGCACTGCCGGGAGACGAGATCAAGCTTAGCGGCCGCAATCTGTCCGGTGACCGTGTGACTGTAAAGTTCGCGAGCCCGCGACTGGCCGAACCGATCGAGTTTCCGGTTGAGATGCCGGCTGATGATGTGTCGAGCGATTCCAAAGTCAGCGTCAACTTGCCCGCTGAGCCGGCGAATTTACCTGCTGGCCTCTACACGATTTCCGTGATTGTCCGGGATCCGGTGCAAACTGACCGGGCAGGAAACAAGATCCCGCCGTCCGTCCACACCAGCAATGAGATGCCGCTGTCCGTCGCGCCGCGGATCACGTCGGACCTGCCGGTGCCGGCGCAGGTCGCGCAGGGCACCGCGACGATTTCGTTGAACTGTGTGCCGAAGGTCCGTCCCGAGCAGCGCGTTTCGCTGCTGCTCGGTAGCCGCGAGATCCCGGCAGTGCCGCGAACCGCGCAGACCGGCCAACTCGCGTTCGTGGTCACCGACGCGGTTGCTGGGGAGTTCTGGATCCGTTTGCGTGTCGACGGTGTCGATAGCCAGCTGGTCGATTATTCAAAGTCGCCGCCGATCTTCATGGACCAGCAGAAGGCGAAGCTCACATGAGCGAGGCGGCAAAATGGGAAGCGCTTAATTCGCGCCATCTCGCGGCCGCCCTGAAGCGGTTGAAGCAGCGGCTTGAACAGCTTGCGAGCGGAGAAAAGTCGAAAGCGCAGGACGCAGGCCCGGATACGCCGGCCGCCAAATCACGCGAGGACGGCTTGCCGGCGTTGCTGCTGCTCGAACGGGCGCTCGGCCTTTCGTCTTTCGAGCGCGATCTATTGCTGCTCTGCGCTGCTGCGGAATTCGACAGCGCATTTCCTTCCCTGTTCGCCAAGGTGCAGGGCGATCCCGGCCGCATCGCGCCGACATTCGCACTTGCCCTGTCGCTGCTCGACGATCCGAGTTGGGATGCGCTGTCGCCGGAGCGGCCGCTGCGCTATTTCAAGCTGATCGAGATCAATCAGCCCGGAGCCCAGGCACTCACGGTCAGCGCGTTGCGGGCCGACGAGCGCATCGTCAACTATGTCAAGGGCCTCAATTATCTCGACGATCGGCTGGCGCCCTATGTCGCCGCGGTCGGGTCCGATCAGCCCGCCGCCGAAATGCCGCCTTCGCAGGTCGAACTCGCCCGGCAGGTCACGGCACCGTGGCGGCTTGCCGCCGCCACGGCGCCGCCGCCGATCGTTCAGCTGCTGGGAGCCGACGCTGCCAGCAAGCAGCTCGTTGCGCTCGATGCTACCGCGCAGCTGCAGCGGCAGCTCTACCGCATGCCGGCCGACGCGCTGCCGGCGCAGCCGGCGGAATTGGAGATGCTGGGCAGGCTGTGGCAGCGCGAAAGCCTGCTGCTGCCCGTCGCGCTTTGGGTCGACGCGCAGGAAATCGACGCTTCCGATGCGCATGCCGCGACGATCCGCCGATTCCTGGCCCGCTGCGGCGGCTTCGTGATGTTGTCCGTGCGCGAGCCGTGGCCGCGGCTGCCGCGTGACACCAGCATGGTCGACATCCTCAAGCCGACGATGGACGAGCAGCGCGCGGCGTGGCAGCGCATCTGCGGCGACGGTGATGCGCAAGGCCCGGCGGCACTGGCCAGCCAGTTCAATCTCAATATTGCCGATATCACCAGGATCGCGGCGATGACCAAGGCGGAGCAGGGCTCCGGGAAGGCACCGCTGCGCGACCGGCTGTGGGACGCTTGCCGCGCGCGGGTGCGGCCGATGCTGGACGCGCTGGCTCACCGCATCGAGCCGAAGGCGACCTTCGACGACATCGTCCTGCCTGCGGAACAAACCGGCCTGCTTCACCAGATCGCGGCGCAGGTCAACCAGCGCGGCAAGGTGTATGGCGAATGGGGCTTTGGCGCGCGGGCGAACCGCGGACTCGGCATCAGCGCGCTGTTTGCCGGCGACAGCGGGACCGGAAAGACGATGGCCGCCGAGGTCATCGCCAACGAACTGCGGCTGAACCTCTATCGCATCGATCTTTCCGCCGTGGTCAGCAAGTACATCGGCGAGACCGAGAAGAATCTGCGCCGGCTGTTCGATGCCGCCGAGGATGGCGGCGTTATCCTGTTCTTCGACGAAGCCGATGCCCTGTTCGGCAAGCGCAGCGAGGTCAAGGACAGCCACGACCGCTATGCCAATATCGAGATCAACTATCTGCTGCAGCGCATGGAAGCCTACCGGGGGCTGGCAATCCTCGCCACCAACATGCGCAGCTCGCTCGACAATGCCTTTACGCGGCGGCTGCGCTTCATCGTCAATTTCCCGTTCCCCGGCGTCGTGGAGCGGCGAGGGATGTGGCAGAAGGCTTTCCCGCCGCAAACCCCCGTGGGCTTGCTCGACTACGACCGCCTGGCGCGCCTCAACCTGACCGGCGGCAGCATCCACAATGCCGCGTTGAACGCGGCGTTCCTCGGCGCGCAGGCAAACTCGCCGGTGACGATGCCGCTCGCGCTCGCCGCCGCGCGTGCGGAATTCGTCAAGCTCGATCGCCCGGTCAACGAAGCCGATTTCCGCTGGCTCGAATCCAGAGAGGCCAACGCATGAATATCCGCCTGCATATCGAACGCCTGGTGCTCGATGGATTGCAACTGAAGGACTCGGACAGCGCAGCGCTCAAGGCGTCGCTCGAAGCCGAGCTCGGCCGCCTGCTCACGGAAAGCGGCATCAACAGCGAGATTGGCGGGAGCGGCGCGTTGCCGTGCGTCGATGCCGCGCCGATGCAGGTGAGACGTGACGCGACGCCGGCCCAGATCGGCAGCGGAATCGCGCAGTCGGTGTTCTCAGGGATAGGAAAACTATGAGCGGACGGACCTCGGCCACAGTACAGAAGCAGAGCGGCACGCCAATGATGCCGAGCCGCATCCTTCAGCGCAAATGCGCGTGCGGCAATCATACCATCGGCGGGGAGTGCGAGCAGTGCGGCAAGAAGCGACTGCTGCAACATAGGCCCACCGTTGGACCGAACAACGACCCGCTGGAGCTGGAAGCCGAGCGGATCGCTCACCAAGTTGTGGCGGAGCCGATATCTTCGGCGAATGGCTGCGCGCCGCATATCCAGCGCACGGCAACGGTTTCACGTCAATCCGCACAGGTGGCGCCTCCAAGTGTGGAACAGCCTTTGGCCGATCCGGGCACCGCACTGTCTTCCGATCTGCGGGCAAAAATGGACGGAAGATTTGGATACGACTTCTCGCACGTGCGAGTCCATACCGGGAGTGCCGCGGAGCGGTCGGCGCGCGAGGTTGGAGCCGATGCCTACACGGTCGGGAATGACATCGTTTTCGGTGCCGGCCGCTTTGCGCCCCACTCCATCGCCGGCGAGCGATTGTTGGTCCACGAGCTAGTGCATGTCGTGCAGCAGAGTGGTGCTATCGGGAGCAGTGGAGGGTCAACATTCGGCGGTGGCTCCCGGCCATCAGGTCTGACGCTGCAGCGTCAATCATCCGGCGATCCGGATGCCGGCGCGCGCGGCTCACAGGATGAACAGAAGAAGTGCATCAGGAGGTTGGGGGCCTGTCCGGACGGAGAGCGGAGCGGAATTCCTACTTGCGACGAAGTTCACGGCTACAACGAGCAGTGCAGGCGCGAGACCGGCTATCAAGGTCCAGACGTCGTGGCCGAATGCCCGTCAGGATTCGTCCCTGACTGCAGGAAATCGCCGGAAGGCGAGCTTGCGCCGAAACAGCCGGAGGCGCCGGCGCCTATTCCGTGCAACGCTCCATTCAAGAAGGCTGATACATTTGCTCAACTCATAGAGTTGATCCGCGCCGCCGAAATGCGCCTTTCAAATGCCGGAATATCTTCTGCCAAGGATCAGATCCATGCGCTGCGCGGTATCTACTACGGCACGACATGGAGCCTTGACTACACCGGATCCCCGGGCAGCAAAGGTGAAGCGAGTGAGACGCGCAACGAGGGCTTCCAACGCTTCACGCGACCCTCGTCGAAACCGGAAGACAGCATCCCGCGCGACGTCCGGCCGCTGCTGGACTGCGGCTTGTTCGACGCTCTGAAATTGAGTCAGGACGTTGTCGAGCCTGCTCGCCACATTGATTTCGGTCATTTGTTGATCGCATTGGATGCGCGGTACGATCCCAAGCTGATGAGCCGCATTTCATATCCTTATGCAATCAAGGACGTCGACATGGGGGGCACGGGCACAGAGCTCGTGACTTGGCTGGGCGACTTGGGTGGAGGCGCTGCAAGAGTTGCACTACTGCGAGTGGGCAATCCCTCTGCGAGCGTCAAAGCGGCCTTTAGCGCGCCTTCCGACTACGGCGGCACCATCAATTTGGAAGGCGACATCGCTGGCTTTGTCGTCGCGACGAGCCGGAAGGACTCGGTCACCGCGCCGGACATTCCAAGTGGCAAAGGTTTGTCTGACGCTCTGCAAGACTATCTGTCGCCGGCAGCGCCGGGCACGGCATGGAAGGGGCGCGCTGCGACGTTCCTTTCAATGTATGGCGGAAAGCTGGACCCGGCATCCGGAACGCTGACGAACCGTTCGGAGTTGGCGTCAGTCATGGCGGAAAAGATTCAGGTATTCGCGTGTAACTATTTGGCTTCACGCGTCAAAGACAAAAAGACAACGGGGGTTGGGTTCAGCGACGCGAAGGCCGCGGCGGACCACGTGATTCCGGCTTCGCAGGAAGTCGCCGAAACATTTCTCGATGCCCTCACCGATGCCGCGCAATCGGGCGGCAACATCGATGCTAAGCGCTTCCCGCAGCCGAAGAGCAAGGTGCCCGGTGCATGCAGCCTGCAGATCTGGGCGGGAGGCGCTCTCTCTATTGGACAGTGACGAATTCGATGAACGATTTGACTCAAAACCCATGGATTGTGCCTTCAGCTACGGGGAGACTTCCGTGCAAGGATGTGACGGCCACGCGAGAAGTTATCTAGCGAGATCGACACCATGACCTCCTTTCCCGGCTCACCGAAATTGCTCAAGGGCGGCATCGTGCTGCTCAATCCGGATTCCGGCGTGCCGCTGCAGATCGTGGTGCTGCAGTACAATCCCGACACGCTGAGCCGGACGCTACAGCCACAGGGCATCGGGCCGGAGCCGGGCGACCGCCTCGAGGCGCTGCGGCTCAAATCGCCGCCGCTCGAGACCATCAAGCTCGAGGCCGAGATCGACGCAACCGACCAGCTCGAGACGGCAGCACCGACCGTCATTAGACTCGGCATTTTTCCGCAGCTCGCCGCACTCGAGGTGATGATCTACCCGACCAGCGCGCAGCTCAACGACAATAACAGCCAGTCGCGGCGCGGCGTGCTCGAGATTGCACCGATGGAAGCGCCGCTGGCGCTGTTCGTCTGGAGCCAGAGCCGCGTGCTGCCGGTGCGGCTGACCGACTTCAGCATCACCGAGGAAGCCTTCGATCCCAACCTCAATCCGATCCGCGCCAAGGTCAGTCTCGGCATGCGCGTGCTCACGGTCAGCGATCTCGGCTTCGCCCACAAGGGAGGCAACCTGTTCATGGCCTATCTGCAGCAGAAAGAACAACTGGCCCGCGTGGGCGCGCAGGGTGCGCTCAGCGCGCTGGGCCTGAAGGAGATTCCATGAACGCCATATTGAGCCAGATCGCGCCGACGAGCGCGCAGGGAACGCTGTTCGGGCCTGCCAGCCGCTACTTCGGCCTGGCCACGACGTCGCTGCAGACCCGCGACGGCCAGACCGTCATCTACCTGACCCGCCGCTTCCTGCCGCAAGCGGATCAGTTGGCGCTGCTGCAGACGCACAGGGTGGTGCAGGGTGAGCGCCTCGACAACATCGCCGCACAATTTCTCGGCGATCCGGAAGCCTTCTGGCGGCTATGCGACGCCAACAACGCGATGCGTCCGAACGAACTGACAGAAACCATCGGCCGGCAGCTGCGTATTACGCTGCCGCAGGGAATACCGCAACGCTAATGCTGAAGGGATTCTACCTCACGCTTCTGATGGGGCCGACGGTGCCGGTGCCGGCGCCGCAGCCGGTCATTGACGCGCTGACGAGTGCGCAGGTGACGATCAGCGCCGGTCAGGCCAGCGGCTTCCAGCTGACATTTGCGATGAGCAAGAAATCGCCGCTCAATACCCAGCTGCTGCCGATCGGCGCGTTCGATCCCGGCATCCGCGTGATTCTCGTCGTGACGGTGAACAGCCTGCCAACGGTGCTGATGGACGGCATCATCACCCAGCACACGGTGACGCCGAGCAATGAGCCCGGACAGTCCACACTCGCGGTGACTGGCCAGGACATCAGCCTCATGATGGACCTCGGCAATGCCGGCATCATTGGCGGCCTGCTGGAGGCGGCGATCCCGTTTCCCAATCTGCCGACCGTCGGAATCGTCGAACTCTTGCTGCTCAAATATGCCACCTACGGCATCATTCCGCTGGTCGTGCCGCCGCTGCAGGTCGACGTTCCCCTGATTACTGACGGGTGGCCCACCAAGACATCGTTCGACAGCGATCTCAATTTCCTCAAGAGCGCGGCCGAGGACGTCGGCTACGTCTTCTACATCGATCCGGGCCCGGTCCCCGGGACCAACATCGGCTATTTCGGGCCGGAGATCAGGATCGGCGTCCCGCAGCCGGCGCTCAACATCGACATGGATGCGGAAACGAATGTCGAGTCCCTCAATTTCACTTATGACGGCATGGCCCGGGAGCAGCCGGTGATCACCATCATGGACCCGATCACCGGAAAGATTCCGATCCCGATTCCGATTCCCGATGTCAGCATCCTGCGGCCGCCGCTGGCATTGCGACCGGCCCCGGCGATGCGCATGGCTCAGCTGGAGGATGTCGCAGACCTCGATCCGATCCCCGCGGCGCTGCTCGGCATTGCCGCGTCGGCAAAGCCCGACGCGATCACCGGCTCGGGTTCGCTCGACGTGCTGCGCTACGGCCGTCCGCTCAAGGCGCGGCAACTGGTGGGGGTCAGGGGAGCGGGGACCGCCTATGACGGCCTGTATTACGTCAGCAGTGTCACCCACAGCATCAAGCGAGGCGAATACAAGCAGAACTTCAGCCTGGCGCGGGAAGGGCTAATTTCGCTTGCCCCGGGGGTCATCCCATGATGCGCGCCAGGACCAGGAAGCGATTTTTCGGGAAGTATCGTGGCGTCGTCGAGATGAATGCCGATCCCGAATTGAAGGGCCGGATCCAGGTGATGGTTCCGGACGTGCTGGGGACGGTGCCGACCACTTGGGCGCTGCCGTGTCTGCCGAACGCGGGCGTCAAGAGTGGCGTTCACGTGATCCCGGCGGTCGGCACCAACGTGTGGGTCGAGTTTGAGCACGGCGATCCCAACAAGCCGATCTGGACCGGTTGCTTCTGGGGTTCGACCACGGAAGCGCCGGTAACCCCGACGCCGCAGGCCAATCCGATCCTGCCTCCCGACGTCGTGGTGCAGACGGTCGCGCAGAACACCATCCTGGTGAGCGGAAATCCCGCAACCGGCATCACCCTTTCTTGCGGTCCGCCGCTGCTGCCAACCTCGCCGCGCATCACCATCTCGCCGGCCGGCATCATGATGACCGACGGCAAGGGCGGATCGATCAGCATCATCGCCGGCGTCGTTGCCATCAATGAACTGGCTCTCGTCGTGAAGTAATCGCACCGGAGTAGGAACAGTGCCTGGTTTTCTGGTCAATCTCTCGACAACCGTCACCTGCACGCATCAGGGGCCTGCGAAGCCGACCATGACCGCCCCCAACATCCTGGTGATGGGCGCGCCGGTGGCCCTGCAGACGTCACCCTATGTCGTTACGCTCTGCACGCTGCCGCCGCCTCCGACCGCCAACGGTCCCTGCGCGACAGCGCCGACCTGGTTCAATGCGGCCAAGAGAGTATTCGTGAACGGAGTGCCTGTGCTTCTGCAGGACAGTCAGGCGCTGTGCGTGCCGAGCGGCACGCCGTTGATTATTTCGGCCAACCAGAGCCGCGTATTCGGGACGTGAAGCCATGAACATCGCTTTTCCGTTCCGCTTCGACAGCCATGGTCGCACCGCCGCGGCGGATGACGACACCCATGTCCGCGACATGATCGAGCAATTGCTGTTCACCAATTCCGGTGAGCGCATCAACCGTCCCGATTTCGGCAGCGGGCTGCTGCAGCTGGTATTCGCTCCCAACAGTCCGGAGATGGCAGCTGCACTGCAGTTTTCCATGCGTGGCGCGCTGCAGCGCTGGCTCGGCGACGTGATCGAGCTTCAGGACCTGCAAGTCACGAGCAATGATTCGACGCTGACGATCGCAGTTCAGTACGCCAGGCGCCAGACCGGCAAGACCGAGGTCGTGCAGATCACTAGGACGGTGTAGGCCATGGCATCAAGTCCCCCCGAATTCTGCCGCGAGCCGCAACGCCGTCGGAAAATCCGCAGCAGCAGTTTCAGCGGCATCGACTATATCGAAGTCAGCGATGACCGGCTGACGTTGACGGTATTTTTCCTGACCCGGATCGGAAGGCCGATCGTTCCGGCAAATGTCAGGATTACCGGCGGCGCGCGGGTGCGCGACATCAAGGTGACTGGCGTTCGACTGCGTGGTCCCGAGGATGCCGGCGGCGACAACAGCATGGACGTCACAATCGACCGTGCGGGCGACGGGTCGATCTATTCATTGAGCCTGGTGGACCTCGATGCCGACGGTGAGCCGACCGACGAGGTTCTGCCCGGGATCGATCCGCGCTATGCGGGAGCCGATTTCAGTTTCCGACTGGACGAGGTCTCGGATATCGACTGCAAGCAGCCGCCCGCCGCTTCGAATGCGGTCCTGCCGCTGCCCGAGATCAACTATCTCGCCAGGGACTACGGCTCCTTCCGCCAGTTGATGCTGGACCGCCTCGCGGTGACAGTTCCCGCATGGCAGGAGCAGCACGTGCCCGACGTCGGCATCGCGCTGGTTGAAGTCCTCGCCTATGTGGCCGATCACCTCAGTTACTATCAGGATGCGGTCGCGACCGAAGCCTATCTTGGCACCGCGCGCCAGCGCATTTCGGTACGGCGTCACGCCCGGCTGGTCGACTTTGCGATGCATGAAGGCTGCAACGCGCGCGCGTTTGTCTTTCTCGATACCGGTTCTCAGGATGTCACCATCGAGGATCCTGCCTCCATCCTTTTCGTAGCCGGCTACAATGGACCTCGACCTGCCGAGGGAGGCCCGCTCTTGCTTGAGAAGCTCTCGTTCGGGCCAACTGACCAGCCTGTGATATTCGAACCCATGGCCGAGGGGCGAATCCTGCTCTACGCTGCTCACAACAGCATTTCGTTCTACACCTGGGGAGATCGCGATTGCTGCCTGCCGGCGGGCGCCACGTCCGCAACGCTGGTTGACGGGAGGGCTGCGGTCGCGGCGGAAACTCCCGGAGCCGGTTACACCGAAGTCAAGACCGAATCCAAATACACCGAGCCCAAAGCGCAGGCGCAGGAGATGCCTAGTTCGCGCAAGCGATCGACCAAATCGTCCGCCGCATACGCGGCAAAGAGCGCGCCGCCAAAGGACCCGCCGCCAGCTGCCTATGTCGCAGAACGCGTGCTCAATCTGCGGCCGGGCGACATTCTCTTGCTCGAGGAAGTCAGGGGACCGCAAACGGGACATGCCGCCGATGCAAATCCCGCCCGTCGCCATTTCGTGAAGCTGACCGAAGTCAGGCAGAACTTCGACCTGCTATTCGGCCAGCCGGTGCTGGAGATTGCCTGGGCGCCGGAGGATGCGCTTCCGTTTGCGCTTCGCCTGTCGAGTGCACTGGAGCCTGCGGCCGGCGACGATTTCAGCGTTGCCCGCGGCAACATCATTCTTGCCGATCACGGCAATTGGACGAGGCAAGGCAGCCGAATCGTTTACGAGGATTTGTCCACGCCGGTGCCCGGCAAGAAGTTCCGGCCGTCGCTGCAGGCGGGGCCGCTGACGTTCCGCGATCCGAAGCTCGATCCGGGCGCCACCATGAAGCAATTGATGCAGAACCCCAGATCGGCGGTCCCGCAGCTCGTCGTCTACAGCATTGCTCCGCGGCTCGACGGGACGGCCCCGCTTTTCGACTTCGCTGATCTGCAGCATCCAGCGCACCTTGCTGCACAGTTGGACCAGGACAAGCCGGATCCGAGGCGCTCGGACAAGACTCTGTCGGACAAGGAAAACGAGCTGGCCTGGCGCAATTTTCGCGATCGGCTGGCGTTCGCCCCCGAGGAACCGGCGCGAACGGCGGCTGATCCGGCGAGCGCCGGGAAGCTGGACGGGGTGCTGACAGACAAGCTCAAGTCGTTGCTGCGGATCTGGACACCGCAGCGCGACCTGCTTGCGAGCCGCGGCAACGACCTTCACTTCGTAGTCGAGATCGATAATGAGGGTGTAGCGCACCTGCGCTTTGGCGATGGAAAGAACGGCCAGGCGCCGGAGGGCGGGGAGAAGTTCACGGCAACATATCGGGTGGGCATCGGCGCGAGCGGAAACGTGGGGGCCGACTCGATCACGCAAATCGTAACGAGTTCGGCGACCCTGCACGAGGCCACGATCAGTGCGCGCAATCCGCTGCCGTCGATGGGCGGGACCGATCCCG
The DNA here is from genome assembly GCF_016031655.1 of Bradyrhizobium glycinis. Lineage (GTDB taxonomy): Bacteria > Pseudomonadota > Alphaproteobacteria > Rhizobiales > Xanthobacteraceae > Bradyrhizobium > Bradyrhizobium glycinis. The sequence continues at coordinate 70,241 of NZ_JACCHQ010000010.1, forward strand.
AGCCGATCGAGAAGGTAAAGCTGCTGGCTCCCAAGGCCTTCCAGGGCGGGCTCGTCCGCGCCGTCAGCGCGGACGATTACGCTCGCCTCGCCGAACGTAACCCCAGGGTCCAGCGTGCGGCGGCTGAGTTGCAGTGGACCGGAACGCGGTACGAGGCGCATGTCGCGATCGATCCGCGCGGCACGGAGCAGGTGGATCCGGAATTGCTTCGGCAAATCCGGGCTTACCTGTTCCGCTACCGGCGCATCGGGCACGACGTCATCGTGGTCCCGCCGACCTATGTTCCGATCGACGTCGCCATGACGGTGCACGTACGAAGCGGGTTCGCCGCGGGGCATATCGAGACGGTGCTGCGCGGCATCTTCTCCGGCCGCACGTTGTCCGACGGGCGGCTCGGGTTCTTTCACCCTGACAATCTCAGTTTCGGCGACAGCATTTATGCCAGCAAGCTGCTTGCGGCAGCGCAGGCCGTCGAAGGTGTGGAGAACGTCATCGTGGTAAGGCTGCAGCGCCGCTTCCAGGCTCCCGACGAGCAGGTCTACGACGGTGTCCTGCCGATCGGCCCGCTTGAGATCGCCCGCCTCGGCGGCAACAGCGCATCGCCGGAAAATGGCCGGTTCGTTCTCACGGTACGAGGTGCGCAATGAGCGAGTCATGCGACTGCTGCACGACGCCCGCGGCGCGCGTGCCGATGTCGACGGCCAATCGTCCCGGACTCAGCGCGTTGAACTACCGGATCGGAAACTATGCGATCTTCGCCGAGGCCATGAAGACCGAGCTCTCTCAATTCGATCTGCCAGGCTTGAAGACCCGCGAGCCTGGAGATCCTGCCATCGCTTTGCTCGACGCCTGGGCGATGGTCGCAGATGTCCTGACCTTCTACCAGGAGCGTATCGCCAACGAAGGCTTTCTGCGGACGGCGGTCGAGCGCCGTTCGGTGCTCGAGCTTGCGACCCTCGTGGGCGCAACACTGCGCCCGGGCGTTTCGGCATCGGTGAACGTCGCATTTACGCTGGATCAGAATAGCGCTGCGACAATTCCCGTGGGCAGCCGGGTTCAGAGCCTGCCTGCGCAGGATCAACTGCCCCAGATGTTCGAGGTCTCCGATAACCTCGATGCACGGGCGGCGTGGAACAATTTGGCGCCACGTCTGACCAGGCCGCAAATCCTGGATGCGAAAGGGGGCCAGACGATCTATGCGGCCGGGCTCTCGACAAATCTCAAGCCCGGCGATCCACTGCTCGTGATCGCTGGCGATCGGATCGTCAGAACCGTCGCAACCGTCGAGCCCGAACCGCTGCAGGCGCACACCAAGATCAGCCTGTTCAGCCATGACGACAAGAAGCAAACCAACACGGGCAATGCTGCGCCGCCAGCGTCCCGGATCACCAACTTCGTTGCATTGCTTGAACCTCTCGCCAAACCGCCGGCGGCTTTGCCGGCAGCCGCGCTCGGTGTCGATCGCCGCCTGCCGCTCGCTTTTGCGCCGGATTCAGGCACCGTGCCGTTGATGCTTCGACTGCTGAGACCCGAAGCGCGAACGCAGTTCTTCGATGCCTTGCGTCACGCGACGGTGGCGCCGCCCCCGGGCGGCTCGGTTCACGCATTTCGGGTCAAGGCGGCTCCATTCGGACACAACGCACCACCGAAGGCGGTCACCGATGAAACCGGTATCGTCATCGGCAGCGAGGAATGGCCATTTTCGGACGCGGTGGCGATCCGCATCGTGATCTCGCCCAAGACGCGGCGCAGGCGGGACAGGGGCGCCGCCGTTGACATCGAGGAGCTGTTTGACGACTCGCGCAAGTCGGTTCTGGTGCAGATTGCGCGCGGACCGGAAACGGCGAACGTGTCCTTCGATCTGCCGAACCGGGACCCGAAGGTCCAGGTTGGCCGGTGGCAGGTGATCGCCACGTTTGATGATCGCAATCGTACCTACACCCTGGAGTTCGACAAATTAGCCTGGTTTTGCAAGATCAGCCATGACGCAGAGAGTGCGGTCCTGACCGTGAATACGAACGGGCGTACGTTCGAAATGCCGATCGGTCATGCAGCCGAAACCGCGACAGGCGGCGAACGATTGCGGGTCTCGACGATGCATGCCCTGGCGATTGATCGCGAAGCGGCGCTGGCGATTGATCGCGAAGCGGCGGCAGAGTCCACCCTGCGGAACGTGATCGATCTCGATGCGGCCTATGATCAGATTGTCCGCGGCAGCTGGATCGTGATCGATTTCGGGGAGCCGCGCGTTCTTCCGGAGCCGCGCCGGCCCGTGATCACGCAGGTCGATAAGGTAGAAAAGGTCTCGGTTGCGAAGTACGGCATTACGGGGCGGGTGACCCGCCTGCATCTGAAGGACGACTGGCTCGACGAGGACACCTTGATGCTGTCGGCCGTGCGGGGCGTGTCCGTGCTTGCGCAGAGCGAAATGCTCGAGCTTGCCGAAGCGCCGATCAAGGAGGAGATCTCCGGAGACACCATCGAGCTTGCCGATTTCTATGGCGAGCTTCCGATCGGCCGCCGGCTCATCGTCGAAGGTGAGCGCACCGACATCGAGGCGACGCGCGGCATTAAAGGTGCGGAACTCGTGACCGTCATGGGAGTCGAGTTGCTTCCAAAGGACGGCGATCCAGCCTACTACCCGGGCGAACGCGTTCATTCCCGGATCAAGCTCGCAAGCTCGCTCGGCTATCGCTACAAGCGCGACACCGTCGTGATCCACGGCAACGTTGCCTTGGTTACCCATGGGGAGACCAAGCGCGAGGTGCTGGGCAGCGGCGATGCGTCGCGGGCGACGCAGCAGTTCACTTTGCGGCAGGGACCAGTCACGCACCTTGCCGCTTCGACGCCCAGTGGAACGAAGTCGACGCTCGAGGTTCAGGTCAACGGCGTTCCCTGGACGAAGGTCGATTCCTTCGTCGATGCCGGCCCATTCGATCGCTGCTACATCACGCAAACCGACGAAGCCGACAAGACGACGATCATATTCGGTGATGGTGTCAATGGCATGCGACTGCCGACCGGCCAGGAAAATGTCACGGCATCCTACCGAGTCGGACTCGGCTCCGACGGCAACGTTTCAACGGGCGCCATCAGCCAGCTCGCGACGCGGCCGTTCGGGGTCAAGGCGGTCGCGAGCCCGTTGTCAGCGAGCGGCGGCGTGGACCGGGATATCATCGACCAGGGCAAATCGAACATTCCGCGCGCCACGGTAGCGATGGATCGATTGGTCTCTGTCGAAGATTACGCGGCCTTCGCCAGCCTGTTCGGCGGCGTGGGCAAGGCGGCTGCGATTGCCGTGCCCGGTCGCCGGCCTTTCGTCTACCTGACGGTTGCATGTCCGACCTGGCGGGACAACAAAGCGTCGCAACACGACAATCTGCGGCAGGCGCTCGCACGGGCCGGCGATCCCAGCATCCTCTTCAGGATCGACACGTGCGAGCTCATGCTCCTGATCGTCGCCGCGAGGGTCACCGTCGCGCCGAGCCGGACCTGGGCCAATGTCGAGCCGAACATCCGCGCCGCCCTGATCGAACGCTTCGGATATGAACGGCGCGAGCTCGGCCAGTCGATCGCATTGAGTGAGATGACGGCCGCCATTCAGGACGTCCCGGGGGTCGCTGGCGTGAATGTGAGCATGTTTGACTCGATGTGCGCATCGGATGCCAACCTCGATAGCAGCCTCCGGCAAAAGCTGGCCAGTCTGGGCATCGCGCCGGTGGCGTCCTCCATTGAGGTCCGCTCCGTGCGGATCGATCCCGAGACACTGCAACCGTTGCCCGCCCAGCTCGCTTTTCTGAGCGCGGAGCTCTCCGACACGCTGATCCTCTCGGAGGCCGTCCAGTGAACACGACAATTGATCATCCCAAGCCGCCGTTGAATGAGCGCCTCTACAAGCTGTTGCCGGTGATCTACCGGCAGCGGGACGCAGAGGTAGGTGCGCCGCTGCACCAGCTGCTCGGGTTGATCGGTGAGCAGGTTGATCTGATCGAGAGCGACATCGCGCAGCTCTACGAGAACTGGTTCATCGAGACCTGCGACGACTGGGTGGTGCCCTACATTGGCGATCTGATCGGATATCGGCCTCCGGCGGGGGCGGGAGCGGTGGATGGTGCCGGCGCACAGCCGAACGGCAGGATTCTCTCGGCACGGAGTGAGGTGGCCAATGCCGTCCGTCTGCGCCGCCGCAAGGGATCGCTGTGGCTGCTCGAACAATTGACGGAGGCGGTAACGGGCTGGCCGGCGCGCGCCGTCGAGCTCGGCCGCCGGCTCGCGCACAACCAGTCCATCGATCATCTGCGGCTGCGCCGTGGCGGAACGATTGACCTCCGTTCGACGGAGCAGCTTGAGCTGCTCGGTACTCCCTTCGATTCCGCGAACCATGCGGTCGAAGTGCGGACCATCGGTTCCGATCGATCGCAGGGCGCTTACAATGCGGCCAACGTCGCGGTCTATGTCTGGCGGCTGCCGATCTATCCTGTGACGCGAACGATTGCCTACTGCCTCGAAGAAGCCGGTGATCATTGCTACACATTCAGCATTCTCGGCAACGATGCTCCGCTCTATACTCTACCGGTCGCCGACCCCGAGCCCGAAGACATTGCCGACGAGAGAAATTTGCCGGTGCCGTTGCGCCGTCGCGCGCTCGAGCGACGCGTAACGATCGATGGCGTCGAGGGCATCGAAGCGTCAGAACACTATTACGGCGAAGGCAGAAGCCTTGCCGTCTGGGCGCCCGACTGGGCGGGAAACTCCGACGCCGCGCCCGTGCCGGCGTCGCGCATCATCCCGGCAGATCTGAGCGACTGGCGGTTTCGTCCGCCGCACGGTTACATCGCCGTCGATCCTGAGCTCGGCCGCTTGGCGTTTCCGCCAACGCAGTCGCCCACCCGGGACGTCCTCGTATCCTACTATTACGCGTTCGGCTGTGACATCGGCGGTGGCGAATATCAGCGCACGCGAGATGTTCCGTCCGGTGCGCGAGTCTACCGCGTTGGCAAGGGCACCGAGCATGAGACCATCCCAGACGCGCTTGAGGTCTGGAGGGAGGAGGGGTGGGAGCGTGCTGTCATCGAAGTAATGGACAATGGCGTCTATGGGGAGGAGATCAACATCGAGATCGGTGCGAAGCGCAGCCTCGAAATTCGAAGCGCCAATCGAAGGCGTCCGGTGATCAATCTGCTTGATCGGCGCGCGGGACACTCTGACGCCTTCATGGTTTACGGCGAGCCGGGAAGCCGGTTCATTCTCGACGGTCTGCTCGTGAGCGGGCGCGGCATGGAATTTCGCGGTACGTTCGATGAAATCGCGATCCGGGACTGTACCCTGGTCCCAGGTTGGTCGATTCAGGACGACGCCAGGCTTCGCCGCCGCACCGAGCCGAGCCTTGCGCTGACAAATGTCTCGGCGTGCCTCAGGATCGAGCGCAGCATCGTCGGAGCCATTCACGCCGTACAGGAGGAGGTCGCGATCGATCCAGTCGTGCTGCATGTCAGCGACAGCATCGTCGATGCGACCAGCGATGACCTGCCGGCGATTGGCGCTGATGAAGGCGCGGTTGCGCCGGTCACGCTGGCCGCAAAGCGCGCAACCTTCCTGGGACACGTCCATGTCCACGCGGTCGCGTTCGCTGAGAACTCCATCTTCGCCGATCACGTCAGGGTGGCGCGCCGTCAATGGGGCTGCATGCGCTACTGCTACGTGGCGCCAAACTCGCGTACGCCGCCGCGATATTATTGCCAGCCGGATCTCGTCGAAAAAGCTCTTCAAGAGAACGAGCAGGAGGCGGAGCATCTTTCGCCCGCGGAACGGCAGGCGTTGCGCCACGCGGAACGGCTGCGCGTCGCGCCCCGATTTGCGACGATCCATTTTGGCGAGCCGGACTATGGCCGCTTGGCCACGGACTGCGCAGAGGAAATCAGGCGCGGCGCCGAGGACCGCTCGGAACTCGGTGTATTCCACGATCTGTTCGAAGCCCAACGTGCGGCGAACCTGCGTACTCGACTTGCCGACCACGTTCCGGCCGGAACCGAGGTCGGGATCGTTTTTGCCAGCTGATGAGGGTATCATGACGGGTGATTTTACGCGTGACAGTTTCGCACCGGAAAAGGGCTTCACACGCGTTCTGATGCAGCAGGGACGCCCGCAGCTCGATGCCGATCTGAATGAACAGGTCGCTATCTTCTGGCACTATTGGCGAACCGTGCTGACCGATCTGGTTGGACCTTACGCCGGCCCGTATGATCGATGCGGCTTCGGCGTCATCACGCGCGAGGTAACCGCCGATGCGCTGTCGCCGCACGAGCGGGAGGAGTTGCGAGCGCTCTTCAAGGATCCGGGCGAATTCCTGCTTAGCCCCGGACGGTACTATGTCGGCGGTATCCTGTGCGAAAACAAGCATTATCTGGCCTATTCCGCTCATCTGGGGTATGGCGAGAGTTTGCTCGCGCCCAAGCGGAACGTGCCTTACCTTGTTTATCTCGACGTCTGGGAAAGACCGGTCACCTCGATCGAGGACGAAACGATTGGCGAGCCGGCACTCAATGGAATGGATACCAGTCTGCGCGCCAGGGTTACTTGGCGCGTTCGGATCGCCGAGCTGGAAAAGAGCGTGTACGGCAGCGGTGATTGCAACAAGGTCAAGGAGCATTGGTCAAGCATCACCCACGCTTGGCAACCGGAGCACCGGGGGTGCCTCAAGGTGCGCGTTTCCGATACGGCTGAGGGCGCCGAGCGCGATCACCGGCATCAGGAGGCAGGGTACCGCGGATCGCACAATCATCTTTACCGCGTAGAGATCCACCATGGCGGCGTGGCAGGCGGCGGCGCGTCGGGGGCGACCTTCAAAGTTTCGCGCGAAAATGCGTCGGTGATCTTTCGGATTGCTGAGATCGAGGACAATGTCGTCACGCTTGAAACGTGGGGCCGGGATACGCGCTTCGGCCTACGCGCGGGTGACTGGGTCGAGATCGACGATGCGGCTGGGCACGGTGCGACGCCGGGCCATCTGTGGCAGATTCAAAAGGTCGACATATCCCGCCGCCAGATCACGCTGAACGGCTCGCCACGACATGGCAATCTTTCGAACCGGCCCCATCTGCTGCGGCGATGGGATCACAAGGCGGGCGACTCCAAACGAGGCGGCCTCGAGCTGCGCGATGGGGCCGTGGTCTTGAAAGAGGGGGAAGGCAATAACAACTGGCTCTCGCTGGAAAACGGCCTGCGGATTCAGTTTCACAAGTCAAACCCTGCCAATGTCTATCGGCCCGGCGATTATTGGTTGATCCCGGCGCGCGTCGCGACTGGCGCGATGTGGCCGCGCGAACACGGCCACCCCAAGGCCCTTCCGCCGCACGGCATCGAGCATCACTATGCGCCACTCGCCATAGTATCGTTTGGGTCAGATGGCGTACTCGAAACACGAGGCGATTGCCGTCTCAAATTCAACGTACCCGTGGCCTTCTAAGGCCGCACGATTGTGAGGGAAAATAGAGGTCGCCGCGGACGTGATCCAGCTCGACGAGCCCTGGGTACGGACGGGTATGCGGCCCTTCCGTCCCTCTGCATTCACCGATCGTTCCGCGTCTCGTCTCGCAGGATAGCTACGGCGCCGGGACCCGCGCGCGGTGTTGCGGCAAGCCGGCCGTTCCTCGAGAATGCGCCGCACGGAGTGGGAGCATCGCCCGCACCTGACCGTGCAGCCCAGGCAGTCGTAGACCTGTGCGGCCGAGAACAGCTCGCCGTCGGTCGAAATGACCGCGCCGCGGATGTCGTGATCGCTGATGATGTTGCACGAACAGACGATCATGCCGGATTCCGTTGCGGGATGCGCCGAGACCGTGCTGGTGTTTCCCGAGCACCGCGCCTTGCTCGGCGAGCTGCCCCTGTTCCAGGCGGTCGAGCGATTGCGCCGGGCCGCGCCGGAGAAGAAGCTGGTGATCGAGGTGAAGAACCGCCGATGCCGCACTCGCCGCGGCCGTCGCAGGCTTCGACGTGATCCAGGTCGAGAAGTTCTCGCCAGCTGAGATAGCTGCGCTGGTCAAGCGCATGGCATCGATGGCCTATACAAGGGCTCGTCCGATCATCGCCGCCGCCGGCGGCGTCAACGCGGCAAATGCCGCGGCCTATGCGGCAGCCGGCGCCGATCTCCTGGTCACGTCCGCGCCCTATCTGGCAAAGCCCAGGGACGTGCAGGTGCAGATTGCGGCAGCCGATGACGGCAGACGCCGTGCGCGGCTCAGTCCCAAAAGGGATGCAGGCGTTGCGTCACCCACCTACCAGGAGCGACCGCGTCGTCGGAACCTCGGACAACGGCAGGAACACTTTCGGCGGCGCTCCGTTAGCGCAGCAAACGCCGGGAGTTGTCCATGATCGACTATCCAAAGCCACCTTATCCTGCGCAGCAGCAGCCGATGCCGGGCTCGACGCGGGCCATGCAGCCGCGCCCCGATCACGGCGAGGAGAGTTACAAGGGCTCCGGCCGTCTTGCTGGAAAGAAGGCCGTCATCACGGGCGGCGACAGCGGCATCGGCCGCGCGGTGGCGATCGCCTATGCGCGTGAAGGCGCGGACATCGTCATCTCCTATCTGAACGAGGACGAGGATGCGGCCGAGGTCAAGGCGCTGGTCGAGCGGGAGGGACGCAAGGCCGTCCTGATCCCGGGCGATATCAGCAATCCCGAACATTGCCGCGCCATCGTGCGTCGCACCGTCGAGGCGCTTGGCGGCATCGACATCCTCGTCAACAACGCCGCCCATCAGGCGACGTTCAAGGACATCGCCGATATCAGCGACGACGAATGGCGGCGGACGTTCGAGATCAACATCCACGCCATGTTCTATCTGGCCAAGGCCGCCGTTCCCCACATGCGGCCGGGCTCCGCGATCATCAACACGGCCTCTGTCAACTCCGACATGCCGAACCCGAGCCTGCTGGCCTACGCCACGACCAAGGGCGCCATTCAGAATTTCACCGGCGGGCTTGCGCAGATGCTGGCCGAGAAGGACATCCGGGTCAATGCGGTGGCCCCAGGTCCGATCTGGACGCCGCTGATTCCCTCGACCATGTCGGAGGAAAGGGTCAAGAACTTCGGCAAGCAGGTGCCGATGCAGCGCGCCGGCCAGCCGGCCGAGCTCGCGACGGCCTATGTCATGCTGGCGGATCCGCTTTCGAGCTACACGTCGGGGGCGACGTTGCCCGTCACTGGTGGCAAGCCGTTCATCTGATCCGACGTGTCTGTTCGCGGCGGAGAGCCGTCGCTGTGCAAGCACGATGGCCGCGCCGTGGGCGCCGCCATCGTCTTGAACAGTCTGCCGCAATCACGCCGCGTTGGACGCCTTGGCGTTGACGCCTTTGCGAAGGGCCACCGTGTTCAGCTTGGTGTTGGCGGCCTTCTCTTCGTTCAGATTGGTGGTAAGGAAACGCACGATGTCGTCGTGGCCGAGCTCTTCCGCCCAGGCGATCAGCGTGCCGTACCGGCACATTTCATAGTGCTCCACCGCCTGTGCGTTGGCGACGATCGCGGCGTCCAGCACGGCCTTGTCCTCGATCTCGCCGGCGGTTTCGTCGGCTTCCTTGATCAGGCCGTCGATGGCCGGACAATGCGTGCCGCTCGGCTCCTTGCCGAGCTTGGCAAAGACCTTGTCGAGGCGCTCGACCTGCTTGTTGGTCTCTTCCAGATGCGCCTTCAGCCCGGCGACGAGATCCCTGTTGGTGGCCTTGTCGATCATTTGCGGCAGCGCCTTCAGGATCTGCTGTTCCGCGTAATAGATGTCCTGGAGCCCGTGCAGCAGCAGGTCTTCCATCGACTTGATGTCCTTGGTGAAGAATCCCATAAAAGACGTCTCCTTTTCACAATGATGGCAGTGGAACGCGGGGCGGCCGCCGCTGTTCCATTCCCGTGTGCAGATCGGGAGAGCCGAATGAGCGATGGAGTGGATCATTTTGCGGGCCTGCTCGGACGTGCGGCGATGGACGTGTGGGGCGACATGCCTCGCGACATCCAGGAGGCGCTGTTCGAGACCGCGATGAAGGGCCGCGACACCGAGCGTGAAGAGCTGGCGCGATTGCTGCATGAGCGACATCCGCGCACGCTGCATCCGGCCCGCCCAGGCTGACGCAGCGTGTCGGGAACGATCATGCGAGCTCCTGATTGGTGAATCGGGTGGCGCGCCACACGGGCTCCAATGAGGACCGCGCGGGGCGGATCGCCCGAGCCTGTCAATCTGTGAGTCGACCGACGTGACTGAGATCAATATCGGCAAATGGTACGACCCGATTTCGGAGCGGTGGATCGTGCCTCGCCAACCCCACACCATCGCCGCGTTCGATCAGTCGAGCGCGGAGAACGTGTCGGAGGCGAACAAGAGAGAAGAGACGCAGCGGATCTGGAATCTGCTGGTCGATTGCTGCGCACGCGGATGACGCAGCGTCGGCGCCATGACGCGCGCGATGAACGCTCGGGGGTGTCAACGGACTTGAGGCTGGCTTTGCGCGGGGCAGGTCAGCGTTCCCGTCAACTCTGATCTCGACGACGTCCGGAGCGGATCGGTATATTACCCACCCGTTGGCCGACGCCGCCTGGAACAAGGATCAGAAATGGACGACACGATTGGCTTCCCCGACCCGGGTCTTGACCTGTCGGACGGCTTCAAGCCACACACCTCGCATTGGGGCGTGTTCTCCGCGCGTCAGGGCGCGGCCGGGCTGGAGGTCAGGGCATATGCGGGCGATCCCGATCCGAACGGCATTATCGACAATTTTCCCGGCGCGCTCCGGCACCAGGCGCGCATCGCTCAGCCGGTCATCCGCCGCGGCTGGCTCGAGCGCGGGCCGGGCCCCGACGATCGGCGCGGCCGCGACGAGTTCGTCTCCGTCAGCTGGGAGAAGGCGCTGGATCTCCTCGGCGACGAGCTTGGCCGCATTCGCGACACGCGCGGACCCGGCGCCGTGTTCGGCGGCTCCTATGGCTGGTCGAGTGCCGGGCGCTTCCATCACGCCCAGAGCCAGGTGCATCGCTTCCTCAATATCGCGATGGGCGGCTATGTGCGCTCGGTCAACACCTATTCGTCCGGTGCGTCCTCGGTGCTGCTGCCGCAGATCCTGGCCGGCTACGAGGACATCACCAAGCGCAACGTCACATGGGAGCAGATTGCGGCCGAGACGGACATCGTGCTGGCCTTCGGCGGCATGGCGCTGAAGAACTCCATGGTGGCCGGCGGCTCGATCAGCAAGCATGTCGAGCGCGGCGCCATGGCGGCGGCGCGGGCGCGCGGCTGCGAGTTCATCCTGGTCAGCCCGCTGCGCGACGATCTGCCGGTCGAGGCCGGCGCCGACTGGATGACCTGCGTCCCCGGCACCGACACTGCGATGATGCTCGGCATCGTCCATACGCTGGTGAGCGAGAAGCTGCACGATCAGGCCTTCCTCGATCGCTACACCGAGGGCTGGCCAATCTTCCTGCGCTATCTGATCGGCGAGAGCGACGGGCAAGCCAAGCACGCCGAATGGGCCGCCGCGATCTGCGGCGTCGAGGCGGATGCGATCCGCAACCTGGCGCGGCGTCTTGCCGGAAAGCGCGCGCTCGTCACCGTCTCCCACTCGCTGCAGCGCGCCGAGCATGGCGAGCAGCCGGTATGGATGGGCATGGTGCTCGCGGCCGCCCTCGGCCAGATCGGCCTTCCCGGTGGCGGCTATGCCTATTCGCTGGGTGCGATCGGCTATTACGGCCGCCGCGTCAACGACGTGCCGGGACCGACGCTGGGGCAGGGCCGCAACGGCGTTGCTGATTTCATTCCGGTGGCGCGCATCGCCGATATGCTGCTCAATCCCGGCACCACATATCGCTACAACGGCGAGACGCGAACCTATCCAGATATTCGTCTGGTCTACTGGGCGGGCGGCAATCCCTTCCATCACCATCAGGACATCAACCGCCTGCGCAAGGCCTTCGCAAAGGTGGACACGCTGGTCGTGCACGAGCTCGCCTGGACCGCCACCGCCCGCCACGCCGACATCGTGCTGCCCGCGACGATGACGCTGGAGCGCGAGGATATCGGCTATTCCACCAACGATCCCCTGATGGTCGCGATGCACCGGATCGCCGAGCCGTTTGGGCTCGCGCGTGACGATTACGACATCTTCGCCGATCTCGCCGAACGTCTCGGGGCGCGTGAGCCCTTCACCGAAGGGCGCACGTCGCGGCAATGGCTGGAACATCTCTACGAGCCGACCCGCGCCTCGCTTGCCAAGCGCGGCCTCGAAGCGCCAAGCTTCGAAGAATTCTGGGCGCGCGGCAGCCTGGTCGTGCCGCAGCAGCCCGATGATGGCGGCCGGCTGCGCCGCTTTCGCGAGGATCCGGTCAATCACGCCTTGCCGACGCCGAGCGGACGCATCGAGATCTTCTCGGCCAAGATCGCAGGGCACGGTGATGCGGATTGTCCCGGACATCCGGTCTGGCTCGACAAGACCGATATTCCCAAGCCCGGGGCACCGTGCTTCCTCGTCGCCAACCAGCCGGTGACGCGCCTGCACAGCCAGCTCGATTTCGGCGGACATTCGCTCAGCTCAAAGCACCGCGGTCGCGAGGTCGCGCGCATGAACCCGGTCGACGCGGAGGCACGCGGCATCAAGGACGGTGACATTATCCGCCTGTTCAACGAGCGCGGCGCGTGCCTCGCCGCGGTCCACGTCACCGACGGCATCGCGCCCGGCGTGGTTCAGCTTCCGACCGGCGCGTGGTACGATCCGATGGATCCCGAAGACGAGGCTCCGCTCTGCGTTCACGGCAATCCGAACGTGCTGACCCGCGACGTCGGCACCTCGTCCCTGGCGCAGGGCTGCACCGGCCAGCTGACGACCGTCGAGGTGGAGAAGTTCACGGGCAATCTGCCGCCGATCCGCGCGTTCGATCCGGTTTAGGCAAGCAAGGAGAACTAAAGATGATCCGCAAGGCAACAGCAGTCTGGAAGGGCACTGGTCGCGATGGCACAGGCCACCTGTCGAGCGAATCCGGCGTGCTTGCCGGGACGCCCTATTCGTTCAAGACCCGCTTCGAGAACGAGAAGGGCACCAATCCCGAAGAGTTGATCGCCGCAGCCCATGCCGGCTGTTTCACCATGGCGCTAGCCTTCGGACTGCAGATGGCGGGTTTCACGCCGGACGAGCTCTCGACCGAAGCCGCCGTCACGCTCGAGCCTGAAGGCAAGGGTTTCAAGATCAGCAAATCCGCGCTGACCCTGCGGGCGAAAGTGCCTGGTCTCGACGATGCCGGCTTCGCCCGGTTCGCCGGCGAGGCCGAGAAGAACTGCCCGGTGTCCAAGGTGCTCAACGCCGCGATCACACTCGACGCCAAGCTGGTCTAGGGCGAGCGCTTGCTCCGCTCTTTCCGATCCAGGCGACCGGGTGGGCGTCAAGGCGTGGCTTTCGGCCGGGCGGCCGAAAGCCTATATGATGGACAAGCTGTTGAGCGATCATTGGGAGCACATCACATGACGACGGAACGCGCAGTTTTGGCCGGCGGCTGCTTCTGGGGCATGCAGGATCTGATCCGCAAGCAGCCGGGCGTGATCTCCACCCGCGTCGGTTACACCGGTGGGCACGTCAAGAACGCCACCTACCGCAATCACGAAGGACATGCCGAAGCGATTGAGATCGTGTTCGATCCAGCCAGGACCAGCTTCCGGACCATGCTGGAGTTCTTCTTCCAGATCCACGATCCGACCACGCTCAACCGTCAGGGCAACGATATCGGCACGAGCTACCGCTCGGCGATCTTCTACACCAGCGAGGAGCAGAAGCGGATAGCCGAAGACACCATCGCCGACGTCGAAGCGTCCGGCCTGTGGCCCGGCAAGGTGGTGACCGAGGTCGCGCCCGCGCGCGAGTTCTGGGAAGCCGAGCCCGAGCATCAGGATTATCTTGAACGTTATCCTGACGGCTACACCTGCCACTTCATCCGGCCGGGCTGGAAGCTGCCGCGGCGGGCTGCGGCAGTCGGGGGCTAAAGCCTGGAACGTGGTTCGCCGGGCTGTGGCGGTCCACCTTCCCATCGGTCACATTCGACGCAGGTCCGCTCACGCATCGACATGCGACGTCCGGCGCTGATCCGTAGTGACGATCGGCGCCGACAGCGTGACGAGCCCCATCAAGGCGGCCAGCAGCCAGAATGCCAGCGGCAGTCCGCCGAGCTGTGCGATGAAGCCGACGCCGGCAGGGCCGAGCAGGACGCCTGCGTAGCCTGCCGTCGTGATCGCCGCGACCGCAAGTCCCGTGGGCATCACCTTTTGTTGCGCCGCCCGGCGGAACAGCACGGGCACGAGGTTCGAGGCGCCGAGCCCGATCAGCAGGAATCCGCCGATGGCGACCGCTGCCACGGGCGCGGTGAGCAGCACCACGAAGCCGGCGATCGCAATGAGGCTGCCCCACAGCAATGTCGTGCGGTCTCCGATGCGCGCAACGACCGCGTCGCCACCGAGCCGGCCGATCGTCATCGCGATCGAGAACACGATGTAGCCGACGCCGCCTTGCGCCTCGCTGACGAGCCCGGCGCCGATCACGAGCAGCGCGCCCCAATCGAGCATCGCGCCTTCGACCAGGAAGGTGATGGCGCCGAGCAGGGCCAGCAGCAGCACCGATCCGTGCGGCAGCACGAACAATGGGCCTTCCTGCACCTGCACCGATCGAAGCAGGCGCGGCCATGTCACGAGCATCGCGATCAGCATCAGCACGGAGCAGATCAGCGTGCAGGCGAGCGGGCCGAGCTGCAGCGAGAGCAGCGCCGTCATCAGCGCGGATCCGGCGAAGCCGCCGATGCTGAACAGGGCGTGGAATCCGGACATCAGCGGGCGTCGCGCGGCGCGTTCCACCTCCACGGCGTGGATGTTCATGGCGACATCGATCGAGCCGAGCGCGGCGCCGAACGCAAGCAGCGCCAGCGCCAGCGACAGCGGCGAGCTTGCGATCGCGAGCAGCGGCAGTACCAGGGTCAGACCGAGCCCGCCCGCGACGATGATCGGCCTGCTGCCATAGCGCGCGCTGAGCACGCCGGTCAGCAGCATCGCGACGACCGAGCCGATGCCGAGGCTGAGCAGGAGCAGCCCGAGGACTCCGTCGTCGACGGCGAGCCGCGCCTTGGCGAACGGAACCAGCGGTGCCCAGCACGCGATGCCGAAGCCCGCAACGAGGAAGGCAAGCCGGGTGGCAAGGCGGGTTGCCGGCCGATCGGCAGAAGACATGAGAGCTCCGGGGAAGAACAGGGCGGGGCGGAGGAGAAAGCGGAGAAATGCCGCAGCTTTGTGTCGGCACTGCGTTCAGATTGTCGCAGCTGGCGCCCTGTCTGAGCAACTTGTCGCGATTGCAGGAGGCCCCGTAGCCCGAATGGAGCGAAAGCGTAATCCGGGCTGCGCGCCCGGCATCTTGCACCGTTCCGGATTACGCTCGCGCTCCATCGAGGCTGAGTACACACGTCTGCGTCCACACACCCGCTGTCCATCGCCCGCGAAGGCGGGCGATCCAGTATCCCAGAGACGGTAGTGATTGAATCGAGAGGCCGCGGCGTACTGGATTCCCCGCCCCAGTGCGCAATTGCGCACAAGGCGGGCAATGACACGGGTCTTTGGAGGACGAAGCCTATGTATCGCGCTCCGGACGCAGCGCTAGCCGCCGAGGATCCGCCGGCACGCCTCGACGAACACCTCCGCGCCCGTCACGATATCGGCATCCGCCGTGTTCTCGGTCCAGTGATGGCTGATGCCGCCGATCGACGGCACGAACAGCATGCCGGCGGGCATGACGGTCGCGAGCATTTGCGCATCGTGGCCGGCGCCGCTCGGCATGCGGATAGAACGGCCGCCGGCGACGACCTTGCTCGCGGCCTCGATCGCGTCCTGAAAGCCCGCATTCATCATCGCGGGTGCGCCGGTGCGCAGCTTCGTCACGCTGACGGTGCAGGGGCCTTTGGCGCTGGCCTCGTCCGCCATGGTCCGCAGCAATTGCTCCAACCGCGTGATCACAGACGGATCGTCGTCGCGGATTTGGAACAACATCTCCGCGCCACCGGGAATGATGCTGGGCGCGCCCGGATCGAGCGTGATGCGGCCGGTGGTCCAGACCGTGCGCGGGCCGCAGGCCGTCGGGAAGCGTTCGTCGATCGCGACGCAGAACTTGGCCAGCGCCAGGCCCGCATCCTTGCGCACCGCCATGCGCGTGGTCCCGGCATGGTTCTGCTCGCCGACAAAATTGATCTGGTACTGCCAGATGCCGACGATGGACGTCACGACGCCAATCGCCAGGCGCCCGCTCTCGAGCGTGTCGCCTTGCTCGATATGCGCCTCGAGATAGCCGACGTGCCGCCCCGGCTCGGCAGAGATGCGCGGACGCCCGACGAGTCCCATGTCGGCAAGAGCATCGCGCATGGTGCGGCCGCTGGTGCGATCGCGGGCCGCGTCGATGTCGGCCTCGGTCACCTGGCCGACATAGGAGCGCGAGCCGAGGAAATGTCCGAAATGTCCCTCCTCGTCGCACCAGGCCGCGACCTCGACCGCGCCGTTCACGGAAGCGTCGGCATTCAGCACGCGCGCCGCCTCGAGCGCATAGACGACGCCAAGCGGGCCGTCGAGCCAGCCGGCATAGTTCTGGCTTTCCAGGTGCGAGCCCGCCAGCAGCTTCGGCCCGGACTTCGTGCTCGTCCCGAACACATTGCCGATGCCGTCAATCGTCGCGGAGAGCTCGGCCTCGGGCAGCTTCTGGACGAGCCACTCCAGCGACAGCTTGTGCGGCTCGGAGAAGGTCGGCTTGTGCACGCCAGTCTTGTAGGCGCCGATGGCGCGCAATGCATGGAGGTCGGCGAGAACGCGATGGCCGTCGGCGCGAGCGTCAGGCATGTTCGGCAACCTTCAGGGCCTCGGTGCGGATCTCCTCGACCAGCCGTTCCTTCAGCTGGACGAATTCCGGCGTGGTCTTGATCTTGTAGGAGCGGGGATGCGGCAGGTCCACATGAATCTCCGCCTTGATGCGGCCGGGACGCGCGCTCATGACGATGACGCGGCTGCCGAGGAAGATCGCTTCCTCGATGTCGTGGGTCACGAACAACACCGTCTTCTGGTCGCGCTCCCAGATCCCGAGCAGCATTTCCTGCATCAAGGCGCGGGTCTGGTTGTCGAGCGCGCCGAACGGCTCGTCGAGCAGCAGGATCTTCGGGTCGTTGGCGAGCGCGCGCGCGATCGCGGTGCGCTGCTGCATGCCGCCGGAGAGCTGCTTCGGCCAATGGTTTTCGAAGCCGGATAGCCCGACCTGGCGGATGAAGGCATCGGCGATCTTGTGTCGCTCCGCCTCGGACACACCGCGCTCGCGCAGGCCGAAGGCGATGTTCTCGCGCACCGTCAGCCAGGGGAACAGCGTGTAGGACTGGAACACCATGCCGCGATCGGCGCCCGGGCCGGTCACGACGCGTCCGTCGAGCGTGACGCGGCCGCTGGTCGGACGGTCGAGACCGGCGACGATGCGCAGCAGCGTAGACTTGCCGCAGCCGGAGGGACCGAGGATGGTAACGAAGTCGTTGTTGCCGATGGTGAGGTCGGTCGGCTCCAGCGCCCGCGTCGGCGCGTTGCCGTGGCGCGCGGGGAAGGTGCGCGAAACCTGTTCAACCTTGAGAATGGTCATGCGAGCTTCCAAGGAAACAGCCAGGCGTTGAACGCCTTGAACAGGAAGTCCGAGATCAAGCCGATCAATCCGATCACGATGATGCCGAAGATGATCTGGCCGGTGTTGAGCAGCGCCTGGCTGTCGGTGATCATATGACCGATGCCCGAGGACGAGCCGATCAGCTCGGCGACGATGACGTAGGTCCAGGCCCAGCCCAGCACCAGCCGCAGGATCTCTGCGATCTCCGGCGCGGAAGAAGGCAGCAGCACCCGGCGGATGATGCCGCGGTCGCTGGCGCCCAGCGTATAGGC
Source organism: Bradyrhizobium glycinis (assembly GCF_016031655.1). GTDB lineage: Bacteria > Pseudomonadota > Alphaproteobacteria > Rhizobiales > Xanthobacteraceae > Bradyrhizobium > Bradyrhizobium glycinis. Next base: position 88,192 of record NZ_JACCHQ010000010.1, read on the forward strand.
GGCCTCGACCAGATCGCGCCGCGTGGCACCGACCGTCACCGCGACCATCAGGATGACCTGGAACACCGAGCCGATGAAGATGACGAGCAGCTTTTGCAGCTCGCCGATGCCGGCCCACAGGATCAGCAGCGGGATGAAGGCCGAGGCGGGCAAATAGCGTGCAAATGAGACGAAGGGTTCGAGGAAGGCTTCGACCGGCTTGTAGGCGCCCATCAGCACGCCGAGCGGCACCGCAATGACCGCCGCGAGTGCAAAGCCGCCGACGACGCGCCAGATTGTCATGCCGATGTCGAACAGGAAGCCGTGCTTGGTGAGCAGCTCAATGCCCTCCTGCACCATGGTGAGCGGATTGGCGAGGAAGGTCTTCGACACATGGCCGCCGAACGTCGCCCACGACCAGAGGGCGACGAACAGTACGAAGAACGCCAGGCCATACGCCGCACGTTGCCTCGATGTCACGGGATCCAGAGGACGCATCAAACTGTATCCGAATGGTGCGCCGGCCCCGCCTTTGGCGGAACCGGCAGCTTGGAGAAAGTTACTTGATGAAGCTCGGGTCGTAGAGGTCCTCGACCTTCGGCGCGGCCTTGATGATGCCGATCTCGAGCAGGAGCTCGGCGGCCTCCTTGTTGAAGGTCAGGAAGTCGCCCGCGAAGAACTTCTGGTTCGCGGCCTTGTCCTGCCAGCGCAGATATTTCGCCGAGTTGCCGAACTGCTCGGCGGTCTGCTTCACGTCGGCGCCCATGATCTCGTAGGCCTTGGCCTGGTCCTTGGCGATCATCTCGAGCGCCTCGAAATAGCTGTCGGCGAGGGCCTTGGCGGCCTTGGGATTGTCGGTGAGGAACTTCGGCGTGCAGCCGAACGTGTCCATGACCATCGGATAGTCCAGCGTGGTGGCGATGATCTTGCCCTTATCCGGCGCGGCACGCACGGTCGACAAGTATGGCTCATAGGTCATCGCCGCATCGTTCTGGCCGGAGACGAAGGCCTGCGCCGCAGCCGCCGGCTCGAGGTTCACGACGGTCACGTCCTTGGTGGTGAGGCCGTTCTTCTTCAGCATCCAGGCCAGCGCGAAATAAGGCGAGGTGCCCGGCGCGGACGCAGCGACGGTCTTGCCCTTCAGGTCCTTGATCGCTGCGATATCGTTTCGCACGGCCATGCCGTCGGCGCCGTAGCTCTTGTCGAGCTGGAAGATCTGCTTGGTGGCGACGCCGTTGGCGTTCCAGGAGATCCAGGTCTCGACCGTGGTCGCCGCGCACTGGATGTCGCCGGAGGCGATCGCGAGATGGCGGTCCTTCTGCGGGATCTTCTTGATGGTGACGTCGAGGCCGTTCTTCTTGAAGATGCCGGCCTCCTTCGCCAGCGTCAGCGGCGCGAAGCCGGTCCAGCCGGAGATGCCGACGCCCACCTTGACGTCGTCGGCGAGCACCGGGGTCGTGGCCGCGAGGGCAATGATTGTCGCAAATATTGTCGAATTACGCATGATTGTCGTCCTCTTGCCGATCGATGGTTTGACGTCCTGTTGATCACTCTCGGCCCAGCTGGACCGTTGCCCGATGCGTTGCACGAATTGTGCCGACATGTCCTCTCAGCCTCCCTTGAATCGGGCGACAAGGCGGTGAGAGTCACCGGGATAGAGCAGGCGCACCGCGGTGATGGTGCGAGCGCTGCGCCAGGTGTAGCGGTCGATCACGAGGCAGGGCGCGCCGACGGCGATGTCGAGCGCTTCCGCCGTGCGGTCGTCCGCAACGATGGCGCTGATCGTGTGCTCGGCTTCGGTCCATGGGACATGGTGAAGCAGCCAGGAGCCGGGCGGCTCGCGCGAGAAGTCCGCGGTCGCAGCGTCAGGTACGGACGAGAGATCAATCAGCCTGTCCTCGACCGCAAAGGGTACCTTGTCGGCGCTATGCCGGCAGGTGATCGCAACCACCTTGCCGGCCTTCTTGACGCCGAGCCGGTCGCGGTCGGCGGCCGTCGCCGCGCGCAGCTTGCGGCCGATCAGCTCGTAGCCGTACGAGCGCCCGAGCGCGGTGATCTCGGCGCGGATGTCCGCGATCTTCAGCACCGCCGACTGATGCTGCGGCCGGCGCACGAACGAGCCGGCGCGCCGCCGCCGCTCGATCAGATCGGCCTGCGCCAGCTCAGACAGCGCCTTGTTCACGGTCATGCGCGAGCAGCCGTAGCGCGCGACCAGCTCGTGCTCGAAGGGAATGCGATGTCCGGGCGGCCATTCGCCGGTCAGGATGCGCTTCTCGATGTCGGCGCGGATGCGCTTGTAGAGCGTCGGCTTGTCGGCATCGGTGACGAGGCTCATGCGACGAGCCTCCGCATCGATGCGTTGAAGCGTTCGCGTGCGGCTTGGCGTAATCCATGCTGACCGCCCTCGACCACCTTGCGGCCGCCGGCCCAGACGCAATCGATGGCGGCGCCGCCGGCGGCGAAGATCCAGCCGTCGATGACCGCGTCGCGCGCGCGGCTCGCCAGCGACGGATGCGCCATGTCGAGCGTGACGATGTCGGCACGTGCGCCGGGCGCAAGGCCGATGGCGGGTTGTGCCAGCGCCCGCGCGCCCCCAGCGAGCGCCCCGTCGAACAGCGAGCGTCCTGTCGAGCGACCTGCGCCGGCGGAGAGGACGTTGCGCTGACGGTGCTTGAGCCGCTGGCCGTATTCGAGCTGGCGCAATTCGTCGGCGGCGCCGATCAACACGTTGGAATCAGTACCGACGCCGAAACAGCCGCCGGCGTCGACAAACTCCCGCGCCGAAAAAGTGCCGTCGCCGAGGCTCGCCTCCGTGATGGGACAGAGGCCCGCGACCGCACCGGTCTTGGCGAACGCCGTCACTTCGTCATCGGTCATGTGGGTCGCGTGAATGAGGCACCAGCGCCGATCGACGGGCGCATGCTCCAGCAGCCATTGCACCGGGCGCCGGCCCGACCAGGCGAGGCAATCCTCGACCTCCTTCGCCTGCTCGGCGGCATGAATGTGCACCGGCCCGCCCTCGGCGAGTGGAATGATGGCGGCGAGCTCGTCCGGCGTCACCGCGCGCAAACTGTGCGGTGCAATGCCGATATTGGCGCCGGGCAACGCGCTGATCGCCTGGCGCGATGCCGTCATCAATGCAGCGAACTGATCGACCGAACAGATGAAGCGGCGCTGCCCGGCATGCGGCGATGCGCCTCTAAACGAGCCATGCGCGTAGAAACTCGGCAACAACGTCAACGCAATGCCCGAGGCTTCGGCCGCCTGTGCAATCCGCGCGGCCATCTCGGCGGGGTCAGCGTAGGGCCACCCGTCGCGGTCGTGGTGCAGATAGTGGAATTCGCCGACGCGGGTAAAACCTTGCTCGAGCATCTCGACATAGAGCAGCGTCGCCACGGCCGCGACGTCGTCGGGCGTCATTGCGAGAGCAAAGCGATACATCGTCTCGCGCCAGGTCCAGAACGTGTCGGTGGAATCGCCGCGCAGCTCCGCGAGGCCCGCCATGCCGCGCTGGAACGCGTGGCTGTGCAGGCTCGCAAGTCCCGGAAGCGCGATGGCGTGGCGCTCGTCGCCGGCGGCCGGCGCCACGCCCGGTGTCACCGCCGCGATCGCGCCGGCGGTGACGACCACCTGCACGTCATTCGCCCAGCCCGAAGGCAGGAGCGCGGAAGCGAAATGCAGTCGGGTCATGATTTACACGCCGGCTGGACAGAACCGCCTTACGATTATATGTCTAGACATATAAGTCAAGCATCCCCAAGGCGAATGGATACCCGCATGGCAGAGCGCTTCGACCGGATCTGGCACAATGCCCGCCTCGCCACGATGCGGGTCGATCGTCCCGATCTTGGCGAGATCGAGCATGGTGTCATCGCCGCACGCGGCGGCCACATCGCCTATGCCGGCGCGAAAGCGGACTTTCCGCTCGACGCAGACGCGATCGAGCGGATCGATTGCGAGGGGCGCTGGATCACGCCCGGTCTCGTCGACTGCCATACCCATCTCGTCTATGGCGGCAACCGCGCGCACGAGTTCGAGCTGCGCCTGAAAGGGGCGAGCTACGAGGAGATCGCGCGCGCCGGCGGCGGCATCGTCTCGACGGTGGCGGCAACGCGCAAGGCCAGCGAAGCCGAGCTCGTCGCAGGCGCGCTGCCGCGCCTCGACGCGCTGATTGGCGAGGGCGCCACCACGGTCGAGATCAAGTCCGGCTACGGCCTCGACACAGAAACCGAGATGCGACAGCTCGCGGCTGCGCGCAGCCTCGGCCGTGTGCGGCCGGTTGCGATCCGCACGTCGTTCTTGGGCGCGCATGCGCTGCCGCTCGAGGCCGGTGGCGACAAGGATGGCTACATCGATCTCGTCTGCAAGGAGATGCTGCCGGCGGTCGCAAAGGCTGGCCTAGCCGATGCCGTCGATGCCTTCATGGAGGGCATCGCATTCTCCGCCGAGCAGACCGCGCGGGTGTTCGAGACGGCGAGGGGGCTTGGACTGCCGGTCAAGCTCCATGCCGACCAGCTTTCGAACCTTGGCGGCGCTGCGCTTGCGGCGAAATTCTCGGCGCTCTCGGCCGATCATCTCGAGCATACCGACGAAGCCGGTGCCGCCGCAATGGCGAGGGCCGGTACGGTGGCGGTGCTGCTGCCCGGCGCGTTCTACTTCATTCGCGAGACGCAGAAGCCGCCGGTCGAGACGTTCCGCAAGCACAACGTTGCCATGGCGCTGGCGACCGACTGCAATCCCGGCAGCTCGCCACTGACCTCGCTGCTGCTCGCGATGAACATGGGCGCGACCTTGTTCCGGATGAATGTGGCCGAGTGCCTCGCCGGCGTCACCCGGGAAGGCGCGCGGGCGCTTGGCCTCCTGAATGAGACCGGCACGTTGGAAGCCGGCAAATGGTGCGACCTTGCGATCTGGGACATCGAGCGCCCGGCCGAACTGGTCTACCGCATCGGCTTCAATCCGCTGCACAAGCGAGTATGGAGGGGGCAGTGACGGAGCAGGTGACAGCGATCGTCGTCAAGCCGGGAGCGGTCCTCCTCGACGATCTCGCGCGCGTGCTCGAAGGCGCCCCTGTCGTGCTCGATCCGTCGTTCTGGCCGCGGGTCGAGGCGGCTGCGGAGATCGTTACGCAGGCCGCGCAGGCGGACATCCCCGTCTACGGCATCAACACCGGCTTCGGGAAGCTGGCGTCGAAGCGCATTCCGCCGGACCAGACCGCGCTGCTCCAGCGCAACCTCATCGTCTCGCATTGTTGCGGCGTCGGCCAGCCGACGCCGGAGCCGATCGTGCGTCTGATGATGGCGCTGAAGATCGTCTCACTCGGCCGCGGCGCCTCCGGCGTACGCCGCGCGGTGATCGAGCAGTTGCAGGACATGCTGGCCCGGGGCGTCTATCCGCTGGTGCCGCAGCAAGGCTCGGTCGGCGCCTCCGGCGATCTGGCGCCGCTCGCGCATATGACGGCGGTGATGATCGGCGAAGGGCAGGCGATCGTTGACGGGAAAACCGTATCCGGCGCCGACGCTCTCGCGGCGGCCGGCCTCAAGCCGTTGACCCTTGGGCCGAAGGAAGGCCTTGCGCTGATCAACGGCACGCAATTCTCGACCGCCTACGCCATATCAGGCGTGCTGCGTGCATATCGCCTCGCCCGCGCCGCACTTGTGACCGGTGCGCTGTCGGTGGATGCGGCAATGGCGTCGACGGCCCCGTTCCGCCCCGAAATTCAGGCGCTGCGTGGCCATGCCGGCCAGATCGCGGCGGCCGCGACGCTGACCGCGCTGCTCGATGGCAGCGACATCCGCCTGTCGCATCTCGAGGGCGATGAACGCGTGCAGGATCCCTATTGCCTGCGCTGCCAGCCGCAGGTTGCAGGCGCAGCGCTCGATCTGATCATGCAAGCCGCGCGCACGCTGATCGTCGAGGCCAACGCCGTCACCGACAACCCGCTGGTGCTGATCGAAACCGGGGAGATCGTCTCCGGCGGCAATTTCCACGCCGAGCCGGTCGCCTTCGCCGCCGATGCACTCGCGCTGGCGCTGTCGGAAATCGGCGCAATCAGCGAGCGTCGCATCGCCACGCTGATCGATCCCGCGCTCAATTTCGGCCTGCCGCCGTTCCTCACCCCCGATCCCGGCCTCAATTCCGGCTTCATGATCGCCGAGGTGACGGCGGCCGCGCTCTATGCCGAGAACAAGCAGCGTGCGCTCGCCTGCTCGATCGATTCGACGCCGACCAGCGCCAACCAGGAAGACCATGTCTCGATGGCCGCGCATGCCGCGCGGCGGCTGTCCGACATGGCCGACAATCTCGCCGCCATTCTCGGCATCGAGCTTCTGGTCGCAGCCCAAGGCATCACGCTGCGTGCGCCGCATGCAACCAGTGCGCCGCTGGTCGCCGTCATTGCCGCGTTGCGTGAGCAGGTGCCCGCACTGGGTGCCGATCGCTACATGGCCGGCGATCTCGCCAAGGCCGCTGCATTGATCGAAGCCGATGCGCTTCCAGCTGCCGCGCTCGCCCAGCTTCCCACCGATCCGTTTCCGAGACTCGTCTGAAGAGGCCCGCATGAACCGCCGACTGGACAATGACCGCACCATCCGCGCACCCCGCGGCAGCAACATCAGCGCCAAGAGCTGGCTCACGGAAGCGCCGCTGCGCATGCTGATGAACAATCTCGATCCTGACGTCGCGGAGCGCCCGAGCGAGCTCGTCGTCTATGGCGGCATCGGCCGCGCCGCGCGCGATTGGGAGAGTTTTGACCGGATCGTTGCGGCCTTGCGCAAGCTCGAAGCGGACCAGACGCTGCTGGTGCAGTCCGGCAAGCCGGTCGGCGTGTTCCGGACCCATGCCGATGCACCGCGCGTGCTGATCGCGAATTCCAACATCGTGCCGCATTGGGCGACGCTCGATCATTTCAACGAGCTCGATCGCCAGGGCCTGATGATGTACGGCCAGATGACGGCGGGCTCCTGGATCTATATCGGCAGCCAGGGCATCGTGCAGGGCACTTACGAGACCTTTGTGGAGGTCGGCCGCCGCCATTATGGCGGCAGCCTCGCCGGCAAATGGATTTTGACCGCCGGACTCGGCGGCATGGGCGGGGCGCAGCCGTTGGCCGCGACCATGGCCGGTGCGTCGATGCTCGCCGTCGAATGCCAGCCGAGCCGCATCGAGATGCGTCTGCGCACCGGCTATCTCGACCGGCAGGCCGCCACGCTTGATGAAGCGCTCGCGATCATGGCGGACGCCGCGAAGACGAAGAAGGCGGTCTCGGTCGGCCTGCTCGGCAACGCCGCGGAGATTTTCCCCGAGCTGGTGCGCCGCGGCGTCAAGCCCGACATCGTCACCGACCAGACCAGCGCGCACGATCCGATCAACGGCTACCTGCCGAAGGGCTGGACGCTGGTGGAATGGGAAGCCAAGCGCGCATCCGATCCGAAGGCAGTGGAGCGCGCCTCCAAGACGTCGATGGTCGAGCATGTCCAGGCCATGCTGGACTTCCATGCCCGGGGCATTCCGACGCTCGACTACGGCAACAACATTCGCCAGATGGCACAGGACATGGGCCTGAAGAACGCCTTCGATTTCCCCGGTTTCGTGCCCGCCTATATCCGCCCGCTGTTTTGCCGCGGCATCGGGCCGTTCCGTTGGGCCGCGCTGTCTGGCGATCCCGAGGACATCTTCAAGACCGATGCCAAGGTCAAGGAGCTGATGCCTGGCGACAAGCATCTGCACAATTGGCTCGACATGGCGAAGGCGCGCATCAAGTTCCAGGGCCTGCCGGCCCGCATTTGCTGGGTCGGTCTCGGCGATCGTCATCGCCTCGGGCTCGCCTTCAACGAGATGGTGGCGCGCGGCGAATTGAAGGCGCCGATCGTGATCGGCCGCGATCATCTCGACAGCGGCTCGGTGGCGAGCCCCAACCGCGAGACCGAGGCGATGAAGGACGGATCGGATGCGGTGTCCGACTGGCCCCTGCTCAATGCGCTGCTCAATTGCGCCAGCGGAGCGACCTGGGTGTCGCTGCATCATGGCGGCGGCGTCGGCATCGGCTATTCGCAGCACGCGGGCATGGTGATCGTCGCCGACGGCACGCCGGAGGCTGCGAAGCGGATCGAGCGCGTGCTGTGGAACGATCCCGCCAGCGGCGTCATGCGCCACGCCGATGCAGGCTACGACATCGCGATCGACTGCGCCCGCGACAAGGGGCTCGATCTGCCGAGCCTGGCGAAGTAGGCGAGGCTCAGGCCACGACCTTGGCACCGGTGCCTTCGAGGCGCCGGCTCTCCTTCGTCAGATGGTCGTCAATCGCGTCGGCCGGCATAGGTTTGGCGAAATAGTAACCCTGGATGAAGTGGCATCCCAGGCGGCGCAAGGTGTCGAGCTGCGCGCGCGTCTCGACGTCCTCGACGACGCAGGCGATCTCCATATCGTCGCAGAGACCCGTGAGCGATTTGACGATCTTGTAGCTGACGGGATTGTGGTTGATGTCGGCAACGAAGCTGCGGTCGATCTTGATCTTGTCGAGCGGCAGCCGGTGCACGTGGCTCAGCGACGAATAGCCGGTGCCGAAATCGTCTGCGGCAACGGGCCTGCGCCTCAGGAGCAAGTCGCCCGACATCGCCGCAGCTACAACCTCCTAACCACGGTGTCGGCGAGTGCCCCGGTGCAGGGCCGATTAAAAGCGGTGTGAGTGGCCTAGCGTCCGATCGTCACACCGGCGGTCGAGCGCATGGCGTCCCGCACGCTGGTTGCCTTCTTGTCGTCGAGGATCTGCCGCGTCAGCACGGTGGTCTGACCAGGCGTGTCGAGGATCGCCTGGCCGCGTGAGGAGGAGAGCCGGTCGGCTTTGTAGGGGCGCAAGCGGATCGGTGGCGGGCGCGGTCATATGATGCGGCCGCTTGCCCGCGGCGAGCGTCGGCTGCGAGATGGCAAAGGCGATCACGACCAGGAACAATAGCCTTGCTGGCATCTGCGATCTCCCATGTCGGGACATCAGCCTAGCACATTGCCGTGGCCATCGCAGAAGAAAGGATCAGGCGAGAACGGCTTGGCGCTCGCGCACCGGTTCGCGGACGCGCTCGCTGATCCGCGGCTCGGCAAGCCGCGTGAAGCTCCGATGGCTCGTCTGAACGGGGGCCTCGACGATCACGCCCTCACAGACGATCTGTCCGCCGAGCATCCTGAATTCCAGCTTGTCGTAGCGCGGCATTGTCTCGCCAGGCGCCGGGGGCAGCAGCCCGACGCTTCCCTGGATGTTCAGCGCGGCTTCGCCGGTGCCGTGCAGCCGCGGATTCCACATCCTGATTCCGCTCTCCGCCCAGCGCTGCCGGATCAGCGCGGCGCGGTCGGCGGGCTCTGCGGCTCTCGCGCGAACTTTCGGTACGCCGCGGACCTCGGAAGGGGGAGACGCGAGAGGCTGAGCCGGTTCTGGCTCGGCGGCGCCGTGGGCTGACGCGTTGGTCACCGTCGCAACGGCTGTGGCGAGCGGTGCATCGTTTGTGGAAGCCGGCGCGATCGCGACGACGGGCGCCGGGTCGATCGCGGCGCTGGCTTCAGAGGCAACGGCCGCGACGTTCTCGACATGGGTCGGGATTGCTTCGGCGTCGACGGATATGTCAGGCGACGGGGCAGCCTCGATGACGACGGCAGGGAGATCGGCCGAAGCAGTCGCGAGGTCTGCTGATAAAGCCACAATCTCTTCTGCGGTGGCAGAGTCGATCTCTACAGAGATTTCAGCAGGCGATGCATCATCGTCCACGATCGCGAGACCGGAGGTTGCAACTGGCTCGTTCTCCGCACCGGCCGATGCAGCCAACGCCTGGTCGGTGGCGGGCGGCGTCGCCGGCGGCTCGATTGCCGTTGCCAACTCTGAAGATGAACCGCCGATGCAGCTATCGTCGGCCGCAATCTCCGCGACGACCGACACAGCCGCATCGTTCTTCGCGATGGGAGCGGTGGCGGCGAGATCAGCCTCGTCGTGCACCGGGTCAGCGCTGATCTCCGCGATCGGCGCGGGAGCAGTGCTGGCAACGTCTTCGGCGATGGCAGGGGACACCTCCGCGGTCGGTGCGACGTCGAGGTTGCTGCTGTGCGGCACAGGCCGGAGTCGGGAAAACGCCCAGTTCACCGCAGGGATGCGGCGCAGCAACGATATCAGTCTCGAAAGCACTGGGAGTTGTCCAAGAGGTGCTCGGCGTGAGGCAATCGCTGATTCGTCAGCAATGTGAAAACCTGCCCCGGCCGTCACATCCGTGTCAATGTAGGGAGGACCAATTGCAGAACATCCCCGCATCCACTCTGCGCGCGAACGCCCACCGCGCAGTGGACTGCCCTGCGCGCTTGCTGCACGTTCCTGCCGAGGCGCGTGAGCCTTGGCTCTCGTTGCGATCCAAGGCTGGGGTTCCCGTCGTCGTCGGGAGCCGCTATTCAGAACCGTCATTGTCTTGTCGAGGACATCGCATGAGGAAGCTTGTCACTATCGGAGCGGTTCTGCTCTGGTCCACCATCACCTTCGCACAGGATCGCACCATCACCGTGGCTTCGACCACCTCGACGGAACAGTCGGGGCTCTTCGGCCATCTACTTCCGCTGTTCTCGAAGGCAGAAGGCATCGGCGTGAAGGTCGTCGCCGTCGGCACCGGCCAGGCGCTGGACATCGGGCGGCGCGGCGATGCCGACGTGGTGTTCGTTCATGACAGGCCTGCCGAGGACAGGTTCATGTCCGAAGGACAGGGCGTGAAGCGCTTCGACGTCATGTACAACGACTTCGTCATCATCGGTCCCAAGAGCGATCCAGCGCAGATATCGGGCAGCAAGGATGTGGTCGAGGCGCTGCGTAAGATCGCGGCGGCCAAGGTGCCGTTCATCTCGCGCGGCGACAAGTCCGGCACGCATGCGGCCGAGCTGAGGCTATGGAAGGAGGCTGGCGTCGACCTCAGTGCCGGCAAGGACGCCTGGTACCGGGAGATCGGCCAGGGCATGGGTCCGGCACTGAACATGGCCTCGTCGTCGAACGCCTATGTCCTGTCGGACCGCGGTACCTGGCTGTCGTTCAAGAACCGTGGCGAACTCGCCATCCTGACCGAGGGTGACAAGCGGCTCTTCAACCAGTACGGCGTCATGCTGGTCAATCCCGCAATGCATCCGAACGTGAAGGCGAAGGAGGGACAGGCCTTCATCGACTGGCTGGTTTCGCCGCAAGGGCAGCAAGCGATCGCCGGGTACAAGGTCGGCGGCGAGCAGCTATTTTTCCCCAACGCGCCCAACTAGGACGAAGGCGACGGTCGACACAGCGACGCTGAGAGCGAGCAGGATCAGCCCGAGTCCGAGCGCCAGCGGCAGCTCGCCTTTGCTGGTTTCCAGCGCGATCGCCGTTGTCATCGTGCGGGTGAAGCCGCGGATGTTGCCACCGACGATGATGATGGCACCGACTTCCGCAATGGCGCGCCCGAACGCGGCGAGAAACGCCGTCAGCAGCGAGGTCCGGCCGAGCGCGAACAGCAGGGCCATGCTGCGCAGGGCCGAAAGCCCGTCGATTCGCGCCAGGTCGCCATACTCCGCCCACAACAGGCTTGCCGGCCGGTGCACCAGCGCCACCACGATCGGTGTCGCCAGCAGCGTCTGAGCGATCACCATGGCGGCTGGCGTGAACAACAAGCCCGCCGCCCCGAGCGGGCCCGACCGCGACAGCAGAAGATAGAGCGCGAGCCCGACAACGACCGGCGGAAGGCCGAGCAGCGCATTGGTCAGAATGATAATGACCTGGCGTCCCCGGAAGCGGGTGATCGCAAGCAGGGCTCCAAAGGGGGCGCCGATCAGGAGCGCGAGGATACTGGCGGTCAGGCTGACCCGCAACGACAAGGCGACGATGCCCAATAGCTCGGTGTCGGCCTCGCCTATCAGCGCAAAGGCGGCACCGATGGATCGTGCGAAATCGTTCATCCGGTCTCGGGCAAGCTCCTGTTCCGCGGTAGCCCCGCGCCGCCGTTCTCGCTGCTGCCGCTGCCATAATCAAGGCCTGCGGCAGGCCTCAACGGCTAGCCCGGTCCCACCGGGCCGTTGGAGCGGGGCTCAGGATGATCGGAAAGTGCACTTAAGGACCCATAATCGAGGCATCTGGCTGCCTGCGGACGGCTTTATTCCGGCCTCGGATGCGCTAAGGAACAGGATCGGGTCGCGCTGGCCCAATGGCGGTGCTAGACCCTGTTGCAGGAACAATGGGGCCGGGCTGCACTGGCTCGCCCGCAAGGATGAAGGATGTGACGCAATGATCCAGACCGTTGGCATCATCGGGGCAGGGACCATGGGGAACGGCATCGCGCAGGTCTGCGCCGCCGCCGGCCTCTCGGTCGTAATGGTCGATATTTCCGATGCGGCGGTGAACCGCGGTCTCGCGACCGTCGGCGGAAGCCTCGAGCGGCTGGTCAAGAAAGAGAAGATGTCGGCGGCCGACCGCGAGGCGACGCTCAAGCGCATCACCGGCACCACCGACCGCGCGAAGCTGTCGGATTGCGACCTCGTCATCGAGGCCGCGACAGAGAACGAGGAGCTCAAGGTCAAGATCCTGAAGGATCTCTGCGCCACCCTGTCGCCGCACACGCTGGTCGCGACCAACACGTCCTCGATCTCGATCACCAAGCTCGCCGCCGCGACCGACCGTCCCGACCGCTTCATCGGCATGCACTTCTTCAACCCGGTGCCGGTGATGGCGCTGCTCGAGCTCATCCGCGGCCTGCAGACCTCGGACGACACCCATGCCAAGGCGCTGGATTTCGCCAAGCGTGTCGGCAAGGTGGCGATCACGGCCAAGAACAGCCCGGGCTTCGCGGTCAACCGCATCCTGTGTCCGATGATCAACGAGGCGATCTTCGCGCTCCAGGAGGGCATCGCGACGGCGGAAGAGATCGACGCCGGCATGAAGCTCGGCTGCAACCATCCGATCGGGCCACTCGCACTTGCCGATCTCGTCGGGCTCGACACCATGCTTTCGGTGATGGAGGTCTTTTACAAGGGCTTCAACGATCCTAAATATCGGCCAGCGCCGCTGCTGAAAGAGATGGTCGATGCCGGCCATCTCGGCCGCAAGACCGGGCAGGGCTTTTACACTTATACGGCCTAATGAAAGCATTGGCGGCGGGTACCTAGCGTCCGCCGCCAGATCCCGCAATTTGCGCTGCGACAAAGACGCCGCGCGCGATCGGCCGACAATATCGACGAGCGGCCTGTGGGGAACAACGGAACGGATAGCAAAGGACAATGTCGGATCGACTGAAGGCCGAGCGGGAAGCTGCGGCCGCGCGCCGGAACCTGTTGACGCAGGATGCGATCGAGCGCACCGGGATCACCGAGGAGATGATTGGGGAACTCGTCACCCGCTTCTATGGACGCGTGCGCGAGGACGCGCTGTTGGGGCCCGTCTTCGGCGTCGTGCAGAACTGGGACGAGCATCTCGCCAAGCTCAGGGATTTCTGGTCGTCGGTCGTGCTGATGAGCGGCCGCTATCATGGCTCGCCGATGCGGGCACACCTGCCGCTTACCCTGGTCGGCGGCCATTTCGATCGCTGGCTCGACCTGTTCGAACAGACCGCGCGCGAGGTGTGCCCGCCGGCGGCGGCTGCGCTGTTCATCGACAAGGCGCGTCGTATCGCTGACAGCTTTGAGATGGCGTCGGCAACACTTGCGGGCCGCATCGCTTCGCCGCGTCACGTGCTCAGGTCCTGAAAGACAGAACGCCTGGGTGGGATCCCCGTATCGCATCGTGGCGTCGCACCAATTCCTCTATCATCGATCTGATCTGCGAAATCATCATGCCATTCGCGCAACGCGATGTAGAAATCGCGAAAATGCGCTTGAACGCATTCGATCTTGCTCAATCAACGCGAGCAAAGCCATATTGATGCACTGCGGCGCCAAGTCTTCGCCTTGTTTTCGGCAGAGTTCCAGCGCCTGCTAGCGGGCATGGCTCGCGCGTCGTTCGATACCCATTCATCATCCTCCGAAAGTGCTGCGGAACCCGATGTCGATGCGGGCGCCGAGCAGACCCGGCGATCCGTGCTGTTCGGTGCGCTGGCGACGACGGCGTGTCTCGGCTGTTCAACCAAGGCCCGCGCAGGTGAGGATCCGCCCGGCTCCGATGAGCGGCCGCAGAAAGGCGATCTGCTCGTCTTCTCCGAAGGTGACCAGGAGGGAAAGCTGATCACCGCGGCCGATCTCAAGGCCGGCGGACCGCCGGTTCATGCCTGGCCGAAGGACCCCACCACATCGGTGGTGCGCAGCGCCTCGCGGCTGAACGAGATCCTGATCATCAAGCTCGATCCCGCCGATCTCGATGAGAAGACCCGCGCGCGGGCCGTCGACGGCATCATCGCCTATTCGGCGATCTGCTCGCATGCGGGCTGTCCCGTCACTGCCTGGGTGAAGAGCGATGTCGGCGACAAGGAGGTGTTCAAGTGCATGTGCCACAACTCCGAATTCGATCCCCGCGCGGGCGCGCAGGTCGTGTTCGGGCCGGCACCGCGGCGGCTTGCAGCGCTGCCGCTGGCGCTCGCTGACGGTTCGCTCAGCGTCGCCGGCAATTTCATGGGAAAGGTAGGTGGCACACAGCCAGGATGACGGAGGGTGCGGGCTCTTGCCCGCGTCACGAGAGGCCGCATCCGCCGATGGGCGGACGACGGGACGAACGACAAGAATTCAAAACAAGAATTCAAACGGATGAAAAAGGGGAACGTCCATGAAAACTTCCATCATCAGGAAGCAATGGTTACTGTCGGGCTTCGTCGCCTTCACGTGTCTTGCCTCGACCGCCGCCGTATCAGGCCCGATCGAGAATTATTCTCCGGTCACTGCGCAGCGATTGGAAAATCCCGAGCCAGGCAACTGGATGCTCTATCGGCGCACCTATGACGGGCACGGCTATAGCCCGCTCGACCAGATCAACACCTCCAACGTGAAGAACCTCACACCGGTCTGGACCTTCGCCACCGGCGTGATCGAAGGCCATCAGGCACCGCCGATCGTCAACAATGGCGCGATGTTCGTGACGACACCGATGGGGCAGGTGATCGCGCTGAATGCGAAGACGGGCGACGAATACTGGCGCTACAAGCGGCAGCTTCCTGACGATCTGTTCCAGCTGCATCCAACCAACCGCGGCGTCGGTCTGTGGGAGGACAAGCTCTACCTCGCCACCACGGACGACCACGTGGTCGCACTCGATGCCAAGACCGGCAAGGTGCTGTGGGACACGAAGGTGCAGGACTACAGGAAGGGCCAGTACCTGACCCTGATGCCCTTGATCGTCGACGGTAAGGTCATCGTCGGTGGCTCCGGCGGCGAGTTCGGCGTGCGTGGCTATATCGTGGCTTATGATGCCAAGGACGGCAAGGAGCTGTGGCGGACCTACACCATCCCCGGTGAAGGCGAGCCCGGCCACGACACCTGGCAAGGCGACGACTGGAAGAACGGCGGTGGATCGGCCTGGATGACAGGCAATTACGACAAAGAGACCAAGACGATCTATTGGGGTGTCGGCAACGCCGCGCCATGGCCCGGCGACTCGCATCCCGGCGACAATCTCTACACATCATCGGTGCTCGCGCTCGATCCCAACACCGGCAAGATCAAGGCCTATCACCAATACCACCAGAACGATTCCTGGGACTGGGATGAGGTCGAGGCGCCGATGCTGATCGATTTGCAGCGCAACGGCCGCAGCATCAAGAGCCTGGTCCATCCCGGCCGCGACGCCATCTTCTGGGTGCTCGAGCGGACTCCGACCAAGATCAACTATGTCGCCGGATGGCCGTTCGTCTTCACCGACGTCTGGAAGGGCATCGACGAGACCGGCAAGCCGATCGTGGATCCTGCGCACAAGCCGGTGATGGGCAAGCGCGTCGAGTTCTGTCCCTCGCTGTGGGGCGGCAAGGATTGGCCATCGGCGGCCTACAGCCAAAGGACCGGTCTCGTCTACGTGCCTGCCAACGAGAATTTCTGCGGCGGCTTTACCGGCGAGAAAGTGCCACTCAAGCCGGGCGAGCTTTGGCTCGGCACCAAGCCGGAAGATATCGGTCTGAAGACAAAGCCGGGCGCGGATCATTTTGGCGAGCTCCAGGCCTGGGATCCCGCAACCGGCAAGAAGGTCTGGCAGTACAACTTCCCCAAGTCGCAACTGTTCGGATCGGTCACGGCGACCGCGGGCGATCTCGTCTTCGTCGGCGGGACCAATGACCGCTATTTCCGCGCCTTCCACGCCAAGACGGGCGAACTGTTGTGGGAGCAGAAGACCAACTCCGGCATCGTCGGCATGCCGGTATCATATGAGATCGACGGCACGCAGTACATCGCGATCCAGTCGGGCTGGGGCGTCGACGCACAGCGCATCCAGGATGCACTCGTGACCAACAATATCGGCATTGAAGCCAACGTGCCGCAGGGCGGCGTCGTCTGGGTCTTCGCGCTGAAGAAATAGCTCCGCGGGCGGATCGAAAGAAGCGGAGCAGTAGGGGGGTGGCGAATGCGGCGGATGGCAACATCCGCCGCATTTGTTTGCGCCGCGCCAGATAGTTACTTCCCCTCGCGCTCGACCTTGTCCTTCTCCTTCTGGTTCATCTCGCGAATCTTGGGATCCGGATTGTGCTGCCCGGTGGTCTGGGTGGTCGAGGCGGGTGGGGCGTTGGCGTTGGGCAGCGAAGTCTGGTCGGGGCCGGTGGGGCGCGTCGCTGTGCTCGGGGGCGTCGCGTTACTCTGGGCGAATGCGCCTGCGGCGGTCAAAAGAAAGGCACCCGACAGCGAGATTGCGAGCGCCCTTGAGATGTTGGTCATCGATCTGCTCCTGTCAGATCGATGGAAACGGCGCGAGGCGCCTTGTGTTCCGCCTCGCGCTTCGGTTTCCGCCTCACGCCTCCAATTGTTTGCCGATCGGAAGCGAGCGGATGCGTTTTCCCGTCGCCGCGAAGATCGCGTTGATCAGGGCTGGCGCGAACGGAGGAACACCGGGCTCGCCGACGCCGCTCGGCGGCGTGTCGGGTCCGGGCGGCACGATGTAGACGTTGGTCACCACAGGCGATTCGTCCATCCTGACGACCTGGAAGTCGTCAAAATTCTTCTGCTGCACCTTGCCGTCCTTGAAGGTGATCTCGCCGTATTTGGCGAGACTGAGCCCCATGATCGCCGCGCCCTCGATCTGCGAAGCGATACGCTCGGGGTTGACATAGGTGCCGCAATCGATCGCAGTGTCGACCCGCGGCACGGTCAGCTTGCCCTTGTCGTCGACGGCGACCTCGACGATTGTCGCGATGTAGCTGACGAAGCTGCGGTGCACGGCGATGCCGAGACCGTGGCCCTTCGGCACCTTTCGTCCCCATTCCCCCTTCTCGGCGACCAGCTCGACCACCTTGCGCAGGCGCGCGGTGTCGATCGGGTAGCTGTCCTGGGGCTCGCCGTAATTCCAGAGGTCCTTCACGTTGGGCTTGACGATGCGAGGCGAGCCGATCAGCTCGAGCAGCATGTCTTTCTGGTCGCGGCCTGTTGCCTGCGCGATCTCGCCGACCATCGACTGGACGGCGAAGGCGCGCGGGATGTTCGAGACCGAGCGGAACCAGCCGATGCGGGTGAACGCCGCGGCTTCCGGGTTCTCACACGAGATGTTCGCGATCTCGAACGGCATATCGACCAGACCCATGCCGATCTCGAACGGTGCCTGATGCACCGTGCCGGCGGCAAAGGTCGAGGCGATGCTGGGAGCCACGCTGCGGTGACGCCAGGCGATCACCTTGCCGCTCTTGTCGAGGCCGGCCTCGATCCGCTCGACCGAGACGGTGTGCAGGAAGCCGTTGTGGATGTCGTCCTCCCGCGTCCACTGCACCTTCACCGGCGCGCCGAGCTCCTTCGAGAGCAGCGCGGCTTCGAGCGCAAAGTCGCATTTCGACTTGCGTCCGAACCCGCCGCCGAGCAGCGTCACGTTGACCGTGACGTTGGCCTCGGGAATGCCGAGCGTCTTGGCGACGTCCTCGCGGGTGCCGCCGGGACTCTGCACCGGCGCCCAGATCTCCGCCTTGTCGCCCTTGACATCGGCCACCGCCACCGGCGGCTCCATGCTGACATGAGCCAGATGCGGGATGTAGTACTCGCCGACGATCACCTTGTCGGCGCTCTTCAAGGCGGCGTCCGCATCGCCCTCCTTGCGCAGCACGAGCCCCGGCTTGCGCGAGGCCTCCTCAAGCTCCTTGCGGTAGGCGACGGAGTCGTATTTGCCGTTGGGACCGTCGTCCCAAGTCAGCTTCAGCGCGTCGCGGCCCTTGATCGCCGCGCCTGTGTTGCGCGCGATCACCGCGACGCCGCCGAGCGGCTGGAATTTCGAAGGCCAGGGCCAGCCGCGCACCTGCATCACCTTCTCGACGCCGGGGACCTTCAGCGCCTCCTCCGGCTCGAACTTGACCAGCTTGCCGCCGGTCACCGGCGGACGGGCG
Organism: Bradyrhizobium glycinis; assembly: GCF_016031655.1. Lineage (GTDB taxonomy): Bacteria > Pseudomonadota > Alphaproteobacteria > Rhizobiales > Xanthobacteraceae > Bradyrhizobium > Bradyrhizobium glycinis. The sequence goes on from NZ_JACCHQ010000010.1 coordinate 106,632, forward strand.
ATCACGGCATATTTCATACCGGGCAGCCGCACGTCGGCGCCGTAGTGCGCCTTGCCGGTCGTGATGTCGTGGAGATCGACGATGCCGATCTGGCCCTTGCCGAGATAACGGAAGTTCTTGGGGTCCTTCAGCTTGAGGCCCTCGATGCTGGGCACCGATTCCTTGGCGGCGTCTGCAGCGAGCTCGCCGAAGCCGAGCTTGCGCCCGCTGGCGCTGTGCACGATCTCGTGGTTGACCGCCTTGACCTCGGTCGCCGACACGCCCCAGCGCTTGGCCGCGGCCTGCTCCAGCATCGTGCGGGCGGCGGCGCCGATCTGGCGCATCGGGATCAGATAATGCCGCGTGCTGCGCGAGCCGTCGGTGTCCTGGTTGCCGAACTTGACCTCGTCGCCATGGGCTTGCTGCACCTTGACCCTAGACCAGTCGGCCTCCATCTCCTCGGCCACGATCAGCGGCAGGCTGGTGCGCACGCCGGTGCCCATTTCCGAACGGTGCCCGACGATGGTGACGATGCCATCCGGGCCTACCGAAACGAACACGCGCGGATCGACCACGACGCCATGGGGCATCTTGCCGGCGCCGGTCTCATAGGCGAGCGCCTGGCGCGACATCACGGGGGCGGCGAGCACGAAGCCGCCGCTGACGCCGAGCCCCTTCAGGATGCTGCGGCGCGACACCTTCTCGACCCTGATGTGCTTTTCGAAGCCGCGAAGCTTGGAGGGATAGCCGATGAAGTTCATGTCACACTCCCGTCGATGCGAGATGGACGGCATTCTCGATGCGCTGGTAGCAGCCGCAACGGCAGATGTTGCCGGACATCGCCTCGCGGATCTGGTCGTGCGACGGCTTTGGATTGTCCATCAGAAGCGCTGCGGCCTGCATAATCTGGCCGGCCTGGCAGAAGCCGCATTGGGGCACGTTGACCTGGCGCCACGCCTTCTGCACCGGGTGATCGCCGTTCGGATGCAGCCCCTCGATCGTGGTGACCTCGCGTCCGGCGACGTCGTTGACGGAGGTGATGCAGGCGCGCACCGCTTGCTTGTCGACGATGACCGTGCAGGCGCCGCACAGGGCCTGGCCGCAGCCGTATTTGGTGCCGGTCAGTCCGGCCTCGTCACGCAGGAACCAGAGTAGCGGGAGATCCGGGTCACCGTCCCAGCTCTGTTCCTGGCCGTTGATCTTCACCTTGATCATGTTCGTGCCTCGCTCTTCATAAGCATGCCAAATTCAAAGTCCGCCGACGCCAGTCGGCGACGGTTCGCGCGTCGTCTCGCAACATCCCGCCGTGTTCCCGCGCGGGCAAATCCCGGAGGGAGGCAGGAACGCGGATAGCGATGTCTGGATGTGCTCGATACCTCCCGTTTTCTTCTTAATTGATTGTACTTCGTGCGGCATCGTGACGGCGCGACCCTAGCAGAGATCGCTCCGACCCGGCGTTCACAGCCGAGTGTTCTCAACGGGAAAAGATTGCATCGACGGTTTGTCAAAAGCAGGGCGCGTCATCCGCCGCGTTGCGCATCAAATGGGCGCAACGAAAAAAGCTTCGTCCGCCAGCTTGACCGAACGGACGAAGCAGTAGGCCTCAGTCGAGGGAGGGAGAACGCAGAGTACCGCGAGCTTCAAGCAGGAAGCGGACGGTCCTGCGCAGTCATTCAGAGACCAGGACTGAGGAGCCAATGGCCCATACTCACGCGTGGTGCAGAAGCGGCGGCATCGCGCCGCGGTGGTCCCGGCAGTGGGGACCCGTGCGGCTCGCTGGCGGCGACGGACGCCAGCGAGCTGAAGATGCTGGGCGGCCGGCCAGTTCAGGCGGCCGTCCCAGGCGGTCTTTCTAAGCGGCCTTGGCCTTCGCGACATGGGTCGCGATCGCGTCCATCAGGGCCGGCGACAGGCAGTCGTAGGGCTCGAGGCCGATCTCCTTCAGCCGCGAACGGATGCCGGCCATCTGCTCGGGCTTCACACCCGATTCGATCACGGAGGAAACGAAGGCGGCGAATTGCGGCGCCTGCGAGCCCTGCTCCTGGAACAGTTCGGGATGGATGAAATCGAGGCCGTAGAACGGATGGTTCTTGTTCTCGATCCGGCCGTACATGTGCGTGCCGCAGGCCTTGCAAGCGTGGCGCTGGATCACCGCGGAAGGGTCGACGATCTCAAGCTTGTCGCCGTTCTCGAGCACGGTGACGTTCTGGCGCGGCACCACGGCGACGACGGAGAAGATCGCGCCCTGCGGTTTCCAGCACTTCGTGCAGCCGCAGGCGTGATTATGCGCGACGTCGCCCTTGATGCCGACCTTCACCGGGTGGTCGCTGCATTTGCAGACCAGCGTGCCGCCGGCGAAATTGCCGCTGCCTTGCTTGATGCCGTTGTCTATCGAGGGATGGAGTGCAACAGTCATGGGTCGATCCTCCTTGGTGTGACGTTTTCGAGCTAGAACACGACGACTGAACGGATGGATTTGCCCTCGTGCATGAGGTCAAAGCCCTTGTTGATCTCCTCGAGCTTGAGCACGTGGGTGATCATCGGATCGATCTGGATCTTTCCGTTCATGTACCAGTCGACGATCTTCGGCACGTCGGTGCGCCCGCGCGCGCCGCCGAAGGCCGTGCCGCGCCAGTTGCGGCCGGTGACGAGCTGGAACGGGCGGGTGGCGATCTCCTTGCCGGCCTCAGCAACGCCGATGATGATCGAGGTGCCCCAGCCGCGATGGCAAGCTTCCAGTGCCTGGCGCATCACGGTGGTGTTGCCGGTGCAGTCGAAGGTGTAGTCGGCGCCGCCGTCGGTGAGGCCGACAAGGTGCTGAACGATGTCGCCGGTGATCTTCTTCGGGTTGACGAAGTCGGTCATGCCGAACCTGCGACCCCATTCCTCCTTGGAATCGTTGATGTCGACGCCGATGATCTTGTCGGCGCCGGCCATCTTGGCACCCTGGATGACGTTGAGGCCGATGCCGCCGAGGCCGAACACGACCACGTTGGAGCCCGGCGTCACCTTGGCGGTGTTGACGACGGCGCCGACGCCTGTAGTGACGCCGCAGCCGATGTAGCAGCTCTTGTCGAACGGCGCGTCCTCGCGGATCTTTGCCACGGCGATCTCGGGCAGCACGGTGAAGTTCGAGAAGGTCGAGCAGCCCATGTAGTGGTAGATCGGCTTGCCCTTGTAGGAGAAGCGGCTGGTGCCGTCGGGCATCACGCCCTTGCCCTGCGTCGCGCGGATCGCGGTGCAGAGATTGGTCTTCTGGCTGAGGCAGCTTTTGCACTGCCGGCATTCCGGCGTGTAGAGCGGGATGACGTGATCGCTCGGCTTCACCGAGGTCACGCCCGGGCCGATCTCGCGGATGATGCCGGCCCCCTCATGCCCCAGAATCGACGGGAAGATTCCCTCGCTGTCGAAGCCGTCGAGCGTGTAGGCGTCGGTATGGCAGATGCCCGTCGCCTTGATCTCGACCAGGACTTCGCCGGCCTTCGGGCCTTCCAGATCGACCTCGACGATCTCGAGCGGCTTCTTGGCTTCGAAAGCAACGGCGGCACGTGTCTTCATCGGTAGCTCCTCAAATCTCATCAGACGCCAAGAAGTAGTCCTGGCAGCCCTCGTAACGTTCATTTCTTACCCATGCAGGCGTCTTCGGCCTGGGTATAGGCCTCCGTCTTCTCCTCCTTTTTCGAAGGACGCTGCCGGCCCAAGGCGTCGGTGGAGCGCGCGCGGAGATAGACGTAGAGATCGTCCATGTAGCAGGCGACGTTCGGGTTGTCGCCGAAGGCCGGCATGACGTTCTCCTGCGCGGTCGAGATGTTCTTGCGGCCAGAGGCGACCACGCCGAGGAAGTCGCCGTAGCTGATCGACTTGACGGAATCCCTCAGCGCCGGTGCGTAGGTCGATCCCATGCCGTCGGGACCGTGGCACACGTGACAGTCCGAGTGATAGCGGCGGTATCCGGAATAGGTGAACCAGTCCACCGTGCCGTCGGCCGAAATCTTGTAGGTGGGATTTCCCTCCTTATCGAGCCACTTTCCGTCGTCTTCCTTCTTCACGGCGGCCGGATCGCCCGGACCCTCCGCGACCGCAATTCCTGCGGAGGCAACCAAGATCGTCGCAGCAATGACAAAGCAGATTTTACGCAAGAGATTGTTTCCTCGGCCGGCATTCGGTGGAGACGAGCCGGCGCGTGGAGCGATCCACGCGCCGGAGCGATGCTGAGCGAGGCCTAGTTCGGCAGCGAGAACACGGTCAGCGTACCGCCGAGCGCCGTGTAGTTGCTGAGGGCCGCGTAGCCGCCGACCGCACCGAGGCCTGCGGTCGGATCGGTCAGGCCTGCCGCCAGACCGATGCCGGCCCAGCCACCCACGCCGGAGAGCACGGCGACGTACTGCTTGCCGTTGTTCTCATAGGTGGTGACGTTGCCGATGATGCCGGAGGGAGTCTTGAACTTGTAGAGCTCCTTGCCGGACTTGGCGTCGACTGCCTTCAGGTAGCCCTCGAGCGTGCCGTAGAACACCACGCCCCCGGCGGTTGCGAGCGCACCCGACCAGACCGAGAACTGCTCCTTGTTCGACCAGACGATCTTGCCGGTCTTGCCGTCCCAGGCGATGAAGTTGCCCATGTGGCTTTCACCCTGCGGCGGATACATCGAGAGCGTCGCACCCACATAGGGCTGACCCGCGGTGTAGCTCACCTTGAACGGTTCGTAATCCATGCAGACGTGGTTGGTCGGAACGTAGAACAGCTGCGTGTCCGGCGAGTAGGCCGCCGGCTGCTCGTCCTTGGTGCCGAGCGCGGCCGGACAGATGCCCTTCGTGTTCTTGTCCTCTCCGCCGTGCTCGGTCGAGTATTGAGCGACGACTTTGGGACGGCCGTAGGTCGGCGAGTTCTTGTCCATGTCGACGCCGCTGGTCCAGTTCACCTTCGGGTCGTACTTCTCGGCGACCAGCAATTCGCCGGTCTCGCGGTCCATGGTGTAGGCGAGCCCGTTGCGGTCGAAGTGCGTCAGCAGCTTGCGGTTCTGACCGTTGATCTGCTGATCGGTGAGGATCATTTCGTTGACGCCGTCATAGTCCCACTCGTCGTGGGGCGTCATCTGATAGACCCACTTCGCCATTCCGCTGTCGGCATCGCGCGCGAAGATCGTCATCGACCACTTATTGTCGCCGGGACGCTGCTTCGGATTCCAGGTCGAGGGGTTGCCCGACCCGTAATAGACCATGTTCAGCGCGGGATCATAGGATATCCAGCCCCATGTGCAGCCGCCGCCGATCTTCCACTGATCGCCTTGCCAGGTCTTCAGCGACGAGTCGGGGCCGACCGGCTTGCCGAGCGACGTGGTCTTGACGGGATCCAGCTTGATCTGATCATCCGGGCCTTCGGAATAGGCGCGCCAGACCTGCTTGCCCGACTTGAGGTCGTATGCGGTGACGTGGCATTGCACGCCGAACTCGCCGCCGGAGATGCCGACCAGGACCTTGTCCTTGACGACAAGCGCGGCCGATGTGCCGGTCTCGCCCTTCGCAGGGTTGCCGTTGGTCGCCGACCAGGCCACCTGGCCGGTCTTGGCGTCGAGTGCGACGAGGTTGGTGTCGGCCTGATGCAGGATGATCTTGCCGTCGCCGTAGGACAGGCCCCGATTGACGGTGTCGCAGCACATCACGGGGATGACGTTCGGATCCTGCTTCGGCTCGTACTTCCAGATGATCTTGTTCTCGTTGGAAAGGTCAAGGGCGTAGACCTTGTTTGGGAACGGCGTGTGGACGTACATGACGTTGCCGATGATCAGCGGGCCGCCTTCATGGCCGCGCAGCACGCCGGTCGAGAACGTCCAGGCGACCTGAAGCTTGCCGACGTTCTGAGCGTTGATCTGGTTCAGCTTGGAATAGCGGGTGTTGGCATAGTCCCCTGCCGGCATCACCCAGTCCTTCGGGTTCTGCGACATCTTGATCAGCTCGTCATTGGCTGAAGCGCTGCCGACGGCGAGAGCCGCCGCGGAGCCGAGATAGGTCGCCAGTAGCACCTTGCGCATAGGTTATTCCTCCGTTGGTCTCGTTTATTGTTTCCGAAGCATTGCTGAATCGCCGGGCTTCTCGTCCGGCGTCTGCTCGTGCAGGGCGGTCACGATTGGGACCAGAAACGATGCTGTGCTGTTTCCTCCTCCTGATGAGAGCCACGGGTCCACGTGCGGGAGTGGCCCGTTCTTGTTGTTCCTGCCGCAATCTCTAACGGCTTCGTCATCGGGAAACTTGCCCAAGAGAGAAGCCGGTTTGCTCGACAGCGCACGGAGGAGAAGATTTTGATTTTGCAGTAGCGAATTCAGCGGCTTCGGTGCGCCTTTGAGGCCGCCTCCGCGTTCAGGTTCCCCTTGACGGCGCTGCAACTAAGGCGGAGGATTAAGTTTCAAGAGTGGCGATGGAACGATGGCGCTCGTTGCAAGAGACCGCTCAATGCGAGGTAAACGTCACGCAATCACGGCTGAGGGCTCCGGCAGCGCTGGTTGCGAGCGCCGAATCTCCGGATCAAACCAGTGGCTGGGTTAATGTCCGACACCATTCACACGCTATCGACGACGGGAATGACGCCGAAGCGGCAGATCCAGAGCTGGATCGACGGGCTGACGAGCCTGTGCGGGTATTTCGACGTCGATCCGCTGGAGGCGTCCTCGCTCGAGGGGCGCATCGATTACACCACGGTCTCGCGCCTGAAGCTCTGCCAGATCGAGGTGAGCCAGCACCGCATCGCGCACACGATGGCGCGAGCCAAGGCCAATGAACACCCGTACATAAAAATCCACTTCCAGACCTACGGCGTGTCTTATTTCGAACAAGAAGGCCGTCACATCGAGATCAATCCGGGCGACATCATCGCCTATGACGTCTCCTGTCCGCATTCGATCATCAGTCCCGCCTTTACCCGTCACGACGTGGTGATCGTGCCGAAGGCGCTGCTGCGCGACCGCGGATTCCCGTCGCAGCGGATGCCGGCCTGCAAATTGAGCGCGAAGACGGGCACCGGGCGGATCGCCCACGATTTCGTCCATGCCACCTTCGACGAGGCGGCAAAGCTGTCGGCCAACAGCGCGGTCGGCGTCGCCGATTCGCTGATCGACCTGTTGCTGCTGCCGCTGCGCGAAGCCGACACGATGTTCGATCGTGTCGGGCCCGAAGCGATGTATGTGCGCGCGCAGTTCTTCATCCGCGAGCACTTGCGCGACCCGGATCTGTGCATCGACCAGATCTCGGCCGAGCTCGGCTGCTCCAAGCGCTATCTGCACATGCTGTTCTCGGAGCGCGGCACCACGGTGAGCGACTACATCTGGCAGGCACGGCTGCAGAACTGCCGCCAGGAGCTCGAGGCCCACGCCGGCAAGACCATCACTGACGTTGCCTTTTCCTGGGGTTTCTCCAGCTCATCGCATTTCAGCCGGGTGTTCCGGAAATACTTCGGCGTGGTGCCGTCCTCGATCCATAAGGCACAGCAGGGCGCGGCAAGCTCCGGCGAGCATTAGGCATGATCCGGAAAAGTGTGTAGCGGTTTTCCGAAAAGATCATGCTCGAACAACAACCTAAAGCGCGATGACGATTCATCCTGATCGCATAGCGCTTTAGATGTTCCCAAGCGAATGCTCGCGCGGTGTCGGCGGCCTCACGCTGGCATGGCGACATAGGGAATGCCGGCCACGAGAGCGACCAGCAGCACCGCGTTCCCGAGCATTCCGCTCCAATGCAGCCGGCGTAACCGACGCGCGGCCTCGGCGTCACCGGCGTCCCGCGCGCTGAGCTGGTCGTCGAACCGTTGCATGAACCAGGGGCGGCCCCAGATCGCCAGGGCCGCGATCACGCCGACGCCGAACGCGGCGAGCAGGCGGCCGTCGAGCAGCAGCGCAACCGTTGCAATGACGCCGGCGACGCGCATCACCAGAAAATGGGCGTTGAACATTCCGCGCAGCAACTGGGCGACGGGCTGGATGTCGAGCCTCACCAGCAGGAAAGCGGGCGAAGCCAGCGTGAAATAGCTCATCGGAAAGAGCAGGATGATCATGACGGCAACGGCGACTGCATCCGGTGTCATGCGATCGGCCTCCCTTGTCCGCACAGGCGCGCAATCATAGCGGGAAAATGCGCCTCCGACACTAGGCTTTGGTCGGACTCCCGGGAGGGGCGGGAGCAGCCGGGTGACCGGCCAAGCCTCCAGGTTCAGGCCGGCTCGAGGCCGAGCGCCTGCGCGCTCTCGATCCAGATCGGCAGCTCGCGCTGGTACAGCGCATTGGTGTCCTTGAAGCCGAGTGCGGGTTCGAGCACGAAGGTCGCGAGAACCTCCTTCACCTTCGAATCGTTGTTGGCGGCGACACAGAGCTCGGCGATGCGATCGACCACCGGCTGCGGCGTCGCCTTCGGCACTGCCCAGCCGGTGAACCCGCTCACGGTGAAGAATTTCGACGTCGCGCCCTGTTCCGGCAGCGTCTTGATGTTCGGGATCGCATCGACCTTCTTCGAATGCACGGCGAACACCGTGCCACGATCGCTTTGCAGGACCGACTGCGCGGCCGTGTAGCTGCCCATCGCGGCATCGAGGGTGCCTTCCAGCATTCCCGTCCACATCGGCGCCTCGCCGCGATAGTGCACCGGCTCGATGTTGAGGCCGTACTGCTTATTGAGCTCGTTGATGGTCATGTGCGGGGCCGAGCCCGCGCTGTAGGTGCCGAAGTTCACCTTGCCGCTCTTGCGCGCGAAGGCGACGAAATCCTCCAGCGTCTTGACCCCGGTTTTCGGGTTCGCGACCAGCAACAGGCCGGCGCCGGGAATGACGCTGACGAGCGTCAGATCCTTGTCCATGTCGTAGCCGGGATTCTTCATCACCACACGGTTCATGATGTAAGTGGTCGAGATCGAGCACAGGATGGTGTGGCCGTCGGGCTCGGCGCGGGCGACTTCCGCCGTGCCGATCGCACCGGAGGCGCCGGGCTTGTTCTCGATGACGACGGTCTTGCCGACCTGCTTGGAGATGAACTCGCCATAGGCGCGCGCGAGCAGGTCGGTCTGGCCGCCGGCGGGATAGCTGCAGATCATGCGAATCTGCCGCGCCGGCCAGCTGCTTTGCGCCGATGCGCCGCGCGCGAGGAACGGCATCGCCAGTGCGGTGGTACCGGCGGCGATGAAATGGCGGCGATCGAGCTTGGCGGACATGATTCTCTCCCTGATTTTTGCCGAACCTACTGCATCAGGCCGTCGCTGCCATGGATCGCAGGCGAGACAGATTGGCGCATTGGCTCGCCCTGCGTCCGGGCCGTGAGAGCCTCACCGCTGGATGATCTTCGTCCAGACATCGCCGAGGATCGCGGGCTCGCGCGGCGGCAGATAGGTGAGGCCGGCCTGCTTGCCGAATTCGGCGATCTTGCCCGAAGCCGTGAGCTCCGTCAGCGCCTGGTTGACGGCCGCGATCAGCGCGCCATCGCTGGCGAGCCCGATATAACCGCGATTGGCGCCGATCGGATAATAGTAGCCGGACGCCGTGATCGCCGTGTTCGGGTGCGCGGCGCGATGGGCGTCGAAGCGGGCAAGATCGATCAGCGTCGCGTCATGGTCGCCGCGCTCGAGTGCGCCGAGGAGATCGTCGCGGCCGGGGACGAGGTGGGTGATGTTGTCGATCAGGCGCCCCTTGTCGAAGGTCATCAGGATGGCGTCGCCGAGCGATCCGCTTTCGATGGCGAGACGAAGGCCGGCGAGATCGCCGATGTCGCCGACCTTGCGCCCGCGGGCGTTTTGTCCCAGCACCACCGTCATCGGCGAATAGATGTAGGGCTGGCTCGGCGCGAGCACGCCGAGCGGGACGCGACGGCGCCGATCGTCGCGCGTGGCGCCGGCGAAATCCGGCAAGCGCGCCGTCTTCATCCCGGGTGCGACGAGCGAATCCTGCGTCAGCGCGTAGCCGCCGACCAGCGAGCAGCGCCCGTCCGAGAGCAGCGCGTTGGCCTCGAGCTGCGGGCTCGAATCCTCGTCCAGCCTGCTCTCGAACCACTGGATCTTCAGCGGGCGTCCCATCCGCTCGGCGATCGCCTGCGCCAGCAGCACGTCGAAGCCGGCATCCGGCTTGCCGCGGCGATGCACCGAGAGCGGCGGCCGGTCCTCGTCGAGACAGACCTTCAGGGGATCGTCGGCCGCGAGAGCGACCGACGCCATCGTCGACAGAAAGGCCGCAACGCTCCAGGCAACGCGCCAGCGTCTCATGGCTTTCTCCGGCTGGAGACAAAGGCCCAGAGGTTTCCGATCTCGTCGTCGCTGAGAATGTCGCCCCAGGGCGGCATCTTGTTGTTCTTGCCGTTCTTGACCGTGGTGACGAAGCGCGTCTTGTCGTCGGGGATGACGCGCAGGTCCGGCGTGATGGTGCCGGAGTTCATCAGGTTGGGACCGTGGCAGTGCGAGCATTTCTCGGCATAGGTCGACTTGCCGTGGTCGATCTGCGCCTGCAAGGGATTGCCGGTTGCGTTATCCGCGGCGCGAACGGTCGCCGCAAGCGCGACCGTCAGCACTGCGACGGTGGCGATCGTCGCCACCGTCCTGTGTGATACGTCTGTTAGCATCGTGCCGTGGTTACTGCTTGACCGCAAAGACCCACAGCGAGCCGCCGGGCGGCACGGCGGCAAGCCGCTCGTCACCGGAGAACAACGAGTAGACGCCGCCATAGCCGCTGGTGACCGCGACGTATTGCACGCCATCCTGCTGCCAGGTCACCGGCTGACCCTCGATGCCGGACCCGGTTTGGAACTGCCAGAGCTTCTTGCCGGTGTCGGCGTCGAAGGCCTCGAACTCGCCGGTCAGCTGACCCGAGAACACGACGCCGCCGGCCGTCGACAGCACACCCGAGAAGCGCGGAATGTCGCTCGGCGCCTCCCACTTGGCCTTGCCCGTCATGGGGTCGATGGCCTTGAGGTAGCCGCGCGGGCCATCGTCGAACTGCCAGGGATCGGTCAGGTCCATGCCGAGATACCATTCACCCTGCTTGAAGGTGACGGGCTCCGCCTTGTACTTGCCGCCGAAATTGAGCGTGTTGGCATAGGCGAGGCCGGTCTGCGGATTGAACGACATCGGCTCCCAGTTCTTACCGCCGAGGATCGACGGATAGACCGTCACCTTCTTGCCCTCGCGCGCGTCCTTGGAAACGTCGCTCTCGATCGGACGTCCGGTTTTCATGTCGATGCCGGTCGCCCAATTCACCTTCACGTAGGGATTGGCTGCGAGCAGCTTCCCGTTGGTGCGGTCGAGCACGTAGAAGAAGCCGTTGCGGTTGGCATTCATCAGCGCCTTGGTCGGCTTGCCCTCGACGTTCACGTCGGCGAGCACCATCTCGGCCACGGCGTCGTAGTCGAACGGATTGTTCGGCGAGAACTGGTAGTGCCACTTGATCTTGCCGGTCTTGGGATCCATCGCCAGCACGGAGCAGGTGTAGAGATTGTCGCCGGGGCGCACTGCCGAGTTGAACGGGCCGGGATTGCCGATGCCCCAATAGACCGTGTTCAGCTCGGGATCATAAGAGCCCGTGATCCAGGTCGAGCCGCCGCCGAGCTTCCAGGTGTCGCCCTTCCAGGTGTCGCCGCCGGGCTCGTCCGGCGAGGGGATCGAATGGGTTCGCCAGAGATGCTTGCCCGTTGCCGGATCCCAGCCGTCGATGAAGCCCCTTGTGCCGAATTCGGCGCCGGAGATGCCGGTGATGACGACACCGTCGGCAACGAGCGGGGCCACCGTCATCGAATAGCCTTCCTTGAAATCGGCCGCCTTCTGCCGCCACAGCTCCTTGCCGTTCTTGGCGTCGATGGCAATCACGTGGGCATCGAGGGTCGTACGGAACAGCTTGCCCTCGTGAATCGCGGCGCCGCGGTTGATGATGCCGCAGCAGACAATTCGCGGCGTCTCCGCCGGATATTCGATCTTGCTCTTCCAGATCTGCTTGCCGGTCTTGACGTCCACCGCCATGGTCGCATTGTGCGTGGTCACATAGATCACGCCCTGATAGACGATGGGTTGGGACTCCTCACTGCGATCGTCGTTGAAGGAGTAGTTCCAGACCGGGACCAGGTTCTTGACCGTATCCTTGTTGATCTGCTTCAGCGTCGAGAAGCGCTGGAGATTGTAGCCCATTCCATAATTGAGAACGTTCGACGTGTCGGTCGCACCCTTGACCAGCTGTTCGGTGGTTTGTGCATTTGCACAGGTTGACGCAAGCATGACAAGGCTCGCGGCCATCGCAAAGCGTTTCATCCGTTCCTCCCAATATGCGCGCCTTTGACGCTGCGGCTGCAACACTCCGTCGGAAACCAAAACGCGTCAATACGAAAGTCGAAACGGCCGTGCCGATATGGTCGGCGGTCACCTGACGGAAACCTGACAAAGGCAACTCCAACTTGTGCGCAGACGCTGAGAAATTCCGCGGCGCGAAGCACGATCGTGAGCAGGTCAATGCATTTTCCACCGGTTGTGGCGCGCGCAAGTTGCAAGTCCGGACTTGAACCGAGCGTCGCTTGCGGGTTTATCTCGGCTCTGCCCCATCGATCTGGGGCTCTATGTCAGGGGAGGTCTCGATGATTTCGGCTCGCTCGATTGCCCTTGCACTTGTGATTGCACTTTCGGCCGGTCCGGCGTGGTCGGCTTCCGGCAATGCGGTCAAGTTGTTCGACACCGACAACGACGGCACGCTCGATCTCGCCGAGGTGAAGAAGGCCGCCGCCGCCGCGTTCGCAAAGCTCGATCCCGATCACGACGGTACGCTCGATGCGCGCGAATTGCGTGGACGGTTGACCGCAAAAGAGCTCGCCGCCGCCGATCCTGACCGCGACGGGACCCTCACTCTCGACGAATATCTGTCCGTGGTCGAGCAGCGCTTCAACGCAGCCAATCCTGACAAGGACGGAACGCTGGATGCGAAGGAGCTGAACTCGCGCGCCGGTCGCGCGCTCGTGCGATTGCTCCGGTGAGCGCCCAGACCGGAACGGGGATGACGGGCGCAACGTTTGCGACCATTCCGGTCTGACGCTTGGGAACATCGGGCTGCTCGGCCTGTTTCTCCGCATGTCCTGCCGGCGCTGGGGCTGCGCGGCGGGAGAAAAGGAGATGCAGATGAACACGAAGCGTTCTCTTCTTGCTGCCTGCGCAATCCTGACGCTGAGCGCCGGGGTTGCGGTCGCCGGTCCCTGCAACACCGGCAGCGCCGGCACCGACAAGGATGCCGGTTCTGGTCCGGTCACCGTGGGCTCCGCACAATCGCACACGTCCGGGTCGGCGAGCGATACCAGCCAGCATCCGCCGACCAGCACGATGAACCGTGCCAGCGGTGAATCGCCGGCGTCGTCCGAGGATGCGCAGCGGCAAATGCAGAGCGAGCCGACGGCGGCTCAGCGCGCCGAAGGCGCCAAGCCGAATGCCGAGATGGCCGACAAGGGTTGCTGACGGCACCCTTGTCGATTCGACGCGCGGTGCGTTGCACAAGGCAGTGTCTCGCTGGTCATGTTTGACCAAGAGGGAACTTGCTTTGTCCGAGAGAGAAATGGCGGTCGCGAAGAATCGGCACAGACGCGTCGGCAGTCGAATCGAGGCTTGAACTGCACTCGAGGCAGCTCTAGGTTTTTCGCCGCGCGATGTCGCGCTCAATACCTTGGGAGACCCGAATGGCTTGGAAAGCTCCGAAGATCGTGGAAGTGCCGGTCGGCATGGAAATCAACATGTACGCCTGCGCTTCGCGCAAGTAAGACCAACGACCTGCCGCGGCTTGGATGGCGAACGCCGTCGGAGCCGTGGCGGTGTCGGATCTCCGCCTCGCCGTGCTCCATGCTTTGCGGATCGGCGCGGAAGCCGCGCGTGGAGAGGCTTCAATTTTCTCCCCGCAAAATCTCGACCGGGCTCTGCGGCAGTGTGTTACGCTGGCGCCCGGTCAGCGCTGCTGCCGCATCATAGCGGCGCGCGCCTTTGGGGCACGGGATGGGCGGCAGAGCCTGCAAGTTCTGGACGGTGATCGTGTGCGCGATCGTGCTGGCGCCGGCACGCACCAGCGCCGAGGCAGGCTTTGATACCGAGCATATCTTCGGCTTCATGATCGGCACCGACGTCGGCAATGTCGGCGAGCGCGAATTCCAGAGCCAGACGACGGGGCGCTTCGGCAAAGGCGGGGGCGCCTATCGCGCTCTCGAGCACGAAGCCGAGATCGAGGTGGTGCCGCTGCCGAATTTTCGTGTCGAGGTCGGCGGCACCGCCAGCTTGCACGACATCACCGGCGTCCCTGGCATCGACGACCGCCGCCAGTTCAACTTCCAGGGCATCTCGCTCGACCTGCGCTATCGCCTGCTCGACCGCGAGCGCGCGCCTTTCGGCCTCACGATTGCGGCCGAGCTCCACGGCGACCGCATCGACGAGACCAGCGGCGCGAAAGGGCGGATGTACGGCACCGAATTCACGCTCGCGCTCGACCGCGAACTCGTTCCGAACTTCGCGATCGGCGCCCTCAACCTGATCTACCAGCCGGAATGGGCGCGCTTCGAGATTGGAGGCGCTTCCGAGAAAAGCTCGACGATCGGGGCCGCGTTTGCCGGCCTGGTGCGGGTGCGGCCCAATGTGCTGCTCGGCGGCGAGATGCGCTACTTCCGGCAATATGAGGGCATCGGCCTTAGCGAGTTCTCAGGCCAGGCCCTGTTTGTCGGCCCCACCGCCTATTTCCAGCTCTCCGAGCGCTCCCGGCTCACTGTGAGCTGGAGCATGCAGGCTTGGGGGCGCCCGGCCGGCTCAGGCGGCAATCTCGACCTCGTCAATTTCGAGCGGCATCAGGCGCGATTGGTGTTCGGCGTGAACTTCTAGCGCGGAAGGTCGGCCATGACGAGGCTTCGGCGCTTTGAAACTTCCCCCTCCCTGAAACGTAGCTCCATGTGCTAATCTCTCCATCCCCCCCCCCTGCGAGAGGATCCCGGCATGAACCCGATTGACCTGGTGGTGACCGTGTGCGCGGTGCTCTCGCCTGCAACCTGCGAAGAGCAGCATCTGATGTTCAACTATTCCGGGTCGCCCCGCCAATGCGTCATGGCCGCGCCGCCCTATATCGCGCAATGGATCGGCGAGCATCCGAAATGGCAGGCCGTGCGGTGGCGCTGCGAATATCCGCATCCGAACGACAGAGCGTGAGCTGCAAGAAGCTATTCTCTATTTCGTGCAGTCCTTCAGATCCTTGTCGGCGATCGAGAACACCGCGTCGGCTTTGATCTCGATATCGCGGACGATGCACTGCCGCGCATTGGGGTAACTGACCTTGGCATCGTAGCGGCCGGGCTCGACGCCGGTGATGCGCAGCCGCTCGTCGTGGTCGACCTCCTTGTCCTTGTCATTCAAGCACTGGTTCGGACCCCAGTCGGTCTTGCCCGCGGGTGCGAGCTGGAAGCCGGAGATCGTCTCCGTCGTGAGATTCCAGAGCCTTATGCCCTTGCCCTTGGTCTGCGCGGCGGCTTCGCCGGCAAGAGTCAACAACGCGATCAAAGCAAGAACCCCACGCATCGGCCAGTCCTCCCAAAGGGCGCCGTCATTCCCTGATCAGGCGCTCGCGGTTCTTTGCCTTGTCGAAATTCTTGGCGCGGTCAAGCCCGTTGGGTGCGATCAGCTTCGCCGAGACGAGATCGGCGCCGTCGAAATCGGCGTCGATGACGATGGCACCGGTCAGATCGGCTCCGCCGAGTTGGGCGTTTTTCAGTGATGCCCCGCTCAGATCGGCGCCCCTGAGGACTGCGAATTCGAGGTCGACGCGCGACAAATCGGCGTTGCGCGCGCTCAGCCGTTCCAGCTTGGCGGATCTCAGCACCGCGCGCATCAGCCCCATCGACTGGTTACGCATATCGGCGCCAAGCTGCGCGTCCGCGATCGAGGCGTCCACCAGGCTTGCGCCGGTGAGGTCGGCAGCGATGCGCGCTCCTGACAGGTTGGCGCCGTCGAGACGCGCGCGGGCCATTTGCGAGGCGAACAGATTGGCGCCTTTCAAGCTTGCGCCGGTAAGATCCGCATCCAGCAGCCACGCCTGATCGAGGATCGCACCGTCCAGCCTGGCGTCTCGAAGTATTGTCTTGTTGAGCCGCGCGGCGCGGAGAACCGTGTTGGACAGGTCCAGCCCCGAGAGATCGAGACCCGACAGGCGTTTGCCGGTGAAATCGGCAGGCTGCTTTGGGCTCGCTTTGGCCAACATGGCCTCGACCTCCGGCCTCGTCATTTCAGCCGAGACCATCGCGGGGGAGGTGAGGTCGACGCCACGCATCATGTCCTGCGCGCCCGCCGTCATCGCAACGAGTGCGAGGCTAAGCGCTGCAAGACCAAGCGTTGCGAAGGCGACTGTCCGTGTCATCATCAGGTCCGCCGCCGGCCTAATTTAGCACGTCCGCCAGGCAACCGGCTATGAGGCATCTGGCTCAGTGCGGTCGCCTTGAGTTCGTTGGGCGAGGCTGGCCTTGATCGCCGCAATCTCGGCTTCGCCGCGTGTGTCGCGCGGGATGCCGATAGGCACCTCGGCCACGATCCGCGCTGGTCGTGGCGACAGGAAGAACAGCCGGTCGCCCAGGCGCACCGCATCGTCCAGGCTGTGTGTCACCAAAAGCGTCATCACCGGCCGGCTCGCGACGAGCGTTGCAATCTCATCGCGCAGGCGTCCGGCGAGAGCGTCATCGAGCGATGCCAGCGGTTCGTCGAGCACCAGAATGTCCGGCTCGACGGCAAAGGCGCGGGCGAGCGCCACGCGCCGGGCCAAACCCAGCGAGAGCTCACCGGGATAGTGGTCGCGATGCGCTTCCAGCTCCAAAATCCTGAAGAGCTCGGCGAGCTTGGCATCAACGACATCGGGCGCAGCCAGCCGCACATTCTGCTCGACCGAGCGCCACGGCAGCAGCCGCGGCTCCTGGAACACCATGCCGATCCGCGCCTCCGGCGGCCGCCCGATGTGGCCTGCAAAGTCGTGGTCCAGTCCCAGGATGATGCGCAGCATCGTGCTCTTGCCGCAGCCGGAGGGGCCGATCAGCACGCCGACCTCGCCGGATTGCAGCGCGAATTTGACCGGCGCCAGCACCTCGTGCGTTCCGCCCGCGGCACTCCTGAAAGTCTTGCCCGTGATATCGACCTCAAGCCGCACGGGGCCGCCACCTGTTTGCGCGGGCTTCGAACGGCTGCACCAGCAAGGTTTCGATGACGAGCACGACGGCGGCGAAGGTCAGGGAATAGGCCAGCAGCCGCGGCGTGTCGAACAGCTGGAAGGCGACGCCGATCTCGAAGCCGACACCGTTCGGCCGGCCCAGCAACTCGGCGACCAGCACGATCTTCCACACCAGCGACAGGCCGGAGCGGGCGGAGGCCGCGATATAGGGCGCCAACTGCGGTAGCACGACGTGGCGGAAGGCTCGCCAGCGCGGCATTGCGAACACGCTCGCCATCTCGTCGAGCGAGCGGTCGAGCGCGCGCGTGCCCTCGCGCAAGGTGACGATGGCAGTCGGCAGCTTGTTGATGGCGATCGCCGCGATCGCGGCGGCCTCGGTGAGGCCGGCCCAGATATAGGCCAGCACAATCACGACCAATGCGGGCAGGTTGAGCAGCAGGATCAGCCAGGGATCGCCGAGGCGGTCAGCGACTTTCACCCGGCCCATCAGGTATCCGATGGCACTGCCGAGCGACATCGCGAGGGTGAAGGCGAGCGCGACGCGCGCCAGCGTGGCGCCGAGATGCAGGAACAGCGCGCCGCTTGATGCTTCCGCGATCATCACCTGAAGCACCGCCGGCGGGGAGGGCAGCTTTGCGCCCCCGACGAGGAGCGCGGCAATCCACCAGATCGCGAGGAACAGGGCGAACGACAGCAGGCGCAGCACCTCAGTCTCCGGGGACTGCGTGATAGAAGGTGCCGGGATCGAGCTCGGCTGCGGGGCCGACGAGATCGCGGCCGCCGATCTCGGCCAGTACGCGGTAGAGCACGCGCGCGTCCTTTTCCTCGTCATCGATGCTCCGGCGCGGAATGCCGTCGCGGTAGCGCTCGCGGTAGGTCTTGAGCAGGGCAGGATCCGTCGTGCCGGTGAGCGGCGCCACCTTGTCCCAGGCCGCATCCGAGGTCGCCAGCAACTCCTTGGCCTTGCGGGTCATTGCGATCAAGCGCGCGACTGCCTCCTTATGGCTCGCGGCCCAGCTCTCGTCGAAGACATAGCCGACCGCGGCGACCGCGCCTTTGGCACCAAGCTTCGGCAAGATGTCCTCGATGCCGGCCAGGCGCCTGAAACCCTTGGCCTCGAGCTGGGCGCAGAAATTCCAGAAGTTGAGGCTCGCATCCATCTCGCCGTCCAGCGCCTTGGCGGCGATCAGGGGCGGGGCGCCGTAGACGATGGTTGCTTCCGACTTCAGGTCGATGCCGTCCTGCTTCATCCGCGCCTGCAGCAGCAGCCAGCTCTTGTCGATCGCCCCGCCGGCGACCGCGAGCTTGCGGCCCTTGAGGTCGGCGAGCGTCTTGATCGGCGATGAGGCCGGTACCATCACGGCGCCGAGCGCGCTGGAATAGGGATAGAAGGTAAGCTTCGCACCAAGCGTGCGCTCGCGTGACACCCACAGCCAGTCCGACAGGATGATGTCGGCGCTGCCGGCGCGCATCGCGATCTTGCCGGCCTCGGTGCTCGCGAGCTCGGTGACCTCCAGCGACAGGCCAGCCTCCTTGTCGAGGCCGGCGCTGCGGATCGCGGCCAGCTCCCACGAGAATGTTCCGGTCTTCTGCACCGCAAGGCGGATCGTGTCCGCGGCGCCGGCAGGTGCGGCTAGCGCCAGCACCGTTGCGAGCGCCCATATTCGCGCCAAAACTCTCATCACCTTGTGAGCCGTTTCCTCTGACTGAGTGCTTTTCAGCACAATAGGCATAGCATAGCCTTGGTCGCAACCAGCGGGAGGACGCGCATGAATCTGGCCGGACGGCTACGACCGATTGTCGCCGCATTGACGGCGCTCGCTGCGAGCGTATGCGTGGCGCGGGCCGAAGAGGCCAATGATTATCCCACCGCGGCACGTGCAGAATACGTCTATGGCTGCATGAAGGCCAATGGCGAGACTCGGTCCACGATCGAGCAATGTTCCTGCTCGATCGACGTGGTCGCCTCGATCGTGCCCTACGAGCGCTATGTTACCGCCGAGACCGCGCTCAGCATGTCGCAGGTGCGCGGCAATCTCGGCGTGCAGTTTCGCACCTCGGAGCAGGCCAATTCGGCGGTGAATGACTTGAGGCGCGCGCAGGCGGAAGCCGAGGTGAGGTGTTTCTAGTTTGCTGCCGCGGTGTCTAACCCTCCCCGTGCTCCTCGCCTCACGTCCCCGGCTTTTCGACATCCCATTCATTGCGGAACACGTGCCCGTCCGTATCCCGGGCCTCCGCACGGAAACGCTTGGCGCCGTTCGAGACATAGGTGAAGCGCAGGTTGGGATCTTCCGAGATCGAGATGCCGCCTTCCATCGACAGCACGGGGCTGTCGTCCTGCGTCAACTTGAGCTGGTTGATGAAGTAGGCGGGGATATAAAGCTGCGTGACCTGGTCCATCTGCAGGCCGGAATTGTTGGGATGGCCGATCATGATCTGCGCTTCGCGCAACCGGCTGGCCGGACCGTCCTCACGGGCGAATTGCCGGTAGCGCATCTGGCCGAGCCGGTTCTTGGCTTCCTCCACGTTCTTTGCCGCCGGCGCTGAGCAGCCGCCGGAGGCCTTCACATAGACTTTTGAGACGTAGAGCTGGCCATCGCTGAGCTCGGCCACCGCGTGCACGTCGGTGTAATTGTTGACGCGCACGCGGGTTGAGATTTCCGTGACGTTGGCGTCCGGGCCGAGCTCGAACTTCGCGGCCATCGGCGCGGGGTTGCGGTCGATCACCAGCGTGATCGAACGGATGCGTCTGCTGTCGCCGGGCGATAGCTTGCTGCGCAGCGTCACCGGCACGATGGCGGCGTCCTCGGCGCGATACGGCATCTCGATGCCGATCACCTCGGCACCGTCGTTCATCGGCCGGCTGCTGAATATGTCCTGCACCAGGCCCGGCCAGGGATCGTAGGCCTCTTCCGCCTGCGCCGGCACGGCGAAGGCGATGCCGAGGAGCAGGGCGATCAGGGGCAGGCGGCGTGTGCATCCCGTCAAGGTCATGCTCCTCGGAACAGGCGAAGCTGATCTCCTGCCAGGGTAGCGCGCCCGCTACTCCCATTCAATTTCCGAAAATGCTGCAGTTGCGTTGCGGGCGTTGTAGTCCTCGAACAGCTGCCAGTGCGGCCGCTCGTCCGCGGCCGCCTTCGCCGCAGCGGCGCGGATAGGGACGCCCTTCTTGTTCAGGGCACGGACGTCGGACAGCAGCGTTGACAGGTAACGCCGTTCTTCGCTCAGCGCCGCAGGCCAGTCGCTCACAGGACCGTGACCGGGAACAACGCGCAGCGCCGGGATCGTCTCCAATTCTTTGAGCGTAGCAAGCCAGCCGCGAATGCTGCCGTCCATCACCGGAATGTGGCGGAGAAAGACGAGATCGCCGGCAAGCAGGGTCTTGGTGGTCTCGTCGAACACGGTCAGATCATTGTCGCTGTGTCCGGCCGGCCATGCGCGCAGGGTCAAGCGGCGCGAGCCCAGATCAAGCGTGAGCGTGTCCGTCACGAGCAGGGTCGGCGGCACGATCTTCACGGGATCGATCAACTCGGCGCCCATGATGCGCCTGAAATTGTCGAGATAGAACGGCCCGCGGCTCGCCAGCGCCTGCGGCAGCTTGCTGTGGCCGACGAAGCTGGTTCCCTCCGCCACGAAGGCAGCATTGCCAAAGACATGGTCGGGATGGGCATGGGTGTTGATGACATAGCGGATCGGCTTCGGCGTGCGCGCGCGTATTGCCGCCAACAGCGCCTCGCCTTCGCGCAGGCTGCCGCCGGTGTCGATCACGACCACCGCGTCATCTCCCACGATGAAGCCGACATTGGCGATGTCGCCTTCATTCTCACGGCTCATCAGCGCGATGGTCCCGGAGTGTACGAAGATTCCCGGCGCGACTTCGCTCACAGGCAATTCGGCCGTCCCGGCGCGTGCTAGCGTTGCTGCTACCAGGGACAAGGCTGCGATCACGAGAGCGATGCGAGACACTTTTCCGCCTCAGTTCAAAGGATTGGCCTCATTGCACTGCAACAAAGCAAAGCCGACAAAAGTTGGCACACGTGGCGCGTCAAGCGTTGCATGGATAACATTCAAACAAAACGAGGAGGAAGCGCGATGATGCAGGCCCGACGACATCGTCGCTGGTGGTTTTCACTCTGGATCGTGATCGCATCGTGTGCCTATGGCGATCTCGCCATCGCGCAGACCAACGAGAGCGGAGATCTCTCGTTCGAGCTGGTCGACCCGAAGGTGCTGCGCGTCTGCGCCGACCCGCGCAACCTGCCGTTCTCGAACGAGAAGGGCGAGGGCTTCGAGAACAAGCTCGCCGAGTTTCTGGCGGACAAGCTGCAGAAGAAGCTCGATTACGTCTTCTTCCCGCAGGCCTCGGGCTTCGTGCGCATGACGCTGGGTGCGCATCGCTGCGACGTCATTATGGGCTTCCCGCAGGGCGACGACCTCGTGCAGGGCACCAATCCCTATTACCGTACGACCTATGCACTGGTCGCCAAGACCGGCAGCGGGCTCGAGGATGTCGACACGCTGGAGGACGCACGCCTGAAGGGCAAGCATATCGGCATCGTCGCTGGCACGCCGCCGGCGACGAATATGGCGTTGGCAGGCCTGATGGGCGACGCCAAACCCTATCCGCTGATGATCGACACGCGCTTCGACAATTCGGCGCAGGCGATGATCGAGGACCTCACTGCCGGCAAGATCGACGCCGGCGTGCTCTGGGGACCGATGGCCGGCTATTATGCGAAGAAAGCCGGCCCCTCGCTGCACGTCACGCCGCTGGTCAAGGAGACCACCGGTCCGAAGCTTGTCTATCGCATCGGCATGGGCGTGCGACCGGCCGATCAAAACTGGAAGCGGCAGCTCAACCGGCTGATCCAGGAGAACCAGGGCGAGATCAACAAGATCCTACTCGATTTCGGCGTGCCGCTGCTGGACGAGAGCAACCGGCCGCTCGGCGCGGAGACGGCCAAGAAGGCGCCATGAGCCGGCCGCTTGCCGCTGCGTTCGTTGTTGCCCTGCTCGTGGCCCCGGCGCTGGCGCAGCAGCAGGAGCCGTTCGAGCCCGAGGGCTATCGCACCGACAATTATCGCGCGCCGGTGCCGGCGACGCTCGCCGGCGCGCGCGTGCTCACGACCGGGGAGGCGGAGGCGATCTGGCGCGCGAACAGCGGCGCCTTCGTTGACGTGATGCCGCGCGCGCCGAAACCAAAGAACCTTCCTGTGGGCACGGTGTGGCGTGACGCGCCGCGCAGGAACATCCCGGGGAGCTTCTGGCTGCCGGACACGGGCTACGGCAACTTGCCGCCCGCCATGGACGACTATCTCCAGCGCGGCCTTGCGCGCGCCTCACGCGGCGACAAGGCCGCGTTGCTGGTGATCTATTGCCTCGGCGATTGCTGGATGTCCTGGAACGCCGCCAGGCGCGCATTGGCGTACGGCTATTCCAATGTCGCCTGGTATCCCGACGGCACCGACGGCTGGGAGCGCGCGAAGCTGCCGACGGAAGAGGCGCAGCCGGAGCCGCGCCCGGAGCAGTAATGGCTGAACGCAGCTGCCGCTCCCTGTGAGTGGGGGCGGGAGGGACGGTGCTATTTCTGCTTCTGCAGCTTCGTCAGCGTGCCCGTGCCGTTGGTCTCGGTGGCCGAATACGTTACCCTGTCGCCGGCATGGACGGCATCCAGCATCGCGGCATCCTTGGCCTTGTATTCCTGCAGCGCGCCGGCACTGCCTGCGCTGGCGCCGACGGTACCTTTCTGCGTCTGCTGGATCGAGATCGTGCCGTTGAGCCGATCGATCCGGGTGATCATCCCGGTCATGTCGTCAGCAAAGGCGCTGGTTGTGAGCATGCTGAGGGCCGCAGCGCCCGCGAACATGAGTCTTGTGGTTCCCATCGAGGCCTCCCGACGTCTGGAGTTCACGTCGACAAGCCATGATAAATCGATTTGGTTCCGGCAGATAGCGCGGCGAAAGGTTAACGTTGCCGGGGCGATTGCGGGAACTTTTCGTGAGCCGTCAGTGTAACTGACGCTATTCCATTTCCTGCTGGATCACGCGTCCGAGCGCGAACAGGCGCTGGTCGATCGAGGTCGGAACCTCGCAGACGAAGCGCACCACCTTGTGGCGGTCCTCGAAGATCCGGGTCTTCCAGATCAGCTCGTTGCTGAGCGCCTCGACCTTGGCCTCGTCACGAGGGGTGGCCCCTTGCAGGGCCTGGAGCTCGATCGTCTCCTCGCGGATCTTGTCGGCGGCATCGCGTTGCTTGCGGCTGACGCGTTCGAGTCCGTTCATGACCTGGGAGCGCTGGGCGTTGAGCGTGTCGAACAGGCCCGCGAACAGCAGCTTGGCGTTCGAAGTCTTGTCGGCTGCGGAACCCGCGAGAAACTCCTTCACCAGCTTTTCCGCCTCATCCAGCGGCGTCTTGCGCGCCGCCAATTTCGCAACGAGCGCGCTGATCCTGGCGTCGTCCTTCCATTTGTTCTGGACGTCATCGAGCGGCGGACCGCCCCACACAGCCGCCAACGAGATCTCCGGCACCTTGGCCTGGGTGCACGGCCAGTCTGGATAGCGCGGATCGGCGGCGTGCGCCGCCGCGCTCGCAACCGCGAGCACCAGTACAGCAATGGCCAGACCCCGAACCGTCATCCTTCGCCTCCCGCAGGCCCGCGTCGCGCCAGCCCGCGCGAGGGATCATAGGCCAGGATCGCGCCGATCATGAAGACGATTGTGCAAGTAGCGACCACGGCCAGCGAGATCCAGTTGACCTGGCCATACAGCGCGAAGCGGATCAGCTCGACCGCGTGGGTGAACGGATTGGCCTCGCACAGATAATAGAGATAGGGGCTGCCCTCCTGCACCCGCCAGAGCGGGTAGAGCGCGGAGGAGGCGAAGAACATCGGGAAGATCACGAAGTTCATGACACCGGCGAAGTTCTCCAGCTGCTTGATGCCCGACGAGATCAGCATGCCGAGCGAACCCAGCATCAGCCCCGACAGGATCAGCGCCGGCAGCACGGTGAGATAGCCCTGGGGCGGCGGTGTGATGTCCCAGAGCCAGGCGATCAACAGGAACGCATAGACCTGGAGCAGCGATACCGCCGTGCCCGCGAGCAGCTTGCAGAACAACAGGAATCCACGCGGCAGCGGGCTCACCAAGAGCGTGCGCATGTTGCCCATCTCGCGGTCATAGACCATCGACAGCGAGGACTGCATGCCGTTGAAGAGCTGGATCATCGCCATCAGCCCGGGCGCGATATAGACCTCGTAGAGGATGTAGGTCTCGTAGGGCGGGATGATGGAGATGCCGAGCACCTGGCGGAAGCCGGCGGCAAAGATGAAAAGCCACACCAGAGGCCGCACCAGCGCCGAGACGAAGCGTTCGCGCTGATGCAGGAAGCGCAGGCCCTCGCGCCAGACGATGCCGCTGAGGCAGGTCATGTACTCGGCGAACGAGAAGCCGCGCGGCGCCTCGCGCGTTGTGATGCTGCTCATGCGCCGCCTCCCGGCATGGTTTGCGCGCCGGTGAGGCGCATGAAGGCGGTGTTGACGTCCTGCGCGCCGGCTTCGGTGATGACGCGGCTCATCGGCCCCTGCGCCAGCACCTTGCCCTGGTGCAGAACCACGAGGTCGTCACCGGGCATGATCTCGTCGAACAGGTGCGTGGCCCAGAGCACGCCGATGCCTTGCTCGGTCACGAGCTGGCGGACGTGGCTGATGATGTCGGCACGCGCCTTGACGTCGAGCCCGACGGTCGGCTCGTCGAGCAGCAGGAGGCGCGGCCGGTGTAGCAGCGCGCGGGCGATCTCCAGCCGCCGCATCTGTCCGCCGGAGAGGTCGCGCACCTTACTTGCAGCGCGATCCGCAAGCCCGATGCGGCCGAGCAGCTCGGCGCTGCGCGCCGAGGCCTCGCGCCGGCCGATGCCATGCAGCGCGGCGTGGTAGAGCAGGTTCTGCGTCAGCGACAGGTCGAGATCGAGCGTGCGCGGCTGGAACACGACCCCGAGCAGCCGCAGCGCCTCGCCGGGGCTCTTGCTGACGTCGTGGCCGAAAATGCCGACGCGGCCTGACTGAATGCCGAACAGCCGCGTGATCAGCGAGAACAGCGTGCTCTTGCCGGCGCCGTTGAGTCCCAGCAGCGCCGTGAAGCTCGCGGGCTGCACGTTGAAGGATACGTCCATCAATGCGCGCCGCGGACCATAGGAATGGCTGACGTCGTCGATCGACAACGCCGGCACCGCGGCCGCTTCGGCTCTCGGCGTCCCATGCGGTTCGGCGATCGGGGCGGGGCTGGTCATGGCGCGATCGCAATGCCCCAGGGCAGCTCACCCACCTGAATGGTCTTGATCACCTTCTGCGCGGCGACGTCGATGACGGAGACGTCGTTCGACACACCGTTGGTGGTGAGCAAATATTTCTCGTCCGGCGTGAACGCCATGTGCCAGACCCGCTGCCCGACCAGGAGAAATTTCGTCACCTTGCGCGAGGCGACATCGACCACGGCGATGCGATTGGCGGGACCGAGCGCGACGAAGGCGGTCTTGTCGTCCTTGGTCATGCCGATGCCGACCGGCTGGATCGCTTCCTTCCGCAGGCCCGGGATCTCGAACGTGACCTTGCCGATTACCTCGTGCTTGTTGGGGTCGATGATCGAGACGGTGCCGCCGATCTCCGAGGACACCCATACCTCGGACGAATCGTGCTTGTACTCGGCAAAGCGCGGCCGCGCGTCCACCAGCACGTTGGCGACGATCTGGCGCGTGGCGGTGTCGATGAAATGCGCCATGTTGGTCGTCTCGGACGTGTTGATCAGCGTCTTGCCGTCAGGGCTGATGGTCATGCCCTCGGGCTCGACGCCGACCTGGATGTCGCCGAGCCGGGCGCGCTTCTCGAGGTCGATCACCGTCACGGTGTTGTCGTTCTCGTTGGCGACATAGAGGGTCTTGCCGGCGGCATCTTGCGCGAACAGCTCCGGGTCGGGTCCGGAGGGCAGGCTGTCCACCACGCTTTGCGTCTTGGCGTCGATCACCTGGATGGTGTCGTCGTCACCGACCGCGACCATCACGAACTTGCCGTCGCGGGTGAAGTCGATGCCGCGCGGACGCTGTCCGACCTTGATGGTCTTGGTCACGGTCCAGCTGTCGGTATCGATCACCGAGACCGTGTTGCTCTTCTCGTTCGAGACATAGGCGATAAACGCATGCGCGGGCGCTGCCGCCAGCGCTAGAGCCGCGAGCAATGCTGCTCTGAACATGTGCGATGTCCGCCTGCGGGCGGCCCTTACCTCCCCCGCTCGCGGGGGAGGTCGCATCGCATCGATAGATGCGATGCGGGAGAGGGCTCTCTCCTCTGGGGGGCTATCGCGAGTGGAGACACCCTCTCCCCAACCCTCCCCCGCAAGCGGGGGAGGGGGCGCAGCGTCGTCGCGGTGGCGGCGCGATCTCATCTCACAATGCTCACTTCAACTTGCATTTGCTCTCCGGGCGATCGTAGCCGAGCGTGTCGAGCTCGGAGACCTGGTGCAGGAAGCCTTCCTGCGGCGACACCGACACCACCAGGCGGCCGTCGACCAAGAGGATCGGCTGGCGCAGCTGCAGATTCCAGTCGCGCAGGGTCAGCCGCGTGCCCTTGAAGGCGGCGACCGAGAAATCCGGCCCCTTGATGAAATCTGTGACCTTCTTGACCTCGCCGGAATTGGTGCGCGAGGTGGCTTCGCCGATCATGCGCACCGCCGTCCAAGCCTGCATGTCTAGTGCGGTCATCCGCCGCGAATTCAGCTTGACGAAGCGGTTCTGCATCTGGATGGCGCCCCACTGATCCTGCGATGCGTCCCAGCTGCGCGGCACGAGGCCGGCCGAGCCGGCGACCGGCCGCGGATCCCAGGTGCGATAGGGCAGATAGGCGCCGAACACCTCGCTCTCGTCGGCGGCGACCAGCACGTCATAGGCCGGTGCCTGCTGCGTGAAGACGGGGATCTGGCGCTGGATCTGTGTCACCCCGCTGTCAGTGCGCCGCGCGCCGCCCTTGTCCTCGAAGGTCCGCTCCTGCACGATCTTGGCGCCGAACCGCGCCGCGGTACGCCTGATAGCATCGGCGAACAGCCTGTCCTCGTCATGCGAGCCGACCACCAGCAGCCAGCGCGACCACTTCTTCCACACCAGATACTGGCCGAGCGCATCCGCCAGCATCGCGCGCGTCGGCGCGGTATGGATGACGTTGGCACGGCAATCGGTCTCGCGCAGCCGCTCGTCGGTCGCGCCGGCGTTGAACACTAGCGTGCCGCGATCGCGCAGGGCGTCCGCGACCTTCAGGAGCGCATCGGCGGGCAGGTCGGCGATGATGAAGCCGTTCTTCTCGGCGAGCGCGGTCGCGGCCTGCGCCACGTCCTCGTCTTCCCTGATGCGGCGCTCCTCCAGCGTGAAGCGCTGGCCGGTGAATTTACCGGTGGTGTTGTTGTCCTCGATGGCAAGGCGCGCGCCGGCGACGCCATCGTTCTCGGCGGGCTGCTCGACCAGCGACAGCGTCGATCGGGTGCCGGCGATTGCGAGATAGCCGACGCCGATCGTGACGGGATCGGCCGCAAGCGCGCTCGTCGCGGCAACACCAAAGCCGATCAGGCCGGCCAACCATCGGATCATGTTTCCTCCAGACGATCTCCCCGGCTTGACCGCCGGTGAAGAATTGTCTCTGCTCAAGCATGACCAATTTGTCAGGCCATGCAACCCCGCATTTCGTCCCCGCGCGTAGACGGCCGGGCGTCACGATCATGCGAGCATCGTTGGCGATCACAGCTTTGCTGTTGACGGGCTCGGCCGCGCTCGCCGAACCGCCGAAACTCGCTGTGTTCGATTTCGAGCTGATCGACACCAGCCTGCCCGGCGAGTTCTACGGCTCCAAGCCGGAAGAGGCGCGGCTCGTGCGCATCAGCGAGCAGCTGCGCAAGGAATTGGCAGAATCTGGCAAGTTCCAGGTGCTCGACATCGCGCCTGTACGGGAGGCCGCCCGTCACGCGAACCTGCACGCCTGCGGCGGCTGCGACCTCAAGCTCGCCGGGCAGCTCGGCGCCGATTTGGAGATCACCGGCCTGGTGCAAAAGGTCTCGAACCTGATCATCAATCTCAACATCTATCTGCGCGACGTGAAGACCGGCAACATGATCACGGTCGCCAGCGCCGACATGCGCGGCAACACGGATGAATCGTGGTCGCGCACGATGAGCTATCTGATCCGCAACCGCCTGCTGGCGCCGAATTACGGCAAGCCGGAGTAGGGGCGGGAATAACTCGCCGCGACGGCGGTGCACCCTCTCCCCTTGTGGGAGAGGGTGGTTTCGCGATAGCGAAACCGGGTGAGGGGTTGTTTCCGCGAGCCCAACTCGCGTTTGTGCACGCGGAAACGACCCCTCATCCGGCGCTTCGCGCCACCTTCTCCCACAGGGGGAGAAGGACGAGGGCAGCGCGCGCTTGGCGCTCAAAGATCACCCCTTCAGCTTCTCCGCATGCCAGTGCAGGTGATCGCTCATGAAGGTCGAGATGAAATAATAGCTGTGGTCGTAGCCCGCCTGGCGCCGCAGCGTCAGCGGGATGCCGGCCTTGGCGCAGGCGGCCTCGAGCAGCTCCGGCTTGAGCTGCTCGTTCAGGAAATTGTCGGCCTCACCGACGTCGACCAGGAAGCCGGAGAACTTGGCGCCGTCCTCGATCAGCGCCACCGTGTCGTGGTTGCGCCAGGAATCCTTGTTCGGCCCGAGATATCCGGTCAGCGCCTTGATGCCCCAGGGCACGAGCGAGGGCGCCACGATCGGGGCAAACGCGCTGGCTGCGCGAAAGCGGTGCGGGTTGCGCAGCGCCACCGTCAGCGCGCCGTGACCGCCCATCGAGTGCCCCATGACCGATTGCCGCTTGGCATCGACCGGAAAGTTCTCCGCAACGAGCTTCGGCAGCTCGTCGGTGACGTAGCTCCACATGCGATAATTGCGCGCGAACGGCTCTTGCGTGGCGTCGACATAGAAGCCGGCACCTAAGCCAAAATCATAGGCGTTGTTGGCATCGCCCGGCACGTCGGGGCCGCGCGGGGAGGTGTCGGGCGCGATGAAGATCAGGCCGAGCTCGGCGCAGGCCTTGCGGAATTCGCCCTTCTCGGTGACGTTGGCATGCGTGCAGGTGAGGCCGGAGAGGTACCAGACCACGGGCAGCTTGGCGCCGTCGGCGTGCGGCGGGATATAGACCGAGAACACCATGTCGGTCCCGGTCGCCTGGCTGGCATGGCGATAGACGCCCTGCACGCCGCCATGGGATTTGTTGGTCGAGACAGTCTGAATCGTCATGCCCAAGGACTCCGTGGCATCTCACCACATCAAGATTGCAACGCTTGTGTGACCGAATTCGTGGCGTGGTCAGGCGACGCCGCTGTCGATCGCCAGCCGCACCAGCTCGACCGAGGTCTTCACCCCGAGCTTCTGGCGCATGATGGACGAGGTATTGGCCACCGTCTTGTAGGACGATTGCACCAGCCACGCGATCTCGGACAGGCTCTTGCCGGCGCTGAGCAGCCGCAGGATCTCCATCTCGCGCGCGTTCAGCTTCGACAGCGGGTTTTGCGCCAGCGTCGGTCCGGCGAAAGCGATGCTGCGCGCGATCGCGGTCGGAAGATAGGTGCCGCCGCTTCCGACGGCGCGGATCGCCTCGACGAGGTCGTCGGGGTCGCCGGTCTTGGAGACGTAGCCCTTGGCGCCGCATTCGATCGCGCGCGCGGCGAAAGCGGGGTCGTCATTCATGCTGAACATGATGATGCGGGCCTCGGGCGCGCGCTCGAGGATGCGGCGCGCAAGCTCGAAGCCGGAAACGGTCGGCAAATTGATGTCAATGATGCAGAGATCGGGACGTTCGACGATGAAGACGCACTCGCCATCTTCGGCGTCGGCGGCCTCCAAGATTTCGATCTCGCCTTCGTCGGCCAGCACGGCACGGCAGCCGGAGGCGACGATGGGATGATCGTCGACGATCAGAATGCGCATAGGCGTTCCCCGCGACAGCCCGTTCCCTTGGAGCCTGCCTGTTCTGCGCCGCATGAGACTGACCAGGCAAGACGCGCATCTCGTGTCGGCTCATGCAACCCGGCCGGGATTGCTGTACGCTTCCGATTAGATATCGGGCGGTTCGCCTCTGTCAACGTCATCGGACAGGCGTGGCCAGCCCTTCGCGAGGCACGAGCGAGACCAATGTGGCAGAATCTTTCCTTGCGCGGGCGCATCAATCTCTTGCTGGCGCTGCTGCTGGCACTGGGGCTCGCGGTCAATATCGGCCGCCAAGTCGCCGAGGCCGGCCCGCGCGTGCAAGCCGAGGACCAGAGCGTGATCCGCCTCGCGCGCGAATTCATCGAAATGATCGTTGCCGATCTCAACGAGGCGCCCGATCCGGATGCCAGGCTGAACCAGATCGCCCGCGATCTCAGTCGCCTGCGCCATGTCAGCATCGCGCTGCTCGATTCCGCTGGGAACCCGCTGACGCCGCCGCGGCTTGGCACTGATGCCGACACACGCGGCCCGCCGGTCTGGTTCGTCAGCCTGGTTCATCCCGAGCAGACCGCGGTCAGCGTGCCGGTCTCGCTCCGCGGCAAACCCGGCTCGCTCGTGATCACCTCGCATCCTGACGACGAGATCGCCGAGATATGGGACGGCATCGTGACCCAGCTCGAGGTCGGCTCGGTGATCGCGCTCGCGCTGTTTTTCCTGATGATGAAGGTGGTCGGCCGCGCGCTGGCACCGCTGCAGTCGCTGGCGGAGGCAATGGGGAAGCTCGAAAGCGGACATTACGAGGCCCGCGTCGCGCCAGGCGGCGCGCCGGAGCTCGGTGCGATCTGCACCAGGCTCAACCATCTTGCGGCGACGCTTGGTGAAGCGGTCGAGGACAAGCGGCGCCTCGCCGAGCGTGCGGTGTCGCTGCAGGACATCGAGCGCAAGGAGATCGCGCGCGAATTGCATGACGAGTTCGGACCCTACCTGTTCTCGCTCCGCGCGCATGCGAGCGCGCTGGCCAAGCAGGCGGACGGACGCGAGCCGAGCGTGGATGCCGTGCGAAAACATGGCAGCGCCATGCTGGAGCAGATCAATGCACTCCAGCAGTTCAACCGCCGCGTGCTGGAGCGCCTTCGGCCCGTGGGCCTCGCCGAGCTCGGCTTGCGCCAGGCGCTCGAATCCCTGACGCGGCTGTGGCGAGAGTCGCGTCCCGACGTTGCGATCGAGACCTCGATCTCGCCGGCGCTTGGCCCCACCGGCGAGACCGCCGATCTCACCATCTACCGCATCGTCCAGGAGGCGCTCACCAACGTGTTCCGCCACGCCGGTGCGACCTCGGTCAGCGTCGTCATCGAGCCGGTCGAGCAGGCCGGCGGCCGCTTCTGCGCCCGGGTGCGGGTCAGCGACAACGGCCGCGGCATGGGGCCGGGGCAGAAGCTCGGCTTCGGTCTCGTCGGCATGCGCGAGCGGATCCTGGCGCTCGGCGGCACGCTCAATGTGGTCTCGGGTGAGGGCGGTGTGACCTTGGAAGCGCTGGTGCCGACAGTGGCAACCTGATCGCATCCGAAGCGATCGGGAAAAATTCCCGATTTGGTCGGGAAAATCGGTGCGGATAGGGTCCGACCTTTTGTGGCTGGCGTCCCCCTTGCGGCCGAATAAACTCGCCTCGACCAATCGGCGCAAAATCAAAACAGCCGGTGGTCCATGGATGGGAAGGCGGGGATGGGCAAGGTTGTTTCGTTCAAGCGTGGTTTGTTGATGGCCTCGGTGTCGACCGGGCTGGCATCGGGCTTGGCCTTTGCGAGTCCTGCCAAGGCCGCGCCGGACGAGGAGACCAACGTCCAGAACCTGCCGCCGGTCGAGGTCTCCGCGCCACCGCGGGCAACGCGGCGCGCGGCGCCGACGCGACCGGTTGCGCGCGTGGGGGCGCCGGGATCGGCCGCGCCGAGGACACGGATCTACGTCTATCCGACCTCGCCGGGCATCGGCCGAGGTCTCGACGTCGACAAGGTCCCGTCGGCGATCAATGCCGTCGATGCCAACCAGATCAGGCGCACGGGTTCGCTGAACGTCACGGACGCGCTGCGCGACAACATCGCCGGCGTCAACATCAGCGAAGTCACCGGCAATCCGTTCCAGCCGGATGTCGAATTCCGCGGCTTCGTCGCTTCGCCCGTGACCGGGACGCCGCAAGGCCTTGCGGTGTACCGGAACGGCGTCCGCATCAACGAGGCATTCTCGGACGCCGTGAATTGGGACCTGATCCCCACGGCCGCGATCAGGTCGGTGACGCTGGTGACCAACAACCCGGCCTTCGGCCTCAACGCGCTCGGGGGCGCGATCAACCTGCAAATGAAGGACGGCTTCACCTATCAGGGCGCCGAGCTCGACCTCATGGGCGGATCGTTCGGTCGCATCCAGGGCTCGGCGCAATGGGGCAAGCAAGTCGATCAGAACTACGCCGTCTACGCCGCGCTCGAAGGACTGCGCGACAACGGCTTCCGCAATTTTTCCCAATCGACGGTGCGGCGCTTTTACGGCGATGTCGGCTACAAGGCCGGCGACAGCGAATTCCACGCCAATATGGGCGTCGCCAAGAACGATTTCGGGGCCAGCGCCACCGTCCCGGCCGAGCTGCTCGACCGATATTGGGGTGCGACCTACACCACGCCGCAGACCACTTCCAATCGCGTGGGCTATCTCAACCTGACAGGCAAGGTCGACGCGACGCCGACCTGGACGCTCGAAGGCACCGCTCATGTGCGCAGGTACGAGCAGAAGGTGGTCGACGGCAACCCGACCGACGTGCAGGAGTGCGGCGCGGATCCGGCGCTGCTGTGCTTCGGCGATGACACCACCGCCGCGAACGGCGCGGGCGGCGTGCAACTCGCCAATCCCTTCGCGCCGGGCACCATCCTCGGCGAGATCGACCGGGGCTCGATCCGTTCGACCACTCTCGGCGTCTCGGGGCAGGCGACCAACACCGACCAACTGTTCGGCCACGACAACCGCTTCGTGATGGGTGCAACCTACGACGCCAGTGTCACCCGCTACAACGCCACCGCCGAGATCGGCTCGATCGGAGAGAACTACGTCGTCAGCGGCAGCGGCGTTTTCCTGGGACCGACTCCCGCCGCAGATCCCGTCGCCGGCCCGGTCTCGCTGCGGACCGTCAATCAGTACAACGGCCTCTATGCGATTGACACGTTCAACGTCACGGATGCTTTCGCCATCACGGGCGGCGGCCGCTTCAACCTCGCGCGGATCTCGCTGGAGGACCAGCTCGGGACCGCGCTCAACGGCGATCACACTTATACCCGCTTCAACCCGATCATCGGCGGCACCTACAAGATCACGCCCGAGCTGACCGCCTATGCCGGCTATTCCGAGGCCAACCGCGTGCCGACGCCGCTCGAGCTCGGCTGCGCTGATCCTGCCAGGCCCTGCCTGCTCGCGGCATTTCTGGTTTCGGATCCGCCGTTGAAGCAGGTGGTCTCCAAGACCGTGGAAGCCGGTTTTCGCGGCACCAAGGAGCTGAACATCGGCACGCTCGGATGGAAGGTCGGCGGCTTCCGCGCCACCAATCATGACGACATCCTAGCGGTGCCTGCCGTCGGGCGGACCGGCTTCGGCTATTTCTCCAATGTCGGCCGCACAAGGCGGCAAGGACTCGAAGCCGAAGTCAGCATCAAGTCGCCCACGCTGCAGTTCCAGGCGAGCTATGCTTTCGTCGACGCGCGCTTCCTCGATCCGCTCGAACTCGGCTCGGAGAGCCCGTTCAAAGATCCCGCCACCGACACCATCCAGGTCAGGCCCGGCAACCAGATCCCGGCAGTCCCGCGCCACCGCGTCAAGGTCGGCGTCGACTATGCCGTGACCGATGTCTGGAAGGTCGGCGGCAATGCGCTGTTCGTCTCCAGCCAATATCTCGTCGGCGACGAGTCGAACCAATTCGCGAAGCTGCCGTCCTACACGGTGTTCAATCTCCACACCTCCTACCAGGTGACGAAGAACATCCAGCTCTACGGGCGCGTCGACAACATCTTCGACAAGCGCTACGCGACCTACGGACAGTTCTTCGATACCGGGGCCTTGCCCAACTTCAGCAACGGCGGCAACGCCTTCACCGACCCGCGCTCGCTCAGCCCGGCACGGCCACGCGCCTTCTACGCGGGGTTGCGGGTGACGTTCTAGATCTTTTGGAAGTGCCGGCGTCCTCTTTCGGCCGGCCGTCTATGTTGGCCACACGCCCGCGCAACCCCTTCTTTCACTCCACCTTCACGCGCTCGAGCGGAGCCGCCGCGACGCTCGCCTGCTCCCGGCCTTTGGCCACCCCCACGCGTTGGCGTCGCTGCACCAGATATTGATCGCCGAGCACGCCGACCAGGATCACCGTTCCCATCACCGCGAAATTGAGCGAGCTCGGAATGCCCAGCAGGTTGACGAGATTCTGCAGCACCTGGAGCAGCACGGTGCCGAGCACGACGCCGATGATCGAGCCTTCGCCGCCGCGCAAGGAGCAGCCGCCGAGCACGGCGGCGGCGATGGCGTAGAGCTCGTAGAACGAGCCATGCACCGCCGGCGAAATTGAACGGGTGTACATCGCGATCAGGATTGCCGAGAACGCAGTCAGCCCGCCACAGATGACATAGGCCGAGATGATCACGCGATTGGTGCGTATGCCGGAATAGCGTGCCGCTTCCTCGTTCTTGCCGACGGCAAAGAGATAGCGGCCGAACACCGAGCGGTGAAGCACCACCCAGGCGATCACGGCCACCACGGCGAGCGCCACCACGCTGTGCGGCAGCGGGAAGCCGAGAATGTTGGTGCGGCCGGCGGCCAGCCATTCCAGCATCGGAAAGCTCGCGCCGAAGCCGAAGCCCGCCGTCGCGTCCTCGGTGTAATAGCGCGCCGCGCCGCGATAGATCAGCAGGCCGCACAGCGTGACCACGAAAGCCTGGATCCGCATCCTGGTCACCAGCGTGCCATGAACGAGGCCGATCGCGAGCCCGGCCGCGACGATCATCGCGAGGGCTACGACCCAGTTGACGTCGTGATTGACGATCAGGTCGATGAACAGGACGCCCAGCAGTGCGATCACCGAACCGACCGACAGCTCGATCCCGCCGATGATGATGATGAAGGCTTCCGCGATCGAGAAGATGCCGAACAGCCCGATCTGGTTGGCGGTGTTTGAGAGATTACCGACGAACAGGAATCTCGGATTGATCAGGGCGACGACGGTCCCGACCACCAGAATCAGAACGAGAAGGCTCAAGTCTTTCTTGCTCAAGGTCCCTCCGCCTCGATTGTGTGGCCGACGGCAAGCTGCAGCACATTGTGCTCACTGAACTGACTGCGATCAAGGAAGCCCGAGATGGCGCCTTCATGCATCACGGCGAGCCGATCGCTGACCCCAATCACCTCTTCCATGTCGCTCGAGATCATCAGGATCGCGACCCCAGCATCGGTCAGGCGGCGCAGCATGCCGTAGATCTCCTGCTTGGCCCCGACATCGACCCCGCGCGTCGGCTCGTCGACGATCAGCACCTTCGGCCGCATCGATAGCCATTTGGCGAGCACGACCTTCTGCTGGTTGCCTCCCGACAGAGAGCCGACGGCGGTCCTGACGTCGGGCGCGCGGATCTTGAGGCGCTCCCGCTGACGCACCGCATTCTCGTTCTCGCGCTCGGTATCCACCAGCCAGAAGCGCATATAGGACGCCAGATCCGGCAGCGAGATGTTTTCGGTGATCGAGACGTCGAGCAGCAGGCCGGCGCCCTTGCGGTCCTCCGGAACGAGATAGATGCCTTGCTCGATGGCGGCCCGTGGGCTTGCGATACGAATCGGCTCGCCATCGAGTCGTATCGTGCCGCCACGCAATCGGTCGATGCCGAAGACGGCGCGGGAGAGCTCCGTGCGGCCTGACCCGACGAGACCCGCTAGTCCGAGAATCTCGCCGCGGCGGACCGACAGGCTTACGGCGCGGCCGGGATAGGTGTCGGTGACGGCATCGACGATCTCCAGCACGCTGTCGCCCGGCGGCGCGGCCGGGGGAACGTAGAGCGATTTCAGGTCGCGGCCGATCATCAAGCGGATCATCGCCGCCGGAGAGAGCTCCGCACGCGTCAGTGCGCCGACCACGCGACCGTCGCGCAGGACGACCGCACGGTCGGCGCACTGCATCACCTCGTTGAGCCGATGCGTGATGAAGATGATGCTGACTCCGTGGGCTTTCAGGCCGGCCACGGTCCGCATCAGGCGGTCCGTCTCGGCGAGCGTCAGGCTCGAGGTCGGCTCGTCCATGATGACGAGACGCGCGTCGAGCGAAAGCGCCTTCATGATCTCGACGAGTTGGCGCTGCGCCAGCGACAGTTCGGCGAGCGGCGCGTCGGCCGCAAAATCGCAGCCCAGCCGCTCCAGCAGCGGAGCGACATCGGCATACATCCGTTTGCGGTCGATCAGCCGCAAGGGCCCGCCCTGCACGGGCTCGCGGCCGATGAAGACATTGCCGGCGACATCGAGATTGTCGAACAGGTTCAGTTCCTGATGGACGAAGGCGATACCCGCCTTGATCGCATCCGCCACGGTGAGCGAAGATCGCGCAGTGCCGTCGACACGGATGACGCCGCCGCTGGGCTCCACCACCCCGCCGAGCACGCGCATCAGCGTCGACTTGCCGGCGCCGTTCTCGCCGATCAGCGCAACGACCTCGCCGGGCGACACCTGGAGACCGACGTGGTCGAGGGCGACCACGCCTGGATAGCTCTTGCTGATGTCAATCAGTTCGAGAAACGGTTCTGACATGGCAGGCTGCGCGGCGGGCAGCGCGGATATCTCCTACTTCTTCAGCATCTGCTTCATCGAGGCCATGAACTCGTCGACATTCGCCTTTTCGATGACCTTGCCGGGCACGATGATGATGCCGTTGGCCGGAATGCCAGACTTGTTGCCGCCGATGTAGTTCGCCATCAGCTTCATGCCCTGATAGCCCCATTCGAACGGCTGCTGCACCACCGTGCCGACGATGCTGCCTTCCTTGACGCCGCCGAGCGTGATCGGATCCTCGTCGAAGCCGATGATCTTGATCTTGTCGAGCTTGCCGGCCTCCTTGAGCACCTCGTAGATCCGCGGCGTGTTGTAGGAGTAAAAGCCGACGAGGCAGCTCACATCGGGCATGGCGGCGAGGATGTCCTCGACGTTGCGTTTGGCGCGGGTCTGGTCGATTTCGTCGCCGCGAACGTCGACGAGCTCGACCTTCGAGCCCTTGATGGTCTCCTTCACGCCTTCGATGCGCTCGCGCGCGTTGTCGGCGCCGGGCAGGCCGACGAAGCCGACGCATTTGCCGCCGTTCGGGAGCGCCTTGACCATCAGCTTCCCTGCCTCCTTGCCGAGGTCGGTGTTGGAGGAGCCGATATAGGCCACGCGCTTGGATTGCGGCGCGTCGCTGTCGGTGGTGAACAGCACCGTCTGGGACGCAACCTTGTTGAGGTGCTCGGTCTGGTTCTTCGGATCGACCGCGCTGACCATGATGCCGGCGGCACCGGCGGCGACGAGGTCGTCCATCACGCGCTGCTGCACGGCCGCCGCGGCCTGTTCCGGATATTTGAACTGGAGGTCGTAGTTGGGCAGCTCGCCCTGCGCCTTCTTCATCCCGGCCTCGGCGATCTTCCAGAAGTCGGACGCGCCATTGACGACGAAGGCCAGAACCTTCTTGTCCGCCGCATCGGCCGGGCCGACACCCGCTGCAATCGCGAAGGCAACAGACACACCTGCAACCAAGAGACGCTGCATATCATTCCTCCCCTAAGGCGGTCGGCCGTTTTCGATGGCCAACTCTGCTTGAGCCCAAGATTGGGCGCATGCCTCACCCCCAGCGGCGCGGCAGTCAGCCGCTACCCGCATCATTGCGGCAGAGGCGGGTCACCGACCCGGCCGGCGAGGTGAAATGAGGCGCGTACCTCAAGCTAGCAGAAGCCCGCCGCGCACGCAATTGGAAGCAGCGGTCTGGACGTCAACCGCCGCGCTCAGGCTGACGTCGCGGGTCCCACGGCAGCCTTTTCGGGCAATCCGCAACCCGGCCACGCCTTTAACCGACTGGAAACCATCGCAAATGATCCGAAAATTGTAACGAAACTCTCCGCCCGTCTCCGCGTCGGTTCACCGGAGGGCAAGTCTGATGACAGAGCGCCAGTTGAGAGAGCAGGAATTTAAGATTGCGCGTTACCGGCATCTGGAGCGCGAGGTGACCGATCCGCTTGCCGCGTGCCTGCTTCACAGCATCATCGAGGAGCTCGAGGCCGAGCTGCGCAAGCAAAGACCGGATTGGCACGGGCCCCGTCATTAACCGTTTGTTGGCGCTAATGATGCCAATTGTCGGCGTGGGAACACCAAGGAGGCTGCTCCCATGCTGAAGGACGGCACCTACGCGGCGTGGTACAAGACGCCGATCGACCAGGGTACCGGGATCGTCCATGTCGCAGACGGCCAGATCTGGGGCCGCGACAGCCTGATGACCTATCACGGCACCTGCCAGATCGATGGCGATCGCTTCACTGCAATCGTATTGACGAAGCGTCACACCGACGGTCGCGCCACCGTGTTCGGCAACGATGATGAGCTGACGTTGACGATCGAAGGAAGCTGCCCTGGCAAGATCGCGACCTACACCGCGACGGCCCCTCAGGCGCCGGGCATGATCCTCCGCGGAACGCTCATTCTCACCGAACAAAAGCCGCCCGCACCTGAACCAGCAGGGCAGATGCCGACATTCAATCCCGACAAGCTGCCAAAATTGCCGAAGCGCGCGCGCTGAACGCAGCGCGCCATGTTCCTGAGACGAAGCTACGCCAGCAAGCCGTCAAGATCGGAATAGATGACGTCGGCCGTACGCTGATAGTGCTGCTGAAGCAGATGCACGGCCCGCTCACTGTCCCTGCCGAGAACCGCCTGCAAGATATCGCTGTGCTCGGCACCGACCTTGCGCGCCGGATAGGCCTTCGCGATGGACATCATCCGATAGCGATAGAGCCGGTCGGCAAGCTGCTCGCAGAAGCCGAGCAGCGGCCGTGAGCCGCAAAGTCCGATCAGCGTTGCGTGGAAGGCGCGGTGCACCTTCTCCCAATCCGGATTGTCCTCGAACGTGTCGGGCTTGAGCGAGCGCGGCGTGCGATCGAGCCGGTGGTGCGCAACCAGCAGAGCCTCTTCCCAGGTCTGGGTCGCATTCTGCATGGACTCGCGAAGCGCCAGACCCTCGACCCAGCACCGCGTCTTGGTCAGCTCCTGGAGCTCCTCCTTGCTGACGTCCTTCACATAGAAGCCGCGCTGCTCCATGCCGACGACGAACTCTTCGGTGGTCAGGCGGTTGAGTGCCTCGCGCAGCGGGGTCTGCCCGACATTGTATTGCTCCATCAGGAAGCGCGACTGGAGCTTTCGTCCGGGCTCGAGCCGCGTCGTCAGGATGTCGGCCTTGAGGCGCGCATAGATCGTGGTCGCCAGCGTCGCCGGCTGGTCATCCCTTTGGCCGTCAGTGCTCATCGGCATCCATCAGATTCTCCAGTGCTTATGTACATTAGCATGTCGCCCGCCAACTATTTATAAATTTTTGCTTTACGTGCGACTTTTTACATATTAAGGGGGTGGCGTTCGTGTCCCCTGACAAGGAAGCCCAATGTCCGCCTTTCCGGTGACGGCCCTGCGCAGCGTCGAAGTCACGACGCCGCAGCTTGCCGGCTCGGTCGAATTCTACAGCAAGGTCTGGGGC
This sequence comes from Bradyrhizobium glycinis, assembly GCF_016031655.1. Lineage (GTDB taxonomy): Bacteria > Pseudomonadota > Alphaproteobacteria > Rhizobiales > Xanthobacteraceae > Bradyrhizobium > Bradyrhizobium glycinis. Next base: position 146,529 of record NZ_JACCHQ010000010.1, read on the forward strand.
CTCGACGTCGCGGCGGAAGCGGGCGGCACCGTGTACCTTGCCGCAACGGGCAGCGACTTCCACGTCCTCGAGCTCACGCCGGGCGAGGCGACATCGCTCCGCAAGATCAGCTTTCGCGCCCGCTCGCACGATGATCTGCACCGCCTGTTCACGCGTGTGCGGCAAGCCGGCTGCGAGGTGATCAGCTCGCCCGCGCCGTCGTCTGCGCCGTCGGGCGGGACGAGTTTTGTGGTTCGCGAAGCGCAGGGATGCGTCATCGAGTTTGTGCACGGCGATCGTACCAAGCAGGCGCGCGTGATCGCCGACCGCCCCGAGCGGTTGGCGCATGTCAACATCAACAGCGCCGACATCGAAAAACTCTCCGCATTCTACCAGGAGACCTTGGGATTCCGGCTATCGGATCGGTCCAGGCTGATGGCCTTCCTGTGCTGCAACAGCGATCACCACGCGATCGTGCTGGCGGAGGCCCCTCGCAACGGCCTCAATCACGTGGCTTTCCTCATGCCTGATCTCGAGTCTGTGATGCGCGGCTCCGGCCGCATGATCGATCATGGTTATCCGATCGGCTGGGGCGTCGGCCGCCACGGTCCGGGCGACAACGTGTTCGCCTATTTCGTCGACCCGGCAGGTGCCGTGATCGAATACACAGCCGAAGTCTTGCAGATCGACGACAGCTACGTCGCGAAAGGTCCGAGCGATTGGGTCTGGCCTCCGGGACGGACCGATCAATGGGGCATCGCCCCGCCGAAATCGGAAGCCTGTAAGACGGCGCAGCTCGCCGTTCCCTTCGCAATGGCTCGCGCATGACGGAGACGGCCGGCGCCCTCGACTACGACGTGCTCGTCGTCGGCTTCGGGCCGACCGGCGCCGTTGCCGCGGGCCTGCTCGGCCGCCTCGATCATCGCATCCTCGTCATCGACAGGCTCACCGACGTCTACGACAAGCCGCGCGCGATCGCGCTCGATCACGAGATTTTCCGTCACTTCGACAATATGGGCCTTGCAGATGCAATCTCGCCCTACATCGAGCCTTTTACCGCATCGGAGCACTTCGGCGTCGATGGCCAGCTGATCCGGCGCATCGACATGGTCGCAAAGCCCTATCCGCTCGGCTACACGCCGAGCATGGTGTTCAGCCAGCCCGCCGTCGAGACCGAGCTGCGCCGCCACGCGACCGGTTTTTCCAATGTACGTGCCGAGCTCGGTGTCGAGCTGCTCGGTCTTTCGCAAACCTCCGATCGCGTCGAGGCGCATCTGAAGGACGGCGATGGACGACACCGCTCCGTGACGGCGCGCTACGTGCTCGGCTGCGATGGCGCATCGAGCACCGTGCGTCAGATCGCAGGTCTCGCGCTCGAGGACCTCATCTTCGATGAACCCTGGCTGGTGGTCGACGTCCGCGTGAACGAAGACGCGCTTGCACGCCTGCCGCAATGCTCCGCGCAATTCTGCAATCCGGCGCGCCCCGCGAGCTTCCTGATCGGCCCCAAGAACCATCGCCGCTGGGAGATCATGCTGCTGCCGGGTGAAGACGCGCGGCAGATGGAGCGGCCCGAAAATGTCTGGAAGCTGCTCGCGCCCTGGCTCACGCCACACGACGGCGAATTGTGGCGAGCAGCGTCCTATCGCTTTCACGCCCTCGTTGCCGCAGAGTGGCGCAACCGCAGGATCCTGATCGCCGGCGATGCCGCGCACCAGCAGCCTCCCTTCATCGGCCAGGGCATGTGCCAAGGCCTGCGCGACGCCACGAACGTCGTCTGGAAGCTGGATCACGTGCTCAAGGGCGTCTCCTCCGACGGCCTGCTCGACAGCTACGGGGTCGAGCGCAAGCAGCACGTCATCGAGCTGACCGGCAAGATCAAGGCCATCGGCCAGTCGATATGCGAGCGCGATCCGGCAGCCGCCCGGCGGCGCGATGCGCAAATCCTCGCCGACGGCGGCGGCAAGCCGCTGCTGCTGACGCGGCAGGAAATCATTCCGCCGCTCCGCGCAGGGTGCCTGTCACAGCACGAGATGCCCGCACGTGGCACGCTGTTTCCGCAGCCGCGCATCGCGAGGGGCGGTGCCGCTCGCTTGCTGGACGAAGTGACCGGGACCGGCTGGCGCGTGTTGATCGACGGCCGCAGCGATAATGCCGCTTTCATGCTCTCGCTCTGTGCCGCGCGCCCGGACGTATCGGCGGCGGCTGTCGTGCCTGCCGGCGCGGGTCTGCCAAATGCCCTCGAAGAGACCGAGGGCGTGCTCGCGAACTGGTTCGACCGCCACGGTATCGTCGCTGCGATCGTGCGACCAGACCATTACGTCTTCGGAACCGTGCGCAATGCCTCCGGGCTCGGCGATCTCCTGCGCGAGATCGAGTTGCGTCGTCGCGACGTCCGACCAACACAAGATTCCCGATCTGAAATGGAGAGAACACCGTGAAGCTTGCCACCGTGTCGATTGACGGCCGTACCACCTGGGGCATCGTCGAAGGCGAAAGCTTTTTCGATGTCGGAGCTGCGCTCAAGGCGCGCTATGCCGATCTCAAGGCCGCCATCGGCGCCGCCTTCGCCGGTGTTGAGGATGCAAAGACCTCCGTCGCTGGCGTGCCGATCTCGAAGATCACCTGGCTGCCGGTTATCCCGAACCCGGACAAGATCCTGTGCGTGGGCCTGAACTACGAGACCCACCGCAAGGAGACAGGCCGCGCCGAGGTCGATCACCCCACCATTTTCTCACGCTATGCCAACAGCCAGACCGGACACTTGCAGCCGATCGTGCGGCCGCGCGTCTCGACGGATCTCGATTTCGAAGGCGAACTCGCGGTCATCATCGGCAAGGCGGGACGTTACATCTCCCGGGCAGATGCCATGGATCATGTCGCGGGCTACTCCTGCTACAATGACGGCAGCATTCGCGATTTCCAGCGTCACACCCATCAATTCACGCCGGGCAAGAATTTTCCGGATACCGGCGCGTTCGGGCCCTGGATGATGACCCCGGACGAACTCGGTCCGCTCGGCGAGCTCAAGCTCCAGACCCGCCTCAACGGGCAAGTCATGCAGGAAGCGCTGATCAAGCAGATGATCTTCGATATCCCGCGCCAGATCGAATACTGCTCCACGTTTACGCGGCTCGAGCCCGGGGACGTCATCGTCAGCGGAACGCCGGGGGGCGTCGGCGCGCGGCGCGAGCCGCCGCTCTGGATGAAGCCTGGCGATGTCGTCGAGATCGAGGTCGATCGCCTCGGCGTGCTCAGGAATGTCGTCACAGACGAAGCGTGATCGAGCGAGCTGCTGCCCGGCGGCGGCTGCGCGCGCGAACGACCAATAATGGCCCGCAAAGCGGGATCTTGAGGGAGGAACACCTATGTCCGGATTATCCCGTCGTCTGCTGCTCGCCGGCGCCGCGCTTTGCTGCTCTCTTCCAGCCTTCGCGCAGTCCTGGCCGCAGCGGCCCGTGACCGTCGTCGTGCCTCAGCCGGCGGGCAACAGCCCCGACGTGATGTGTCGCCTGATCACCGAAAAACTCTCGCGGACTTTCGGGCAGCAGTTCGTCGTCGAGAATCGGCCGGGCGCCGCAAACCTCGTCGGTACGCAGTCGGTCGCCCGTGCGGCTCCGGACGGCTACACATTCCTGTTCGCCACATCGGCGGCGCTCGTCACCAATCCCTACACGTTCAAGAAGCTTCCCTACGATCCCGTGAAGGACTTCGTGCCAGTCGCGATGGTGGCCAAGAGCAACCACGTCCTTCTCGTCAATCCCGAGGTGAGGGCCAAGACGCTGCCCGAATTGATCAAGCTCGAAAAATCGGCGCCGGGCTCGTTGAGCCTCGCCGTCGACGGTGCGCGCAACCTCTCGGGCCTGATCGCTCAAGCCATTAACAGGAGCGCCGGAACCGGCTTCGTCCTCATTCCCTACAACACGACCACGAATGCGGTGCAGGACGCCATCTCAGGCCGCGTCCAGGTGACGATCCAATCGGCCTCGATCGCCGAGGCCTTCATCAAGGCGGGTACGCTCCGACCGGTTGCGGTAGCAGGTTCCAAACGGATCGACTCCCTGCCGGACGTTCCCGCGGTTGCTGAGATGCTGCAAAGCGTCGATCTCCAGGGCTGGTTCATGTTCATGGCGCCGGCCGGTACTCCCGCCGACATCGTCGCGAAACTGAGCGCCGAGATTGCGCGCGCCCTGGAATCGTCCGATGTGCGCGAGCGCGCACCGACCCTCGGCTTCGATGTCCGTGTCGGCGATGCCGTGACGGCGGCAGGCGCCAAGCGCTTTCTCGACGACCAGCTCGCCTCGTCCGGCAAGATCATCCAGGGGCTCGGCATCGAACCTGAATAGGCGCTTCCGGAGCCGGCGCTTCTACATTTTTGCATCGTCAACGCCTGCCCCCACTGCTTAATCAAATTGCTCCTGACCCGTCATTGTACTGCCGCAACAACCATCGCGAGGGCAGCATGATATGTCGGACAAGATCTCGCGTCAGCTCCGAATCCAGCTCATCTGCGGCGCTTCGTTATTCTTCCTCCGGCCATCCCCGGGCGAGCATCGCCGCCTGTTTCAAGGTGATGCTTCGGACCAGCGGATCCGCATGACGGTGCACGAGTTGCCAATCCGTGGCGTCCTTGCGATAGACTTCGGTCACGCGCAGCGACCAGTCTTGAGCCGGCAACCCGCCCACTTCGGCGCGCTGGCGCTCGACCATGACGAGAGCGACGAGCGCGTCCGATGCATAAGTTTGCAAGACCTCGAGTTCGGTTTCGCCTTCCCTGAAGTATCGCGATAGGGCAGCCAGACGCTGGGGGCTAGCGTCGAATCCGCGACTCGTAGGCCCGCCGAAGGGCTGCATCAGCGTGAAATCGGGCGCGATGCGGACAAGCTGGGACCAGCGATCCATATCGCCACGCATGAAGGCGGCATTCTTCTCGCGGGCGCGTTCGACAAGACCCGCTATCGCGTCGCTCCCCGAGGCCGCATCGGCCGTAAGCTGACCGGACAGAGGAATCGCTGCGGCAGCGGCCATCATCAAGCGCCGCGAAATCTTCTCCTGCTCGCATGGCCACCTATTCAGCCCGGACGGTTTCTTGGTCATTTCTAAGCTCCTGATCGAACGACGAGCCCATCCATGAAGCCTTGATCCCAATGAATCCAGCGATATGATTTCAGCAACATGCTGAACCAAATTGATCTATCCAGGATTGATCTGAATCTCCTCGTGCTCTTCCGCGTGGTCCTGGAAGAGCGCCATGTCGCGCGAGCAGCCGCTCGGCTGAGCCTGACGCCCTCGGCTGTCAGCCATGCGCTTGGCCGGCTCCGTCTTCTGCTAAACGATCCGCTGTTTTTGCGGACCCCGAAGGGGGTCGTTCCAACGGAACGGGCCTTGGAGCTTGGAGAGCCGGTGGCCGAGATCATCGCGCGCGTCGAAGAGCTGATCGGCTCGGCCACACCGTTCGACCCGGAGCAAAGCGGCCGTCGGTTCACGATTGGCGCTCCCGATGCCGTACTGGTCTCAGCAATCGGTCCGCTGTTGCAATCGATCGCGACTGCGGCGCCCCACATTGATATCGGGCTGATCCATCTGATGCCTGCGCCGCGCGGTGGCGCGATCGGAGAGCCTTGGCAGCAAAGCCTAGACATGCTCGAACGACGCGAACTCGATATCGCAATGCTGCCGCTGCCGGCGGTATCACCGCGTTTCGAGGCGCGCAGGCTTTACGAGGAGGAGTTCGTGCTGGCCATGCGCAAGGGACATCCCTTCGCAAAAGCGCCAACCCATGCTGCGTTCGCGCGATCACAGCACCTGCTGGTCTCTCTCAGTGGGGAACCGCGCGGTTTCATCGATGAGATATTGGCAAAGCGCGGCCTCGAACGCCGCATCGCTTTGACTGTCCCGAATTTCATGATGGCGCTTGCCCAGCTTTCCGGGTCTGATCTGATCGCCGCATTGCCGCGCCGACTGGTGGAGCAACACGCCGGCCGTTTCGGCCTCGTGTTGGTCGAGCTGCCTTTCGCGCGCAAACCGGATACGATCCGGGCCATCGCGACCAAAGCGGCTATGAAAGACGCGGGCATCGCGTGGCTGATGCAGACTGTGGTCGGTTCAATCGGAGCAGGCCGACGCTAGAATCCGGTCTGAACTCAACAGGCGTTCATCTCGGCAAGGGAACGGCATTGTGCTGCCGCGCCTACGGTGGCGGATCTGGGACCTCCTGCACCCGCTTCTCAAATCGCCCGGAACTGTTCATTGTGCCGGCCCGAAACGAAAAGAAGTGGAGCAGCATCAATGACGGAGGGGGTCTCGCGCCGCCGGTTTGCCAAGCTGGCGGGATTGTCCGCAGCCGGGATTGCGAGTCCCCTTGTCGTCGAAGCCGAGCCGGCGCGGCCGCCGCGCAATGGAAGTGGCTTTCCGGCAGGCTTTCTCTGGGGCACGGCGACCTCGTCCTATCAGGTCGAGGGCGCGGTCGAGGAGGACGGGCGAGGGGCCTCGATCTGGGACAAGTTCGTCCGCATCCCCGGCAAGATCGAGGACGGCACCACCGGCGACCGCGCCAATGAGCACTATCACCGCTACAAGGAGGACATCGCCCTCATCAAGGAGCTTGGCTGCAAGGCCTATCGCTTCTCGGTGGCCTGGCCGCGGCTGTTTCCGGACGGCGACGGCAAGCCCAATCCGAAGGGGCTCGACTTCTACAATCGTCTCGTCGACGAGCTCCTGAAGAGCGGCATCGAGCCGTGGCTGACCCTCTATCATTGGGATCTGCCGCAATCGCTCCAAGATCGCTTCGGCGGCTGGCGCTCGACCGAGACCTGCAAGATCTTCGGCGACTACGCGGCTTATGTCGCTGAGCACCTCACTGACCGCGTCAGGAACGTGTTCACGCTCAATGAGAGCGGCCGCTTCGTCTATTTCGGTTACGGCATCGGCATCGACGCGCCGGGATTGAAGCTGCCGCAGGCCGATGTCAACCAGATCAGGCACAACAGCGCGCTGGCGCACGGGCTCGCGGTGCAGGCGGTGCGGGCCCATGGCCGCCCCGGCACCAGGGTGGGGCCGGCGGAGAACATCGAGGCGTGCGCGCCTGCGTTCGACACGCCGGAAAACGTGCGCGCCGCGGAGATCGCGCTGCGTGAGATGAATGGCGGCTATCTCAACGTCATTATGACGGGCCGCTATACCGACGCCTTCCTGAAATACGCCGGATCCAACGCGCCGAAATACACCGATGCGGAGCTCAAGATCATCTCTTCGCCGGTCGATTTCCTCGGCCTCAACATCTACGCGCCGCAGAACTACGTGGTGGCGTCCGACCAGGGCGCGGGCTTCAGGCCGCTGCCGATTCCGAAGTCGTTCCCGCGCATGAATTCGGACTGGCTGCGCGTCGGGCCCGAGACCATCTATTGGGTGCCGAAGCTGGCGGCGAAAATCTGGAAGACGGATGCGATCTATATCAGCGAGAACGGCACCTCCGGCGACGATGTGGTGTCGCCCGACGGCAAGATCTACGACACCGACCGCATCATGTATTTGCGCAACTATCTCGCCCAGCTCCAGCGCGCCACCGACGAAGGCGTGCCGGTGCGCGGCTATTTCCTCTGGAGCCTGATGGACAATTTCGAGTGGGTATATGGCCTCAACAAGCGTTTCGGGCTGTATCACGTCAATTTCGACACCCAGGTCCGTACGGCAAAACTCAGCGCCAGCTTCTACCGCAACGTGATCGCGAAGAACGCGGCAGGGGCGTAGCTATTCTCCCTCTCCCCGTTCTTACGGGGAGAGGGCAGGGGTGAGGGGCCCTCTCCGCGAGTCCATCTGTCACCGTCCTTGCTGAAGCTCCCCCTCACCCGGATTTTCCGCTGCGCGTAAAATCCGGCCTCTCCCCGCACGCGGGGAGAGGCGAAGAGGGCAGCGCGCATTGACTCGCCAGTCCCTCTGATTCACAACGCCCTCAACACCCATAACAAGAGGACGACGCCAATGCCTGACGCGCTGATCATCGATGCCTGCCGCACCCCGCGGGGCATCGGCAAGGCCGGCAAGGGAGCCCTGTCGGGCATTCATCCGCAACAGCTCGGGGCAACCGTGCTGCGCGCGCTCGCCGACCGCACCGGCATTAACACCGCCGATGTCGATGATATCGTCTGGGGCTGCAGCGCGCAGGTGGCAACGCAAAGCGGCGATCTCGGCCGCATGTCGGCGCTCGATGCCGGCTACGACGTGCGTGCCAGCGCGGTGACGCTCGACCGCTTCTGCGGTTCCGGCATCACCAGCGTCAACATGGCGGCAAGCTCGATCATGGCCGGCGCCGAGGATCTCGTCATCGCCGGCGGCTGCGAGATGATGTCGATGGAGGGACGCCGCGGCGGCGGTCCGATGATGATGGACAGCGGCAATCTGCGCCTGCGGGCGCGGCATCCGCAGTCGCATCAGGGCGTCTGTGCGGACGCGATCGCGACGCTGGAGGGAATCACCCGAAGGGATGTCGACGCGCTCGGGCTGGAGAGCCAGAAGCGCGCCGCGGATGCGATCGCGAACGGCCACTTCAAGAAGAGCCTCGTGCCTGTTCACCGCGAGGACGGCAGCTTGGCGCTGGACCACGAAGAATACCCGCGGCCGCAGACCACGATGGAAGGCCTCAGCAGCCTGAAGCCGGCGTTTCCGGCCATCGCGGACTACGCGCTCGACGACAAGGGCACGACCTATCGCGGCCTGATCCTGCAAAAGTACCCTGATCTCGAAATCGAATTCGTGCATCACGCCGGCAACTCCTCCGGCGTCGTCGACGGCGCTGCCGCGATCCTTCTGGCCTCGCCCGCTTACGCCAAGGCGCATGGCCTTAAAGCCCGGGGCCGCGTCGTCGCGATGGCCAACATGGGGGACTCGCCGACCCTGATGCTGAACGCACCGGTGCCGGCAACGCGCAAGGTGCTGGCCAAGGCGGGGCTCACCATCGACGACATCGACCTGTTCGAGATCAACGAGGCCTTCGCCGTGGTGGCGGAAAAATATATCCGCGACCTCAAGCTCGACCGGGCCAAGGTCAACGTCAACGGCGGCTCGATCGCGCTCGGCCATCCCATCGGCGCCACTGGCTCGATCCTGATCGGCACGGTGCTGGACGAGCTCGAACGGCGCGACCTCAAGCGCGGTCTCGTCACCATGTGCGCCGCCGGCGGCATGGCGCCCGCCATCATCATCGAGCGCGTCTAGCCGACGCCTCTTCACCGCTCCCCGTAAAAAATGGGGAGCGGGAGAGCTGCCGTGCAATCCAGCCCTTATTTTCCAGGGCGAAAAGCGCTTCTTCTCGCACAAAGAGGCCGTCATCGCTTGTCGAAAGCCGCGAATCAGCTTTAGCAAGATGGCGTGCGGGCCTTTGAAACAAGGCAAAAACCGCTGCCCGAGGCTTCCTCCGCTCCGGAAGTAGCTAAAAAGCAGGGTTTTTTGTCACAGCAGGCCAGAAAAGCCTGTAATTTCGCGACAAAACTGTGCAGAAGGCTATAGGCCTTCAACGGTTGGTCTAATATGCAACCGGCAACGAATCAGAGGAGACACGATGCCAACCCAGATGTCCAAATCGCAGTTGATCGAAAAGATTGCGACCGCCACCGAGCTTTCCAAGCGTGACGTCAAGAACGTCATGGAGACGCTGACCGATGTCGGCCACAAGGAGCTCAAGAAGAACGGCCTGTTCCTGGTGCCGGGCTTCGCGAAGTTCGTGGTCATCAAGAAGCCCGCGACCAAGGCGCGCAAGGGCACCAACCCGTTCACGGGTGAAGAGATGATGTTCAAGGCCAAGCCGGCCCGGAAGATCGTCCGCGCCCGCCCGGTCAAGGCCGCCAAGGACGCCGTGGGCTAACAACGCTAAGGCCCCCTCGAGCGAGGGGGCCTTTTGTCTGGGGCTGCCGCGAGGGTTCGAGACGGAGGGCTCAACCCTTGCGGCGCTTCACCGGGACCGGGAGCGGCTGAAGCCGCGGTTCGGGTCCTGCCAGGGCATCGCGAACGCGGTCGATGGCGCGATCGAGCAGCTGGCGCAGCCGCTGCGTCTTCCGAGATCGCTTCGCTCTTTCCAGCAGTTTCTTCATCGCCTTCACTCCGCCGCTTCCTTGGCTTCAGCCGGCTCGAGCGCCGCGGCGATGGCTTCATCGACGCGCTCCAGCCAGATGAATTCGAGGTTGTCCCGCGCGCTTTTCGGGATGTCGTCATAGTCCCGCTTGTTGCGCGCCGGCAGCATCACCCGCTTCAGGCCGGCAGCAGCCGCAGCCACCACCTTCTCCTTGATGCCGCCGACCGGCAGCACCAGGCCGCGCAGCGAGATCTCGCCGGTCATTGCGGTATCGCTGCGCACCGTGCGGTTGGTGAGCAGGGAGGTCAGTGCCGTGAACATCGCAACGCCCGCGCTCGGTCCGTCCTTCGGGGTCGCGCCCGCGGGGACGTGAACGTGGATGTCGCTCTTCTCGAACGCTTGCGGATCGATGCCGAGCTGAGCGGCCCGGCTCTTCACCAGCGTCAGCGCAGCCTGCACGCTCTCGCGCATGACGTCGCCGAGCTGGCCGGTCAGGATCAGCCCGCCCTTGCCGGGCACGCGCGTGGCTTCGATGAACAGGATGTCACCGCCGACCGGCGTCCAGGCAAGGCCGGTGGCCACGCCCGGAACGCTGGTGCGCAGTGCGATCTCGCCCTCGAAGCGCGGCTGGCCGAGCACGGTGGCGATGTCCTTTGCCGTCACCACGACCTTCGTGGCCGTGCCTTCGGCGACTTGCACCGCAGCATGCCGGAACACCTTGCCGATCTCGCGCTCGAGGTTACGCACGCCGGCCTCGCGGGTGTAGCCCTTGACGATCAGCTTCAGGGCCTCCGGCTCGATCTCGGCCTGCCCGGCCGAGAGGCCGTTGGCTTCCAGTTGCCGCCGCACCAGGTAGCGCTGCGCGATCTCCAGCTTCTCGTCCTCGGTGTAGCCGGCGAGGCTGATCAGCTCCATGCGGTCCAGCAGCGGACCCGGGATCTGGTCGAGCATGTTGGCGGTCGCGATGAACACCACGCGCGAAAGGTCGAAGGGCACGCCGAGGTAATTGTCCCGGAACGTCCCGTTCTGCTCGGGGTCGAGCACCTCCAGCATGGCCGCCGACGGATCGCCCTGCACGCCGCGGCCCATCTTGTCGATCTCGTCCAGCATCATGACGCAGTTCCGCGCGCCCGCCTTCTTGATGCCCTGGATGATGTTGCCGGGCAGCGCACCGATATAGGTGCGGCGGTGACCGCGGATCTCGGCCTCGTCATGCACGCCGCCCAAGCTGACGCGCACGAAGGAGCGATCCATCGCGCGCGCGATGGACTGGCCGAGCGAGGTCTTGCCGACGCCGGGCGGGCCGACGAAGCACAGGATCGGCGCCTTGCCCTGCGGGGCGAGCTTGCGGACCGCCAGATATTCGATGATCCGGCTCTTGATCTTCTCCAGGCCGAAATGGTCGGCATCCAGGATGGCGCGCGCCTCCTTGATGTCGATCGGCTTCTCCTCAGGCAGCGCCCAGGGCAGCTCGATCAGCCAGTCCAGATAGGTGCGGACCATGCCGGCCTCGCCGGCAGCCTCAGGCATGCGCTCGTAGCGGCGCAGCTCCTTCTTGGCATGCGCCTCCGCCTCCGGCGGCATGTTGGCCTTGGCGATCGCAGCCGTCAGCTCGGTGACTTCGGCCTGCTTGCCGTCGCCTTCGCCCAGCTGGCGCTGGATCGTCGCCATCTGCTCGCGCAGGATCGCTTCGCGCTGCCGCTCGTCGAAGGAGGCCTTGGTCTGTTGACCGATCTCCTTGGAGATGCGCAGCACCTCCAGCCGCTCGGCCAGGTGCTTCGACACCTTGTCAATGCGGAGCGCGAGGTCGATGGTCTCCAGCACCTCCTGCTTGTCCTGCGGCTTGATGTCCATGAACGAGGTCGCCAGATCCGCCAGCGCGCCGGGCGCGCTGGTGCCCTGGAACATGGCGGCCAGCTCGGGCGGTGCCTGCGGCAGCAACTCGATCGCCTCGATGGCCAGGCGCTGCAGGTTCAGCGCGCGGGCCTCGATCTCGGGCGAGTCCGTGGTCGGCTCGGGGATCTGCTGGAAGCGCGCGGCGGGGAACGGCGTCCCCGGCAGGAAGTCGAGGATGCGCGCGCGCTGCACGCCCTGGCAGACGATGTGATGGGCGCCGTCGGGCGCGGTGATGTAGCGCACGATGTTGGCGATGGTCGCGACCCGATAGAGGTCGTCCGGCCCGGGGTCGTTGGTCTCGGGGCTGCGCTGCAGGACGATGCCGACCGGCCGCTGCTCGCGCAGCGCCTGCTGCGCGGCGGCGATGGACTTGGCCCGGCCGATCGTGATCGGCGCGATCGCGCCGGGAAACAGCACCATCTCGCGCACGGGGACGATGATCAGCGCGTCGTCGGGGATCTTCACGTCGTTATTGGTCTGTTCGTTGTTCATCTGTTCGGTGGCCATGATCGACCTCAGGATTTCGCGAGGCGCAGTGCGACGCAGCCGTCCATCACGAAGCGGCTGATGGCGTAGCGGCCGAGGGGCAATGCAATGCGGCGCTCAAAACGCCCTTGCGGCAGCTCGAGTCGATGGATGCGGGCGTTGCGAAGCTCCGGCGGGAGGGTGCGCTGACCCGAGATGACGAGCACGCCGTCATGGATGACGGTCTCGACATTGTCCGGATTGACGCCGGGAAGCGCGACCAGGATCAGGAGCTCACGCTCGGTTTCGAGCACGTCGATCGGCGGCTCCCAGCAGGCTTCTTGGCGGCCGAATTGCTGGCGCAGCCGATCGGCGCGGGTCAGCGAGTCCAGGGCTTCGGACAGCATCCAGTCGAGGGGATTTTTGGGTTGCATGATGCGGGCTCTGGGATGGGAAAGCCTGCATATGGGGCTGGTTCCAGGGAAATCCAGTGCGGAAATCCGGTGCGGTGGCGCCGATGTGCCATGCGCGGTCGTGCGATCAAGGCAAGCGAACGCCGCGGCATGTGGCCGCGACGTTCCGTTCATTGGCAGGGCGCGAGGTCAGGCCGCCGCGCGGTAGTCTTCTTCCGCTTCGAGGTTGATCACGGAGGTGGCAAGCTCGGTCAGCGTCTGATCGGTCGCCTCTTCCTCGTCCAGCGTCTCCTGGAGCAGCCTTGCTGCGTCCTGCATGCCGAGCTCCTCGGCCCAGGTGCGCAGCGTGCCGTAGCGGGAGATCTCGTAATGCTCGACCGACTGGGCGGACGCGAGCAGTCCGGCGTCGAGCGCCGGCGCGCCCTTGAACTCCTTCATGATCTCGGCGCCCTCGTCGGCAATGCCGTTGATGGCCTCGCAGGGCTTGCCGCGTGCCGGCTTGCCCAGCATCTTGAAGATCTGGTCGAGCCGTTTGACCTGGCCCTGGGTCTCGCGCAAATGCTTGTTGAAGGCGGCCGCAAGCTCCTTGGAATTCGCGGCCTTGGCCATCTTGGGCAGGGTCTTGATGATCTTGTTCTCGGCGAAATAGATGTCCTTCAGCGTCTCCAGAAACAGGTCGCTGAGCATCTTCGGCGCCTGACGCGGCCGGCGCGCCGCGGTCTTCTTGGTCGTGCGTTTCTTCGCTCGTTTAGCCATACGTCCTCCTCATGAGGCGACACGGGAAGGCCTCGCCTTCCTCAATCCTCGGGCGATCAAAGCCGTCGGAGAACGAAAGTTCCAAACTGCAACCTTGCTCAGGTCGGGCGTTTGTAGGGGTCTTCCTGGCGCTGGCGTTCTTCCGTCGCCCGGTCGAGGCGTGCGCGCTCGCTGCGGCGCAGATGGCCGGCCTTCATCACCCCGTAAACGAGGGCCCCGCCGAGCACGAACGCGCCGATGAACCAGAGCCAAAGCATCTGGGCCGAGGCGTGGCCCAACAGCATGCTAACTCCGCTGTCGCTCATGATTGGTCTCCACCATTGTCCATTGCTGTCACGCAGAGCTAAGTCGGCGGCCGAAACCTCGTTCCATGCAACCGCGGCCTGCGGCGTCAGACCAGGTCGGTGAGTCGTTGCCGTGTGGCGGGCGCCTTCGGCTCGCCGCCCCGGGCGGTGAAGTCTCCGGCTTCGGTGGAGGTCCGCAGCCATTTCGCCACGTCGCCGATCGCTTCCCGCGGCGAGCGCCCCAACTTGCGCAAACCGCGAAAATATTCGAGCTGAAGGTGGGCCGACGTGCCGCGCTTGGGAATCGACTTCAGATGCTGGATGTCGTCTTCGATGCCGAGATGATGGACGTGGGGTGCCACCATGGCGATCACCGCATCGAGCCAGCTTCTGAACGCGACCGGCTCGAACGACACCAGGTCGATATAGGTGCCGTCGGTTCCGTAACGCTGGGCGCGCCAGCGGTTCTCTTCGACCAGCGCGCGGTGCACGGCCGAATAGGTGGCGTTCAGCTCGGGATGGTGGATTGCGTGGCGGACCAGCGCGCGGAACAGCGCCGCGATCGCCACCGAATCCGCAATCGCCGTGCAGCAATCGGTGATGCGAAGCTCGAGGGTCGGATGCTGCAGCGAGGGCCGCAACGCCCACCAGACATAGGTGGCGTTGGGGACGATGCCGGCATCGACCAAGGTCTTCACGTAGGTCTCGTATTCGGAAAGGTTCCGAAACATCTCGGGAAAGCCGGTCCGGGGCAGGGCGTCGTTGGCGGCATTGCGGTAGCCCAGCAATCCCGTCGGGTAGCCGCACCAGAACGGCGAGGAGGTCGAGAGCGCCAGCAGCAGCGGCAGGAACGGCACCAGGCGGTGCATGATCTCGACGCGCAAATCGGGCTCGGGGACCTCGACATGGACGTGCAGTCCGCTGATCGGGTTACCGAGGCCGACCATCCCGAGATCGCTGATGACCTTGCTGTAGCGGCGCTTGCGCGTCATGCGCTGCTGCTGCGGCTGCGCCAGCGGGTGTGTGCCGGCCGCGATGATGCCAACGCCGTGGTCCTTGCCAACCTCGGTGAGCACCGAACGATAATGCGCGAGCTCGGCCAGCGCATCGGCCGAAGACGTCAGCGGCGGGGTTGCCACCTCGATCTGCGATTGCAGGATCTCGGTGGTCAACCGTTCGCCGAGGCGCTTCTGCGCCGCCGCCATGTAAGGCTTGGGCAGCTCGTATCGCGGCGCCGCGGACTGGCGGTTGACCAGGAAGTATTCCTCTTCGATGCCGAAGCGGTAGCGGTGCATGACCTATGCCGCCCCCTGCGCCCTGGCGTGGCGGCGAACCGCGTCCCCAAAAGCCGCCAGAATGCGCGCCGAGGCGTGGTCGGAGCTCGCCCAATAATCGGGGTGAAAAAGGGTGCCGAGCGCAAACTCGCTCGCGCCCTCAACGCTGGCGGCCTCGATCGAACCGTCGTCGGCGACGGCCTCCGCGACGAGACCCGGTGCGAGATCGGCGATCAGGAAGCTGTGCAGCGAATTCACCATGATCGAGTCCGCGCCGCAGATCTGTTGCAGGACGCCGCCTTTGCGCAGCGTCACCTTCTGCCGCAGCCGGTAGCGGGCGTCCTCGTTGTCCGCCTCGGGCGTGCCATGGCGTTGCTCCTCGGGCAAATCGTCGGGCTCCTTCGCCAGTGCGCCGCCGAAGGCGACATTCAGCTCCTGGAAGCCGCGGCAGATGAACAGAGCGGGGATGCCTCGCGCCAGCGCCCGCGGGATCAGGCGCAGCGCGACCTCGTCGCGGAATTCGTCGAACGGGCCGTCGCGCCCCTCGTCGACCGTTCGTCCATAGCGGGACGGATGAACGTTGGTCTGTCCGCCACCGACGAAGAGGCCGTCGAGCCCGTCCAGATAGGCATCGATGTCAGCTTCGGGCGCCGCGGGCAGAATCCGCGGCACGGCGCCTGCGACAAGACCGATCGCATTGACACAGACCATCGAGACCGCGGCGAGCTGCTCGCCGCGTGCGACCATGGAATCGGAGAGAATGCCGACCTGCGGTGCACCGCTGCGCCCCTGCCACTGCCCACGCGAGGCGCTACGCCGCCATTGCTGAAGGCCGTATTCCACGGCGTCCGCCGCGCTGCCGAATTGATGAATCGCCGCCTTGAGCTCTTTGACGTTTGTCCCTAATCGAAGTGCCCAGCGGCTGCAGGCAACGCCATCGTGCGGATCAATTCTGGAACGGGGCTCGTGCAATTGCTTTGGCTGCTTCTGTTCGTGTATCGATGCACAGTGAAACGGCAATCGTCGGGAATGGTTGCTTCGCGATTGCACTGTTCGATCTCATTGCCTCCGCACCAGTCTTAACTTTTGTTATTGCTCGCACGTGGACAGCCGAACCGGGAGAGACGTCCAAGTGGTTTCTCCCTGTGCTTTCTTTCCGCGGGCCTGATAGCACGCACGCGCGGTCGCAGCGGAAATGCCGTGCTCTCGTGCGTCCTCGTCGCCTATTCCGTGCAGTTCGTCATAAACGGGTCGCGGCGGTCCGGACCGGCCTGCCCTGGAGCTGCGACAATCTGTTAACCTGGTGCTATCCCGTCGGCTGGTGTGTCACGGCATACGGGACGCTTTCGCTTGCACTGTCATGTTGCTTTGACGTACTCCCGTCCAATAAGCCCTTCGACAGGAAATCGACATGTCGATGACAGCGGACGAACTCGCCAAGAGACAGGCCATTATCGACGCCTGCCGGCGCATGAATGCGCTCGGCATCAACCAGGGCACATCAGGCAATATCAGCGTCCGGCATGCGGGCGGGCTCCTGGTGACGCCGACCAGCGTGCCCTATGAGGCCATGAGTCCGGACCAGATCGTCTTCATGGCCATGGACGGCTCGCACGCGCCCGACCAGAAGCCGTCGAGCGAATGGCGCTTTCATCGCGACATCCTGAAGTCGCGGCCCGACGTCAACGCCGTCGTGCACGCCCACCCGACCTATTGCACCATCCTGGCGATCATGGGCATGGAGATCCCTCCCGTGCATTACATGATCGCGGCGGCGGGCGGCGACAACATCCGCTGCGCGCCCTACGCGACGTACGGGACGGCGGAGCTGTCCGAGCATGCGGTGCGGGCGCTGGAGGGTCGGCTCGCCTGCCTGCTCGATCATCACGGCATGATCGCGATCGGCAAGACCTTGGACAAGGCGATGTGGCTGGCGGTCGAAGTCGAGACGCTGGCGCGGCAATATCACGGCTGTCTGCAGATCGGACAACCGCCCCTGCTCCCCAGCGATGAGATCGAGCGGGTCCGTCAGCGCATGGCCGGCTACGGCCTGTCGGAAGGGTAGGGCGGGCCAAAGGTGTTCGTGCGGATCAGGCATCTCGTCGATCGCAAGCGGACGAACCGCACCATGGTTCGGATGCGCGCCCTGCTGCGCAGCAACGAGTTCTACCTGATCCCGCTCGCGCTGGTGATCGGCACGCTCGCTGGCGCGGTCGTGACGCTGATGGCCCTGATCGCCCAGATCGCGCATGTCGTGATCTACGGCATTCCCATTGATGTCCACCTGTCGGCCCACGCGAGCGTCAGTCCCTGGGCGGCACTGATCGCACCCGCGCTCGGCGGGCTGTCCCTCGGAATCATGGAATGGTCGCGGCGGCGCATGAGGATATCGAACGCGGTCGATCCGATCGAGGCGAACGCGCTGCGGGGCGGCAATCTGTCGATGCGCGACAGCGTGGTGGTCGCAGGCCAGACTCTGATCTCGAATGGCTGCGGCGCCTCCGTCGGCCTCGAGGCGGGCTACACCCAGATCGGCTCCGGCATCGCCTCGCAGCTCGGCAAGTTCTTCAATCTCCGCCGCAACGATCTGCGCCTGATGGTCGGTTGCGGGGCCGCGGCGGCGATCGCGGCGGCGTTCGGCGCGCCGATCACCGGCGCCTTCTACGCCTGCGAGTTGATCGTCGGCGTCTATGCGGTCGGCAGTGCCGCGCCGATCCTCGCCGCCTCCCTTGCGGGGGCCTTGACCGCGCAATGGCTGGGCGGCGCGCCATACTCGCTGGAGATACCCAAGGTCAGCGCCGTCGGTGTCGAGCAATATCTGGCGCTGATCGGGCTCGCCCTCATCACCAGCGGCGTCGGCATCGCCGTGATGCGCTCCTCGCCGATGTTCGAGCGGCTGTTCGCCTGGATGCCGGTCTGGCTGCGTCCGGTGATCGGCGGCCTCATCGTCGGCGGGTTCGCCATCATCACGCCGCAGGTTCTCGCGGCCGGCCATGGCGCCATGGTGCTCGATCTTTTCCACGAGATGACGGTCGGCCTGATCGCGCTGATCATCGCCTTGAAGGTGACGGCCTGCCTGATCTCGCTCGCCTCGGGCTTTCGCGGCGGCCTGTTCTTCGCCTCGCTGTTCGTCGGCAGCCTGATCGGAAAGTTCTTTGCCGCGGTGCTGCTGCTCATCAGCCCGAACTTCGCGATCGATCCGCTGGTGGCGATGCTGACCGGCATGGCGACGCTCGGCGTCGCCATCGTCGGCGGCCCCCTCACGATGTCGTTCCTCGTGCTCGAGATGACACGCAACGTCGACGTCACCGCCGTGGTGCTGGCCGGCTGCATCGTGACCTCGATCTGCGTGCGCTTCATGTTCGGCCACTCCTTCTCGACCTGGCGCCTGCATCTGCGCGGCGAGACCATCCGCAGCGCCAACGACGTCGGCTGGCTGCGCAATCTCACGGTCGAGCGCCTGATGCGCTCGGATGTCGGCAAGGTGCCCTCGACCACGACGATCGCCGCCGCGCGCCGCGAGTTCGCGCTCGGCTCGCGGCCGGGAATCGTCATCGTCAACAATGCTGACGAATATGTCGGCCTCGTCCTGCTGCCCGATTTGTTCTCCAGCGACCTTGACACCATCGCCGACGACATCCAGGTGATCGAGCTCGCCCGCCTGATCGACATCGTGCTGATCCCGGAAATGAACGTGAAGTCGGCGATGGCGGTGTTCGACGAAGCCGAGGCGGAGATGCTGGCGGTGGTCGATTCCACCGACAGCCGCAAGGTGGTCGGCTTCCTCACCGAGAATTTCGCCCGCCGCCGCTATGTCGAGGAGATCGACAAGGCGACGAGAGGCGTGCTGGGGGCGCTGTCGTAAGCGCGGGTCACCGGCCGGGTGGGGTTGCGACGAGCCAGGCCACGATCCGGCGGACCAGCGGCAGCACCACCAGCAGCGTCGGGAACGCGACGAGCCAGGACAGTCCCCAGGCGCCCGGCCAGGTCGCCAGGAACGCCGGCGTTGCTCCCAGGCTCCGCAGCGTCGAAATGACCGACACCACCGCCGTCATGAGGATGGACAGCACGAATGGCATCACGATCGGCGCATAGCGCGCCGGCAGTTTGCGAACCACAATCATCTGGTTTCTCTTGGAAAAGGACGCGTCGATCACGTTGAACCCTGGAAATGGCATCGATCCCGACGGCGTCGGTTGATGCGTTGGTTCACGTGAAACGCTTACGGCGACCGAATACGGCGCGGCTGTTCATTAACCGCTCAGGTTGGGTGGTTCAAGCTGGATCTGATCGTTCGGTTTACAATCGTTCAAAGCGTGGCAGATCGCCGCGATCATGAAACCATTTCAGTGGTTTGCGGATTATAGATCGTTTGCTTATGTCTCTTTGGGCGAGAAGAGAGGAAATTGAGCATGAGTATTGGACCCGTGATTTCCGCAGCCGGCCGCAATACGATCGTGGTGGCGCTTGCAAGCCTCGCCCTGATTGCGGCTTCCACATCCCCATCCGCAGCGGCGTCGGCCGGGACACCGGCCGCCAAGGCGGCTGTTGCCGGCGAGGCCGCCTCCGACGTCACCGATTTCAGCGCACACCGGCGTCGCCATTACTATCGACGCGGGCCGAATGCCGCGGGTCTGGCCTTCATGGGCATGGCCGCAGGTCTGATCGGAGGCGCGATCGCCGAGAGCCGCCGCCGCGAATATTACGAAAACCGCTATTACTACGGCTATGGCCCGCGTTACTACGGCGGCCCTGGTTATTACGGCGGTAGTCCTTACTACTACGATCCGGGCTATGGTTACGCGCCATACTGAGCGGTCGAGGCCCGCGAAGCGCGCGGATTGCGCGAACCGGGCTGCGAGCGGGTGTTTCGCTTCTCTGTCAACCCATCCGTGCGAAAATATTCCGCTTTACCGAATTTCGGAAATATCGTATGTGTCGCCCATCCCGGCTCATCTCGAGGGGCGATCATGAGGTCGTCATTGTCGCGAGCCGGGCTTGCGGTGGACGCGGCAGCGTCGTGTACGAGAGCTGAGGGCAGGGCGGATTGCTCTCCGTGAGCCCTAAGGCTTCGTACGGACGAGCGGCGCTGTCAGGTTCGTCGCGCCGGCATTTCGATGGCAACGTGCACAAATCCGTCGAACCCTGCGGCGCCAACGAACCGCGCGTACGGCAAAACCGTGTGGTCCTGGCCGTCGTTGCTACGGTCAAGCTCTGGCGAATGCGGCATCTGCGTCAACCGGCGCGGTGCCGGTGACTTTCGCGGGAGTGAGGGAGGCCAGAACGAACTCGGCTCCCGGGAGAGCGCGGCATAAGCCGTCCGACCATCGCGCAGGGAAGGCCGTGTGTTGGGCTTCACCTGTATGCTGCTGTGCGGTCTTTTTGCGCTACATCTTCGCGCAGCGGACCGCGGGTGCCAGCCGGCACCCGGCCTTCCCTGCGCCCTCTTGGCTCAAGAGGGCGGATTGACCAAGCAAAGCTCGGGCGAAATGCGTCGCGAGAAGGCGAAGGCGTATCTGCAATCTGCAATGCACGTTGGAGAGTTGCTGCGTCGCCCCTTGCTCCGTCATTGCGAGCGCAGCGAAGCAATCCAGAATCTTTCCGCGGTGACAGTCTGGATTGCTTCGCTTCGCTCGCAATGACGAGGAGGAGAGTGCGCGCGCAAGGCTTCGCTCTCATGCCCGGACGCAGCGCATCGTCTCTTCGACGATGCGCTGCCGAGCCGGGGCCCATCTCACGACGTCGTCCCGCGCGGCTCTAGGTCCCGGCTCTGCGCCGCAACGTTTGCGCGTTGCAGCTTGTCCGGCACACGGGAGAGCTGCATTGCCGCGCTGGAGCACGCCGCCCGCGGACGTCGTTGGCGTCGGCCCATTGCCCGCAATTCCGCCGGCCGTGCCGGTGGACTCACCTCCGGCAATCCGGTTCAATGGCGACGAGCTTTCACGCGATCGACCATGTCGGGTGGCATGCCCGAGGCAGGCAAGAGCCTCCCCGCGCCACTTGCGCGAAACGGTCGGGAGTGCTTTTTGCTGCAAGTTCCCCGCGGGGCGCATCGCCCCCGATCCAGAGAGATGAGATGAGCAAACTCGTTATCCGCGCCGGCGATTTCACCTTCGATGCCCGTTTCGAGGAGCAAGCGGCGCCCAAAACCGTCGCCGCCTTCCGCAAGGCGCTGCCGTTCGAAAGCCACATCATCCATGTGCGCTGGAGCGGCGAGGGCGTGTGGATGCCGCTCGGCGACCTCGACTTCGGCGTCGGCTACGAGAACCACACCAGCTATCCCGCGCCCGGCCAGATCATCCTCTATCCCGGTGGCATCAGCGAGACCGAGATCCTGCTGGCCTATGGCGGCGTGCATTTTGCGAGCAAGATGGGCCAGCTCGCCGGCAACCATTTCATCACGCTGACCTCGGGCCTGGAGAACCTGGCGACGCTGGGCAAGAGCGTGCTGTGGAAGGGCGCGCTACCGATCCGCTTCGAGGAAATCTGAGTGACTGAGCCCCGCTACCCGCGCGATCTCCGCGGCTACGGCCGCAACCCGCCGCATCCGCAATGGCCCGGCAATGCGCGGGTCGCGGTGCAGTTCGTCGTCAATTTCGAAGAGGGCGGCGAGAACAACATCCTGCACGGCGACCGCGCCTCGGAAGCTTTCCTGTCCGATGTGCTCGGCGCGCAGCCCTGGCCGGGCCAGCGCCACGCCAACATCGAATCCATGTTTGAATATGGCTCGCGCGCCGGCTTCTGGCGGCTGTGGCGGATGTTCAACGAGCGGAACTGGTCGACCACAGTGTTCGGCGTCGCGACCGCGCTCAAGCGCAATCCCGAGATTGTCGCTGCGATGAAGGAGGCGGGCTGGGATATCGCCAGCCACAGCCTGAAATGGATCGAGCACAAGGACATGACGGAGGCGCAGGAGCGCGCCGAGATCGCCGAGTCCATCCGCGTGCATACCGAGGCGACGGGCTCGCGTCCGCTCGGCTGGTACACCGGGCGCTCCTCGATCAACACCAATCGTCTGCTGATGGAGGAAGGCGGCTTCCTCTATCTCTGCGACTCCTATGCCGACGATTTGCCCTATTGGGTCAAGGGCGCCAATGGCAAGCAGCTCATCATTCCGTATACGCTCGATGCCAACGATATGCGCTTCATCAACCCGCAAGGGTTTGCTGAGGGCGAGCAGTTCTACACCTATCTGAAGGACGCCTTCGACGTGCTCTACGCGGAAGGCGAAACCGCGCCGAAGATGATGTCGGTCGGCCTGCATTGCCGCCTCGCCGGCCGGCCCGGCCGCGCAGCAGGCTTGATGCGCTTCCTCGATTATATCGGCAAGCACGAGCGCGTCTGGGTGCCGACGCGGCTGCAGATCGCGCAGCATTGGCACGAGAAGCACGCCCATCTTGCCGCCGACGCATTCGAGATCGGGTGAGATGATGTCGCAGATTTCGCTCGCCGATCTCAACAATGCAAGCACGGCCGACTTCGTCGCGGCGCTCGCCAACGTCGTCGAATATTCGCCGTGGATCGCCGAGCAGCTCGCGGCAAAGCGGCCGTTCGCCGGCATCAACGAGCTGCACGCCGCGCTGATGGCGGCGATCCAGAGTGCCGAGCCTGACGTGCAGCTGGCGCTGATCCGGGCGCATCCCGATCTCGCCAACAAGACGCAGCGCGCCGCCGGCCTCACCGCGGAATCGACCGACGAGCAGAACAGCGCCGGCCTCGACCGGCTGTCGGATGCCGAATACGCCGCGTTCGAGCGGGCCAACAACGCTTATCGCGACAAGTTCGGCTTTCCTTATATCGTCTGCGTGCGCCGTCACACCAAGGATTCCGTGCTGCGCGATTTCGAGGCGCGGCTGCTCAACATCGCCAAGTCCGAGATTAGGCGTGCGATCGAGGAGATCGGCCGCATCTCCGCGCTGCGCCTCGACCAGCTCGTCGTCGCTGACGACAGGCTGAAGGTGCACGGGCGGCTCTCGACCCATGTGCTGGACAACCAGATTGGCAAACCCGCGCCGGGCATCCCGATTGAGCTCGTGGAGCTCGCGAGCCTTGGCGAGAACCGCGTCATCGCGCGCGCGCTGACCAATGTCGACGGCCGCACCGACCAGCCGCTGATCGGCGGCCGTCCGCTGCCGATCGGCCGCTACGAGCTGCGCTTCAGCGTTGCCAAATATTACGCCGCGCGCAACGTGCCGTTGTCCGATCCGCCATTCCTCGACGAGATCCCGCTGCGCTTTGCGATCAGCGAGCCGGAAAGCCATTACCACGTGCCGCTGCTGGTCACGCCCTGGAGCTACTCGACTTATCGCGGCAGCTAGAGCATGATCCGGAAAAGTGCGTAGCGGTTTTCCGATAAGATCATGCACAAACAATAACCTAAAGCGCGATGACGATTCATCCTAGTCGCATCGCGCTTTAGACATGTTGCGCCGATGCGGCGGCTGACGCTGCGTCAGCTTCCGCGCTAGCGCCACCGCTCACGCCGTTGAAGAAGGCATTGAGCAGCACGGACACAACCTCGCAGAGCAGTATGCCGGACTCCAGCAGCGGGTGCAGATCGTGCGGCAGATTACGAAAAAAGCCGGGAGCAACGAGCGGGATCAGTCCAAAGCCGATCGAGATCGCGACAATGAAGAGATTGTAGCGGTTGTTGCGGAAATCGACCGAGGTGAGGATGCGTGCGCCGGTGGCCGCCACCATGCCGAACATCACGAGGCCGGCGCCGCCGAGCACGACCAGCGGCACCGCCTCCACCAGCGCGGCGAGCTTCGGCAAGAGCCCGAGCACGAGCATGATGCAGCCGCCCGTCACCGTCACCCAGCGCGAACACACGGCCGTGACCGAGACGAGGCCGACATTCTGCGAAAACGAGGTATAGGGAAACGTGTTGAAGATGCCGCCGAGCAGCGTGCCGAGGCCGTCGGCGCGCAAGCCCCGGCTCAGGGCTTCGCGGTCAACGGCCTTGCCGGTGATCTCGCCGAGCGCCAGGAACATACCGAGCGATTCGATCATCACCACGATCATGACGATGCACATGGTGATGACAGGCACCAGGTGGAATTGCGGCAAGCCGAAGCGGAAGGGAATCACGAGCGCGCCCCAGGAGGCGGCGGCGACCTTGTCGAAATGCATGACGCCCAGAATGCTTGCGAGCACCGCGCCGGCGATGATGCCGAGCAGCACGGAGACGTTGGCGAGAAACCCGCTGCCCCATTTGATCAGGCCGAGGATGAAGAGCAGCACGAACAGCGAGATGCCGAGCCCCTGCAATTGCCCATAGGCCGGATTGGGAAAGCTGCCGGGAACGCCGTCGACCACCTTCGTCAACGTCGGCAGGCCGCCGCCGGCCCAGTTGATGCCGACCCGCATCAGGGAGATGCCGATGATGAGAATGATGGTGCCGGTGACGACGGGAGGAAATAACGGCAGCAGCCGGCTGACGAACGGCGCAACGACGATGCCGAACAGGCCGGCGGCGATCACGGAGCCGTAGATGCCGAGCAGGCCGATGTCGGGTGCAGCCGCCATCGACAGCATCGGGCCGACCGACGCAAAGGTCACACCCATCATCACGGGCAGGCGGATACCGACGCCGGGGAAGCCGACGCACTGGACCAGCGTCGCAAGTCCGCAGGCGAACAGGTCGGCGCTGATCAGGAAGGCGACGTCCTCCGGCGGCAGCTTCAGCGCGCGGCCGATGATGAGGGGGACCGCGACCGCGCCGGCATACATCACCAGCACGTGCTGGAGCCCCAGCGCGAGCAGGCGCGGGACCAGCAGGACCTGGTCGACGGGATGGACGTCGTTGCTCATGGATGTATCCCCCGAAACATGCATCTAGCCAAATTTATCATGGAGCGCCGGAAACAGCCGGTCCGGCTTGAAGGGCGGCGCGGTGAAGCGAATGCCGGTGGCATCCGCGATCGCGTTGCCGAGCGCGGCGGCGACCGGATTGTAGGGGCTCTCGCTCATCGACTTCGCGCCCAGCGGGCCGATCGTGTCGGACGTCTCGGCGAAGAAGACCTCCGTCCGCGGCACGTCGGCGAAAGAGGGCAGGTGGTAGTCGCGGAACTTCGGATTGGTGACGCGGCCGCTCGCGTCGATCACCATCTCCTCGTAGAGCGCAGCGCCGAGCGCCTGCGCCACGCCGCCTTCGACCTGACCCCGGCACTGCATGGGATTGGCGACGACGCCCGCGTCCGCGGCGTGCACGCTCCTGAGAATCCGGAGTTCGCCGGTGCCCCTGTTCACCGCGACGCGAAAGCCCTGCACGTTGAACCCGACCGATCGCGGCGTGCCGCCGGACGTGCCGCTGCCTGCGAACGGCCGGCCGCGCTCGCGGGCGAGCTTCGCCAGCTCCGCAAAAGGCATGCGGCGGACGCCGCTGACGACGGTGTCCGCATCGAGCGCGCAAGTCTCTACATCGCACAGCCAGGCGCCGGCGGCCGCCGCCTTCAGCTCGCTCGCAAGCTGCATGGCTGCCGCATGCGTCGCCTTGCCGGCGACGAAGGTACCGGCGCTGCCATAGGCGCCGGTGTCGTGGCCGCCATGGGCGGTGTCGGACTGGCGCAGATGGATCCTGTCGACGGTCGTCGCCAGCGTGGTCGCCGCGATCTGGCGATGCACAGTGCTGGTGCCGTTGCCGAACTCGGCGGTGCCGACGGTGAGGTCGAAGCCGCCGCCGTCGTTGAGCGCGATCGTCGCGTCCGCGAAGTGGCCGGCCGGCGGCACGGTGTCGATCATGGTCAGCGCGATGCCGTCGCCGACCAGCCAATCCGGCGACAGCTCCGGCTGTGGGGCATCGGCCTGCATCGCGCGCTCGACGAGATCGAGGCACTGGTCGAGCCCGTAGGAGCCGTAGAGCACGTCGTGATATTCGGACGGCGGCGGCGACAGCATGGGATCGCCGGGCCTCACGATATTGCGCCGGCGCATCTCGTAGGGACTGATGCCGAGCTGCCTCGC
This sequence comes from Bradyrhizobium glycinis, assembly GCF_016031655.1. Taxonomy (GTDB): domain Bacteria; phylum Pseudomonadota; class Alphaproteobacteria; order Rhizobiales; family Xanthobacteraceae; genus Bradyrhizobium; species Bradyrhizobium glycinis. The sequence continues at coordinate 172,627 of NZ_JACCHQ010000010.1, forward strand.
CAGTTCGTCGATCGCCGCTTCCACCGCGATCAGCGCCTGCGGCAAGCCATAGCCGCGAAATGCCCCTGCCGGCACAGTGTTGGTGTAGACGGCGACGCCGTCGACCCGCTTGTTCGGGCAATTGTAGACGGCAATGGACTCCGCCAGCGCGTGGAACATCACGGGGCCGGCGTGATTGCCGTAGGCGCCGGTGTTGGAGAGCACGTCGAGCTGGAGCGCGGTGAGCTTGCCGTCGCTGTCCGCGCCCGCCTTGACGTGGATTCGCATCGGATGCCGCGTCGAGGTCGCGATGAACTGCTCCTCGCGTGTCAGCTCAAGTTTGACCGGCCGCCCGGTCTTCAGCGCGGCAAGCGCCAGGATATCCTCGACGAACATCTCCTGCTTGCCGCCAAAGCCGCCGCCGACGCGTTCGCAGAACACGCGGACCTTGTCCATGGGAAGCTGAAAGATGTCCGACAGCGCACGCCGGGTCAGGAACGGCACCTGCGTCGAGGTGCGGACGTTGAGCATGCCGGAATCATCGAGCCAGGCGAGGCCGCCATGGGTCTCCAGTGCGGCATGCTGCACACGGTGACTGTGAAAGGTGGCCTCGTAGGTAGCGGCGGATGTGGCGAGCGCCGCCGTGACATCGCCGAGCTCGCCATGCGTCTCCGCGACCAGGTTGCTCTTTGCATCGGCAACGCGGTTCGCAGTGGTGCGGTCGGGATGAACGACCGGCGCACCCGGTGCCATCGCCTGCTCGGGATCGATCAGCGCCGGCAGGATCTCGTAACTGACTTTCAGCTCGCGGCACGCCGCCTCGGCAGCGGCTTCGGTGTCGGCGACGACGGCGGCAACCTTCTGGCCGATGAAACGAACGACGTCATCCAGGACGCGGGTATCCTCCGGGTCCATCCAGTCCTTCTCGTGCCGCGCCGTCGACATCAGGACGGATGGTGCATCCTCGTGAGTCAGCACGGCGTGAACGCCGGGGATGCTCAACGCGTCCGACGTGTCGATCGCGACGATCCTGGCGTGCGCGTGCGGCGAGCGCAGCAGCTTGATGTGCAGCAGGCCATCGATTGCGGTGTCGAAGGTGTAGCGTGCCGTGCCGCGGACCACGTCGGGGCCTGCGGGGGCCGGCAGACTCCGTCCGAAGGCGGCGCCGGCCTCGACGCTCGCCTCGACATTGGTCTTGCCGAGGATCGCATCCTCGATCGACCGATAGCCGGTGCAGCGGCAGATATTGCCTTTCAGCGCTGTGCCGAGATCAGTGCGCTGTGCCTGGTTCAGCGAAGCGCAGGTCAGGATCATGCCGGCGGTGCAGAATCCGCATTGAAAGGCCTGCGCATCGAGGAAGGCCTGCTGCATCGGGTGCGTGCCGTGATCACCGCCAAGGCCTTCGATCGTAGTCACGGTGCGCCCTTCGGCCCGGAACGCCGGAATCAGGCAGCTGTGCACAGGCTCGCCGTCGAGCAGCACCGTGCAGGCGCCGCAATCGCCGGCATCGCAGCCTTTCTTCACGCCGAAATGGCCGAGCTCGCGCAGGAACGTGCGCAGGCACTGGCCGGCGCGCGGCTCCTGGGAGAACGCCTTGCCGTTGACCTCCAGGCTCATGCGGGTGTCGCTCCGAGCAGCTCGCCGCGAATTTCCTCGGCCAGGCGCAGCGTCATGTGCTTGCGCCAGAGTGGCGCGCCATGGATGTCCGTGTGGTACAGATCATCGGCAATCTCCTGCATGAGCGCGGCGCGCAGCGCGCTTGCGTCCGGCGCTTTGCGGAAGCGCAGCTGGATCGGCCGCACCGTCGACGCGGTGACTGTGACTGTCAGCATGCCGTCGGCTTCGAGGCTGCCGATCAGCAGCGCCGCCGAGCGGCCGACCGGCGCCAGCGAGATCTGGCGGAAGGCTGTACGGCGCTTCAGTGCGGCGATCGGAATGTCGATCTGCCGAAGAAGATCGCCTGGCGTCAGGCGATTGCGCTGGTTGCCGGTGACGAATTCGGCGACCGGAAGCCTCTGTTCACCGCCGCCGGCCTTCCAGATGGTGCAGACGCCGTCGAGTGCCGACGTCAGCGAGATCATCGGTCCCGCCGGCAGCGACATGCAGAGATTGCCGCCGACGGTCGCGGTCTTCCAGATCTTGAACGACGCAAGGAAGGCCCGGCAGCACTGGTTGATCAGCGGCGCTGCGAGCCAATCGGACGGGCAGGCGAGTCCATCGAGCTCTGCGATGGTGCAGGTGGCGGCGATCGAGAGGTGGCTCGCGGTGATCGTCAGCGCCGGCCATTTCAAATCGGTGAGATCGATCAGTCGCGTCAGATGCGTTTGAGGCTCCGAGAACAGCCAGGTGCCGCCCGCGAGCCAAGCATCACCTGCCGTCCAAACGGGCAGCTGCGCGCGCGTTTGCGGATGGACGACGGCTGTGATGGTATTCAAGTCCATGGCTGCGCCAACGCTTCCGACGGTTGAATGGTCCGAGCGAAGTGTTGCAAGACGGGAGCCAAGTGGCAACAACAAGTCGAAGCAAGGGCGCGATCGTCCTCGGCCTTGCAGGCCCGCCGTCAGCGTGGGTGAGGAGAAGCAGGATCATGAGTGAGGCAAGTTCGACCTGGATCAGGGATCCCCTGGCCATCCTCGCCGACGGGGCCGAGCGCGGCATTGTCGTGAAGGGCGGCCGGATCGTCGAGCTCGTGCCGGCGGGCGGTGTGCCTGCAACCGCGGATGTCGCAGTGTTCGATGCGGGCGAACACGTCGTGCTCCCGGGCCTGATCAATACCCATCATCACTTCTACCAGACGCTGACGCGGGCGCTGCCGGCCGCGATGGACCGCGAGTTGTTCCCATGGCTCCAGGCGCTCTATCCGGTGTGGGCGAGGCTGACGCCGGAAGCGCTCGAGCTCGGCGTCACCGTGGCGATGTCCGAGCTTTTGCTCTCCGGCTGCACCACCACGACGGATCACCACTACGTCTTCCCGGCCGGACTCGAAGACGCCGTCGATATCGAGGTGGCGGTGGCGGAGCGCCTCGGTGTGCGCGTGCTGCTCACGCGTGGCTCGATGAACCTGTCGCAGCGCGACGGCGGCCTGCCGCCCGACAGCGTCGTGCAGGACGAGGACACCATTCTCGCCGATAGCGCCCGCGTGGTCGCCAAGCATCACCAGCGCGGGGCGGATGCGATGGTGCAGATCGCGCTGGCGCCATGCTCGCCGTTCTCGGTGACGACGTCGCTGATGCGCGCCACCGCCGATCTCGCTGCCAAGCTCGATTTGCGCCTGCACACCCATCTCGCCGAGACCGAGGACGAGAACAGATTCTGTCAGCAGATGTATGGCTGCCGTCCGCTCGACTATCTCGAGCAATGCGGCTGGCTCAACGCGCGGACCTGGCTCGCCCATGGAATCTTCTTCAATCCGGACGAGATGAGACGGCTCGGAAAGGCCGGCACGACCATCAGCCATTGTGCTTGCAGCAACCAGCTGCTTGCGTCCGGCTGTTGCCCGGTGTGCGATATGGAAGAGGCCGGCGTCGGGATCGGTATTGGTGTCGACGGCTCGGCATCCAACGACGGGTCCAACCTGATGCAGGAGGTCAGGGCCGCGTTCCTGCTGCAACGGGCGCGCTATGGCGTCACCAAGGTCAGCCACAAGGATGCGCTGCGCTGGGCGACCAAGGGCTCGGCGGCGTGTGTCGGCCGGCCGGAACTCGGCGACATCGCCGTCGGCCAGGCCGCCGATCTTGCGCTGTTCAGGCTCGACGAGCTGCGCTTCTCCGGCCACGGCGATCCGCTGGCTGCGCTCGTGCTGTGCGGGGCGCATCGCGCCGACCGGGTGATGGTGGCTGGAAAATGGGCGGTGATCGATGGTGCGATCCCCGGCCTCGATGTGGCAGACCTCATCCGCCGCCACAGTTCGGCGGCGCGGGCGATGCAGGCTGGTTAGTCGGGCGAAATAGAAAGAGGGGGCAGCCACAAGTGCCGGGTGCTTCTGGCCACCCCCTCCGAACCTCCTCCGGGAGGAGCAGGTGATTTGGTCAATGCAAGAAGCGTGCTACTTGCCCGGCAGCTTGTCGTCGATGCCTTTCACGTAGAAATTCATGCCGAGGATCTGGCCGTCATCCAGGTGATCGCCGCCCTTGCACTCGACCGGCTTACCGTCCTGCCCAACGATCGGGCATTTGAACGGATGCAGCTTGCCCGCGGTGATCGCGGCCTGGGCATCCTCGGCCATTTTTTTCACATCGTCGGGCATGTTCGTGTAGGGCGCCATCGTGAACATGTGGCTGTCGAGGCCTCCCCACGTGTCCTCGGACTTCCAGGTGCCGGCGAGCTCGGCCTTGACGCGCTCGATGTAGTAGGGGCCCCAGGTGTCGAGGATCGAGGTCAGCTGGGTCTTGGGCCCGAACTTGATCATTTCGGAATCCTGGCCGAAGGCCAGCTTGCCGCGTTCGCTGGCGATCTGCATCGGGGCGGGCGAATCCGTGTGCTGCATGATGACGTCGGCGCCCTGGTCGATCAGCGCCTTGGCGGCGTCGGCCTCCTTGCCGGGGTCGAACCAGGTGTTGGCCCAGATGATCTTGACCTTGATGTTCGGATTGATGGTCTGCGCCGCCAGTATCGTCGCGTTGATGCCGGAGACGACCTCCGGAATCGGGAACGAGCCGATATAGCCGAGCACGCCCGACTTCGACATCTTGGCCGCTATCAGGCCTTGAATGTAGCGGCCCTGATACCATTTCGCCGAATAGGTCGACATGTTCGGGTTACGCTTGTAACCGGTGGCGTGCTCGAAATGCACGTTCGGATATTTCTTGGCGACCTTCAGCGTCGGATCCATGTAGCCGAACGACGTGGTGAAGATCAGCTTGTTGCCGGCGCGGACAAGCTGCTCGATCGAGCGCTCGGCGTCCGGGCCCTCGGGCACGTTCTCGAGATAGGTGGTCTCGATCTTGTCGCCCAACTCCTTCACCAGCGCCTGGCGACCGAGGTCGTGCTGATAGGTCCAGCCGAGGTCTCCGATCGGACCAAGATAAACGAAGCCGACTTTCAGCTTGTCGGCGGCGGAGGCCGCACTGACGCTCCCGGCGAGCAAGAGCCCGGCAGCCAGTGCAAGAAGTGATTTCCTCATGATCAATCTCCAAACATCGGGGAAAGCCACAATCCGCCACATGCGCGCCCCATCGTGCACACGGCAGAAACGAAATTCAACGGTCGGGCACGAACACCGTGCCGAGCGCGGCCGGTGCCGTCGAGCCGCCCGTGCGCGCGCGGGAGAGCAGGACCAGCACGATGACGGTCGCGAGATAAGGCAGCGCCGACATGAATTGCGATGGAATGCCGACGCCCCATCCCTGCGCATGCAGTTGCAGAATCGTCACCGCCCCGAACAGGTAGGCGCCGACGACGAGCCGGCCCGGCCGCCAGGACGAGAACACCACCAGCGCCAGCGCGATCCAACCACGGCCGGCGGTCATACCCGGAATGAAGAACGGCGTATAGGCGAGCGGCAGATAGGCCCCCGCAAGGCCCGCGCAGGCGCCGCCGAACATCACGGCGAAGGTGCGGATGCGCAGGACGGGATAGCCGAGCGCATGCGCGGAAACGTGATTGTCGCCGCAGGCGCGCAGGATCAATCCCGCCCGTGTGCGGTACAGGAACCACCACACCGCGACGATCAGCGCGATCGAGAAATACACGAAGCCGTTCTCGCCGAACAGCACGCGGCCGATAAGGGGGACATTAGTGAGACCGGGAATGGCGAGGTGCACGGCCGGCGTGATGCGTTCGCCGACGAAGCCGGCGCCGATCAGGCCCGAGAGCCCAACGCCGAGGATGGTCAGTGCGAGGCCTGTTGCGACTTGGTTGACGGCAAGCCCAAGCGCCATCAGCGCGAAGACGAGCGACATCAACGTGCCCGCGAGGATGCCCAACAGCGCGCCGATCAAGATCGATCCGGTCAGCCACGCGCCGGCAAAGCCGCAGGCCGCGCCGACGATCATCATGCCCTCGACCCCGAGATTGAGCACGCCGGAACGCTCGGCCACGAGCTCACCCGTCGCCGCAATCAACAGCGGCGTCGACGCGGCGAGCACTGCCAGGATGATGGCCTCAACCAGCTCCACGGGCCACCTGTCGATTCGGGAACTCCAGCCTGAAGCGGTAGAGAATGAGGGAGTCGCAAGCGAGCACGTAGAACAGCAGAATGCCCTGAAAGACCTTGGTGACATCCAAGGGAATCTTCATCGCGATCTGCGCCTGCTCGCCGCCGATAAAGGTCAATGCGAGGAAGAGGCCTGCGATTAATATTCCAAGCGGGTTCAGCCGGCCGAGGAAAGCGACGATGATCGCGGTAAAGCCGTAGCCGGGCGAGATGCCGGGCTGGAGATGCCCGACCGGACCCGCCACCTCGATGATGCCGGCAAGCCCGGCCAGCGCTCCGGAGACGGCGAAGGTCAGGATGATCAGCTGGTTGGCGTTGAAGCCGCCGAACCGCGCTGCACGCGGCGCGGCGCCGACCACGCGGATCTCGAAACCCTTGATGGTGCGCCCGAGCAGGATCGCGGCTGCCGCGACGACGAGCAGGGCGATGATCGAGCCGAGATGCAGCCTGCCGCCTTCGATCAGCAACGGCACGGTCGCGACCGGATCGAACTCGGCCGTGGTCGGGAAATTGAAGCCGTGCGGATCGCGCCAGGGGCCGCGCACGAGATAGTCGAGGAAAAGATCGGCGACATAGACCAGCATCAGGCTGGTCAGGATCTCGCTGGCGCCGAATTTCACCTTGCAGATCGCCGGGATCAGCGCATAGAGCGCGCCTGAGGCGGCGGCGAGGCCGAGCATAGCCGGCAGCACCCAGGCGCCGGCATCGGTACCTTGCGTCTTCACCGCGATCCAGCTTCCCGCAACTGCGCCGATCAGGAATTGCCCTTCGGCACCGATGTTCCAGGCGTTTGCGAGATAGCAGAGCGACAGGCCAATCGCGATCATCACCAGCGGCGTCGCCTTCACCGCGATCTCCTGGAGCGAATAGCCGTCGGTGAGGGGCGCAATGAAATAGGCGTGCAGGGCAAGCAACGGATTCTTGCCCAGGATCGCGAACAGAATGACCATGGTGACGATCGTGAGGCCAATCGCGATCAGGGGCGAGACCAGCGCGATCGTATCGGAGCGCTCGGCACGCTTCTCAAGCACCAGCTGCATGCGCGATCTCCTTTGGCTCAAGGCTGCTGCCTCCCATCAGAAGGCCCAGCTTCTCGCGGCTTGCGTCGCGTGCCGAGAGCGGAGCCGACAGCTTGCCGTGGAACATCACAGCGATGCGGTCGGCAATCTCGGCGAGCTCGTCGAGATCCTGGCTGGTCACGAGCACCGCGGCGCCTGCGGTGGCAAGATCAAGCAGCGCCTGACGTATGACCGCGGCGGCGCCGGCATCGACGCCCCAGGTCGGCTGGCTCACCACCAGCACCGCGGGATTGCGCAGGATCTCGCGTCCCACGATGAACTTCTGCAGGTTGCCGCCGGACAGGCTCGCGGCCTCGGGATCGCGCTTGGCCTTGCGGACGTCGAAGGTTTCGGTCGCGCGGTCGACCGTTCTCAGCGTGGCCGCCGTATCGATGAAGCCGCGATGGACCATGCCGCTGGCGGCGTGGCCGGTGAGCAGCGCGTTCTCCGACAGCTTCATCCGCGGCGCGGTGCCGTGGCCGAGCCGCTCCTCGGGAACGAAGGCCGCGCCCAGCTTGCGCCGCTGGGTGATCGAAAGGTGACCGGCAGCGATGCCTTCTATCAGCACCGTTCCGGGGTCCTTCGCGAGGCGCTCGCCGGAGAGCGCGGCGAACAATTCGTCCTGGCCGTTGCCGGCGACACCGGCGATGCCGAAGATCTCGCCGCCCTTCAGTTCGAATGAGATGTGCTCGAGCCGCACGCCATGCGCCTCGGCGGGGGCGAGCGAGAGATCGTTGACGACGAGCCGCGGCACGGTGGTCTTGCGGCCGGATGCGGCCTTCACCTCCTTGACCTCGCCGCCGACCATCATCCGCGCAAGTGAGGCGGCAGTTTCGAGCCGAGGGTTACAGGTCTCGACCTTCCTGCCGCCGCGCAGGATCGTCGCCGTATCGCACAGCCGCTTCACCTCCTCCAGCTTGTGGCTGATATAGAGGATGGCGCGGCCCTCGGCCTTGAGGCGCTCCAGCACGATGAAGAGCTGGTCGGCTTCCTGCGGCGTCAGCACCGCGGTGGGCTCGTCCAGGATGAGGAATTTCGGATCCTGCATCAAGGCGCGGACGATCTCGATGCGCTGACGCTCGCCGACGGAGAGTTGCCACACCTCACGCCTGGGATTGAGCGGCAGACCGTAGGTCTTCGATACCTGTTCCAGCCGGGCCGACATGTCCTTGAACGATTCCTTGCCATCGAGGCCGAGCGCGACGTTCTCGGCAACGGTGAGATTGTCGAACAGTGAGAAGTGCTGGAACACCATGCCGATGCCGCGGCTGCGCGCCTCGGACGGGCCGGACAGCGCGATTCGGTGGCCTTGCCAATGAATCTCGCCGGCGCTGGGCTGGATCAGTCCGTAGATCGCCTTGACCAGCGTTGACTTGCCGGCGCCGTTCTCGCCCAGCAGGGCGTGAATTTCCCTCGGCCAGATCTCGATATCGATGCAATCGTTGGCGATGAAATCGCCATAACGTTTGGTGAGGCCGATGGTCCTCAGGAGCGGGGACTTGCCGGAATGCTGGCCGTTGGGCGTCGGATCTAACATTCGCTGATGCGCTTGCATGGGTGAAGTGCCTCAATACTGGGCCAGTTTGAACCGCGGCGTAAGATGTGAAAAAGCATCATCCCTTGCTCAACGCTTCGGCAGGCGCTCGGCCCAGCGCTCGTCGTCGATTCCGAACGATCAAACCCGGCAAACAGCACCTGGACAGCGGCGGCGATTTGCGTCTGCGGGTGGGTCCCTGTTGCAAATTTGTGACGGTTCAAGGCAAATCGGAACCCGCTGTGCAGGCCTGACGCCATGTTGAGCAATGGACGCGTCGGTCGTCCGTCGCACGCAGTGCAGTGGCGCCGACAGCTGCGTCACTGCGGCACTGCGTTCGGGCGCGATCAGAAAATCCGAACAGAAACAATCGGGAATGTTCGGCAGCGGTGCCCCTCGCCTTGCGTGTTCGTGCCACCTCGGGGCGCTGCAATTCTTCCGTCGTCCGTCGCGTGCTGCTGCAGCATGCGGCACGCCATGTGAAAAGTTGAGGCTTCTCGGTCCGGGAGATCGGCGCAAATGTCGCACCCAGGGGCGCGCGTTTTTGCTTGCCCAAACGAGGGGGTATTCAGGATGTCGTTTCGTTACTCGGCAATGGCAGCAGCGGCGCTGGCACTTGCTACGCTGGCCACCGGTGGCCCAGCTCAGGCGGCGGATCTGCCGGTCAAGGCGGCGAACAAGGCTCCAGACCTTCCATTCTTCCTGGTGATCGATAACCGCGTCACGTTCTCGTACATCTTCAACGCTGCGCAACCCGGCGCGTGGTCATTCCGGCCAGATGGGTCGATCGACAGCAAGACAACCAAGCAGGTCTATTCGTTCACGCATTTCGACCTCTGGGCGTACGGCACGAACTTCTTCACTATCTCGATGTTCAAGTCGGATCACAATGATCCGGCCGGGCCGTGCACCAATGCTGGGACAATCTTCGGTACGCCGGCCACCTGCGCAGGTGCGACCGAAATCTACGGCCTGTTCCGCTCGACCTTCGGCTGGAACGAGCTCTTCAACACCAAGGCGTTCAGCGCGGGCCCGCTGCACAACATCTCGTTCGAAGTCGGCATGGATGCCAATACCGAGAACCGGTATTTCGGGGCTGCCAAGCGCGACGTCGTCGGCGGTCTGCAATTTGCATTCGACCTGCCCTACAAGGGGTACATCAACGTCGCGCCGCTGGTCTATTGGGAGTTCGCCAACCACAATTCCTTCAGCCAGTGCGGGCTGTTTGGTCCGGGCCTTCCCGGCGTCACCTGTCTTGCGGACGGCAACACCTCGTTCAAGCCGACCTGGGCTGTCGAGGTCAATTACTACATGGACCTCGGCTTCCTGCCGCCGAACATGCAGTATTTCTCGATCAGCGGCCGCGCCGGCTGGTACGGCAAGAAGGGCACGGACACTGAGCCACTCCCCTACAGCCCGGCCAATGGTGTTTACAATACTGCAGTCGAGTTGAATTCGGAGCCCATCCGTCTGACCCTCGATGCTTCGAAGGCGGCCTGGGGCGACAAGTACTCGCACTTCGTGGACGTTTGGGTTGCCTACCGCTACTGGCAGAACAAGTTCGGCCTCGATCACAACCTCGCGGTCGGCTGTACCACGCCGGTCGGTGGCGCCAGGGTGAGCACCGGAGCGTGCACGGAGTCCTCGCTCTACTCCGGTATCACCGTGAAGTTCTGATCGCCTGATGCTCTGCAGGTGAAGGACGATGGCGCCGCGTCAAACCTCCGCGGCGTCATCTCCTTTGGGATTTGCTGCTACTTGGTCCAAACGCTGTCGTGCAGAGCTTCGGCTTCGTCTTCGAGCAGCGGCCCGACGACTTCCGTCGGCCGCTGGCCGCTGGCAAAGACCTTGCGGCATGGCAGGTTGAGGGTCGGATTGTCCGGATGGTTGCCGGTGATGCCGCGCAGGCGATGCTCGCTGAGGCCGTAGACGACGCGGCCGATGCCGGCCCAGTAGATCGCGCCCGCACACATCGCGCAGGGTTCGGCGGAGGAATAGAGGGTGGCTTTCGCCAGCACCTCGCGATCGAGCGTGCGGCAGGCCTGGGTGGCTGCGAGGCGCTCGGCATGCGCGGTGCCGTCGCGATCCGGCATGTAGCCGTTCTCGGTCTCGATCAGGACCTTGCCGTCCGCATCGACGACGATGCAGCCGAAGGGATGGTTGCCATGAGTGAGGGAACGGCGGGCGACCGCGAAGGACAGGCGCAGGAAGTGCTCGTCGCGCCCTGATGCGTCGTCCATCGATCCTCCGTTCAGTGCCCTGCCATATGCCGGCCGACCACGGTGAGGTCGGCCTCGCTGGTCCGTGCTTCATACACGAATTCGCCGTGGAACATCACCACCAGCCTATCCGACAATTCGAGCAGTTCGTCGAGGTCCTCGCTGACGAGCAGGACTGCGGCGCCGCGGTTGCGCGCGGCCATGATCTCGGCGTGGATCTGCGCCACCGCCGCAAAATCGAGGCCGAAGCAGGGGTTAGCGGCGATCAGCACCTCGACGTCGCCGCCGAGCTCGCGGGCCAACACAGCGCGCTGCACGTTGCCGCCCGACAGTGCCGAGATCGGCGTGTCCGGCGTGCGGGTCTTGATCTTGTACCGCGCGATCCTCGTCCTCGCGTCGTCGCGAAAAGCGCGTGGATTGAGCCACCAGCCACGAGCGAAGGGCGCGCGGTCGAAATCACGGAAGGCGATGTTGTCGGCGACGCTCATGCCGCCGACGCAGGCGTTCTTCAATGGCTCCTCGGGCAAGAGAGACATCTTGTGGCGCCGCATCTCCTCACGGCTGGCGCGGTAGGGATCGCCGGCGACACGGATCTCGCCGCTTTCGGCCTCGCGCTGGCCGGCCAGCACCTCGACCAGCTGGCGCTGGCCGTTACCGGAGACACCGGCGATGCCGACGATCTCGCCGGCACGGACGGTGAGCGAAACATCATGCACGGCGACCGCGCCGGTATCGTCGAGCGCGCGGAGCTTTTGCAGCTCGAGCCTGGCTTGGCCAGGCTTGCCAGTGCGCGGCGGCTGCACCGTCAACTCCTCGGCACCGATCATGGTGCGGGCCATCGCGTCCGGCGTCAGCTCGGAAACCTTGCCGGCACCGGCGAGCTTGCCGCGGCGCAGGATCGTGACGTCATCGGCAAACGCCATGACCTCGCGAAACTTGTGCGTGATCATCAGGATCGTCAGCTCGCCCCTGACCACCATCTCGCGGAGCATGCCGAGCACCTCGTCGGCTTCCGCCGGCGTCAGCACCGAGGTCGGCTCGTCCAGGATCAGGAAGCGGCGCTTCAGGTAGAGCTGCTTGAGGATCTCGCACTTCTGCCGTTCGCCGGCAGAAATGTCCGAAACTTTCGCGCCGAGCGGCACCCTGAATGGCATGCGGCCCAAGAACGCCTCGAGTTCCTTCATCTCCTTCGGCCAGTTCACCACGGCCGGCACGTCGTCGCGCGCCAGCACGAGGTTTTCGGCAACTGTCATCGCCGGCACCAGCGTAAAATGCTGGTAGACCATGCCGAGGCCGAGCGCGTGGGCGTTCTTCGGGTTGGCGATCGCCTGCTCGCGGCCGCCGACGATGATGTCGCCTTCGGTCGCGTGGTAGTATCCCATAATGCATTTGACCAGGGTGGACTTACCGGCGCCGTTCTCGCCGAGCAGGGCGTGGAACGAGCCCGGCCGCACCTTCAGCTCGACATTGTCCAACGCCAGGAAATCGCCGAAGCGCATGGTCATGGCGACGGCGTCGACGCCGAAGGCGCCAGAGGGCGGCGGTGTTTCGCCGATGATCACGAAATCGCTCCGATGAAGGCATCAGAGGTCGAGACTGCGCCGAATACGCCGCCCTGCATCTTGATCATCTTCAGCGCATGGTCGTGGTTGCTTTTGTCGGTCGCGCCGCAACAATCGTGCAGCAGGATGCATTCGAAGCCGCGGTCGTTGGCCTCGCGCATCGTGGTGTGGACGCAGACGTCGGTCGTGATCCCTGTCAGCACGATGTTCTCGATGCCGCGCACGCGCAGGATCAGCTCCAGGTCGGTCGCGCAGAACGAGCCCTTGCCGGGCTTGTCGATGATCGGCTCGCCCGGCAGCGGCGCCAATTCGGGAATGATGTCCCAGCCGGGCTCTCCGCGCACCAGGATGCGGCCGCACGGACCGGGATCGCCGATACCGGCGCCGATCTGGCGCGAGCGCCAGCGCTTGTTGGCGGGCAGGTCGGAGAGATCGGGGCGGTGGCCCTCGCGGGTATGGATGATATGGAAGCCTTGCTTGCGCATCGCTGCGAGCAGCCGCTTGATCGGCTCGATCGGCGCCCGCGTCAGCGAGAGGTCATAGCCCATCTTGTCGACATAGCCGCCGACGCCGCAGAAATCGGTCTGCATGTCGATGATGATCAGTGCCGTATTCTCGGGGCGGAGATCACCATTGTAGGGCCAGGCATAGGGCTCGGATTTGATGTAGCGCTCGGGCTCGGGCATGGACGACCTCGTGCGTGTTACCGTGTGATCGAGAGTTCGGCGGGCGCGCCGGTCAGCGTCCGCTTCGGCGAGCAGGTGATGATCATGATCGCCAGCGTCAGGATGTAGGGCGCAGCGTTGAAGAGGTGATAGCCGGAGGTGATGCCGACTGATTGCAGCGCCGGACCCAGTGCCGCCGCGCCGCCGAAGGCGAGCGAGGCCCACAGGCAGAGCAGGGGATCCCAGCGCGCGAAGATCACGAGCGCCACTGCGGTGATGCCCTGGCCCGAGGAAAGGCCCTCGTTCCAGCTTCCGGGATAGAACAGCGACAGGAACGAGCCGCCGATGCCGGCGAGGAAACCGCCGGCCATGGTGGCGCGCAGGCGGATCAGCAGCACGGAATGGCCCATCGCGCGTGCGGCATCCGAGCTCTCGCCGGCGGTGCGGATGAGAAGGCCCCAGCGGGTGGTGCGGAATGCCCAATACAGGATTGGCGCCAGCACCACGCCAATCAGGAACAGCACGTTGATGCGCAGCGCTGCCCGGACTTGCGGGATGTCGCTCCACCAGCCGAAGTCGATGGCGGGCAGCCGCGGCGCTGTCGGCTCGATCAAGGGCTTGCCGAGATAGAACGCAAGGCCGGTGCCGAACAGCATCAAGGCGATGCCGACGGCAACGTCGTTGACACGCGGCAGCGAGCAGATGCCGGCATGCAGCGCACCCAGCAGCGCGCCGGTGATGCCGGCGGCAAGTACGCCGAGCCACGGAGAGCCGGTGAGATAGGAGATGCCATAGGCGCTCATCGCGCCCACCACCAGCGTGCCTTCGAGGCCGAGATTGATACGGCCCGCACGCTCGGTGATGCATTCGCCCAGGCTCACGAACAGGAATGGGGTGGAGACGCGAATGGCGCCGCCGAGGACGGCGAGCGGGACGGTCCAGAGGCCGATCGATCCGTCTGCCATCTCAGGATTTTCCCTTCAGGAATCCGATGCGGCCGTAGAGCGCATCGCTGGCGAGTACGAAAACGAAGATGATGCCCTGCAGCACCAGCACGGACGCATCGGGCAGCCCCAAGCGACGTTGCAGCAGGCCGCCGCTGGCGCTGATGCCGCCGAGCAGGATCGCGACCGGGATGATGGCGAGCGGATTTTGCCGCGCCAGAAAGGCGACGAGGATGCCGGTGAAGCCGTAACCGGCGGCGAGATTGGCGTTGGTGCGTCCCTGCACGGCGGCGACCTCGACCATGCCGGCGAGGCCAGCCGCGCCGCCGGCAAGGAAGCAGACGGTCAGGATCAGCTTGTCGACGCCGAGACCGACGATCTTCGCAGCGCGGATGTTGCCGCCGGCCACGCGCGCGGCGAAGCCGAACACGGTGTGATAGATCAGGATGTAAGAGGCGATCGCGGCGATCAGGCCGAACGCGAGGCCCCAATGCACGTCGGTGCCGGGAATGGAGCCGATCATGTTGGCGGCGCCGATCTCGCGGGTGGACGGCTTGTTGAGGCTGGCGGGATCGCGCATCAGCCCTTCGACGAGATGGTTGAGGATCGCGAGGGCGATGTAGACCAGCAGCAGGCTCGAGATGGTCTCGTTGACGCCGCGATATTGCCGCAAGCCGCCTGAGAGCATGATCCACAGTCCGCCGCCGATCGCGCCGGCGCAGACCATGGCGATCTGGACGACGAGCGGCGGCAAGCCCTGAAGCGCAAGTGCGGCGCTTGTCGCCGACAATGCGCCGATCAGCAGCGCGCCTTCGCCACCGATGATGACCATGCCGAGTTGCGCCGGCAGCGCGGTACAGAGTGCGGTGAGGATCAGGGGCGCTGCACGCGTCAACGTGTTCTGCCAGGAGAACCAGGTGCCGAACGCGCCGTAATACATGTAGAAATAGAGATCGAGCGGGTTCTTGCCGAACATCGCGACGAAGATGCCGAACACCGCGAGCGCGCCGACCAGCGCCGCGCCCGGGATCAGTACATATTCGATCGTGCCGCCGTGACGCTGGAGGAAACCGGGATCGGCGGCCGGGGCAACTGTCCCGACCGCGTCCGTGGAATCCGCCGCTTCCGTCGTCACGAAGTGGCTCCGAGCACGCCCTCGACGAGGTAGTCCATCTTCTCCAGTTCAGGATCTTTCTGGCCGCGATCGGTACCGGCAGGGATCACGGTCTTGCCCTTGTTGTCGACCAGCCCACCCTTGAAGATGGCGAAGCCTTCTGCCGACAGGAATTTTGCCTTGGCCTCGTCGGCCGCCTTGCGCGCTTCGGCCGAGACCGCTTCGCCATAGGGCGAGGTCTTGACGATGTCTTCCTTCAGGCCGCCGCGGTAGAAATTCGGGATGCCCTCGCCAGAGGCGATCATCTTGACGAACTTCGGATAGAGCGCTTCCCAGTTCCATTCCGCGCCGGTGAGATAGGCCTTGGGTGCCAGCGCCGACTGGTTGGTGTGATAGCCGCAGACGAAGGCGCCGCGCCGCGCGGCATTCTCGACCATGGTCTTGGGCCCATCGACGTGGCAGGTGAGCACATCTACGCCCTGATCGATCAGGCTGTTGGTGGCTTCAGCCTCCTTGACCGGCATCGACCAGTCGCCGGTGAAGATCACCTGCGTGGTGGCCTTTGAATTCACGGACTTGGCGCCAAGCGTGAAGGCGTTGATGTTGCGCAGCACTTGGGGGATCGGCTTGGCCGCGACAAAGCCGAGCTTGCTGCTCTTCGACGTCAGGCCGGCGACGATGCCGGAGACGTATTGAGCCTCGTCGATATAGCCGAAGTAGCTGCCGGCGTTCTTGGGGTCCTTCTCGCTCCAGAGGCCGCCGCAATGCTCGAAGCGGAGCTTCGGGTACTTGTTGGCCATCTTGATCATGTGCGGATTGTAGTAACCGAAGGAGGTCGGGAAGAGCAGGGTGGCGCCGTCGAGATTGATCATGGACTCGATCGTCTTCTCGACCGCGTCGGTCTCCGGCACCTTCTCCTCCTCGACCACCTTGAGGCCGGGAATCTTCTTCAGCGCCGCCGCGCCCTGCGCGTGCGCCTGATTGTAGCCGTAGTCGTCGCGCGAGCCGACATAGATGAAGCCGATGGTGGTCTCGGCCGCGAAGGCCGGGCGGAGGCCCGCTGCCGCACCGAGGGTGAGGGCCGCGCCGCCCTGCAACACATGACGTCGTGAAATCCTGCCAGAATCCATTGCTCGCTCCCCTTGGCGGATGCCCCGCCTTGATCTCGTAGCCGCGCCGGTTTGGCGGAGCCGGGATCAGATGTCGCAAGCTTCGTGCCAGAGATTATGAAGAGTGCAGTTCGTTATAAGTGGTTGAAAGAAATGTGAGATAAGGAGTGGGCTGAACTTGGTGAGGAAAGTGACAGACTAATCTTTAGGCAATCTCAAAGTATTGTATGCAGTGGACTTGAGCAGCCCGAACCTGCGTGGTCATGTGCATGACCCGCGTCGGACGGTCGGCCGGCGAGGCGCATTCATGCTAACCACGCGCTGACTGGGACGGCGCCGGAGGATGTTCGCTGGCACCGAACTTGTATCGATTGTCGTCAGGACCGCCGTGTCCGCAGAAGATGGAAAGCTCGCCGAGATGGGCGCTGGTACCGTTCACGATGCATCGCTCGGCAATGAGATCGTTCGCCGGATCAACGAGCTCGGCGCGATCTCGGAAGAGCCTGAAAAACTCACCCGCATCTTCCTCAGCAAGGAGCTGCGCCAGGCCGCGGACCTCATCATGGGGTGGATGCGCGAGGCCGGCATGAGCGCCCATCTCGATGCCATCGGCAATGTCTGCGGCCGGTACGAAGGCGTCCGGCCGGGCATGCCCTGCCTGATGCTCGGCTCGCATTACGACACCGTGCGCGATGCCGGCAAATGGGATGGACCGCTGGGGGTGATCACGGCGATCTCTTGCGTCGCTGATCTCAACCGCCGCGGCAAGCGCCTGCCGTTTGCGATCGAGGTGATCGGCTTTGCCGACGAGGAGGGGGTGCGGTTCGCTTCGACCTTGCTCGGCAGCCGTGCGGTGGCCGGCACCTTCGATGAGAGCGTGCTGAATACGCGCGACCGCGACGGCGTGTCGATGCGCGAGGCGCTCGTGCAGTTCGGCCTCGATCCCGACCATGTCGGTGCGGCCGCGCGCGCGCGGCGCGAGCTGCTTGCCTATCTCGAATTGCACATCGAGCAGGGGCCGGTGCTGGAAGCGCAGAACCTGCCGGTGGGCGTCGTCACTGCCATTGCCGGGGCCACGCGCCTTGCGGCCCGGCTCACCGGTATGGCCGGTCACGCCGGCACCGTGCCGATGGCGCTGCGCCGTGACGCGCTCGCCGGCGCGGCCGAATGCATCAATGCGATCGAGCAACTTTGCCGCACCGACGAGGGCGGCCTCGTCGGCACCGTCGGCTACATCCAGGCGAGGCCCGGCGCGACCAACGTCATTCCGGGCGAAGTGTCGTTCACCATCGACATGCGCGCGCCGACCGATATGCACCGCAAGCGCGCGGTGGCTGACGTCGTCCGCCAGATCGAGGCGATCGCCAAGCGGCGGCAGCTGGCGCTTCAGCTCGACGTCACCCATGAGAATCGCACCGCGCCCTGCGCAGCGTGGCTGAAGCAGCGGATCGCACAGGGGATCGAAGCCGAAGGCTTCTCCGCGTTCGAGCTGCCGAGCGGGGCAGGGCATGACGGCATGGCCATGATCGACATCGCCGATGTCGGCATGATCTTCGTCCGCTGCCGTGGCGGCATCAGCCATCACCCGGACGAGCACGTCGAGCTCACGGATGCCGACGCCGGCGCGCGGGTGCTGCTCAGGGTGATCGAGAATTTCAGGCCGCGTAAGGGTTAGGCGAGCGTCACGAACCCGCAAGTCACCGGGTAGAGATACGAATCAGTCATGATTAAAATGGTGGCCATTATCGCGAGGGTCACGAGACAATCAGCCGATTGAAGGACATGAACAGCGACATCTCTTTTCCATCACATCGTGAGAACCGGTTTTATCAGGGGATGGCTGCGACCTTCCTCGCCAACGCCCTTCAGGCGGTCAATTTTCTTGGTGATCGATTCCTGAGACAATCGCATCATTCGTCGTCGGCCATCGAGGATCTTTACCGGCATTCGATGGACAGCGCCTTTTCGGTGACCGAGGCCTTCCTCGTCACCGGCGCACCGCACGCATCGGCCTATTACCCCCGCGACTTTGCCTGGTTCTATCCCGACGTTCTCGATCCTGAAACCATCATGGATGCGCAGGACGCGGTGCGGCGGGTCCGTCTGCTCGAAAGGAGCGTTCGCCTGTTGATGGAAGCGGTTCGCGCCGACGTCGTTACCACGACCATCGTTCCGGCCGGGCAGGGCCGGTATCTCGGCGTGAACTATTTCTCGCGGCCCTCGGATACGCTGCTCGGTATTCTCGCCGGCCTCCATCAGATGATCTCTGCCGAGGAGAGAGCGTCGTCCTATCTGGCGATGTCACAATGCGCGCATGCCGGCCGCTTGTTGCTGGCCGAATATGGCGGAGACCTGAAGCGCGCGATCCTGAAGCTTGCGAGCGAGCTGGAGTCATTCGACGCTTACGGTACCAGATATTTGCTGTGCGATGCCAGCGGCCCGCGCTCCGCGGCGACGGATACCCGCGCCGAGCGCCGGCGTTTCGTCACCAACGCCTGCGTCTACACGACCTTCGTATGGGGCGTGCAGCTCGGGATCGTCGACGAGAACGAGTTGAAGCGGCTGCTCGGACGCGACCTCGCGCAGTACAAGAGGGATTTGCTCCGCCTCTTCGGCAAGGACGGCTATATCAGGCATTCCCTGGACGGTCCGGCGAGCTCACCGGCATCGTCGGTCGCATTGGATTTCGTCAGCGTGCATCGCGGCTTCTGGGATATGAGCGAGGCGAGCGAGCGCGCGCTGTTCGCGGCGACGACGGATCTGATCATCGCCGAACCGCGGTTTCGCATCCCCAGCACGTTCCACTTCCTGGTGTCGGCGGATAATCCGCGCAACAAGATCATCCACAAGATCGCGGCGCCAGCCTATCAGGGGCGCTCCTCCTGGCCGACGTTCAATGTCGAATTTGCGGATCGTATGCTGGACTTTGATGAGGCCTCAGGGAGCGAGATCTACCGGGCCTGCGCGCAAGGAATCCTGAAGGACATTCGCACCGCGACCGAGGTTCACGGGGGCTATCAGGAGCTGATCTCGGAGCAGGGGCTGAAGTATCGTACGTGGGCCTATAAGGGCGCCGTGGCCCACTCGTGGTTTCCGCGCTTCCTGTCGGTCTGGAGGAGGGCGTATGGCACGCCACTCCTCAAGTGGAATGACTGATCCGCGAACCGCTATCCCGCCGTCACGTCGACCACCTCGCCGCCCTCCAGCACCTTGGCCGCCTTGGCGCGGTCGAGATCGCCTTCCCAGGCCGCGACCACGATGGTTGCGACGCAATTGCCGACGAGGTTGCCGAGCGCGCGGGCTCCGGTGCCAATTGTCGCGGTTTCGCCCGAGAAACTGGGTTATTCCGCCGCCTTCGCCGTCTTGCCGAACATCCGCGTCGGGGCCGGGAAGCCGCACGAGGTGCCGTCGGTTACTTTGACCTGGTTTTCCCACGGCAGTCGGAAGGTGCCGGCGACCATGTCTTGCATGAAGGTGTAGGGGCAGTCCATCGCGCCTCCCTTCACCGCGACATAGCCGCGGTGCCAGAGCTGGTAGATGTTGTTTTCGACGCCCCAGTTGATGCGGGCTTCGCGCACGAGATCCGGCCGGACCTCTGCGGTGATGATCTCGTCGGCACGGCCGGTCGTACCATGCGCCAGTACGGTGCCGTCGAAATTGATGATCATGCCTTCGCCCATGGAATCGAACGAGCCGTCCGAGCCGCACATGCAGACATTTGCGGTGATCATCAGATTCTGAAACGAATTGGCCTGGTTGGTGAAGCGCCAGGCTTCGCGGATCGGCGCGGTGTAGCCGGCGGTGCGGATCATGATCTCCGCGCCTTTGTAGGCGCATTCCCGTGCCATCTCCGGGAACATGCCGTCATGACAGATGATCAGCGCGACCTTCACGCCCTTCGGACCCTCGATCACGGGAATGCCGATGTCGCCGGGCTCCCACGGCTCGACCGGAATCCAGGGATGAAGTTTGCGGTAGTAGAGCTTGATCTCGCCGTGATCGTCGATGATCAGGCCCGAGTTGTAGGGATTGCCATGCGGGTTGAACTCCATGATGGAGAAGCAGCCCCAGATCTTGTTGTCGACACAGGCCTGCTTGAAGGCCGCAACCTCCGGTCCGTCAAGCCGACACATGATCTCCGGATTGGTGTCCATCGAGAGGCCGTGCAGCGAGTATTCGGGGAAGACCACCAGATCCATGGTGGAGAGATTGCGGCGGGCCTTGCCGACCATCCAGACGATGCGCTCGGTCTGGCTAGCGAGATCGCCGGGCTCACCACGTTAGGCAGTTGCAGTTGCACAAGTCCGACAACCACCCCGTTGGGGGATTTGTTCAGCCCGCCAAGCCCGTTCATGACCAGCTCCCTTGCCTGTCTGGCGTAGCGTCGTTGCGCGCCGGATCCTGTCGCAAGAAGCAAATCCGATTTCGATGAAGAGCTAAAGACTATTTTTCAGGCGATGGCGCAGTTACAGGGCTGCGGGCGATCTCGTCACGCCACGAGATCCAGCAATCGGCATGAGCCGCGCACCAGCACCTTGCGTCCTGTGGATGTTATCGCAGGCACGCCGTCATTCATGACAACGAGGCCGAGCTTGACGAGGCTTTCGACGAGATAAGCCTTCGCGAGGCGATTGTTCGACACCGGGTTGCGAAGCGCCTTTAGCGCTTCCCACTGGTCGGTTGAAAGATCGAAGTCGAAATCGTTGCTCATGTTGCCTCAGGCGATCGTCCGGTTCGGATGCCTCTGTTAGCGGCGCCGCGTGAAGACCATGCGACGATAATGAGTCGGGAATCCGGTCAGCTGTCTAGAACATCTCTTCACAAATTGCGGCACTTCGTTGCGCCACAAGAGTTAAGATCGTTTGCGCACGAATACCGTCACGATCTCCGATCACTAATTGATGATCCGCACTTGATGTTGCGATGCGAACTGCCGCAGTGCACGGCAAGCACTACTGTCCTATTCGGCGTCGCGATATGCGCAGAAATGATGAGGCGGGAGGTTGAGGACTCTGTTACCTTGCCTGCGGGGAATGGCTTCACATGGCAGGAGTGGAGTGCATGAACAGGCTGGTTGAAATTCGCAGTCAGGAATTCCTTTGCCGAGAGCGCGCGGCGCTCGATTCGAAGCGTCGGCTGTTCTGGCTGGCGCAGGCAGAAGAATGGGAGCAGCGTGCGCTCGACGAAATCGCGCATCACTTTCGAGAGTGCAATCAGGCGGAGCTGAACGCCGCCTGACGGAGGCGGCTGTTATTGCTTATTGATAAGTCGCCACGATGTCGGAAACAGCGCGTTCGAGCTGTTGCGCGGTGGCGCATTGGCGAACGACGCTGCAGAAAGTTGCGTAGCGGGGCATCTCGGAATCGCCAAAGCCCCAGGCGAGCCGCCCCTCGGGATTGAGCCAGACCAGCCGCTTCGAGCGCTCGGAGATCCGGCGCAAAATGTCGGCGCGTGGGTCGAGATTGTTGCTGCGGGCATCGCCGAGCACGATCACCGTGGTCTGCGGCGTCAGCGTGCTCATGAACTCCTTCTCGAAATCGACCAGCGAGGAGCCGTAATCCGAGGAGCCGAAGCCGACCTTGGACATGATCTCGGACATCGCCTCCTCCGGCGACTTCGTCTCCAGGACCTCGCTGACCTCGATCAGGTGCGAAGAGAAGGCGAAGGAGCGGACATCGTCGACCACCTCGTGCAGCGAGTGGATCAGCAGCAGAAAGAAGTCGGAGACTTGCGCAACGGAGCCCGAGACGTCGCAGAGCGCGACGATCTTCGGCCGGTCGCGATGCTTGCGCTTCCATGCCGTGAGGAAGGGCACGCCGCCCCAGGCCGCGTTGCGGCGGAGCGTGCGGCGAACGTCGAGATGGCCGCGGCGCTGGCGCTTGCGTGGCTTGGAATAGCGCTCGCGCAGCCGGCGTGCGATCTGGCGGATGAGAGCACGCATCTCGGCGACCTGGCGCCGCTCGATGCGGGCAAGCGGCGCGTTGCGCAGGATCTCGTTGCGGAGGTTTTCGGCCTCCTCGCGGGCATAAAGTGCAAGCCCTTGCGAGACCGTATCGCGCACGGTTTCGCGCAAGGCATCGAGCGCGGCGCGCAGGCGCTCGGCCAGCGACGGGTTGGTCGCGGTCAGCTGATCGAGATCGTCGCGCAGGCGCTGGAGGCCCATGGCGTCGAGGATGCGGCTGGAGAATATGCCGCGCTGGGTGGAGTAGCGGATGTCCGACAGGGAGGCCGCGCCGGAGGCGCTGGCAATCGCGGCAGCGATCGCGTTGCGATCTTGCGACAACAGCATCTGCGCCAAGGGACCCAGGCCCTGGGGAGGCTGACCTTCACCCGCCTCGCTCGCCGAGCCGGAGGAGGGCGGCTGATCCTCACCTTGCGCAGCATCGTCTTCCGCGGCAGCCTCAGGCTGATCCTGTCGCGGTTCCGGCTGGCTGAAGAACAGATCAAAGCAGTCGCCGAGCGCGAGCTTCTCGTCTTGCGACTTAGCGAGCGTCAGCAGCAGCGCATCGCGCAGCACGGCGCGGTCGGAGATGCCGACCTGCGCGACGGCGCGCATCGCATCGATGCTTTCGGCCGGCGAGACGCGAACCCCGGCGCCGCGCGCCGCCCGAAAGAAGCGATGGAGATTTTCGCGCATCGGCGTCAACCGAAGACGTTGGACCGGGCCGCCTTGGCAATGAAGGTCGTCACTTGCGGCGTCGCGGCCTCGATGTCGGCTTCGTATTTCAGGAGCACGTTGAGCGTGTCCTTGACGATCTCAGTATCGAGTTCGGAGGCCTGGAGCAGCACCAGCACGCGCGCCCAGTCGATGGTCTCGCTGACCGACGGCAGCTTCTTCAGATCCAGCGAGCGGATCTCGTGGATGAAGCCGACCATCTGCCGGCGCAGCGTCTGCGAGATGCCGGGCACGCGGCTTTCGACGATGCGCTCCTCGAGTCGCTGCTCGGGGAAGCCGATATGCAGGTGCAGGCAGCGTCGCTTCAGGGCATCGCCGAGGTCGCGTTCGCTGTTGGAGGTGAGGATCACCGTCGGCGGCGTGATCGCCGAGACGGTTCCGAGCTCGGGGATCGTGACCTGGAAATCGGAGAGGATTTCCAGCAGCAGCGATTCGAATTCGGCGTCCGACTTGTCGATCTCGTCGATCAAGAGCACGCAACCGCCCGGCTGCTCAAGCGCCTGGAGCAGCGGCCGCGGCTCGACGAATTCCTTGGCGAAGAACACGTCGCCGAAATCGTGAAGCTGGTCGAGTGCGGCATGCAGCGTCTGCGCGCCGCCGAGAACCTCGCCGAGCTTGTCCTTGAGGATCTGCGTGTAGAGAAGCTGCTTGGCGTATTTCCACTCATAGAGCGCCTTGGCCTCGTCGAGGCCCTCATAGCATTGCAGGCGGATCATCTTCTTGCCGCGCCAGGCCGCGATCGCCTTGGCGAGCTCGGTCTTGCCGACGCCCGCGGGGCCCTCGACCAGGATCGGCTTCTCGATCTGCTGCGACAAATAGACGGCCGTCGCGATCTGCCGACTCGCGATATAGCCTTGCGCGGCGAGGCCGCTCTCCACTGCCTCGATCGAGGTCGAGGCCTTCTGATCAGCCACGAAAGGGCGCTCCCAAAGGTCTTGCTTGAGGCTTGTTCTGCCTGCGTTCCCGGCAAAGAACAAGCCACGTTTGGGAGACATCAGACCCGCGTGAACGGCGTTTTTTCCGCTAAACGCAAATAGTTGAGCGGTTCGCCGTCGGCGCGG
Source organism: Bradyrhizobium glycinis (assembly GCF_016031655.1). Taxonomy (GTDB): domain Bacteria; phylum Pseudomonadota; class Alphaproteobacteria; order Rhizobiales; family Xanthobacteraceae; genus Bradyrhizobium; species Bradyrhizobium glycinis. The sequence goes on from NZ_JACCHQ010000010.1 coordinate 196,702, forward strand.
TCAGTGCCGCAGCAGCTCCGGCTTGCGGATCGTCTGCCTCAGCTCGGCGCCGCAATCGGCGCATTCATAGACGAAGTCGATCTTGGCAAGGCTCCAATGCGGCTCGACCTCGCGCACATACATCGGCAGGAACCCCATACAGGTGGGGCAATTCACTGGCGCGATTTCGACGTCCTGATGATGCTGAACGTAAGCTGGCATCTCGGCTCTCCTTCGCAGGCGACCATTAAACCCCGCGCAAAGGCTACTGCCGGTTGCCGCGGGGCCCTCATCAACTCTTTCGAACGGAGGCGGAACGGCGGGTGTTTGTGGTTCGCTGTGACATTCTTGTTACGCTTGTTACGGCTCTGTACTGTAAGGGGCCGACCAAATGCCTATTTCACAGGCCGATCCGGTATTCGGACTTTCATCTCAACGATAAGGGAGCACGCCCATGACGCATGCCATTCGCTTTCACAAAACCGGCGGTCCGGAAGTCCTGGTCTGGGAGGAGGTCAGCGTCGGCAAACCTGGGCCCGGCGAGGCGCGCATCCGCCACACCGCGGTCGGCCTCAATTTCGTCGACATCTATAACCGTTCCGGTCTTTATCCGGCGCAACTGCCGAGCGGGCTCGGCAGCGAGGCGGCCGGCGTTGTCGAGGAGGTCGGCCCCGGCGTCACCGATCTGAAGCCGGGCGATCGCGTCGCCTATGGCGCCTCGCCGCTGGGGGCCTATTCGGAGGCGCGGCTGATCCCCGCCGACCGGCTGTTGAAATTGCCCGACGGCGTCGACGACAAGACGGCGGCGGCGATGATGCTCAAGGGGCTCACCACGCAATATCTGATCCGCCAGACCTATCGGGTGAAGGCCGGCGATACTATCCTGCTGCATGCCGCGGCCGGCGGTGTCGGCCTGATCTTGAGCCAGTGGGCCAAGCATCTCGGCGCGACCGTGATCGGCACCGTCAGCAACGACGAGAAGGCGAAGCTCGCCAAGGCGCATGGCTGCGACCATGTCATCATCTATACCCGGGAAGATTTCGTGAAGCGGGTCGACGAGATCACCGGCGGCAAGAAGGTGCCGGTGGTGTATGATTCCGTCGGCAAGGACACGTTCCTGAAATCGCTGGATTGTCTTGCCCCGCTCGGCGTCGCCGCGCTGTTCGGCCAGTCCTCCGGCGCGGTGGAGCCGCTCAATCTCGGCCTGCTCGCCCAGAAGGGCTCCCTCTACGTCACGCGTCCGACGCTGTTCACCTACGCGGCCAAGCGCGAAAATCTGGTGGCGATGGCGGGCGAGCTGTTCGACGTCGTCAAGTCCGGCGCGGTCAAGATCGAGGTGCATCAGACCTATCCGCTGAAGGACGCCGCCAAGGCGCACGCCGATCTTGCGGCACGCAAGACGACGGGATCGACCGTTCTCCTGGTGTAATGCCCTACGGGCGGTGGCGCGGGCTCTAAAGCGCGATGCAATTAGGATGAATCGTCATCGCGCTTTAGGCTATTGATCGAGCATGATCTTTTCGGAAAAGCGCGGCACACTTTTCCGGATCATGCTCTTGGCCTGCGTCACGTCCTCTCGTGCTTGCGCAAATCCCGGATGTGATCGAGGCGGATTGCCTGGAGATCGACGTCCTCGGGCTCGATCTGTGGGAGAGCCGCCTCGGCCAGGATGGCCTCGGTGACATCCTCGACCGAGTTCTCCACAATCTCATGGATGAACGAGACGTTCCGATACTCACCCGAGGCAAGGCGGGAAATGACCTCGCGCCGGGTGATTTCGGGATCGACGACCGCCTCGCGGCCGCGCCGTCCATAATCGATCATCACGACAAAGTATTGCATAAAACGATCCTGCCGCGCCCTGTGGTCGGGATGCAGCAGATCATTTCCGAAAATCGGAATTATGTCAAGTGCGATTTCTATTAATCAGAAACGGCGGCCCTCTCATTTGCCCTTTCTGCGCGGCCGCGCCGACTTCGCGCGCAGCCGCTCAAGCTGTCCCTTGGGCATGGACAGGCAGATCTCCCCGACCCAGTCGAGCTTGACGCCGACGATCGGCTTGGCATTGAAGCTCGTAAGGTTGACCACGGAGGGGGATTTGCCTCGCTCGATGGTCTTCAGATAGCGCTCGCCGGTCTTGAGGCGGACCACTGCCTCTTCGCCGTAGAAGCTCGACAGCGGGTGGCGCTGGTCCTTGTAGACGACGATGACGTCACCGCTTTCGTACTTGGGCAGCATCGAATCGCCTACGATCTCGAATGCGATCGTCTCTTCCATGATCGGGAAGGGCAATGTGACGTCGCCGAGACCTTCCGGCGGAACCTGCTCGTAATCCGGCTCGATCACCGCGCCGGCTCCGACGCGGCCCATGATCGGCGCGAGATTGAGCTCGAGATATTCCATGATCGGAATGATCTCCGAGGCCTTCACCAGGCGCTCGCCGCCGAGAATCTCCGAGACCGCGCCGGGTCGCACGCCCATGGCCGCAGCCAGGCCGCCCTTGCTCTTGCCCGTCTTCTCCAGGCCCCGCTCGATCATTGCTACGTCCAACATGGTGATTCCCTCGATTGCGCACCGTTTCGCCTCTTGTAATCCGAAATTCGGAATTGATGCAATTATGAATATCAGAAATACGACCTTGACTCTGTATTCGGAATAACGGAATGTGCGTCTCGCCTTCCGGGTGGAGGCGCATCACAGGACAGCAGCATGGAACCGGGCCATTGGCCGTCGGAGCACTCCGACGCGCTTCGCGACTATTTTCACAAAGGCATGTCTTATGCGGAGATCGGAAGACAATTAAACGCAAGGTTTGGAACGGCTTATACGCGCAGCGCGGTGATCGGACGCGCCAAGCGGCTCGGGCTCATCGTGCCGCAATGGATGACGAGCCCGGCGCTCGCGCCGCCCTTGCCGGGTGAACCGAGCCTGCTTTCGCCGCGTCGGGTGGCGTGGCCCAGCCTCAATCTGCCGCCGAAGTCCGCCATGAAGCCTGTGCCGCGGGTGAAGTTGCGCTGTGTCGGCATCCAGCCGCGCCTGATCCAATTGGTCGACCTCGAGCCGGCCGACTGCCGCTATCCCTATGGCGGCGACAAGGACGGTGAGGAGATCACCTTCTGCGGCCACCCGCGCCAGCCGGGCTCAAGCTATTGCGCGCCGCATGGCCGCCTGACCCGCCGTTCCGAGGCTGCATCGGCGGCCCGTGCCGCAGGCCCGGTCGTGCTGAAGCTGGTCTCGGCGCTCTGACGGTGCCGCCCTCCGTTCAACTCTCAGTCTTGCAAGGAATATCCGAGTGGCTCGTGCCCGACGCAACAAGTCCTACAAATTGGCGCAGATCTACGACCGGCGGTCGCGGGAGGTGCCGTTCAACGCCGAGATCGCGGAGGTGGAGGTCGACAATCCGCTCGGGCTCGATTCCGGCGAGAAGATCCTGGCCATCCGGTCAATCCGCGGTGATCCGCTTGGCCGGCTGCACGCGCACCACCAGATCGACGAGGCGCAATACCGCGGCGGGCGCGCCTTCCAGAACGATTGGGAGCGGGCGGAGCGGGGCCCTCAGGCGGTGGATACGACGCGCGAATATGTCGATAGGACGGGCACGCGCGAGCCTGTCACCGAGAGCCAGCGCCAGGCGGTGCTACGGCTCAATCGGGTCGAACGAGAGCTCGGCACCGACGGCGCCGCGCTGGTGCACGACGTGCTGGTGCTGGGTCTGACTATGGATCAGGTTGGGCAGCGTCGTGCCGTCCGCACGCAACGCTGGAACGATTATTTCGCGCGGCGTTTTCGCGAATGTTTGGACCGGCTGGCGCTGATCTACGGCTTCGCGACGGAGACGGCACGCGGGGACCGGCGTGGATGATTGCGGGCGCCGGCGGTTCGGCCGCCGGCGTCCCGCCCATTGCTTAGGGGTGAGGGACAATCTGGTAGGGCGTGGTGTAGGGCTCGACGCGCAGCGAGGCATGGGCCAGCAGCCCGATCTTGGCTGTCGGTGCCTGCTGTAATTCGCCGTTGGGGCCGCGATGCACGTTGTATTGCCAGACGGTGAGATCGCCTTTCTGTGCCAGCGCATGTGCAACGGCGCTCGCATCGTTGCCGCCGAGCGCGTGAAGCTCCTGCGCCGACAGTCCGACGACGATTTCGTCCTTGATAGTCACGATCTTGAACAGGTTCATCTTGGTTTCCTGCGCCCACGCGCCTTGTGTCGAGAGGGTGAGAAGAGCGATTGCGGCGCCCTTGATGAGATCGCAGCGAGAAAGCATGCCGTCGTCCTTTTGGTGCTGAGGCGCGCCCAAATCGAAGAGTTTTCAGCCATGGCGCCCGTGTCTGCGTGGCCGTGCCGCAACGGCTTGGTCGCGCGCGCGTGGACGGCGGTTCACGGTGAACCGGCCGCGAGATCGATTTTCACGGGCTTAATGCAACCGCCGGGACCGAACTCAACAAATGCGTGTATCTTGCCGAAGAATCGCCAATTCGTGCGCGCTAAGTGCATTCACATCGGCAACACGACGAAACTCCGTGTCGATTGATAGCAAGAGGGGCTGTGTGCGTGATTGTTGCCGCTTCTTGACGCAGGTGGGTGACGGCGATCGATATTCCTGTTATCCGGAAACGCCGTGGCGCGATGCAGACCAAGCATCGCTACACCCACGGTTGGGCTTGCCGGATCGGTTGTTGCTTGGCATAGTTGCAACCAAAATGGAGGCCGTCGTCTGGACGCGGTTCAGCCTGCAACCCGGCGGGTCCGTTCGGCCGAACGTTCGCCGCCATGGTTCTGTTGCGGCGTTCGGTTTTCGAGCGGATCACGACCGATGCTTGTCATAGGTGCGAGATGAAAAACCTCAATTTCGCGGCTGAGCTGCATCTCAAGCTCGGTGTGCCTGCAGGCAGCACTATGGAAAGTCTGCGCCTGCTCCGCGCCTTCCTGAAGCTCGCGCCGCGACAGCGTTTCGAGGTGATCAAGCTGGTCGAAGATCTCGCCACCGAAGAAGCTCTTCCCGAGCACCCCTTATCTTAGAGCCCGGCTGCGCGCCGGTCCCAGGCCGTTTCCCGCCCCTTTTCCCGCCAGAGCAGGGCTCCGTGGCATCGTTCGCCGGAGGGTTGGCGGCTGGATGGCGGTCGGGCAAATGTGGTATTCAGACGGAAAAAGGGAGGAGCGAGACCATGATCGAACCGAAAATCGAAGTTCCGGCCGAACTGCGTGACTTGGCCGAGAAGACCATCGACCAGGCGGAAAAGGCCTTCGGCATGTTCTTTGAAGCGGCGACCAAATCGATGTCGTCCGTTCCGGGCGCGGGGACGGAGGTGTCGAAGCAGGCGCTGGCTTTCACGGAGCAGAACATGAAGTCGGCCTTCGAGCATGCGCGCAAGCTGGTACACGCGACCGACCTCCAAGAGGCGATGCGTATCCAATCCGATTTCCTGCGCAGTCAGTTCACCAGCGCCGGAGATCACATGCGTCAGATGACCGGCAGTCTCATGCAACCCGGCAAGGGCAAGTCCTGACTTTCGGTGTGTGTGTACAACGTGCCCACAAATTGATCTTGTCTGACCTGAAGATCCGCGCTTCGATACCGGTGCAGGTCCATGATGGGCCACCGAATGACCTCATTCGCCGTCCGTCATCCTTTCTGCTGATCCCTGCCGGTCCACCGGCAGGGATTTGCATTTGCAGCCTTCGTGCTGCCCGGCGTGACTATCCGGGATGAAGCTCAGACTATTGCTGAAGCATGACCTTCGGAAAAGCGCTGAACGGTTTGCGCGAGCGCGGCCTTCGGCGGCCGATCAGGCATCTAACGCAGCGATGCGATGTAGGCCGAGATATCGCCGGCTTCGGTTCGGCTCAGGGGAAAATTCGGCATCTTCGGGTGCGGATCGAGCAGGAAGAATGCGAGCCTTTCCGCACTGAAATCCGGCCTGCGCGCGACGGACGCAAAGGAAGGGACGTCGGCGCTCGCCTGGGCCTGTCCGTTCGCCACAACGTGGCAGCTCGCGCACCAGCGCCTGGCGAGTTCGGCGCCGTGATCGGCATCAGCGCCGAGAGCGGACGACGAGCCGAAGCCAGAGAGGAGGCCAAGCAGCAGAAAAATCCGTCTCACATGCCGGAGCATAGGGCAATCTTTCTGCATTCACTTGCGGCTGCCGCGCTCATCCGCAGCAGGATCCTGGAAACTGCGAAAGATCGATGCGAGCGACGATCGAGCGCAGCAGCCTGCGAGTCAAACGATAGAGATGCCGGATCAATGCCGGCACTCTCGCCGCGGGTAGGCCCTTCGGAACAAGGCTTTTCGTATCAAGACTTCCGATATAGTGCGACACGTGTCTCTCCGACGCCATGTGGTTTTCTACCGTGCCGCGTAGGGGCCGCCTTGATCTGCCGCAAAGCGTCCCGGCTAATCGTCGCCCGGGTTCATGATCATTGGGCTCTTCGTATCCGCCGGCGCGAGCGCGCTGCTGGCCTCTTCCGGCCCCGGAACGGGGCGGCTAAAGACAGCTCGCCCGGCCGCGTTCGGGGCAGAGCCGGAATGCACTCGACAGCGTGAAAAGGAAGCGTGGGCTGCGACGCTCGTTGTCCGGCGCCCGGTAGCTCAGGGGGACAGCGACGCCGAAATCGGCCTGGAGGTCGTCCGGCAGGATGAAGCGCACACCGGCTCCGGCCGATGTCAGCGACAGGCCGTCGCTCAGGCGATAACCGTGGTTCCAGACCGCGCCGGCGTCGCCAAAGGCATAGAGCTGATAGCCTGTCCAATAGCGGAAATTCAGCTTCTGGTCGAAGCGCAGCTCGAGCGAGCCGGCAAGGCCGTTGTCGCCGCTGATCTCGGCTGCGCCATAGCCACGGCCGAAGGCCGCGCCGCCGAGATAGAATTGCTGCGAGGTGAACAGCGGACGCGACGCCGTCTGGCTCGCCGCAGCAAGCTTGAGCGACCAGACATCGTTGAGTGTCTGATAGCGCGTGAACCAGAGATTCAGCACCGAGAAGTTCGAGGAGGCGCCGTCGCGCGACAACAGATCGTCCTCGAAATGTGAGGCGCCAAAAACGTCCAAGCCCTGACGGTAAGCCAGAGTCGCAAAATTGGTACCGCCAAAAGGATCCAGCAGCCGGTAGTCGGCGGTCAGGCTCGCCGTTCTGATGTGGTCGTTGTACCAGGGCCCGTAAAGGTCATGCTCGGACACATTGCTGAAGGTCGTCGCAGCGGTCAGCGTGAGCGTGGACGATTGCGACTGCAACGGGACGACGCTGGCACGCAGCTCGAACGCCTCGGTCGTGGTGATGTCGCTCTCGAGCCGGCGCATATCGCCCGGCCGTACCGCGCTGTACAGCACGGAAGCACCGAGGCGGACACCGTCGACGCCAACGGGCGCATCGTACGACAGGCGTGCAAAGCCGAGCTGGCGGGGATCGTTCGCAATGGTCGACAGGTTGACCGCCAATGTATCGCCGGGCGTGAAATAGGAGTTGAACGCGCCTGTGGCGTAGGTTTGCCAGGGACCGACCGACGAGGATCCGAGATTGTCGAGGCCGAACGAGGAGAAGACGTGCCAGGTTTTCAGATAGATGGTCAGGCGGAAGCGGCCCGTCGTACCGCCGATCTCCTCCAGCGCAGTGTCGGTGATCCGGACGCCCGGCCTGCCATTGATCAGGAAGAGCTGGCGTTCGAGCGTTGCCAGTCGCGAAGGCTGCTCGGTCAGAACCGGCGCCAGCATCGGCCTTATGCCGAACTGCTCGGCACCGTCGCCCTTCAGCTCGGCCTGCACGATGGCGCCTTCCAGGACCTGAATCTGGACTCGGCCGCCGGCGATGTCCTGCGGTGGCACGATGGCGCGGCTCAGATGAAAGCCGGCTTCGCGGTAGAGGTCGCTGATGGCGCCTGCGATCGTGGCCAGATCCGCCTGCGAGACCTTCCGGCCGAGATAAGGCCGGTACACCGCGGCAATGCGATCCGGGGAAACGGCATGGGCGCCGCTGACGCTGACGCCGCGCAGCACGAATTGCGGCTTGGTATCGCCACCCGTCGTGGGCTGTCCGACGCTCGGCAACCAGACCGGCGGCCGGCCGAGCGATTCCTGCTCGGTCTGGTTATCAAAATATTTCTCAGGCTGGCGCGGATCGAAACCCGGCTGGTTCGCCTGTTGCGCGAATGCCGTTGGAATTGCCGCGAAAATTGCTGCCAGCGATACCAATGCGGTAAGGCGATGCCGCTTCTCACCGCGCGCGGCGACTTTGTCTCCGTACTTCAACGGAGGATCTGCCACGGGGCGGTAAGGGTTCGTTAGCCGCATGATTTTTCATAGTTTTTTATGGTCAACGATTGGTTAATCAGGCCGCGCCGCTGGCCGCTTTCCGATAATCCTATCTTGAGCGATTTCGGATACCCCTCAGGCTTGGCTGTAAACGCGGGCTGAGGATCATCATGTTCGGCAAAGTTGGAATGCGGCGCGCCCTGGCGGCGGCGCTGATCCTGGGCACGGCCTCTAGTGCCTTCGCTGCGGACGACGGTGTGTGGTCCGTCAGCAAATCCTCGGGCGAGGTCTGGCTGGCAACGAGCGGCGCCCAACAGGTGTCGTTGACGCCCGAAGGAACGCTGAAACCTGGCGATACCATTCGCACCGGTCGCAACGGCCGCGTCCTGCTCGTTCGCGGCGAGGAAACGATCCTGATCTCTCCCAATTCGGTGGTGGGCCTGCCGGCCGCGAAGAAGGACGGCCTGTCGACCACCATCATCCAGCAGGCGGGTTCGATCCTGCTCGAGGTCGAGAAGCGCAACGTCAAACATTTCGAGGTCGAGACGCCCTATCTCGCCGCCGTGGTCAAGGGAACGCAGTTCAGCGTCACGGTCGGTGCCGGTAGCACCAAGGTCGGCGTGCTCCGCGGCCAGGTCGAAGTCTCCGATTTCAAGACGGGGCAGATTGCGCAAGTGATGCCCGGACAAGCGGCCACTGTCTTCGAACACGGCCAAGCCGGTCTCAGCCTGAGCGGTGCGGGGACGCTCAATCCGATCGAGCAGGGCAAGCCCCGCGCGCCCACAATCGAGCGTGTCCCAGTGCCGAAGTCGGGCCTGTCGGCGCCGCGCCATGCGGCCAATGGCCTTGCCATCCATGCGCTCGGTCCGATCGACAAGGGCAACAAGACGAGCGGCGCGCCGAAGCCGTCGCATCAGGCGGCTGCTGGTCACGTCGCCAAGGCCGGCGTCGTGCGGATCTCGAGCTCGCTCGGCGAGGTCAAGCTGAACTTCCACAAGGTCACGCGCGGGCTTGCCCACGGCGCCGTGGCACCCGGCCAGGTACGCAACGCCAATGCCGGCGCGAGTGGCGACACGGTCTGGAGCGACAGCAAGACCAGTACGATTGCCTCCAACAGCGCGATCGAGACTGCCGCAACGCCTGGCGCCGGCAGCTCGTCGAACCCGGGCGCTGCGATAGCTGCAGCGGCAGCCAATAACGGAAACGCCGGCGGCAACGGCAACGGCAATTCCGGCAACGGCAAGAATGACAATAGCGGCAACAACGGCGCCACCGGCAACGGCTGGAACAACAGCGGTAATAGCGGTTCGAACGGCGGCGGTCCTGGCGGCAACGGTCACGGCCGCAACCGGCATTAAGGCGGTCTGGTAGGGGAAGAGGGGCGCACCCGCTGGTTCGGGTGCGCGGGAGGATCGGGTGAAACGCTATCGGCCGCATATTCTTGTCGTGATCGCGCTCGCGGTGGTGTTGTCCACGGGCTGGCACGCTGCGCTTCGCAATGCGCTCACGGATCTCCGATTCAAGTGGCAAACGCGTGCGGCCACCGGCGATATCGTCGTGGTCGGTATCGATGCGCCGTCGATCGATCAGATCGGGGTGTGGCCCTGGCCGCGGCGTCTCCATGCCGAAATGCTGCACAGGCTGGAAGCGGCAGGCGCGCAGGACGTTGCCTTCGATGTCGATTTCAGCACGCCGTCGGACCCCGCCTCCGACGAGGCCTTCACCAAGGCATTGCGAGACGCCGGCGGCTCGACGATCCTGCCATCCTTCAAGCAGCCGACACCGAGGGGCGGCCCGGCCCACGTCAACCGGCCGCTGAAGCCGTTCGGCAACCAGTCGTGGCCGGCCGTCGTCAACGTCGCGATCGAACCCGACGGGCTGGTTCGCCGCTATCCGTTCGGCGAGAAGCTCGGCGACGCTTTCATGCCTTCGATGGCCGTCGTGCTGGCGGGACAGGACGCCAATCGGCGGCCGCCCTTTCTGGTCGATTTCAGTATTCGTGCGGCTTCAATTCCAACCGTCTCCTATGTCGACGTGCTGCGTGGCGATCGCGCCACGCTCGACAAGCTGAACGGCAAGAAGGTCATCATTGGCGCCACGGCGCTCGAGCTCGGCGACCGTTTCAGTGTTCCCAACGGCAGGATCATCTCGGGGCCGGTCCTCCAGGCGCTCGCCGCTGAATCGATCCTTCAGAACCGGATGCTGCGCTGGACCTCCGATATCGGCATGGTGCTCGGGCTGGGCGCCATCTGGCTGCTAATGATGTATTCGTGGCGCCGCGCCGCGCCGGGACTTCGCGTCGCAATCCTCCTCGCAACCGGGGCGGCGGTCGAACTGGCCGCAATCCTTGTGCAGGCAAGATGGCCCCTGGTCATCGATACGTCGCTGTTCCACATCGCGATCGTCGCTTACCTGACCGCGATTGCGCTCGACGAAATCGACTTCCGCAGCCTGCTCGGACGCATCGCCGAGAGCCGCTTTCATCGCATCGCGATGTCGCTCGGCGACGGGCTGGTCTGCACCGACGAGAATCACCGGATCACGGTCTGGAATCCCGGCGCCAGCGCGATCTTCGGCTACATGCCGGCCGAGATCATCGGCCGCCCGTTCGAAACGCTATGCGCTTTGCCGGCCGACGGCGGTGCAAGGCCATCCATGCACGATGCCGCGCGCCAGGCGCTTCTGGTGCCGGGCGGCGCCGTCGTCGTCGAGTTCGAAGGCCGGCGCAAGACCGGGGAGACCTTCCCGGTCGAGGCGAGCTTCTCGGGCTGGCAGGGAACGGACGGCTTTCAATATGGTGCGATCCTGCGCGACATTTCGGCGCGCAAACGTGAAGCCGAGCGCATCAGGTATCTGGCTGAACACGACGCGCTAACCGGCCTTGCAAACCGGAACATGCTGCACGTCGGCCTCACCGATCAGATCGCCGCGGCGGAGCGGCAATCTTCGGGAGTTGCTCTGCTCGTGCTCGGGCTCGACGGCTTCCAGGAGATCAACAACATGCTCGGACACTCCGCCGGCGATCTCGTGCTACGCGCCGTTGCTGAGCGGCTCCGGAGCGAAGTCGATGGCAAGGCGATCGTGGCCCGGCTGAGCGGCGACGAGTTCGCCATCGCGGTCGATTGCGCTGACCTCGGCGAGCCGGTCCCGGCGTTCGCCGAGCGGATCGCGCGTGCGTTCGAAACCCCGCTTGCAGCTGGCGCCCGGCAGCACCGCGTCAGGATCAGCGTCGGCGTCGCCGTTTATCCCGAAGGCGGGCAAAAGGCCGACGATCTCCTGAGCAATGGCCATCTGGCGCTGAGCCGCGCGAAGACGACGCGGCGCGGCGGCCATGTGGTGTTCGAAGCCGCGATTCGGCAGGAGCTCGAGAACCGGCTGACGCTGGAGGGCGAGCTGGCGCTTGCCGCCGATCGCGGCGAATTCGAGCTGTTCTACCAGCCGCAGGTCCGGCTGATTGATGGCAACCTGATCGGAGCCGAAGCGCTCATCCGCTGGCGGCATCCAGTGCGCGGCTACGTCTCGCCAGCCGAATTCATGCCGGTGGTCAACACCTCGGCGCTGTCGGAGCGGATCGCGAATTGGGTGATGGAGACTGCCTGCCGCCAGGCGCGAGCCTGGGAATTGTCCGGCAACGATGTGCGCGTCGCGATCAACCTCTCACCCTCGCAACTTCAGTCCGGCGATCTCGCCCATTCGGTCGCAGCACTGCTCGACGAGACGGGGCTGACGCCGTCGCTGCTCGAGATCGAAGTCACCGAAGACATCCTGCTGCATGACGAACGCCGCGTGCTTGAAATGTTCAAGCGAATCCAGGATCTCGGCGTCCGGATCTTGTTCGATGATTTCGGCACCGGTTATGCGAGCCTGAGCTATCTCAAGAAGTTTCCGCTCGACGGCCTCAAGATCGACCGGTCGTTCGTCTTCGGTATTCTTTCGAATTCCGACGACGCTGCCATCGTCGGCTCGACCATCGGCCTCAGCAAGCAGCTCGGCCTCACGGTCGTCGCTGAAGGCATCGAGAACCGCGCAACGGCCGACTTCCTGGTCAGCATGGGATGCGAGGAAGGGCAGGGATATTTCTTCGGCCGTCCGATGCCCGCCGAGGCATTCGAGAAGCAGTTCCTGGCGGCTGAACTTCAGACTGTCAGCGCCGCCTGAGCGAGCAGCTTTGCTGGCCTGTTTCCGACCTCGATGGTCTAAGCTGAATTTGGCGGGCTCTTCTGCCCTCGTCTGCCGGAGGTCTGGTTACTGCGCCAGTATCGGCTGACTCCCGGACAGAGCCAGTTAGTGATCCTGGCTCGGATCGTCCTGATGTCTGCTTCGCTGATAGCCGAGACCGCCGCGCGAGCGCCTCTGAAAGCGACGTATGTCCCCCTCCAGACCCCGCAAGGCTCGATGAGAGGCTCGGAACGTTGCGCAGAGCCGCGCGTGTTCTCGAGAAGAACCGACGACCCCAGGCGGGAGTATCCCTTCCTTCCCGCCTCAGCTCAACGACCTCTCCTTTGCTCACCGGCCTTCGTTCCCCTTCAACCATATCGCGCTCGGCCTGCCTCAACGCTCACGGACGAAGGTCTTGTCCGTCGGTGTGCTCAATGAGCACCGCGAAGCGCTTCTTGTTCGATCAACCTAAGCACCATCGCAACGTTCCGCTCGCTCCGACTTTTTCCTAGGCCGATATCAGGATTGGCGTCCCCTGAGAGCCTACATGACACGTCTTCAAGCGAGCTTCGGCTTAGGGCCAGAAGCGGTCGTCGGCTCCAGTCAATCTACCAGCAACCATAAGGAAGTAGGCGCGAGCGGTTCCATCTAAACAAGAATAGATTGCGCTTCTCCATCTCTGGGTAGTCTCGGCCGATTTTGAGAAGGTGGAAAGCATGGTGGCAGCAGACTACGTCTTTGGATTCGCTATCGCGTTGGTCGTCGGGATGAACCTGTATCTTGGCCCGCGTATCGCACGCGAGCGTGTTGCCATGCAATGGGGGCCCAACGGCGAGCCGACTTGGTACGCCCCAAAATGGCTCGCAATGTGGGGGATGATTGCCTTCATGGCTGCGGTCCGGCTCTTCATTTGGGCGGCTTCAACATATGCGCCGCAGCATGTGCACGGTGCTGAATTGGGAATAGTAATTTTCTCGTTGATCGCCGCCGGTTCTCACATGTTCGTTTTGATGAAGGCGAGAGCGCCCCTCTGAAAAGCTCGCGCAAGTCAGCTCTGGGTCAAAATCGGCCGCTTGGATCATCGTGATCCGCTTCTGCTCTGCATCCGACAGCCTACACAGGATTGTAGCCGGGAGAATGCTTACGTCAGCTCGTCCAACCACCTCTGAGCCAATTTCGGCTCACCCGGAGTGTTTGAAAGGCGAGTGCCCATCTGCAGGAACCGTGCATGAAGCGCGAAGGGCTCCATACCGCACTTGTCGCGCAGGCGTTCGATTCTTGAGCCCAATTCAAGCAGCTCCTCCCTTGCCGAGTTGCGCAAGCCGACCCGTTCATATGAGCCGAAGAGACCCCATTCTCCCTTGGCGCACTCTTGCAAAGCCGAGAGAAGCAATTCGCCATACGCAGCTTCAAAGGCCGCGAGCTGCCGTTCGTACGAGGGTCTCATCAGCTCGAATAGGTTCTTGGGTCAAAAAATGCAGCGAGACCGGAGACGACTGCGACAACCGCCAAGAATAGGACGGTGGTAGGATCGATGAACAAATACACAACTGCCACTATTCCGGCGATGGTCAGAGCTGGTCCAATGTGCGCAGGGTGCGTCTTAAGCCAGTTGATCACCGCGTGGCGGACCTGAGGGATATAGGCCGTAGCCACGAGGAGAGCGACAAGTACAACAAGCCACTTCGGCATGGGATGATGCGCCCTATTTGCCTAACCACAATAGCTAAGCACGCTTTCGCCCGCATGAAGAATAGAGTTCAAATTATAGCGACTACCCGGCCTGTACGCTTTGGGGCAAGCGTCGGCTCTAGGCAATCCGGCATTCAGGTCCGGGCTACTCCCAAATCCGGCGGGCACAAACCATCGCGAGGGATGAGAATCCGACTCTCTCCCCCACAGTAGGGGCTGCTGAAACGGAGAGAACATGAACCTGCCGGAAATCATTAGACGAGCCATCGAGATGGGTAAACTTGACGGTAGGATTACTTTCGATGAGCTGAATAAGCTTTGTGAGGGTGCAGTGCTTGATCCCAAAGACATAGAGCGCATTCTCAACGCCCTGAGCGAAGCAGGAATTTGGATCGAAGGAGACTGAGGTCCGCTTCGGGTCACTTGCAGACATCGCTCGGCTGCGCGTTGAGGTCAGCTATGGGTCAATTCCGGGCGTCCGCCGCCTGTAAGTCTCTGACAATGATCTGTTGATCGTGAGCGCGTGCTTGACGTGCGATTAGATCTATTACTGCCTAGGTTGTGACCGACAAAATCAAAAGCGTCAGTGCAGATCGCATGAAAGTAAGCGTCGTTTTGATCCCACCTTCTCGTGGCGTGAAGGATAAGCGAGGTTCACGATCTCTTTGAAGGGATCGGCTCGTGTCTATGCTTGACCATACGCTTAAGTCGGATGTGGCAACGGGCCGGTTGGAGGTGATCACAGAGACCGGACGACGCCGTTGGTTCTCCAAGGACGACAAGGTCCGGATTGTCGAGGAGACGCTGGTCCCAGGCGCGGTCGTTTCCGACGTTGCCCGCCGACACGGGCTGACACCCCAACAAGTGTTCACCTGGCGGCGGCAGGCGCGCCAGCTG